>NZ_JBITMA010000012.1:81156-81566 GCF_044465765.1 Nocardia sp. NPDC049526 | reverse complement strand
CCGCAGGCGTCGGACTCGACCATCCCTCGCCCGTGCACCGGTGGCCAAACGATCCGCCATCGGCGACCCCAACGAAAGCGAGTCTTACGAGCAACCGTTCGCGGCCCGTCTCAAGTCCGAGCCGTCCAAGCGCACGCGCCGCAGGCGTCGGACTCGACCATCCCTCGCCCGTGCACCGGTGGCCAAACGATCCGCCATCGGCGACCCCAACGAAAGCGAGTCTTACGAGCAACCATTCGCGGCCCGTCTCAAGTCCGAGCCGTCCAAGCGCACGCGCCGCAGGCGTCGGACTCGACCATCCCTCGCCCGTGCACCGGTGGCCGAACGATCCGCCATCGGTGACCCCAACGGAGCGAGTCTTACGAGCGAGGAGTTCGCGGCCCGTCTCGCGTCCGAGTCGTCGAAGCGCA
>NZ_JBITMA010000012.1:0-81147 GCF_044465765.1 Nocardia sp. NPDC049526 | reverse complement strand
GGTTTTATGCCGCGCGTGTGGTTGGCGCCCGGTGCGGCGGCGGCGGCGTCTCCGCGCATGCGACGAAGTCGCGAGTCTCGACGACTCGGACGCGAGACACCCGGGGGCCGCGAACCCGCAGCGCCGAAGGCGCTGCCAAAGACAGAGCCGCGGCAAATCAGATACCGTGACGGCATGCTTGCCGAACAGGCCGCGAGGGCGATTGCCGAACGTACGGGAGTGGAGCGGCACCGGGTTGCGGTGGTGCTGGGATCGGGCTGGCAGGAGGCGGCCGCGGAGATCGGGGCGCCGTCGGCGTCGGTGCCGATGCCGGAGCTGCCCGGATTCGGGACGCCGAGTGCGCAAGGGCATGTCGGGATGGTGCATTCGGTCGCCGTCGACAGCACGCCCGTGCTGCTGCTGATGGGGCGTCAGCATCTGTACGAGGGCTATCAGCCGAGCGATGTCGTGCATCCGGTGAGCGCGGCGATCGCGGCGGGCGTGGAAACCGTTGTGCTCACGAATGCGGCGGGCGGGATCCGGGACGGTCTGCGCGTCGGTGAGCCGGTGCTGATCAGCGACCATCTCAATCTCACCGGCCGCACGCCGCTGGCGGGCGCGACCTTCGTCGATCTCGTGGATGCGTGGGATCCCGAATTGCGTGCGCTGGCAAGGGAAATCGACCCGAGCCTGACCGAGGGCGTGTACGCGGGCCTGACCGGACCGCAGTACGAGACCCCGGCCGAGATCCGGATGCTGCGCACCATCGGCGCGGATCTGGTCGGCATGTCGACGGTGCTCGAGGTGATCGCGGCACGTGCGCTCGGCGCCCGAGCGCTCGGTATCTCGCTGGTCACCAACCTCGCCGCGGGCGTCACGGGTGCGCACCTCTCGCATGCCGAGGTACTCGCCGAAGGACATGCGGCCGCACCGCGTCTCGGCAAATTGCTGCGCGGCGTACTGGAACGGCTCTAGATGCTGCGCTTCGGCACCGCCGGGCTCCGCGGGCCGCTGCAGGACGGGCCCGACGGCATGAACCTGGACACGGTGAGCCGGACGACCGCCGGACTCGTGGAGTGGTTACGCGGTCGCTGTCTCGGCGGCGGCGCGGTGGTCGTCGGGCGCGACGCCAGGCACGGCTCCGCCGAATTCGCCATCGCGACCGCGGAAATCTTTGCCGCCGCGGGCTTTCCGGTGACGCTGCTGCCCCGGCCGCTACCCACCCCGATCGTCGCCTACGCGGTGCGTGAGCTGGGAGCCGTTGCGGGAGTACAGATCACCGCATCGCACAATCCCGCGACCGACAACGGCTACAAGGTGTATCTGGACGGCGGTTCGCAGCTGCTCGCACCGGCCGACACCGAGATCGAGCGCTGCATCGAGGCCGTCACCGAGCCGATCGCCCGCACGCCCGTCGGACCGGCCGCCGATGACCTGGTGCGCCGCTATATCGATCGGGTGGCCCGGCTGCCCGAGTTGATCGGCGGTCCCGGGGAGCGCTCCGATGTCCGGATCGTGTTGACACCGTTGCACGGGGTCGGCGGCGATACGGCGGTGGCTGCTCTCACCGCGGCGGGATTCAAGCATGTGCACGTCGTGGGTGCGCAATTCGCGCCCGATGCCGGCTTCCCCACCGTCGCCTTCCCGAATCCGGAAGAGCCCGGCGCCACCGACCTTTTGCTCGCCACCGCCACCCGGATCGGCGCGGACCTCGCCATCGCCCTCGACCCGGACGCCGATCGCTGCGCCATCGGCATTACGGACGGCGACGGCGGCTGGCGCATGCTGCGCGGCGACGAAACCGGTGTGCTGCTCGGCGATTACGTGCTGCGGACCGCGCCCCCGGATGCATTGGTGGCGACCACCATCGTGTCGTCGCGACTGCTCTCGAAGCTCGCCGCCGCCCGCGGCGCGCGGTACGCGGAAACGCTGACCGGCTTCAAGTGGCTGGCCCGCGCGGGCGACGGTCTGGTCTACGCCTATGAGGAGGCGATCGGTCACTGCGCGGACCCGGCCGCGGTCCGTGACAAGGACGGTATCTCCGCGGCGGTGCTGGCCGCCGATCTCGTCGCCCGGCTGAAGGCGGCGGGCCGCACCCTCGCCGACGAACTCGACGACTACGCGGTCGAATTCGGCCTGCACGCCACCGACCAGGTCTCGCTGCGCCTACCCGACCCGGCCGCCGCTGCGGACCTCGTGAACCGCCTGCGCGCTGCCCCGCCCGACGAAATCGCCGGCGAGCCGGTCGAATACACCGATCTGCTCCAGGTACGCGGCCGAATGCGCACCGACGCACTGATTTTCGAGGGCGCCAACTCCCGGATCGTGGTCCGGCCGTCCGGCACGGAGCCGAAACTCAAATGCTATTTGGAAGTGGTCGAACCGGTCGCCACCCGGGACGCACTCGCCACTGCGCGCGCCTCGGCTGAGCGGCGGCTTGCCGAGTTGCGGGCATACTGCGGGCGGCTCGCGCAGTAGCGACGGGGTTGGTGGGGCGGGATTGGGTCAGCGCGGGCCGAATTGGCGGTCACCGGCGTCGCCGAGGCCGGGGACGATGTAGGCGTCGGAGTTGAGGCCCGAGTCGACGACGGCAGTGACCAGACGCACGGGGAGACCCGAATCGGCAAGGGCGGCAATGCCTTCGGGGGCGGCTACGACACAGACCGCGGTGATGTCGGTGGCGCCGCGGGCGGCGAGCAGTTGCAGGGTGTGGCGCATCGAACCGCCGGTTGCCAGCATCGGGTCGAGTACGAAGACCGGCATCTCGGACAGGTCGGCGGGCAGCGATTCCATGTACGGCACCGGCTGATGGGTGGTTTCGTCGCGGGCGATGCCGACGAAACCGACCCTGGCGTCCGGAATTAGTTCGGCGGCCGCGTCGACCATGCCGAGCCCGGCGCGCAGCACCGGAACCAATAGCGGCGGCTGCGCCAATCGCGTTCCCTCGGTGCCGGATACCGGTGTGGTGATCGGGAAATGGATCACCGGCGCGTCGCGCAGCGCCTCGTAGATCAGGATTCCGGTGAGATCACGCAGTGCGGCGCGGAAGGCCGGATTGGCCGTTCCCGCATCGCGCATCGTGGTCAGCAGGGTGGCGGCGAGTGGGTGGTCCACGGTGTGCGTGCGCATGTTGGAACGATAAGGTCGAAGACGAGTTCGGCGGCAAACCTCCACCCGAATTTTTTTTCGAACGGCTGGAACCGATCGGTAAGGCAGCGCGTCGAACTAGGTGGATGACGTACTCTGCCTGGGAACAAACAGATGGGGGAAGCACTATGCGAAAGATGTCGGCCGACACCGAGGGCATCACAGCCTACGGCGCGACGGCCGCGACCATGTCAGGTGATCTCGCCGCCGCCGGAATGAGCGCCGCGGCCGCCGATCCCACTCTCCTCGGCCCCATAATGGGCTTGATCGGCGGCGATTTCATGGCCGCCTACGCTGCGGCGCATGCCGGGCATGTCGCCTCGATCGGTCAGTTGTCGGCGGTGCTCGCGAGTATGGGCGGTGCGGCAGCTTCTTCCGCCGTCGTCCTCCAGGAAACCGACCTGAACAATGCCGCCGGGCTGAACGCCACCGGACTGGACGGGTGACGCCGTGATCGACGTCAGCGCCCTGGTCCAGCCACTGCTCGACCTGCTCTCCAGCTTCGGCACCGGCGTCCTGCCCACCGGCGGGCCCGCCGACGCACTGACCTCCACCTCGACCGCCGTCGACCAGGTGCATGCGGTCGGCCGCAACAGCATCAACCAGGTGAACAACGCATGGGACGGCGCGGCGGCCGATGCCGTCACCGCGAAGGCGCTGCGGGTGCAGACCTCGGCCGCCACCATTTCCGACCGCGGTAACGACATGGCTACCGTCGTGAATCAGGCTGCCGCCCAGGTCGAAACAGGTCAGAAGGAACTGAACGGAATCGTCCAGTCGTTCGTGAACCAGGCCACCAGTCTCGGTCCGGCCCTGGCCACACCGGAGGGGTTGACGGTGCTCGTCGGCTCCGCGATCGACCACATCGGTCAGGGGCTGAATGTGGTCGGCCGCGTACGCAACGAACTCGATACCCAGACCGCGTCGATGAACGAGCTGACCCCCGCGCCGTCGACGCCGTCGCTGTCCAATGTCGCCGGCACGGTCGGCACCGCCACTCAAGGTGCCTCGCAATTGTCATCGACGGTGAGCAGTGTCGCGAGCGGCGCCGGCGGCATGCTCAGCAGCCTGATGAGCACCGCGAGCAAAGCCGGCACTACGACCGCGAGCACGGCGTCGAGCTCCAAGCCGAGTACCAGCACCACGACCGGGACCGGGCAGTCGTCGGCATCCGGTAAGGGCGTGAAGATCACCCTGCCAGATGGCAGCGTCGTGGAAGCCCCGAACGAGAAGGCGGCGACGGCGGTCAAGGCGGCCATCGGCGCGGTCGGCACACCCTATGTGTGGGGTGGCAATACGCCCGGCTCCGGACTGGACTGCAGTGGTCTCACCAAATACGCGTACGGCGAGGCCGGTGTCGATCTGCCCCGGCTGGCGCAGGAACAGGGCAACGGCCATATGCAGGTTTCGCCGGGCGATCTGATGCCCGGCGATCTGGCAGTGTGGGATGGCCACGTCGCGATGGTGGTCGGCAACGGGCAGTTCGTCGAGGCCGGTAATCCGGTCCAGATCAGCTCGGTTCGGACCGACAACATGGGTATGAACTTCTATGGCTTCTACCGGCCGACCTCATAAGTGAGCGGAGCGAACGAATAATGTCCCAGCCCCAGACCCCACCGATACCCAATGTCACGGTGGCGTCGAGTACCAACCGATCGGGCACCATCTCGGTCCGGGCCACCGACCAGGGCATGCCGATCGAGATCAAGTTCGAACGCAGCGAATACCGTTACGGCGCACAGACTCTGGCCGACGAGATCCTGCGGCTGACCAAGCGCTCCACCGTCGCCGCCCGAGCCCGTCGGCGCGAACTGCTCGCCGAAGCGGGCATGCCCGCCGACATCCTGGACAAGCTCGGCCTGCCGACGCGCCAGGCCGCGGTGGACGAACTGGACCGGATCGATGACGCGGACACGGGACCGACGAGCTGGATGAGGCCGGTTTGAGCGAGCGAACGATGAGCACAGCAGTCATGCCGGAGCCGAGCGCCGGCGAGGCGCAGGCCATGAGTGAGCGAAGCGAGCGAATCATAGACACAGCTGCGACAGCAGTCATGCCGGAGCTGAGCGCCAGCGAGGCGCAGGCCATGAGTGAGCGAAGCGAGCGAATCATAGACACAGCTGCGACAGCAGTCATGCCGGAGCTGAGCGCCAGCGAGGCGCAGGCATGAGTGCTGAGATGGACGCGTTGGTCGCCAACGCGACGGCAAAACTGGAAGCGCTCGAGGCCGCGCTGTACGGCCTCAAGCAGGTGCACGGCCGGTTCCGGACCGAGGATGGCACGGTCAGCGTCGAGGTGAACAGCGACGGTGCCCTGGTCGCGCTGAGCCTGTCGGAGTCGGTCACCTCGCTGCCGCCCGCCGAGGTCGGGCAGCTGATCGTATGGGCCTGTCGCCAGGCCGCTGAGGACGCCGGCACGCAGCGATCGAAGGTCGTTGCGACACTGAACGAGTCGTTCGTGGTGGCGCCGGAGGGTGCCCCGGGAAGCGTTGGAGGCGGGCCGGATAGTCACTGACTCGGAAGGTCGATAGGCTTCCGCACATGGCTTCTGGAGACATCGTCCCGATCGAGCTCGGCCTGACCGACGGCGATCTCGTCACCCTGTGGGCACCGCGCTGGCGCGACGGTGATGACGAGTGGGAGGCGTTCCTCGGACATGAGGACTCCCTCTACGGTTTCGAGACTGTTGCGGAGCTGGCCGCATTCATCCGGACCAACTCCGATAACGATCTCGTGGACCATCCGGCGTGGAAGGTCGTGGCCGGGTTGTCGGCGGTCGAACTGGAGCCGGAGGAGAACTTCACCTTCGATCTGGTCGGGGTGCCGGAGCTGGTCGCGAGCGATCCCGATGTGGACACCATCGCCGAGCTCGACGACACGCTCAGCATGGTGCGCAACATCGGGGAGGTGTGCGAGCTGGAGACGGTGACCAAGTTCTTCGGCTCCCATCCGGTGGTCGGCGCGCTGGCCAGCGGCGTGAGCGCCTTCGTCGGGCGCGACGGCGAGGAGCTGTGGGATCAGATCGGCGCCGCCATCGCCAAGGGCTGGGACGACGTCCTCGACGCCATCGACTCCGTGGTGCAGACCCCAGAGGTCGACGCCGAGGCGGTCGCGGTCGCGGAGGCCGAACTGCTCGCTGCGGAGGAGAACGTCGTCGACGCCGATGACGCGGCCGACAGCGAGGAGGACGAGGAGTTCGAATCCGTCGACCTCGATGCGGACGACGAGGACGAGGAAGAAGACGAAGAGGAGGAGGAGGAAGACGAGTCGTTCTGGCACGAGGTCGGCATCGACCCGGTCAAGATCGTCACCTCCGACGGCACCTACTTCACGCTGCGCTGCTACCTCGACGACGAGCCGATCTTCCTCGGCAAGGACGGCTCCATCACCGTATTCGGCTCCGAGCGTGCGCTGGCCCGCTACCTGGCCGATGACCACGAGCACGAGCTGGCGCGGGTGAGCACCTACACCGATGTGCAGACCGCCGCCGTCGATGGTTCGCTCGAGGTCGAGGTGACCGACGAGAACGTCTACGTGCTGCCCGGTCTCGCCGACGACCTGGGCGAGGGCCCGGAAGCGGTCGATATCGAACAGCTCGATCTCGCGGTCGAATTGTTCACCGACGCAGCCGATTACGCCGACGACGACACGGTGGAGCAGGCGCTGGCGCAGTCCACCCCGCTCGGCTGGTACGTCTCCTACCTGCTGAACCCGGACCCGACCCGCCTGGCCCCGAACCCGCCGTTCACCGCGGAGGCCCAGAGCTGGCGGGACCTGGAGCGCAACTTCGAGTCCAGGCTCACGCAGGAGAAGTAGGGCTAGCCGAGCAGGACGGCGTAACCCGGCTTGATGATGTCGTCGATGATGCGCAGCCGCTCGGGGAACGGGATGAACGCGGACTTCATCGCGTTGATGGTGAAGCGTTCGAGGTCGCTCCAGCCGTAGCCGAAGGTGTCGACCAGCTTGAGCATTTCCTGGCTCATGCTGGTGTCGCTCATCAGGCGGTTGTCGGTGTTGACGGTGACGCGGAAGCGCAGCCGCGCCAGCAGGTCGAACGGATGCTTGTCGAGTGAGGGGACCGCGCCGGTCTGCACATTCGACGACGGACAGAGCTCGAGCGGAATTCGCATATCCCGCACATAGTTCGCGACCAGTCCGAGTTGCGCGTCCTCGATCGCGCCGGGAACGGTGATGTCGTCGGTGATCCGCACACCGTGGCCGAGCCGATCGCACCCGCAGAACGCCAGCGCCTCGTGGATGGACGGCAGCCCGAACGCCTCACCCGCGTGAATGGTGAAATGCGCGCTATTGGCTCGCATGTATTCGAAGGCGTCCAGGTGACGGCTGGGCGGGAAGCCCGCTTCCGCGCCCGCGATATCGAAACCGCCGACGCCACGGTCGCGCCACCGCACCGCGAGTTCGGCGATCTCGCGCGAACGCGCCGCATGCCGCATGGCGGTGAGCAGGCAGATCACCACGATCGGGTGACCGGCCTCGGCCGCGGCCGCCGCACCCTCGCGGAATCCGGCGAGGGTGTGCTCGACCACCTCGTCCAGGGTCAGGCCGCGCTCGAGATGCTGTTCGGGAGCGAAGCGCACCTCGGCATAGACCACGCTGTCGGCGGCGAGGTCTTCCGCACATTCCCGAGCCACGCGGCGCAGGCCCTCGGGGGTCTGCATTACCGCGACGGTGTGCGCGAAGGTTTCCAGATAGAGCTCGAGCGAGCCGCTGTCGGCCGCATCGCGGAACCACGCCGCCAGCCCGGTCTCATTGTCGGCGGGTAGGTCGTCGTAACCGCAATCGGCGGCGAGCTCCAAAACCGTCGCGGGCCGCAGACCACCGTCGAGATGATCGTGCAGCAGCGCCTTGGGAGCTTGGCGGATCGAGGCAAGGGTCAAAGGCATCGGTCCTGTCATGACCACACGTTAGCCGCACGGACCCGTTCATGCGGCTGTGATTGCGCTCTCCGCCACCCCCACCCGAGACATAACCCGCAATGCCCCTGCTCGAGCAGCCGATTGCCACACCTCGAGTTCGGGAAAGCCCCTTTAACCAGCCAAGAATTAACGTAGCGGTCGGTTTCCTGCCTGCTTGCCGCAAACCTTTTACCCACCACCACGGTGCGATCGACTCGCACCCAGGCTCGACATGTCGCAGTCGTTCGGCGAGTGCACGGCCATCCACCGACGCAGTGAATTGACGCGCCGCGCATTCCGGTTTCCGGTTGTTCGGCGAGCGCGCTCATGGGTGCCGGGTGAAACTCGTCCGGGCAGCGCGAGTTCATGCGGAGCAAATGAGATCGCGCGGCAGGCTAGCTTGTGCAGGCCGTCCTCTACGCCATGCTCAAAACCAAGCAGCTCTATCGAGATCCGAGACCAGCCGCAGCCTGAGCCTCGGCACGACCAACCGGCCGCGAAGAACGCTTCGCAATACTCAGACCCGCGCCGATGAACAACACACCACCGAGGATGAACCACGGATTCCACAGCACCAGACTCCACCAAGTTTGATGCGGCCCCACCTCGCGACGGACACCGCCCGCATCCGCGGCTAACGCGACCTCGACCAGCACACCGCGAGCCAGCAACACCAGCCCGGCAAGCCCGATCATCCACGCCATAACCCAGCGCCACCGGCGCGGCATATTCACAACTGCTGCCACACCAACGAACGCAGCACCAGCCAGAAGCGCAACAGCCACGCCCCACAAACCGGCAGCAACGAATATCGGCGGACGACGAGCCGCCAAATCCGAGCCCGCCGACGACGCCAGCCCCACAGACCCACCCAAGGCCCAGAACAAGTGCACCGCCGCGAACACACAGCTCCACAACACCGCAGCTACCACGGCCCAGTCCCTACGAGCCAACCTCATCCCACGCAGCATACGTCCCGAAATCTCCAACTCCTCGACGAAACCATGGGGACACCTCCGAGGCAAAGTTCGCGTGCCACCACGCGCCATGCGAGCTCACGCGCCATGCGAGCTCACGCACCAACCGAGCCCGACCCGCCCGGCAAATTCCGCCGACCACCAAACGATTTCCAAGCGCACCAAGCCAGCTCACGCACCAACCGAGCCCGGGTCCCCAGACAAAACTCATGCGCGCCGGGGATTCGTGCGCCGAGCGAATTCGCGTGCCGGACGAACCGGGTGCGGCGGCGCGGGGTGGTGTCAGGGGGCGATGCGGTCCAGCAGCAAGGGGGCTGGTGGTGCGGGCGCGGTTCCGATGGTGAAGGAGTTTTCGAGGGCGGCGATGGCGCCGGGGAAGGATCCGGGGGTGTCGGTGTGCAGGGTGAGTAGGGGTTGGCCTGCGGTTACGGAGTCGCCTGGCTTGGCGTGCATTTCGATGCCCGCGCCGAATTGGACCGGGTCGCCCTGGCGGGCTCGACCGGCACCGAGTCGCCAGGCGGCGATGCCGACGGCCATGGCATCTAGGCGGGTGAGGACACCGTCTTGTTCGGCGCGCACGATTTCGGTGTGCTTCGCGCGCGGCAGTGGCGCGTCCGGATCGCCGCCTTGGGCCTGAATCATGGCGCGCCAATGGTCCATTGCGCGACCATCGGCGAGGGCGTCGGCCGGATCGATATCGAGTCCGGCCTGGGCGACCATCTCGCGGGCGAGGGTGAGCGTCAGCTCGACGATGTCGGCGGGGCCACCGCCCGCGAGCACCTCCACAGATTCGGCGACCTCGAGCGCATTGCCGGCGGTGCGTCCGAGCGGAGTGTCCATCGCGGTCAGCAATGCCACCGTCCGCACCCCGGCATCGGTGCCGAGTTCGACCATGGCCGTTGCCAATTCACGCGCGCCGTCCAGGGTTTTCAGGAAGGCTCCCGAGCCGACCTTCACATCGAGTACGAGCGCGGCTGTCCCTTCGGCGATCTTCTTGCTCATGATCGAGCTCGCGATCAGCGGTATGGATTCGACGGTCCCGGTGACATCGCGCAACGCGTACAGCCGCTTATCGGCGGGGGCGAGATCGGCACCCGCCGCGCACACCACCGCGCCGATGCCGGGATCGGACAGGATCTCCCGCATCCGCGCCACCGGCACGTCGGCCCGCCACCCCCGGATCGCCTCCAGCTTGTCCAGCGTCCCGCCGGTATGCCCCAACCCGCGCCCGGAAAGCTGCGGCACAGCGGCCCCGCACGCCGCGACCAACGGTGCCAGCGGCAACGTGATCTTGTCCCCCACCCCGCCGGTCGAGTGCTTGTCCACCGTCGGCCGCGGCAAATCGGTGAAGTCCATCCGACGCCCCGAGGTGATCATGGCATTCGTCCATCGTGCGGTCTCCCGACGCGTCATCCCCCGCCACACGATGGCCATCGCCAACGCCGCCATCTGCTCGTCGGGCACCGCCCCTTTGGTGAATCCATCCACCACCCAATCGATCTGCGCATCCGACAGCTCCCCGCCATCCCGCTTGGCCGTAATGATCGAAACCGCGTCCACTGCCGTCACACCGGCAAGTCTGGCACGTGACACGCTCGTCCCCGGGAACCTGTCGGTGGCCTCCGATAGGTTCTGCGCATCAGCGAGTCGACGTTGGGGGAGCGATGGCGCGCACACCTGGACCGTCGCGTGACGGACCTCGAGGCCCGCATCCGCGAGGCCGAAGAGGGCTTCGGCGAATCGCCGTCGAAGCTGACGCAACGCGTCACCGCAATCGAAATCGTCCAAGAACGAAGCTTCTGCCGCATCCTCGAACACCTCGGCGTCCTCCCCGACGAAATCTCGCAGATCACGGTCACAACCGAAGCCGAAATCGACGCATCGTTCGAAGAGGATTGCGGAGAGCGAACTAGGTCTGCCCGGCATCCAGATCGTCGGGTCCGAAGGCGTCCGGGAGCAGGGTTCGAAGCGGCACAGGTCCGGTCTTGTGGTCCACCAGAAGATCGGCCCCGCCGTGTTCGTAGAGCAGCTGTCGGCAGCGCCCGCAGGGCATCAGGATTTCGCCCCGCGAATCGGTGACCGAGAGCGCGAGCAACCGGCCACCTCCACCCGCGAATAGGTTCCCGATCAGTACGCATTCGGCGCACAGGCCCAATCCATAGGAAACATTTTCCACATTGCAGCCGACGACCACTCGGCCGTCGACCAGCCCGGCCGCCCCGACCGGGAATCGAGAATACGGCGCGTACGCCCGCTGCATCACCTCATATGCGCTGGTCCGTAATAGTTTCCAGTCGATATCCACGTGTTCGCTACCTTCCGTGGTCGAGGGCGGTTTCGGTATGGCGGGCGACTCGGCTGGTCGAATTCTCCCGTCCCGGCCCGTTGTCGCCCGGCTCGCCCCACGCCTGATCGTGAGCCTGACCAGATCCCGATGCGCGGCAACAGATTTCGGATATCATCGAATTCCCTTCGGCCCCCTTCGGAAGGTGGAGTCGGTGTCCAGCCCGATCAGCGACGGCCTGTGGAATTCGCATGTCACGCCAGAAAGCTATGCGGGCCGGTACCAGGACGCGGTGCTCGAACAGTACAAGCTGTATGTCGAGATGGCCGACCGGATCAGCGCCCGCCGCAGCCTGACCAACAGCTTTTTCCTCACCCTCAACACCAGTGCCTTCACGATCATCGGCGTGATGCTGCAACTCCATCCGAGCCGCGCGGTGTGGACGCTGGTCTGTCCGACAGTGGCGCTGGTCGTGCAGTGCGGAGCCTGGTACTACCTGCTGCGGTCCTACCGTCAGCTCAATGCGGCCAAATACCAGGTCGTCGGCGCGCTGGAGGAGCGATTGCCCGCGTCACCGTATTGGCGTGCGGAGTGGACCGCACTCGGTCAAGGCCGAAACCGGCGTCTCTACCGGCCGCTCACCCACCTCGAGCAGTGGGTGCCGGTGATATTCGCGCTCACCTACGTGATCACCTATGTCGTTGCCGTCCTGAAGTGATGCCGGCATGACCACAGAGGACCTTCGACAGCGTGTGCGCGCGACGGAATCGAAGGCGCTGTGGTCCGGGCTCGGCAACACCGCACTTGCGCTGCCGTGGGCCGCGGCGATCATCGGATTGATCTTCTTCGCACCGGACCCGCTGCACCGCGGTATTCCCGATGTTTCCCTGTCGCAGTGGCATCAGCTCGTGCTGTTTCCAGCGGTCATGTGCGGGTTCGGGTTGTGGGAGCGCGGCTACGAAGGAGCGCGCAACTGGCATGCCTGGTACAGCGCGCATCAGGTTCGCCGCAAGGTCGACCGTCATCCCGACCGCGCCGCGCTTTTGGTGCCGCCGCTCGAGGCGCATCTGAACGAGTTGCGGGCGATCCGAGGGCACCGTCAGGTGGCGCTCCGGCGGATGTGGTGGGTCGTGATTCCGATCGGCCTGATCATTGCGGTGCTGCTGTTCGGCGTACAGACCGAGGATCCCGATGGCACGCTGCGCGATGCTCCGGAGGCGGTGGTGCCGATGGTCGCGGCACTCGCGGCCGTATCGGTGGTCATCATCGCGTTCGCACTACCACGCTGGCGCCGCTGGTACGCGGCGTATATCGCCGAAAAGTGGTCCGGTGACCCGGCATACGCCGCGGCGCTCAGTCAGCTCGGTCCCGATCCCCGCTACGTTCGTGCGTCCGAGATCCCCCCGTTGCGAGTGCAGTTCGTCAAACCGAAGTCGGTCGACTACCGGCTTACCGTGGTGTCGGCCGCGCGCAACGTGTTCAAATCACCGCCGCTGGAGATCGCTTATCTGCGACTGTTCGAGAACCAGGCCAGAGTCCGCAATTTCCTGCACGGCGCTTGGCGTGAATTCGGCTACGTCTACATTCTGCGTAGCTCGGGTTCGGTCAGCCCGGCGGAGGTTGCCCGTGCGCGGGCCGACAACGCGATACGCACCATGTTCGCCGCATCGCCGCGCACCTTTCGTACCGCGCTCGCCGGATTCGGATCCGAGCCGCTGCCGCCGGGTAAGCACCGGCTGACCGGGATCACCAATATGCCCGAACGCGTGAACGATCCGGCCGGTAGCTACCCCGTCCGCGCGCTACTGTGCCACGGCAGTTTCTGGAAGAGCGCGGTCGACCTGCTGTTGGCCAGAGTCGACCTGGTGGCGGTCGATCTGTCGGGATATGTCCCGGCCAACACCGGAACACAGTTCGAACTGCAGCGGGTAATCGACCGCTTTCCGATCAATCGCGCGGTTCTGCTCTGCGATGCGGGCAGCGACCGCGCTTTCATCGAGGCTCAGGTGCGCTATCACTGGTCGCAGATGGCTTCGGGTTCACCCAACGCCGGGGCCGCCGAACGCACGATCCTGGTCGCCGTCACGGGCGCGGGGCGTCCCGCGGACCGCGAACTCATGACGCGGTTGCTGGAACGACGCCGATTGGCGTCATAGCGAAATTCGGCTGTCGCCGACCGGAATCTGCGATAGTTTTCTGTTACCGATGAGTAGGTTATCGCCAGTCGAATGAGACATTTTCCACATTGCCGACGCTCACAATTGTGCCCGTCGAACTGAGAGCCCCGACGCCGACCGGAAACCGCGAGTTCGACACATAGACATTGCGTATAACTTGAATTGCCTTGTTGCGCAAGATCTTTCAGTCGCAGTCTGATATCGGCGACCCCTCGGGAACCGAGCCACACCTGCCCGCGCAGGGGCTACGACGCAACCCTTTACGCATCAAGAAAGGTAAACCTAACTCGCTCGACTGTAGCGCAACGCACGGCCTGCCGAATTAGTTCCGCGATTGCGAGGGGATTAGAGTCCAGAACAGATCGGTTCAGGTTCCCGGCGGCGGGCCCCGCGCGAGCTATTTGGAGCAGCAAAGCGCAGCCACCTGGGCATTTACATCCACGTCGCCTGCCTCGGACTTGCAACCGGGTCCATCAACGACGTTGGAGGCACCGCACTCTATGACCACGATAGAAGCTCCGGCACAGCCGAAGCGGAAGACGCTGTACCGAGGCGACCCTGGAATGTGGTCGTGGGCGCTGCACCGGATCACCGGTGTCACCATCTTCTTCTTCCTCTTCGTGCACGTCTTGGACACCGCACTCGTTCGGGTCAGCCCCGATACCTACGACCACGCCATCGAGATCTACAAGAACCCCCTCGTCGCGCTGATGGAGATGGGTCTTGTCGTCTGCGTGCTGTTCCACGCGCTCAACGGCGTACGCGTGATCCTGGTCGACTTCTGGGGCAAGGGCCCGAAGTACCAGAAGACGATGCTCTGGGTGATTCTCGCCATCTGGTTCCTGCTGGTTGTTCCGGCTGTCGGCCGCCAGTTCTTCTACCTGTTCACGGAGCACTGATCATGAGTGAGCGAAGCGAGCGAATCATGGACACAGCCGCCAGTGCGGTCATGCCGGAACCGAGCGCCAGCGAGGTGGAGGCATGAGCGCACCTGTTCTCGGTAAGTCGTATGACCGGCCCGCGAGCCTGGATCTGCCCCGCTCGCCGCGCGGCCGCTCCTCCAACAACTTCGAGAAGTACGCGTGGCTGTTCATGCGCTTCTCCGGCCTGCTGCTGATCGTGCTGGTCCTCGGCCACATGACGATCATGCTGCTGCTCGACGGCGGCGTGAAGCGCCTGAACTTCGCCTTCGTGGCCGGCCGCTGGTCCAGCCCGTTCTGGCAGTTCTGGGATCTGACCATGCTCTGGCTGGCCCAGCTGCACGGCGGCAACGGCCTGCGCACGGTGATCGCGGACTACTCGCGCAAGGACTCGACCCGGTTCTGGCTGAACACCCTGCTGGCCATTTCGATGATCCTGATCGTGGGCGTCGGCACCTACGTCATCTTCACCTTCGACCCCAACATCAGTTAGGAACAGGCGAACTCGATGAGTGAATCCCGGATTCAGGAGCACCGCTACGACGTCGTCATCGTCGGTGCCGGTGGCGCCGGTATGCGCGCGGCGATCGAGGCCGGTCCCCGGGCCCGCACCGCCGTTCTGACGAAGCTCTACCCGACCCGCAGCCACACCGGTGCTGCACAGGGTGGCATGTGCGCCGCGCTGGCCAATGTCGAAGAAGACAACTGGGAATGGCACACCTTCGACACCGTCAAGGGTGGTGACTACCTGGTCGACCAGGACGCCGCGGAGATCATGGCCAAGGAGGCCATCGATGCGGTGATGGACCTGGAGAAGATGGGTCTGCCGTTCAACCGCACACCCGAGGGCAAGATCGACCAGCGACGCTTCGGTGGTCACACCCGCGATCACGGCAAGGCCCCGGTCCGCCGCGCGTGCTACGCCGCCGACCGCACCGGCCACATGATCCTGCAGACGCTGTACCAGAACTGTGTCAAGCACGACGTGGAGTTCTTCAACGAGTTCTATGTGCTGGACCTGGTCATGTCCGAGTCCGACCGCGGTCCGGTCGCGACCGGTGTGGTCGCCTACGAGCTGGCCACCGGCGAACTGCACGTCTTCCACGCGAAGTCGATCATCTTCGCCACCGGCGGTTCCGGCCGGATGTACAAGACCACCTCGAACGCGCACACGCTGACCGGTGACGGTATGGCGATCGTGTTCCGCAAGGGGCTGCCGCTGGAGGATATGGAGTTCCACCAGTTCCACCCGACAGGCCTGGCCGGCCTGGGCATTCTGATCTCGGAGGCCGTCCGCGGTGAGGGCGGCATCCTGCGCAACGCCAGTGGTGAGCGCTTCATGGAGCGCTACGCCCCCACCATCAAGGACCTCGCACCGCGTGACATCGTCGCCCGCTCGATGGTGCTCGAGGTGCTGGAGGGCCGCGGCGCCGGACCGAACAAGGACTACGTCTACATCGACGTGACCCACCTCGGCGAGGACGTGCTCGAGGAAAAGCTGCCCGACATCACCGAATTCGCGCGCACCTACCTGGGTGTGGACCCGGTGAAGGAGCTGGTGCCGGTCATGCCGACCTGTCACTACGTGATGGGTGGCATCCCGACCCGGATCCGCGGCGAGGTGCTGCGCAACAACACCGATGTGGTGCCCGGCCTGTACGCCGCCGGTGAGTGCGCGTGCGTCTCGGTGCACGGCTCCAACCGCCTCGGCACCAACTCGCTGCTCGACATCAATGTCTTCGGCCGTCGCTCCGGCATCGCCGCCGCGGAGTACGCCCAGCGCACCGAGTTCGTCGAGATGCCGGAGAACCCGGCGCAGATGGTGCAGGACTGGCTGGCCATGCTGCTGTCGGATCACGGCAACGAGCGCGTCGCGGATATCCGCACCGAATTGCAGTACACGATGGATATGAACGCCGCGGTGTTCCGCACCGAGGACACCCTCAAGCAGGCGCTCACCGATATCCACGCGCTCAAGGACCGCTACACCCGAATCACGGTGCAGGACAAGGGCAAGCGCTACAACAGCGACCTGCTCGAGGCCGTCGAGCTGGGCTTCCTGCTCGAGCTGGCCGAGGTCACCGTGGTGGGCGCGCTCAACCGCAAGGAATCGCGCGGCGGCCATGCCCGCGAGGACTACCCGGACCGCGACGACGTCAACTTCATGCGGCACACGATGGCCTACAAGGAGGGGGCGGAGCTCATCTCCGATATCCGCCTCGACTTCAAGCCGGTGGTGCAGACCCGCTACGAGCCGATGGAGCGTAAGTACTGATGACTGCCGTACTCGAAACACCCCCGCAGAAGGCCGCACCGGTTCCCGAGGGCTCGGTCATGGTCGACGTCAAGGTCGCCCGGTTCAACCCGGAGGACGACAAGGGCGCGCACTGGGAGACCTTCCAGGTGCCGGTCCTGCCGACCGACCGATTCCTGAACGTGCTCATCTACATCAAGTCCTACCTGGACGGCACGCTCACCTTCCGGCGCTCCTGCGCGCACGGTGTCTGTGGTTCGGACGCCATGCGGATCAACGGCGTGAACCGGCTGGCCTGCAAGGTATTGATGAAGGACATGCTGCCCAAGAGCGGCAAGACCCTCACCATCACCGTCGAGCCGATCCGCGGCCTGCCCGTGGAGAAGGACCTCGTGGTCAACATGGAGCCGTTCTTCGACGCGTTCCGTGCCGTGAAGCCCTACCTGATCACCTCGGGTAACGAGCCCACCCGCGAGCGCATCCAGAGCCAGGCCGACCGCGCCCGGTTCGACGACACCACCAAGTGCATCCTGTGCGCCTGCTGCACCACCTCCTGCCCCGTGTACTGGAGCGACGGCAGCTACTTCGGCCCGGCCGCGATCGTGAACGCACACCGCTTCATCTTCGACAGCCGCGACGAAGGCGCCCGCGAACGCCTCGACATCCTCAACGACGTCGAAGGTGTCTGGCGCTGCCGCACCACCTTCAACTGCACCGACGCCTGCCCCCGCGGCATCGAGGTCACCAAGGCCATCCAGGAAGTCAAGCGCGCACTGCTGTTCGCCCGCTGACCCGAGACACCCGAAGGCCGCCCGCATCGAAAGATGCGGGCGGCCTTCGTCGTCTGCAATAAACGGTGGTACGGATGCGTTCCAGGGGGCATGAGCGAGCGAACAAAAAACACAGGCGAACCGAAAGTAGAGGTAGTCGGCGTTCCCGCGCGCAATGCGTACGAGATCCGACTCGATGGCACGACCGTCGGCGAGGAGCTGTATTTCGATGACGGTGCGCACCGCGTGTTCTATGCGACCGAGGTCGATCCGGCGTTCGGCGGCCGGGGATTGGGCAGCACTCTGATCCACGACGCGCTCGCGGACACGGTTGCGAGCGGCCGCCGGATCGTGCCGGTGTGCCCGTTCGTGGTGCGGTGGGTCACCAGGCACGACGACTTCGCTGCGAGTGTCGACGAGCCGACACCCGCACTGCTGCAACGTATTCCGGTACTACCCCGCTGACCCGATCACGCACCGGACCGGTGCAGCGGTGCGGCGCCGGCCCACCCCTCCCCCGCGATCACCACGTGGTCCAGGAAGCGCAGGCCGACAGTGCGGGCGGATTCGATGAGCAGGGTGGTCGCGCGACGGTCGTCGAAGCTGGGGACCGGGTCGCCGGAGGGGTGATTGTGTACGACCGCGAAGGCGCGACCGTCGTGGCGCAGCACGGTATTCAGGATTTCACGGACCGGGACGGCGACCTGATCGATCGCCCCCTCGGCGACGAATACCTTGTGCCGCAAGCGATTCTGCGCATCGCACACCAGCACCAGCAGCCGTTCGACGCGGGCGCCCGCGAACAGCGGCAGCGCCACCCGGACGACGTCGGCGGCGCCGTCCAGGCGCGGGGCGGTCTCCGGACTGTTGCGCGCCCTGGTGCCGAGGTGGAAGGCGGCGACGATGGCCGCCGCCTTGGCCTCCCCCACACCCGCGCGCCGCGATAATTCCTCCGGCCGCGCGGCCGCCAAACCGGCGATGCCGCCGTGCTCGGCGATCAGTTCGGCGGCCATATCCAGTGCGCTTTCGCCGCGGCGTCCCTGACGCAGCAGCACGGCGAGCAATTCGCTGTCGCTGAGCGCGTGCGGGCCGAGCGTGAGCAGCCGTTCGCGTGGACGTTGGCCGGATGGCAGTTTGGCGATGGGTACCGACATCAATCCCCCTCGAATGCGATGCGATCTTGCGCATCATGCCAGCACCCACCGACAGGTCGGATGCGATGGCGACCATGGTCTGCGCACCACGACCGGGTCGGGCAGACTGAGTGCGCAGGTCCAATCATGGGGGTCGAATGTTCAACTGGCGCAGGCGGAGTGCGCGGCGCATCGGACTCGCCGCGGTTTTTCTGGTAGCCGGCTGCGGTGCGCAGGCCCAGCCCGAGCAGAGCCCGCACCTCGACAACACCCCGGGCATCGGCAAGTACTACAACCAAACGCCGGTGTGGGGTTCGTGCGACGGTTTCGAGAACGGCGCGAACCGCACCGGACTCGAATGCGCCCGGGTCACTGTTCCCATCGATTACGCCGAGCCCGACGGCAGAACCGCCCGCCTCGCGATCTCGCGGTTGCGCGCACGCGGGCACAAGGTCGCCTCGATCCTCACCAATCCGGGCGGCCCCGGCGGTATCGGCCTGACGCTGCCCGCCGACCTCGCGCAGACACCGCTGGCGGAACGCTTCGATGTGATCGGCATCGATCTACGCGGGCTCGGCGCGTCTACCCCGAAGCTCATCTGCGATACACCCGAGGAATTGGCGGCCGAACGTGCCGGTCTGGCAGGGGAATACGTGCCCTTCTGGATGTCGCAGGCCGAACACGACAGCATGGGTCTGGCCGCGAAATGCGTGCAGCGCACCGGGTTGGCGCTGCTGTCACATGTCGGAACCGCCGAGTCCGCCGCCGACCTCGATATCGTCCGGGCGGCGCTCGGTGAGGAGAAGCTGACCTACTTCGGCGTCTCCTACGGCACACGACTCGGCTCGACCTACGCCGAGATGTTCCCGGATCGGGTGCGTGCCATGGTCCTGGACGGTGCGGCCGATCCGGCCACCAATATCGCCGATCCCGTGATCGTCTATGCCGGTATGCAACGCGCGTTCGACGCGTATGCCGCGGACTGCGTCAAGGCGCCGGACTGTCCGATCGGCGCCGATCCGGCCAAGGCGTCCGAGCGCATGGCGGCCTTGCTGCGGCCGCTGGCCGACCGCCCCGCCATCACGAGCGACGGTCGCGGCCTCGGCTATTCGGACGCCACGACCGGGGTGATCTCGACCATGTACACCTCGCGAGCCTGGCCGGTGCTGACCCGCGGCCTCACCGAACTGACCAAGGGCCACGGCGATATCCTGCTCACCCTGGCCGACAGTTATCTCGCGCCCGCGTCGGTGGACACCGGTTACAAGACCGCTGTGAGTTGCCTCGACGACAGGCGGATCACCGATCGGGAGAGCGCGCTCGAAAGGGACCGGCGGGTCCGCGCCGCTGCCCCGGCGTTCGACAGCGGTCGCGCGGCCGATTGGGTTCCGTTCGACGCCTGCACCTTCTGGCCCGTCCCACCGACCAGCCGCCCGCACACCCCGACGGTGACCGGCCTACCGAAGTTGGTGGTCGTCTCCGCCACCGGCGATCCGGTCACGCCGTATCAGGGCGCGACGAATCTCGCCCGCGCGTTGGGCGCCACGTTGGTCACTTATGAAGGCATCCAACATGGTTCGTTCCTCGACGGCGTCGAATGCCTCGACGAACCGGTCCTGAGGTACCTGATCGAGCTGACCCCGCCCCAGGAAGGGCTGCGCTGCCCGATGCGGTGAGCCCGATCAGCCGTCGGCAACCGCGATCTCGGGTCCGGGCCGGGGGCGCTCGCCAGCGACTGCTCGCAGGTCGCTGGAAAGGGTCAGCACACCGGCAGCCAATCGCTGCAGATGGTGAAGTTGCCGCTCGTGCACAACGATTCGGCGCAGCGCCTCGTTGATGGTGGCGCTGCTCGTCGACGTGCCCATGATGGCGGCCGCGGCGGCGAGCAGTTTCTGGTCGAGATCGATCCGCACGGATTTCATGCGCCCTCCTTCGTACATTCGCCATATTGCTTTATCCGGCCCGCTGATGTCTGGCAAATCGGGCACAACGCCGGAATCTACATTTGACTAATTACCCTACGGGGGTATAGTTCCCGCCATGGAGCACGAGCACGGAACGCCCGTCGAACACCACGAACATGCCGGGCATACAGCACATTCCGCGCATGCGGCAGCCGCCGGGCAAACTCAGCACGCAAACACCGAGCATCACGCTCCGGCGTCCTGGCGGATGGCCGCCCAGGCCACCCTGCACTGCCTCACCGGCTGCGCGATCGGCGAAATCCTCGGCATGGTGATCGGCACCGCACTCGGCTGGAACAACACCGCGACCATGGTGCTGGCGATCGTGCTGGCCTTCTTCTTCGGCTACGCGCTGACCATGCGCGGCGTACTGAAGGCGGGTCTGCCGC
Source organism: Nocardia sp. NPDC049526 (assembly GCF_044465765.1). Lineage (NCBI taxonomy): Bacteria > Bacillati > Actinomycetota > Actinomycetes > Mycobacteriales > Nocardiaceae > Nocardia > Nocardia sp. NPDC049526. Next base: position 60,238 of record NZ_JBITMA010000012.1, on the reverse strand, counting down.
TGGCTGCCGCCATCACCACCGCGCTGGCCGCCGATACGATTTCGATCACGGTCATGGAAATCGTCGACAATGCCGTCATCCTCGCCGTGCCCGGCGCCATGGACGCACACCTGGATACGGTCATGTTCTGGGCGACGCTCGCCTTCTCCCTGGTGGTGGCCTTCATCCTCACCACACCGGTCAACAAGTGGATGATCGGGCGCGGCAAGGGCCATGCGGTGGTGCACGGGCTGCACGGCCACCACTGATCAGCTCGCCGCCGCAGCAACCGGTCCGCTGCCGGTAATAACGTGAGAAAGCCCGCCCAGCTATGCAGTTTGACCAGCTGGACGGGCTTTTGTTGTCGCAAACGCCCGGCGGTGCTTGCATCGACGTATGTTCACCGAAGCTCAGCTGTACTCGCCGGTGACCCGATCCGGCGATGGCGATGTCATGGTGCACCTGAGCGACGAGCACCCCGGCGTGCACGATCCGGATTACCGCGCCCGCCGCAATGCGATCGCCGCGCTCGCCCTGGATTACAGGCCGGATATACCGTTGCCACATATCGACTACACCGATGAGGAACAACAGGTGTGGCGCATCGTGTCGGCCGAACTCGCACGCAAACACCAGAAGTACGCAGCCACCGAGGTGCTCGCGGCCGCGGCCCGGCTCGATTTGCCGAGCGATCACATTCCGCAGCTCGACGAGGTCTCCGCGGCACTGACCCCGCTGACCGGATTCCGCTATGTGCCTGCCGCCGGTCTGGTGCCACTGCGCGAGTTCTTCGGTTCCTTCGCCGACCGCACCTTCCACTCCACCCAGTACATCCGGCACCATTCGGCCCCGCTGTACACACCGGAACCCGATGCCATCCACGAGATCATTGGGCACGCCAATCAGATAGCCAGCCCACGCTTCGCCGCCATCTACGAGGCGGTGGGCGCGGCCGTCGCCCGGCTGACCACCGAGACGGCGCTCAAGTTCCTCGCCGATGTCTTCTGGTTCTCCATGGAGTTCGGCGTGGTCCGGGAGAACGGCGAAATCCGTTGCTATGGAGCCGGATTGTTGTCCTCCTACGGCGAGATCGAGGAGTTCCTGCACGCCGAGCTGCGACCGCTGGACGTGGCGACGATGGGCACCGCCGTCTACGACATCACGCACTACCAACCGATTCTGTATTGCGCACAGTCGATTTCGGAGATCGAGGATGTAGTCGGCGGCTTCTTCGCCACCATGGACGACGATTCGCCGCACCGCGCACTACACACGGCGAGCAGAATGTGACACATCATCGTTTAGAACTCGAAAGTTGCTGGTAGACATTGGAGTTCGGCTGATTCACACCTGCCGCGACAACAGACCGACCGGCTGTTAGCCTGCCTCGCGTCCGATCTCTTCGAAGGGGCGAGAGCCGAGATGACAGCTGATACAACAGATTCCACAACCGAGACGCCGCTGTGGCTACAGGGCCGCGACGCCGTGGTCGCCGCGACACCGGCCGAGGATTGGCGCAACGGCGCGCCCGATTACCACCTGACCAGGCAAACCGTGCCGCGCGAGCGCACCACCGAGCACGCGGCGGGCTCGCTCGAGGCCGTCGTCGAGGACCTGGTGCGGGTCTTCGAAATGGAGGTCTCACACAAGAAGGATCCGGCGACCTGGGTTTCGCTGGTGGCCGAGCACTACCGGGGCCGGGTCAACGGCGGGCCGTGGCAGGACGCCGAGGAATTCGCGCGGATCGGCAGCTACAACATCCTGATCGGCGATAACCCGTACTACGAGGTCGAGCAGGAGACCTTCGAGTCCTCCCACGAGACCTTCCACACCGCCTTCCCGAACGGCTTCTTCTGGGAAGTGCTCGAAGTGCTGGCCGGACCGCCCGCGGTCACCTTCCGCTGGCGGCACTGGGGCCGCTACGACGGCGAATACAAGGGCAACCAGCCCACCGGCGCATTGATCGAGATGTTCGGCGTGACGATCGCCAGGGTCAGCGACGACCTGCGCATTCTCGAACTCGAGCATTTCTACGACAACAACAAATTGCTCGGCCCATTGGCACACGGATGCCCGGTTACCAAGTCCACCTAGGATTTTCGGCCGCTCGGCAGCACTACTGCTTGCCGAGCGGTAACCCCGCCTCCAGGAAATCCAGTGCGCGATTGAGGTTCTCGGCATTCAACGGGTTGAACCTCGCAATGCCGAGCGCGACCCCCGCGATAGCACCGGCGGTCACGCGAATCTCGAAATCGTCGGCATCCCGGCCCATCTGCTCGGCGAGCAGACCCGCCATCAGGTCGATGCCGCGTTGCAGTTCCAGTCCGATGGCCGCGCGCAGCTCGGGCACGTGATACAGCAGCGCCTGACGCTCCTGTTCGAATGCCAGCTCGGCCACGGGCAGATTGGCGAATACCCCCGCAACCGCATTGCGGAACGCCGTCATCGGCGGGATGTCGTGTGGCTGGGCCCGTATCGCATCGATCATCAGCGGATCGAGATCGTCGGCGAGCACCAGCTGTTCCTTGGTCGGGAAATAGCGGAAGAAGGTGCTGGGTGATACCTCGGCCGCCGCGGCGATCTGCTCGATGGTGGTCTCGGTGTAGCCCTGCTCACGGAACAGCCGGAACGCTTCTTCGCGAATCGTCCGGCGGGTCCGTTCCTTCTTCCGCTCGCGCAGGCTCTGCGCGGCCGTCCCGTCCGCGGGCAGCTCAACCGACATGTGTCGATTCTGACCCATCGACCCGCACCAGCGCGTCCGGTATCGCCTCCTCGTGTTGTGGTGCGGCCGTGGACCGCCCCGGCAACACCCGCAGTGCGAGCGGCACCGCCACCGCGCAGAGAGCCGCACACACCCACAGCATTGCGCTCATGCCGCCGACGAACGCCGACTGCACCTGCTCCAGCATGGCCGCATTGCCGGTCGACTTCGCAACTGCCACACCGGCATTCACGCTGTCGCGAATCGGATCGACATTCAATGCGCCGAGATCGCCGCGGTACACGGTAGCCAGGACGGTGCCGAGCACCGCCACCGCGATGGTGCCCGCCGCCTGACGCAGCGCCTGCACCAGTGCCGAGCCGGCGCCTGCACGGGCCACCTCGAGATTGTCCAACGCGACCGCCATACCGGCCGGCAGCCCGAGACCCATGCCCGCGCCGGTCAACCCGACCCATACGGCCACGAACCAGTAGGAGGTCCCCACTTCGGTCAGCCCGCCCAAGCCCATGCCGACCGCCAGCACCGTCAGGCCGAGTCCCACCATCAGCGCCGGTCCCAGTTTCGGCTGCAACCGATCACCCAGCCGCGATCCGATCAGCAGTCCGCCGATCAACGGCAGCAGGCGCACGCCACTGCCGAGCGCATCCGCGCCGAGGACCGCCTGGAAGTACTGCGGCACGGTGAAGAACAGGCCGAACAAGCCGAACGTGATGATCACGGTGAACGCCGTGCCCCAGCGGAAGCCAGGGCTGCCGAACAGGTCCAGATCGACCAGCGGGAAGCTCGCGCGCCGCTGCCACGCGACGAATACCGCGACGGCCGCGACGCCGCCGAGCAGCGCACCCCAACCGAGCCCATTGCCCCAACCCTTGTCACCGAGCCGGATGAATGCATAAGTGACGCCGACCATGCCGAGAATCGACAGCGCGACGCCCGGCAGATCCATCGGCCGCTGATCCGGGTTCCGCGACTCCGGCACCAGGACCGCGATGGCCAGCACGCCCAGCACCACCATCGGGACATTGATCAGGAATACCGAACCCCACCAGAAGTTATCGATCAGCCAGCCGCCGAGAATCGGACCGAGCGGCAGGCCGAGTGCGGTCGAAGTGACCCAGATGTTCATGGCCTTGGCCCGCTGCGCCGAATCCGGGAACAGCACCGGCAGCACCGCCATCGACAGCGGGATCATGACCGCCGCCGCGATGCCGAGCACCACGCGGGCCGCGATGAGTTGACCGGCGGTGCCGGCGAAGGCACAGGCCAGCGAGGCCGCTCCGAACAGCACCAGCGCGCCGAGCAGCAGCCTTTTACGGCCGTAGCGGTCGCCGAGCGCGCCCGCGGGCAGCATCACGGCCGCCAGCGCCAGTGTGTACGCGGTGCTGAACCACTGCAGCGCGCCGGTATTCGCGTTCAAGTCGACGGCGAGGGTGGGCAGCGCCACGGTCAGCACGGTCATATCCAGGCCGATGGTCAGCATTGCCAAGGCCAGCGCCCCCAGCGCCAACCAGCGGCGAGTCGAATCTGTCTGCATAGCCCCTCCAGAAAATGATAGTTACAACTATTTGATAGTAGCTCTCATTTAGTAGCTCCTGTCAATACTTGGCGCATCCGTGTCTCACGACTGCCCACCACGCGGCCGGTCAGTAGGCTCGCAGCCGATGAGCACCCGGGACCTTCGCCTCCTCGTCGCACTCTGCCTCGGTTCTGCACTGGCCATCACGGCCGTGACCTGGGGCCCTGCCGCGACCGTTTCGCACGCGACGCCGACGACCACCACGACGACGACGCCGTTCAGCACCCCGAATACCGACAGCTGCCCACAGAAGACGAAGCCGCCCAACCCGATCGACGCATCCGAGGTCCCCGAACCCGGACAGCCGACACCGACCCCGCTGGCCGTGCCGATTCCACCGGTCGGCGGCTCACGTCTGGGTGAATGCGGCGTTGTCATCCCGCGCGGCGCACCGCCGGTGCCGCAGGACATTTCCGCCACGGCCTGGCAGATTTCGGATCTCGATACCGGTGAGGTGCTCGCCGCCAAGGACCCGCACGGGCGCTACCGGCCCGCCAGCACGATCAAGGTGCTGCTCGCGACCGTCGCGTTGCGCAGCCTCGACCTGAACAAGACCGTCACCGGAACCCAGGACGACGCGAATGCCGACGGCACCCGCGTCGGCATCGGTCCCGGCGGCCGCTACACCAACCGACAACTCATGCAGGCGCTGATCATGGCGTCGGGCAACGATGCCGCGCATGCCATCGCCACTCAGCTCGGCGGCGACGCCGCTGTGGTGCAGAAGATGAACGATCTGGCAAAGTCGTTGTACGCCTTGGATACTCGCACCGCCAGCCCGTCCGGCCTGGACGGCCCCGGCATGAGCACCTCGGCCTACGACCTGTCGGTGCTGTTCCGCGAGGCCATGACCATCCCGCTGTTCGCCGAACTCATCCACACCGAAGAGATCGACTTTCCCGGCTACCCCAAGGACCCGAAAAACCCTGACGACAAAGACCATCCGGGTTTCCCCATCGCCAACGACAACCACCTGCTCTACGACTACGACGGTGCGATCGGCGGCAAGACCGGTTACACCGACGACGCCAGGCAGACCTTCGTCGCCGCCGCCCAACGCGACGGCCGCAGACTCGTCGTGACGCTGCTGAAAGCCGATGTGCTGCCGATACGTCCGTGGGAACAGGCCGCGCGCCTGCTCGACTACGGTTTCGCCCTGCCGAAGAGCTCCACCGTCGGCAAGCTCCCGGAAGCCGGGCCGGCATCCACGAAAGGCACTGCGGGACTTGCCTCCCCGCCCCCGAAGGACACCGACCACGAAGCCCAGCCCGCCGATGAATCCGACAACCAGACGGGCACCCGCACGCTACTGCTGGTCGGCGGCGTCATCCTCGTGCTAGCACTCCTGCTCGGGGCACGCCGCATCAATCGACACCACTAGGCGCCCAGGCAATTCCGTGCGAGACGGTGCGGCCTGTCGCCTACGTGGTGGTGTCCTTATCCACACCGTCGCGGTCCAGCGCATCACCCATGCCACCCTCGGCAAGGCAGTCCTCGGTAGCTGTGCGCCGACGTTACGTCAACGCATTGCGCTCCGGCCGCGGCGCGGGGGTCCCAGCCGTCTGCGCCAGGCCACCCGCCGCGTCACGGGTGACGTGCCTCGTCGTCGGCGGCGTTCCGGTCGACAACATCAGCCGATCAGGGCGGGGTTCCATCGACTTTCGTCCACGCGCCGACAGGTGCGCGATGGACCAATTCTCGAGTATCTGACTATCTGGCAGTACCTCGTGTTGCCACCCTCTGTGCTCGAGCCGCGGATCAGGGATCGCTTGGGCCAGGGGTGATTTCGCGACGATTTGTGGGCTGGTCGCAGGGGGTGATGTGGAATTCGTTGTATTGGTAGCGGGTAGCGGCCGTCGCCGTCGAACCAGTTCAGGTATTCGGGGGCGGCGGGATGTGAATCACGTAGGCCGCGAAGGGTTTCCACGGTTCCGGAACCGAGCATGGGGCACGCAGCAGGCGGTAGAGATCCGATCGGAGGCTCGACGTGAAGTATTCTTACGGCGATTCACGAGGGGGGACCGCGATGGCAGGGTGGACTGTCGACTCGACGGTCGGCGGGTCGGCGCCCGAGGTGGTGGGGCTCCGCGCCGAAATCCACAGCTTCCACGCAATCCCCCACTGCCCCGAGAAGTTCACCCTGGCACCGGAATCCGGCCGGGACGCACCTCACCCTATCCGCGTGCCGGGTCGAGTTCTCGCACCGATCGGCCACCGAGGACGCGCCTCCGACACGGCCGGAACGTAGGGGATTGCATCGGGACGCGTGGTACTCGCCACATCAACAGAAAGTCAGAATATGACGTACGAATTCAAGGTCGCCCCGGATGACATCGACAAGGCGGCAGACCAGTTGGCAGAAATCGCTGCGGGAAGCGCGAAGGCAGTCGAATACGCCAAAAAGTGGCTCGATCTGGAAAGCAATGCCGGCTTGGCCCTGAAACCTCTCATCGGCGTCCTTCAAGAAGCCTGTGACGAACTGGCGGTGAATTACACGCGCCTGGGCTCCAAGACAAGCGAATCCGCCACAGAGTTGAAGAATGCCGCGAACATGTACCGAACCGTCGACAAAACACGGGCCGAAGCGCTCGACAAGACCTACCCGACAAAGGCCGGAAAATGACCGACAGTACTACCGCAACCGACCCGACCCAGAAGCTCATGGAACCGCAGGTGGAGGCCTGGTTTACGGTCGGAGGAAAAATGGTCGACTTCGTCCTGGGAAACGCGTACAGCGTTGCCAATTACTTGAACCTCATCATCTCGTTGACCGGATGGGATCCGGTCGAATTGGTGCAGAAATATTTCGGAGGAGATTGGGAGGAGCTGCTCAAGTCCGCCAGGGCGGTAGAGAATTTGGCCGCATACAACACGGCCTACGGTGAAGCCATCGACGCAGCAATGAAGAATGTCGAGTCATCGTGGCAGGGCAACGCGGCTACCAGCGCGGACGATTACTTCTCCAAACTGAAGACGGCCCTCGACGGGCAGGTCGAGCCCCTGACAGAGATCGCCAATGGGATTGCCAGCTTTGCATGGACATCGTTCAGCATTGCGCAGACCGTCCAAGCGCTCATGCTGGAACTCGGAGACTGGATCATTAAGTGGCTTTTGACGAAAGCCGCCGCAGTTGCTGCCAGGGTGAGCGGCTACGGCGCCGCGGCAGCCGCCGCACTCGAGGCAGTCTGCCTTGCCATTGTCGCCGCGATGGAAGCCAATATTCTGAAACAAGTCAAGCTCTACGGAACCTTGTTGACTGCCGCAACAGCAGCGGTCGGTGGGATATACGCGGCAATCGGGTTATCGGCGGACGCTCAGATCCCCAGCCTCGGCGGAACCTACGACCATCCGGGAGTGATCTGATGAGTCACGAGGAACCGATGCTGGACCTCACCGATGGCGACATCGGCATGTCACGTCACCTTGCGAAGGCTCTGAACATCATTGCCGGGAGCCCAGGCGTCGACACAGATCTGAAGGCGCAGATGCAGGAGATCCTGCAAGGGAAGGGCACCCTCCGCGATCTCGCGCACAGCGAGGCGTTCGCGCGTCTCGGCGACGCGGTCATCCCACAGGCGCTCGCGGAGTTCGCGGCCACATCGCCCGAAGAGATCCAGCGAAAGGCCGAACTGGGGAACGCAATCCTCGAAAGTTACCGGAACCAGGATCCCGAAACTCCGCCTCCTGCTGAGGCATTCCGGAGTTCATCGGCTGAGCAATCACCGACCGGCACTCCCCAGGGAACTCCGTTTCCGTCGGCCCCTGCCGTCGCGGGCAGCGGTGACCGCCCTGCGAGTCATGTGATTCCAGGAACTCGAAAGCCCAATCGCGACCGGATCGTCACACCCGAGGACCCGGACGACGACGATATGTACTTCCAAGATCGCAACCAACGCGGATGGCTCGAGTGAGGCGACCTCGCCTGGCCCGTGACTACTACCGCCCCAATAGCGGTGACGGCTTCGAGGCGACCCAACTACCATTGACTCCGCTGGTATATCAGCGGCCGTACACGCACGAGGACGACGTGACGATCCGGCTGCGCCGGTGTCAGAAGGCATTGCCCCGCACTCGTGCCTTCTGGCTGAAAACCGGCCAGGCGCTGCGCGTCGAGCCGCTCGAACTGGAAATCGCTCAACCTCTGCCCGACGTGTGTCCCGGGCACGGCCATCCCGCGGTGGCGCGAAGCCACGTGCAGGCCTGCTTCTACGACACCGATCTACATCCCCGGTTTCATCGCACAGCCGCCGAACGCGGTCTCGGCAAGGCGTTGCGGACGGGAGTCAACCAGATCGCACCTGTTTCGACGATCCTCGTCGGCGAGTGGCCCGTCTGTGACCGATGCGTCCGCACCGCCCGGCGATACCGCTGGGCCGCCCGCTCGCTGCTGTGGCTGATGGCCGCCAATCTCGTCGCTGTGGTGATAGTGAGTGTGGCGAACATCGATCCCCTGCTCGTCCCGCTGGGACTCGCACTGTTCCCGGGTTCGCTTCTGGGTCTGATGGTGGTTCTGCACCTGTTCGGCAAGAGTGCCCAGCGGGTGACGTACCGCCCCATCTATGACGAAAGGTTCGTCTTCGTCCAAGCTCACCCCCGCTTCCGCGCGGCGATAGAACAAGACCCGCGCTATCGTCCTTTGCTCGATAAAGAGCCTGACATGCCATAAGAATCGACGTCTCGGCCCGCCGAGTCCGACATCGCGTAGACCCGCAGATTGCACCGTCGAACTTTCCGCCGCTTCGCTCGAGTCGAGAGCGCGAGCCAGGCTCTTCTGACAGTGCGCGGCTGTTTCCCCCGTCGACTGGCTGCCCGGTTTTTGGACATCCAGCAATCTGGCAGTCGAGCGGGGCCGACCCTCGGTGCTCGAGCGCAGATCAGGGGATGGGTTGTGCCAGGCGGGTGATCTCGCGGCGGAGTGTGGACTGGTCGCAGGGGGTGATGTGGAATTCGTTGTATTGGTGGCGGTAGTGGTAGCGGCCGTCGCCGTCGATGTCGAACCAGTTCAGGTATTCGGGTGGGGCAGGATGTGAATCGCGTAGGCCGCGAAGGATTTCCACGGTTCCGGAACCGGAGCGCGGTGCGCGCAGCAGGCGGTAGATGCGGTCGGACGCTGTCTCTTTGAGGCCGGTCCAGGATTCGAGGTTGTCGACCAGGCGTTGGGCATCTTCGGCCACGGCCGGATGACGTCCCGGCGGCACGTCGCCGAGCACTGCCGTGAATACGGCGGGCACGATCGCGGCGGTGCCGACCTCGAGCACTACATTGCCGCCGAAATCGTGGGTGGGGCCTGGCCGTTGCACCAGGGTGACGCCGATGTCGGCGTCGATCGCGCCGAATGCGCGGAGCGGGCGTCGCCGAGTTCCGATGAGCGTCAATGCGATTCGCGGATCGGCTGCCACCCGCAAGGCGGCCGAGAGGTCCGGGTTGGCGTGCAGCGGCATGCGACGGTCCAATTCGCGGGTGAGCTGGTCGAATTCGTCCTCCCAGCGCACCGAGGCGATCAGGCGCAACGGAAAGGGGTAGCGATCCGACCGCGTCTCGCGCCAGATGTGCATGAACTCATCGGGCGTGAACTCGAACTTCACCCGCGCTCACCGCTCGGGTGGGCCGGTTGCGCCGAGGGCGCGTCGGCCCCGATCGACGGGGGAACCGCCGGATCGTCCGGGCCGACCAGTTCTTCGTACTGGCCGATCAGGTAGTCGGGCACCTTGCGGTTCGACTCGTCCTCCCCCGATTTGCGTCCCGCGCCGGGCGACATGCCCGACATACCGTTGCGGCCGGTGCTGGCTGCGCCGGTCGCGGCAGTGGAAACTGTTGCCGCGCCGGAGTTTCCGGTCGTAGGCAAACCGGTGACACTGCGTCCCGGACTCGGTGTGGTGCTGCTGCCGGGTCCGGAGGTGCCGCCCGGTCCGGATGTGCCGAGGCCGCCCGCATGTCCCGAGGTCGTCTGGGTGCTGGTTGTCGCGGTGGGCGAGGTGGCGGTGGTGCTCGCGGCCGTCGTCGGAGACTGGGTCTGTTGTCCGGTAGTGGAATTCGAGTCGAGACCTGAGGGGTTCACCGTGCCCTGATCGGACCCCGGTATCCCCGATCCGTTCGACTCGCCGTTGTTACCGCCGGTGTTTCCGGTGCCGGATCCAGTGGTGCCGCCGCCGCTACCGCCGCCCGGCCCGGTAACGCCCTCGTCGCCCCCGCCGCCCGGCGAGGTGACCGGCACGAATGTCGGGACTCCTGACCCGGCGGGGCCGTAGGACGGTTTGTAGTTGTTGTTCATGGTGTCGATCGCCGTGCGATGCAGCGCCTCGATGCCGCGCTGATAGGCGACCTCCTGGCTGTCACCGTCCCCGGCCAGTCCCGCGCCGACCGCGGAAATAATGACCTGCGCGGGGTCCAGCGAGGTCGCCGAACCTCTGCTCCCTTGTGCCGCGGACGGTGGCGGCACCGTCATCTTCACCACTTCGGCGGCTGACGCCACGCCCTTTATCCGGTGCCCGCAGGCATTGATCACCTGCTCGACATCACTTGCCTGCCGATAGAACGTCTGCGCCGCAGCAAGAGCCGCATCGGCCATGGCACCCTCGATGCCCGAGGCCAATGCCTTCTGAATCGCGAGATTCGCGCCGAACAGCCCACCGCTCAGCGCGGTGGCGATGCTGATCCACGTATCGGCCTGGTGATGCATGATGCCCGGACTCATCTGCTGGGCGTTGGTGTAGATCTCCTCGTGGGTATGGCCCTCGAACTGCTCCATCCGAGTGATGTACGCCGGATCCTGGCCGTCGGCAGCGAGTTTCGTCTCGTACTGCTCCGCACCCTGCTGCTGACCGCGCGAAAGCGCGCTCGGCTGGCTGGTGTCGGGCTTGCGGCTCGAATCGAATGCACCGAGCGCCGAGGGAACATCGTTGATATCGAGGCCGGTCATCGTCAGTTGTCCTTGCCGATCTCCGGCTCGATGGTGGAGGCGATGTCGGTGATGCCGTCGCAGGGGTTGAGGTCGCGTGGGGCACGGGTTGTCAGATCGACCGCTACCTGCACGAACCCCACCTTTGTACGCAGATCAACCTGACAGCCACGATGGGCATCGGGATCGTGGACGAGGAGAGCTTCGCGGCCGTTTACGGTGATCGGCTCGCTGTAGGAGCCGACCTTCTTCAAGTCTTCTTCCCAGGTTGCGTTTCCGGAGAGCAAACTCACGTCACGCATTTGAGAAGAGAAGTGGCAGACAAGGAAGCTGTACTCGGCAATGAGATCTTTGCCGCGCTCGCGTGAGGCCACGTCGAATCCGGCCTTTTGAATGGTCTCGTCACTGATCCATGTGCACGGGTCGAAGACGATTTTTGGACGTCCGGTGCTGGCGGTGTACTTGTTGTCCTGCGACGGCGGCTGAAGCTTCGGATTGGTCAGTGTCGGCCTAGCCGACTGAGTTGCAGTGGACAACGTCGTTTGACCTGAGCCGGCCGGGTGCCGTGGGGTGTCGCTGCCGGATGAACAGCTCGTCGCGACCAGCGCGACCACTATCGCCAGTAGGGCCAGCAAGATATTCCGGATTCGCCTCATGACGACTGCATCTCCGACGTGACTGTGGCGATCGACTGCGCGTACATGGCGTCGGCTTCCTCCACCAGTTGTCCGGCTCGTAGGTAGGCCGCCGCTATCTTGAACGCCGCTTCCCTCATCCCTTCGAGCGCCTCCGTCATCTTCTTTGCCTTGCCGGAAAACCCGTTCTGCAGCTCCTGAGCGGACTCGAATCCACCGAAGCCGTCCATCCGATGCAGGTCCCGCGAGGCCTTGATCTGTGGTTCCAGTGTGGTTTCGACCAACCTTGTATAGACCTCAGCGCACCGACGTGCGGCATCGGCCTCCATCCGAAATGTTCCCCCAGTGGCTTGCTGATACAGCGCATTTGCGGCCGATTGCCCCACTTCCATCGGCTATCCCTCCCTCGCCGTTCGTCCGCTTACTGTACTGGACGCATGAAACGGTCAATCGGTTCCATTGGGACGCAAAGACAGTCTCGATTGGGTTCGATCCTGCGGGTTCGGACCGGTCCCGCCGGGTTCTGCCCGAGCGTTCCTCCAGCCGTGTGTCGCTACCGAGGTTTAGACAGGTCCCAGATCCCCAAGGATCGGGACGCGCCGGTGTTGACCTAGACCCGCGAATATGCCATCAGATGCAACTTTTCCTGGGGTTATACCGTGATCGCATGGAAATCCGCCATGTTGCCGCCGACTGGATCGCAGCGTGATCTCCTGATCCGAACAGTGAAACCTGAAGGGAGGCAGGCATGTCGGAGGACGGACCAAGCCTGGCACGGCGTCAGTTGGGGAAGTATCTGCGCAATGGGAGGCAGGAACGCGGGCTTACGCTCCACGAGGCGGCCAGGCTGATACAACGCAGCGGCAGCACGCTCCACCGCATGGAGAAGGGGCAGGTGGCCGAGCTGCGCGAGATCGATATCGAGGCGCTCTGCACGATCTACGAGTTCGATGCCGACCACACTGCGGCAATGAAAGCGCTTGCAGTACAAGGTAACGAGCTGGGCTGGTGGTATGAGTACGCCGACCTGCTGCCGAGGAACTTCGACTTCTATGTCGGCCTGGAGGCATCGGCACAGCGGCTGACGACCTACGAGCCTGAACTCGTACCAGGGTTACTGCAGACGCCAGCGTATGCGAGCGTGCTCATCCGGTCGGGCTTTCCTGACGACGACGCCGACGAGCATGCACGCAGGGTGAGGTTGCGAATGCGACGCCAAACCAGAATCACCCGCAAGTATCTTCCGGCATCGCTCGACGTAATCCTTCGAGAGTCGGTTCTCCGGGGAATGGTTGGCGGGTCGAATGTCATGGCGACCCAGATGAGGCACCTGGCCGATATGAGCACCCGACCCAACGTGAATTTGCAGATCCTGCCGTTCAGCGCTGGGTTCCCCGTTGGAGTCGCGGTTGGGCCGTTCGTCATCCTGGAGTTCGGTACGGATAAAGATGGACAGCCGGTCGATCCGCCCGTGGTGTACACCGAAAATTTCACGGGTGGCTTGTATCTCGCAAAATCAACCACGGTTCAGCGATACGATCATACGTACGAGAGTCTTCGGCGTAGCGCGATGGATTGCCCTGCCAGCCGGGCTCTACTCAGGCAGATGGCGAAGGAGTATGCGTGAACAGCGATTTGGCCGGTGCCGAGTGGTTCAAGAGCAGGCACAGCGGTGCAGCCGAAAACTGCGTAGAGGTCGCCTTCCTTCCCAACGACGGTGTCGGCGTTCGTGATTCGAAGAACCCCTGCGGCCCCGCACTGGTTTTCACCCCAGCCGAATGGTCAGCCTTCACCGCCGCGACAACCCGAGGCGAGTTCGACCGCTGATCCCAGAGGGGCACCTCGTGGCGAACCGCTCGAACACGAAGTGGTTCAAGAGCAGCCACATCGGTGCCCACTCGAACTGCGCCGAAGTCACCTTCCTCCCGAACAACCATGTCGGCGTTCGCGATTCGAAGAACCCATCCGGCCTGCGCGGCCGTCGCCCACAACCTGCTGCGCGCCACCAGCACACCCACAGCGGTCCACACGGCCCCGTGGGCAGAAAGACTCCGCCGAAAGATCATCAACATCCCCGCCCGCAACGCCGACCGATCCTGCACCTAGCCAGCCACTGACCCTGGAGCACGCATGAGCCACCCCGTGGTGCAACATAATCGGCTAAAAGTCGGTTCGATGTGGGAAGTAGGATCCGCAATCGCTGAACAGGGTGGCCGACTTCACAACGTCACTTACCATTTCGACGCGGATCTGCCCCGCGACATCCTGCGCATCGACCTCGAATTCGAGCACGGCGGATGGTCCGTGCTCGTCCACGAAGACGATGACACCGTACGACTGGTCGAAACCACGGCCATCGGCGACAGTGACCTGAGCAGGGTCGACGCGGCGGCGCTGGCCCCCTGGCGCGATGCCATCGGCCGCGCCGTCCGATGGGTATGGTCCCTCGAGAACCAGCAGGGCTACCCCGACGCGATCCAGTTCGAATTCGCCGACATCAGTGGCGGCGGCGCGGCAACCATCCAAATCCTCGCTATCGCTTCACGTTTGAACATCCAGCAGGTGCGCTCCATCGAAACCCCACCCCTCACCACCTCCCCAGCCGGTAAGCACACGAGGAACACGGGCTGACGAGAGCCCGAGGCGAAGACCGCTGCCGAGCAGTCGACTAGCCCACAGCAGTGTGGACGCCCGAAGCAGAGTGCCGTTATCGTCGGGTGCATGGGAGATAGCGGGGGGCCTACCGGAACCAACCAGAATCTGTCAGTCGTGCCTGATGACGTGCAGGCGATCGGCCAGTACGTCTACATCATCGCCGACACGATGAAACAGGCCCTCGATTCCGCCGCCCGCGAGGTCGAGACCCTACTCATATCTGATTGGACCGGCGACGCTGCCGACGAATTCGCCACCGGGTGGACCGAAACCCGTGACGGCGGAACACAACTCATGCAAGCCTTGACTTCCCTTGCCGAGAAGCTGGGCATCACCGCGGCCAACTACAAGAACACCGACGCCGGCAACGCGTCCGGTATCTCCAGCCTGGATCTGCCATGAGCTCCCAATTCAGCGTCGACCTCGACCAACTCGACCGGATCGTGTCGCGCCTCAATGGCCTCGCCGGGTTCCTACACGACCACCTCGACGAGCTCGACCACAAGGTCGCTGCCCTGCACAGCGGCAGCTGGGAATCCGCCGCAGCCAGCGCTTACGCCGATGCTCACAGCCAATGGGTCACGGCCGCACGGGAATTCGCCGAAGGCGTCGCCGCCATAAGCGATGCCGCGCAGAAAGCGCATGGCCGCTATACCCGCGCCATCGACGTCAACCGACGCATGCTGCAGTCGGGGCAGGCATGATCGTCGACTGGCAGACATACTACGACGCTGCCAAGAAATGCCACGACCTCGCCGACGATCTCCGCAAGGCCGACAAACCGGTTCACGATGCGGTCAAAGGCGAATGCGTCGGGATGGCCGGCGACGCCCCCGGCTGCCAACAATGGGGTGAGAACTACGACAAAGCTGCCCGGCAGACCATGCAGGCCTGCTCCAGCCTGGCCAACGCCCTCACCAACTACGGCGCCGTGCTGTACGCCATGGGCTACAACTACGGCACCTCCAACAAGAGCAACCCCGCCCCACCGCGACCCGACGTAGGCCAGGTCGGCGAGTACAAGGTCAGCTTCCCGTCCTCGGTGGGCGACAACGGAATCGGCTTCACCGACCACGGCGGCCTCAAAGAGTTCCTGGACAAACTCATCGCCAAAGTCCTCGCCGCCTTCGGCAAACTCCCCAACGGCGACCACACCAAACTCGACAAAGCCCACACCACCTGGAACACCTTCGCCAACCACGACACCATCACCGGCGCCGCCGCCCGCATCACCGCCATCTCGGCCCTGTTCGACGGCATGGACGACCCCACCAATCGGCAACTACTCCAAGACCACTTCACCACCCTGAAAACCAGCGCCGACACCGTCAGCACCGCCGCCCAGAACATGGCCGGACCCGTCGGCGACTACAAGAACGCGACCGTCGCCCTCGGCAACGACAATGCCACAGCGATCAACGCACTGGAACTGTCCATCAGCCTGATCGCCATCACCGCCGGAGTCGCATTCCTGTTCAGCCTCGGCTCCTCCGCCGTCGCCGCAGCCGCCGCCATCGACGCCGACGTTGCCCTCACGATCAACGCGATCCAAACCTCTTACCGCGCCAGCCAAATGGTCCGAATCATCGGCCTCAGCAGCCTCGCCGCCGGCGCAGTCGGCACCATCGACGCCTTCCACACACTCCCCAACATCGACCTCGACAAAGCGATCGCCGGCCTCGCCGCCATAATCGGCATGACATCGACAATCGATGATCCGGACTCGGACGACATCAACGGGCACAACACCGCTGGTGGCGCGTTTACCACGAACTCATACACGTCGAAGGTGAATAAGATTGCCAGCGAGTACGGCGTTTCACCGAAGGAAGTGAAGGATGCCATCCATAAGATCAAAGCACAAGGCGCTTGGCGCGGCGATGGAAACAATCGAAACCCTGACGTAATCGTCGATCTCGATACTGGTGAGGTCCACGTACAGAAACCAGACGGCACCCCTTCCGAAGACAGCATCGGAAATATCCATGATGCACTGGAACACTGACGGGAGGCGAAGGAATGCAGCGAGAAATCATAGAACACGAGGATAGATGGATTATCCTGCCGCTGAGGCAAAGCCGTATCGTCGCTACCGAATGGCACTCGAACCAAGTCGATCTCATTCTCGACACAGGCTTCAAAGTAGTCGTCGGCTATGACGCCGAATTGTCTTTACGAACCAGCAAGGAGAAATCACCCGGCCGTCACGAACTAACCCATTGGTCGAGCGAGGAAGCAGAAAGAATTCTGGAATCCGAAATACTCTCGCCAGTATTCTTCAAATCCGGCGGCGCCAGGATTGCTCTCCGAAATGGATGGCTCTTGCTTCTCGCTGATCGACCGGCGACATCACCAGCGGCAGTTTACTCCCAATCCTCTCTGCTGTGGACTCGCGATGGGCTGTCGAGCCAAACCGAGTATCCGGTGCTCAGAATAGATCCGTGGACGGGACGGTTGGTCACTACACCGGAATGGCCGCCCCGCCCATCCGACCTGGCCATCAACTACGAATCCGACGACATCAACGACTGACCGGTCGGACAAAAGGAATCAAAGGTAAAATCGTTTAACTGCTTGACAAGCTGCAACAAGCCATTGATTGACTCAAAGCACCACACGATACCGATGAACAAGGATCCCGAAGCTGCTCGTCCACCGCGATGATCGAGTAAGGATCGACTAGCAGGTCCCTTGCCAATTGTTCTTTCCATGTAACATACGACCTCCGGTTATCGAAGATCCACGGAACGCGATCCAATAGGTGATAGCTGACAAAATCTTCTGCCGACATCAGTCCAAAGTCTGATCGCGACGTGTCGACACTAGCTGAACTCATCGTTTAACCCCCTAGCCAGCGAGTTCCATCAAACCAGATGTAAATACCATCAAGTCCAAATGAACATACCGAGAAGTATCCCACACAACTAGTGACTTTATCGAATCTTCTAGAATTTTGTCAGATTCCGTTGCCGCTCACTATTTGTTAACGGCAATGACATATCGCCAGCCGCGTTCGTCGCATGAATCATCACCAGCATGATATTGGCGAGACTTCAGGTGAAACGATAGAGAGACTCGTTTTGGCGTCGGATTCCGTAGCGGATTAGCCTCTGCGAAGCAGTAGCGGACAGCAGGCCCTTGCATGTGACTCAATGTGCAATTAAGACTCGCCCCTCGGCGCTATCCGCTTCCTGGGCATTGTGACAACTGTACTGTTGACCAATCGCGACTGAACCACGTGTCGCAGCCGAATAATCCCACCAACATGGCTCCTATGATGCAGGCTCCAGCCTGTCGTGCCCTGGCCGAGGCACAAGCACCGATTCAGCGGTCAGAGCCCCGCGGTCGCGTACTTCGAGGGGCTTCCGGTCGCCGCTCCAAGACACGACTTGCACCGGCTTGCCATTGTCGACGAACAGGTAGTAGCCCTGCTCCGGTCCTTCCCGGTAATCCATTGTGGGGAGATGCTTCCAACACTGACCTGGCGTATTCGCGTTCTTGTTGAGGTCGGCCACTTCGGTGGACACACGCACCTCCACCAACCGCTCCCAGCTATCAGCCCAACCCGCCGCACGGGTTATCTCGATCAGCGTGGCTCCATCCGTACCCCTTGCCACCTCGCGCAGCGCGGCGTCGAAACGCTTGTTCGATCCAAGCGGCTCAGCTTGTGGAGAGCTGAAATCGAATGTGCCAGTGCAGGTTTGATCATCCGGTCGATCAGTGCATGAGGTGCATGCACTCAGCGCCGACACGGCAACGGAGACCAGCAGTACGTACTTCAGTTTGGTCATATAATCATTTCTTCCCCGGCAACGGAATCTCAACTCCGGCAGGCTGGCCGGTATCGCTCTCGCTGACGGTGTTGCTCCAGGTGATTGTCGGCCGACTCCGGAGACCGGTGGCCGGGTCGACGGGGTTGCCGAGGACGATGGCTTGCCCATTGTCGATGTGTTCCTTGACCTTCTGCGCCAACTCTTCGGCAGATGCGCTCGAATTCGCCAGGCCGATCTTTCGCCCTTGTTCGTTGTTGTACAGATCCATAGCCTCGCGATGCGGCGGGTTCCCACCGATCTTTTCATGGCTAGTGGTGTAGGTCTGGGTCCAATCCTCACCGAACTTTTGCGTCATCAACGCATTCCAGTATGTATGTCGGAATGCGTCACCGTGCCCGTCCAGGTATGAGGTCGGATACCGCTTCTTGGCTTCGTCCTCCGCCAGCGAGGTGATATCGAAGAAATCCTTCAGACCAGATAGCCCCTTCTTGGAGTAGAGGTTATCGAGAGCCCTGGACTCCTCCTCGGTCATCAGAGTGGCCTTGAAATCTGGTATCGCCATCCGAATGACGTCGAGCAGTGCGCCATCCGACGGCCAGATCACCGGTTTAGAACTCGATGTTTCGGTTTGGTAATCCATGAGTACCTTTGCGAGGTTCGGATCGGACGGAGTACCAGACACACCTTGCTTTACCGAATCGGCCAACTTCTCGAGTAGCCGTCCAAGGTTCTCCGACCCGGTGAGATCGGCCTCCTGAATCCGGGTCAGCGCCTGACGAATCGCCTGGGTCAGGCGAAACTCCTCCAACTCCTTGTTGGCGACAGCAGTGGCGGGAGACCACCAATGCTCCTTCATCGTCTCCCAATTCGATTGGTGCGAAAGCACTTCGCCGTCTGGTTCACAGAAAAGATCCCAGTCCGAATCCTCGACCTCTCTGAGCCACCCTCGGATCTCTCCGATCTTCCCTTCGATGGTCTCGCAGATGGAGTTGATCGACTTGGCCATCTCCTCGTAGACATCGACGGTCGTGAAGCCATCCTTCTTGTCCTGCTCGCCGCGCTCGCGCACGCTATCGCCTGACTTGCCCTCGAAATATTCGTATGACTGCGCTATCTTGTGGCCCGCGTCAGCCATTTCCGAATCGATCTCACCTGACACGCGCTTCACGATTGATGCCACATCACGGGCCGGGCCAAGATTCCAACCCAGTACCTGAGGAACTGTGAGGGGATGATCCTCGTGAAGTCCGCTCACCGCTCCCCCACCTGACGCAAGCGGGTCGCGTTGGCTTGATCTTGCTGCTCGAAGGCCGTGGCCTGTTGCTCGACTACACCAGCAAGCTCTCGCATGCGGCCGACATGAAAGTCCACTACACGGTCCAGCGCTTCGAGCGTCTCCTGGATGCGGACCCCTGTTGAAGAACCCGGCAGTTTGTCCCGCGCATCATCGCGACTGCCTTTCGCAACCGGCGCCTTACCAGCGATGGTGTCCGAGTGGACCCGCACATCAGCCGCCAGCTTACGCATCCTCACCGGGTCGACCTCGAACACGGATTCACCACACTTTCGATTTCACTTGCCGCGCCTCGCAAGTCGCGTACCACAGACTCACTGACAGGATGCATTCGCGGACCACTGCCGCTACCTTCGCCGCGTCGGCGCATCCTGGCTGAGCTCTGTATAGATACGTTCGGCCTCAGCCTGAGCATTTCCATACGCGATCCGGTGCTGATCCGCGATCAGCCGCTCGAGCCGCCGAGCACCCGCTTCCAGCGCATACGGCTCGATGTACAGAGCCGTGATCGTGCCGCGAGCATCGGCTTCGACATACACGCCACCATCCGCCGATCGCGAGTTCCCGCGCACCTCGGAGACCGCAGCGTTCAATCGTTTGAGGTGCGCTGCCCGACGCTCGATGTACTCGTCCATTTGCTCCCCAACCCCGATCGACACATGGATCGTCTTCGACGTACAGCGAAACTCTATCGGCCACAAGTTCTCAGCGGCAAACCCGTTGGGACTGGGCCTGTGTCGCGTTGTTGGTCTCGGGAGCTGTCCAGCTGGCGAGCCGAACAACTCTTACGAGTGACACGGTTGCCATACGGATCTATCCGGGCCAGCGACTCACACCATTCCGTGTCAGCGGCGGCGCAGCCCCGAAAGCACTAGCGCCGCAAGGGCACCCGCGCCGAAGTAGGCCGCGCCGGTACCCATCGAGAGCCCCGGCGCGCTCATGCGAGGCTTGATCACGGCGGGGTCGGGTGGGGGGATTTCGGCTTCGGGCTCGTTCTCCGATGCTGTTGCGGCCCAGGCGGTTGCGAACAAGAGGATGCGATAGGTGGTGTAGCTGAACACCATCAGGCCGATGATCGATCCGAATACCGCGCCCGCGGGGCTGTGCAGCACCATCTGCAGGTAGAAAGACGCGACGTATTTGAAGAGCTCGAAGACCACCGCGGCCAGCGCTGCCGCTCGTGCGGCACTTCGAAAGGTGACCGGCTCGCGGGGCAGGCGCGCGATCATCCAGACGAACACTGCCCACGAAGCGAGGAAGCCGAGCAGTATCGAAATGAGCACCAGGATCAGCCGCGCACCGGGCAACTCCGACAGGCGGAAAGTGATCAGCAGCCGCGCGCCGAGGGTACTCGACGCCAGGGTGGACAGACCGATCGAGACCACGAAGGCCAAGCCGAGCCCGATCAATGCACCGAGGTCGGAAAGCTTGCTGAGGAACCAATTGCCTTCCGGGGTCTTCTGTTCCCACTGTTCGGTCAGTGCCGCCCGCAGATTCGCCATCCAGCCGAGTCCGGTGTAGACACCGACGAGCAGACCGAGCGTGCCGACCGTGCCGCGCGATCGGACCGCCTGATCGATCAAATCATTGAGCTGGCCGCCGAGTGATCCCGGAATGTTCTCAATGATCTTGTTCCGCAGTTCGGTGAGCATTTCCGGGTCGCCCGACAGCACGGAGCCCGCGATCGCGAAGGCGACCATCAACAGCGGAAACAGCGACAGCACCGTGAAATACGTGATCCCGGCCGCGTAGTAATCACCACGTTGCCGCTGATAATTTCCGCCTGCGCGGATCAGGTGATCCAGCCACGGCCGCGACTGGATCCGCCGTTCGAACGCCGCCTTGATGTTGTCGATCACCTGCATCTGTCACGCCCCTTCAACAGAGACCGCGGTGATGTTCGACAGGCGGTCGATAGCGGTATTCCCCGGCTAGCGAGCCAAAAACCCTACCCGGTCGTAAACCTGCGCCAGAGTGTTGCCGGCGATCTCGCGCGCCCGCTCGGCACCCGCGTCGAGGATGCGGTCGAGTTCACCCTGATCTGATAAATACTCTTCCACCTTCGCCCGCAGCGGGGTGACAAATTCGACCAGCGCGTCGGCGACGTCGGACTTCAGATCGCCGTAACCCTTACCGGCATAGTCGCGTTCCAGCGTGACGATCGGTGTACCACTCAGCGAACTCAGGATCACCAGCAGATTGCTGACACCCGCCTTGTTTTCCGGGTCGTAGCGGATTTCGCGCTCGGTATCGGTGACCGCGGAGCGAATCTTCTTGGCGGTGATCTTCGGATCGTCGAGCAGATTGATCAGACCGGCATCGGTGGAGGCCGACTTGCTCATCTTCGACGTCGGATCCTGCAGGTCGTAGATCTTCGCGGTGCCCTTGACGATATGCGCCTCCGGCACCACGAAGGTCTTCTTGAACCGAGTATTGAAGCGCTGGGCCAGATTTCGGGTCAGCTCCAGATGCTGGCGCTGATCCTCGCCGACCGGCACCTGATGCGCACGGTAGAGCAGGATGTCCGCGGCCATCAGCACCGGATAGGTGAACAGTCCGACGCTGGCGTTCTCCGCGCCCTGTTTGACCGACTTGTCCTTGAACTGGGTCATCCGGCTGGCCTCGCCGAATCCGGTGATGCAGCTGAGCACCCAGGTCAGCTCGGCATGCTCGGGCACCTGGCTCTGCACGAAGAGCGTGGAGCGCTTGGGGTCGATGCCGAGCGCGAGCAACTGCGCGGCCGCCGCCTTGGTGCGCCTGCGCAGTTCCTTCGGATCCTGCGACACGGTGATCGCGTGCATATCCGGGATGAAGTAGAGCGCGTCGTAGTCGTCCTGCATGGTCACCCAGTACTGCAGCGCGCCAAGGTAGTTGCCGAGGTGGAAGGACGCGCTGGTGGGCTGGATCCCGGACAGCACCCGCTGTTTGCGTTCAGCGGCCGGGTTCGTCTGAGCAGGACTGGACATGTCCCGATCTTCGCATGCGGTGCTCGATCGGCGGCGTTCGCGGGTACCTCCGCGGTTACGCTCCGCTACCGCCTCCGGGCCGCGGTCATGCGGAATTTCGCGCCGCCCAGTTGCGTGGGTCGATGCCGGGCATGCTCGGGCGGCCGGTGCTGTGCAGTTCGCGTTCACGCTTGGACAACAGCTTGTAGACCGGCGCGCTCGGACCGGCCAGCGTCCCGCGCAGCACCGGCGGAACCAGCGGCGGGGCGATATGCGCGGTGCGCACGCCCTGGGCGAGCGCACGGAACGCGATTTGCTCGGGCAGCCCCCAGCGCATCCCGTACATCTCGCGGATACGCGGCGGCAGACTGCCCTGCACCAGCAGGTAGAACGCGTCGACGACCTGGCGCATCGGCCCGCGCTGCGGATAGGGCACACGCTGACCGGCCAGATACGAACCGACCAGCCGGGCCTCGTCGGTGAGGAACAGCTCGTCCGAGGCGAGGTAGTCGTCGAAGGATTCGCGGAACAGCGGGTAGCTGCCGGGCGCGGCCTCGCGCGGCATGCCGAACAGCTCGCCCCAGCGGACGTAGTCCTGGTACAGACCCTCGCGTTCGCCGTCGGTCAGCGGGCGGACCAGCAGATCGTGCATCACCTCGGCCGAGTCGAAGGCGAAGGCCATGGTCATGTACATGAGGTGCGGGTCGAGTGCGGAGTAGCCGGTGCCCGCCGGATGGTGTGGGCCCGCGTCCTCGGGCAGCGCGCCGACGACCTTCGCATGCTTCTTGGTGGTGAAGGCGAGCGCGCGATCCGCCTCGTCCTTGCTGCCGAGGAAGACGGCCTCGAAGAGCTTGCCGGTCAACGCGAGTCGCGTGTACGGGGTCATCCGATGCTCGGTGTTCTCGGCGGTTCCGACATACAGCAGCGGATTGACCGCGCCGATCACCAGGGCGCGCTGGCCATAGGTGAGCCCCACCGCGCGCTTGCTCATGACCCGCCGGGCCATCGAATTATCGGCGAAGTAGCCGGGCTGGGACATCGCTGCCTCCTCGTTGAGCGCGTGCCGTCGGGCACCGTGACCCGTCATCCCGCATGCCGGGATACACAGCATCTGATAACAGAATCCACCAGATTTCGAAATCTGGCAATAGCCTCTGCCAGATTGTGTCCGGCCCGGATCCGGCCGCAGCCGGACCGGACCGCGATCCGGTCGGCCGCAACCACACCCGTGCCAGAATCGCGGTATGACTGCATCGCGAAGCGCTTCCGTGCGGGGTGGTGGTCGGGCGAAGGGCGAGCCGACATCGCGTAGCGATTCGACGGAGGGTGGTGGCCGGACGACGAGTAAGTCGGCATCGCCCAGCGACTCGGCGACCAGCAGCGACCGCAGGACGAGTAGGCCGACATCGCCCAGCGACTCCACAGAGGGTGGCGGCCGGACGACGGGCGGGCCGGCAAAACGGACCTACGGCGGCGTCTC
The DNA here is from genome assembly GCF_044465765.1 of Nocardia sp. NPDC049526. Taxonomy (NCBI): domain Bacteria; kingdom Bacillati; phylum Actinomycetota; class Actinomycetes; order Mycobacteriales; family Nocardiaceae; genus Nocardia; species Nocardia sp. NPDC049526. The sequence goes on along the minus strand of NZ_JBITMA010000012.1, from coordinate 36,281 downwards.
CGCCGATGAGCGCCGCGCCCAGCGACGCGCGGCGCTGCTCGATGCCGCACTGGACATCATCGGCACCCAGGGCATCGCCAAGCTCACCGTCTCCGGGCTGTGCGCACAGGCCGGACTCAACGAGCGCTACTACTACGAAAGCTTCGACAGCCGCGACGCGGTGCTCGCCGCGCTCATCGATCGGATCGCGGAGGAACTGGCCGGGGCGATCATCGGTGCGCTGCAGACCGCACCGGCCGACACCCGCGCCAAAGCGCATGCCGCGATCTCGGCGGGCATTCATCTGCTCACCGACGATCCGCGCAAGGCGCACGTCGCGCTGGTCGCGGGCATGGCGACGCCGGAGCTGCGCGCCCGCACGAATCAGACGGTGCGGGTTTTCGCCCGCATCGTCGCCGCCGAGGGCATCGACTTCTACGGCATCACCGACCCGAATCCCGACCCCGCCATCGACTTTCGCGCAACCTACCTGGTCGGCGGCCTGGTCCAAACCCTAACCGCCTGGCTACAGGACGACCTCGCGCTCACCCGCGACGACTTGATCGACCACACCACCGACGTATTCGTCCTCCTCGGCGAGGACCTCGCCCGCCGCCTCACCTGAGCCGAATCGGCATCACACCGCATCGACGGTAGTCGAATGGTTGTTCCCCCGAGAGCCCGACAGCCACCATTCGACCGTCCTCGGCGCTACGGGCTCAGGCGGACGATCTCCGGGTCGGATGGTTCGCCTTGGAGCACGACTCGGAAGGCCAAGCCCTTTGTGGACCAGTAGTCGGCGGCCTCACGCATGGCTTCGGTGAACCACGTGCGTTCTTCCAGTTCGTCGATCAGCAGATCGGCCGAATCGCGGATCACGGCAACGTATCCGGCGGCGGGCCCGACGAAATCATCGAGATCGCGCAGACATTCGTCGAAGGCGTCCTTATTGCCGCCGAAGTAGTACGGGAATTGGAACGCGGCCGCGAATTCGTCGAAAACGCCTGCGGTGGTACGCATTTTGGGCCCACGCAGTTCGCGTACCGCGTAGTCGACGGGTGCGTCGTAGCGCACGCCGCTCAGTGTTGGGGCGTCGACGGGGAGGGCACCCACCACCGGCGACGGCGCCGAAGCCGCCGCGTCGGTGGACCGCCGAGCCTCGGGGCGGGCAAGGAACTGCGATAACGGAACTGTCATCAGCGCATCCTCGTGAAGGTTTCGTAGTGGTCACCGGTGTACCAGGCCGAACCGTCGCTGCCGGTGACGATGCGTTCGGCGTCGCGGGAACGGTTGCGCTCCTTCGGGTTCACATCCCATTCCTGGTAGGTGATGGCTTTGCCCGCCGAATCCTTGGCGGGCAGGGTGCCCGCGCGGTTCATCCAGCGGTCACCGCCCTTCGTGCCGGGCGCGTTCGCCGAATCCGGCCAACGGCCCGCGTCGATCTCGACAAGAGTCGCGTAGGCGCGGTCCGGAACACCGGGGGCTCGAACGGTGGATGTGGTGGTCACATCCGGGCCGCGCGCCGGAACCGCCACGCTTGCGCTGCGAGTTGTGGAAGTGACAGAGGCCGCGGTCGGTTTGCTGTCCCCGCCGCCGCGCGAGGCGAGCAGTGCGATCACCAAGGCCAGTAGGGCCACACCGAGCGCGGCGAAGGCGCGAACCCGCTTCGAGGAAATATTCATGCGATCCCGATCTCCAGCACTGCCATGTCGCGAATCATCTTTGTCGCGCGAACTTTATCGGTACTGCACCGTGACCGGCGCGTGGTCGGACCAACGCTCGGCGTAGGTGGCGGCGCGTTCGACCACGGCCTGCTTCGCCCGGCCGGCCACCTCGCCGCGGGCCAGGTGATAGTCGATGCGCCAGCCTGCGTCGTTGTCGTAGGCGCGGCCGCGGTAGGACCACCAGCTGTACGGGCCCGCGACACCTGGATGCAGATTGCGCACCACGTCCACGTATCCGGCGGCGAGCATGCCGTCGATCCAGGCCCGCTCCTGCGGCAGGAACCCGGAGTTCTTCAGGTTGCCCTTCCAGTTCTTGATATCGAGTTCGGTATGCGCGACATTCCAGTCGCCGCAGATCACGAAATCGCTGGTCTGCGCGCGCATATGGCTGCCGATCTCGTCGAGGAAGCGGTACTTCTCATCCTGCATCGGCGTATCCGCCTCGCCGGTGTGCACATACACGCTGGCCACGGTCAATTCATCGAATTCGGCCTCGACATAGCGCCCGGTACCGGCGAATTCGGCACTGGAATGCCAAGTTCCGTCGTGCCAGCGTCCTAGCCCGATGCGCACGGCCCGGGGTTCGCGACGGGACAGAATGCCGACCCCGGCCCGCCCCTTCGCTCCCGGCTCCGCATGCGTCAGATACCAGCCCGCGTCCAGTGCGGGCGCGAGCGCGGCGCGGGTCTGCTCATCGGTTGCCCGAGTCTCCTGCAGGCAGATGATGTCGGCTTCGGTGACCGCCAGCCACTCGAGCATCCCCTTGCCCGTCTTGCCCGTCGCCGCACGGACCCCGTTCACATTGATCGACGAGATGATATAAGGCACCTGACGACCGTACAATGCTGGTCAGACGAACTCCCCCGGGACATCGAAGTCCAGGAAGGGGTGAATGACGATGAAGTCAGGCACCACCAACTCCCCCGCCCCGATCAAAGCGCTGCATATCGGATCCGGTGATCCGGTCCTGCTGCTGCACGGGTTCATGCTTTCGCCGCACTGTTGGGAACAGGTTGCGCTGCGACTTTCCGCGCATTGCGAGGTGTTCGCCCCCGCCTTCGCGGGCCATTGGGGTGGCGAACCGATCGACGGCTGGTCCACCGATGTCCATGCCCTCGCCGACCGGATCGAGGAGCAACTCGACGAACTCGGCTGGCGCACCTGCCATATCGCGGGCAATTCGCTCGGTGCCTGGGTCGGCTTCGAATTGGCCCGACGCGGCCGGGCCCGCACCTTGACCGCGATCGCGCCCGCGGGCGGTTGGCAGTCGCCGTCGCTCATCCAGTTCCGTGTCGGCGCGAAATTCCTGTCATTGGTGCCGATCGTCGAGGTGGGTAAGCGGCTCGGCGGATTCGCGATCAACAATCCGATCGCGCAACGCTTCGCCCTCCTGCTGCTGAGCAAGAACGCCGCCGCGGTCGCGCGCCGCGATATCGCCGCCGTGATCACCGCCGCATTGCACTGCGATGCCATGATCCCGTTGATCCTGGGCACCGTGCGCGCTCCCGCGCTGGAAGACCTGTCCAACCTCCCGACCCCGGTGCGCCTGCTGATGGCCGAATACGACCGGATCATCCCCAACCGTTTGTATGCCCGCCGCTTCCTGCAGGAACTGCCCGACTCCGCCGACCGCATCCTCGTCAACGGCGTCGGGCACGTTCCCATGCTCGAAGCTCCGGACCGCATCGCGACCCTGATAGCCGAACACATCTACGCCAGCCGCACACACTTGCGCGCGGTCTGAACTTCGCGCTACTGGGTGAGCAGGCCCTTGGCTATATGGGTGACCTGGATTTCGTTGCTGCCCGCATAGATCATCAGGGACTTCGCGTCACGGGCGAGTTGTTCCACCCGGTACTCGGTCATGTAACCGTTGCCGCCGAAGAGCTGGACCGCGTCCATGGCTACCTCGGTGGCGGCCTCGGAGGCGTAGAGCTTCATGGCGGAGGCCTCGGCGAGGGTCGGCGGCTTACCCGCCTTGCCGCGCTCGAGGGTGTTGAAGACCATGTTCTGCACATTGATCCGGGCGATTTCCATCTTGGCCAGTTTGAGCTGCACCAACTGAAAGCGGCCGATCTCCTGGCCCCACAGCTTGCGGCTCTTGGCATAGTCCAGGCACAGCCGGTGACATTCGTTGATGATGCCCAGCGCCATGAAACCGACACCGATGCGTTCGGCGGTGAAACTGGAGCGGGCACTGTCCCTGCCGTCGCCGCCCTTGTGCTCCTCGGCCTCGCCGAGCAGCCGGTCGCGACCCAAGCGCACATTGTCGAAGAACAATTCACCGGTCGGCGAGGCGTGCAGGCCCATCTTCTTGAACGGCTTGCCCTGGGTGAGGCCGTCCATGCCCTTGTCGAGCACGAAGGTCAGCACCTTGCGCTCGCGCTTGTCGCCGCCGTCGCCCTCGTCGAGCTTCGCGTAGACGATCATCACATCGGCGAACGGACCATTCGTGATGAAGGTCTTCTGACCGTTGAGGATGTAGTCCTCGCCGTCGCGCTTGACGTAGGTCTTCATGCCGCCGAATGCGTCCGAACCCGAATCGGGCTCGGTAATCGCCCATGACGCAACCTTTTTCATCGTGACGATATCGGGAAGCCACCGCTCCTTCTGCGCGAGCGTGCCGCGCGCGAGGATGGTCGTCGCGCCGAGACCGATGCTGACGCCCATCGCGGTAACCAGCCCCATGCAGACGCCGGACAACTCCCCGATCAGCACCGCCATCAACGATTCTTGACCGGCGAATGGGCTACCGCCGGAAGACTTTTCGGACTTTTCGGGCAGCGGCTCGCCCGCCGCCAGCGCCTCCGCCTTCTTGCGCTCCTTGGCGAGCAGCCGCTGGACGGCTTCACCACCCATCGCATCTATCCCGAAGTCGCTGAACAACTTCCGGATGATCGGGTAGGGGGTCAGCTCACCACTCTCCAGCGCGTCGAGGTGCGGGCGAACCTCCTTGTCGATGAAGGTGCGCACCGCCTCGCGGATCATCTCGTCGGTTTCGGACCATTCGAACATCGTCGTTCTCCTAACGTTCCCGCGAAATCAAGGCAGCCGAGCGGCGATATCGTCGATCAGCCAGGGGCCGTCGGCCTCGATCGTCTTCACGTCATGCCAGCCTGCCAGCTCGGAGATGGCGCCGCCCTGGACCGCGAAAACCTTGCCGGTGATCGGGCACTTTTCCGATGCCAGGTAGGCGACCAGCGGAGAGATATTGGCCGGGCTGAATGCGTCGAAATCGCCGTCCTCGATCGCCGCGGCCTCGGCGGCCATCATCTCGCCCATACCGGGCGTGGCCAGCGTGAGCCGGGTCCGCGCGATCGGCGCGATGGCATTGACCCGGACGCCGTAGCGCGCGAGCTCATCGGCCGCGACCAGGGTCAGTGCGGCGATTGCGGCCTTGGCCGCACCGTAGTTGGCCTGACCAGCATTCGGGATGGTCGTTCCGGAGGCGGACGCGGTATTGATCACCGCGGCATTCGGCTGGTTGCCCGCCTTGCTCTGCGCCTTCCAGTAGGCGGCCGCGTGATGCAGTACCGCGGCGTGGCCCTTGAGATGTACGGCGATCACCGCATCCCACTGCGCCTCGTCCATACCCGCGATGAAGGCGTCCCGCAGGATACCCGCGTTGTTGACCACGATATCGAGGCCACCGAATTCCGAAAGGGCCTGGGCGACAACGCTACCCGCACCATCCCAGGTGGCGATGTTATCGGTGTTGGCCACCGCCTTACCGCCCCCGGCGATGATCTCGTTCACGACCTCCTGGGCCGGACCGACATCGGAACCCTCACCGGCATTGCTGCCGCCGAGGTCGTTCACGACGACAGCCGCGCCTTCGCGGGCGAACAGCAGCGCGTGCTCACGCCCGATGCCCCGACCCGCGCCGGTGATGACGGCGACCCGTCCTTCCAATGCACCCATCTCCATGGCTCCTCAGTTCGGTAGTTGGTCGGCGACTTCGGCGAGACCGTCGCTCAGGACGACGTCGTCGCCGCGGACGGTCTCGAAGGCGTATGTGGTGACACCGTTTTCGGAGCCCACCCGCCAGATCCGGGTCTCCAGGTCGTCACCGGGGAAGACCATCTTGGCGAAGCGCACCGCGAAGCGCTTCAGCCGGTGGACATCCGAGCCCGCGACCTCGGTGAGAACAGCCCACGATGCGAAGGCCATGGTGCACAGACCGTGCGCGATGATGCCGGGCAGACCCGCATCCTTGGCGACCTGCTCGTCCAGATGCAGCGGCACCGGATCACCGGAAGCGGGCGAATAGCGGTAGGTCTGGTCGAGATCGACATGCTGCGGCACCACCGCGACCGGATCCTGCGCTCGCAGGTTCTCGTCGAATTTGTGTGCAGGAGCGGTGACACCGACCGTCTTGCCCGCATCGATATTGCGGAAGAAAGCGGTCAGATACTGCTCGTTCACCAATTCCCCTGCCTCGGTGCGGCATTCGATGAGGATGGTGATGGTGCTGCCGTTCGAACGGCTGGCATAGCCGATCGCCTTGGCCCGCGAGACCAGCCGGTCCCCCGGCAGGATCGCGCGGTGGAAGTGGAAATCCTGCTCCCCGTGGACGACTCGGCCGAAGATATCCATCGGCGCGACATCGATCACCGGCATCATCATCGCCTCGAACACGGGGACGATACCGAAGATCGGCGAGGCCACCTTGCCCGCCAGATGCGCCTCGATCGGATCGTTGGTTGCGGCGGCATATTCGGCTATCCGCTCCTGGGCGACTTCGAAATATTCGTCATCACACCAGGTTTCGAGTCCGCTGTCGGCGAATTCCACCGGCCGCGCCGCAGCGGCCTCCGCTGTCATCGCCGCCCCTTATCCGGCCGAGGCCAGCGCGTCGAGCTGCTCGAGCGACCGGTCCAGCTGCGTGCGACCGTCCTTCTCGACCGCCTTGCCGAGTGCACCCTTGATCAGTGCGCCCTCGAAGTCACCCGAGACCAGGATGGTGCTGCCGCCATCGCCCTTGGGCTGGATATCGAAGGTGAATTCGGTCTTCACCCCGGCCATTCCGGTGCCGCCGAGGGTGAGCTTGCTCGGCTGCTCGACCGCGACAACGGTCCATTCCAGTTTGTTCGCCATGCCGAGCATGACTATCTTCGCGACCAGCTTGGCCCCCTCGGCCAGGGTGGCGGGCGGCTCCTCCATGAAGCGCTCATGGATGGTGAACCACTTGTCCCAGGTCTGCGGGTCGGAGACGACCGCCCAGAGCGCGTCGGGGGTGGCGTTGACGTCCTTGGTGGCTTCGATATGACCCATGCGTTACTCCTCGTCGAGTGAATGTGGTTGCTGCATTACGGCTTTCGCCGAGCAGGATCAGCGGTCCGCCCGCTGGTAGGCCGTGACGACCGCAGCGCCGCCGAGGCCGATATTGTGCTGCAGCGCGGCGGTGACGTTGTCGACCTGGCGTTTGTCCGCGGTACCGCGCAGCTGCCAGGTGAGTTCGGAGCATTGCGCCAAACCCGTTGCGCCCAAAGGGTGTCCCTTGGAGATCAACCCGCCGGAGGGGTTCACGACCCACTTGCCGCCATAGGTGGTCTGGTTGTCGTCGATGAGCTTTCCGGCCTCGCCCTCGCCGCAGAGCCCGAGGGCCTCATAGAGCAGCAGTTCGTTGGCGGAGAAGCAGTCGTGCAGTTCGATGACCTGGAAGTCCTCCGGACCCAGGCCCGCCTGCCGGTAGACCTGCTGTGCGGCTTGAACATTCATGTCGTAGCCGATGAGGTTCTTGGCGGTGTTGTCGAAGGTGGAGGCGAAGTCGGTGGTCATCGCCTGGCCGACGATCTCCACCGCCTGCGCGGCGAGGTCGTGCGAATTCACGAATTCCTCGCCGGCCAGCACTACCGCGCCCGAACCGTCCGAGGTCGGCGAACACTGCAGCTTGGTGAGCGGGTCGTAGATCATCCGCGAAGCCAGGATGTCATCGAGCGAATACGCGTCCTGGAACTGCGAATACGGGTTGTTCACCGAATGCTTGTGGTTCTTGTAGCCGATCTTCGCGAAATGCTCCGCAGTGGTGCCGTATTGCTTCATATGCTCGCGACCGGCCGCGCCGAACATCCACGGCGCCACCGGGAAAAGCACCTCGGAGATCTCCGCGAGGGCCATGACGTGCTTGGCCATCGGCTGTTCGCGATCGTCCCAGGTGGAACCGAGCGAGCCCGGCTGCATCTTCTCGAAGCCCAATGCCAGCGTGCAATCGGCCAGACCGCCCCGAATGGCCTGTGCCGCAAGGAAAAGCGCGGTGGATCCGGTCGAGCAGTTGTTATTGACATTGACCACCGGAATGCCGGTCATACCCAGTTCGTAGACCGCGCGCTGTCCGGAGGTGGATTCGCCGTAGACATAACCGACGTAGGCCTGCTCGACTTCGCGATAGTCGATCCCAGCATCGGCCAGGGCCTTGGTACCCGATTCCCGCGCCATATCCGGGTAGTCCCAAGCGCTGCCGTCCTCGTTCTTACGGCGGCCCGGCTTCTCGAACTTCGTCATGCCGACGCCCACGACGTAGACCTTGTTCGCCATCGAACTCCTCACGTAGTACCTGCCCCGGTGTGACCGTGCGCCCAAGTCGGCAGCCCGCAGTGGCCGACCCCAACCGGACCGAACAGAAACAAACATACAGAGCTGTATGTAAGGCTGCAAGAGTTCGAGGCGATCTCGCCCGCGAAACAAGAGAACTACCAGCTCATGAGCAACAATCACCAACATGCCGGGTGCGGTGAATATTGCGCCATCGACCAAAGGATGACGGCGAGTTCTTCGGGCGTGCACCGTGAACGTGAACTTCCACGCCAGCTTCGGCATCGCGTGAATCATCACCGCCGCAACGGATATCGCGGTCAAGTATCTGCTGAGGATCTCGCCGAAGCGTCCGACGTCTCGGCGCGCGCCGCACCGAGACGTCGGCAGGCAGCCGGATCGAAAAGCTCGGTGGCCGTCAGCTATTCAGCGGGACGCAGCAGCGGTCGCGCGACCAGCGCGGCGGTCGCGATCTCCCGCAGATGCACCGATGCCCGCCGCCAACGCCGGTGCGCCCGTTCGGAATCCGGATCGATGAAGTTGGAGACCAGGATTCCGCGCAGCGCATCCATCGCGGTGTAGACGAAATCGCGGGCTTCCTTGCGCCGCATCTCATCCGGGACGAAGCGGGCAACCGCCATCAGCACCGCGTTGTTGACGAACGGCTCGACCTTCTCCATGGCCGAGGCGAGTACCGGATCGGTCCGGCCCGCCACCCACAACTCGGCGGTGGCGATGAACAGCGGCCCCTGATGCAGCTCCCAGAGAAAGTCCAAAGCCGCTCCGACCGGATCGCCGCCGCCCTGGACCCTGGACATCTCCCGCATAGCGGTCTCCGCGCGCAGCTGCGCCAGATGGCTGATCGCCGCGACCACCAGATCGGTCTTGGACCCGAAGTGGTGCACCTGGGCCCCGCGAGTGACCCCGGCCCGCTCGGCGACTCGCGGCGTCGTCGTCCCCGCATACCCGTATTCGACCAGGCAGTCGATGGTGGCATCGAGCAGCCGCGTGCGCATCTCACTGCTGCGCTGCTCCTGCGTGCGGCGCTGCTGCTTGGGCGCTTCGGACCTGGTCATTCCGGCGATTCTACACTTACATACAGATCTGTATGTCAGCGTCGGTGTTTCACTCTCCGAAAGCTCGCTACCGCTTCGAACGACGGCACTTCACAGCGCGTCCCTGCACCGCCCGTGGCCGACCGAGCAGAATGAGCACGTTTCGTCGCCCCGGCATTCGCTACGTGCCGATCAGCGATTCGCACTGGCGAGACGACGGCGGAACCCAGCAGATTCGCCCCAGCCGGCGCAAGCGTCGTTCGCGAGTTGGGCCGCTGGAGCAGCACTCAGGCGTGGCGAAGGCCCGCCACAACGATGCGACGGGCCGGCGGGATCAGACTCGGCCGACGTAGGCGAGCAACCGACGGTGCGCGGGGGCGTCGGCGGGCACCGCGACCTCGGGGCCGAACATCCCTGGTACGCGGAAGTTTTCGAAGCCCATGTCACGCATTATCGCCAGCATCTCCGCGCACAACTGCTCGTCGACCAGGCCCTCCTGTCCGGTGGCGACCGCCAGATCGACACCGTGCACGACGAGTTCGGTCAGGTGGATCACCGCCGCCATCGGCCCGGGCACCTCGCCGAAGCCGAGACGCACCGTCTGCTCGAGCGCGTCGGGGCGATGCCAGGCCGCGCGGTCGAGCACGGCAGCCTCGGCGTAAGCGCCCTGCGGGTCGGTGTCGAGCCAGTCGTCGTGGTGGTCGCGAACGGGGGTCAGGCCCTGCAGTTGGGCGGCAAAAATATTCATGCCGCCCACCAGGTGATTGAGCAGTTCGCGCAGATCCCATTCCTGGCACGGCGTCGGTGCGCTCATCTGTTCCGCGGCAATGCCTTTGACGATGCCGCCGGTCATATCAATGGCGCGGTCGATGCGGTTGATCATGTTGATCTCCTGAAAGTCTCGAGCAGTTTGGGGAAGGTCCCGCCCGGTCGAAGGTGTCGTCGAGCCAGTCGTAGCTGCGAGGGAATGCGAAACGCTGTGCGCCGCACCCGCCACCCGATCGGCCGTGGCCGGCCACTCGTCGTACCAGCTGCCGTAATCGCCGGGGACGATCCGCTCGACGGTGACCGCGACCTCACCGAAATCGGCTCCGCCATAAGCGATGTGGCCGAAGGTGCGCAGGGCCTCGTACCGGAACGAGGAGTTGTCGGGAAAGAGGATCGGTTCCATTGCCAGCTCCTAAACGCAGTTCGTATCGGCGTTAAGAGCACAATAACGGATGGCCGTACACAAACGCAAATCTCCACTGCATTAAGGTGTGGACATGGATGAACGAGTCCGTGCCCGCCGTCCCGGAGGTCGCAGCGCTCGAGTGCGCGCGGCGGTACACCAGGCGGTCACCGAACTGGTCGCCGAACGCGGCTACGGCAACTTCACCGTCGCCGAGGTCGCGACGCGCGCGGGCGTCGCCGATACCAGCATCTACCGGCGCTGGGGCAATCTCGAGGCGCTGGCCATGGAGGTGACCGTCGATCGGCTCGGCACCGAGTCGGCGATTCCGAATACCGGTTCGCTCGAGAGCGATCTGCGTGCCTATGCCGCCAAGGCGGCGCGCGATGTCAGCGGGCCCGACGGCTTGGCGCTGCTGCGCACGATCCTCGCGCTGCTCGACACCGGCGCGGCGGGCGAACAGACGCGCGATCGATTCCTCACCGAACGGGCGGACCAGGTCCAGGCCATGCTGGATCGAGCAACCGCCCGCGGCGAACAGGCACCCGATGTGCTCGAGGTGGTCGACATCATCCTGGCCCCGCTCTACACCCGCACCCTGTTCGGCACCGGCCCGCTCACCGACGATTATGTCGATACGCTGGTCGACCGGCTTTTGCGTACGGCAGCGGCGGCCGATAAACGAAAGTGATCGAAAGCCAGTCGGATTCGGCATTGTTCCCGCCGCGCGGCTCTCGCGGCTGGGGCGGTGTCCGATGCCTCTGTTGCTCGCCGACCTGCGCGGATTCTCGAAAAGATGATCTGACGAGGCCGCCCATCGGCGACGATTACCTCGACCCGATCTCTCGATCCGAGGAGTGCAGATGGCCAACGATTGGAACCAGAACATCATCGCGGAGTTCCGTGCGAATGCAGGCAAGGTCGGCGGCCCGTTCGAGGGCAAGGATCTGTTGCTGCTCACCACGACCGGCGCGAAGACCGGACTGCCGCGCACGAATCCGGCGGCCTATATCCGCGACGGCGACCGTTTGGTGATCATCGCCTCCAAGGCGGGCGCACCCGAAAACCCGGACTGGTATCACAACCTGCGGGCGAATCCGAAGGTCACGCTGGAGATCGGCACCGAGACCATCGAGGCGACGGCCACCCCGATCACCGGAGGCCCGGAACGCGATCGGCTCTATGCGGCGATGGTGGAAGCCATGCCGGGCTTCGCCGAATACGAGACCAAGACGGATCGGGTTATTCCCGTCGTCGCGCTGGAACCCAGCGCCTAAACCGTTGAGCGACGACCGATCCAGACGGTCACCGTGAACAGCAGAACGCCGAGCACGGCCAGCCCAGCCCCGACGGTCGCGGGTGCGGTGTAGCCGAGACCCGCCGCGATGACGAGTCCGCCCAACCACGCGCCCGCCGCATTGGCGATATTGAGGGCCGCGTGATTCAGCGCCGCGGCGAGAGTCTGGGCGTCGGCGGCGACATCCATCAGCCGAGTCTGCAGGCCGGGCGCGAGCGCCGCGCCCGACGCGCCGATGAAGAAGGCCCCGATGGCCGCCGTGTACGGATTGTGCGCGGCGACAACGAATCCCGCCAGGATGACGACCATCGCGATCATCGCGACGTAGATCGCGCTGTCGACGCCGCGGTCGGCCAGAATGCCGCCGACGATATTGCCCGCGACCATCCCGAGCCCGAAGAGCATGAGCACGAACGGCACCAGGCCGAGCCGCAGACCGGCAACATCGGTCAGCGTGGTGGTGATGTAGGTGTAGACGGCGAACATCCCGCCGAAGCCGATCGCGCCGACCAGCAGGGTCAGCAGCACCTGCGGGCGACGCAGTGCGCCGAGTTCGGTCATCGGGTTGGTGATCCGGATACCGCGCAGTTCCGGAACGAATCGGATCAGCGCCGCGACGGTGGCGACACCGATCACCGCGACCACCACGAAGGCATCGCGCCAGCCGAGATGCTGGCCCAGCCAGGTCGCACTGGGAACGCCGACAACGTTGGCGGCGCTCAGTCCCAGCATAACCGCGGCAACCGCCTTTGCGCGCTGCCCAACCGGGGCCAGAGTTGCGGCGGCCAGCGAGGCGACACCGAAGTACGCGCCGTGCGGCAGGCCCGAAACGAACCGCGCGATGACCAGAGTTTCGAATGTGGGCGCGATAACCGTCGCGGCATTTCCGATGGTGAATGCCACCATCAGGGCAACCAGCAGACGTTTGCGCGGCACCCGCGCGGCAAGTGCGGCGATCAGCGGAGCTCCGACGACGACGCCGAGCGCATAGGCCGATACCGCATGCCCTGCCGTCGGCTCGGATACGTTCATGGCGCTCGCGATATCGGGCAGCAAACCCATCGTGACGAATTCGGTTGTCCCGATTCCGAATCCTCCGAGGGCCAGCGCCAGCATCGCTGGAATATGCCAGTCCGTCCGCTCGGCCTCGGCGGGAGCTGGGGTCTGCGTGGCAACGGAACTGGTCACGTATTCATGTAACCGCCGGGCGACTCCTTCTGCTTCCCAGCCGCACGTGAGTTCCCCCACGTCAACTTCGAGAAACCGGAAGCCACACAGACATACCGCCTGTTCCCGGCACTCTCGGGGCAACACGCCCCGATTCCCGTGCCGGCTGCCGGAATCTACGGATCCGGAAAACAGTGCGGGCACCCGTACCACCGAGTGGTGCGGGTGCCCGTATGTCGCGCCGGTGCTGATCACCAACATCGTCCGAGCGACAACTGATTTCGTGAGCACATGGGTAACTCACCGGATACGCCCAAACCAACCCCGCGCTTTCCGCCGGACCGCGACGACACCTCAGTGGCACTCACGACCGGCAAAAGGCGGGGAGCTCAGCGCAGGGCGCGGGCCAGGTTGGCGTCGAGCGCACCGAGGAACTCCTCGGTGGTCAGGTAGCCCTGATCGCCGCCGACGAGCAGCGCCAGGTCCTTGGTCATCTGGCCGCCCTCGACGGTCTTGATGACGACATCCTCGAGTGTCTGTGCGAAGCCGATCACCTCGGGGGTGTTGTCCAGCTTGCCGCGGTGCTCGAGGCCGCGGGTCCAGGCGAAGATCGACGCGATCGGGTTGGTCGAGGTCGGCTTGCCCTGCTGGTGCTGGCGGTAGTGCCGGGTGACGGTGCCGTGCGCAGCCTCGGCCTCACAGGTCCGGCCGTCCGGGGTGAGCAGCACCGAGGTCATCAGGCCGAGCGAGCCGAAGCCCTGGGCCACGGTGTCGGACTGCACGTCGCCGTCGTAGTTCTTGCAGGCCCAGACGTAGCCGCCCTCCCACTTCATGGAGGAGGCGACCATATCGTCGATCAGGCGGTGCTCATAGGTGAGGCCCGCCGCGTCGAACTGGGTCTTGAACTCGGCCTCGAACACCTCCTGGAAGGTGTCCTTGAACATGCCGTCGTAGGCCTTCAGGATGGTGTTCTTGGTCGACATGTAGACCGGGTAGTTCTGCTGCAGGCCGTAGTTGAACGAGGCCCGCGCGAAGTCCTCGATGGACTTCTTGAAGTTGTACATACCCATCACGACGCCGCCGTCCTCGGGCATCTTCACGACCTCGTGCACGATCGGCTCGCTGCCGTCGTCGGGGGTGAAGGTGAGGGTGACGGTGCCGCCCTGGAATACCTTGAAGTCGGTGGCGCGGTACTGGTCGCCGAACGCGTGACGGCCGATGATGATCGGCTTGGTCCAGCCGGGGACCAGACGCGGCACATTCGAGATGATGATCGGCGCGCGGAAGATGGTTCCGCCGAGGATGTTGCGGATGGTGCCGTTGGGCGAGCGCCACATCTTCTTCAGGCCGAATTCCTCGACCCGGGCCTCATCCGGGGTGATCGTGGCGCACTTGACGCCGACACCGTGCTCCTTGATCGCATTCGCGGCGTCGATCGTGACCTGGTCGTCTGTCTTGTCCCGATATTCGATGCCGAGGTCGTAATACTCGAGGTTCACATCGAGATACGGGTGGATCAGCTTGTCCTTGATGAACTGCCAGATGATCCGGGTCATCTCGTCGCCGTCGAGTTCGACGACGGTGCCTTCAACCTTGATCTTGGACATGGATCTTCGTGTCCTCCTAGGATGGTGCCCTTATTGCACGGCCAGGCGAACACGCTTGTGAGCGGACCCCAGCTGTTCCAACAGACAACGTATATGTCCCGCGTTGTCCGCGAGACGAGTGGTGCAAACAAGACAAGCGTACTGCTGCCTTTGTTCTCACCGCGCGGGCAGCCCCCCATGTGAAGCCGCCCGAAATTGTTACCGACAAGTAGGTCGGCGGTGCCGACACCCTGCCGAAATAGCGATGTCCGGGCACCCCAACGGATACCCGGACATCGCTATTTCAGGATCACACCGCGACCGGAATCCGCGCCTCTTCCTCGGATCCCTCGATCAGATTTTCCGGCTTGTCCCGAATCATCAACGCGATCACCGGAATCGCCGCGAGGAAGAATCCGGCGCCGACATAGAACGCCACGTCGTAGCTGTGGATCGAAGCGCGGGCCATCAGGTTGTCCACCGTCGGATTGTTCTGCGCGAAGGTCTTGGCCGTCTGCACCGAGATGGTGGTGAGCAGTGCGGTGCCCACCGCGCCGCCGACCTGCTGTGCCGCATTCAACAGCGCACTGGCCACACCCGAGTCCGCCTCCTCGACCTGATGCAGCGCGACGGTCTGCATCCCGACGAACAGCGGGCCCATACCGAGCGCGATCAGCACCTGCGCCGGCAGCACGCCGGCCGCGTAGCTGTCGCCGTAGCTCAGCTGCGCCAGCCACACCAGACCGAGCACACCGAGCACGGCCCCGGCCACCATCAGCGGCCGCGGACCCAGCTTCGGCAGCAGCGCGCTGGTGACACCGGCGGAGATCGCGATGCCCGCCGGGAACGGCAGGAAGGCGAAACCGGCCTTCAGCGACGAGTAGCCGAGGGTGATCTGGAAGTAATAGCTCAGGAACAGGAACATCGCGAACATCGCGATCGGGATCAGCAGCGCGGCCAGGAAGGCGCCACCGCGGTTGATCTCACCCGGAATATGCAGCGGCAGCAGCGGATTCGACGAGCGACGCTCGATGGCGACGAAGGCGATCAGCAGGGCGATCCCGATCACGAGCAGCCCGAGGGTGCTGCCGGCCAGCCAGCCGTCCTCGGCGGCGCGGCTGAATCCGTACACGATGGCGATCAGACCCAGCGTCACGGTGACCGCGCCGGGTACGTCATAGCCGCCGGTGCGCGGCGTCGGCACATCCTTCACCACGAAGGCCAGCGCGCCGAGCAGCGCGAGCAGCGCGATCGGGGTGTTCACCAGCAGGCACCAGCGCCAGGAGGCGTATTCGGTCAGCGCGCCACCCGCGATCAGACCGAGTGCCGCACCACCCGCGGAGATACCGGCGAAGACGCCGAACGCGGTCGCACGCTCCTTGGCCTCGGTGAAGGTCACCGAGAGCAGTGACAGTGCCGCGGGCGCGAGCAGCGCCGCGAACGCACCCTGCAGTGCCCGTCCGGCGAACAGTTCCGCACCGTTTTGCGCCAGACCAGCCACCGCGGACGCACCGGCGAAGCCGACCAGGCCGACGATGAAGATCCGACGCCGCCCGAGGTAGTCGGCCAGCCGTCCGCCGAGCAGCAGCAGACCGCCGAAGATCAGCGTGTAGGCGGTGAGCATCCACTGCCGATTGCCGTCGCTGATGTCGAGATCCTGCTGGGCGAAGGGCAGCGAGATGGTCACGATGGTGGCGTCGAGAACCACCATGAGCTGGGCCAATGCGATCACCCCCAGGGCCCACCAGCGCGCCGAACTCGTTTGTTTCTCCAGAACTTCTACCGCTGTCGCAGTCTCGCTCACCTTGGTCTCCTAGTCCGAAGTTCGTGCAGCCATCCTGTCATTGGCAGACATTTGTCGTCAAGAGAAAAATGTCGCAATACGACATTTGGCTGTTAAAGACACAAACCGTCCCGATTGCGCTAACATGAGGCCATGCTCGAGTCATCGACGCCGATCGGCGCGAGCGCCACAGCCGAGGACGCTGTGCGCGCCCCAGCGAACCCAGGGCCCAGCGCGCCCGGCGGTCTCGGGTTGCGCGAGCGCAAGAAGCAGCAGACCCGGTTGCGCATCATCGAGGTGGCGCTCGACCTGTGCGACGCACAGGGATTCGAAGCGACGACGGTCGAACAGATCGCGGACCGCGCGGATGTTTCCCCGCGCACGATCAATCGGTATTTCGACAGCAAAGAGGCCATCGTCCTCGGGCCGGTCAAGGACTTCGGACTCGCGATCGCCGAGTGCCTGCGCGGACTCCCGGTCACCGGCAATGAGCTGCAATCGCTGCGCGAGGCCTTCCTGCTGGTCGTCGACCAAGCCGCGGTGAATGTCGAGGGACCGCTGTCGTTCCGGCGCTTCCAGCAGATGCAGCGGATTCTGCGCAGCAGTCCGACGGTCAGTGCGCAGAGCATGGAACTGGCCGACGATAAGAACGCCGCGATCGCCGACGTGATCGCCGAGCGACTCGGCACCCAGCCCGACGCGCTACCGGTACGACTGGTCGTCGGCGCCTGGCAGCTGATCGGCCACCTCAGCATGGAGTGCCAGAACTCGATCTTCGACGAGGAGGACACCTCCGCGGCCGCCGCGGAGGCCCGCACCGGATTCACCACGTCGTTCGACGAGTTCATGCGCGTGTGCACCGGGCAGCCTGCGACCGAACCGGCGGAAACCCGGTAACGGATTTCAGTCGCCGACCGCGCGCCGGTTACCATGTCCGTCAGGTCATGAGTGCCAGCGCGAAGCCCCGGCTTGCTGGACGGCAACCCTCCAGCAGCGGTGGGGTGCTCCGGGTGATGACCGGGCTCTCGATGGTCGAGGGCAAGCGCGCACTTCAGGAGGTATTTCCGATGAGTTGTTGTCCGTTACCCGCACCTCGATAAGACCTGCCGGCGAACAACCCTTTGGAGCACGACATGAGTGACCCCATCGCGTCCGCGGCCGCACTCCCGGTCTACCGGACCGCGGCCCGGTTCAGCCGGGTAGCTAACATCGGGGATGTGCGTTCCCTCGTGATACCCCCGGTATCGGCGACGCACTGTGCGCGGCGGGTCGGTTTCACGGCGGCGACGTCGTGAGCGAGCGCAGCGAGCGAACCATCAACACAACACCCTCGGTCGCGACGGAGCCGAGCGCTAGCGAGGCGGAGTCGTGACCGTGACCGACCCCACCAGTACCGCGCGTTCGTCCGCGGTGGCCCTGCCACCGCCGGACGGGAGGCTCGGCATCATTGCCATCGGGGATGTGCGACTGGAGACCGGCGCGGTCATCCCGGACGTTCATCTGGCCGTGCAGCGCTGGGGTGAGCTCTCCCCCGCACTGGACAATGTGGTGCTCGTCGAGCACGCGCTGACCGGCGATTCGCATGTCGTCGGGGTGCCCGACGACATCCATCCGCTGCCCGGCTGGTGGGACGGCCTGGTCGGGCCGGGCGCACCGGTGGATACCGACGAATGGTGCGTCATCGCGACGAATGTGCTCGGCGGCTGCAAGGGCAGCACCGGCCCCTCGACGCTGGCACCCGACGGAAAGCCTTGGGGTGCAAGGTTTCCGGAGATCTCGATCCGGGATCAGGTGACCGCGGAAGCGGCACTGCTCGATCTGCTCGGCATCGAACGCCTGGCCGCCGTCGTCGGCGGTTCGATGGGTGGCATGCGGGTGCTGGAGTGGATGGTCGGCGCGCCGGAGCGGGTCGCATCCGCACTGGTGCTCGCCGTCGGCGCACGCGCCACCGCCGACCAGATCGGCACGCAGACAACGCAAATCGCCGCCATCAAGGCCGATCCCGACTGGCAGGGCGGCGACTACCACGACACCGACCGCACCCCGACGACCGGCATGGGCATCGCCCGCCGCATCGCGCACCTGACCTACCGCACCGAGGGCGAACTCGATCACCGCTTCGAGAACAATGCGCAGGGCGACGAGGATCCACGCAACGGCGGCCGCTACGCGGTGCAGAGCTATCTGGACCACCAGGCCGAAAAGCTTTGCAGCCGTTTCGATCCCGCCACCTACGTCCTGCTGACCGAGGCGATGAACCGACACGATATCGGCCGCGGGCGCGGCGGTATCGCGGCCGCACTCGCCGCCACCCCGGTACCGTGCGTGGTCGGCGGCGTCGACTCGGATCGCTTGTACCCGTTGCGGACTCAACAGGAACTGGCCGACGGACTGCCGGGCTGTGAGGGCCTGGAGATCGTGCACTCCCGCGACGGCCACGACGGCTTCCTCACCGAAGCCGCGGCGGTATCCAAGCTGCTGACCGAGACAATGCGGTTGGCGCGAGTCGGTCGCGCCGACTGAAAGTTCCCCGCCCCCAACGCCACCGCCAATCAGGCAGCAGCCGAAGCGGAACCGAATGACAGGCTCGGACGGTGCTGAAATTTCGGTGGTCCAGGGCCGCCACTTTTCTTCACCTCGAGTCGTTCGGCAACAGCGAGGGCCGTGATTCCTGAGGGGCCGTCATTCGGTCGACTGTGCGGCGGGGGCGCCGACGAGCAGTTGGACGATGGAGTGGACGAAGCCTTCCAATCGCTCGCGCGGATACTCGTCCGGCGCGCTGACCGCGAGTCTGCCGAGCATTTCGGCGACGCTCAGGACCGCATTGGTAAGTAGTGCGGAATCCATTCCCGCCCAACGCGGATCGAGTGCGATGCCCATGCTGACCAGGGATTCGGCTTGGGTGAAGACCCCGGTGCGGGAATCGGCGAGTGCCGCACGGTATTCGTCGGGGGCGCTGCCGGGAGTGGCGAGGATCAGGCGCCAGCGCGTCGGATTCTCCAGTGCGACATCGACGAACGCTTCGACCGCGGCCGAGGCCGCAGTCACCGGATCGGCACCGAGCAGATCGGTGGGCAGGGTCGCGGCGACCTGCTCGATGCCGCGTTCGCGTTCGCGTTCCAGCAGTGCCGCAACGAGTTCCGCGCGGGTCTTGAACACGGTGTACAGCACCGGTTTCCCGACGCCCGCCTCCTGCGCGACCGCCTCCATACTCAGCTGGTGCAACTCCACCCGGCTCAGCACGGCGTAGGCGGCGTCGAGCAGTTGGACGCGACGCTCCTCGGGAGGTAGGCGTGGCGCGTATCGCCGGCGCGGCCGGTCCGGCGCGGTGCGCGATTCCGTCACTGTCGATTCACCTCCATTCGCGTCCATCCTGTCAGCATCGGCCTCCGGCTATGGAATCCATCCCGGAACAAATGCTACGGGACCGTTGTATTGCTTGGCGGCAATTGCTACGGTTGCGTTGCATTTGCCGATCCAGGAGGGCGAGCAGGCAAAGGAGCAGCAGATGTCCTTCGATCCGACCAGTCTTCGCCGGGATGATTACGGGTTCTTCGGCCCGGATTCGCCCAGCTGGAAGATCTGGACCGCGCCGACCGCCGTGATCGGCTTCCAGCGCGCGGTGGTCCTCGAACACTTCGACCCGTTCCTGACCGCGGCCGTCGCCGATTCGCAGGGCATCTACACCGACCCGCGCAGCCGGCTGGACCACACCTTCGCCTACTTCCTGCTCGTCGCGATCGCCGACGGCCGCACGGCCGTCCAAGCCTCGGAGCATCTGATGCAGGTGCACGCGCCGATGACCGGCATCGAACCGATCAGCGGCCGGCGCTACAGCGCGAACAGTCCGGAAACCCAGCTGTGGATCCACATCACCGGCTGGCATTCAGTGCTCAAGGCGTACGAGGTGTTCGGCCCCGGTCCGCTCAGCCCGGAGGAAGAGGCACGCTACTGGCACGAGTGCGCGATCGCCGCCGAACTGCAGACCTGCAAACCTGAGGATGTGCCACGCTCCCGCGAGGAGGTGCGCGCGTACTTCGCGAAGGTCCGCCCGAGCCTGTGCACCTCCGAGCGTGCCGAGGAGGGCATGCACCACCTGCTGTGGACCTCGCCACGCAATGGCGCGGGCATCAGTTATGCCCTCGGCAGTCGGCTACTGTCCCTGGCTTCGGTTGCCACACTGCCGAAATGGATGCGCAAGCTCGGCCGCTTCGATCGCTGGGGGATCGTCGATCTGCTGGTCCGACCGGCCGCCAAGACCATCGTGTGGGGCAGCGCCGCATTCAACTCGTTCGGCCTGATCGCCGCCGCGCCGTTCATCGCACCGATGGCGGGCCAGATTCTGGAGCAGCATCTGAAGGGCGAGCCGCCTGCGCGACCGGAGACGATTACGCCGAGCGAGGCGCGACGGTTGTACGGCGGGCGCGGTCGGCGCGCGATAGCCGAGGTCGGCTAGCGCGCGGCGCGACGCGCGGCTTCGATGCGGTTGATATTGACCTCGATCCAGTCGCGCAGCGCCGCGATCGGGGTGCGCAGGCTGTGGCCGAGGTCGGTGAGGTCGTAGTCGACGCGCGGCGGCACGGTGGGATGCACTGTGCGCGTGACGAATCCGTCGGTTTCCAGCTGACGCAGGGTTTGCGTGAGCATTTTCTGTGAGATGCCCTCGATGCGTCGGTGCAGATCGGTGTAGCGCATGGTGCCCTCGGCGAGCGCGTCCACGATGAGCACGGTCCATTTACCAGCGACATGGTCGAGCACCTGCCGGGTGGGACACTTCGCCGAGTAGACATCTGCAGGCAGCCCGCTGGCCTCGATCACCGTACGCACCTTTCGGAGTGTAGCGCACTATTAAGTGCTGTCTTCCTAATAGTTTGTCACTCTCCGATAGTAAGAATTATGAACGCACAGACACTTTCGGTTCCCGCCGCGATCCGCGCCCGCCGCACCACCCGCCACTACCGCCCGGATCCGGTACCCCGCGAACTGCTCGACGAACTGCTGGATCTGGCCGTCGAGGCACCCACTGCGTGGAATATGCAGGATCGGTCGATCGTGATGGTGACCAGCGCGTCCGGCCGCCGCGACCTGTCGAACGCCGCCTTCGGCCAGCCGCAACCGCTGGAGGCACCGGTAGTGCTGGTCTTCGTCGCCGAAACGGCGGCATGGCAGACCGAGAATGCCGATATCGCCGAACTGGCCGTTCGCAACGGCGCGTGGAATGCGGAGTTCACCGCAATGTTCCACTCGCGCAGCGAATTCCACTCGCTGCGACAGCGCGGACTCACCCGCGAGAACGCCGTGAAGAATGCGATGATCGCCGCGACCTATGTCATGCTCGCCGCCACCAGCCTCGGCCTGTCGTCGGCCCCGATGAACGGCTGGGATCCGGACCTGGTCAAGAAGGCCATCGGCATCGAGGACCGCCCCGACCTTGCCATCGCGGTCATGGTCGCGATCGGTTACAGCGACACCACCGCACCGCATCCGGGTCGCCGCCCACGCGAACACACTGTATTCACCGAGCGATACCCGTCGAACCGGAGCTGACATCGCACTTCGGCGCTGGTGAAATGGTGGCTCCGCAAGCTCACGGAAGCCGCTGTTTCACCGCGCTCGACGGAAGCCGCCGCAATCGGTAGCCGCCGACGAAAGTTGTTGTGCCTCAGCCGACACCGAGTCCGAAGTGGTGACGCATAAGGTGTACGTCGGCCGATGGATGTCGCCTTGACTCGGGGAGTCGCCGATGTGCAGACTGGGCCGACATCGCACCGTCTCAGCTCGGCGGGCATTCCGGTTCATGGACGACATCGGGGGTAAGACCATGCGTATTCATCGTGCCGTACTGACATTCGCGTTGCTCGGCGCGGCCATCACCGGCATCACAGCGTGCTCGGACGAGCCGACCGAGACCACCCGGGCCGCGGCGTCGACGACCACCCTGCCATCGGCGCCGACCGTCCTCGGCCCGCTCGGCTTCGGCAAACTGCGGCTCGGGATGAGCCGGAGCGAGGCCGAGGCCACCGGTGAAATCGCGGCCTTCGACGACACCAGCGATCCGCCGGGCTGCGTACGGTATACCGCACGAGCCGGTTGGCAGGGCTTCACCAACAAGGGCGAAATAGTGGCGATCATGCCCGGCAAACTTCCGGTCCGCACACCCGAAGGCATCGCCGTCGGCTCCACCGTTGACGAAGTGCGCGCTGCTTATCCCACGCTGGATATCGGCTATAACTGGAGTTCCGCTGCAGTCCCCGATCAACCGGCGCACTACGGCTTCCTCGGCATCTACCGGAATATGCCCGCCGATGCCAAGGTCACCCAGATCATGCTCTACAACGACCGGGACACCTGCCACAACTAGGGGCGGAAATCGCTGCGGTCTCAGCCGACGCCGAGCGTATTGATCGTGGCGGCGATGAAGACGATGGCGGTGCCGAGCAGGCTGAGTGCGGCGACATCGAACGGCTTGCTGCGCACGGCGAGCAGTCCGACCCGGGCGGTCGGCAGGCAGAGCCGGAAGGTGGCCGCGAGCAGGGCCGCACCGCCGAAGAACAGCGCGCCGCGGCGCCAGCGATCCCAGGCCACGAAGACGACCGCGAGCAGAATGACCGCCGTCACGACCAGCATGGGCAGGTGACAGCGCAGGAACTGCGCACCCGGGCTGGTCCGGTCGGACTGCCGTTCAGCGGCAGACGAGTCAACGTCGGTCACGCTCTGATTCTTGCAGACGACATGCGGCGACTCACACCAGTGCGACGCGGCCGAGTACTCACACGGCGAGCTTCGAGGCAGGGCTACTGCTCCGCAACAGATTTCGCCGCACGGCGGCACACCCGATCAGGCATTGCCTCCAACTACTACGCGGCGTAGTTTCGAGAGAAAGATTCATCCGGCACAAGGGGGTACGGACAATGCGAGCGCTCACCCGGATTCGGCACTACCTGCAAGCGGTTCGGCAGGCGAAGCGGAACCGATCCGACCTGTTCGGCTGGCTCGCCCGCCGACCGCAGATCCTTTTCGGCACGATCGGATACGAAACAGCGCTGCTGTTCAGCAACAGACTGGATCCGAAGCTCAAGGAACTGGCCGAACTGAAGACGGCCGGACTCGTGAATTGCGAATTCTGCCTGGATATCGGCTCGGCGCTGGCGCACTCCAGCGGACTCACCGAACAACAACTGCGCGACCTGCCGCGCTATCGCACCAGCGACGCCTACAGCGACCTGGAAAAACTCGTCATCTCCTTCGCCGAGGCGATGACCGCCACCCCGGCCATCGACCTCGCGGACCTGCGCACCGCATTGCTGACGCACCTGTCCAAAGGGCAGTTCGCCGAACTGACGGCCAGCATCGCCTGGGAGAACCAGCGCGCCCGTCACAACCAGGGCCTGGGTGTGCGCCCGACCGGGATGGCGGAGGGCATGGCATGCGCCATCCCGGAGCGGGCCGCTAACGATCGTTGAAGTAGTGGCCCTGGTCGAGATCCTCGATGAGGCCGGGGTGTGTCGGCTTCCAGGTCAGAAGTTCCCGGGTCCGCGCGCTCGAGGTCGGATTATCCAGCGCGACAACGGAACCGAGGTAACCGAAGTGAGCGTCCGCCTCCTCCGGTGGAAGGCTGATCACCGGTAGATCCAGATGGCGGCCGATCGCTTCGGCGATCTCGCGGAAGGGCACGCCTTCGTCGTCGACGGCATGTAACCGCGCCCCAGCGGGGGCGGTTTCCAGCGCCGAGCGATACAGGTGCGCGGCATCGAGTGTGTGTCCGGCGGGCCAGCGGTTGTTCCCGTCGCCGACGTAGGCGGCGACGCCCTTGTCACGGGCGGTGGCGATCAAGGTCGGAACGAAACCGTAGCGGTCGAGTGAACTGTGCACGGTCGGCGGGAGCCGGACGACGGACGATCGAACACCGCGGTCCGCGAGCGCGACCACCGCATTCTCGGCGTCGACCCGCGGCCCCGCATCGAGCGTGTCGGTTTCGGTGCCCACCCGGGTCAGCCCGGCGAATGCGAGCAGGAGCGTGCCCGATGTGCTCACGAAGGGTTTACCGGTGCCCGCGAGCGCATCGCCAATCGTCTCGATGGCACGCAGGTCGGCCGCGATCGCTCCGGCGTAGTCGCCGGTCTGCATGGCTTCATGTTTGAAGGCCAAATGGATGACGCCGTCAGCCGCGGCGGCGGCTGCGCGCAGGTTGTCGAGATCGTCGAGATCTCCACGGTGCACGTCGGCACCGGCTTGTGCCACCGCGGCGGCAGCTTCATTCGAGCGAGCCAGGCCGACTACCGCGTGCCCGGCGGCGAGAAGTTCCGGGATGACCGCGGAGCCGATATGTCCCGATGCTCCGGTAATGAAAATCCGCACGGAGGTACTCCAAGTCTCTCGAGGCCCTCGCCGGCACGAAGGCAGTGATGTCAGTGACTGTCATCAAACGTACACGCGATGACAGTCGCTGTCATCAGATAGGATCCTGCACATGAGTCGATGGGAGCCTGATGCGCGCGGTCGCCTCGCAAAATCGGCTCTGGAGCTGTATCGCGAGAACGGGTTCGAGAGCACGACCGTCGCCGAGATCACCAAGCGTGCGGGGCTTACCGAGCGAACGTTCTTCCGGCATTTCGCCGATAAGCGCGAGGTCCTGTTCGCCGGGGCGAGCGCGCTCCAAGAGGCCCTCGTGCGCGGGGTACACGACGCGCCCGCTGCCATGCCGCCGATCGAGGCGATCGCCACGGCGCTCACCGAGGTCGCCGAAACCGTATTCGAACAGCGCCGCGAGTTCGCCTGGCAGCGGCAAGCCGTCATCGCGGCCAATGCCGAACTTCAGGAGCGCGAGTTGGTCAAGCTCGCCACACTCGCCGCCGCGCTGGCCGAGGCGCTACGCGGGCGCGGCGTGAGCGATCCGGCCGCGAGCCTGGCCGCCGAGGCCGGGATCGCCGTATTCAAGATCGCCTTCGAGAGCTGGGTCGACGGCGAGCGCACGCTGTCGCAACTCATCCGAGAATCCGTCAACGAACTGAAACATGTGACTGGCGCGCAACACCTGCCCGATGTCATTCCGGGCTAGCTGGAGCGACCTGGTTGACTGCACGGGTGTTCCGTTTGATGTTTCACGAGCCCGCGATTCCCGGAAATACCGGCAATGCGATTCGACTTGTCGCGGGGACCGGCTGTGAGCTGCATCTGGTCGAGCCGTTGGGGTTCGACCTTTCGGAGGCGAAGTTACGGCGAGCCGGATTGGACTACCACGACCTGGCCTCGGTGACGGTGCACAAGAGCCTCGCGGCGGCGTGGGAATCGGTGCGGCCCGAGCGCGTGTTCGCATTCACGACCCAAGCGAGCACGCGGTATACCGATGTGGCGTACCGCGAGGGTGATGTGCTGCTGTTCGGCACCGAACCGACGGGGCTGCCGCCGGAGGTACTCGACGATCCGCACATCACCGATCGACTGCGCATTCCGATGCTGCCCGGCCGCCGCTCGATGAACCTCTCCAACGCCGCCGCCGTCACCGTCTACGAGGCCTGGCGCCAGTTCGGATTTCCCGGCGCCGTGTGACCGTGGTCCAGCGAAATCGCCACGGGCACATCCTCCTTCAGCCCACGCACCCCCTTTTGCCGGCCGCACGCTCGCTGTAGAGGGTGTGCGGCTGACACAAGGGGTCGCAGCTCGACTTGGAGACCTCTTGTGCGGGGTTTCAGAGGTCTACTTCGAAGCGTTTGAAGCGGGAGGTCGCGCCTGCGGCGAGGCGGACGGCGGATTTGGGGACGCCGTAGTGGTCGGCGAGCAGTTCGATGGCGGCCTTGTTGGCCTTGCCCTCCACGGCGGGGGCGCGGACGTACAGCTGCAGGGTGCCGTCATCGAGGGTTTCGACGAGTGGACCCTTACGACTGTTCGGTTTGATCGTCGCCCTCACGACCGTCGGCACCTGTATCTCCCGTCGTCCCAGCGCCTTTCGCGGTACCAGCGCCTTTCCCGGTCTCAGTTCCCGCGCCTGCACCGGTTCCAGCACCCGTGCCGGTCTCGGCACCTGCAACTGCACCGGTCCGGGTCCCCGCACCCGATCCTGCACCTGCGTCAGCACCGGCAGCTTCTGCTGCCGTCGCGCTCGCCCCGGTCGGCGCACCGACCGCAGCGGCCTTGCCCTGCTCGGATTCTCCCGATCCCGACGAATGCTTCCGACCCCGCACCACTCGCACGACACCCCACACCACCGCGCCGATCACCACGACGAATCCGAGCCATGGAATCGCCTTGCCGGTGAACACCACCGCGTCTTTCAGCCAATCGACCAGTGAATGCCAGCCGGAGACGATGCCGTCCCAGAAATTGGTCGGCCCCTCATCGGAATCCTTGTCCTCGGTGGTGATGTCGATGGTGAGCGTGGACAGCGCGACCTGATCGTCGAGGTGCCGCTTCTGCGCGGTGAGGCTGTCGAGCTCACCCTGCCGACTCGACAGCGCCTGTTCGGCGGCAATGAGATCCGCGGTATTGGTCGCACCGGAGATGAGCGCGCGCAACCGGTCGACCGAGGCCTGCAGCGCCTTGATCCTGGCGTCGAGGTCCTCCCACTGCATGGTGACGTCGTCGCGGTTGGTACTCATCCGGGTGACCCGGCCGACCCCGCCGAGGCCGTCGATGAACTTGTCCGTCTTATCCGCGGGTACCCGCACGGTGAGCGTGGCCTGCGGATCGGTGTCATCGGTGCCCGGCTGTTCGGTGCGGCTGTCGACCCGGCCGCCGACCTCGCGCACCTGATCGGTCACCTGGCCGGCCGCCTTGATCGGATCATTCGCGGTTATGTCGACGCTGCCGGTGATGACCTCCTTGCGGGCCTCGACGGTGGTCCCGCCGGTATCCCCCTTCGCCGGGGAGCCCTCGCGCAGACTCGGTGGCGGCGCCATCGGCGCGACGGTCGCCATGCTCGACCGGCCCGGACCGGCATTGTCGTCGTTGTCATCACCACAGCCGACCAGCAACGTCAAACCCAGCAGGCCGATCACCAGGACAGCAAGCTTCCGCATGGACGCAGGTTAGCCGCTGCGGCGAATTCGGTCACGAAGCTCGACGCGGGCCATTCCCGAATGCCGAAGGGACACCGACCAGTTTCACGAGAAATCGTTCGATCTGATCGGCGAGCGGCGGCCAGGTCTGGCCGGGTTCGTTGAGTCGCATCGACACCGCGCCGTGCACCGCCGCGCGCAGGTCGAGCATGACCGAGACCGGGTCGTCGACGGGTACGAGACCGGCATCCATGCAGCGCCGGATCGCGGCGGCGGTGCGTTCGGTCAGCTCCCGCTTGAACGGCATGGCCACGCGCTGGTTGAGGGTGCTCTCGTGCAGCACCTTGTACATGCCCGGATGTCGATAGGCCCAGTCGCCGAGGACGCGGATGCGAGCGCGCAGTTTGTCGACTGGATCGTCGACGGCGGCCTCCGCGTCATCGATCGCGCGCACCAGATCGCCGTGATAGTGCTCCAGCGCGGCCGACACCAGTGCGTCTCGATCGGCGAAATGCAGGTAGACCGACGTTGCGGCACTACCGATTTCGCGCGCGACCGCGCGCATGGACAGCGCCTGATCATCGCCGAGTTCATCCAGCAGCCGGATCGCGGCGTCGACGATCTCCGCACGCAGTCGGCCGCCGTGGCCGCGTGGATTGCGACCGCGCCGGGTCGTCGCATCCGAGGTCATCAAGGGATTGTAGCCGGACACACGTAGCGCTACAGTTGTAGCGCTACAGCTGTTCAGTTATCGCCCTCGCGACTGCTTGCAGATCGCACGAAGAGATCAGAGAAATGCTCATGACCAGCAATTTCGTCGATCCGAAGCTCGAATCGAATAAGCAGACCGTCCTCGCGTTCTACGAAGCCGCGTTCAATGCCAAGGATTTCGAGGCCACCGCCGAGTTCTTCGGCGCGCGCTACATCCAGCACAATCCGGAGATCGCCGATGATTTCGACGGACTACTCGCACGCCTCACCGGCCTGAAGGAGGGCGCGCCGAAACTCCGTGTCGAAGTGAAACGTGTTGTGGCAGAGGGTGATTACGTGGTAGCCCATGTGCACGGCGTGCGCGAACCTGGCGACCGCGGGCTGGCGATCATGGATATCTTCCGCCTCGCCGACGGAAGGCTGGTCGAACACTGGGATGTCATCCAGCCGGTTCCGGAGCAGGCCGCCAATGCGAACGGAATGTTCTGAACCTCAACGGAAGTCGCGGGATTTCGAATCGACGCGCAGGTCCATGCGCTGCAGATATTCGGCGACGACACTGACCGCGCCCTCGGCATTCTGGACCCGGCCGCGGATGAGCAGGGCGGGTGCGCTCTGGGCCAGGCGGCGATAGCGGGTCCACAGGCCCACCGAGCAGACGACGTTCACCATGCCGGTTTCGTCTTCCAGGTTGAGGAAGGTGACACCGGCGGCGGTGGCGGGGCGTTGTCGATGCGTGACGGCGCCGCCGACCAGAACGCGAGAGCCGTCGGGCACGTCGAGCAAGCCGGCGGCGGGGATGACGCCGAGCGCATCCAGTTGCGGGCGTAGGAATTCGGTGGGATAGCTGCCCGGGGAAATACCGGTGGCCCAGACGTCGGCGGCGGCCAGTTCGAGTTCGCTCATGCCGGGCAGGGCGGGGGCGGTGGTGGCGGCGCCGGTGCCGGGAAGTCGGTCGCGACGTTCGCCCGCCGCGGCGCCCGCCGCCCACAGCGCCTCGCGTCGGGTGATGCCGAGACAACCCAAAGCGCCTGCGGTGGCGAGGGATTCGGCTTGGGCGACGGTGAGTTCCACGCGACCGGTCAGGTCGAGGAAGGATGTGTACGGGCCGGATGAGCGGGCGGCGACAATGTGTTCGGCGAGGTCGGCGCCGATGTGACGGACGGTCGCAAGGCCGAGTCGCACTTCCTCACCATGGTTTTCGACGGTGGGTTCGGCGCGGCTGGCATTGATATCAGGTCCGTGCACCCGGACGCCGTGCCTGCGGGCGTCGGCAACCAGTGACTGCGGGGAGTAGAACCCCATCGGCTGGGCACGCAGCAATCCGGCGCAGAAGGCCGCCGGATAGTGCAGTTTGAACCAGGCCGAGTAGAACACGATCGAGGCGAAGCTCTGCGAATGGCTCTCCGGGAAGCCGAAATTCGCGAAGGCATACAGTTTCTCATAGATGCGGTCGGCGACTTCGCCGGTAATGCCGTGCAGATCACGCATGCCTTGATACAGCCTGTCCTTGAGACGCTCCATGCGTTCGGGTGAGCGTTTGGAACCCATGGCGCGGCGCAACTGATCGGCCTCGGCGGCGGTGAAACCGGCGACGTCGATGGCCATCTGCATGAGCTGTTCCTGGAACAGTGGCACGCCGAGGGTGCGTTTCAGCGAATTCTTCAGCGCGTCATGGTCGTAGGTCACTTCCTCGTCCTCGTTGCGGCGACGGATGTAGGGATGCACCGAACCACCCTGGATCGGACCGGGTCGGATCAGCGCCACCTCCACCACCAGGTCGTAGAATTCCCGCGGCTTCAGCCGGGGCAGCGTGGCCATCTGCGCCCGCGACTCCACCTGGAACACCCCCACCGAATCGGCGCGCGAGAGCATCTCGTAGACAGCGGTTTCCTTCAGGTCCAGCTTGTGCAGTTCGACGGTTTCGCCCTTGTGCTCGCGCACCATATCGATCATGTAGTGCAGTGCGGAGAGCATGCCGAGACCGAGCAGGTCGAACTTCACCAGATCTATCGCGGCGCAATCGTCTTTATCCCACTGCAGTACGCTGCGGCCGGGCATGCGCGCCCATTCGACCGGGCAGACATCGGCGATGGGCCGGTCACAGATCACCATGCCGCCGGAATGAATGCCGAGATGTCTTGGCAGACCCTCGATTTCGGTGGCCAGCTCCAGCACTTCCGCGGGAATATCGGTGCCGGTTTCGGCGCCGACCCCGGTCCAGCGGCTCACCTGTTTACTCCAGGCATCCTGCTGTCCAGGTGAAAAGCCCAGTGCGCGTGCGGCATCGCGAACCGCCGACTTACCGCGATAGGTGATCACATTCGCCACCTGAGCGGCGTATTCGCGACCGTATTTGGCGTAGACGTGCTGGATCGCCTCCTCGCGGCGATCGGATTCGATATCGATGTCGATATCGGGCGGGCCGTCGCGCTCCGGTGCGAGGAAGCGTTCGAACAGCAGCTCGGCGGCGACCGGGTCGACATTGGTGATGCCGATCGCGTAGCAGACGGCCGAATTGGCCGCCGAACCCCGGCCCTGGCAGAGGATGTCGTTTTCCTTGCAGAAGCTGACGATATCGTGCACCACCAGGAAGTAACCGGGAAACTTCATCTCGTCGATGATCGCGAGTTCGTGCTCGATCTGCCGATACGCCTCGGGATTTCCCGACGGCGGACCGTAACGCCGAGCCGCACCCGCAAGGGTGAGTTCACGCAGCCAGGACGCCTCGTCGTGGCCGTCGGGCACGTCGAACGGCGGCAGGCTCGGCGCGATCAATTTCAGATCGAAGGCGCATTCGCGGGCGAGCGTCACCGCATTCGCCACCGCCTCCGGACAGGCGGCGAACAACTGCGCCATCTCCGCACCGGAGCGCAGGTGTGCGCCACCGGTCGGCGCCAACCAGCCCGCGATATCGTCCAGGCTCCGGCGCGCCCGGATCGCCGCGAGCGCCATGGCGCGGCGGCGCTGAGCGGGTGCGGCGAAATGCGCTCCGGTGGTGGCCACCACGGGCAGACCGAGACGATCGGCCAGGGCGATGAGGTGGGTGTTGCGTTCGTCGTCCTCCGGAATGCCGTGATGGGTGAGTTCCACGCTCACCCGGTCGGCGCCGAAGCGCTCCATCAGGTCGCGCAGGGCGGCCTCGGCTCGCTCGAGACGAGTGTCTCCCGCCTGCAGGTCGCGGTCGAGGGCTTGGCGCACATGGCCTTTGCGGCATCCGGTCAGAATGTGCCAGTGCCCGCCCGCCGCCGCGGTGAGCGCGTCCAAGTCGTAGCGGAGGATGCCCTTCTCCCCCGCGGCCATGTGGGCGGCGGCGATCTCACTGGAGAGTCGGCGATAGCCCTCTTGACCACGCGCGAGCACCAGCAGATGCGGTCCGGCCGGGTCCGGTGAGCCGGTACGCGGCGCCGAATCGGGTGCGCCGACATGGCCGAGCGAATTCCCGAGGCGCGGTGCTTCTTCCGCGGTGCCCAGCGACAATTCGGCCCCGTAGACCGTCGGGATACCCCATTCCCTGGCCGCCTCGAAGAAGCGCACGGTTCCGTAGAAGCCGTCGTGATCGGTGAGCGCGATCGCCTCCAACCCGAGCCGCACCGCCTCCTCCACCAACTCCTCCGGCTGACTCGCACCGTCGAGGAAGCTGTAGGCCGAATGCGCGTGCAACTCCGCATACGGCACCACCGGCCCGCCGCTAGCGACTGCTTGCAGGTCGCTCGAAACAACACCGGGCGGTTCGACCGGTTCGGGCCGATAATCCCCGCGCTTGCGCGACCACGCCGGACTGTCGCCGCCGTCGCCCGGATACATCGCGTCCGGATTCGTCGGCCCCGGCCGACCGGACAGCACCCGCTCCAACTCCGCCCAGGTCGGCGGGCCGTTGCTCCAACCCATGACACATCACCTCCTCACATAGTCGAACATACATTCGAATCATGAAGGAGGTGCGGATACCCGCCGAATCAGGCGACCGGGAGCGGATCCGTCGACTTCTCGCCCAGCGCGGCCTCGACCTTGTCCAGACTGGTGCGGATCACTGCGCCATAGGCGTCGTTGGCGAGGACATCGAGGTGGCCGCGAGCGATGGTCAGCTGCATATAGGCCACATCGAAGTCGCCGACGCGGCGGTGACTGTCGGCGAGATTGAGGTAGAGCGAGGGCAGGAATCCGCGTAGCCCCTCATCGAGCGGAACGCCGGGGCCGAACACCGCGGCCAGCGCGCGTTGATCCCAGTGCAGCGCACCTTCGGCCGTGCCCTGCAGATCGGCGAGATGATGCGCAATCACACAGCGCTGCAACGGATCTCCACCGTCGCCGAGCTCGTCCCACAGTTCCGCCAGCATCCGCCGCGCCGCCTCCGGATCACTGCCGGAGAGCCGCACCGCGGCAAAGATTTCCGCCATCCGATCGTCCGCCATGCGCAGAGTATCGCACATATGTTCGATAGATTCGAGGCCGGTTCGAACACCTCGGCGTGGCTCGATTCGAACGCTCGACGTGACACGGCGGCGTGAGCGAAGGGCCCGGAGGCGTAGCCGTAGCGACTGCTTGCAGGTCGCCCGAAACGATCAGCTTGTGTAACCGCGGAGGGCCCGCGAATGCCGCCAATCGAACAGAGCGCACTTGGCAGGTAAACTTACTTCAGAGTAAGTTCATGCCAACTCGACCTGCAAAGGAGCAGCGATGACCCGAGCTTTCGCTGACGACGCCGACCCGCGCGGGCAGATCCGGCGCAATCGCCGCAACCGCGACCTGACGGGGCGGCACGTGCTCATTACCGGCGCGTCCTCCGGCATCGGCCGGGCCGCCGCGCTGGCCGTCGCGGATAAGGGCGCCATCGTGTTCCTGCTCGCCCGGCGCGCCGACGAACTCACGGCGGTGGTCGAAGAGATCCGGGCCGAGGGCGGCAGCGCCTACGGATATCAGTGCGACGTAACCGATTCCGACTCCGTCGACCACGCCGTCAAGACCATCCTGGACGAGCACGGCCACATCGATATGCTGGTGAACAATGCGGGCCGCTCGATCCGTCGGGCCATCCATCGCTCCACCGACCGGCTGCACGATTTCGAACGCACCATGGCGGTCAACTACTTCGGCGCCGTGCGGTTGACGCTGGCGCTGCTGCCGCAGATGCGCGAGCGCAAGTTCGGCCACATCGTCAATATCAGCAGTGCGGGTGTACAGGTGGCCACGCCGCGCTTCGCCGCCTACCTCGCGAGCAAGGCGGCGCTGGATAAGTTCGCCGAGGTCGCGGCGGTCGAAACCATGGCCGACGGCGTCACCTTCACCACCATCCACATGCCGCTGGTGCGCACCCCGATGATCACCCCGAGCGGCGATCAGGGCCCGTCGGAGTCCCCCGAATGGGCGGCCGCCACCATCGTGCGCGCGCTGAGCGAGCGGCCCAAGCGCATCGATGTCCCGCTCGGCACCTTCGCCGAATACGGCGCACTGCTCACCCCGAAGCTGCGCGACCGCATCCTGCACCGTTACTACCGGGCCCTCCCCGACTCCCCCGCCGCCAAGGGCGAGCAGGCAGATACCGAGGAATCAGCGGAATCCCCTGTGCCGCAGCGCGAACCGCGTCATCAGTCGACGGCCCGGCGAGTCAGCGGCACCGCACTGCGCCGCGCCGCCCGCTGGGTGCCGGGCACCCACTGGTAAGCCCGCGACCTTCATCCCGCAGGGGGCGATAAAGGTCGCCGCGAGCGGGATATGGCTGCGGTGGATTTGCCGCAACCATTTCCCGTTCGTCGTTCTCAGCCGAGGACGAGGCCGGGGCCGGCCCGCACCGCAAGTCCGGATCGAAAGGTGTTCAGGCCCGGCCATCGTCGGTCAGCCCGTGGTCAACGGCTGGATCTGATCGACCACAACGGCGGTGACAGGTTTCGGCGCGGCACCGCAACTGGCTTGGCGTGGTGGGAATTCGACGGTGCGAGTGGTCACACGCCAGCGGCGGCCATCGCGATGGGTTACCACCGACCAGACGGAATCGGTTGTGGCGGAATCATTTTCGATGTGGGCGGTGAGATCGTCGAGGCGCGCCGAAACCTGTTCGCGAACTGCGATTTCCGCGACCTGCTCGACGGGATGATGACCGCTGCGACCTCGCAGCCCATCCAACGAAACCGCACCGCGCCCCGCGGCTTCGACCGCCGCGATGGCGGCTGCGGTGTCGACGCGGCCGTAGGTCAGTCCGGAGGGCAGCAACACCATGGCGGGCGCGAAGCGATGGCCGCCGGTGTGTGAGCACTCCCAGACCCGGTCCGGATAGTCGGCGGCCAGATTCGCGGCGATCGGACGGCCGAACAGCGCGCAGCACTGATCGCGCTTTCCGTGCGCGCACACCAGGATCAGCGGATCGCGCACGGGTGCACCGATTCCCGGCGGTGCACCGTTCAGCAGGTTCAAGTCCAGGTCGAGCAACTGCTTCAGGTCGGTGATCTCGAAGCGTTCGCACCAGATGTCCTGCGGACGCGAGCTAGCGATCAAAACTGTTCGGACACCGGTGAATTCGTTGCGGCCCGGCCGCCGGATCAGCGTCGGACGAACCTTCGCGGCGGAGGTGCGAGCGGCGAGCTCGGCGGTGATCTCCTGACCGAGCACCTCATCACCGATCACATCCCGACCCCACGCGCCCGGCTGCTCAACGCACAACCACCCCGTCACCCGAGTTGCCGTGCCGGGCAAGGGCACATCGACCGCGGCCGCCGCCGAGCAGAGCATCCCTTCGAATCCGGTCATCAGCCCAACGTCTGCCCGTCGGCGAACTTCTGCACGAACTTCTCGATGCGCCGGGCCCGGGTCTCGGGCTTCACGGCGTCGGCGAGCAAATAGCCGACGGCGGCGCGCTGTTGGTTGCCGAGAGTCTGGAAGAAGGCCTCGGCCTCGGGATTTCGCGAGAGTGCCGCAAGAAACTCCGCGGGCACCGAATCCGCGCCGTACGCCACGTCCCAGCGGCCGTCGGCCTTGGCCCGATCGATCTCGGCTTGGCCTGCCGGATGCATCAGCCCCTGCTCGATCAGCTCGGCGACCAAGCCGACATTGCGCAGTGACCATGGGCTGCGCTTGCGCCGCGGGGTGAAGCCGACCTGCCAGAACTCCGCATCCTCACCGCGCGCCTGCCCATCGATCCAGCCGAAGCACAGTGCCTGCCGCAGCGCACCGGCATGGTTCAGCGAAACACGTCCGGAGCCCTTTTTGGCGAAGCGCAGCCAGACCCCGTCCACCGAGGCATGGTTGGTCAGGAGCCAGTCGCGGAACGACTGCTCGTCGGGGAAGAACAGAACCGGACGGTCTTTCGCGGGCACCGCTTCACTCTAGATAGCCGCGGGTGAGAGCGTCGCGAGGAACGGCAGCGCGGCTGCCTCGAATTCGCGGTAGCGGTCGCGGTGAATGCTGTGCCCGCAGGTGAAGGCGGTCACCGCGCAGTCCGGGACGGTGTCGCGCAGAATCGCCAGCTTCTCCGGATCGACCATGCCGCCGGGACCACCGCGCAGCACCAGAGTCGGCGCGGTGATGTCGGAGAGCCGATCCCACCACTCCGGATTCGGCTTGCGGAACTGTTCGAGCGCGGTGCGCGTCATCGAACGATCGAAGGCGAGCACCGCGCGCGGATGCCGGATCAGGCTGGTGGTGGCGTGCCAGAGTTCCGGAATGGTCGGGAAGCGACGGGTCAGCTTCACCTCTTCATCGCCGGAACGCAGCGGCATCGGGCACTCCTCGATGACCAGTCGCCGCACCAGCTCGGGTCGTTCCTGCGCGACACAGGAAACCGCGTAGCCGCCCAGCGAATGTCCGACCAGATCCACCGAATCCAGCTCGAGGCGATCACAGAGATTCAGCACGTCCACGCCGAATTCGGCGAACAAATAGGACTCGGTGTGCGCGCTGCGCCCGTGCCCGCGCAGATCGGGAATAATGACCCGGCGCCCGGCCCGCATCAAGGTGTGTGCGAACCGATCCCAGGTGTGCCCGTCCCCGCCCATGCCGTGCACCAGCACCACCGGCACGCCATCGCCCACCACGGAATCCCGATAGGCGATCCGCACGCCGCCGAGCACCGCCCTGGTCACCGCAAGATCCACGATTTCCGAGAGTACTGTATCTTTGGCCGCGCGGGCGCGGCGTGTTCGCGGCCCCCGGGTGTCTCGCGTCCGAGCCGTCGAGACTCGCGACTTCGTCGCATGCGCTTCGACGGCTCGGACGCGAGACGGGCCGCGAACGGTCGCCCTGAATAAACGCTCCGGTGGGGGGCGGGTGGGGAGAGAGTGGACAGAC
>NZ_JBITMA010000011.1:149302-248870 GCF_044465765.1 Nocardia sp. NPDC049526 | reverse complement strand
AATGTCGCCACGTCCGCATGAACACGCACCTAAGATCGGCTGTTACACAAGGGAATTCGACTGTACCCCCGCATTCGTGCCGGTACTGTGGATTCAAGGATGTTTCCGGCCCAACGCACTGAACGAGATTCAGCCGACAGAGTGCCGTTCGAGCCGTAACACTCTTCGGCCGGCCACACGCGAGGACTGGGATACGGTGCGCCACAACCTGAACCGCTCTACACCGCACCCCACCCTGCCCTTAGTGTGACTCTTCTCGCGAACGCTCCTCACCGCCCCCGCACGTAGAAGACGTGCGGTGGACCGGTGGCCGACCGACCGAGCGCGAGTGTCGGAATTCGTCTGTGCGGACTGCCGCTCGATCGTGGTGGCGTTGGCCTTCGTCTGGATTCGATGTCACAGATCACCTGCACAACCAGCCTGTCTCGAAACCAGGGCTTCGAGACACCCTGGCCCGGGTCGTTGCCAGTGGAAGAGATCCCAGGTCGCGGAGTCTCAGAACCTCGCCGAAATCAGGCGCGGAGCACTCGTCTCTAAACGATCGGTTCTCGACATCCCGGCTTTCATCGCTAAGAGGTGATCCATGCCCCTGGGAGGCGCTCGTACCCTATGTTTGGGAACGGATGAGTTTGCGGGAGCCACCGTGTGGGTCGGATACAGCGACCTGTCGACCGGCTCAGCCGACACGGCCCGGGATTTTCAGTGATCTGGCCGGGTTCGCGTCATGCAATTTCTCGCGCGCGATCTGTTGGAGGGGCAATGACCAGAACTGACGCACAGAACTTCACCGCCCTGCTCGATACCATCGCCCAGCGCCACAGCGGCGGCAAAGACATAGGTTCGGCGGATCGGTCCACTCACATCCCTGCGCCTCCCGGGGTCAAGGCGGCGGATATCCCCCAAGAGGTCAAAGATGCCCTCGAGCCCTCCGAAAACGGCACCCTGGACCAGCTCAATCAGGCCAGAGCCAGCGGGGCCTCGGGCGCCCAGCGCTACCTCGCTGGCGACATCGATGACCACGACTTCAACAACGCGATCGACCAACTGGAAACGAACAGTAGAGATGAGTTCAACCAGCTGCAAGACGCGGCCATCGCGAAGCTCAGGAGCATCGGCCAGGAGCACCCCGACTTGCGGCAAATCATCCTCTCTGTATTCACTGAGACCAGTGACCTCCTGCAGGACGTGGGGCAGCAGGAGTTGAAATTCCTGGAATCGCTACGCTCCGACCCCTCCGCGCAGGTGGGTAAGGTTGATGGATTTTTCAACGACCTGACGCGTTACCTCACGAACGGGTGGAGTCAGATCGTGGGGTGATCAACGCCGCCGGGCCCACCCGGCCGCGCCGCAGCAGCAGCGAAGAACCCCGGGCGGCGGGAAGAGCCAGCCCGGCACCTAGGACGGCCCCGGAACACTCCTCCGGGGCCGTCCAACCGTGCTGGAGCAGGCGGTGTGCTGGTAATCGCAGCCTTGCCTTCGGTGACAGGAGCAACCTGTAATCGGTGACAACTGTCGCCTGCAACACTTGCCGAACGCCGCGGTCGGCCGCCACTGCTGGTGACAACTAACGCCTGTCGTCACAGCCGGACAGCACCAACGACCGGTAACGCGAAGTCGCCGCGTGATCGGAGGTTCCGGGCTGGGCGCAGATGCCACTTCTACGCTGTGCCGGTTGATCGGTCGTATCGCTTTCGATGAGAGGCGGTCCACCATGGTCTACCGCGTCACCGTCGGTGGGTTCGCTGTGGCCGGTGTGCTGGGGGCGGCGCTGTGCGCGCCCGCCCAGGCGGCTGGCGACTTCTATGGCGCGGCCCCAGAGTCATAGCAGGGCGGCGCGTCCGACTACATCCTGCCGGCACCGTTCGGCGACTCGTACAACCCGAAGCCGTACGGAGGAGGGGGCGGGTACGGAGGGAACGGGTACGGCGGAGGCAAACCGGGGCCGCCCGGTCCGCAAGGGCCAGCGGGGCCGAACGGGCCGCAGCAGTACGCCCGGTCCGCCAGGTCCGCAGCAGTACGGTCCGGAGGGGCCGCGAGGGCCGCCCGGCGCGAAGGGTTACGGCGGCGGCAACTCCTACGGCCTCCCATCGCCCGGCACCGCTGGCCAATCCCGTGAATCAACTACAGACAGAACATGATTCGGGCGCGCGCCGCCGGTACCTCTGGCCTCGTAGGGTCGGATTTCGGATCCACTGGTACAACACCAGCCGATTCATGCACTGATTCGGTCGCACACCACCTGTCGAGTACGAAGCCGACCACCATGCACACCGCGCCGAACAACCGGCCGGTGACGAATTAACCCAAATCAGGAAGGTTCACCGGTGACTTGGCGAACCCCCGTTATGGCGTGCATGAGGCCACCTCGAGAGCCGACGGTGTTACAGGCTTCGCGCTGTCGGACACCAGTCCGAATCCGCGTCCCCGGCGGAGATCGCCTGTTCTCGCGCCCACGATAGTCGGCCTTGCTCGGCCCGGCGCCCCTTGTCCTCGCTGCCACCACAGGCTCGGCGGGCGGATCACTCGACGTCACCACCAGAACTTCCTGATCTCGCCCCGACTCGCCCCACTAAAACCGACCGGTCACCTGGTTCAATGCGAGTCCGACGACAGAGGGGCCGCGCCACTTTCGGCCGATCACCCACCCATGGCTGCTACGGCCGCCTAATAAATGCATCACATTTAGTTTCGATACCGACCACCCAAACCTAAAGTTTATTTAGGAGCTACAGTCTAGAAGGGTAATATCGTAGTAACACGCGTCGAGTGCCATAAGTACTTCGCTGGTTGCCGAGGCAATAGAACTGATCCGCTCGCATTCACGATTGCCTGTGAGGCTCAGGGACAAATTCTATCTGTCGAGGAGTTCCTATGAGCTCGTCATTTCGTGCTGTATCGGTCATTCCAGGGTCGCCCGGCGGGCCCGGCCCACCGATTCCGGAACTACCACCGCAAGGCCCCGGTGGTCCAGGTGGGCCCAGAGGTGAAGGTGGTCAGAGCGGCCCCGAGACAGCACCGCCTGCGACGTCAGGGCCCCACCGCAGCCCGGCCGGAACCGGAATGACTGAAGCACGAGCGCGCAGTCCAGGACGCAGTTCGCCGGTGTCGTCGAGGCACCTGCGGACAGCGGCGAGCATTCTGCTACTTCTCGCGGCACTGAGTCCGATCGCTCGACTGTGCCCAGGCGAGAACCTGGCCCCGGCCCCCCATGCCGCCGTGACCGCCTTCGGTACCGTGGCTCCTGCCGCGCTCCCGGAATCGCTCCCTGTGGAACTACACATCCCAGCTATCGCCGTGGATGGACCGCTCTCCGAGCTCGGCCTCAATCCTGATCGCACCGTAGAACTTCCGACAGACTTTCAGGTAGCGGGCTGGTACCGATACGGGCCCCCACCGGGAGACATGGGCTCCGCGGTCATCCTGGGACACGTAGACTCCTACACCGGGCCCGCGGTCTTCTACCGACTATCATCACTGCACCCCGGGGACGAGGTCCACGTGACAAGAGCGGACCGATCGGTTGCTCACTTTCTCGTCCAGACAGTAGCCACCTATCTGAAGTCACAGTTCCCAAGCCATGAGGTCTACGACTCGCGCGGATACAGCGCGCTGCAACTGGTGACGTGTGGCGGCGAATTCGACCACACCATAAGAAGCTATCAGTCCAACGTGGTGGTCTACACCGCGCTCGTGGGCATCACCCCGCCGCCCGCTGGCCCACCATAAGAGAGCCGGACACAGCAACCGCCTTGGTCGATGAGGGCGTCTCGACCGCGAATACTGCGCGCCAGGCTGTCGCGGGAGCGGGACACGGTGCTGATCTTCCTGTGGTGGGTCCACCCGGCGCCACGGCCAACCCACCACCACTGCAAAATGGCGATTTGTCGAAATCCCCTACAGGAGTTCGCGCGCCGACACCGCGATAATCGACATGGCTCCGATTGCTGCGGCTATCGGCGGCGCGCTCCAATACCAGCTGGCGATGTTCGAGGCTGAGTTCGCGGACCCGGCAAGAAAATTGGATCCGACACCGGCGTCATCGCCAGCGGTGAGCCGATGTCGAAGCAGTCGCCACGAAACCAGGAACATCAGGAGCATCCACGCGCAATCCCACATAGCGGTGTCGGCTTGGTCAGCGGTAACGGATGCTGACATGCGCTTGAGCGGTGCGCGATGCAGGAGCACGGATTTGGCCGTAGCTGGTTCGGCGGCCTGGCTCAACGGTGCAGATGCATCACCTGGCGCTACGGCCTGATGCGGATCCATAGGCCGACTGGGAACACTCGGTGCGGCGGAAGCCTTCGCACCGGC
The DNA here is from genome assembly GCF_044465765.1 of Nocardia sp. NPDC049526. Classification (NCBI taxonomy): domain Bacteria; kingdom Bacillati; phylum Actinomycetota; class Actinomycetes; order Mycobacteriales; family Nocardiaceae; genus Nocardia; species Nocardia sp. NPDC049526. The sequence goes on along the minus strand of NZ_JBITMA010000011.1, from coordinate 244,559 downwards.
GGCGGAGCCTGTCCGGGTGGCGAGACTGCGTGCCAGCGCTGAAAACCAGTCCGCGACGAATTGGGTGGGCGTCTGGCCGGTTTCGGTGACGGATTCCCATACATAGGCGCCGTGGCGTGCGACAACGTCCTGATATCTCGCCCACGTTGCGGGTTCGAGGAGCGCGGCGTTGTCTGCGACAGCAAAGGCGACCGCGTCGAACGCTTGCGTCACCAGGTTCCCGGCGGATTCGATCGGCTCCGATGGGAATCGCGGGCCAGTAATCTTTTCTGTAAGAAGGGCGATGCCGTCCAACGGTTGATTTTCGCCCACGCTGAGAATTTCGGCGACTTCGCTCGGTTCGAGTGTCACTCCTACTACGGCGAGCAAAATATTGAGCGTGACTGTAGCCACTTTGAGCAATGCCGCCTGCGCGTCGGGACCGTAAACCGGCACCCGCGGGTCCGAGGCTTCTGCGAGGCGCTGACTGAGCGTCCTTTCGGACGTCAGCGTCAGTGTTTCGACCGTGTTGCCCTCCACGTCATGGCTGACCACGGCGGCGGCGGTCTTCACGGTTGTCGCGACAACGGCTTGAATGATTGAGGACAGTACGGTGAATGGGTCGAGTGGGGATAGCAGTGCCTGGCCGATGATGTTCGTCAACGCGTGCAGTATCGGTGTGCCGGCGGGTGCGTCGCAGGCGAGGTCTTCTGCAACGCATAACGAGGCCACCCGTCCGGTGAGTGCGCCGAAGTCTGCGGCGATGTCTTGTTGTGGTCCGATGCCACCGCCCGCTGGCATCGTCTGCGCAACTGGTGGCAGCCCCGCTAATGCTGTTCGGTCGGTGCCGGGCGCGGGGGCGGGTGTGCGCTGTCCCGGCGCGCCGGGGAACACCGGTGCCCCCAGGTCACGGGTCGGGTCGGCGAAGAGTGCGGCGCCAGCTATCTTGTCCGGTGCCACCACACCGTATCCGAGCCCTACCTCCCGCAGGAACAACGAAACAACGTGCGCCCCTTGTGAATACCCCAGCAAAGCCAGGCTGGTGTTCTCGCATCTATTGCTGATCGCGCGCGCCATGCTGCGCAACTCGTCGAGTCCGGCGAAGACGGATTGTGCGTACGGCGGCGTGGCAGCGCCGGGCACGATCCCGCCGAACGCCGCAGGATAGGGCACGTATGCGCGATCGACCGCTCCGGGCTTCGAAACGCTGGCGAGCAATGGCGCGAAAACGCCCGACAGCATGCCGGTGTCGACAGTGGGCGAGGCGCTGAGAGAGGACTGTCCCGTGCCCTGAACACCGAGGGTGTACAGGGCCGGGCAATCGGTCGGATCGAATTCCGGAGCAGCGGAGGAGGGTTGGGCGACGACGGCGCCGGTCGCTGCGATGACGGCACACACGCCGGTTACGGCGAGTGCACGAGCTATCTTCCTCGACACAACGATCTGACCTCTCACAGACTCGAGCTTTTACTTGGACTTGCCGCACTTCACGTTCATCCCGCTGCGGTTGCCATAACCCCTAGAGCAGGCCGCCGGTCAGAAAGTGGAGGGTGTCTCCCACGACGGCGAGAAGTCCTGTGACGAGGTTGATTACGGGCTGGAGGATCATTCGAACAGCCTCTCGGTCGGTTGATCACCTATCTATGGGGGCGTAGCGAATTGTTCGCGGCCCGGCCCCCGACCGACTGTTTCGAGATGTCGGGGGCCGGACCGCAACCAAACATTCGTGTCAGAGCAGCGAGTGGACCAGAACGCTGACAACACCGGTGAGAAGGTTGCCCACGATCGGCAGCAGACCGCTGATGAGACCGCCCATGTTTGTTTAACCTCTTCCTGTTTGGTGATCGGTGGTGCCCCCAAGGACGGGCCTCGAGGGCGCTTGCGTGGTCGGCCGCCAGAAGAGGGATCGCGCACTGTATTTGCGAACCGCTGATACTTCCGTGGCGAGACTCGACCGTGACACCGATTCAGTAGCAAGCAAACTGACGCGAGCATCGCCCACGCCCCGCTGCATCGGCATCGGCATCGAAAGGTACTTCGTAAGTCGGCCGACCCTGGATGGGTTAATTTCTGGCTTCGACTTATCGACGTGGTCGGGGCGGTTTGGATGCTTCTAGAACAGCGATGGGCAAATCGCGACGGATCGACCCATCCACGCATCCCAGCTGCATCGAAGACAGACAGTGACATTCACACGTGTGCCGTTCAACGGCGAAGGGAAACCAGTGACATTGCCGTCCAACTCGCCCCGGGCGCGTCCGGTCGGACGATTGATCATCGCTGCCGTGACGGTTGTGACCGCCACAGTCCTGTTGATATTCAATGGGATAGCGTCGGCGGCCCAGCCCCCTGTCGGGTTGGGGACAGCCGCGTCCTTCGCGGTATTGGCGGGCCAGACGGTCACCAACACGGGGCCTACGATCATCGCCGGTGATGTGGGGGTCAGCCCGGGGAGTGCGACTACCGGGTTTCCGCCGGGACTTATTACCCCCGGAACGGGAACCTTCCACGCTGCCGACGCGGTGGCGTTGCAAGCGCAAACAGATCTGACTACGGCATATAACGATGCCGCGGGTCGCGGTCCCGCCACCGCCGCTCCCCCTGATCTCGGCGGCCAAACACTGGTCGCGGGGGTGTACAACACGGCGGGCCCCATGGGCCTAACCGGGACAGTCACCCTCGATGGGCAAAACGATCCCAACTCGGTCTGGATCTTCCAAGCGGGATCTACGTTGATCACGGCATCCAACAGCACGGTCGCCCTCATCAACGGGGCCTCACCGTGCAACGTCTTCTGGCAGGTGGGTAGCTCCGCGACACTGGGCACCAACACCACCTTCGTCGGAACCATCATGGCGTTGACCTCGATCTCGGCGCAGACCGGAACCATCGTGGAGGGACGGCTGTTGGCACGGAACGGCTCGGTCACCCTGGACGACAACAGGATCACCCGACCCAACTGCACTGTTCCACCGACGTCCACGACGACAGCACCGCCGACAACGACAACGACAACAGCACCGCCGACAACGACAACGACGACAGCACCGCCGACAACGCCGGTGACAACTATCCCCATCCCCATCCCCCCCGGCGGCGGAGTTATTCCCGGTCTCCCCGGTGGCGGTGGCGGTGGTGGTGTCGGTGGCGGTGTCGGAGTTCTCCCCATCCCCATCCCAATCCCGATTCCCATCCCCATTCCGATTCCCGGTGGCGGTGCTCCCGGTGGCGGTGCTCCGGGTGGACCGGGTGGGGGTGGACCGGGCGAGCAGGGTGGACCAGGTGAGCAAGGACCCGGCGAGCAAGGACCGGGCGAGCAAGGACCCGAGGAGCAGGGACCCGGCGAGCAAGGACCCGGCGAGCAAGGACCCGGCGGTGGCGGGGACGTTCCCGAAGGGTCTCCGGAGACGGGTGGGGGTGGTACTGCCTAGTCTGGGCAATTCGCCGTTTTCCGGCATTGTGGACCGGTAGACAGCGAAAGGTGCTCCAACGAGTGGCCGGGAGGGTTTTCACCTCCCGGCCACCGTATGTGGCAGTGTCCCGTCACACACGGTGGCCATCATCGAGCGTTCACGGTGCCGGGGTTCCCGATCGCCCAGGGCGCGGCCCAGTTCAGTGGCGTCGACACGGTGCGGGTGTTGCTCGACGCCGGGCCGAGGTCTTGGCCCTGTACCAGCGCAGACTCAACCGGCAACGGTAATCGGGAGCCGCTCGAGGCCTCGAGCCCAGATCGTCGGCCGCCAGGTCAGTTCGTCCTCTTCGATCGCCAGGCCGAAATCGCCTAGTCGTGTGAGCAGCGTTTCGAACGCAACCTCGCTCTCCACAATGGCGAACGGTGCGCCCAGGCAGTAGGTGATGCCGCGGCCGAAGTCGAGATGCTCGGCATTGTGCGGCCGATCCAACCGAAACACCCCGGGGTCCGGAAACTTCTCGGGGTCGCGGTTGGCAGCACCGAACAGCGCGACCAGCGACTCGCCTGCGGCCAGGTCCACGTCTCCCAACCGAGTCGCCTTCGCGGTCTGCCGCGGAACATAGGTCACCGGCGAGTCGTACCGAAGCGTCTCGGTGACAACATCGGCGACCCGCCCCGACTCCCGGCGCACCGCCTCGAGTTCTCCGGGATGCCTCAACAACGCAAGCAGTCCATTGCCGACGAGGTTGGTGACATTCTCGTGCCCCGCGATGAGCAGCGTCACCGCAAGGCTGATGAGTTCGCGCTCGCTGAGCCGCTCACCCTGCTCCTCTGCGTTCAGCAGTTCGCTGAGCAGATCCTCACCTCGGTGCCTGCGTCGCAACGAGATCAGGGCGAGAAAGTAGCCCTTGAACAAGGCGGCCGCCTCGATACCCCGCGCCCGAACCTCGTCCGAGAGGACGAAGTCGACGGTCGGAGTGATGTCATTGGTCCATGAGCGCAGCATCTCCCGATCCTCCGGCGGCACCCCGAGAATCTCGCACACCACCTGCAACGGCAGCGGGTAGGCGAATTCCGAGAGGACGTCAATGGTGTGACCGCCCCGGGCCACAGCCTCGTCGAGGAGTTCGGCCGCCAACTCCCGCATCCTCGGTCGCAGCCGCTCGGCTTTCTCGCGCGTGAACGATCCCGCGACCAGACGCCGCAACCGGGTGTGATCGGGTGGGTCGAGCGCGAACATGAACCGGCCCATCACATCGTTCAGGCTGTTCTGTCCGAAATTTCGAGCCAATACATCGGCGAAGTCGCCGCGCACGAAGGTCCGGTGATCGCGCAGCAGCTGATCGATATCAGCAAACCTGGTGAGAAATCGCAGACCGTTGATACCGCGATGAGCCGGATCCAGCGTACGGAGCCGGTCGAACCACGGGTAGGGATCTCTGATCACCTCCGGTCGCGCCGGATCGAACTCATCTAAGCGCGGATCAAAGTCCAACGCCGCCAAAATACCTGTCACAGCAAACCTTTCCCACATATATCTGCGGAGCCAGGCGCACGGATTCCGGTCGAACGACGGCCGATCAGCTCCCCGCAGACCTCGGTAAATGATCCCTCGAGCAGCGCATTCCCGCAGCGCAGCCACATCGGACCGTGCACGATGCTCGTGTAGAAGGCAGCCCGCGGGGCTCATCGATTCGACGAAGAGCTGAGTCTCGTACGAGATACGAGAGATGCCGATCGTTCGGCGCCCGATGGTGGTTACTGGTTAGGCGGTGGTGGCGGCGCGGGCGATGGCCGACTCGGCATCGACGGCCGCACCGCACAACTCGTCAGCGGCCGCTACCTCGACCGGCTCGAACGCCGAAACGGCCACTGACGCATCGCATTACGACGATCCACCGTCGAGATCAGGTGCACCGCCGACGCCAGGGTGCTGCAATCACCATTCTTCACCGACCGGGGCTACCTCCAGGGCACCCGCGACATCACCGACCCGTCCTACCGGACCGTGTCTTGACAGCGCGCAAGCGGCGGCCGACTATGGAAACTATGGAAACCGAAATAGTTTCCTCAGTTTCCGACCGGCGGCGCGCCGAGGTGATCGTCGACGCGGCCGGGCGGCTGTTCCTCGCGCCGGGCACCGGGCGGGTGAGCATGGACGAGCTGGCCCGTGAGCTCGGGATGAGCAAGAAGACGATCTACCGCCACTTCCCGGACAAGCACAGCCTGATGACCGCGGTGCTGGACCGGCAGTTCGCAGCAGTGGAGCGCACGCTCATGGCGGCGGCCGCGGAGACCGAGGGCAAGCCGTTCGATGAGCAGGTACAGCGGTTCCTGTTAGCGGCCTGCAGCGAGCTCGGGCGGATCGGCGCGGCTCAACTGGCGACCGGGCGGGGCGATGCGGTGCTACGCCGACACGTGGAACAGCGGATCGATGCAGTGGTCTACCAGCGGCTCGACGAGTTGTTCCGGGATGGGCACCGGCGGGGACTGCTGTCGGCGCCGCCTCAGCTGCTGGGCGAGATCACCCGCGGCGCGGTGGAGCGGCTGCTGAACTCGCAGTTACCACGCGAACTCGACTGCAGTGCGGCCGATCTGCTGCGGACGACCGTCGACACAGTGCTCTACGGGGCTATCCGCCCCGGGATCGAACAAGAGAAAGGCTCGTGACAGAGGCCGACTTCTACCGAAAGGACATCTCATGAAAATCGCAGTCATCGGCACCGGACTCATCGGCTCCCAGGTGGTACAGAAGCTCACCGCGGCCGGACACGATGCGACCGGGCACTCGCGCTCGACCGGCATCGACCTCCTTACCGGCGACGGGCTCGACGAGGCGCTACGCGGCGCCGAGGTCGTCGTCGACGTGGCCAACTCGCCGACCTTCGACGAGGCATCCCTCGACTTCTTCCGCACCTCGGTGCCCCACCTCTTGACCGCAGCGCAGGCGGCGGGCGTCCGGCACATCGTGACGCTGTCGATCGTCGGCGTCGACCAGGTGCCCGACCTCGTCTACTACCGGGCCAAGACCCTGCAGCAGGACCTGGTCGAGGCCGGTCCGATCCCGTACTCGATCGTGCGCGCGACGCAGTTCATGGAATTCGTGGTGGCGTCGCTGGACTGGACCACCGACGGTGATGTCGTGCGCCTGCCCGCCACTGCGATTCAGCCCATCAGCTCCGCCGAGGTCGCGGCCGCTGTCGCCGAGGTCGCCGCAGGTGCTCCGCTGCGGGGCACGCGCAATATCGGCGGCCCCGAAGTCTTCCCGCTCGACGAGCTGGGCCGCATCACACTGGAGGTGACCGGCGACAACCGCCGCGTCGTCACCGACGAGACCGCCGGCCTGTTCGCCGCGGTCAAAGGCGATGTGCTCACCACACCCGAAGGTGCCCACCTCGCCGCCACGCACTTCCGGGACTGGCTGCGGTCACGCTGACCCACCAGACGAACTCTTCGGAGGCAGACATGACGAACCTTCGACAAGAGGGGAGGATCGCCCTCATCACCGGCGCGAGCAGAGGGATCGGCGCGGCCGTTGCCCGATTGCTCGCATCGCGAGGGATGCGGGTCGTCGTCAACTACCGCAGCAGCCGCGACGAGGCAGATGACGTGGTCGCGTCGATCGTGTCCGCCGGCGGCCAGGCAATGGCAGTGCAGGCCGACGTGCGCGACGAGTCCGCCGTGCGCGACATGGTCGAGCAGATCCGGGCCGCCATCGGCGAGGTCGAGGTCCTGGTCCACAACGCCCTGATCCCGTACGCAGTCAAGTCGTTCGACGAGATCTCGTGGGACGAACTGGGCGGCAAACTCGAACAGGAAATGCGCGCTGCCTTCCTGATGACCAAGGCCGTCGTCCCCGGCATGACCAAGGGCGGCTACGGCCGGATCGTCTACCTCGGCACCGTGCTGAGCCGACGACCGCGTGCGGGCATGATCGCGCTCGGCACCTCGAAGGCAGCCCTGAGCCAGTTCGCCCGCTACGTCGCGCAGGAACTGGGGCCGCAAGGGATCACGGTCAACGTCGTCGCGCCGGGGCCGGTGGGCGAGACCACCATCGTCAACGCCGTCCTCGAGCAGGCACACCAGCAGAACCAGGCAGCCCAGACGGCACTGGGCCGCATCGCCACCCCCGACGACGTGGCCCGGGCCGTCGCTTTCTACGCCGGCGACGACAGCGGATTCATCACCGGCATCACCGCGCCGGTCAACGGCGGAATGGCCATGGACTGACCGGACTTTTCCGAAAGGAGGCCGCGCGTGCGCACCATCGACCTGACCTATGTCGGCCTGGGAATCCACGAGGAGCTGGTCGCCTACGTCGCCGACCAGCAGGACTATTACCAGCAGGAGGGAGTCCACGTCGCGCTACGCGACGGATGCGCCTGGGACGGCGAACGGGTCCGGCGGACCGCCACGATCGGTCTGGGCCGGGCGGTGCTGTCGCGCGTGACCGACGGCATCCCGTGGACGGTACTGTGCGTCAACACCGACCGGCCGCTGTTCTGGCTGCTCGCCCGCGACGCCTACGCGTCGGTCGAGGAGCTGAAGGGCCGCAGGATCGGCATCCACCCGCCGACCACCGCGCCTGGCTGCTTCTCCCGCATCATGCTCAGGAAACACGGGCTGGATCCGGACCACGATGTCCGGTCGGTCGTCATGAGACCGGGTGATTACAGCCGCCACCTGCGCGAGCTCGCCGAGGGCTCGCTGGACGCGGCGTTCGTCGGCAGCACCCTGGCGCCCGAGGTCACGGTCCGCCAGAACGGCCTGCGATTGCTCGCCTTCGTCGGGGACCACTTCCGGATCCCCACGGTGGGCATCGCTGTGGACCGCACTCACATCGCGACGGACGATCCGGCGGTTCGGGCACTGGTGCGGGCCAACCGCCGGGCCTTGCGCACCATCCACGACGAGCCGGATCTCGCTGTCCGGTACGTCAACGGCCTCATCCCGAGCCTCGCCGAGACCGAGGCCCGGCAATACTACGAACGCTACGTCGCACCGTATTTCACCGCTGACGGCCGCCACGATCCGTCCGTCGCGACCCAGGCGATATCGAGCGTGGCGGAGGAACTGGGCGTGGCCACCGTGCCCGAAGTGGCCGATATCTACCACACCGAACCAGCCGAGCAGTCCGCAGCGTAGCCGCTCAACCACCGAGCGGCTGGAACGGCACGGTCACGCACGCTGCTGCTGGCGCTGTCGTCGAGATGGATCACCACCGAATTCGCGTGCTGGTTCGCAGCGATCCCCCAGTACTTGTCTACGGTGCCGGTCGCGTTGCCGTCCGAGTCCGCGGTGGCATCGATCCAGACCTCGTTGGCCTCGTAGCTGTCGGGCGACGGACCATTTCGCAGGCGCTCACCTGCGCTCGAATTATCCTGCTCAACCCTGACGGATGTCGCGGGGGCTGGCGTCGAAGCGCTGACGGAAGGCTGTGCTGAAGGCGCTTGCCGAGCCGAAGCCGAGTCCCAGGGCGATGTCGGCGATGCTCCAGTGCCGGTATGCCGGATTCCGCAGACGCAGATGGGCGAGGCGCAGGCGTTCTTCCTTGATGAGTTCGCGCGGTGTGGTGCCGGCGTGCTGGAGTGCGAGCTGGATTTGACGCAGGGACCAGCCGAGGGCATGGGCGATGGTGATGCCGGTGAGGTTCGGATCCTCGACGTGGGTGCGGACGTATCGGCGGATAGCCGATTCCACGTCGTCGAGATGGTTGGGTGCGGTGGGATAGTCGCCGACGATGTGCATGCACAGCAGCTCGACCAACCGTTCGGCGACGGCGTCGAACTGCGGGCCGGTAAGGGTGGCGCCCTCGGCGAACAATCCGGTAGCGAGATCGCCGACCACCCGGCCCAGTCCTGCGGTGAGGTCCAGCGGCCGGGCCGGTGGCGCCTGGCCGGCGAGGCGATGATCGATCTGTCGCCGCGGGATGGTCATGAGCAGCCCTTGGGCGCCATCGTCCTGCGAGAACGCCAACGGTTGGTCGATGGTCACCAGACCGGCGGCACCGGGTGGCATGCGCGCCTGCTGGTCGTGTTGGGAAAAGACGATCTCTCCGCTGATGGGCAGCAGCAATCGGTAGTCGGCGTCGGAGTCGTTGTGCACGTGTCCGGCGGTCCGGTAGTAGGTCACGGCGTCGGATTCCCATCCGACGAGCTGATAGGTGCCGGTGCGGTGCAGCGTTGTGCGACCGTGGAAGTCACGTCCGCGCTGGAAGGCATATCCCAGACGGCATTGGTAGGAATTGATCAGCTCGGCCCAGTAGTCGGTGCGTTCCTCGGGCGTGACGGCGCGTGTAGTGGCCGACTCGACGAATACGGCTCGGTCATCCACGTATCGCCTCCCTACGTTTGCACCCGCGAACACGCAGCGCACGAGTGGTTGCGCACAGAATAAGGCGTTTCCTGAACACCCGGGCACCGAACTACTCCGGCGAACCTTGCGCGTGGCGGCAATTTTCCTGCGTCCATCGGCAAGTGGGGCACGCGCGCCGCTCCTACCGTGACTAGGTGTTGCCATGGGAGGAAGCACGGCAACGCGTCGAGCGAAAGGTGTGTCAATGCGCAGGGTAGTCATGGGCCACGACGACTCCGGCGAAACTCGGATCCTGTCCGACGAGAACGTCGACCCGATCACCATCGCCTTACTACCCGGGGCGACGGTGCACCGCATGTGGGAATTGGACGAGGTTCCCGCGCTGCCGGTGACCACCGTGCCCACCGCTGTGACCGGTACCTACTTTCCAGGCCCAAGCGGGCTGCGTTTCGGCTATATCACCATCCCCGCGGGGCTGTCCTATGAGCCGCCCGCGGATGTGTCCGCCTCAGCCATGGAAGCGGCCATTGCCGAGGCGGACGCGAAACTGCCCGGGATGATGGCCACCTTCGATGCGACTCGGCCGGGAATGCACACCACCCCGACGGTCGATTTCGTGGTCGTGTTGTCCGGCGAGGGCCGGATGCGAACAGACAATGGGATCGACGTGCGGCTACGCCCTGGTGACTGCGTGGTGCAGAACGGCTCCGCTCACGGCTGGTTCAACGACGGCACGGAGCCGTTCGTCTTCTGTTACACCCTGTGCGGTGCCCGCTGACCGGAACCGTCCGCCGATCGTGAGCGACCGACCATGAGGATTCACACCAGTCGTTGCCGCACATTCCGATACGCACCCACCACGGCGAATGCGTGCGCTGTCGAACTCGCACCGTCGGAGGTCGGGACGACGAGACAGTTCTTCGACTGCCTCGTCTTGACGGTCGGTGTCGAATGCGGCGATCTCGCGCTTGGCGCAGCGGCCACCCAAATCGTCCGGCGGATTGCCACCGAAACCGACGCGGCATACATCGTCATCAACGGATTCGCTCAGTTGACGACCCGCGCCGAACAATCCCGTACGACAACCGGATTGGATCTCCTGTCACATATCGCCGATGTATTGGACTTACTCTCCGAGCTCACCGAACGCCTGGAAGAACTCGGCGAACGGGTCCATCTGATGCCGTTCGGCTGGCACAAGAACTCTCATGCCGAGGTCCGCGATCAGCGTGTCATCCACCTGCTCCACCCGCGGCATGCTGCCGAACGCACCGGTGCGGACAACTTCGACCACCACCGCGCCCGCATCTGTCCCGCACGCGACTCGCCGCGGCAATACAGATTTCGCGGCTCGACCGGTCGGCATACCATGTGAGGACCGGCTCTCGCCGCACACCGTTTTCACTCACCTGCCAGTCGAGCACCGAATGCGTGCCCACCGCTGGGGGACTGCGACCCTCGACGTCCTCGATAGGCTGCCGGTTGTAGTCAGCCAAAAAGCGAGAGGTAGCAATATGATTCGGAAGATTCTGCTTGCGGTCACGGCCGGGGTCCTGATCAGCGCACCGGCGACGGCGTCGGCCGAGGTCACCGCTGCCGACCAGCCTGCTACGGCACAGGAGGTGGCGATCAGCACCGGATCGGGCGTTGCAGACAGCGTCATCAACGGGCTGATCGCCATTATCTTCGGCCCGAACGATCCCTCGACCTGCAAGTTCCCCTACTGCTTCTGAGCTTGCGCCGGCGGACCAGTCGCTGGCAAGTATCTGAAAAACGGGTACCGGGCGCATGGCCCGGTACCCGTCATTGTTCATCGGTTCAGTTGAAACGCACCGCGAGGATCGGCACGTCGGCATTGCGGAGATTGCCCGCGATGCACGCCCCCGCCATTGCCACGGCATTGCCGATCGGACCTTGTTCGACCACCAGTTGGCCACCCCTACCGGGGCCATCGGTGATGGTCACGGTGTTGGACATCGACCTGGCGACACCACCCGGCACATGCCACGGCCCGCTGATCCGGCTGACCACACCGTTGGACCAGTTGACCTTGCCGTCGATCTGACCGTCGGCACCGTTGCAGCTGCCGTTTCCACTGAAGGTGCCGCTGACCGTGGCCTCGGACGCGGGTGCGCCCGTGCAACCGGTGAGATTGCCGATCCATGTGGCCGTGGTCGGTGCGACCGACATCCCGAGCGGGCTTGTGTTGTAACTGAATTGGCCGCCGGAGCAGCCGCCGGCAATCGGATCGGCCGCGGCCTGCTGGGTGCCGACCAATGCGGCGGCGAGTGCGGCGACAGCGACCGAAGCTGTGGCGATCTTCCGAGAAATTGCCATGACGAATACCTTCTCCTTTTGATCGAACTGATCTGATGGAGCAGCTGACGACAAGCAAACGCGAAGATCGTAGACGGCCCGTCCGACGACGGGCTAATCAGCCCACACGCATTCCCCGGGATATGCACGTCGGGCATAGGTATTGGTCGGATTGACGGTGATAACGTCACACGCCCGCACAAGTTCTTCCGGTCGATCGTCCAAATGCGCGAGATTCGGCATGATCACCGCTTCCGCGTCTGTCTTGCGGATGACCTCGCACAATGCCGCGAGAATATGCGTGCCCGCGCCCTCCAGCCGCACGATCTCGGCGAGGTCATATCCGTATCGGGTTGCCAACTTGCGGATCTGGGCAATGTCCCAGTCCATCGCATCGCCCGACAGGTCCTGACGAAGGTATCCGATCGCGGTCGGCGTCGGCCTCATCGACTTGCCTCGTTCCGTCGGGTACCAGAACTTCTAACGCTCGATCCGTACAGGCCGGGAGCAGCTACCGTCGTTGGCGCCCACCACCGCACACTCTCGCAGCAAATACAACGCAACCGTAGCAATTTCCCCCGCCGAATACAACAGGAACGAATGTTCTCGACACCGAAAGTCGTGCGGTCGAACCGATTCCACACAAGTTACAAGATCTGCCACTATGAACCGGTGGAGGTGAGGCGGTAGTGGCGACATCGCGAACCGCGTCGAACCGACCGAAGTGCTGACCGTCGCCGAGATGCTCGGCCACCTGACAATCAGCGACCCCGCCCACTATCCCCCCGAACGCCTCCAAGGCTTCCCCCGCACCCTGGTCCGCCTCGTAATGGGTGTACCTCCCAACGAATAGCCGCAGTCGCAGACCTTCGCATTCGGAGCATGGCGTTTCATGCGGTGAGTCGCTATGCGAGGTCCGCGGACGGTGTGCGAGATGTCAGCGACCGGCGGCCTTGGCAAGGTGTTCCGGATAGCGTGCGCCGGAAAAGGCGGTGGCGGGTGCGGCGGCATCGATACGGGCGAGATCGTCGGCGGTCAGCGCGATCTCGGCGGCGGCGACATTCTCCTCGAGGTAGGCGCGGCGCTTGGTGCCCGGAATCGGAACCACATCGTCGCCACGGCTCTGCACCCAGGCGAGCGCCAATTGTCCTGCGGTAATGCCCTTTTCGGCGGCCAGCTCGCGCAGCGCCGCGACGATGGCGAGGTTGCTGTCGAGGTTGCCCTCGGCGAATCGCGGTAGCCGGCGGCGCAAATCGTCGGCGGGCAGATCTGCGGTGGAGGTGATCGCGCCGGTCAGGAAGCCTCGGCCGAGCGGCGAGAAGGGCACGATGCCGATGCCGAGCTCACGACAGGTCGGCAGCACCTCGGCCTCGATATCCCTTGTCCACAGCGACCATTCACTCTGCAGGGCGGTCACCGGATGGACCGCGTGCGCGCCGCGAATGGTCGCCGCCGACGCCTCCGAGATGCCGAGGTAACGCACCTTGCCCGCCTGCACCAGCTCGGACAGCGCGCCCCAGGTCTCCTCGATCGGGACATTCGGATCGACGCGGTGCTGGTAGTAGAGGTCGATATGGTCGACACCGAGCCGGGCCAGCGAAGCGTCACAGCTCTGCTTGACGTATTCGGCGTCGCCACGGGCGCCCATGCTCCCGTCCTCGCCCCACACGATGCCGAATTTGGTCGCCAGCACCACCTGATCGCGGCGGTCGGCGATGGCCTTGCCGACCAGGCGCTCGTTGGTCTCCGGGCCGTAGACATTCGCGGTGTCGAGCAGCGTCACGCCCAGATCCAGGGCACGGTGGATGGTGGCAATGGATTCGTCGTCGTTATCGCGCACGCCGTAGGCCTGGCTCATGCCCATACAGCCCAGACCCTGTGCACCAACGGTCAACTGGCCGAGCTTCCTGGTCGGAATCATGCGGGGCTCTCCTCCTCGGTCGACGATCTCGTCGTCGACGCTACGACCTGGAGTGCGCTCCAAGTCAAGTGCAAGAGGTTCGGTCAGTTCGCGAATGCACCCATGACGACCGGTGCAACGAACTGCTCCAGCATGACCCGCTCATCGGCCTCGTCACGACCGGGCGCGGTGAGCAGCGACATGATGATACGAGCCAACCAGCGGGCCAGCCGGGAGCCGCCCTGATCGGCCGTCGGCGGCAGCAGCCCGGCCGCTATGGCCTCGATGACCTCGGAGGATTGACCGATTTCATTGGCGAGGCCCGCGTCGCCCGCGGTGAACCACGCGATCAGAGTCGGGTCGGCGCGGACCTCGCGCAGTGATGCGAGCATGACCGCGACGATGCGCTCACCCGGATCGGTGATCCCGCGAGTCCGCTCGGCAACTGCCGCGCCGACCCGACGAGCTTCGCGGTGCACGAACGCGATTCGCAACGCTTGCCGGTTCGGGAAATAGCGATACAGGGTGGCGCGCGAGCAACCCGCAGCCTTCGCGACATCGCCCATCCCGGTGTTCGTGACCCCGCGTTCGACGAACAGCTGCGCGGCCGCATCGAGAATCTGCTCGGCCGCGATATCGGCGCGCTTGGGGCGCAACCAGTCGCCCGGCCCACCCCGCATCGAATCGCCACCCGCTGCCATCATTGGGTCACCCGAAACGGCACACGATCCGGCCAGCGCACATAGCTGCCAGGGGCATAACGCACACGGTCGATATCCACGACGAAATCCGGGCAGCGCGCAAGCAGTTCCTCCAGCGCGACGCACGCGACCATGCGGGCAGCGGCCGCGCCGAGACAGTGATGGTTGCCGTGACTGAAGGTCAGGATCTGCTTGGGCCGCCGCAGCACATCGAGTTCGCTTGCATTGGGACCGAATTCGCGTTCGTCCCGGTTGGCCGAGGCGTACAGCAGCAGCACGCGCCGTCCGGCTGGAATGGTGGCGCCATGAATCTCGATGTCGCGCACCATGGTTCGCGCCAAACCCTGCACCGGCGAGGTGAGCCGCAAGAACTCCTCGACCGCGTCCGGGATGAGCGCCGGATTGTCGATCAGCAGCCGCCGCTGATCCGGATGCTCGGTCAGCAATTGCACCGCACCGCCGAGATTGCCGGTGGTGGTGTCGTTTCCGCCGGTGATCATGGTGAACGCGAAGCCGAGAATCGAGATGATGCCCGCATAGTCGCCATCAGCGCCGAGGCCGGAAGCCACCAGATGCGAGATCGTATCGTCACCGGGTTCGGCGCGGCGGCGTTCGATCAGATGGGTGAAGTACTGCATCAATTCGCCGATGGCCTCTTGGGCATCGAGCGGACTGCCGCCCGCGGAGGCGGTCATGATGAGGTCGGTCCACTCGTCGAATTTCGGCCGATCCGGTTCCGGCACACCGAGATAATGTGCGACCACCATGCTCGGCAGCGGCTTGAAAAGTTCGACGACGATATCGCCCTCCCCCGCCGCCCGCAGCCGCTCCAACCGCTCGACGACGAACGCACGTACCTGCGGTTCGACCGAGCGCACCTGCCGCGGCGTGAAACCCTTGATGACCTGTTTGCGGAAGGTGGTGTGATCCGGCGGATCGGTGAAGACGAACGGCCGCGGTTCGGGCAGCCCGATCTCGCCGAGGTCGCGGTAGTCGACGGTCAGACCACCCGCCGACGAGAAGGTCGCGACGTCCCGCGCCGCCGCGTGCACATCCGAATAGCGGGAAAGGACGTAGTAGTCGCTCGCCGGATCATCCTGGGGCACAACGTGATGCACGGGGTCGTGCGCGCGCAGTTCGGCATACATCTGCCACGGGTCGCACCAAGTCTCCGCGGATCTCAATTCGAAATGCGGGCGGTGAGACAACTCTGTCGTCATGATCCGAGAGTAAGACAGAATGCCAGATCTGTCTAGAACGCGTTCTACATCGGCGCAGAGTTACCACCGGCAACACCGCCACCACGATGAACAGGATTGCCAGCGCCGCTGCCATGGCGATGAAGCCGCATACCTGGATTCGCATCACTCGTAGGTCCTCGTTCACTCGAAGATTGCCAGACTTCCGGGCAGGCCTATCTGGCGTCGTAATTACAAAACCGCCCGCGCCCGTACGTTTTCTCGAGCCGTTGCCATGGCAAGGAGGGCGGTACCGTGGAAGCTGGGCCGAAACGCGGGGAGGCAATGATGGTGCAGTGGGACCGGCCGCCCAGGATGAAGACACCAGATGCGGATGCGCCGTGGAACGAGATCGTGCCACAGCTGTGGATGGGTGGGCATCACTACGGAAATGCCGACGGCGCGCGGGTGCCCGCGATCGTCGGGATCGAATTCGATGTGGTGATCAGCCTGTTCCAGGCCGAGGGGTACGGGCCGGGACCCGATGTCGAACACCATCACCTCGCGATTCCGGACGCCGCGCTGCATGCCGAGCAGCTGGCGGCGGCGCGCGAATTGGCCAGGATCGCCGCCGCGGCGGTTCGCGCCGACCGCAGCGTCATGGTGCGCTGCCAGTACGGATACAACCGTTCGGGATTGGTGGTCGCGCAGACGCTGCTGGATCTCGGGCATTCGGTCGATGACGCCATCGCCCTGATTCGGCAGCGGCGTTCCCGCTATGCGCTGAACAACGAATTCTTCGTGAAGTATCTGACGATGGGTCTCGACCGAACCTGAAATGCCAAGTGCCCCAACCAATGGTCGGGGCACTACGGTTTCGGCAATCGATGCCGATCAACGCGGCGCGTTGGCCGGATCAGCAACGGTCGGATGCACGCCTTCACGATGCGCCCGGCGCACATCCTCGAAGAACTCCCGCGAGAACATTGCCGACAGCACGGCGATACCCGCACGGTGCACCCGGAATTCACTGCGGTTGCTGGTGCCGGTGAGCCGGATGACGCGACCCGCGGCGACCTGCGGCCGCGCGAAATCCTTCACCCGGCCGCGGCCGGTCCAGTGCAGTTCGGTCTGGTCGATGACGGCGTCGTCCGGAACGAGCAGTTTCACCATGGCGTGGTCGAGATCGGCGTGGACAACGATCTCGCCGGTGATCCGCGGCGAACGCAGGTCGATCACCACGCTGCCGTAGCGGGCGGTGATGTCGAAAGTGTCGGCATCGGTCCAGTTGCCGAGGCGCTTGGCGGTCTCGTGGTCGACGTGGATGCGGGCGGCGGTCTTGGCGGTCATTTTTCGATCCTTTCGGGCGGCTTCCGCTGGTGTACCAATAGTGGCATACACACTAGTTTCTTTGCAACTAGTTTGTATGAACCTAGTTGTCGGGACACCACTAGAATGGCGGCATGACGGCATCGACGCAGTTCAAGCGCTCTCCCCTGGCGATGGCGCTGCTCGGCATCCTGCATCTGGAACCGATGCACCCCTATGCGATCCAGCGGCGGATCAAGGAGTGGGGCAAGGACAAGGTCGTCAATGTCACCCAGCGCGCCGCGCTCTACAAGACGATCGGCAGGCTGCAGGAGGCCGGACTGGTCACGGTCCGCGAAACCGGCCGCGATCAGCAATATCCGGAGCGAACCGTCTACGAGATCACCGATGCCGGCCGCGCCGCCTGCGCGACTTGGCTCGCCGAGATGATCGGCGAACCGCGCAACGAGTACCCGGAATTCCCTGCGGCGCTGTCATTCCTGATGCTGCTCGGACCCGAGGGCGCTCGCACGGAATTGCAGCGGCGGGCAAAGTCGGTGCGCGCCAAGCTCGCCGAGATGGATGCCGATGCGAAACAAGCCGCCGCGATGCAGCTGCCCAGGGTGGTGATGCTGGAGGACGAGTACCAGCGCGCGGTCACCGAGGCCGAATTGCGTTGGCTCGATGCCGTTATCGCCGATCTGGCCGCGGGCACCCTCACCTGGTCCAGGGAATCCCTACTGCCGTACCAGCAGCCATAACCCACATCATCGGACAACTTCGGCATACGACGCGCAAGATGGCGCGTTCGGGGCGACGATGTATTGCGTGGCAGGACAATTCGTTCCGGTCCCCGACTGGTTCGCATGGGAGAACCAGGATTGTGGGATCGCGATCGCGGATATCGATGGTGACGGCGCCCTGGATGTCGTCGTACTCATGGTGGACAATCCGGATGGTCAGAACACCGCGTCATATCGGATGGGCATGGGGCTGGCCCCCGACGGCTCGACGAAGAGTTGGGGACCGTGGCTGCCGGTGCCGGATTGGTACGGCTGGGAGAACCAGGGCGCGGGCATCGCAATCGGCGATCTGAGCGGCAACGGCCGACCTGATCTCGTGGTGTTCGTCGTGGACAATCCACCCGGCCAGAACCAGGGCTGCTACCGGATCGGGCGCGATCTGGCCGAGGACGGCACAGTGACCGGCGGCTGGACGCCGTGGATCGCAGTGCCGGATTGGTACGGCTGGGAGAACCAGGGTGCCGATATCTGCCTCACGTCCGTCGATGGGCAGCTCACCCTGGTCGTTTTGGCAGTCGACAATCCGCCGGGCCAGAACAGCGGACAGTTCCGGTTGGCCAAGGGACTGAGCGCGGACGGCACGGTCGGCGAATGGACGCCGTGGGTGGCGGTACCGGACTGGTACGGCTGGGAGAACCAAGGCGCGGGCATCACGGCCGCGGATCTGGACGGCGACGGCAGGCCGGAACTGATCGTCTTCGCGGTGGACAACCCCGAGGGTGTGAATACCGGTGTGTACACCATCGGCTGGGGCCTGGAAGGTTCCGGGCATGCGGTCGACGGCTGGAGCGTGTGGACCGAGACCGAGTGGGGTTTCGCCGAAAACCAAGGCGCGGCATTGGCTTTGCTGCCGCACGACGGCACACCTCCAGAACTGGTGGTCTTCACCATCGACGCACCGGATGGCGTCAATGCCGGTTATGTGCGCGTGCTCGAACTGGAGACCGATCTGACGCACGCACCACATATGGGCTTATGGCGCATTCTCGATTTCGGCACCGAGATCAACCCGGTGCACGCCGCCGTACTGCACACCGGTGACGTGCTGTTCTTCGCCGGTTCCGGTAACGATCCGGACCGCCACGACGCCCACGAATTCCGCACGCGCGTCTGGCATTACCCGCGACCGGGACTGAGCGCACCCGAAACCCCGATCGATCTGTTCTGCGTCGGACACGCGTTCCTACCGGACGGCAGGCTGCTCGCGGCGGGCGGCACCGAACGCTACGACCCGTTCTACGGACTGAAGGACGCACTGATCTTCGATCCGGCGACGCTGACCTGGAATACCAAGCCGGACATGGCTTTCGGACGCTGGTACCCGGCGCTGGCGCCGCTGCCGAGCGGCAATATCGTCGCGGTGTCGGGTCTGGGTGCCGACAACTTCCTATCCGTCATTCCGGAACTCTTCGACGCCGGCACCGAAACCTGGTCCCAGCTGCCGTCTCCCGGTCCGATCCCGATGTACGGGCATCTCGTTCTACTCGCCGACGGCAGGTTGTTCTACACCGGCGGCCAATACGGTGCGAACAACGGCATGCGGCCGTCGATTTGGGATCCGGCGACCGGTGCAACCGTCGAGGTGCCCGGTCTCACCGATCCGGGTTCCCGCAATCAGTCGGCGAGTGTGCTGCTGCCACCCGCCCAGCAACAGCGGGTCATGATTCTCGGTGGCGGCGGATACGACATGCACAGTCCCGCACCGGCTTTGGCCGATACCAGAATCGTCGATCTGACCTCGGCCACACCGGAATACCAGGCGGCGCCGCCGATGGACCATGCCAGGATGCATCTGAGCGCGGTGCTGCTCCCGGACCGAACGGTGCTGGCCACCGGCGGTTCGGGTATGGAGGAGATGGCGCACGACGCGCCGCCGCACGCCGAGATCTTCGATCCGGCGATGGGTACCTGGATGCACACCGCGCCCTGTCGGGTGCCGCGGCTGTACCACTCCGTCGCCCTGCTCACCCCCGACGGCAAGGTGATCACCGCCGGCTCGAATCCGGCACGCAAGACCGAGGAATTGCGCATAGAAACCTATTGGCCGCCTTATCTTTTCCAAGGCGAGCGACCGCAGCTCGCGCTCGCGACGGACACCGTCGCCTACGGCGCGACCGTCACCGCGACTACCACCGCGGCACTGCGCGAGGTGAATCTCGTCCGGCCCGGGGCGTGCACCCACTCCTCCGATAACGAGCAACGCCTGATAGATCTCGAATTCACCAGCACCGCACCGGATTCCGTGACGATCACGCTGCCTTCGAATCCGGCACTCGCGCCGCCGGGCTGGTATCTGGTGTTCGTCGTGACCGACCAGGGCGTGCCGTCGACCGGACAGTGGCTGCACCTGAGCTGATTGTGACCGATCACAGTCCCGGACCGCGACGACGGTGGCGGTGACTGCCCCCTGGTCCGTTGCCGCCATGGGCGACCGGTCGACCCGTAAGGTACCGATCATGGTTCCCACCGAGATATCCGAGCTGGTCGAGTCGGTCGTGGAGTCGTATCTGCTCGACGGACCGCGCCGCTACAACCGGACCCAGGTCGCCGAACAATCCGGGACGACCACCGACCTGACCAAACGGCTGTGGATGGCGCTCGGCTTCCCGGCCGGTCTCGACGATACCGCCGTCGACTACGCCGACGCCGATATCGCCGCGGTGCGCAATTTCCGCGCACTCGATGTGCTCGCCTCGGCGGACTCCCGTCAGCAGGCCGCGACCGCACGCACCCTCGGCCAGGGCATGGCACGACTGGCCGAATGGCAGGTCGATGTGGTGCTCGCCGAAATCAGCGCTCGGATGGCCGCGGCCGCCCCCGGCACCGATCCAGCCGAAATCGCGCGTGCCGCCACCGAGGCGGCCATCTCCACGCTCGAACAGCTCAATACCTACGCGTGGCGCCGCCATCTCGCCGCGGCCCTGGCCCGTTCCCTCGATCCGGGTACCACGGCGGGCGAGGCGGTGCGCGAGCTGGCGGTCGGCTTCGCCGATATGGTCGGCTACACCCGGCTCACCAGGCATCTGCACCCCGACGAACTCTCCATGCTGCTGGAGGCATTCGAATCCACCACCACCGCCGCGATCACCGAGAACGGCGGCTGGGTGATCAAGAATGTCGGCGACGAGGTCATGTTCGCGGCCGAGGATCCAACGGATGCGGCCCGCATCGCGCTGGCCATCCAGGAGAGCACGATGATGGTCGGCGGCACGCCGGAGTTGCGGGTCGCCGTGGCATACGGACCGGTCTTGCAGCGCTTCGGCGATCTGTACGGCTCGGTGGTCAATATCGCCTCCCGGCTCACCGGCGTCGCTCGACCCGGCACCGTTCTCGTCGATGACGAGGCCGCCGCGGCACTGGACGGCAATCCGGAGTTCGATATCCGCAATCTGCGCAGCGTACGCGTCCGCGGCTTCAACCGGCTGCGCCCGCACACCCTGCGCCGCAACGGCAAGTACAGATAGCGCACGACCTGAGGGCGCCGCCTGCGTCTCCATACGTTGCGCCGCGACGGCAAATACCGGTGGCGCACGACCCAAGCTCACCGCCTGCGTCGCCACACGCTGCGCCACAAAAACAAACACCGTGGCCCACGACCCAAGCCCACCGCTCGGGTCGTGACACGCTGCGCCACAAAAACAAACACCGTGGCCCACGACCCAAGCCCACCGCCCGGGTCGCCACACGCTGCGCCACAAAAACAAACACCGTGGCCCACGACCCAAGCCCACCGCCTGCGTCGCCACACGCTGCGCCACAAAGGCAGGCACGGTGGCCCACGACCTAAGCTCGTCCGGTGGAGTTCGAGTGGGCCGAGTTGCGGAAGAGCTGCGTTATCGAGGAGGACGCGGCGGTGCTGGCGCTGAACAAGCCCGCCGGGATTTCGGTAACCGGGGAGCGGCACGACAGCGATATCGTCGAGGCGGCCGCCGCGGTAGGGGAAACGCTGTATCCGGTGCACCGGATCGACAAGGTGACCTCCGGACTGGTGCTGCTGGCCAAGGAGCTGGGTGCGCACGGGCAGCTGACCAGGCAGTTCAATAAGCAGACGGCCGAGAAGGCCTATCTGGCGATCGTCGAGTCGACCGGCCTGCCCGATCACGGCGTCATCGAACTGCCGCTCAGTGTCGGCCGCAAGAACCGCGTGCGAATCGCCGCGCCCCGCGAATCCATTCGCGAGCAGGCCGGTCGCTGGTTCGTCGATGACGCGGATCTCTTGGCCACCAAGAACTATCCGTCGACAACCCAGTTCACAACGGTTCTGTGCACAGCCACCCACACCGTGCTCGCCGTACGCCCGATCACCGGCCGCCGCCACCAGATCCGCGTACACCTGGCCTGGATCGGGCACCCCATCGTCGGCGACCCCCTATTCGACAAATCCGCCCGATACGACCGCACCTACCTCCACTCCTGGCAACTCGCCCTCGCCGCCCCCTGGCGCACGCCCCCGACCCTCACCCTCCAGGCAACCCCAACCCCCGACTTCTGGCACCCTCTCCACCCCACCCCCGATGCCACCGCCCTCCTCCAACACGCCGACAACCTCCTGCGCACCGCCCAATCCCCGCCCCCGCCAACCGAATAGCCCTCGCCCGGCCCAACATCGCGCGCGAATAGAGGGCTATTCCATGCGCGACGGGCCATGTCACGCTCGGCGTATCACCAGACCGGATGTGCCGCAGCGGCGACCCGACCGCAACCTCCGCGGGCAATGCCAGCGCTGCTCACATTCCTTGCGCGCCGCCACGGTTACATCGACGGCCGGCCGGTCGTCGTCATCGCCCATGACCAGACCGTGCACGGCGGTTCGGTCGGCGAGACGTTCGGCCGAAAGGTGACCGCCGCAATCGAATTCGTGCAAGAGAGCGCCTGCCCGGTGGTGTCGATCAACGATTCCGGCGGCGCCCGCATCCAGGAGGCGGTGACCTCGCCGGCCTGGTACACGCTGATGTGCCGACGCCAGGAGGATCTGTCCGGCTTCGCGCGCACGGAGTAACCGGGAACTCAGTGCGCGACAGGGTAAATCGCCTGCGGCAAGCACCGGAGCCCATGCGTCGCAGCTGCCGCGAGTGGGACCTCTGCAGGCCAGAGCAATGCGCAGAGAAGATGCTGCCGGCGAGCACACCTCCGCGCCCGAAATGACCGGAAACGCGATGCGCAGCAAAGTAATTGGCGCACGGTGATCACTCGACAGCGGGCGGATACTACTCAGGCCAAACCGGGGAACGCCCGAGGATGGCGACGATCTCGTCGAGCGCGGACTCACCGGACCAGGTGATGACCGGTCCGAAGGCGGAGCCAGGGGCCAGGCGGGCCGGGCCACCGGGAACAACCTCGGCTACCGATAAAGCGACCGCAAGCAAGTCGTCGTCGAAATGCACTGTGTGGCTGAGGGTTCGGGCGACGTCCCAGGAGTGCACGACGTAATCGATGAAGTGGAAGCTGACCGCCTCGGCTCCGGAGAATTCGAAGGCGCGGGTGAACTCCGGCAGCGGGAAGGTCCGGTCGAGCACGCCGTCCTCGGCGAAGGACGCCAGCACATGTTCAGCGGCAGCGCGGTAGTCCGCGACCGGGTCATCGCCCAGCGGACGCAGCCGCCACAGCGACAGATCACCCTCGCCGCGAGAGGCGGCCGCGAAGCCGTAGTGCTGGGTGATCATGTGCGCCAGCAACCCGTGCAGCGTCCAGCCGGCGCACGGCGTCGGCTTGGCCAAATCGGCGGGAGTCAGCTGGGAAACAACTTCGATGCTGGTGCGCACGGCCTGGGAATTCAGGGCGATCAAATCGACCTGCTTCCCCAGTGATTTGAGGGTCTGCAACTCGGGGGCGGTGTCGGAATCGGTGGTCATCGCTGTCCTCTCGATACATCCAAATTGATAAGCGCATACTTATCGTAAGCTTATGCTTACGATAAGCCAAGCGGTATTTTCTACCCATGCCGGAGAAGCGCCCCGACCTCGCCGCGATGATCGCGCCGCTCGGCCGCGCCCTCGCCATGGCAGAACTGCCCATACTCGAGCGGCACGGCCTGACCATGTGGGGCTATGTGGTCCTGCTCGGACTGGGCGAGGAACCCGTCTACACCCAGGCCGCGCTGGCCAAGAAGATCCGCGCGGACAAGACGCGCATCATCGGCACACTCGACCAACTCCAGCAGCGCGGCCTCATCCGGCGCGACCTCGATCCAGCCGACCGGCGCGCACGCCTGATATCGCTCACCCCGGCCGGTCGGACGACCCGCGACCAGGCACAACGCGATATCCAGGAGCAGGAGAACCGACTGCTGGCCCAGCTCCCCGCCGCCGATCGCAAGTCGTTCCTGCGGTCACTGCAGACGCTGTGGGCATCGGTCGTCGACCCGTCGAGCTGACCCGGTGTGCGTGCGACCACTTCCGACCCCGCGGCCTTCTACCGGTGGTCAGCCTCATGGCGACGCGGAACCCGCAGGTCATCTAGCCTGTAGACGTGCAGGCACACGATGCCGACACACTCTGACGCAATGGAGCGATCCCCCAGAGAAAGCGAACGCCGATGATCCTGGTGGCTCAGGTCAGCGATACCCATTTCGATCTCGGCACCCGCAATGCCGAACGCGTCGAGCGGGTCATGGCCTATCTCGCCGAGCTGCGACACAGGCCCGATGCCATTCTGGTGACCGGCGATATCACCGATTCGGGTAAGCCCGAGCAGTACGCCGAGGCGCGCGTCGCACTCCACGCCGATATCCCCGTCTACGCCCTGCCCGGTAACCACGACGACCGCGCTGCCTTCCGTACGATCCTGCTCGGCGAATCCGCGTCGACCGCGCCGATCAACCACGCACACCGGATCGGCAATTCGACCGTGGTCCTGCTGGATTCGAGCGTCCCTGGCGAATCCGGCGGCCGACTCACCGAGGAAACCTACGACTGGCTGCGCGGCGTACTCGCCGCCGCACCCGCCGACGCGCCCATTCTCCTTGCACTGCACCATCCGCCCGCACATCTGTTCAGTCCGGTCATCGATGAGATCTCGCTGGCGGAGCCCGAGAAACTGGCCGATGTGGTCGCCGCCGACGAACGCATCGTCGGCGTGATCACCGGACATGCGCATTCCGCCGCCACGACCACCTTCGCGGGCCGCCCGCTACTGATCTCCCCGAGCACCGCCTCCGTCCTCGCCGGGGAGTGGGAACTCGAACTTCCCCATCGCGTGATGGACTACGCGCCGGATCCGGCCATCGCCCTGCACATCATCGACGAAAGTCACCGCATCACAACGCATTTCCGCAGCATTGCGATGGGTGGGCGGATCGGCGTGCAGCCGAATTAGCGGCGCACCGCCCGTTCGCGGCGGTAGGCCGCCGGTGTCGCGCCGGTCCAGCGCTTGAAGGCGTAGATGAAGGTGGAGGATTCGGCGTAGCCGAGCCGGATGGCCACATCGCTCACCGAAAGCGGTGTGGCGGTGAGCATTTCCTCGGCGAGCGCGCGGCGCACCTCGTCCAGCAGCGCGCGGTAGCTGGTACCCGCGGCATCGAGGTGGCGGCGCAGGGTGCGGGTGCTCATATTGAGATCGCGTGCGACGGAGTCGATTCCACGCGGTGCGGCGAATCCGTCGGCACCGCCGGGCACCAGGAGTTCGCGCACCTCGGCCGCGATACCGGTGCGGGCTCGGCGGCGATCCACCAGATCCCGGCATTGCGCGAGGCACATGGCCCAGGTGTGCTCATTCGCCTGCGGCAGTGGCTGTTCCAGCATTGCCGGATCGATAGTGAACAGGTTGCGCGGCCGTCCGAAACGCGGCTGCACCTGGGTGACCGCCATGATCCGATCGACGTATGCCGGCTCGGGAAAACGGAATTCGGCCCTGGTGAGCGGCAACTGCTTACCGATCAGATCGCTCATGACCTGATGCATGGCGGTCACATCGCGCTCGACCAAGAACTGGCGCACATCGGGCGGAATCGATTCGTCGTGCACCCAGGCGATGAATTCGCCCTCCCCCCACTCCGCGACGGGCAGGCAGAAGGTGAAGCTCAGCTCCAGATAGCGCAGCGCGAACGAGATCGCCTCACCGAGCGTCGGACTGCTGACGCAGGCGAAGCCGAAAATGCCGAAGGTGGTGATCCGATACCGGCGACCGATCTCGACACCGAGCGCGGGCGTATCGGCGAGTTCGCGGACGAGATTGCGGATGACGGCGAGTTCGGTGCGCGCGTCGATCTGCGCGTCCGGATCGTGCAGCATGGCCTCGGTCAGCCCGGTTCCGACGAGCATGCGCGCGACGGGCACGCCCTGCTCACCGGCATAGCCGACCATGAGTGCCACGCTGGCGATGCCGCGCGGAAAGTTCCAGTCGCGGATGCCCGGATCCTGTACCCGCTCCACAGCGGACATTATGGCCGAAAATCTCGATAGCACCCGTTGCGACTGCTTGCAGGTCGCTCGAAAGGATCAGCCCCCATACACGACCAGCGGTCTTAGAGTGGAACTCATCTACAGTGCTGTGAGGAGTGCCACATATGACAGCCGGCGAACGACCCTCGGTCATCATCATCGGCGCCGGTTTCGGCGGCGTCGGGATGGCAATCGAATTGCGGCGCAACGGTTTCGACGATATCACCATCCTGGAGCGCGGCACGGATATCGGCGGGGTCTGGCGGGAGAACACCTATCCCGGCGCGGCTTGTGATGTGCCGTCGCCGCTGTACTCGTTCTCCTACGAGCCCAAGCCGGACTGGCCGCAGCGGTATTCCGGACAGGCCGCGATCCACGGCTACCTGCGCGGTGTCGCCCAGCGGCACCGTCTGCTGGAGGCGATCCATTTCGGCGCCGAGGTGACCGACGCCGAATTCGACGACAGTTCCGGCCGCTGGACCGTACGGACCAAGGACGGCACGGCCCGAACCGCCGACGTGCTCATCTCCGCAGTCGGCCAATTGTCCCGGCCCGCGCTGCCGAATATTCCCGGCATCGATACCTTCACCGGTCAGGCCTTCCACTCGGCCGAATGGGATCACGGCGTCGAGTTGGCCGGTAAACGCGTCGCCTGCATCGGCACCGGCGCCAGCGCCATCCAGTACATTCCGGAGATCCAGCCGCGGGTCGAACACCTCACCCTGTTCCAGCGCACAGCGGCCTGGGTGCTGCCCAAATTCGATACCGACTACACCCCGGTCCAGCACAAACTCTTCGCCCAGGTGCCCGGTGCGCTGCTGGTCGAACGGTTCGGCTGGTGGGCCATCGCCGAATTCATCGCGCTCGGCCTGGTCGAATTCCCGTGGATCGTAGGACTGGTCGCGAAGATCGCGTCGAAACATCTGGAAGTGCAGGTCCCGGATCCGGAACTGCGCGCCAAACTCACCCCCGACTATCCGATCGGCTGTAAGCGCGGCCTGTTCTCCAACGACTACTACCCGGCTCTGCTCGAACCGAACGTGCAGGTCGAGACCACCGCCATCACCGATATCGTGCCGAACGGCGTGCGCACCGCCGATGGCAAGGTGCACGAGGCGGAGGTAATCGTCTACGGCACCGGATTCAAGGGCACCGAATTCCTCTGGCCCATGAATATTTACGGCCGAGCGGGTCGCAAGCTCTCCGATGCCTGGCAGGGCGGCGCGCACGCCTACTGCGGCATAACCGTGCCCGACTTCCCGAATCTGTTCCTGGTCTACGGACCGAATACCAATCTCGGCGTCGGCTCGATCATCTACATGATCGAATCGCAGGCCCGCTATATCCGCCAGGCCGTCCAACTGCTCGCCGAACGTCCCGGCCACGTGCTCGAGGTGCGTCCCGAGGCGGAGGCGCAATTCAATACCGCGGTTCAGCAGCGCCTCGCGCGCACACCGTGGAACTTCTGCTCCAGCTGGTATCGCACCGCTTCGGGCCGGATCACGAACAACTGGCCGGGTCCCCAGCTCGCCTATCGCCGTCGCGTCCGCAAGCTGAAGGCCGCCGACTACCAGCTGACCAGGGTCGCCTGAAGCTCAAGCTCTCCACAGGAAGACCACACGAACTGTGCACAGGATCCTGGCAGACTTGACCCGTGAGTGATCTGCCCGCCCGCCCCACCGAGCGCGGACCGCTGCGCCCGATCGAATTGGCGGTGGGGGCGGTACTCGGCGGTGCCACCGTCGGCCTGGTCACCGTCGGTGCGCTGATTCCGTTCGCCGCGGCGCTGCAGCTGGTGGCCGCGGTGCCGCTGGCCATGATCGCGCACCGCTATCGGCTGCGCGCCCTGATCACGGCGACCGGTTCGGCCGTACTTGTCTGCTTCGTCGCGGCGGGCATCGTGCCCGCATTCGGCATTCTCAGCTCGGCCACCATCGCGGGCATCATCGGCACCGTCAAACGTCGACGCGGCGGTTTGCCCGCGGTGCTCGGATTATCGGCAATCGCCGGTCTCGGCTTCGCGGCGTTCGCCGTCGGAACGCTGTTCGTGCTGTCCCGGTCACGGAATCTACTGTTCAACACCATCCGCAGCACCGCCGAGGGCTTGGAGCGGACGGCGGCGCGGCAGCCCCAGCTGGAACCCCTCGGACGCGGAGTCGCCGACGCCGCGGATGCCGCGATCCGCTGGTGGTGGGTCCTGGTCGGCGGCGGTGTGCTGGCGGGTTTCATCGCGACGGCGGTGTTCTCCTGGTTCGTACTCGGCTCGGTACTCGATCGGCTGTCCTGGCTGCCCAGTCGGGACCGGCTCGACGCACGACCCGACAACCGGCCCATCGCGCCGCTGCCGGTGCGACTGCGCGAGGTCGGCTTCCGCTATCCGGGCGCGCCGGTGGATGCGCTGTCCGGGATCGATCTCACGGTCGATATCGGCGAATTCGTGGCCATTGTCGGCCACAACGGATCGGGCAAATCGACACTGACCCGGCTGCTGGCCGGACATCCGCCGACCACCGGCAGCGTGGACCGTCCGGGCGCGGCAGGCCTCGGTCACCTGGGTGGCACCGCATTGGTGCTGCAGCGACCGGAGAGCCAGACGCTAGGCGTGCTCGTCGCCGACGATGTGGTGTGGGGTCTGTCCACCGAACTCGCCGCCACGGTCGACATCGATGGCCTGCTGCACGAGGTCGGCCTGGACGGCATGGGCGATCGCGAGACCGCGACGCTTTCGGGCGGTCAGCAGCAGCGGCTGGCGGTGGCCGCGGCATTGGCCCGCCGCCCCGCGCTGCTCATTGCCGACGAGGCCACCTCGATGATCGATCCGGATGGTCGCCGTGATCTCGTCGCACTCCTGGCCGAATTGCCCAAACGCCATCCGATGGCAGTGGTGCTGGTCACCCATCACGAGGCCGATGCCGCCGCCGCCGACCGGGTGGTACATCTGGCCGGTGGCCGGACCGTGGAGCGGCTGCCCGCCTGGCCGCGACCGGCCGGCGAGATCCGGCGTCGGCCGATGGGCGAAACCATCCTGCAGCTGAGCGAAGTCCGCCACACCTATAACCGCGGAACACCGTGGGCCGCACCGGCTCTGCACGGCGTCGACCTGACTGTGCGACGCGGCGAGGCGCTACTCGTGGTGGGCGGCAATGGCTCCGGCAAATCGACGCTGGCCTGGATCATGGCGGGATTGATCGAACCCAGCTCCGGCCGTTGCGAATTGGGCGGTAAGCCGATCGCGAAGCAGATCGGCCGGGTGGAATTGGCGTTCCAGCACTCCCGGCTGCAGCTGCAGAAGCAGACGGTCGGCGACGAAGTAGCGGACTGGGGCGGACGGGCCACCGGATCCGGTGCGGTCGGACGCGCACTGGATGCAGTCGGTCTGGATCGCGCACTGGCCGCGCGCTCCATCGAAGAACTCAGCGGCGGCCAAGCCAAGCGCGTGGTGCTCGCGGCCATTGTGGCCAGCCACGCGCCGGTCGTCGTGCTCGACGAGCCGCTGGCCGGATTGGACCCGCACGGTCGCGCCGAGATCGTGGAACTGCTTGCCCGCCTGCGCGATTCCGGGCTGACCCTGATCGTCATCTCCCATGACGTGCACGATATGGCCGCGGTCTGCGACCGGGCCGTACATCTCGAGGCCGGACGCATTCTGGAGACCGATCCGATCCGCGACACCGCGAATGTGCCCGCGCACCAGCTGGATTCCCGCACGACAATGCCGGGAACGCGTCCAGGCGATCCGGCCTGGCGACTCGGGAACGGAGGTCGGTCATGACCGAGCGCAGCGAGCGAACATTCAACACAGCCACCCTCGTGGTCATGACGGAGCCGAGCGCTAGCGAGGCGCGGTCATGAGCACGGTGCTGTTCCGCGAAGTGCCGGTTTCCAGTCCGGTGCACAGCCTCTGGGCCGGAACCAAGATCATCGGGGCGTTCCTGATCAGTGTGGTGCTGATGTTCCTCCCGTCCTGGCCGGTACTCGGCTTGATGGTCGTATTCCTGATCGCGATCGGCGTGCTCGCCCGACTGCCGCTGAGCACACTGCCGCGTCTGCCGTGGTGGTTCTGGGCGGCGATCGGCATCGGCGCCCTGCTCAATGTGCCGGTGGGCGGTGACGCCGTGCTGCGCTACACCAATGTCACCGTCTTCGGCCTGGTCCTGCTGGCCTCCTCGTTCCTGATCGCCTGGACCACCCCGATGGGCGATATCGCCCCCGCGCTGGCCAAACTGGGCTCCCCACTGCGCAGATTCCGCGTGCCCGTGGACGAATGGGCCGTGGTCATCGCGCTGACATTGCGCGGCCTGCCGCTGCTGATGGACGAGATCCGGGTGCTGCGGGCGGCGCGCCGGCTGCGCCCGAAGGATGGCCTGCTCACTCGCGCCGCCGATAATCCGCTCGTCGATATCCTCACCGCCGCCATGGCGGTATCCAGCCGCCGGGCAACCGAACTGGGTGAGGCCATCACCGCGCGCGGCGGCACCGGCCAGCTCACCGCCCACCCGAGCGCCCCCGGACGCAATGACGCGATCGCGCTGACGATTGTCATCGCGGTCTGCCTCGGCGCGGTCGTCCTCGATCTGCTCACCTGATCGGCGATACTGGCCCCTGTGCCGGACCAAGACGACGATGTGCCTGCCTGGCAACACAAGACGGAGGGTGAATCGCGGTGGGCCGCGACGCTCGCCGTACTGGTGATCGTGGTGTTGCAGGTCGTGCCGAAGGGACTCCGGCAGCAGCCCGCCTGGCTGGTGCTGCCCGTACTCGAGGTCCTGTTGCTCGGTGTGCTGGTGGTGGCGAATCCGTTCCGGCTCAACCGGGAAGAGCGTTGGCTGCGCAACGGCGGCCTCCTGTTGACCGGGTTGCTGAGTCTGGCCACGGCAGTTTCGGCGGGGCAACTGGTGTTCCAACTGATCGATGGGACTTTCACCGCGGCCAGCCAACTGCTCCGCTCGGGCGGTGCGGTCTGGTTGACCAATGTGGTGGTATTCGGACTCTGGTACTGGGAGTTCGATCGAGGCGGCCCCGCAGCCCGCGCGCATGCGCGAAAGCCTTTGCCGGACTTCCTGTTCGTGCAGATGCAGAGTCCGGACCTGGCCGAACCCGACTGGGAGCCACAGTTTCTGGACTATCTGTATCTAGCGTTCACCAATGCGACGGCGTTCAGCCCGACCGATGTGATGCCGATGTCGCGGTGGGCGAAGGCGACGATGATGCTGCAATCGGCGATCTCCTTGGTGCTGGTGATATTGGTGATCGCCCGCGCCATCAATGTTCTGTAGCGGCCCGCGTCCTGACTGAATAGCCAAGAGCTATAAATAGATTCGTCATGTGAGCAACAACTGATACCCCGAAAATCAGTCCTCTAAACCTTTTTTACGGGGTACGGTGTCCTCGGAGTGCGTTATCTAGATCACATCGTGGCTCTGCACAGCGTCGGGGGGAGGATTTTTCGTGTGCGGAGCGTTGCTACGGCTTGCAAAAACTGATGAAGATTGGACCACCTGAATGATTCTCCGCAAGATAACTGCGGCAGCCGTGCCGATCGTCGCCGCTGTCGCGGTCGGCGCGGGCACCTCCTATGCACAGCCGGATGCCGCGCCCGTACCCGACATCGGGTACGAGGCAAAACTGGTGGGCGACAAGATCGTCACCACGCTGACCAACGGGTCCTTCCAGTTGTCCGCGAACACCGTGGATATCAAGGACATCGCGGGCAATACGGTGGTGACGCTGCCGCTGTCGTTCCGGCAGGACGGTCTGGAGTTCGCCATGCCGCACGAGATCAGCGACGCGGGCCGGGTGCTGGAGTTGACCGCGGTCAAGGACTACACGCAGGCGCGGCAGGCGGCCACGCCGATCGCGTCGCCGCGGGAGAATCTGCGCGCGCAGGACAACTTCCTGTCCCAGTTCGGCATTGCCACCGCCATCGGCGGCTTTCTCGGCACGGTGATCGGCGCACTGGTCGGGCTCACCGGCATCATCGGGGGGCCCACCGTCATCGCCAGCGTCATCGCGGGCGCGGGTATCGGCGGCATCATCGGCACCCTCGTGGTCGGCGGACCGGCACTGATCATCGCGGGCATCGATCTGCTCAACACCCTGACCGCCCCGTCCGGCACCACCAAATGGCAGGACGCGCCGGTCAAGTAGGACCGAGAACAAGCACTCCGAACGCGGCGCGCGGCGAATCCTCGTAGCGCGCCGCATCTTTCGTTTATCAGCCGTGGCAGCCGGGAGCCACCGAGACACCCGCGAAGCGATCGGCAAGGAACCCCATCGCACCTGGCGCTTCACCGACGGCGGTCACATTGTGTCCGGGCAGCGCCGAATGCACGGAGGTGAGATCGGCACCCGCTGCGCAGTATCGCCCGACCAGATCGGTGAAGCCCGCGACCGGGATCACATCGTCGGTCGTGCTGTGGTACAGGTACATCGGCATGACCGGTGCACTGCCGCCCAACTCCTGGCGGTCGGTCGCGTCCCGAAAGACCGGATGGAACACCACATCCGGAACCGCCGTGAAATCGTCCACATGCGCATTGAAGTACTTGGCGACCAGATCCGGAGCACAGGCCGAGGCATCCTCGGCGAGGGCAACGCGGCCGCGTTCGTTGAGCAGTTCCGGCACACCGGAATTCGGCTCGTTCTTCGCGATCGCGATCAATGTGAGCATTGCCAGCCCCGCCTGCACGGTGCCATCGA
Source organism: Nocardia sp. NPDC049526 (assembly GCF_044465765.1). NCBI lineage: Bacteria > Bacillati > Actinomycetota > Actinomycetes > Mycobacteriales > Nocardiaceae > Nocardia > Nocardia sp. NPDC049526. The sequence goes on along the minus strand of NZ_JBITMA010000011.1, from coordinate 211,570 downwards.
CACTATGGGCCATGGCTGTCCAATCCGCGGGCACCCCGCCCGAGGTGATCCCAGCGAACTGGATATCGGGCGCGTACTCCGGTTGTATCTGCGCCGCCCACAGCGTCGCGAAGGCACCGCCCGAATAGCCCCACGCCCCAATCGGGCTCGCCGGACCGACTCCGTCCGGTGCGAACGCGCGGGCCGCCCTGATGCCGTCGAGCACCGCACGACCGGAGTTGACGCCGTCCAGGAATCGGGAGTCCGGCCCCTCGTAATCACTTGCCACGACCGACCAGCCGCGGCGCAGCGCTTCGGCGATGAACGGTGTGTCGATATAGGTATTCGCGCCGCCGAGATCCCAGCCGCCCCGCAGCGCGTACGACGGCGCACACCGGGTGGCGAGGCTGTCCTCCGCGATCTGGTATGAGAGCAGCGGCCGCTGGCCAGGACCGAACCACGGCCAGTTGGGCACCAGAACGGTGGCCATCCCCGCGATCGGCGACCCATTCGCATCGTTGGTCCGGTATTGCACCTGCCAGGCCGAAACCGGAAGCGGAAGACCGTACAACGCGATCGAGCGCGTCCGCAGCACAGCACCGTCGAGCTGCGAAGCCAGATCGGCCGGTGCCGCGTAGAACGGGTCCTGATCCGGCGTCGGCAAGGCCCTGGCAACGGGTACAAATGCGAACGCCACGACCGCGAGAACGATAAGGATCGATATCGCACCGGATCTCCGGTTACCGCCCACGAATGGTGCAGACAAAATTTTCATCGGGGCCTCCAGTGTTCCGACGCGGCGCGACGCACAGTGCGCCGGGAACGCGTCGGCGCCGACTTCGCCCGGCCTCGAATGCCACCACCGTACTGCCTGATCAGAGGCCCAGCAATGGACACTGGCGGGCATCAGCGACGCCGTGCGTGTCCGATTTCCGACATGGCTACAGTTGGGGCGAAGCACGCCGCGGCGCGCTTCGAAAGTGGCTATCGCGCAACCGAATCACCGTCGGGCCGTACCCCGAATGTGATCGGTATCGAACAGGAGTGAGCTGACCATGCGGCATGGCAACGGACTGGACATTCCCGAAGGACTCGCCGATGTGTGTGCGCCGCACCGCATGGCGGTGATCGTCTACGACATGCAGGTCGGTGTGCTGTCCCAACTGCCGGACGGTCCGGAGATCATCGAGCGGGTGGCGCGGGTGGTCGAAGCCGCGCGGCGCGGCGGCTATCCGATCATCTTCCTGCGGCATTTCTTCCTGCCGCGCCGCCTGAGTGGGACCTTCGCGCTGCGAATGGCGATGAGCTGGCAGCAGGTCGACAACGTCGACGACGTGAAGTTCATCCTGCAGCGCGACACCCCGGCCTTCGAACTGGTTCCGGAGCTGCGGCCGACGGCGGACGAGGTGATCTTCGACAAGACATCGATGTCGGCATTCGAGGGCACGCCATTGGCCGCGGTGCTGCGCGATCTCGGCATCGGCGCATACGCGATCGCGGGTGTCGCGCTGGAGATCGGCATCGCGCCGACGGTCACCCATTCGACCGACCTCGGCTTCGTGCCGGTGATCATCGGCGATGCCGTCGGCGGCCGGGATAAGGAGGCAATGGCGCGCGCCTACGACGATTTCGAATTCCAAGGGCACGCGATGGTCACCGACAGCGCGACCATCATTCCGTTGCTCGCCCGCGAACAGAGCTGACCGCGGGGAATGGCGGATCGGTACGCCCGGTCCGCCACGCCGTAGCGACTGCTTGCAGGTCGCTCGAAAGGGTCGGCGACTCAGTTGTCCTTGTGGACGGCCTTCTTGGCGGCATCCTGCGCGGCGTCGACCTGGCTCGCGAATTTGCCGTCGGTCTGCTTGTCGACGAGATCGCCCACCTTATCGATGGCCGTATCCACCTTGTCCGCATTCTGCTGGGCCAGGTCCAGCGCCTTGTTCGCCAGGTTCTTGAAATCCACCGCGCACTCCTCTTTTTCGAGCCGACACAACCGCAAACAAACGATACCGAGCGAACTCCCCGATGACCCGGCAAACCATCAGCGACCGCCGTCACATCTCGCCGAGCCAGGCCGGGTGCCAAAGCCGGCCGGTCTCGGTCCAGTTCATGAAGCGAACGGTTCCGCTGAGCTTTGGGGATACCCACACCGCGTCCTCGCGTTCCTCGGCGGTGAGGTCGTTGTCGAACGGGGTGGTCTTGCGCTCCAACTTGCCGAGCCTTTTGGCCAGGTCCCGCATGACCGGCTCGCTGAACCCGGTGCCGACCCGCCCCACGTAATACAGCCTGCCGTCGTGCGGAATGCCGACCAGTAGCGATTTGAAGTTGCGAGCGTCGCTGCGCCGCCAGCCACCGATCAGGACACGCTGAGTGCGCCAGTTGCGCTGCTTGACCCACGAATGTCCGCGCCTACCGGGCAGATACACCGAATCCTTGCGCTTGGCGACCACACCTTCCAGGCCCTGCTCCTGGCTGTAGCGCAGCGCTTCGGCGCCGGAGCCGTCCAGGCGCGGCGGCACCCGCAGTGACGGCGCGTTGGCGGCGATCGCTTCCAGTACCCGACGCCGATCCGAATACCGTTTGCGGATAAGGGAAGTCCCGTCCAGATACAGCACATCGAAGGCGACGAAGACCGCGCGCGCCGCATCGGCCTGCAGCAGACCGACATTGGCGACGCCGTGATCGTCGAACACCACGGCCTCGCCGTCGAGCACCACATTGTGTCCGGCCAACTCCTCGGCCAGCACCGCCATACCCGGATAGCGTTTGGTCACCACATTGCCCGCTCGACTGCGCAGAGTCAGTGTCCCGGAATCTATTTCGGCGATCAGCCGGAAGCCGTCCCATTTGGTTTCGAAGCACCACTCGACGTCATCGAGATCGGCGACCTCACCATGGGTGGCAAGCATCGGTTGCAGGCCGCGTGGAAAGGACGCGGGCCCGGCCGGTCTCGGCACGATGAACGCCGCCTCGGGGCCGACCGGACCACTGGACACCCGGTCCGCCTCTTCCTCGGCCGGATTCTGATCGCGCATGAGATGCATCAGCCACTGGGTGCCGTTGGTTCGGATCATCGCGTAGCGACCACGCAGCCGTTTGCCGTGGAAGGTGACGGTGACCTCGTCCTCGCGCCATTTCTCGGTGTCGTAGGTGCCGGAATCCCAGATGGTCATCTCCCCCGCACCGTACTGCCCCTTCGGTATCGCGCCGTGGAAGTCCAAGTACTCCAACGGATGATCCTCGGTATGCACGGCGAGCCGGTTCTGATCCGACGAGGTCGGCGGCCCCTTCGGGACGGCCCACGACACGAGGACGCCGTCGCGTTCGAGCCGCACATCCCAATGCAGCCGCCGTGCATGATGTTCCTGGACGACGAACCGATTATTCGCCCCCGGCGTAGGGGTTTCGGACGGCACCGGTTCCGGGGTCGCCGAGGCATCGCGCATCGATCGATATTTCATCAGCGCATCGCTGTTCGAACTGGACGGATCCAAGTCGGCGAGCAGATCGCCGTCATCGCGCCAGCGCGCGAGCACCTCGTCGAAGCGCAAGTGCCGCAGCTTCTTCCGGCTCTCCAGCTCCGCCCAGGTGCGCGGTGCGGCCGCATTCGGCTCGGTGCGGCCGCGCAGTGAATACGGTGCGATGGTGGTCTTGGAGGGATTGTTCTGGCTCCAGTCCAGGAAGACCTTTCCGCCGCGCGCCGATTTCGCCATCGTCGCGGTTACCAGATCCGGGTGCAGCTTTTCGAGATTCGTCGCCACCTGCTTGGCCACGGTGGATGCACCGCCCGGACTCAACTCCCGATCCAGCGGCACATAGATGTGAATTCCCTTGCTACCACTGGTAACCGGGAAGGCGTGCAGCCCGATCCCCTCGACCATCTCGCGCACCGCCAGCGCGACCCGCGCGCACTCGGCCAGCCCCGCACCCGGCCCCGGATCCAGATCGAAGACCAACCGGGTGGCGTAGCCGACCTTGTCACCGTCGAAACGCCATTGCGGCACATGGACTTCCAGCGCCGCCTGCTGTCCGATCCAGGCCAGTCCGGCCTCGGAATCGATGACCGGATAGACGACCTTGCGGCCGGAATGTTCGATGGTGTGGCGCTCCAGCCACGACGGTGCGTGCTCGGCGAGATTCTTTTCGAAGAAGGATGATTCGTCGACCCCGTTGGGCCAGCGCTTCCGGGTGACCGGTCGCCCGGCGATATGCGGAAGCATCGCGGGCGCGATGGCCGAGTAGTAGGCGATGACCTCACCCTTGGTGGTTCCGGTCGCCGGATACAGCACCTTGTCGAGGTTGCTCAGCTCAACCTCGATGCCCGGCCGGCCCGGGCTGCCACCGAATTCCCGGCGGGTCACCATAAATGAAGTTTAGGGGCGGGGACCGACAGATATCGGTCCCCGCCACAGATCAGGCCTGCGGCTGTCCCGGCTCTTCGGGCTCGGGAGCAGGCTTGGGGGCAGGTGGGACGGGCGGCTCCTCCGGCGCGGCCGCCGACGGCTTCGGTGCGGACTTGTCCGACGGCACCGCCTTCTTGGCGGCATCCTGCACCTTGCCGATCTTGTCGGAGTATTTGTGGCCGGTCTTCTCGTCGATGAACCCACCGGCCTTGTCGACCGCATCGTGAATTTTGTCGGCGTTCTCGGCTGCCGCCTCCCTACCCTTGCCGACCAGGCCTTTCAGGGTGTCCACGAGACTCATGCCTGCATTCCTTCCTGTCGACGAACCTAGGTATTCACCCAATATCCTCCCACCAGGAATCCCGGCTCGGCAGGTCATTGGGGTCGATGCGCTGGCCGGGCATCGGCACCGCCACCGCGGTACCGGCCGCCCGTGCCGCCGCGACCATCCGGCGTACCGGCTCCGACCACCCGTGGAAGGCCAGGTTGAAGGTCGCCCAGTGGATGGGCACCAGCAGTCCGTGTCCCGGATCGCCGACGCCGAGGTCGGCATGTGCGCGAACCGCCTCCTCCGGGTTCATGTGGACGTCCGGCCAGGCCTCGTCGTAGGCGCCGATCGGCAGGAGCGTCAGATCGAACGGTCCGAGCGCGGTGCCCGCCTCCGCGAAAGCCTTGGTGTATCCGGTATCACCGCCGAAGTAGACCCGCCGCGTCGGGCCGATGATGGACCAGGACGCCCACAGTGTGGTGTTGCGCACCAGGCCGCGTCCGGAGAAGTGCCGCGCCTCGGTACAGGTGAGCACCAGATCCGTGCCGTCGCGCTCACGCCCGAGCGAGGCGAGGGAAACCGAACCACCCCAATCCAATTCGACGATCCGATGTTCGGGCACACCCCAGTGCCGCAGATGTGCGCCGATACCGATCGGCACCAGGAAAGGCGCGGCCTGTCCGACCACCAGCTGACGGATCGTCGCCTTGTCCAGATGGTCGTAGTGATCGTGCGAGATCAGCACCGCATCCACCTGGGGCAGTTCCGCCAGCGGCGTCGGCACCGGATGCAGCCGGGCCGGACCGACCAGCGCGGACGGCGAAACCCGTTCGCTCCAAACCGGATCGGTGAGAATCCGGTATCCGTCGACCTCGATGAGCGCCGACGCGTGCCCGTACCAGGTGACAGCGAGATCGGCGACCTCGGTCGGCACCTCGGGGGTGGCCAGCGGAACCGCATTGCGCGGACGACCGGCATTACGCCGGGTCAGCGCCGAAATCAGCAGGGACGGAGCGGCTCCCGAGACGAACTGGGTACTCGGCTCGGTGTTGTGGAACTGCCGATTGCGATAGCTCACCGCGCCGGTGGCGTAGGGCTGAATGGCATTGATGGAGGCGCCGATCGCCGACGGAATGTCCCAGACCGCGCGCACCACCCAGGTGACGCCGAGTGCACCGGCGGCAATGCCCGCTATCTTCTTCAGATTCATCATCGCCCCACGAATTTCGCCGCGCGCTTCTCTGCCCTGGCCAGCCGCCCCTCCTGGGCGTCCTGACTTGTCCACGCCGCCTCCAGCGCCGCACGCTGCTGCGTGCTCTCCGGATCCCGGGTGCCGTCATCGTTGAGCTCCAACTTCATATGCCGCAGCGACAGCGGAGCCAGCTGGGCAATCGATTTGGCCCAGGCCTGTGCGTCGGCCAGCGTGCCGAGTCGGTTGGCGAAGCCGAAGGAGTAGGCATCGGCGGCCGATACCGATTCCGCGCCGAGCAGAATGGTCCGCGCCGGGCCACCGCCGATCAGCGATGCCAGCCGCCGCACGGTCCAGCGGTCGACGGTGATGCCGAGCTTGGCAGCCGGAATGGCGATATAGGCGTCGGGTTCCATAACCCGCAGATCCGAGGCCAGCGCGATCTGCACGCCGGCGCCGAGCGCACCGCCGTTGATCGCCGCGATCACCGGGACCGGTACGGATTCGATGGTGTGCAGCATGTCGGGCAGGGCCGTCAGGAATTCCTCCGAATAGACCCCGGAAAGGTCCGCGCCCGCGCTGAAGAGGGATCCCCGGCCGGTGAGCACAATCACCCTGGCGTCCTCGGCCGCGGTCAACACTGCTTCACGGAGCCGCGTGACGAGTTCGATATTCAGCGCGTTACGCCGCTCCTCGCGCTGTAGTTCGATAGTGACGACATCGCCATCGCGGCTAACGTCGAGCATGCATACTCCCCAACTGACCGGTTCGACTGGTTACATCAACTCTGCCACAGGTGGCGGAACATACCGACCAAGCCGATACGATCTCGGTTTGTGCCGACAGACTTCCCCATCCTGGTGATCGGTGCTGGTCAGGCCGGGCTGTCGGCCGGTTACCACCTGCAGCGCCTCGGATTGCGCCCGGAACGGGACTTCCTCATCGTCGATCACGCACCGGGACCCGGCGGGGCCTGGCAGTTTCGGTGGCCATCGCTCACCCTGACCACCGTCAATCGAGTACACGACCTCCCTGGCATGTCCTTCGCCGAGACATTGCCCCCCGGTTCCGACGCCGTACCAGCGGCCACCGCGGTGCCGCGCTATTACGAGTTGTACGAGAAGCGATTCGATCTTCGGGTGCGCAGACCGGTCTCGGTGACCGTGGTCTGCGACCGCAATACCGACGGAACTCCCTGTGCCGCAGGGCCGGATCTCGCGGCGGGGCGGGGCGCGACGCTGAATGTCGAGACCGACACCGCGGGCACGATCCGGGTGCGTGGCCTGATCAATGGCACCGGCACCTGGGAACATCCCTTCATCCCGCACTATCCGGGTGCGGAGACCTTTGCCGGACGCCAACTGCACACTCACGACTACCGCACCGCCGACGAGTTCGCGGACAAGCATGTCGTGGTGGTCGGCGGCGGGGTGTCTGCCGTTCAGTTGTTGGACGAGATCTCGCAGGTCACCACCACCACCTGGGTGACTCGACGCGAGCCGGTATTCCGTGACGCACCGTTCGCCCAGGAGGACGGCCGCGCGGCCGTCGCCATCGTGGAGGATCGCGTGCGACACGGTCTGCCGCCGGGTTCTGTGGTATCGGTCACTGGATTGCGGCTCGACGATCGACTGCGCGCCGCACAAGCTCGCGGGTCACTGCAGCGGCATCCGATGTTCGCGAGCATCGAACCGGATGGAGTGCGCTGGCCCGACGGTTCGTTCCAGCATGCCGACGTGATCCTCTGGGCGACCGGATTCCGCAGCGCCCTGGACCATTTGGCCCCGCTACGCCTGCGCGGTCCAGGCGGCGGCATCACCATGGCCGGCCGCCTCGCCACGCAGGTAGCCGTCGACCCGCGCATCCACTTGATCGGCTACGGCCCATCCGCGAGCACCATCGGCGCCAACCGAGCCGGGCGCGCCGCCGCCCAAGAGCTGACGGCCCACCTCGGTCTGCGCTGACGTTCTAGAGGAGTCCGGCGGTGAAATCGGTCGGATCGGGGCCGATCCGGGCGCCCCTGTCGAGTGCGTTGATGGCGTTCATCTGGTCGCGGGTGAGTTCGAAACCGAAGACGTCCAAGTTGGCCGCGATGCGGGACGGCGTGACCGACTTCGGGATGACGACAATGCCCTGCTGGAGGTGCCAGCGGATGAGCACCTGGGCCGGGGTGCCGCCGACCTCTTCGGCGATGGCGACGATGGTGTGATCATCGAGCAGCGTGCCCTGCCCGAGCGGGCTCCACGCCTCGGTGGCAATGGCATTCGCATCGTGGAACGCGCGCAGCTCGCGCTGCGCGAGCCGGGGATGCAGTTCGACCTGGTTGACGGCCGGGATCTCGCCGGTCTCGCTGATGACCCGCTCCAGATCGGCGATGGTGAAATTCGACACACCGATCGAACGCACCCGGCCCTGCGCCTTCAGTGTCTGTAAGGCCTTGAACGATTCGACGAAGCGATCGGCCTGCGCCACCGGCCAGTGGATGAGATAGAGATCGAGATAGTCCAGCCCGAGCCGAGCCATGCTGGCATCGAAGGCGCGCAGCGTGGAGTCGTAGCCCTGATCGGAATTCCACAGCTTGGTGGTGAGATAGACCTCGTCGCGCGGCAGCCCGGATTCCCGGATGGCGCGGCCGGTGCCCTCCTCGTTGCCGTAGATCGCGGCCGTATCGATGCTGCGATAGCCCGCCTCCAGCGCGGCGGTGACGACCGGCTGGACGTCCTCCGGCGGTACTTGGAACACACCGAAGCCGAGCTGCGGGATCACGTTCCCGTCGTTCAGCACGATCGAGGGAATGGCGCTGGTCTCGCTTCTGAAGGTCACATTCCGACCGTAGAAGTGCCGCGCCGCGTCGTCAACGAGAACCCCTGGTGTGTTGACCACCGGTTTTCCGAACGGGGTCGCGTTTGTGCTGGTTACCAGGGGTCGTCAGGGCCGGCCGAGGCGGCGATAGCGGGTATGGCGGGAGGCGCGAATTTCGTCGAGCGGACGGGCGCGCAGCCCGGTGAGCTCTTCGGCGATGGCGGCGACCATGCGGCGGGCGAAGTCGACCGGTTCGTCGGCGGCGTCGGGAAATTCCGGGACGATCCGGTCGACGACACCATCGGCGAGCAGGTCGGTGGCGCGGATGCCCTGTGCGTCGGCCAGCTCGGGGGCATGGTCGGTATCTCGGTAGACGATGGCGCTCGCCCCTTCCGGCGGCAGCGGCGCGAGCCAGCCGTGGGTGGCGGCCAGGACGCGGTCGGCGGGCAGCAGGGCCAATGCGCCGCCGCCGGTGCCCTGACCGAGCAGGACCGAGACGGTCGGGGTATCGAGAGTCACCAGATCGGCTATGCAGCGGGCGATTTCGGGGGCGAGCCCACGCTCCTCGGCCTCCTTCGACAGTGCCGCACCGACCGTGTCGATCACCAGCACCAGCGGCAGCCGCAATTCCTGGGCCAGCGCCATACTGCGCCGGGCCTCGCGCAATGCGGCGGGGCCCATGGTGTGTTCGCCCTGCTGACCCGCGCGGTCGTGACCGAACACAATGCACGGCTGGCCACGAAAGCGGGCCAGCGCATGCACCATGGTGCGATCGGATTCGCCCTGGCCGGTGCCGCTGAGCGGAACCCGTTGCGTCACATGGCGTAACAGGTCACGGATACCGGGCCGACCTGGGCGGCGCGAGATCTGAACCGATTCCCAAGCCGGAACATCCGCGGCCGCCTTCGCCGTCCCATGCACCGGAGCGGCCCAACCAGGTTCCGCCGTAACAAGATCCGGCACACCACTGAGCACACTCAACGCACGATGCGCGATCCGGCGGAACACCGAAACCGGCAGCACGCCATCGATCACACCGCTGTGGTACAGATTCTCCGCGATCTGCACACCCTCCGGAAAATCCCTGCCGTACAACGCTTTATAGACACGTGGGCCGAGAAAGCCGATGAGTGCGCCGGGTTCGGCGAAGGTGATATGCCCCAGCGAACCCCAGGACGCGAAGACGCCGCCCATCGTGGGATTGCGCAGATAGGCCAGATACGGATGCCCGGCCGCCTTGTGCGCCGCGACCGCACCCGCGATCTGCACCATCTGCACGAAAGCGACTGTGCCCTCCTGCATTCTGGTACCGCCGGAGGTCGGCGACGCGATCAGGGGCAGGCCGAGTTCGGTGGCGCGCTCGACCGCCGAGACGATGCGCTCGGCCGCGGCCACCCCGATCGAACCCGCCAGAAATCCGAACTCGCAGGCGATTACGGCCACGCGTCGACCACGCAGCAGACCTTCGCCGGTCAGCACGGCTTCATCTGTGCCGGCCGCCAGCTCGGCCTTGCGCAGATCTTCGCGGTATCGCGGGGATGCGGCCACCGTCACCGGTGGCCGGTCCCAGCTGATAAACGAGTCCGAGTCGAGCAGTTGCCCGAGCAACTCCCGCGCCGAAATCCTCACCGAGCGAGCCTAGGGGATGGCAGCCGGCGGAGCCGGCGGGGTGGGTAAGGCTCAGCCACTCGATTCGGGGCCGACGCGACAGGCGCGAACGCTCAGTAGCCCTGCATGACCTTGCGTAGGGCGTACTCGGTGAGCGAGACCAGCGCCTGCTTGGCGGGTTCGCGCCGCCGGGCGTCGATGGACAGGATCGGCACATCCGCAGGCACCGCGAGGGCCTGACGGATGTCCTCGATCGGATACCGCGGTGCGTCGTCGAATTCGTTGAGCGCAACCAGGAACGGTAGATTGCGCGCTTCGAAGTAGTCGACGGCCGCGAAGCTGTCCTCGAGCCTGCGGGTGTCGACCAGCACCACGGCGCCGATGGCGCCGCGGATCAGGTCGTCCCACATGAACCAGAAGCGGTACTGGCCCGGCGTACCGAACAGGTACAGCACCAGATCGTCGGCGAGGCTGATCCGGCCGAAGTCCATCGCCACCGTGGTGGTCGACTTCATCGGAATACCGGTCAGATTGTCGATTCCGGTACTGGCATTGGTCACCAACGCCTCGGTGCGCAGCGGAACAATCTCCGAGACGGCACCCACCAACGTGGTCTTACCGACACCGAAGCCGCCAGCGACCACGATCTTTGCCGAAGTCGGTTTACTGGTGCGGGTATCGACCTGTGCCGTCGAATCAAATACGCCGGAGTCCACTGAGAACCCTTTCGATCAGCTCGCGACGTTCATCGTCGCTGGAATCGTCTTTCAAAGTCGCCGAAACTCGCACATGCCCGGCCTCGATGAGGTCGGCCACGAGCACGCGGGCCACCCCGATGGGGATACCCAAACGCGCCGCTACTTCAGCAACGGACGGCGATTCTCTGCACAACTCCACGATGGACGTCTCGATGTTGGTCAGTTCGAACTGCCGCTCCAGGGCGACCGGATGCGATGCGACAAGTGCCTCCAACGCCAACTCGACCGCGGGCCTGGTTCGGCCCGCAGTCAAGGAGTACGGGCGAACGAGACTCGGCTCGGCGCTCCCCATGCGGTGATCGTCTATGTCCATCCCACCATCAGGAACCCATCGTGACGCGTGGCGTGGCCTGTACCGTCTGGCCAACACGCTCGACCAACAGGGCCATTTCGTAGCCCACCTGGCCGATATCGCAGGAAGTATTTGTCAGCACCGCAAGATACGAGCCGTCGCCGACTGCCATGAGTAGCAGATAGCCGTGCTCCATCTCGACCACCGACTGCAGCACGGTGCCGCCTTCGAATAGATTCGAGACGCCTACCGAGAGGCTGGCCAGTCCGGCGGTAACGGCCGAGAGCTGTTCGGCACGGTCTACCGGCAACTGCGCGCTCGCCGCCATGAGTAGGCCGTCAGCCGAGACCAGGACGGCATGAGCTACGCCAGGAACCTCGTTGGCGAAGTTCGAAACCAGCCAATCCAGCTGACGATTCGTACCACCTAGATCGGGGTTCATCGGTCTCCTTTATCTCCGGTTAGGTTCATTGCCTTCATTGCGCGGCCATCCCGGACGCCCTGCTGGTGACGACTCAAGCTGGACCTGATCGTTTCTGGATCGCGACGCGGCGCGCGATCGGCGTTGCCGGTGACACCGCCGGGGACCAGCCTCCCGCCCGGATTGCGTTGAGGCAACCCGGCGGCCGTCTTTGTTTCGGCCTGGGCCTCGCTGGCGCGGCGGGCCGCCTGCCAGCCCTCGTCGCCGGGTGATTCGAAGGAGGCAGCAACTTGGGACCGGTCCTGGTTGGGATCCGATAGCCACGCCGACATCATTTCGGCGAAGATCGGTGTCCCGCCCATCACCGAATCAGAGTCGACCGCGGGCTGCAACCTGGTCTGGAAGAACGACGCCGCCTTCTCCGGATCGGGCTTGAAGCTGTGCCGGCCCGGATCGCGCGGTGCGGTCGTCGCCCCGCTCTCGGACATCGCGGGTGTCTCACTGCTGGCCGCGGGCTGGGCCGCACCGCGATCCCGTCGCGGCAGACCGACGCCCGGCGGAACTTCCTTGCGCGGCAGCACGGTCGCGCCCGGATCGCGCTGGGGCAGACCGGTAGCAGCCGACTCCCGCTGCGGCAGGCTGTCGCGGGAAGGTAGCAGACCGTCGCGCTGGGGCAGGCCGCTCGGCGTCCCGCCCGATTGACGCTGTGGCAGACCGTTCGGGGTCTCACGCTGCGGCAAACCGTTCGCGGGCGACTGACGCTGCGGCAGACCACCGGAAGCGGAATCCCGCTGCGGCAAGCCCGAACCGGTGTCCCGCTGCGGCAGGCCATTCGAGGCCGAATCGCGCTGCGGTAGACCGCCCGTGGGTTCCCGCTGCGGCAGACTGCTCAACGGATCACGCAACGGATCACGCTTCGGTGGACCACCAGTGCTCTCACGCTGCGGCAAACCACCGGTGGGTTCCCGCTGCGGCAAACCACCCAGAGCATCACGCTGCGGCAGACCACCGGAAGCGGAATCCCGCTGCGGCAAGCTCGAACCGGTGTCTCGCGGCGGGATACCGGTCAAACCGGACTCACGCTGCGGCAGACCATTCGATGCGGAATCGCGTTGCGGTAGACCGCCGGTGCTCTCACGCTTCGGCAAGCCACCGGCACTTTCGCGCTGCGGCAGACCACCGGTGGGTTCCCGCTGCGGCAGACCGCCCGTGGGTTCCCGCTGCGGCAGACTGCTCAACGGATCACGCAACGGATCACGCTTCGGCAGACCACCGGTGCTTTCGCGCTGCGGCAAACCGCCCGTGCTCTCCCGCTGTGGCAGACCACCGGTGGGTTCGCGCTGCGGCAGGCCACCAGTGCTCTCACGCTGCGGCAAACCATTCGGCGCTTCCCGCTGCGGCAGACCGCCCGCGGGCGACTGACGCTGCGGCAGACCGGTCGCACCCGGCTCCCGCTGTGGCAGGCCACCGGCGGCCGAATCCCGTTGCGGCAGACCGGTCGAACCAGGCTCACGCTGCGGCAATCCACCCGACGCATCACGCTGCGGCAGACCCGAACCGGTATCCCGCGGCGGCACGCCACCGGCACCCGGTTCGCGCTGCGGCAGACCGTTCAGCCCCGACGCACGCTGCGGCAGGCCGCCCGCGCCCTCGCGCGGCGGCGCACCGTTGCTGCCCGGCTGACGCTGCGGCAGACCACCGCTCGGCTGGCCGCCCTCCGGCACGCCATTCGTGCCGGGCTGACGCTGCGGCAGCCCACCCGAATTCAGATTCCGCGGCGGCAGACCACCACCGGAAACCGTCGGCTCGGCGCCCGGCCGACTCGGCGGCGGACCGCCCGGAGTGACATTGCGTCTCGGCAGATTCGCCGCGGCGAGCTTGCCGCGCTGCGGACCGCTCGGCGCCTGTCCGGCCGATGGGCGCAGGGTCGGATTCGGTTGCGCCGGCTCCTGACGCAGCCCCGAGGCGCCCGAGGACATGGTCGAGCCGGGCGAACGCTGCGGTAGCCCGCCCGCCGTCGGGATCGGACCACTGCCCGCAGCCGGTGCCGGACTGCTCGTCGGAATCGGTCCGCTCACACCGGGATCGACAGTGACCATGACGTTGCCGCCCGGCGTCCTGGTGATCGCGCGCATCTGCATCGACGCCGCGGCGGACTGCCGTTGCGGACCGGCCGCGGCGACCTGCGGTGTCGCCTGCGGCATCGCCGTGGTCTGGCCCTGTCCGAGCACGATCAGACCGGCCGGGACCTGCACGGTGACCGTGACGCCGGGATCGCGTGCGGTATCGAAGGTCGGGCGCAGGCGCACGGTGAGGCCGTGGCGCTCGGCCAATCGGCCGACCACGAAAAGACCCATGTGCCGCGCGGTGTCCGGACCCGGTTCGGCGGTCTGCTCGAGCCGCCGGTTGATATCGGCCATTTCGCTGGGCGGCATACCGATGCCGCGGTCCGCGACCTCGATGAGCATGCCCTGGTCGTGTCCCTGCGCGAAGGTGAACTTCACGTCGGTCTCCGGCGGCGACGCGCGTAGCGCGTTGTCCAACAGCTCGGCGAACAGGTGCGCCATATCCGAGGCGGCGGGCTCGACCAGCGAACCACGCGGTGTCGCACCCAGCTTCACGCGTTCGTAGTCCTCGACCTCGGAGATCGCCGCACGCAGCACGTCCGCGATCTCGACCGGCGCGGACTTGCTGCGCCGCTGCCGGGTACCGGCGAGGATCAGCAGGTTGTCGCCGTTACGGCGCATACGAGCCGCGAGATGGTCCAGCCGGAACAGGTTTTCCAGCAGGCGCGGATCCTTCTCGTCGTACTCCATCGCCTCGATCAGACTGAGCTGATGGTCGACGAGCGACTTGGAGCGCCGGGCCAGGGTCTCGAACATGTCGTTGACCTGGGCACGCATCTGCGCCTGGTCACTGGCCAAACGCAGCGCCTGACCGTGGATATCGTCGACGGCGCGGGCCAGCTGACCGATTTCCTCGTGGCTGCGGATCGGCATCGGCTCCAGCGGCACATCCTCGGGGGACGCGCCGTTACGCAGCTGGGCGACCTCGTGTGGCAGATCGCTCTCGGCCACGCGCAGCGCGGCCAGACGCAGCCGGTGCAGCGGCACGATCATCGAGCGCGCGACGAACACCGCGAGCAACAGCGCGGCGAGAATGGTCGCGATGACGACCGCGGTGTAGGTCCACGCGCCGGTATTGGCCGCGGACACCAGCGAACTCATCGCCGTGTCGATGTCCTTGGTGGACTTGGTGACCACGCGCTCGTAGACATCGAGGCTGCCGGTGAGCGAATTCTTCAGATCACCGACCGGGATCTTGCCGGCCTGCGCCTCCGGGCTGGTCAGCAGTGAGATCCGGTTATCGATACCGGCCCGCAGATCGGCTATCGAGGTATCGCCATCGGAAAAGCGGTGGGCGAGCACGTTGAGCATCGCCCGCTCGGTATTGGCCGCGGTGATCGCGCTCTGCACGCCCACCGCCGAACCGCGCAGCACCTCGGGGAATGCGGCGACCTCAGCGACCAGCGCGTAACGGGTGTTCAACGAGTCGACCAGCCGCAGCTTCGCCTGTTCGATCGCCTGATCACTGACCTGGCCGACGGTGGCTTCTACGATGTGCACACTGTCGTTGCGGACCTTGTCGATCGTCCCGATGACTTCGGCAGGGGTCTGCGTCGAGACGTTCTTGCCCTGGGCGCGCACCGCCTTGGCCTGGGTGATCATGTCTTCCAGCGCCGCGCGCGCGCCGGCGACACCATCGACCTTGCCGACCGACTGCTCGGCATCGGCGATGACCTTGTCGAGGTCGGCGAGGTTCTTGTCGGACACGATCGACACGTTCGGCATGATCGAAATCATCTGCGAACCGGCGGTCGTCGCCGTCTGCGCACTCAGCGCGGTGACGGCAGGGATCGCCTCGATGTTCTTCGCGGCAGCGTCCAGGCGGTTCGCCTCGGCGAACTCGGTGGTAATCCTGGACACGCCGAGCCCAACCGCGACTGCCAGCGGAACGGCCAGGACCGCCGTAACCTTCCAGCGCAGGTCCCAGTTGCCGAGCGCCCAGCGTTTGCTGCCGGACCTTGCGGCGTCACGCATCTCCCACTCACTTTCCAAACTGGCCCCAACCACGTGCCATCAGCGAACCTAGACAATCGCATGCTGGCTCGACAGGCAGAGCTGGCCGAGGAACTGCGGCTGGCCGAGAAATTGCGTCTACGACGGCCCAAATAAGTGACATCAGATTCTAACGGATCAATAACAGCTTGGGTGACGTTGAGTGTAGTTACGGGCCTTGACCTGCCGATAATTGACAAAACCAAAGGTCGCAGCACCCACCCGGGCGTCGCGTGAAGTCTGCCACAATCGTGCTGATCTATCGAGGCGGGCATCGAGGCGAGGCTAGGGAGTCACGGGATTGAGTGAGAACCAGGCGTACCGGCCGGTCTATCAGACCAGCTTGGTCGATCCCGCCGAGTTCTGGGCCGAGGCGGCCGAGGCGATCGATTGGGTGACCCCGCCGACCCACATCGTCGACACCACGGCCCGCTCGATGGCCAGATGGTTTCCGGACGCTCGCCTCAATACCTCCTTCAACGCCCTCGACCGGCATGTGCACGGCGGCGACACTCCGGACGAAGCGAGTCGGGCCGATCAGCCCGCCCTAATATACGACTCCGCTATGACCGACACCAGAGGCGTTTTCACCTACGCCGAACTACTCGCCGAGGTTGCCGAGTTCGCCGGTGCGATGGCACGTTTGGGTGTCGCCGCGGGTGACCGCGTGGTCATCTACCTGCCGATGATCCCCGAAGCGGTGATAGCCATGCTTGCCTGCGCCCGCATCGGCGCGGTGCATTCGGTGGTCTTCGGCGGCTTCGCCGCACCGGAGCTGGCAGCCCGCATCGATGATGCCGAACCTGTGTTGATAATCACTGCCTCGGGCGGACTGGAGCCGGGCCGAACGATCGATTACCCGCCGATCGTGTTGCACGCCCTCGACCTCGCCGAGACGAGCGCGCCGCGTCACGTGATCGTCAAGCAGCGACCGCAGTTTCCGACCATCCACTTCCCCGCGCCGCAGCCCGCCACCGAATCACTGCCGAGTTCCACCCAGACCGTCGCGGCGCAATGGCTCGATTGGGAAGACGCGGTGCGCGATGTGCAACCCGCCGATCCGGTTCCGGTCGCCGCGACCGATCCGCTCTATATCCTCTACACCTCCGGCACCACCGGGAAGCCCAAGGGCGTGGTCCGCGACAACGGCGGACATGCGGTCGCCCTGTCCTGGTCCATGCGCAATATCTACGACGTCGGTCCGGGCCAGGTGATGTGGGCCGCCTCGGATGTCGGCTGGGTCGTCGGACATTCGTACATCGTCTACGCGCCGCTGCTCGTCGGCGCGACAACGCTGCTCTACGAAGGCAAACCGGTCGGGACACCGGATGCGGGCGCGTACTGGCGGGTGGTCGCCGAGCACAACGTGCGGGTGCTGTTCACCGCGCCGACCGCGCTGCGCGCCATCCGCAAGGCCGATCCGGACGCCGCACTCGCCCACCGCCACGACCTGTCCTCGCTGCGCGCATTGTTCTGCGCCGGCGAGCGCTTGGATCCGGCCACCTACGAGTGGGCCAGCGAAACGCTGCTCGCCGATCGGCCCGACTGCCCGGTGGTCGACCACTGGTGGCAGACCGAGACCGGCTGGCCGATCTGCGCGAATCTGCTCGGCCTGCAGCAACTTCCGATCAAGGCGGGTTCGGCGTCGGTGCCGGTGCCCGGCTTCCGGCTGCGGGTGCTCGATGCCGAGGGCAATCCGGTCGCACCGGGCACCGAGGGCAATATCGTCATCGGCCTGCCACTACCGCCAGGGACACTAACCGGGCTATGGCGCGACGAAGCCCGCTTCCAACGCTCCTATATGTCGGCGTTTCCCGGCCACTACCTCACCGGCGACTCCGGATACTTCGATGATGACGGGTACCTCTACGTGCTCGGCCGCAGCGACGATGTGATCAATATGGCCGGCCACCGGCTGTCGGCGGGCAGCATCGAAGCCGCCATCGCAGGACACGAGGCCGTCGCCGAATGCGCGGTGATCGGCCTGCCCGACGAACTCAAGGGCCAGCGGCCGATCGCCTACGTGGTGCTCAAGTCCGGCGTCGAGATCGATCCGGACCGCCTGCGCGACGAACTGATCGCCCGGGTGCGCGAGCAGATCGGCGCGATCGCCACGCTGCACGACGCCGTCGTCGTCACCGCGCTGCCCAAAACCAGATCGGGCAAGATCCTGCGCAAGACGATCCGGCAGATCACCGCGGGCGATACCTATGAGGTGCCGTCCACCATCGAAGACGCCTCGGTGCTCGCCGCACTGGAGGTCCAGATCCGGGCCAGCCGCCCGCAGGAGCCCGGCCCGGAAGTCGTTGCACCCAACGGCGATCCGATTGTGCCGTCATAACTTTGCGATTGCATTTCGTTTCACCCCTTAGAGAATCCTCAGGGATAGTTCACACATGCGCCAGTGCGGGGCAATAGCGTCTAGGGCGCTGGATCCACAGCACCCTAGAAGCAGCATGACCCCCGAAAATCTGGAGGCACACACCATGAAGCTCTTCCGCAGTCGCCCGGCCGTCGCCGCTCTCGCCGCGGGTGGCATGGCCAGTGTGGCCGTGTTGCTCTCCCCGGCCATCGCGGCCGCGGATCCGATGACGCTGGCCGGGCCGCTGCTGACCTCCGACTGCTCCTTCGCTCAGGTCGACGCGGCGCTGCACGCCAAGGCCCCGCAGCTGGCGGCGATGCTCGACGCGAACCCGACCCAGAAGGCCGAACTGCAGCGCAAGTTCGATCAGCCGGTCGAACAGCGTCGCGCGGAACTCCAAGCCGCCATCAACGAGAACCCGGGCGCCGCACAGGACGCCGAGAACGACCCGCGTGCGTCCGGGCTGGCCGAGACCATCCGCACCGTGGCCGAAACCTGCCACAGCTACTGACAGGCACACCCGGTTTGCTGACCGACTCGAGCGATACGTGCCTGCACAATGAGTGATGTGACCGAGCGGAGCGCGAACCCGACCGTCCTTGTCGTCGACGATGACGAGGACGTGCTCGCGTCGGTCGAGCGCGGACTGCGCCTTTCCGGCTTTCAGGTGCGGGTCGCCCGCGACGGCGCCGAGGCGCTGCGCAGCGTGACCGAACAGGCGCCCGACGCGGTGGTGCTCGATATGAATATGCCGTTGCTCGACGGTGCGGGCGTGGTGACGGCACTTCGGGCCTTGGGCAATGAAGTCCCGATCTGTGTGCTCAGCGCCCGCGCCTCCGTCGACGACCGGATCTCCGGACTGGAGTCCGGCGCCGACGACTATCTGACCAAACCGTTCGTCCTCGCCGAATTGGTGGCGCGGATCAAGGCGCTGCTGCGCCGCCGCTCGGATGTTCCGGCCCCGGCCACGCCTGGCGCGATCGCGGTCGGCTCGCTGGAGGTCGATGTCGCCGGATACCGTGCATTGCTGAACGGCCGCGAAATCGAGCTCACCAAGCGCGAATTCGAGCTGCTGTCCACCCTGGCCCGCAATGCGGGCGTGGTGCTGAGCCGCGAGCGGCTACTGGAATTGGTGTGGGGCTACGACTTCGCCGCCGACACCAATGTGGTCGATGTCTTCGTCGGATACCTGCGGCGCAAGCTGGAGGTGGAGGGCACGCCGCGGCTGCTGCACACGGTCCGCGGCGTCGGATTCGTGCTGCGAGCGCCCAAGTGAGTTGGCGATGACGCCGCAGCTCCCGGCTCCCCGGAAACGGCGGCGGCGCACGTTCTCCCTTCGCACCCGGGTGGCCGGTGCGGCCGCGGTCGGGGCGATCATCATCGTCACGATCATCGGCGTGATCTCCTCACAGGCCATTGAGCGCAACAACCTGGCCCAGACCGACCAGCAGTTGGCCATCGCGTCGCGATTGGTGCTCATCGATTCGGTCTTGGCCGTCGGGGTGCTCGGACTGGTCGGTCCGACCTACGACATGGCAGTGACCGTTCGCGACAACAACACGATCGTGGCGAGCACACCGATCCGCCTGCCCGAACAGCCGATCGGATCGCATACCGTCACCGTGAACGGCACCCCGTTCCGCGTGCTGACCACCTCCGAGAACCAACCTGCGGGACGCATTGTCTCCCTTGGCATTCCGTCCACCGAGGCGGCACGCACAACCGCCGAACAACAGCGCTGGGTGCTCGCCGGTGCCGGACTGGCGATCGCCACCGCCGCCGCACTCGGCTGGCTGCTCGCGGGTCGCGCCGTCCGCCCGATCGTCGATCTCACCCGACAGGTCGGCGCACGCAGCGGCTACCGCGATCCGGACAATCCACAGCCACCGGTCGACGGCTCCGGAGTCCGGGAAGCAGAAAAACTCGCCGAGGCGGTGAATACCCTGCTGCAACGGGTTGATCAGGCACAAACCGAAACCGCCGCCGCACTGGAGACCGCACGCGATTTCGCCGCCGTCTCCGCCCACGAACTGCGCACCCCGCTCACCGCCATGCGCACCGACCTCGAGGTGCTGCGCACCCTCGACCTGGACGACGCCCAACGCGCCGAAATCCTCGGCGACCTGCAACGCAGCCAGGGCCGCGTCGAAACAACCTTGGCCGCACTGGAACGCCTCGCCTCGGGCGACCTCACCCACGAGCGCGATCACGTCGACACCGACGTCGGCGACCTGTGCGACCAAGCCGCCCACGACGCCATGCGACACTTCCCCGGCGTAACCGTCCGCATCGATACCGACGCCGAACTGATCACCCGCGGCCTGCCCGCCGGACTGCGCCTCGCGGTCGACAACGCTTTGACCAACTCCGTCAAACATGGTCGCGCGACCGAGGCGGTCGTCTCCGCCCACCGAATCCCCAACGGACACATACTGATAACCGTCGACGACAACGGCCGCGGCATCCCCGTCGAAGAACGCACCGCCGTCTTCGAACGCTTCTTCCGCGGCAGCGAAGCCAGCAAAGGCGGCTCCGGGCTAGGCCTCGCCTTGGTCGCCCAACAGGCCCAACTACACGGTGGCCGAGCCTATTTCGACGACAGTCCGCTCGGCGGCGTACGCCTCGTACTCGACCTTCCGGAGCGCCGGATTACCACCTGAAAGACCGGTCAGCCGTTGCGCCCGGCCGACACGGTGGCCGGTTCCGCGTGCAGGTATGGGCCGATATTGCGCATCGCGCGTGCCACATAGTCATCCTTCTCGCCGACCGGAGCGACGTAGTGCAATGCGCCTTCGGCCGCTTCGATACTTTCCAGGCGGGCGATCATCCAGGCCGCGAGGTAGTGCGATGCGAGGCAGCCGCCCGCGGTGGCGAGGTTGCCCTTGGCGAAGAAGGGCTGCTCGAGCACGTCGACCCCGGCTGCCTGGACCCACGGTTTGGTCGTCAGATCGGTGCAGGCGGGAACATCGTCGAGCAGTCCGAGCTCGGCCAACACCAACGTCCCGGAGCATTGTCCGGCCAGCAGTTGTCGCGACGGGTCGAGTCGCAACCGCGCCATCAGCTCCCGGTCAGCGACGACTTCGCGGGTCTGCGCACCGCTGCCGACGATGACCGCGTCCGCGCTACTGGCTTCTTCCAGCGTCGCCATCGACTCGATGACCACACCGTTCATCGAACGGACTCGCGCCGCAGGGCTGGCGATCGACACCCGCCAGTCGGTCTTTCGGACCCGGTTGAGAACGCCGAGCGCGATGAGGGAGTCGAGTTCGTTGTAGCCCTCGAAGGTGAGGATGGCGATATGCATAACGGTTGCCTTTCCCGGTCGTTACCAGGCACCGTATGACCGCGGTCCAATACAATCAAGAAATTGTCATGCATACAATCTGGGCATGGCCGTCTCGAGATACAAAGCAGTCGTGGACGCGTTGGCGTCCGACATCCGAGCGGGGCGGTTGCCCTCGGGGACGCGGCTACCGACCCATCGCCAACTCGCGGCCGACGAAGGGCTGGCATTGGTGACCGCGTCGCGGGTCTATGCCGAACTCGAAGCCATGGGTCTGGTGAGTGGGGAACCCGGCCGGGGCACCTTTGTTCGCGAGATCGCGCTGCCGCCCAGCCACGGCATCGACCTGCAGGCGGCCGCGGCGGACGTAGTGGATCTCAACTTCAACTACCCGGCGCTACCTGGTCAGGCCGATTTGCTGCGGCAGGCATTGCGTCAGCTCGCGTCCCGGGGTGACCTGGAGGCCCTGTTGCGCTACCAGCCGCACGGCGGACGACCTGATGAGCGGGCCTCAGTCGCCCGTCATCTGCGGCGTACTGGTTTGTCGGTCGGCGCCGATCAGGTGCTGATCGTCAACGGCGCTCAGCACGGATTGGCCGCCACCGCCATGGCGACGCTGCGCCCGGGAGATGTCGTAGCGGCCGATGCCCTCACCTATCCGGGCTTCAAGGTGCTCGCCCATGCGCTGCACCTGGAACTGGCACCGCTTCCCGCAGCGGGTGACGCCCCGGATCTCGACGCCCTCGAACAGCTCTGCGCGACGCGGCGGGTCCGTGCCGTGTACACGATGCCGACACTGCACAACCCGTTGGGCTGGGTCGCCGGGGAGCACCACCGTGAGCAGTTGATCGAGATCGCGCGCCGATACGAACTGCTCATCATCGAGGACGCCGCATACGCCTTCCTGGCCGAGCAGTCGCCACCCCCGCTGTCGGCGCTCGCACCGGAACGGACCGTCTATGTTTCTGGGCTCTCCAAGAACGTAGCGACCGGTCTGCGGTTCGGATTCGTCACTGCCCCAACCACATTGGTGCCCACCATCGAGCGCGCGATCCGCACCACGACCTGGAATACCCCCGCGGTGATGACAGCGATCGCGTGCCGGTGGCTCGACGACGGCACCGTCACCAGGCTGGAAGCGCAAAAGCGCGATGATGCGAGGATCCGGCAGTCGATCGCCCGTGAGGTTCTCACGGGGCTCCCTCAGGTCAGCCATCCGTCGTCGTATTTCCTCTGGCTCCCCCTGCCCGAGGATGTGCGGGCCGATCAGATAGCGGCGGCGCTCATGCGCGAACAGGTACTGGTGTCCACGGCGGAACCGTTCGCCACGTCCGCGCATGTGCCACACGCGCTCCGGTTGGCTCTCGGCTCGACACATCCGGACACCCTGCGCGAAGCGCTGAACAAGGTGAAACGTGTCGTCGATGCATACACCTACCGCTCTTAGGGCACTGGAGGTTTCGTCGTTTCCGCTTCACCGCGGTCGCTGTGTCCCTTCCGCGCAGACCATTGTCGGAAAACGCGAAAACCGGTCCGGGAGCGCGGATGACGGCTGCTGCCGCCGTCACGCACTTCCGGACCGGTTCGCGGTATCTGTGTCCTACTTCGGCGGTGCGGTGACCTTGACCGGCTTACCCCATGCCGAAAGCGTCACCTTGATGGTGCCCGGATCCCGTTTGACGACAGCCTGAACCAGGTTCGGACCGTTGCCGGGGGAGGCGGCGCTGGACGGCAGGGCCGATGCCGAACCCGACGGCGGTGCGACATCCGCGATCCACAGGGTGATCGGGAACGTACCGGCGGGGTCACCCGACTTGGGCACGATGGGGTCGATGACCGTGGAGTCGATGGTTCCGGTCACCTTCACGGTGTCGGTGCCGTCGACCTTCTCCCGGCCCTCCACCTTCGGGTTCTTCACCTGGGCGATGAGGTTGGCCAAACCCTTGTCCTTGTCGAGGATGA
This sequence comes from Nocardia sp. NPDC049526, assembly GCF_044465765.1. Taxonomy (NCBI): domain Bacteria; kingdom Bacillati; phylum Actinomycetota; class Actinomycetes; order Mycobacteriales; family Nocardiaceae; genus Nocardia; species Nocardia sp. NPDC049526. Next base: position 188,125 of record NZ_JBITMA010000011.1, on the reverse strand, counting down.
CGCCCGGGTCGTAGATCTGTTCCGCCGGACCGATTTTGGCGTAGGCGGAAGAGCTGCCGGTCTGCGCGTACATCTCCTTGTCGACGACCAGGAACTTGGCCTGGATGAAGTCGGCCTCGGGCTTGGTACGGACCTTCGCCTCACCGATCGCCTGACCGGCGCCCTGCGGCTGGTTGGTCACATCGGCCGAGACGCTCTCGACCGGAAGGTTGGTGAGGTTGTCCACCTTCAGATTCAGGTGCACGGCCTGCAGAGTCTGGGTGGTCCTGGCGGACTCCTGCACGATCTGCGCGGCATCGGGCAGCTGACCCGAGGGCGGCGCGGACGAGGTGGTCTTGGAGTCGGAGCTGGAGTCGCAGCCTGTCACCAGTGCAGCGAACATCGACGCCGCGACCACGGCGGGCACGAGACCCGGTCGGCGAAGACGGATTCGGTGCGAGGTGCGTGCTCGCGCTGTCAGATCACTCAATGTTCTGCCCCCAGAAGAGTGCGAGGTCGGGTACGACCCGGGTGGTTTGACGAGGACAGCTGGTGCTGCCGCCCGGTGTAGTGCAGCATTTCGCCCGACAGATTAGCCTGTCGCGCAGGATAACTCGACCCTATTCCCAATCAAGGGGCGAGCCGCGCATGCTGCGGGTGCCGACGTTACCCTTGGTTCGGTCTTCTCGCAGAGATCGGGGGGAATCCGACGCGAAAGTTACCGGGTTAAGGGATTGTTTAGTGAGATGTAAGGCGCTGCAAGCACGATGCTGTCACGAAGGCTCAGGCAGTGTGTGTGACTTTGGGGGGACATCCGGTTCGCCGGATGAAGCGCCCCCGCGCCTGTCCGCGATACACGCCATAACCCCGGGGCCGACAACGGCCACCGAACCGCGGATCAGACACGGAGGAATGCGATGACGAACAGCCAACCGGAAGCGGAGGAGCGGGACTTCCGCAGACCGCCCGGCCCGCCTCCTGGTGGTGGCCCGCAACTTTCAAATGTGTGGGTTTACAACGGAAAAGCCTACGATCTGAGCGACTGGATCTCCAAACATCCCGGCGGCGAGTTCTTCATCGGGCGAACGAAAAATCGCGATATCACCTCCATCATCGGGTCCTACCACCGCGATCCCGAGCGAATCGGACGAATGCTGGAGAGATATGCGTTGGGGCGCAACGCATTACCCGAGGACATCCATCCGAAGGCCAACGCACCCGACTTCCTCTTCAAAGAGGGTTTCGACAGTTGGCAGGACACTCCGAAGTACCGATTCGACAACAAAGACGATCTGCTGCACAAGGTCAAGGCGCGGCTGAAAGAGCCCGAGCTGGCCGCACGATTGCGGCGCATGGACACGATCTTCAACATCGTGGTCGCGGTGCTGGCCGTCGCGTACTTCGCGGTGCAGGGTCTACGCCTGTTCGAGCGCAGCTGGATGCCGCTGCCCGTCTTCGTCATCCTGATGGTGCTGCTGCGCAGCTCGCTGGCCGGATTCGGGCACTACGCGATTCATCGCGCGCAAAAGGGCCTCAACAAAATCTATACGAATACCTTCGATTTCAATTACGTCGCACTGGCTTTCGTCACCGCGGACGGACACGCGCTGCTGCACCACCCGCACACCCAGAGTGAAGTCGACATCAAGAAGAACGTCTTCACCATGATGATGCGGGTGCCCCGGTTGTATCGGGTGCCGATTCACACCCTCCACAAATTCGGGCACACGGTGACCGGCATGACCATTCGACTTCTCGATGTCTGCCGCCTCACCCGCAAAGTCGGCATCAAGGATATGTACGGAACCTGGGGCGGTGCGCTGCCGCACTTCATCGGTTCGTTCGGGGTGCGCGCGCTATTACTCGGCGAGTTGGTGGTTTTCACGCTGGCAGGCGACTTCTGGGCCTGGGCACTGCAATTCGTGGTGACGCTGTGGATCAGCACCTTCCTGGTCGTCGCGAGCCATGATTTCGAGGTGGAGGCCGAAGAACTCCCGGCCGCCGATACCGAGGACTGGGCCGTCAATCAGGTGGAGCAGGCCTACGACCTGAAGGTGATCGGAAATCGTTATGTCGACTGCTTTCTCGCGGCCGGTTTGAGTTCACATCGCGTCCATCACGTACTGCCGTTCCAGCGCAGTGGTTTCGCCAATATCGCCACCGAGGATGTATTGCGCGAGGAGTCGGCGAAATTCGGCGTCGAGTGGCTGCCTGCGAAGAGTTTCTTCACCGACCGTTTCCCGAAACTCTGCCGCACCTACCTCTTGTCGCCCTCGCGCGAAGCCGAGGAACGGAATTGGGGCTTCATCCGCGAGCATTGCTCGCCCGGGGCGCTGAAAACCTGTGCGGTCTACACAGTGCAGGGATTCACCGGAATCGGCACGGTCTGAGCCGATTCCGGAGGTCGACCGATCGAACCGCTGGTCAACGGCGGCGCCGATCACCATTTTTCACAAGAACGGGGAGAATTTCGTGTCAATCACTATCGATGAGGGAACGTCGGCGGCTCGTCAGGGGGACGAGCACAGCCACGGCCTCGTGCAGCACGGGCTGCCGCCCGCGCCGCCGACCACGGTCGGGGTGATCGAGAGCATTGCGACCGGTGCGCCGAGTCAGCTCGTCGACCAGGCCGGCGCAGCCGATCGGGTGGCCGAGCTGTTCACCGATCCGCGACAGCGGGAGCGGATTTCGCGGATCTACCAGAAAACGAAGATCGACAGCCGTCGACTGGTGGTCGATCCGCTCGATCCCGAATTCCTGCAGTTCGGCAAGCAGCGGGGCACGGTCCGGGACCGGATGAATCTGTTCTACCGCCACGCGGCGCCGCTGGCCGTCGATGTCGCTGGTCGTGCCCTTGCCGGTATCGAGGACGCGGCGGCGGAGATCGGCCTGCTGGTCTTCGTGACCAGCACCGGTTTCATCGCGCCCGGCGTGGATGTCGCGGTGGTGAAGCAGCTCGGGCTTTCGCCGTCGGTCGGGCGGGTGGTGGTGAACTTCATGGGCTGCGCGGCCGCAATGAACGGTATTCGGACTGCCGTGGATTATGTTCGGGCGCATCCGGATAAGAAGGCGATGGTCGTCTGCATCGAGCTGAGCTCGGTGAACGCCGTCTTCGACGACAACATCAACGATGTGATCATTCACAGCCTGTTCGGGGACGGCTGCGGTGCGGTGGTCATCGGCGCCGGTCAGGTCCAGCAGCCGCTGGCGCCGGGCAAGGTGGTGATCCGGGACAGCTTCAGCCGGCTCTTCGACGGCGCCGAGGACGGCATCGTGCTCGGTGTCAATCAGAACGGCATCACCTGCGAGCTGTCGGAGAATTTGCCCCGGTACATCTACACCGGGGTCGATCCCGTGGTCACCGAGGTCTTGGGCCGCAATGGATTGCAGAAATCCGATGTCGATCTGTGGGCGATCCACCCGGGTGGGCCGAAGATTATCGAGGAGTCCGTGCATTCGCTCGGTATCGCTCCGGAGCGGGCGGCGCTGAGCTGGGATGTCCTGGCCAAGTTCGGCAATATGCTGAGCGTGTCGTTGATTTTCGTGCTGGAACAAATGATTCAGCAAGAGACGGCGAAGCCGATCTCGACCGGTGTGGCGTTCTCCTTCGCGCCGGGGGTCACCCTCGAAGGCATGATCTTCGACATCATTCGCCGGTAATAGCACCGGTCTCAGGGAGCGCAGCAACCATGCAACTCATCCGATTCCTCATCTCGATCTCCTGGATGCGGATCGCGGCCGTCATTGCCGCGGGCCTCATCTGCGGTGCGGCCAATACCTATCTGGTGACCCTCATCAGGGGTGTGGTGTCGCCGGAACCGCATCCGCACGTCAATATCCAGAGCTTCGTCCTAACGGGCCTGGTCATTCTGGTCAGTGGTGTGGTGTCGCAGGTCCTGCTGATTCGCCTTGCCCAAGAGGCGATCTACCGGCTGCGCGCGGATCTGAGTTCCGGGATCGTCTCGGCGCCGCTCGAGCATCTGGAACGGCTCGGCATGCACCGTCTGATGGCCACGCTGACCGAAGATGTGCGTTCGCTGTCGCAGGCAGTGACCGCCATTCCGAGCATCTGCATCGATGTGGCCACCATCGTCGGTTGCTTCGTCTTCCTGCTCATGGTGTCGGGGCCGCTGTTCGCGGTGACCGTGGCGGGCACACTGCTCGGGATCGCCTGTGTCGAGCTGATTCTCCAGCGGGTGCGCAATATCTATCGCGAGGCGCGGGAGAACGAGGACGCGCTGTTGCGGTCGTACCAGGCCGTGACGCTGGGCATCAAAGAGTTGAAACTGCATCGGGAACGCCGCCGCGATTTCATGCAGCGGCATCTGCTCGGTTCGGCCGCGACGCTGCGTGCGCAGAATGTCGATGCCGGATCCAAATTCTCGGTGGCACAGGGCTTCGGGCAGGCGCTGCAGCTCGGCACCATGGCGCTGATCCTGTTCGTGCTGGTAGCGCCGCTCGACCTGTCGCGCGATGTGATGGTCGGGTATGTCCTGGTGACGACGTTCCTGGCGATGCCGATGCAGAACTTCATGCACCGCATCCCGGATCTGCTGCGCGGCGATGTGGCGCTGGCGAAGATCCGCGCGATGAATCTGTCCATGGAGACCATGCACGACGAGCAGCGGTTGCCGTTCACGGACCGTCCCGCCGTCGACACGGCGCGGCTGGAGCTGACGAATGTCACCTACAGCTACCGGATGGAGCCGCCACCGCCGTTCCCGCCGGGTCCGAGCGGGCCGCCGCCTGGGCCGCGAGGCGGCGCGCATCCGCCCGGTCGGGGGCCACGTCCCGGCGGGCCGCGACCGGATGTCAACGGTCATCGGATCGTCGACCACAGCGGACACGACAACCGGCCGATGCCGCTCGGCCCGCCACCCGAGCAGAGCAACGACGAGTCCGGATTCCGGCTCGGCCCACTCGATCTGGTCTTCGAACCCGGTCAGATCACCTTCATCGTCGGCGGCAACGGCAGCGGCAAATCCACGCTGGCCAAACTCATCACGGGACTGTATGTGCCGCAGACCGGCTCGCTGTCGCTCAATGGCGAGCCGATCGACCACGAGAATATCGAGTGGTTCCGGCAGAACTCCTCGGCGATCTTCACCGACTTCCACCTGTTCGATGAGTACCTGGGCTTCGATCGGCCCGGACTCGACGGTGAGGTGCGCCGGTATCTCGAGGAGTTGCAGATCGCACACAAGGTGACGGTGCGCGACGGTCGCCTGTCGACCATCGATCTGTCGCAGGGGCAACGCAAACGGCTCGCGCTGTTGACCGCGCTGCTCGAGGACCGGCAGATCTATGTCTTCGACGAGTGGGCCGCCGACCAGGAACCCAAGTTCCGCGACGTCTTCTATCAGGAAATCCTGGCCGAGCTCAAACAGCGCGGGAAGACCGTCATCGTGATCACCCACGACGATCGCTACTTCCACCACGCGGACCAGCTGGTCAAGCTCGATTTCGGCCGGGTGGTCGCGCCGGCGCGGACCGAGGAGCCCACCGGCGCCGACCTTTCCTGATCAACTGCGGTCCTTACGGAATTCTCAGAGTTCGGCCAATTCGGAGTTCTAGGGTCGGCAGGCGTGGCTGGAAATCGCGCCCGCTGGGCCCTGCTCGCCGTTGCCGTTGTCATCGCCGGGGCGCTCGGTGGCGCCGTCACAGCTTGCTCGAGATCATCCGGTTCACCCGACGGCATCGCATTGGTGAATGCCGATACCGGGCCGACGGGTGCGCGCATCGCGCAGGGTCTGCAGCAGGACGGTGGCGGTTACGAGTGGACCGTCGGCAAGCCGGGTGAGCTCGATGCGGATGACTACGCGGCGGTGATCACCCTGCCCGCCGATCTCACCGAATCCATGGGCACGCTGGCGAGCGCGCAGCCGAAACGGGCCAAGGTCACGGTGGATACGCATAAGGGCGCGGACGCGGATGTGGTGAACGGCGCGGTGAATACGGTGACGCACCGGATCGGCGCATCCGGTGTCGATGCCGCCTTGGCGGCGGTCGCGCAGGCGCGCACCCAGATGACGTCGGTGCAGTTCACCACCCAACTGCTCAATGCTGGAGTGAATGCCGCAGCAGCAGGTGCCGATCAATTCAGCTCAGGCGCCGATCAACTACTCGGCTTCCTGACCTACGCCAAAGCGGGTTCGGCACAACTGACTTCGGCTATTGCACTGCTGAACTCGACCGTCTCCGGTGCCGCCGCGCAGGCGAATCGACTTGCCTCGGCGCTGGATTCGACCGGCGTCACGATCGGACAGGTGCAGCAGACCGCGAATACGGTTAGCGGCGGTCTGGATCAGATCTTGCCGCTGATGCGTGCGCTGCCCTTCGCGGGCGATCCGCAGGTTGCCGATGTCATCGCGAAACTCGAAGGGCTACGAAATGTTTCGGGCCAAGCCGGATCCCAGCTGACCGATCTCGGCGATCTGGTCGGCAGCTCGGTCGATCCGAGCACCGACCTGGGCACGCTCCTGCGCACAGTTGTGGACCGATTGACCGGCGCCAGTGCGCAATTGGCCGAAGGCGCGAAGCTCGCCGAAGGTCTGCCGCAACTGGCGGACCAGGGCGGTGCTCAATTGGTAAGCGCTATAAGCCAACTCACCGGCGGCGTGACCCAACTCCAGCAGATCGTGACCAACCTCAGCACCCAAACCGACAAGGCCATCGCAGCACTGCCCCAGCGCAGCACTGCCCAGCAGTCCGCACTGGCGCTTGCGTTGACGGACCCGGTCGAGGTGGTCCGCAACTGATCGGCCCCACGCTCACCGACGATGGGCGCACCGTCATCCCCGTAGCGGTTCCGGGTGTCAGACGAGAAATGCGCTGGTGGCGGGACACTCTCGACGTTGCCGCCACCGATACATTCTCGGCTGACCGGCCCGGGGAAGGGGCGCAGGTTCGGTTCGTGGGGGAAGCGTGTTGCCAAGACTTGCTTGTGATGCAAGCATGCTTCCGTGACAGACCACGCGGCCGATTCCGTAGACACCGCCCGACAGGCACTCTCGAGTACCCGACAACTCACCCGCCGTGTGCGTCTCGCGCAGCGCAGTACCTGGTTTCCGCTCGTGCTGCTCGGTTTGGTGGTCGTCGCGTCGGCGCCCTTCTACCGATTGGGACGACACGTCGTCACCTGCGATCCGGCGTTGGGCGCCCGCGGCGGCGTGGAGATCATTCACCGGGGCACCTGCGTCCAAGTCGTCGGCTGGCCCGTCGGGGTCTACTGGATCCTCGCCTTTGTCTCGGCATACGTGGCGATCGCTGTCGTGTACGCGTACCGGGCACGCAGCCGCGGGGTCGGCGCCCGCATCCTGCCGTACGTGGGCTCGGGGATCGCGGCGGGGCTGGCGTCCGGCATCGCATCGGCGTGGGCCCAGCAACTCGACCTGCAGGGCTACTTTCCGACCGGTCCGGTCGCTGTCGGCATGGTGCCGCTGGTCTCCATCGGCCTGGCATTGTTCGTGCTGGCCCGGATGGAACGCAATTGGCCCCTACTGGCTTTCGCCATCGGCTATCTGGTCGTCGCGCTCCTGGCGTGCGGAATGGGTAGGCGGAGACTGGGATTGAACGTCGGCGCGAACTTCGACCCGACGTGGAGCTTCCTGCCGAGCCTGGTCGTCGCCGGCGGTGTGCTGCTCCTCGGCGGCATAGGCTTCGCCCTAGCCGAACGGCGCGGGCTATGACCCATCCGACGAACGGACTCGACGACGTCGTGCACCAGCGCGTCCGGCTGGGCATCCTCGCCGTCGCCCACGAGGCCCGGCGAGTGGAGTTCGGCTTTCTGCGGACCACGCTGGATCTGACCACCGGCAACCTCTCCCAGCACCTGACCGTGTTGGAGAAGGCCGGGCTGGTGGAGATCGAGAAAGGCTATGAGGGCAAACGCGGCCGTACGTGGATCCATCTGACCGCAGCCGGGAAAAGAGCCCTGTACGACGAGATCTCGCAGCTGAAGCGAATCATCCGTCAAGTGGAGGAGAACCCTGCCGCGGACCCGGCGTCGAAGCCCTCGTGAGAGAAAGGGAACGACTGCGGCCCGTGCACCCACCGGAGTGGGAGCACGGGCCGCAGTTGGGTTTTCAGCTCAGCTGGCGTTGAGCAGGTCGATCACGAAGACCAGGGTCTTGCCGGAAAGCTTGTGGCCGGAGCCGGCGGGGCCGTAGGCCAGATGCGGCGGGATGGTCAGTTGGCGGCGGCCGCCGACCTTCATGCCGGGGATGCCGTCCTGCCAGCCCTGGATCAGGCCGCGCAGCGGGAAGCTGATGGCTTCGCCACGGCTCCAGGAGGAGTCGAACTCCTCGCCGGATTCGAATTCCACGCCGACATAGTGCACTTCGACGACGCCGCCGGGCACGGCCTCGGCGCCCTCGCCCTCGACGATGTCCTTGATAACCAGCTCGGTGGGCGCTGGGCCAGCCTGGAATTCGATCTCCGGCTTGGTCATTCGGCTATCCCCTCTGATAGGTGATGATGTTGCGGACAGAAATTAACGGCCGGCGATCTCGTGGTAGTCGCGGTGGCCGTAACCGGTGTAGATCTGGCGCGGACGGCCGATCTTCAAAGGCTCGCTGTGCATTTCCCGCCAGTGCGCGATCCAGCCCGGCAGCCGGCCCATCGCGAACAGCACGGTGAACATGCGGGTCGGGAAGCCCATGGCCTTGTAGATGACACCGGTGTAGAAGTCGACGTTCGGATACAGCTGGCGCGAGACGAAGTACTCGTCGGTGAGCGCGGCCTCTTCGAGAGACTTTGCGATATCGAACAATTCGTCGTCGCCGCCGAGCTTGGACAGGATCGCGTCGGCATGCTTCTTGGCGATCGAGGCGCGCGGATCGTAGTTGCGGTAGACGCGGTGCCCGAAGCCCATGAGCTTCACGCCGTCTTCCTTGTTCTTGACCTTGCGGATGAAGTCCTTGACGTTGCCACCCTCGGCCTTGATGCCGTCCAGCATCTCCAGCACGGCCTGGTTGGCGCCACCGTGCAGCGGGCCCCACAACGCGTTGATGCCGCCGGAGACGGAGGTGAACAGGTTGGCGTCGGAGGAGCCGACGAGGCGCACGGTCGAGGTGGAGCAGTTCTGCTCGTGGTCGGCGTGCAGGATCAGCAGCATGTCGAGTGCGGCGGCGATCTCGGGATCGACCTCGTAGGGTTCGGCCGGGAAGCCGAAGGTCATCCGCAGGAAGTTCTCCACCAGGCTCAGCGAGTTGTCCGGGTAGAGGAAGGGCTGGCCGACCGACTTCTTGTACGAGTAGGCCGCGATGGTGGGCAGCTTCGCCAGTAGTCGGATGGTCGACAGCTCGACCTGTTCGGGATCCTTCGGGTCCAGCGAGTCCTGGTAGTACGCCGAAAGCGCGTTCACCGCGGAGGACAGCACCGGCATCGGGTGCGCGTTGCGCGGGAAGCCGTCGAAGAACCGCTTGAGGTCCTCGTGCAGCAGGGTGTGGCGGCGGATCCGGTCGGTGAACTCGTCCAGCTGCGCCTGGGTCGGCAGCTCGCCGTAGATCAGCAGGTAGCTGACCTCGATGAAGGTCGAGGACTCCGCCAGCTGGTCGATCGGGTAGCCGCGGTAGCGCAGGATGCCGGCTTCGCCGTCGATGTAGGTGATCGCCGACTTGGTCGGCGCGGTGTTCATGAATCCGGGGTCGTAGGTCACGTACCCGGTGCTGGCCAGCATTTTGCCGAGGTCGACGCCGTCGTTGCCTTCTTTGGCTTCGGCGATCGTCATGGCATATTCGCCGCCGGGGTAGCTCAAAATCGGCTTGGCGTCGTTGATGTGGTCTTTTTCGGGCACGGAAGGATCCCTCTCAGGCTAGGACCGTCGGCATCGGGGTGCGGTCGGCACGGCGGTGCACTCACCTAGACGCTAGTCGTTGCTCGCACGGCCCGAGAACGAGGGTGCCCACCGGCCGACCTCACAAACAACTTCGCGTCAGGTGAGGTTTGTCGCGCTGTCCGACACCGGCACCGAGTGCGACCTGGCGACGCGATAGCGCACAAATGCCGGGAACACGAGCGCAGCCAGCAACACCCCGATAACGACCAGCACGCCGCCGCCCGCCGCAGCAACCGCGGTACCCAGGGCCGCTGCGGCAAAACCGTGGGCAACATCACCGATCCGCGGGCCACCCGCGACGATCACGATGAACACCCCTTGCAGGCGGCCGCGCATCTCGTCGGTGGTGACCGCCTGCAGCATGGCGATGCGCAGCGCGGCCGAAACCATATCGACCGCGCCGCCGAAGGCCGAGCAGGCCAACGCGATCCACAATCCTGGCCCGATGCCGAGGCCGTGACCGGTCCAGCCGACAGCGACGCCGAAGCCGACCATGGCCACCCCCCAGAGCGCGATGCACACCACCACCGCGAGACCCTGGCGTCGCACGTGCGAGATCCAACCGGAGAACACTCCGCCGAGCACCGCGCCGACCGAGATGGAAGCGAACAGCAAGCCGAGCGCGACGCCGCCGCCTGCCGGATCACCGAAGGTCTCGTGCGCGATCTGCGGGTAGAGGGCGCGCGGCATGCCGAAGACCATGGCGATCACGTCGACAACGAAGGAGGCGAGCAGGATGCGCTGGGTCGCCAGATAGGCGAAACCGTCCAGGACGGTGCGGAATCCGGCCTTGCGCGCGGTTCCGGTCGGCGGGATGGCGGGCAGCCGCCACACCGCCCAGATGGTGGCGAGCAGTGCGATCGCGTCGATCAGATACAGGGTGGACAGACCGACGACAGGGATCAGCACACCCGCCAGCACCGGCCCGGCAATGGCGCCGGTCTGCTGCACGGTCATGCTGAGCGCACTGGCCGCCGCCAGATGTTCGGTGGGCAGCAACCGTGGGATGGCGGCACTGCGGGTCGGCTGATTCACCGCGAAGAGCGCCTGCTGCACGGCAAATAGGCCGAGCACGATCCAGACGTTGTCGAGTCCGGCCGCGGCCTGCACCCAGAAGGCGAGTGCGGTCACACCGGTGCCGCAGTTGGTGATGAGCATGAGCTTGCGCCGGTCCATCACATCGGCCAGCGCACCGCCCCACAGACCGAACACGATCAGTGGGATCAGGCCGAACAGACCGGCCAGGCCGACATAGCCGGAGCTGCCGGTGATCTCGAATATCTGCTGCGGGACGGCCACCACGGCCAACTGCGAACCGATGACGGTGACGATGTTGCTGGTCCACAACCGTCGGAAATCGGGATAGCGCAGCGGGGTGGTGTCGGCGAGCAGCTTCACCGACCGCAGCGTAATAAATCGGTCAGCAGCCCAACAATGTTGGGGCATCGACGATCAGCATCGCGGAGCGATTCGATGAGGGGTGGTGGTCGGGTGACGGGTGGACTTTCTAGGGTTGTAGTCGGTCGACCGTCATGGTGTCGCCACTGATACGCACCCGGATCCGGTTGTGCAGCCGACCCCGGCGGCCCTGCCAGAACTCCACCTCGTCGGGGCGGATCAGGTAGCCGCCCCAGTGCGGCGGCACCGGGATCTCGTCGACGTCGGTGAAGCGTGCGGTGGTCTCGGCCAGGGTGCGATCGAGTTCGGCGCGTGAGGCGATCGGCCGGGACTGCCGCGAGGCCCAGGCGCCCAGCTGCGAATCGCGTGGCCGGGAGCGCCAGTAGACGGCGGTCGTCTCGGCGGAGACCAGCTCGACCGGCCCACGCACGTGAACCTGTCGGCCCAGTGCGGGCCAGACGAAGGTCGCGGCTGCGAATGGAACGCCCGCCAATTGGTTGCCCTTGGCCGAGTCGTAATTCGTGTAAAAAGTCACACCATCCGGCGAGAGGCCTTTACACAGCACCGTCCGTGCAACCGGGCGCGGCCCGACATCGGTGAGTGCGACGGTGGCGACCACCATGGCATTGGGCTCGGGAATGCCGACCGCGGTGGCCTGTTCGATCCAGTGCCGGAGCAGCGGCTCCCAGCCGCCTGCCAGCCAGGTTTCGTCCAGATCGGTGTCCTCACCGCTGCCGAACGGCATGCCGCCGTAGTCGGCTCGCATGGCGGCCAAATCGGTCGCCGAGAAAAGAACCCGATCATTTGCGGCCATTTCCTGACCGAGAGATGAATTGTCCAGGTCACGCATGGGCCAGACGTTACTCCGCGGTAGCAGGGAGCTAAGGTTTTGTTGATCGGCATGTACTCGGCGAGCCACACCCCTCATCGACGAGAACAGGCCTTTTCCAGCGACCCGCAAGCAGTCGCCAAGGAACGAACCGAAGTGCAAGGAGAGTCACAGAATGACTACCAGCCATGCGGTGCCCAGTGGGCAGACCGCCGTACCCCCTGATTTCGTCAGCGGCTTGGAAGGCGTGGTGGCATTCACCACCGATATCGCCGAACCCGATAAGGACGGCGGCGCGCTGCGCTACCGCGGCGTCGATATCCAGGACCTGGTCGGCTCGCGGGTGACCTTCGGCGATGTGTGGGCACTGCTGGTGGACGGTGAATTCGGCCGCGGCCTGCCGCCCGCGGAGCCGTTCCCGCTGCCGGTGCACACCGGTGACGTGCGCGTCGACGTGCAGGCCGGACTGGCCATGCTCGCCCCGATCTGGGGCTACCAGCCGCTGCTGGATATCGACGACGAGACCGCGCGGGAGAATCTGGCGCGCGCCTCGGTGATGGCGCTGTCCTATGTCGCGCAGTCCGCGCGCGGCATCTACCAGCCCGCGGTGCCGCAGAAGAAGATCGACGAGTGCACCACGGTGACCGAACGGTTCATGACCCGCTGGAAGGGCGACCCGGATCCGCGGCACACCGAGGCCATCGACGCCTACTGGGTTTCCGCGGCCGAGCACGGCATGAACGCCTCCACCTTCACCGCGCGAGTCATCGCCTCGACCGGTGCAGATGTCGCCGCAGCGCTGTCCGGTGCGATCGGCGCGATGTCGGGTCCGCTGCACGGCGGCGCGCCCGCGCGTGTGCTGCCGATGATCGAGGCCGTCGAAAAGTCCGGTGACGCACGCGCTTTGGTCAAGGGCATCCTGGACCGCAAAGAAAAGCTGATGGGCTTCGGCCACCGGGTGTACCGGGCCGAGGATCCGCGTGCCCGCGTACTGCGCGCCACCGCGCAGCGCCTGAACGCCCCGCGCTTCGAGGTCGCCGCCGCGCTGGAGCAGGCGGCGCTCGCCGAACTGCGCGAGCGTCGTCCGGACCGCGCCATCGAGACCAATGTGGAATTCTGGGCTGCGGTCATCCTGGACTTCGCCGAGGTTCCCGCGCACATGATGCCTGCGATGTTCACCTGTGGCCGCACCGCCGGTTGGTGTGCCCACATCCTGGAGCAGAAGCAGTTGGGCAAGCTGGTCCGCCCGGCCGCCATCTACACCGGCCCCGGCCCGCGCCGGCCGCAGGACGTCGTCGGCTGGTCCGCCATCGCGCACGTGTGATCTGTGTTGGATTCGCAGCGCCTGCGGCGCTGTGTGTTCGCGGCCTCCTTCTGTCTCGCGGCCGAGACTCGCGCCTTCGGCGCATGCGCTTCGGCCACTCGGACGCGAGACGGGCCGCGAACGTCGCTCGTAGCACTCGCTCCGTCGGGGTCGGGTGAGCGAGCAATCTCGCTGCCGACATTCCGCGTAGCATCTCGGGGGACGCTGTGAGAGAGAGTTAACGGGGAATGCTGGATAGGAACGTGTCGCGGCGGCGGCTGATCGGATTCGGTGCCGCGGCTGCGGCTTTCGTCGCTGGTTGTAGTACCGACAAGGGCAAAACGACTACCGCGCAATCGAGATCGACCACCGCCGCGAACGCCGTTGACGTGCAGGCCATTCCGAGATCCCCGTTGCAGCAGGTGCCCGCGGCCAACTCCCCCGGGGCGGTGGCCGCCCGGCACGCGGGTGCGCAGCCGACGCGGTGGGGCATGGAGATGGACGGCATCACAAGCACTTTCGCGGCGACCGGCAAACAGATGGCGGTCACCTTCGACGCGTGCGGTGGGCCCGGAAATAACGATATCGATGAGACATTACTGAATCTGCTGATCTCCCAGCAGATTCCGGCCACGCTCTTCCTCAATAAACGCTGGATCGACGCGAATCCCGGTCGCGCCGCGCAATTGGCCGCCAATCCGCTGTTCGAGCTGGCCAATCACGGTGTGGCACACAAGCCGCTCTCGGTCACCGGCCGGGCCGCCTACGAAATCCCGGGCACCGGCTCGCCGCAGGAGGCCGCCGACGAGGTCTGGGCCAATCACGAACGGCTCACCACCCTGCTCGGCAAACCGCCGCGGTTCTTCCGCGCGGGTACCGCGCACTATGACGATGTCGCGGTCGCGATCGTCAACGAATTGGGTGAGCGGCCGGTCGGTTTCAGCATCAATGCCGACTACGGCGCCACCGCGAGCGCGGCGAAGGTCCAGAATGCGATGAAAGCCGCCGCGCCCGGTGCGATCTCGCTGGCGCATATGCACCGGCCGAATTCCGGAACGGCCGCAGGCATGACGGCGGCGCTGCCCGCGCTGCGATCAGCGGGGTTCACCTTTGTCCATCTCTGAGCACCGTTGCCATCCGTAGTCGGGCTCGGTACGCCATCGTGCCGGTGAGCCGCGGGGTGCAATTATTACGGTATGGAGTGCACGCCCCCGGGATCGCGCCAATAACGCGCAACCCTCGGCGGCAAGCCAGTATGGTACCGATGCTGACCGGTGTCCCGATGTCAGCCGACCGCCTGCCGGTCGCTCGAAAAAACAAAGGTGAGACGGATTGCAGCCGTGCACCGGGCATTTCGCAAGCGCGAGGTGACCGGATCGGCCCGATCCGAGCGGAAGGCGGTATGTAGGGTGGCGCAGGGAATCTTCGCGCACACTCGATGGCGGAATCTCGAGCAATGGCGAGTCCGCTGGAAAGTCGGCGCGGCCGTTGCACTTCCACTGGCTGCGGCCATTCTGCTCGGTGGTCTGCGCCTGACGGTCTTCTTCCGTGATTACTCCGAATACGACAGTGCGGCCGATCGCATCTCCGATATTCCGGCGATCACCGCACTCGAATCGGCGGCCTCGACCGTCGCCGGTGGACAGGTCTACGGCACTACTACCGACCAGGACCTGGTCGAATTGTCAACGGCTATTACCGAAGCCACGGTGCGCGCCGGACGCAAGGGTATCGACGCGCCGGTCGCCAGGGCGCTGCGGCAGATGACCGCGACCAGCGAAGTCATCCGCTCCGGCGGTAAGGGCGGCGGCGATCCGGTGAAGGCCGTCGAGCTCAACAACGCGATCGTCGCCGATGCCATCGGCACCGTGGACAAATTGCTCACCCCGATCGGCATCGCCTCGGTGGTGGCCGCGAAGGCACAGCTCTCCGATGTGCTGGCCGGTAAGGTCGAGGGCTTCAACTGGCTGATGGCGGCCATTACGGCGATCCAACAGCCGTCTCAGGCCGAGAATTTCCATACCGCGCAGGGACGCATCCTGGCCATGGGCGATGCCATCGAACGGGTAATGCCCGCGGCCAAGCCCGACCTCGACCGGGTGGTGCAGCCGAATAACGCCGTACTGAAGGACATGATCGAGGTCGCGATGCGCACGCACGTCGTCGACTTGGTGGAGTTGCGGCGGCTGGCCATCGAATCCCGCGATGTCTTCACCGGATTGACGCGCCAGATCGTGCAGGGCGTCATCCACGATGTCGACGACAAGGTCGCCGAGGCCCGATCCGCGGCCGTAAAGGCCTCCCTGGTGGTGCTCGGGACCGTGATCGCGGCGCTCGCGCTCGCGCTGTGGGTCGCGCACTCGCTGCTGCAGCCGCTACGCAGGCTGCGGGCGGGTGCCAACGAACTCGCCGAGAAGGACCTCCCGAGCGAGGTCGAACGGATCATGCGCGGCGCCCAACTCGAGGACATCGAGGTGAAACCGGTGCCGGTGCACACCGGTGAGGAGATCGGCGAAATCGCCCGCACCGTCGACGGTTTGCACACCCAGGCACTCAAACTCGCGGCACAGCAGCAACTGCTGCGCGATCAGGTCAACGACATGTTCGAGACCATGGCGCGGCGCAGCCAGACGCTGGTGGATCGCCAGCTCAGCATGATCGAGGCGCTCGAATTCGAGGAGAAGGATCCCGAGCGGCTCGGCCAGCTCTTCCGACTCGACCACCTGGCCGCGCGCATGCGGCGCAACAGCGCGAATCTGCTGGTGCTGGCCGGAACGCGGTCGCGCCACGATCGGTCCGGACCGGTCGAGGTGCGCGATATTCTGCGCGCCGCGGTCTCCGAGGTCGAGGACTATCAGCGGGTCAAATCCGGTGCCACCCCGGACGGTTGGGTCGCGGGCATCGCGGCCACCGATGTGGTGCATCTGATCGCGGAGATGCTGGAGAACGCGCTGCGGGCCTCACCGCCCGACAGCGATGTCACCTTCGCCTACAGCCGGACCTCCGAAGGCGGCCTGCTCATCGAGGTCATCGATGAGGGCATCGGCATCACGGCGAAAGAATTGAACGAGATCAACGAGCGGTTGGCGACGCCGACCGTGGTCACTGTCGCGACGACGCGGCAGATGGGCATGTTCGTGGTCGGCAAACTCGCCGAGCGGCACGGCATCACGGTTCGACTGCGCCGGACGCACGATCGCGCGCTCAGTCCGGGAATCACCGCGAGCCTGCACATTCCGCCCGCGCTGATCGAGGTGCCGTCGCAGGACGCGGAGGATCCGGCGACGCTGAAGCCGGTGATTCCGGTGCATCGGGACACGCTCGGCACCAAGGCGACGGCCGAGGCGGGCGCGGGTGTTGCCGAACCCGCGGCCAAGGCGGTCGCACCTGTCGCCAAGGCCGCACCCGCGGCACGTCGGATCGGTGCGCCGCCGTCGGCCGCACCCAAACCGGCGGAACCGGCGCCCGACGCGCCCGCGGCACCACCGGTGATCACCAGTTATGGTCTGCCGAAACGGGTTCCGGGAGTCAACCGCAAGGGTCGTCGCAAAGCGGGCGGGCCTGCTGCGAAGCCGCCGAGCACCACCGCGGCGGCCGGCGCGCCACCGCAGTCCGCTAGCGTGGCCGATTCGGGTCCCCCGACCGGGCCGCAGGAGCGGGTGGCGAAGACGACCTCGTTCTTCCAATCCGAAGAGGGGGATTCGGCGGAGACCGTCGAATCCGCTTCGAACGGGTCTGCTTCGAACGGATCGACGCAGCCCACCGAGGGGGAAGCGGGGACGCCGATTTTCGCCGGCATGATGTCGGCGTGGTTGGCGGATCCGACTACGGGGGAGCTACCGGTTTTGACGAATTGGCATTCGGCGGCGGATGAAGGCTGGTCTGCGGCAGAGCGGGCAGCGGATCCGACAATCACGGAAAGGACAACGTCCGGGCTACCGAAACGAGATCCAGGGAATCAGTTGGTGCCGGGTGGGGCCGAATCGGGGTCGGCGGCAACGGAATCTGCGGCGAGCACGCGCCGCGACCCGGAAACGATCCGCACAGGATTGAACCGGTATCAGCGGGGGGTACGTGACGGAAGAGCCACTGGTAAGTTGAAACCCCTTGCAGCCGAGGATGTTCGATGACCGCACCTGAACAAGCACCACCCGAGACCGCGTCCCGCGCGGTCTCGGCGAAAATCGTGATAGCCGGCGAGATGGGGGTCGGCAAAACTACACTGGTCGGCGCGGTTTCGGATATCGTTCCGCTGAAAACCGAAGCGCTGATGACCGATCTGAGCTCCGAAATCGACGACACCTCGGCGGTCCCGGATAAGACGACCACCACGGTCGCCATGGATTTCGGCCGGATCACCCTGTCCGACGATCTGGTGCTGTATCTGTTCGGCACGCCCGGGCAGCACCGGTTCTGGTTCATGTGGGACGACCTCAGCCTCGGCGCGATCGGCGCGATCCTGCTGGTCGACACCCGTCGGGTGGACGAAAGTTTCGCCGCGGTCGACTATTTCGAAGAACTCGGACTACCGTTCCTGGTCGCGGTCAACGAATTCGAAGGCGCCCCCAAGTTTCCCGAGGAGGCCATCCGCGATGCCCTCTCGCTATCCGCCGATGTTCCGGTGATGATGATCGACGCAAGGGACCGGGAATCCGCCAAGACCGCGCTCATCGCACTGACCGGACATGCGCTGGCGCGGGTGAAAGCCAAGAGTTAGCGATACGGCGGCTCGAATTCCGAGCCGCCGCGCTAATCCTCATCGAGGGAGGCGAGCCAGTCGACCGCGACGGATTCGCCGCGGTCCACGGTGAAGAAGGCGACCTCCAGGTGTTGGCCCAGATCGACCAGGCCGATCGCGGCCAGCGGTACCGGTTGGATCAGTCTGACGCGCCACGGTTTCTCCTCGTCCCAGGCACTCAGTTCGAGGTCGAGACGCAGCACCGGGTCGTCGCGACCGGCGTAGTCGGCGGCGACCGGCGCGGCGGCGAGCACGGTGGCATCGGCGCGACGGCCGTCGGAGAGGATCTTCGAAATGCTCGCCCGGCCGGTCTCGGCGATATCGGGCACATAGAGCACCAGTCGGTCGCGATCGCCCGGATCGACCCGGCAGCCGACCACATCACCGGGTTGCATCCACTCCAGGTCGTCCTCGCGCATCCGCTGCCGCACCCGGGTTTCGTATGGCAGCGCGTCCTCTACCTGCACTCGAACCCAGAAGACATGTCCGGGTTCACCGCGCCCCGCGATGTTCGTGTCAGGCCCGGAGGCGGCAGCCCGAGTAACCACGGAGGGCCTCGCGAACGTCGCCTTCGAGCTCTGCCGCACACCGAGGACGGTCGCCGAGCCGATCGCGCCGTGAATGAGCAACTCACGCCGTTGCGCATCCGATAACGCACCGGCGCGCAATCCGAAGTTCCGCGGCCCCCTGCTGCGCTCTCGCCACCCCGAGCTAGCCGACGCAAGGTTCATGGGCGATAACGTTAGCCGGAGTGTGGTCAGAGTCACAGCATTACCACCGACTACCCTGTTGGCCATGACCGCTGAGTTCCCGACTATTCCCGACGATCTCAAGCCCGCCGACGGACGGTTCGGCTGTGGCCCCTCCAAGGTGCGCCCGGAGCAGTTGCAGTCTCTGGTATCCGTCGGCGCCTCGGTGTTCGGAACCAGTCACCGGCAGAAGCCGGTCAAGGATGTCGTCGCACGCGTGCGCAGCGGCCTGCGCGAGCTCTTCGCGCTGCCCGACGGCTACGAGGTGGTGCTGGGCAACGGTGGCACCACGGCGTTCTGGGATGCCGCCGCCTTCGGTTTGATCCGCGAGCGCTCGCTGCACCTGACCAACGGTGAGTTCAGCTCGAAGTTCGCCGCGGTGGCCAAGGGCAACCCGTTCATCGGCGATCCGATCGTGGTCTCGGCGGAGCCGGGCAGTGCGCCCGAGCCGGTTTCGGACCCGTCGGCCGACCTCATCGGCTGGGCGCACAACGAAACCTCCACCGGTGTTTCGATCCCGGTGCAGCGTCCGGCGGGTTCGGACAACGCGCTGATCGCCATCGACGCCACCTCCGGCGCCGGCGGCCTGCCGGTCAACATCACCGACGCCGACGTCTACTACTTCGCACCGCAGAAGTGCTTCGCCGCCGACGGCGGCCTGTGGGTCGCGCTGATGAGCCCGGCCGCACTGGCCCGAGTCGAGGAGATCAAGGCCTCGGGTCGCTGGACCCCGGAATTCCTTTCGCTGCCGATCGCGATCGACAACAGCACCAAGGATCAGACCTACAACACCCCCGCACTCGGCACCCTGCTGCTCTTCGCCGACCAGATCGAGTGGATCAACGGCAACGGCGGACTGGACTGGGCGGTCAAGCGGACACTGGATTCGTCGTCGCGGCTGTACTCCTGGGCCGAGTCGAGCTCCTTCGCCACCCCGTACGTCACGGATCCGGCACACCGCTCACAGGTCGTCGGCACCATCGACTTCGCCGACTCGGTCGATGCGGCCGCCGTCGCCAAGGTGCTGCGCGCCAACGGAATCGTGGACACCGAGCCCTACCGCAAGCTCGGCCGCAACCAGCTGCGCGTCGGCATGTTCCCCGCCATCGACCCCGAGGATGTTTCGCAGCTGACGCGTAGCATCGACTGGGTTGTCGGAAAGCTGGGGTAAATCGAGCTCGGTCATTGCGACACGCCCGCTTTCGACACGCCGCATCTTGTAGCGCAGCGAGTTGAATAGAGCAGATTAGCGGGGCGCGGAGGGTCTTTCGCAGATTTCCGCCCCGCGTGTCTTGCCTCGAGATCATCAGTAGTGCACTACTGTTTCGGAAAGTGGGCGGTGTCGCGAGCCGACGCGATAAGGAGGTAACGGTGCGTGAACTTCGAGTGATCGGGGTGACGCCCGACTCCACGCACATCGTGTGCATCGACACCGAGACCGGCAACAAGTACCGGCTGCCCGCCGACGACAAGCTTCGAGCCGCAGCACGCGGAGACCTTGCCCGATTCGGCCAGATTGAGATCGAGATGGAAGCAACTATGCGTCCCCGCGATATTCAAGCTCGTATCCGTGCTGGGGCATCCGTTGAACAGGTCACCGAAGAATCCGGTATGCCGTTGAGTCGCGTGGAGCGGTTCGCCTATCCGGTGCTGCTGGAGCGGGCCCGCGCCGCCGAACTCGCACAGAAGGCGCATCCGGTGCGCGCCGACGGTCCGGCCGTGGAAATCCTCATCGATATCGTCACCGCCGCATTCACCGAGCGCGGGCACACACTCGAGAATGCCGAGTGGGATGCCTGGAAGGACGAGAAGGGCTTCTGGGTCGCGCAATTGCAGTGGCAGAACGGCCGTTCCGAGATCGCCGCGCATTGGCGCTACCAGCCCGACGCGCACGGCGGCTCGGTTTCTCCGCTCGACGATCCGGCCTCGGACCTGATCGATCCCGACTTCGGCCGTGCCTTGCGCGGGCTCGCCACCATCCTGCCGCCGCAGGCGGAGATCGAGGCGCCGGCGGCGCCCGAACCGCCGGTGGAGACCCGGCCGGTGGAACCTCGTCCCGCCGAGGCTCGTCCGGCGCGCGAGGCCGCGGCGGCACCGGCGCGTCCGGCGGCACGGACCCAGCCGACGTTGGACGAATACTACGAGCAGCGTTCCGTCGCGGCCGGCGGTAACAGTACGCCCGTCAGCGCGGGTGGTGCGGCAGCCGCGATTCCGGCCGCCGCGAGCACGAATGCCATTCCGGCCGCGAGCGGTTCCGCTCCGGTCACCGCCGGGACGAATACGGCTCCGGCCGCCGGCGGTGCTCCGGCCGGTGCGGGGACCGCCCCGCCCGCGCCCGCTGCCACCCCGGCCAAGGCCTCGAAGCCTGCTGCCAAGCCCGCTGCTTCCGAGGAAGCGGCGAAGAAGCCGCCCGCGAAGGCGGCTCGGACCAAGCGGGGAAAGGCGCCGATGCCGTCCTGGGAGGATGTGTTGCTCGGGGTGCGTAGCTCAGGACACTGAGTTTCGTTCCTGCGCTGGGGTTTCGGGATCGGGACTCCGGCAGCGATGTTCTCTCAGGGTGCCGGCCACTTCGGATTCGTACAGCCGTGGCCTCCGAATGCGCTCGCCCTACGGACACACCCTGCCTATCGAGCCAGTTGTGGGCGCGCTGCAACCCCCGACCAAGATCAGGTGGACATGGCGGCGGGGCTTCTCGGGCGATGCCGCCATGGATTCCACCTGATCTTGATTCCGGCCTATTTGCTGCGAATTTCTGAGGCCTGCTGGCGTGTTCGAATGCGGAAGGGCCGACGTTGGCGCGGCAGTGCGGGTAGATTTTCCGGTGTGTCGTCGACTTGATAGGTCGACGTCGGGCGGTTCACGGTAGCGGGAGTTGCTAGAGGACGCCGTGGGTTGCTCAAAGTTTGCGGAGCTGTTTGGTGCAACCATCGGGAGGTGCCGGAAATGCTGTCCAAGGCTTCGTCTCTCTGGTACGTCGACGCACAGGATCCGTTGACGGTACTCCGCGCGAACCACGATCCAGACCCCGAAGCCGCGCTCGCGCTGGCGAAACAGCTGCACACGGACCGTGATGTCATGCCGATCATGGTCGGCACGCTGGGCGGTTGCGCCGGACCGGATGCCGACGAGGTGTACATCGGCTGCTATCCCGGAGTCACCGTGGTGTGCTCGGCACAGGCCGCGCGGGCGCATCCGACGGCGCTGCCGGAGTTGCTGGTTCGCCCGCTCGCTTCGGAGCACACCTATCTGATCTCGTTCGACGCGCATCACGGCTGGGGCGCGTTCGCCCATTGGGAACGTGGCGAATTCCGGCGCTCGTTCAGCTCGACGCGGGTGAACATCCTGGAGGACGAGGGCCTCCCGCTGGTGTGGGAGCGTTCGTATTGGGCCGGTGATCATCCGGTGCGGTGGCAGGCCGGGGAACTGCCCGACCCGCAAACCCTCCCCTTCGACCCACCCGATTTCGCCGACGCCGCCAATAACGAATGGCTCGGCTTCCACTACCGCGCCCCCGCCCCCGAGGGCGCACTGGTACCAGGCGATATCGCGATCTGCGGATTCACCCTCTACCCGAAGGGCCAGGCCCCCGGCCCCGCCGATCTGATCCCACTGGAGGAGCACAACGGCGACACGAAACCGAGACGAGGTCTGCTCGACTGGCTGCGCGGCAAGGATCGCGTCTCGTGAAGGGGCCCAGCGCCGGTGAGCCGGAGTCGGGAGCGGGTCCGACGAGGTCTGCTAACTCGACAGGCCGCCGATGATAAGGACCAGCCAGCCGAGCAACACACCGGCGGCGCCGCCACCGATGACCCAGCGGGTCACCGGTGCCAGGCGCCAGCGCCAGGCCGTGGGTGCGGCGCCGCCGACCGCGACGAGATTGACCAGGATCGCGAGCAGCGGATGGACGTCGGCCAGGGCCGAGCCGAATGCGTACACCGCGACGGCCGTCAGCAGTGCGACCATGGTCGCGACGGTGAGTCCGGCGGCCCACGGGGTCGGATCCTGGTACGGCTGGTAGGGCCGGTACGCCCCGTTCGGGAAGTAACTCACGACGTCCTCACCCGTTCATAGAACGCCATGGCGGCCGCGGTCGCCACATTGAGCGAATCGGTACCGGGTGACATCGGGATGCGGGCTCGAATGTCGGTGGCCTGCATGGCCTCCTCGGTCAAACCGGGTCCCTCCGCGCCGAGCAGCAGCGCCACCCGCTCCCCTGTCATCGCCGTTGCCAAATTCACCGCGGCCGGGTTCGGGGTGAGCGCGATGATCTGGAAACGGTTGCTCCGCAACACATCCAGCCCTTCCGGCCACCTCGGCAGTTGCGCGAACGGCACCCGCAGCACATGCCCCATCGACACCCGCACCGCACGCCGATACAGCGGATCGGCGCACCGATCGCCGAACAGAATCGCATCGACGCCCAGTCCGGCCGCATTCCGGAACATCGAGCCCAGATTCTCGTGATCGTTCACGCCCTCCAACACCGCGACCGTGCGGGCCCGCTCGAGGACGTCGTCCACGGTCGATTCCGCGGGCCTGCGCGCCACCGCGAGCACCCCGCGATTGAGATGAAACCCGACAACCTCTGCCATCACCTCGGCACTCGCCTGGTAGTACGGCACATCGATCCGCGCCAGATCCTCCGCGAGTTCCACCCGTCGCTTCTCCACCCCGAGCAGCGCACTCGGTCGAAACCGCGAATCCAACATCCGCTGGACGACAACCACCCCCTCGGCGATCACCAACCCCTTGCGCCCCGGCAGATCCGGCCGCCGATCCGCCGACTTCAGATCGCGAAAGTCATCGACCCGCGGATCAGCAGGATCGTCGATATCGATCACATCAGCCACCGCTACATCCTGCCGTTTGCCGACAGCCCCACGAACACCGGTGCCGCAGACCTTTGCGCTCAGACGTCGGTGAGTCGCGCGGCAAGTCGGTATGCGAAGTATTCGGAGCTTCTGCGGGAACTCCGAGAGGGCGGTAATTCGGGTGCGGGCGGGTCGGGTGGCGTGCGATCGTCGAGGGATGACGCTGATACCCGGCATCACCATTCGGTCGGCCACCGAGGATGACGTGGCCGCCATCGAGTTGCTCGGCGACACCGTATTCGGGATGCGCGGCGAACCGGAGTATGCGCAATTGCGGGCGCAGGTCTTTCCGACCGAGGAGGCGATCGTCGCGATCGATGACGGGCGTGTCGTCGGACATGCCAGGTCCACTCGGATGACGCTGACGGTGCCCGGCGAACGCACGGTCGAGGCTTGTGGAATCGCCGGGGTCGGAGTCGCGCCGACGCACCGAAGGCGCGGAATTCTGCGGGCTATCTACACCGAACAGCATCGGCGCACCGAGGCGGACGGACTCGCGTTGACCATCTTCACCGCGAGTCAGGGCGCCATCTACGGCCGGTTCGGGTACGGGCCGACGATTCGGCAGAATGCGGTCTCGATCGACCGGCGGTTCGTCGAATTCCTACCGTCCGCACCCGATCCAGGCGGCGTGGTGCTCAGCACCATGGCCGATGCGGGCGAGCAGTTACGCGCTATCTACGACCGCTGGCGGCGGCTGGTGCCCGGTGCGCAGGCACGTCCCGAGCCCCGCTGGCAGATGGACCTGTCCGATTCGCCCGCGTTCCGCGACGGCGGCACCGAACTCTTCGCATTCCTGCACCCGGACGGTTACGTGCTGTATCGCTACCACCGTCGCGAACAAGGCAAGTCTGCGGTGGTCGAGGAGATGCGCGCGGTGACCCCGGAAGCGCAAATCGCGTTGTGGCGGGCGCTATTCGGGTTGGAGCTGTGCAGTCACGTCGAGGCGGCGATCACCGACAACGATCCGCTCCCGTATCTGCTCACCGATCTCCGGCAGGTGCGCACGAAGGCGCGCTTCGACGATTTGTGGTTGCGGCTCATGGATGTTCCTGCGGCGTTGGCCGCTCGCTCATACCTGCGTGACCTCGATATCGTTCTCGCAGTGCAGGATCCGTTCCGCAACGCAGGCGGCACCTTCGCGCTCACGGTGCGCGACGGCATCGCCGAATGCACACCCACCACCCGCCCACCCGACTTCGAACTCGGCATCGACGTCCTGGCCTCCATGTACCTCGGCGCCTACCCGGCCCGCGTCTTCGCAGGCGCCAACCGCCTGCAAGCCAAGGACGCCTCGCAACTACGTGCCCTCGACGAAGCGTTCGGGGCGGAACGAGACGCGGTGCTCGGCTGGTTCTTCTGAGCTGGGCTGTCTCTGTTGGGCCAGCCGAGTCCGGCCGAATTGGGCTGGTCCGCCAGCCGGTCTGCTCCCGCGGAGCTGGGTCGTCTCCGCCGCACGACCGGTTCTCGGGTCGAGCTGAATGTGTGAGCCCGGCCTCGGGTCGACCACCTGCAGTTTCGGACCTTCTCCGCGAGCCGGGCTGCCTCTAGGCCCGAGCGGGCCTGCGTTTGCCGAACCGAGCAGTTCCGCGCGGCCGAATCCGTGATGACCGCCGTTCTGCGGCGAGGCAGCTGGTCAGGGCGCTGATTTCGCTGATTGGGGATATCCCTGAGCCGACCTCGTACTCCGGAGTGATGTCCGGAGGCGGGGTGGGCTGGCATGCTGGATTCATGAAGCCGATTCAGCTGGTGCTCAATATCCTGTGGCTCGTATTCGTGGGGTTCTGGATGGCGCTCGGCTACATTGTCGCGGGCATCATCTGCTGCGTTCTGATCATCACGATCCCGTGGGGTATCGCTTCGTTCCGGATCGCGACCTATGTGCTCTGGCCGTTCGGACGCACCACGGTCGAAAAGCCTTCCGCGGGGGTCGGTTCGATGATCGGCAACATCATCTGGTTCATCGTCGCCGGTTGGTGGCTGGCGCTCGGCCACCTGCTCACCAGCATCCCCCTGTTCATCTCGATCATCGGCATCCCCTTCGGCTGGGCGAACCTCAAACTCATCCCGATCTCCCTGTTCCCCCTCGGCCGCGAAATCGTGGACAGCGACCAGCCATTCGGCGCCCAATACGCCCGCGGTGGTTACGTACCTCGCTAGCAACCAGGGCCCGGGATGGGTTCGGTTACTCCGAGTCGTCGACGAGTTGTTTCATGATGCCGACGGCACGCGTCAGCACGACCAGTTGTTCGTCGGTGAGGGTGGAGAGCTGTTCGGTCATCCAGGCTTCGCGGGCGCTGGTTTCGTCGGCGATCAGTGCGCGACCCGCATCCGAGAGCGACACGATGATCTGCCGGCCATCGGTCGGATGCGGCTTGCGCTCCACCAATTCCAGATCGGAGAGCGAGGCGATCACGCGCGTCATCGAAGGCGGCTGTACGCGCTCCTTGGCGGCCAACGCGCCCGGTGTCATCGCCCCTTCTCGATGCAAGGTGGCGAGTGCGGAGAGCTGCGTCAGCGAAATCTGCGCGTCGGCGCGCCGCCCCCGCAGATGTCGCGTCAAGCGCACCACCGCGAGCGACAGCTCACCGGCGAGAGCTCGAACATCCGATGGCGTTGTCACAGAGCAGAACGATACGGGACACGCTGGCCGGTGACCGCCTCTTCCCGCAGCTACGCTGTGATCGTGATCGAGCGTAGCGAGAGAACCAAAGACACAGCACCCTGGTTCGCAGCGGAGCCGAGTGCCGGCGAGGCACGGCCGTGACCCGGAATGTCCCGCAGATCCCGCCGCGCTTCACCGATCCACGGCCGGTCCTCGCGGTCGGCAGCGCCCTCTGGCTGATCGCCACCGTCGTCGTGTGGACCAGCGACCGCTGGGAATCCGCCCGCCCGGTGTGTCTGATGGGTATGGCCGTCGGCCTGCTCGGCTACACGATCTTCGCGATCCAGCGCCGGGGCGCCCGCCGCGGCGACAAAGGCGCGCAAACCGGACTTTGACCGCCCGCCTCAGCTCACTTCGAACTCGTTGGTGATCCCGGTGAAGGGGTGCAGGGTGCCGTCCGGGCTCAGACTGTCGGCGAAGTGTTGCATGCGGTAGGTGCCGGAGCTGGCGTCCGTCGGGATGTCCCAGGTGAAGCGGGCTACGGATTCGGCCGGTCCACGCTTGCTCCAGTAGAAGCGGACGGCCCATTCACCCTCGTTGGCGACGCGGACCCAGTCGCCGGACGCGTTGCGGCGCTGCACTTCCAGGAAGGTGCCATTGCGGCGGGGGTTGTGTTTGGGGTGGGCGGAGACGAATTCGACGGCGACCTGAGTGCCGAGCGCATACGAAGCGGCGGGCTGGGTCAGGACATCGCCGAATCCACGACCCAGTGGTGTGGTGTCCGGGCCGGGTGCGGGTTGGAAATTCGGCTGCAGGTTGGATATGTCGCGCGGCGCAGGACCGCGCGGAACCTGCTGACGGGCGGCGAAAGCCGTTGCCAGACGGTTGAACTCCTGCTGGTAGGCAGGCAAGGTGTAGCGGCCGAAGAGGGTTGAGCCGCCCTCGTACTGCTGGGAGTCGTACTCCTCGGGAGTGGTGACGTATTCGTGGTACGCGTTCGCGTAGCCCTGCATCAACACCTGCTCCAGCGGAACGCCGAGCGCAGCGGCAACAGCTCGACGGATGCGCAGTCCGGCGACGATGGTGAATTCGCCACCGCCGCAGGCCAAGTAGAGCTCGCCGATCCGAACGATCTGGATCGGCACCACATTCGGCACCCACGGCACCGGCGGCAACAGCCCGAGCGGCGCGATGATCGCCTTGGGCGCTTGCGCATCTGCCAGCCAGGACGGTGCGGGCCGGCGCGGATCACCGAGCGCGTCAATGAACGGATTGCGCACCCCCTCGGGGATCGGAATGCCTGGCAATCCGGGACCATCCTCGACGCTGCCCGCGATGAGCGAGACGCCCGCGGCGGCGGGCGCGGTGTGGCGCGGTTGACCGTCAGGTGTGAATCTGCCGTCGACGGCGGTATCGGCCAGGTCGATATAACAGAGCATCGAATCGACCGGACCGCTGATGGACTGCGCGCCCGACAATGCGGTTTTCGACGCGCGGTACTGACGCTCACCGATGATGCGAGTGTTCTCGAACTCGTTCTCGGTCGGTCCCGAACCGGGTTGCAGATCGAGATTCGGGGACATATCCCCCGCGTTGGTCTGCGCGAACGCGGCGACGAAATCGGCCGGGCCATCGAGATAGCGAACCCCGTGCTCGGTGTGTTCATACGAGAACGAGGCGTAACCCTTGTTATCCGCACTGATCAGCCGGTTCTGGTTGGTCATCGACGTGTTGTGCGTGGCGAACCAGGTGATTGCGCCGGCTTGTTTGCCGCCCTTGACGAATGACAGTGCGGTGACCGCCGGGTCGATGGCATTCGGGAAGTGCTGTTTATCCGCATCCGGATTGCGTTCGAAGGCAACTCGTGATCGGTTGACGCTCGCGTCGTGCAGTTCGGCGCGACCCAGCAAAAGCGTGCCCGGTCCGAGATCGGCGTGCGCGGCGGCGATCGCCTCCACGATGCCGTTCACCTCGGCGTCGTATACCTGCTGTTGAAAACCCAGAATCGACAGGTTGTACGCGTAATCGTTGCTGGAGCCGCCACAGGTCGCATGCGAATGCGTCGAGGTGAGCGTGACGTTCTGTTCGGTGTACAGATCACCGAAGCGGCGGGCGAGTTCGAGCATGACGCCGCGATGCACGGACTGGAAAATCATGCCGTTCTCCGCGACTGCGAACACGATTCGGCGCGCACCACTGTCGATGATGAATGCGCGAGCACGCGGGCGCAGATGGATGCCCGCCGTCTGCTGCTCGAACTGCGAATAGCCCATCATTCCGCATTCGGCGGCCGGACCGGTGATATCGGAAAGCCCGAGTCCGATGAGGTAGCCACCCGATTCGGGAGCCGCGGCGGCCGGTGCGCCGAGCGCCGAAGTCACACCTGGCACCGTGACCACTGTCGCGAGCGCGGCGGAACCTGCCGCGGTTCGGGCCAGCACCGTTCTGCGTGACACCGGCATACGCGTCTCCCTTCGATCCCGTGCTGAAGCGAACCACACAACTGGACAATCGTCCAGTCGAGATTTTCGGCCCTGCGAATTGACTGTGGCGGAGTTGCGGACTTAACTCCCTTGGGTGTCCTCCCGATTGAGCGTCGAAGAACGACGGGCCCACCTTATCGAGGCAGCCATCGGCCTTGCCGAGAAAAAGGGCGTCGCGGGCGTGACAACGCGCGATGTCGCTCAGGCAGCTGGCGTTTCGCTCGGTGTGGTGCATTACTGTTTCGAAAACAAGGACGCGCTGATGACCGAGCTGGTCAAGGCGTTGTCGATGGAATTACGCGATTCCGTCGACGCCAACGAAACAGTTTGGCAAGACGTCGGAAGTGGAAAAGAAGCGCTTCAAAAATTGGTGCGCGCCGGACTCGAACTGATGTGGCTGAACATTGAAGCCACACCCGAACGACAACTGCTCACATACGAAACCACGACATATGCGCTACGCGAAGGGGAATCGACTCCCGCGAAACTCGCGATAGCGCGCGAACAGTACGCATTCAACGACACCACGGTCGCCGATATCCTCGACCATGCGCGTGATGCCACCGGTTGCCGGTGGTCCGTGCCGGTGCCGACGCTGAGCCGCTTCACCTTGAATGTGATCGACGGTGTCGTGTTGCGCTGGTTGGTCGACAACGACAGCGAAAGCGTGCGCGGGCAACTGGATCTGCTCAGCGAGATGGTTGCGAACTACGCGGTGTAATTCGGCTGTGTAGCTATGGGCCCGTAGCTGCAGTCAGGCCGGGTGCTGCGGGGTTCGGATGTGCGTGGTTGTGCCGTCGCGCCACCAGGGGACGGATACAGTGGCTTCCAGGGCGCCGCGTAGGCGGATCCGGAGATCGTCGTGAAGCACCAGGTCGCCTTGTTCATCGGGCAGAGTGAACAGTTGGCGAAGAACGATTCCCAGCGGTTCGGCGGACCACGTGGTGTGGCGGCCCTGGCTCGTCACCTCGGCGGTGATCACATTGGACACCATGGGGAGATCGAGCAAGGTCGCGAGGGCCGGCGCCGTGGCCGTATCGCCTGCTACCAGGTGATCCGCGGGAACGGCGAGGCCGAACCACGGCTGGTCGAGTACCCAGGCGTCGTCTGGGTCGACGACTGCCGAGGACAGGGCGCGCACGCGCTCGGGGAGCTCGAGTTCGGTCAGGTCGAGGTGATCCACGGCGGCGGCGAGGCGGGCGTGGGTTCGGGAAACCACCTCGGGTGTAGGGGTTTTCGATGGGTCGGCCAGGGCGTCCAGCAGCGCGTCGGCCAGTTCCTGGGTGATGGCATTCGGATTCGCCAGGACCGCGCGCACGGCTTCGGAGTCCAGGTCGGAAAGTTCGAGTTCGGGGAGCAGGCCCGCGAATTCGGTATCGGCGGGGTGGCGGAGCAAGCCCAGGGGAATGCCATTGATGCGCGCATGTCTGCGCAACCACCAAGCCGTGTAGCCATCGGGATCGGTGAGCAGTGTGCGGGTGCGCGGACTGGATGCCAACTGCCGCAACGCCGCTGGCCAGCATGACTCGTCGACGAGGTCCAGGTCGCGGACGGCGGCCAGTTCCGGCGGATCCTCGGGCAGGCCCGACCACCAGCGCTCCTCGTCGTCCAGGTGATGGTCGGGGCCGGTGGGATCGGTTTCGACGACAATGCTGAAATCCCAGCCGACGCCTACCGCACGCAGCGCCTCGGCGCCGTAGCGGTCCACCGGATCCGTTGCGACAGTGCCGAACGGCGAATCCGGCACCAGCAATGTGCTCAGCGGTGCGTCGGGGAGCAGCAATTCGTCGGCGGGAAGCAATTCCCCAGTAGTGTCGGGTAATTCGAGGAGGCCGAGCCAAGATGGGAGTGCCGACGGATCGGCATGTGCGGCGAGCCGCAGCACGGCGTCGGTGGTGTCGGGATCGCCCGGCCGGTCTTCCAGTTCCGCGCGCAATCCGGGATCGCTCAGCAGATCCTCGGCGGTGGCCGAACGTGCGCCGAGTCGCGCGAGGAGTGGATGTACTGCCCCGGGGTGCACCAGACGCGCCCAGTGCACCGGTATGGCGACATCGAGCTGGTCATCCAAAACCACTGTGCGCGGGCCGGTTACCAGTCGGCCGTCCGCCAGCGGTACCGCGAGCGCGCCGAGCTCTTCAGCGGCCAACGGATCGACAACGTATGGCTCCAACGCCGCGTACAGCGACTGCCACCACTTCGGGGACCGCTCGAGCCCGGCCGAAAGTTCCGCCAGCCGAGCAAGTCCCAGTCTGTGCACATCCAGCACACCCAAGGCATCGCCATGTGCGCGTCCTGACAACTCGGGTACTACCAGTGGTCCGACGATATCATCGAGCAGGTCGGCCAATTCCCAGCTCAGGCCGGTGAATGCGCTCGCTCGCAAAGGTACTGCCGTTGCGTCATGTCTTGTCTGGGGCGCGGACGATCGCGCATCGCCGGGAAGGTCTGCGGCGGTCCACGGGTCGGTGCCGACCGAACCACCGTGCTCGGCATCGCTTGCAGCGGCGGTGCGCACCGAAAAGGCTTGGTCCGCAACGGCTGATCGGGTATCGGCCGAGGCCGACCGCGCGGCGGTTTCGCCAGATGTTTTCGAGCGGGCGGTGACGACCGGGAGCCAGGGGTGGGTCTGCAGTTCGCGGATCAGTGCCTCGCGCAGGATGCCGTCGGCCTCGCTGCGCGCGAAGCCCGGGGTGGGAACCAGGACGAGGCGATCGCGCGGCGGGAGTGCGTGGGCGAAATCGGCATAACCCTGTGCGAATTCGGCGAGGCGAGCACCCGGGAGGACGCGTCGGCGGTCCGGCTGCATCGGTATGTCGGCTATCAGGAGAGCTGGTAGCGACAGCTCCTCGTCGGATCGCGTTGGCGCGCGCAGCACATCATGCGCAGCGGACACCGGCCTGCCATCCCGCAGCGGCAGCAACCAGCGCGCCCGGGCCGTCCGGTACTCCCACCAAACCCGTCGCTCCGAGCCGGGGCCATCGATGCGCAGTTCCCTGAGCCCTGCGGATCGGCCGGTGCTCAGATCTACATCGGTGCCGTCGAATTCGGCGTCGTGGGTATCGTGCGGCCCGATCAGGTCCGCGTGCCCGTCACTTCGATCCGCGTGCCCGTCACTTCGATCCGCGTGCCCGCCGCTCGGGTACGCGCGCCCGTCGCTCGGGTCGGCACCCCCGCGCGCCGGATCCACATGCCCGAGAGTCGGATCCGCGTGGCTGCGGATCGGGTCCGCATTACCGCCACTGAAGTCCACCTGCCCGCGACTGGGATCCGCATAGCCACTGCTCGGGTCCGTATGGCCGCCAGTTGGGTTCGCGAGGGTGTCACCACTGCCGTCCGGCACGCCTTGTCGACTGTGCGGATGCAAAGCGCCACCGAAATCCTCGCGGCCGTGTGCGGGGTGGGGATCTTCGTGCTCGCGCTGGTGCGGACCTTCAATGGGCAGATCGGTGACCGTGCTGGTGATCTCGTCGTCGCCGATTCGGATGCTCTGTAGGGCGGGCAGTTCCAGGAGCAGGTCGACGGCTTCGGCGCGCATTGCGGCCAGTAGGGATTGGGGGTCGACGTCCGACCGCAGGCGCAGGACGATCTCGGTTTCTGCGTCTGGC
Organism: Nocardia sp. NPDC049526; assembly: GCF_044465765.1. Lineage (NCBI taxonomy): Bacteria > Bacillati > Actinomycetota > Actinomycetes > Mycobacteriales > Nocardiaceae > Nocardia > Nocardia sp. NPDC049526. The sequence continues at coordinate 155,727 of NZ_JBITMA010000011.1, read as the reverse complement.
GGCGGGGAGGCATCGGTCGGCCAGGCCAGGCGAAGGACGGGTGGGGTGAAGGTTTCGGCCGGGTCCGGGACGGTGATCGCGTTGTCACGCAGGGCTTTCCAGGTCAGATCGTGGGAGAACCGGATGGAGCCGGTGGTCGATCGGACCTCGATCTCGTCGCTTACCGTGCGTACGGCGGTGAAGCCGACACCGAAGCGGCCGACGCTCGCGGCCGGATCCGCCTTGCCGGAAGCACGCAGTGCGGTCAGCGCGTGCACGCCCGAAAGATCCAGCGGTGCACCGGTATTCGAAATGTGCACGGCGCCATCGACGAGACGCACCATCACTCGGCCCGCGACACCGGCCTTGGCTGCCGCATCCGCGGCATTCTGCGCCAATTCGGTCAGCAGCCGATCCCGATACCCCGCCCGCACCAGATCCGCCTCGGTCGCGGCATCCTCCCGCAACCGAGTGGGCGAATCACGCCAAGCGGCAAGAACCCCCGCGCGCAGCCGCGCCGTCTCGAAAGGGTCCGCCGCCGATACCGCGCTCACCCCTGCAGCGATGACCCGAACTCCGGCCGAGCCGCAGCCCCGGGCCCACTCCCACCCGCACTGTCAGTAGCTTCACCATCGGCACCCGCGGCACCGTCAGCATCGGCCACCTCGCCACGAACAGCAGAGGCCCCGCCATCAGAGTCCGCAGTCGCACTGTCAGCGCCGGTGTCCTCACCATCAACGCCCGCGGTCTCGCTGTCAACGCGGGCAACGCCACCGTCGATATCCGCATCCGCACCACCAGCGTCAGCGGCCATGCCATCAGCACCCGCGGTTTCGCTGTCAACGCGGGCAACGGAACCGTCGATATCCGCATCCGCACCATCAGCATCAGCATCAGCGGCCATGCCATCAGCACCCGCAGTCTCGCTGCCAACGCCACCGTCGATATCCACATCCGCACCATCAGCGTCAGCGTCAGCATCAGCGGCCATGCCATCAGCACCCGCGGTCTCGCTGTCAACGCGGGCAACGCCACCGTCGATATCCGCACTCGCACTACCTGCGGTGGCTGCCTCGCCATCAGCACCCGCTGTCCCGGCGTCAGCATCGACAGCGCCACTATCAGCGTCCGCACTCACGGCGTGAGCGTCGGCCGCCTCGCCGTGAACGGAGGAAGCTTCGCTACCTGCTACTTCAGCTTCACCTGCGAAGCCTGCCGCCGGACCGCTCGCGTCTGCATCCGATTCCGGCTGCGCCTCAGCAGCTGCGATGCCCGGTTCAGTCACCACGGCCTCAGCTTCGACCGCCGCATCGACGACCGACTCAGCCACGTGGTCGACGTCCGATGCCAGAGCCGCACCCGAAGCTTCGGACACAGCCTCGTCGACGCTCGACTCGCCCGCCGCGACGCCATCTTCTGCACCGATGGCCGACGCCCCGCAGATCGCCGCACCGGCAGCATCACCCACCTCGGTAGCCCCGGTCTCGAAGCCAGCATCCGATTCCGGCTGCGGCACAGCAGCTTCGACACCCGGCTCAACCACGACGGAACTGGCCGCTGCGCCGCCACCCGACTCCGGCTGCGACACGCTCACTTCAGCACTCGGCCCAACTGCGGCGGTGTCGCCTTCTGCGCCACTCGGCACTGCCTCGGGAACTACCTCGCCGCTCCCTGCGGTTGCACCGGACGCCAGCTCGGCACTCGACTCCCGCTGCGACACAGCAGCTTCGGCGCTCGGATCTACCGAAGTGGGGACGCTTGCCGAGCCCGCTGTCGTCGTGGCGCCGGGGCCAGCCACGCTCTCGGCAGCCGCACCGTTCGACTCGGTCTCGCGACTGGTGGATGCACCCGTCGTCGATCCAACCGGGCCTTCCTCCGCATCCGCGCCGGGCGCCGTTCCGCCGATCGACTCACGGGCCGCATCGGACGCGCCAGTAGGCTCGACCAACGCGCCCGGCTCAGCGACCACGTCAGCAACAGGGCTGAATGTGGCTGCGGCACTGGACATGTCGGCCACTCCCCGGGCGACGACATCGGGCTCACCCGAGGTGCTCGACTCTGCCGCAACTTCGCCCGGCAGGTGCGCAGCGTCCGACTCGACCGAGCTGCGCGACTCGGCCGCGACATCACCCGAGGCAGCAACGTCGACAGCAGTCGAATCAGCGACATCACCGGTCCGGCCTTCAGCGGCCTCGACATTTGGCTCGTTGCCTGCGCCACCCGCGGAGACATCGTGCGCGACCGCAGCATTCGGCTCAGCCACGACATCATCCGACGGGAGAGCGGTCGACTCCACCGCGCTGGGCGACTCAGCCGTAGCATCGCCCGATGCCGCCTCGCTCGGCTCGGCGGCAGTATCGGATGCGACATGATCGCTCGGCTCGACCGTGGTCGGTTCGGCGGCAATCGCGGCATCGCTTGTCCCCGGGGCACTCTCGGCGCCGGCCCCCGCGTCCGGTGCAGCGGGCTTGCGCGACGCCTCAACCGGGATCACATCGAAAGCCGCGTCGTCATACGCCTCGTACAGCGGCGATCCCCCGCCCGTGGGGAACTCTACGTCGGAGTGCGCGCCGCAGCCGTATTCGGCGTGGACGACGTGGCCGTCGGCACCCATGGCGTTGCCGCAGACGCCGAAGGCGGAGCGGAGGGCGCCGGCGAGGGGAAGGTAGAAGCCGCAGCGGCCGCAGGTGGAGGGGGCGGCCTTGGCCATATCGGTTTCGGGGCCGTATTCGGAGTACCAGCGTTCGGCCGCTTCTTCGCGGCCCTCGCGGCTGAGCACCTTGGTGCGGCCCAGGCCGACTTCCAGCGCAACCTCGTCGACGGCCGGATCGCCGCTCGCGACGTAGCCGGGCACCAGCCGCGGATCATCAGCGGGCGAGGCGAGCAGGTCGCCGGGCGCCAGATCGCCAGGGCGGATGCGCTGCTCCCACGGGACGAAATCGGGTGCGACCAGCGCGTCCGGACCGGGCAGCAGCGCCGATTCGCTCACCGTCGCGTACTGCGCGTCCGGCGGGGCCGCCACCACGACCGCCCACTGCCAGCCGCGGTAACCGGGCAGGGTGGCCTCGAACCGGTGGGTTGCCGCGGCCTCGTCCTCGGCGGTGACACCGATATGCGCGCCGACCCCGGCCGGCTCCAGCTCCAGGAGCGCACGACGGGCCACGTCGACGGCATCGGCAAGGATCGGCCGCATGCCGGACTGCGAAACAGATACTGCGCTCACGGCCTACATTTTGCCGTATGGAGCGCAATCGGCGTTCGTTGGCCGTCGTTGTCCTGGTCAGCCTGCTCGGAATCACCGGGTGTGGCGGCTCCGGCGACGATCCGCCACGACTGCATATCGAGGTGGTCGGCACCCGTCCGCACGATCCACGGGCGTTTACCGAGGGTCTGGAAGTGGTCGGCAACGTGCTCTACGAAGCCACCGGCATGCCGGGCGCGTCGGGCGTGCGCGCCACCGATCTGACGACCGGCGACGAACTGACCAGAGTCGAGCTGCCCGCGCCCTACTTCGGCGAGGGCGTCACCAATGCCGGTGCCACCCTCTGGCAGCTCACCTGGAAGGACCGGGTCGCGATCGCCCGCGATCCGGCGACACTGACCGAACGCACGCGGGCGTCCTACGACGGCGAGGGCTGGGGTCTGTGCACCCGCGCGGGCAAATTGGTGATGAGCAACGGCACCGACACCCTCACCTTCCGCGATCCGGTCACCTTCGCCGCGACCGGCACGGTAACCCTCACCACCCGAAACCGCGCCCACCTCAACGAACTCGATTGCGCCGCCGACGGTTCCGTCTACGCGAATGCCTATCCCACCGACGAGATCCTGCACATCGATCCCGAAACCGGCCGTGTTCTCGCGGTCATCGACGCGAGCGGACTGCTTCCGGCGACCGTGCGCGCGGGCACCGATGTGCTCAACGGCATCGCTCAACTGCCCGGCACGGACCGCTTCCTGATCACCGGCAAATACTGGCCGACCATCTTCGAGGTCCGATTCGTACCGGACTGAGCAAGCGGGGTCACCTTTCCGGACGGCTTGGAGCGGCAATTGAACCCAAGTCGCCGATGTACGACAGAATTGAGGTTGTGACTACTCCCCGCGATCCCTCCGGTTCCGACCGTGGTCCGTGGGATGGCGAGGAGTCCCCACCGATCCAGCGTCACCCCGGTTACGACCGCTACCCGCCACCCCACACCCCTCGTCGGTCCCCGCTGCCGCCCCTGCCACCCGAACCACTGCAACGTCGCGAACCACCGCCGACCAAGCCGCTGCCCGGCGGATCCGCGAAGCCGGCAGACCCGCCGCCGGAGCCCGAAATTCCGGCCGAGCCCCAGCGCGTTCCTCGCAAGCTGACCGTCACCCGGGTCGCCGCCATGCGCGGCCGTGAACTCACCTCCCGCGGCGTCGCCACCTTCCAGCGCGCCGCCAAGGCCGACGGCGCCGACAAATCCGGCCTCACCGCGCTGACCTACGCCACCATGGCGAACTTCGCCCTCGACGCCGCGATCGCGGTGGCCCTGGCCAACACACTGTTCTTCGCCAGCGCGACCGCGGAGAGCAAAACCAAAGTCGCGCTGTACCTGTTGATCACCATCGCCCCGTTCGCGGTGATCGCCCCGCTCATCGGACCGATGCTGGACCGACTACAGCGCGGACGCCGCCTCGCACTCGCCACCTCCTTCGCCCTGCGCGTGGTGGTCGCGGTGGTGCTGATCATCGCCTTCGACAGCTGGGCGCTGTATCCGCTCGCCCTGTGCATGATGATCGGCAGTAAATCGTTCTCGGTGCTCAAGAGCGCGGTGACGCCGCGTGTGCTGCCACCCGATATCGACTTGGTGCGCACCAACTCTCGGCTCACCGTGTTCGGTCTGGTCGGCGGCACCATCGGCGCGGGCGCGGTCGCCGCACTCGCCGCCGCGATCGCCGGCTCCAATGGCGCACTGGTGCTGGCCGCCGCGATCGCGATCGCGGGAACTTTCCTGAGCCTGCGCATCCCGCGTTGGGTCGAGGTCACCGAGGGCGAGGTTCCGGCGACCCTCAGCTATCACGCGAAAACCGAAGTGTTCAGTCCGGCAACCGAAGCCACGGTTCCGCCGCGCAAGCGCAGGCAGCCGCTGGGCCGTGCGGTCGTGACCGGACTGTGGGGCAACAGCGCCATTCGAGTCTTGACCGGCTTCCTGACGTTCTATGTGGCCTTCGTCGCCAAGGCGACCGAACACGGCGGCTGGCAGCAGGCCGCCATGCTCGGCGTGGTCGGCGTGGCCGCGGCGATCGGCAATTTCGTCGGCAATGCGACCGGTGCCCGGATCAAACTCGGCAAGCCGTCACTGATCGTGCTGGGCTGCACCGCGGCCTGCTGCGCGGTCGCCCTGCTCGCGGTCTTCCTCGACAATCTGCTCGGCGCCGCATTGGCCACCCTGGTCGCGGCGGGTGCGAGCGCGCTGGCGAAGGTATCGCTGGACGCCTCCATCCAGGACGATCTGCCTCCGGAATCGATCGCGTCCGGCTTCGGCCGGTCCGAGACCGTACTGCAGCTCAGCTGGGTTCTCGGCGGCGCGGCGGGCGTGCTGATGCCGACCACCTACTGGCAGGGTTTCGCGTTCATCTCCGCGGTCCTGCTGTTCGGGCTGCTGCAGACCTTCATCAGCGACCGCGGCCACTCCCTGCTGCCCGGCCTCGGCGGCCATCGCCCCGAACATGCCGAGCAGGAGTTCGCGACAACCCGACACGCCGACGCCGACCGAGCCGCCCAACGCGGCAAGGAGCGCGGTAGCGACACTAAGCACATGCAAAGAGGCACAGGAGACCCGATCTGTGAGTGAGCGCAGCGAACGAACCAAAGACACAGCAGCTTTGCTCGCGACGGAGCCGAGCGCCAGCGAGGCGCAGTCGTGAGCAAGCCGAGTACCCGCACCGTCGTCGCGCTATGCGTGGCGGCCCTACTGGTGTTCACCGTCGCCTTCGTCGGCGTGTTGGCGGTGTTCGTCCGCAATGCGGACCACCCCGACCCGACGGTCACCGCATACGCCCACGGCAAGACCGTCACGGTGTCCCCATTCCTGTACTGCACAGTGAAAATGGAGGACTGCAAGTACGGCGAGACCGTAACCCTGGACGTCCCAGCCGGATACCCGCTGCAGCTGTCCCTGCCGAAGAAGATCGCCGACGCGCCCTGGCTGGCGCAACTGGTCTACGCCATGCCCACCGGCGAGAAGGTGGACCGGGTGGTGAGCCGCAACGACTATCCCGAGGGCGCACTCGCCGTCACCATCGATTCGAAGCCGGAGCCCGAATTGCGGCTCGTCGGTATCGAATTGCAGCTGCCGATCCTCGCGCGCGACGAGACCGGCCGCGAGTTCTACGTGCCGCACGCGGCCTGGTCGATCAGTACCTCGTCGTAGCGACTGCTTGCAGGTCGCTCGAAAGGGTCGGTAGCGACT
>NZ_JBITMA010000011.1:0-149204 GCF_044465765.1 Nocardia sp. NPDC049526 | reverse complement strand
CTGCTTGCAGGTCGCTCGAAACGGTCGGCAGCGACTGCTTGCAGGTCGCTCGAAACGGTCGGCAGCGACTGCTTGCAGGTCGCTCGAAACGGTCGGCAGCGACTGCTTGCAGGTCGCTCGAAACGGTCGGTCCGAAAACGATTCGCGCGCTGCCCGGTAGGCCGGGCAGCGCGCGTAATTCGTTATCCGCGAACGTCAGTGATCGAGTTCGCGCGCGACCGCCCGCACCACTTCCGAAATGCGCTGCGCGGTCTTGCGATCCGGGTACCTACCCTTGCGCAGATCCGGCTGCACCTTCGCCTCGAGCAGGGTGATCATGTCCTCGACCATCCCGTGCAGCTCGTCCGGCGTGTGCTTGCGCGCGGCCGGTTCCTTGTGCGCACCGCGATCGCGCTCGTGGCCCTGACGGACCGAGGGCGGCGATTCGAGCACCTTCAGACTCAGCGCCTGCGGCCCACGGCGACCGGCGGCCATGCCGAATTCGACACGCTGACCGGGCTTGAGCCCATCGACGCCGTCGGGCAGCGCGGACGAACGGACATAGACATCCTCACCCTCGTCCTGGGAAAGGAAGCCGAAGCCCTTTTCGACGTCGTACCACTTCACCCTGCCGGTCGGCACTGCACTCACCCGTTCATCATCGAAACTCGGGCAGCACTGGCCCGAGCGCGTCCGTCTGCCCAGGTGCTCGTCCGGCATACCGCCTCGGACAGCTCCTGTCAGTTTGCGAAAAGAACGCGCCCCACAGCTGTGCAGGACGCGATTGTCACCGAGTCTACCCCGGTGCGAATAACGCAAGCACATCAGTTTTACGGTCGAGCAGTGACGAACCCATCCGCGCCACCGCCTCCGAGCCGCTCACCGCGCCGCGCCGGCGACCGGTTGCTGTACGTGGCACTCGGTCTGTTCGCGATCGGCTTGCTTGCGATCGTCGCCATATTTCTGACGCCGGTCCTCAGTGATTCCGACCCGGGCCTGTGGCTGTATCTGCTGGCGATGTTGGCGCCGCTCGGCTTCCTCTGTGCGATCGTCTTCGCACTGTGGTCCGGCCGACGATCGCGGTAGACCGGTTACCCCTGCTAATCGTTACCGAACCGCCAGTGTGATCCTCGTCACATCACGGCGCGATAACGGAGCGGCCCTTCCCCGCGACCAGCCCGCCCGCACCATCTCTCAGCTGCGCGGAAGCTTGTCCGCCGCAATCGATACCGGTCCGAGACCCGCGCAGACCCGCCGGTTACCAAATAGTGATTTTTCGCGCCGATCGTCGTACCGTCTTACCCAGCCGGGACAACCGGCAACCACCGGCCCGCCGCATCAAACCTCACCCCGCGGGTACCGGACCCCAACGGAAGCAGGGGTGGGGGCGGGACGGACGACCTCTCAGTCCGAACCACGTGCAGATGCGTACGAGAGGCAGAAGAACCCGATATGAGTGGACGCCATCGCAAGCCAACCTCCACCGGGCGCACCGTAGCCAAGGTCGCCGTCACCGGCGCGATCATCGGCACCGCTGGTGTGGCTCTCGCTGGAAACGCCAGCGCGGCACCCGACCAGGATTGGGATCGCCTCGCGCAGTGCGAGGCCGGAGGCAACTGGGGCATCAACACCGGCAACGGTTTCCAGGGCGGACTGCAGTTCTCCCCCTCCACCTGGAATGCTCACGGCGGCGGCGAGTACGCCGCGACCGCCAACCAGGCCACCCGCGAACAGCAGATCGCGGTCGCCGAGAAGGTCCTCGCCAGCCAGGGCTGGGGCGCCTGGCCCTCGTGCTCGTCCTCGCTCGGCCTGAGCAGCGGATCCACCCCGCGCACCGCCCCCTCCTCCACCGAGACCCCGCGCTGGAACCCGGCCCCGGCTGCCCCGGAGCAGGCCGTCGCCGACCCGAGCCAGCAGGTGTTCGACGCGATCGACCGCGCCGTCGCCGTCGTACAGGGCCAGGGTGTGCAGATCCCGCAGGAAGCCCTCGATTTCTTCAATGCCGCCAAGGGCACTCAGCTCGACCCGGCAGTTGTGAGCTTCTACGAGGCGAACAAGGGCATGCTGCCCGCCTGAGTCGTCACAACGCAGACCGTACGAAGAAGGTCCCCGCATCATTGATGCGGGGACCTTCTTCGTATCCGCGGGTTTTCCGTCCTAGTGCCGAGCGGTGTGCCGCTCAGCGGTTGATCACCGTATTCGGGTGCATGTACGGCAGCTGATCGGCCGGAACCGGAAACTCGGTGTCCTCACCGAACGGCGAGAGCCCACCGGAACGAGTCGACGACAGTTCGGTGACCGCATGGCCACCGTCCTCCACCGAGGGCCAGCCATGGTCGACATAGGGTTTCTTCGATTTGTTCACCACGACCACATGCTAACGCGCTGCATACCCGTGCTCCTGCCCCGGCAGACAAATCCGCTGCATCGTAGGCTGGACGAGATGACTGCGACCGAATCCCTGGCCGGGTGGCTCGCGGCCCGCAGCGATGCGCAGCTGGTGGCCCTGCTCGAACTCCGGCCCGATCTGGCCGTGCCACTGCCCTCCTCCATGGCGGTGCTCGCGGCCCGCGCCGAGCAGCGCGCGTCGGTCCTGCGTGCCACCGATGACCTGGACACACTCGAGTTCGCGATCGTGGAAACCCTTGCGGTGCATCGGGCGACGGGCTCGGGCGGAACGCCGATGAGTCGCAAGGCATTGCGCGTGCAGTTGAAAGATCGGGTGAAGGTCGCGGCAATCGATGCCGCCTTGGCCCGCCTATCCGATCGCGCACTGGTCTGGAACGACGGTGACGACCTACATCTGATCCCGGCCACCGCCGAGGCACTGCCGTGGCCGATCGGCAGCACCACCGAAATTCCGGATGCCCTGACCGAGCCCGAGGTGATCGCGGCCCTCGCGGCCGTCGCCCCCGCCGAACGCGCGCTGCTGGACAAGCTGGCCACCACGGGCCCGCGCGGACGCACCAGGGACGCCGCTCCGGGCACGCCGGCCGACCGCCCGATCCAGCAACTGCTCGGCCGCCGATTACTGCACTGGATCGACGAGGAGACGGTTGAACTCCCGGTCACCGTCGGCCAGGTGCTGCGCCGGGAGCCGGTGACCCATCCGCACGCGCTGAAACCGCCCGAGCCGACACCGACGAAGCACAGCCCCACCGAAGTGAATGCGGTCGCGGCGGGCGAAGTGGGCGAGCTACTGCGGCACTGTGCCGACATTCTGGAGGCGCTCGGCCAGGCGCCCGCGCCCGCGTTGCGCGCGGGTGGGCTGGGCGTGCGGGAGTTGCGCCGCATCACCAAACAGACCGGTATCGACGAAGCGCGCGCCGGACTGCTCGTCGAACTGCTCGCCGCGGCCAAACTCGTCGAGAAGGGTATGCCGGACCCGCCACCGGAATTCGACTCCACCGACGACTTCTGGGCACCGACACCGGCCGCCGACGGCTGGCGGGACGCACCGCCCGCGCGCCGCTGGGTGGCGCTGGCACAGGCCTGGCTGGACCTGGACCGCATGCCGTGGATGATCGGCATGCGCGACGCCAATGACAAACCGCTGGCGGCATTGTCGATCGAACTGCGCACCCCGCACGCACCGCGCGACCGCCGCACCATGCTCGATCTGCTCACCGAATATCCGACCGGCACGGCACTGGCCCCCACCGATATCGGCCGAATACTGGCCTGGCGGCAACCGCGGTGGCGCAGGCACTTCCGCGTCGAGGCGGTCGAGCACACGCTGGACGAGGCCGCGACGCTCGGATTCATCGGACGCGGTGCGCTCGCCGCACCGGCGCGAGCCTTGCTGCACGCCTCGCCGACCAGCGCATCCGATGCCGAGGCCGAGATGGAATCGGCGCTGCCCGAACCCATCGATCATGTGCTGGTCCAAGCGGATCTGACCGTCATCGCGCCCGGTCCGCTGACGCCGGAGCTACAGAGCCGGGTAGCGCTCGTGGCCGATATCGAATCCGCGGGTGCGGCAACGGTTTACCGGATCAGCGACACATCGGTGCGACGTGCGCTCGATGCCGGGATGACCGCGGCCGAACTGCATACGCTGTTCACCACGCATTCCCGCACACCGATCCCGCAGTCGCTGACCTATCTGATCGATGACGTCGCGCGCAGACACGGCCAACTACGGGCCGGTATGGCGCAGTCGTTCGTCCGCAGTGACGATCCGGCACTGCTCGCGCAGGTGCTGAGTTCGCCGGTGGCGAGCGAACTCGCGTTGCGGGCCATCGCACCCACCGTCGCCATCGCCCAGGCCCCGCTGGGCGAATTGCTCGAACGGTTGCGCGCGGCCGGATTCGCTCCGGCCGGTGAGGATTCCGCGGGCACGATTGTCGATCTGCGCCCCCGCGGCGCGCGGATCGCGGTGCGTCCGCATGCCAGGCAGCCGTATCGCCCGACGCCGCCGAGCACCGAACAGCTGACACTGCTCGTCGCGGAGCTGCGCGCGGGCGACCGGGCCGCCAGCGCCCGCAACGGTCAGGCGGTGCGCCCCGACGGCACCAGAACCAGTACCGCCGCAACCCTGGCGCTGCTGCAATTGGCGGCGCGGGTGCGGCGGTCGGTCAATATCGGTTATGTCGACGCCCAGGGCGTCGCGTCACAGCGCGTGGTCGAACCGTTGAAGGTCGGCAACGGCCAGCTCGACGCACTGGACCCGGTAACCGGCGCGATCCGGCATTTCACCTTGCACCGGATCGCGTCGGTCGCACTACTCGAGTAATCAGCCCTTGGCTGCGCCGAGGCAGAAAGTGACCTTCGGGTCCGGGACGGTCACGAAGCTGGTCGCGTCGGCGCCACACTGCAATTCGTCGGCCTGACCGTCGATGCGCTGCACCACCTTGAAGGTGGCTTCGGAAGAGGAGCAGTCGACGTACTTGTACGGGTTGGTGCCGACATCGGCGTAGCAGCTGCCCTGCTTGAAGTTCGGCGCGAGGCACATGTAGGCCTGGCCGCCACTGACCAGGTCCTCGGTGTAGGTGGTGTATTCGGCCGCGCATTCGAGCTTCTTGTCCGCGGTCTGGAATACCTTGTAAACCGCCTGCGGCGACGAGCAGTCGACCGGCTCGGACTTGGTGGCCGATGACGAACTGTCGGTGACATTGATGCAATCACCGACCTTCGCCTTGGCGGTGTCGGACTTGCTTGCATTGTCGAGCGCCGAACAACCGGTCACCACGGCCACCAATGCGCCCACCGCCAGGAGGGCGAGCACAATGCGTGCCAGCAGCCTCATTCCTGGGAACTTCAACGGGAAACCCTCTCTCACCGAACGTGTTCACGACAGATGTGAACGCGGTGAGGATACCGTCACGGTCGCCCGAACCGCATCAGCAGTTCGGACGGCCGACCAACAGGAGGCGCGGCTCAGTACTGCCCGTAGAGTCCGGTCAGCCCCATCAGCGCGAGGCCGACGAATTTCGGGATCAGGTTGACCAGGACCATGATTCCTAAACTGTTCACTATCAATGCCTTTCGCACTACGAACACATGGACGTTTGTCCAGTATGTGCACTCTGTCGCTTCCGGAGACCCGGTCGTTACGCTTGGCAAGTATGAGGCTCGAAGAGGTCACCGTCGACTTGTACGGATTAGACCCTGGTGAGTTCATCGCCGCCAGGGCGGCACGCGTCGCCGAGGCCAAGGATGCGGGCGATAAGGGGCTCGCGACCGCCGTCGGCAAACTGCGTAAGCCGACGGTCGTCGCCTGGACGGTGAACCTGCTAGCCCGTGCGGCACCCGATGATGTCGATGCGCTGCTGCAACTCGGTGCCGCGCTGCGTACGGCGCAACGGGAATTGTCCGGCGATCAGTTGCGCGCGCTGACCACGCAGCGGCAGCAAGTCGTCAATGCCCTTGCCAAGCGGGCGGGCGCACTGGCCGCAGATCGCGGGCATCCGGTCACCGAGGGGGTGCTGCGCGAGGTGGGACAGACGCTTACGGCGGCGCTGGCCGATGACACGGTCGCCGAGCAGGTGCGCAGCGGGACACTGGTGACATCGGCGAGTTATGAGGGTTTCGGGCCCGGTGGTGCCGCACTCACCTCGGTAAGCGGAACTGGTACAAAGAAATCCGCCGAACCCGTCGCAGCGGACAATGCGGGGCAGGAACTCGACGAGGCACTCGAAGCCCTCGAATCTGCCCGTGCAGCAAGGGATTCGGCACAGGACGAGGCGGAAGAGGCGGCACAACGATTGGCCGAGTGCGAATCCCGCATCGAGACACTGCGCGAAGAACTTGCGCACGCCGAACAGCAGAAACAATTCGCCCGCACCGCCGATCGCGGTGCACAGGACCAACTACGCGCGACCCAGAAACAACTCGATCGGGCTGAGCGCTGGGTGGAAAAGGCCCGCGAACGCGTCGACTGAACGTCAGCCGCGCAATGCACCGGGGAAGAGGTACTCGTCCGGGGGCATTGTGGTGCGGTTCAACCAGGCGTCGAAGAAGCCGGTCAGATCGGTCGGGGATTTCGACTGCATGAAGGTGCGGAATTCCGGCATCGAGGCATTGCCATAGGCATGGGCGGCATTGAATTCCCGGACGGCCGTGAAGAATACGTCGTCACCGAGTTGCTTGCGCAGGGCGTGCAGGAACAGCGGACCGCGAGAGTAGACGGAGGTGAATTCATTTCCGACACCCGGGTTTTCCAGCGGAATATCCCAGAATTTCAGGTCGGAACGGTTCTTCCGAATGGTCTCGCGGTAGGCCGCGTCGACGTCCTTGCCCTCGATCCGCTCCGGCCACAGATAGTCGGCGGTGTAGCTGGCGAAGCATTCGTTGAGACAGATATCCGACCATTGCCGCACCGAAACCGAATCGCCCCACCATTGGTGCGCGATTTCGTGCACCGCGGTCGGCAGGTCGGTCCACGGTGCGTAGATCGGACGGGTCTGGGTCTCCAGCGAGAACTCCAGATCCGCGTCGACGTAGATGCCACCCGCGGCGTCGAACGGATAGGGGCCGTAGAGCGCCTCTCCGAAGTCGATGATTTCGGGCAGGCGCTGCTCGGTTTCCCTATTGCGCTCCGCATTCGGGGCGAAGGCGCTGATCAGCGGGGTGCCGTTGGCGCGGCGCTGTTCGAGGTAGCTGTAGTGATCGATCGCGACCGTGGTCAGGTAGCCGAGCACCGGTTGGTGCGACTCCCAGGTGACATTGCGTTGCGCACCGACGACAGCATTCTCGGTCCGCACACCGTTGGAAACCACCTCCCATTCCGCGGGAACCGACGTGTGCAGGGTGAAGGTGGCCTTGTCCAGCGGGGTGTCGTTGAGCGGGTACCAGCTGGTGGCCGAATGCGGTTCGCCCGAGACGAAGGCGCCGCCGCTGGGTGCGTAGGTCCAGCCCTCGCCTTCGGTGTTCCTGGCTTGACCCGCGTAGTCGACGGTGACGCTGAAGGGCAAACCAGGCAGCAATGGGAGCAGTGGGGTCACGGTCAGTTCGTGGTCGCCGTTGCGGTCGAAGGCGGCTGGCAGGTTGTTCACCGAGACCATGCGAACGTCCGGGCCGTTGAAGTCCAGATTGAACATCTGCAGGGGCTGGGTGGCGGTGGCCTCGATGGTGGTCGTGCCGGTGAGCTGATGGCTCGGCGGGTCGTAATCGATGGTGACCTCGTAGTGGCCGACGTCGTAGCCGCCGTTGCCGTCCAGCGGGTAGTACGGATCGCCGAGACCCGGCGCGCCGACGAGCGGATCGGCGTTCGCCGGAACCGGGGCGGCGACCAGCGCGCCGATCACGGCCGCACACAACCAGCCGGACCACTTCATACGACCACCACCCCTTTCGCGGCCCCACCCGACCTCGGTGGATGGTAGTCGCTTCAGTCGGCGCTACCGCTGAGTGCCACCGACGCGCCGAGGCCGAAGATCATCGCACCGCCCGCACCGCCGACCGCCTCCAGTCGTTGCGGCGAGCGCGCGAACCAGGTGCGGGCCGATGCGGCGAGCAGACCCCAAGCGCTGTCGGAGACCAATGCGATCGCCAGGAAGATGGAGCCGAGGATCAGGAATTGCAACTGCAGCGAACCCGCCGACGGTTCGGCGAAATGCGGCAATACCGCCGAGAAGAAGACGATCGCCTTGGGATTGGTCAGCCCGACGAAGACGCTCTGCCGAAAGACCTTGGCATCGGCGGGGTCGAGCTGGGCGTTCAGCGCCGCCCGCAACGCCTTGCGCTCGCGAATTGCCTGGATGCCGAGGTACATCAGATAGAGCGCACCAGCGAACTTGACCACGGTGAGCGCGAGCGCCGAGGCCGCGAGCAGGGTGCCCAGGCCCACCGAGACCAGCAGCAGCGCGATGAAAACACCCGCGGAATGACCGAATACCGAGACCAGGGCGGCGCGGCGGCCGAGTGCGAGGGCCCGACCGATGGTGAAGAGCACACCCGGTCCGGGGATGACGATGATGACAATCGATGCGGCGATAAAAGCCAGCAGGTTGGACGCCGGAACCATTTACCGAGTCTATTCGGCGGCGCAAGGGAATTCGGCTGATCAGGACCCCAGGTCGCCGGGGAGCTGGTGCGGGTCGAGCAGCAACCGCTTGGCCGAGGTGCGCCGCACCTTGGCGGCGAGTTCCAGATTATCGGTGAGCAACCGCCATTCGACCTCGCTGATGGCCGCGCGCGCCCGATCGATGACGGTGCCGTCGCGCGTGCCCCAGGCGATCGGCATGGCGCTGACCGACTGCCAGCGCTCGCCGACCTGACGCGGCGCCCGATCGGTGCGCACCGCGACCGACGGCACCCGCTCACCCGCGCGCTTCTCGTGCCCCGGCAGATCCCTGACCTTCCTGATCACCAGCGCATAGCGCGGGTCGTGGGTCTCCGGTTTCGAGACATCGACCAGTGCGAGCAGCACAACCCCGCTCGGATGCGTTTCGGAGACGACCGCGGGAACCAGTTCACCATCGGCATAGAGCTTGTCGATGCTGGAGCGATGCGGTGTCCAGAACGCGACCCACAGCGCGACGACCGCGCCGAGTGCGAATGCGATCGCGAGCAGATACGCCCACGGGTGGTTCAGCCAGATCAGATACGCGGTGCCGGTCGCGGCGATGACGGCAGCCGCGATCGCCATGACACGCAGTCGACGTAGGTCGGCGAAGACTTCATTGACCGCATGGGCGTGCTGCCGGTCCACCGCGAATTCGAAGCGTCGCACGTCATATTCCTAGCACACGTATCGGAGGTTACTCCTCCGCTTATCCGATGGCCGGCCCCAGCAAGTCATCGGCATCCGTAATGCGATACGCGTAACCTTGTTCGGCGAGGAAACGCTGCCGGTGCGCGGCATATTCGGCGTCCAGGGTGTCACGTGCGACGACGGAATAGAAGTGGGCTTGGCCACCATCGTGTTTCGGTCGCAACAGTCGACCGAGCCGTTGCGCTTCTTCCTGGCGCGAACCGAATGTTCCCGAAACCTGCACCGCGACAGAGGCTTCGGGCAAATCGATGGAAAAGTTCGCGACCTTGCTCACCACCAGCACCGGAATCTCACCGCGCCGAAAGGCATCGAAAAGTTCTTCGCGCTCTTTGGTTTTCGTCGAACCTTGAATTACCGGCGCATCGAGGTCGGCGCCGAGTTCGTCGAGTTGATCCAGATACGCGCCGATCACCAAAGCCTGCGCATCCTTGTGCTGGGCCAGAATAGATTCCACCACAGGGATTTTCGTGCGCGCGGTCGAGCAGAGCTTATAGCGCTCCTCGGGCTCGGCGGTGGCATAGGCCATCCGCTCGGCATCGGTGAGGGTGACCCGGACCTCGATGCAGTCGGCAGGCGCGATCCAACCCTGCGCCTCGATGTCCTTCCACGGCGCGTCGTAGCGCTTGGGTCCGATCAGCGAGAACACATCGCCCTCGCGGCCGTCCTCACGCACCAGGGTCGCGGTGAGACCGAGCCTGCGCCGCGATTGCAGATCGGCGGTCATCCGGAAGACCGGTGCGGGCAGCAGGTGCACCTCGTCATAGATGACCAGGCCCCAATCGCGGCTGTCGAAGAGTTCGAGGTGCTTGTATTCGCCCTTGGTGCGGCGAGTGATCACCTGATAGGTGGCGATGGTGACCGGACGGATCTCCTTGCGCTCACCCGAGTATTCGCCGATTTCGTCCTCGGTCAACGAGGTTCGGGCAAGCAGCTCACGCCGCCACTGGCGGCCGGCCACCGTATTGGTGACCAGGATCAGCGTCGTGGCCTGCGCCTTGGCCATCGCGGCTGCGCCGACCATCGTCTTGCCCGCACCACATGGCAGCACCACGACACCCGAGCCACCGGCCCAGAACGAATCGGCCGCCATCTCCTGGTAGTCGCGCAGATGCCACCGGCCGCCGGTGTAATCCAGCTCGATCGGATGCGCCTCGCCGTCGACGTAGCCCGCCAGATCCTCGGCCGGCCAGCCGATCTTCAGCAGCATCTGTTTGATCCGGCCACGCTCGGACGGATGCACGACGACGGTGTCCTCATCGACGCGGGCGCCGAGCATCGGTGCGATCTTCTTGTGCCGCAGCACTTCCTCGAGCACCGCGCGATCCAGACTGACCAGCATCAACCCGTGCGCCGGATTCTTCACCAGCTGCAACCGGCCGTACCTGGCCATGGTGTCCACGATGTCGACCAGCAGCGGCTGCGGCACCGCATATCGCGAGTAGCTGACCAGGGCGTCCACCACCTGCTCGGCATCATGACCCGCCGCCCGCGCATTCCACAGCGCCAGTGGCGTCACCCGATAGGTGTGCACATGCTCCGGCGCCCGCTCCAATTCCGCGAACGGCGCAATAGCCTGCCGCGCCACCCCGGCCAACTCGTGGTCGACCTCCAAGAGCAGCGTCTTGTCACTCTGAACGATCAGCGGACCGTCGGTCACAGCTGCGCCTCGCTGGCACTCGGCTCCGCTGCGACCGGAGGTGCTGTGCCTATGGTTCCCTCGCTGCGCTCGGTCACGATCTCTCCTCGTATACGGCGTCCGGCGTTATCGGATCGCTCGTTCGACTCCGGCCCATTCTCCCCGACGCCACCGACAACCCATCGGATGCGGCATCGATCCTGCCCCGACGGGCGTAGCTCGCGTCGGCTTCGCACATACAGCGTGCGAGCGGCCCGTTTTGTTCCGGGACGAATGCACTGACCGCCCATTCTCGTCCTGATACCGCGGGATCCCGCTCGATCGAGAACACGAACGATCGATGACGCCAGTCCACCACCACTCAACTGGCCCGCGACGAGCACGGCGTGTGTGCATGAGTATCGGGAGCATGATCGAGACTGCGGCGATTCTGGGAGTGGCGGCGGCCGCGTTGGGGATGGTGCTCACACCGGGGCCGAACATGATGTATCTGGTGTCACGCAGCGTTTCGCAGGGACGGCGGGCCGGATTGGTATCGCTCGGAGGCGTCGCGGCCGGATTCGGAGTCTATTTGGCGGCGGCCACCGCGGGGATTACCGCGGTGTTCGCAGTCGTGCCCGGCTTGTATCTGGCGGTGAAGCTGGCGGGTGCGGGATACCTGTTGTGGCTGGCCTGGCAGGCGGTGCGGCCCGGCGGGACCTCGGTCTTCGCCCCCGCCGAACTGCCCCCGGATCCGACGCGGCGACTGTTCACCATGGGCTTGGTCACCAATCTGCTGAATCCGAAGATCGCGATCATGTACATGGCCTTGATCCCGCAGTTCGTGGCGCCCGAGCACGGCCGGGTGTGGTTGCAGAGTCTGTGCCTCGGGTCGGTGCAGATCGCGGTGGCATTGACGGTGAACGGGCTGATCGTGCTGGGTGCGGGCGGGATCGCCGCCTTCCTGACCGGTCGGCCGCTGTGGTTGCGGATCCAGCGCTATTTCATGGGATCGATGCTCGGCGGGATCGCGGTACTGGTCGCGACCGACCGTGCGCGGCCGATGCCTGCCTGAGCCCCGGTGCCCCCGGATATGTGATCGTGTGCGCATGGCGCATTTCGATTCCGCGGTGAATACCGCGCAGCATGCCGGGGAGCTGTTCGGCGTCTTCGCCTTCGCGACCTCGGGGGCGCTGCTCGCGGTGCGGCGCGGATTCGACGTATTCGGGATCGTGGTGCTGGCCTGCAGTACGGCGCTGGGTGGCGGTGTCATTCGGGATCTGGTGATCGGCCGGACACCACCCGCGTCGTTCGTCGATCTCAGTTATCTGTGGACCGCGCTGCTCGCGGCCGCGGTCATCTTCTTCTGGCATCCGTCGCCGCGTGTAACCGGCGGTCCGCTGGGGGTGGCCGATGCGTTCGGGCTCGGACTGTTCTGCGTGACCGGCACGGTGATCGCCTACAACCACGGTCTCGGCGCGCCCTCGGCCACACTGCTCGGATTGGTCACCGCGATCGGCGGCGGAGTGATCCGCGATCTGCTCGGCGGACAGACGCCGAGTGTACTGATACCCGAGCAGATCTATGCGGTACCAGCACTTTTCGGTGCCACGGCGACCGCGACGCTGCTGCATTTCAATGCCTACAACCCGATTACCGGCGGCTGCGCCGCGCTCGGCGCCATCGTATTTCGCCTGGTCGCGATGCGGTACGACTGGCATGCACCACAGGCGCGACGTCGCCCGCAGGACCGGGCCTAGCCCACTCGAACACCCGCGCGAAGTCGGCGCACGCCCTCGTCGAGGGTTTCGTCGCGTTTGCAGAATGTGAAGCGCACCAGGTGATTCCACGCCTCGACGTTGTCGGCGAAGGCGATGAGCGGCACGGCCGCGACACCCAGCCGAGCCGGTAGTTCCCGGCAAAAGGCCAAGCCGTCGGTCGCGCCCAGCGGTGTGATGTCCGCACAGATGAAATAGCCGCCCGCACTCTCCTTTACCCCGAAGCCGGTGTCCTCGAGCGCCGCGGCGAGCCGGAGTCGCTTGTCCGACAGCGTGTCTCGCAGTGCGGCGACCCAGTCGAGTTCATTGTTCAGCGCGTGCGCCACGGCCGGTTGGAACGGCCCACCCGCCACGAAGGTCAGGAACTGTTTGGCCGCGAGCACACCGTCGATGAGTTCGGCTGGAGCGAGCGCCCAGCCGGTCTTCCAACCGGTGACGCTGAAAGTCTTTGCCGCGCTGGACACCACGACGGTGCGCTCGGCCATACCGGGCAGATCGGCGAGGCTGATGTGCTCGTTGCCGTCGTAGACGAGATGTTCGTATACCTCGTCGGTGAGCACCAATAGGTCATGCTCGCAGGCGATTTCGGCGATCGCGGTCAGATCGGCGCGGTCGAGCACGGTGCCGGTCGGGTTGTGCGGTGAATTGACGATCAGCATCCTCGTCGCCGGCGTGATGGCGGCGCGCAGACTGTCCAGGTCGAGTACGAAGCGGTCACCGTCGGCGACGAGATGGGCCGTGCGCCGCCGCGCTCCGGCAAGGGCGACCGCGGCCGCGTAGGAGTCGTAGTAGGGCTCGATGAGCACGACCTCTTGACCGGGCTCGACCAGACCGAGCACGGCGGCGCTGATCGCCTCCGTCGCGCCGACGGTGACCAGGACCTGCGTGTCCGGGTCGTACTGGGTGCCGTAGCGGCGGGCCCGGTCGGCGGCGATGGCGCGCCGCAGGATCGGCATACCGCGGCCGGGCGGGTACTGGTTCAGCCCGTCGGCAATGGCCTGACGCGCGACCTCGAGCATGCCCGCGGGACCGTCGGTATCCGGAAAGCCCTGACCCAGGTTGATCGCCTCGTGCCGGACGGCTAATTCGGTCATCTCCGCGAAGATCGTGGAGGCAAATGGGCGCAGGCGGGCGACGGTCGCGGGTTGCGAGGACATATCCGGAGAGTAGCCCAGCGATCGACATTGTTGCCAACAGATAGCGAAAGGCTATATTTCACTTTTGAATTGGCGTCTCTACCTGCATGGTTGTGCGTTGTCCCAACGGCGGCTAGCCTCGCCGTGTTCTACCTCACAAACCGCCGACCTGCGGCGGTAGCTCGAAAGGGGCGCTTATGGCCTCGTATCTGGACCTGGTACTGCAGCCGGCCGCGTCGGAGGTCGCCGGAACGGTACTGGGTTTCCTGCGAAATGTCGCACACGACCTGATCGCCGGCTTCGGCTCGTCCACCGGCGATTGGTTCAACGGATCCTCGACCGGCAATAGCGGCACCGGATCGTCGACCGGGGACTGGTTCCTGGGCTCGTCCACGCCGTAATCCGATGGCGGTGTCAGGCCTGGCGATGAGGGCCCGGCCTGGCACCGTCTCACCCCAGGCGGACGTGGGACAATTTTTCCGGATTCGCGAGATCGTAGGTACCCCAGACCAATCCGTCGCGAACCGCGAATCCGATCACACGGGGCGGCCCCTCCAGCCGCCCGTAGCCCGGGCCGACCCGATACACGACCAAACCCAATTGACCATTTACCGTGGCGAATTCGAATTCCAGTGTCGGCTCCGACGAGCCGTCCATACCGTACTTGCGCACCAGCCCGAGGAGGAAACGGGCGACCTTGTCCGCACCGGCGATGACATTGATCGCGGTGGAAGTGGTGCCGTTCGCATCGCCGATTATTACCGAATCCGGGTGCAGCGCAGCGGTTATCGCGGCGATATCACCTGCGGACAGCGCGGCGACGAAATTACGCACCGCGGCCGCGTGCTCGACATCCGGGACGGGCAGCGGCGCCTGCGCGACGGACTTCCTGGCCCGCACGGCCAGCTGACGCGCCGCCTCCACCGAAATACCCAGGATTTCCGCGATCTCGTCGAACGGCACCGAAAGCCCGTCGTGCAGGACGAATGCCACGCGCTGCGGCGGCGTCAGACTCTCCAGCACCACCATGGCGGCGAGGCTGCATTCCTGTTTGCGGACCACCGCCTCGAGCGGATCCGGCATGGTCGATGGCGTGGTACCGGTAACGACCGGCTCCGGAAGCCACTGCCCGACATAGGTTTCCCGGCGCACCGCGGCACTGCGCAGGCGGTCCAGGCAGATTCGGCTGACCACGGCGGTCAGCCACCCCCGCAGATCCTCGATCTCGGATTGACGCGCACCGGCGAGCCGCAGCCAACTCTCCTGCACCGCGTCCTCGGCGTCGCCCGCACTGCCCGTCAGCCGGTAGGCGACCGAGAGCAGATGCGCCCGATGCGATTCGAACAAGTCGGCGAGAAGAGCGGCAACCATCGGGCTGATTGTACGTTCCGCGCTGATAGGCCCGACGAGCCGGTCATGACACCATGCTCATATGGAGGATCATCCGCTATCCGACACAACCATCTGGTTGTCGCGGCCGACCGAGGCCGATATCGACGATATCGTCGCATGCTGCCAGGAGCCCAGCATTGCCGAGTGGGTGACGATTCCGGTTCCGTATCACCGGAAGAATGCCGAATCCTTCCTCGACGATATGGTCGCGCCCGGCTGGGCCACCCGCAGTCCGATCTGGGCGCTGCGGACGCGCGCGGACGGGCCGGTGGTCGGCATGATCGATCTCAACGCGCGCGACGAATCGGCATCGGAGATCGGCTTCTGGCTGGTCTCCGCCGAACGCGGACACGGGCTGATGTCGCGTGCGGTCGCCCTGGTGTGCGAATTCGGTTTCCAGCCAACAGGATTGGGGCTGAGCCGGATCAACTGGCGCGCCTTCGTCGGCAATCACGCCTCGGCCGCGGTGGTCCGCCGCAACGGTTTCCACTTCGAGGGCACGGCGCGACTCGGCAGTGTGCAGCGCGGCAGCCGCCGAGATACCTGGCTGGCCGGACGGCTGGCGACGGACCCGCCCGGGCCGGCCTCGGATTGGCCGCCCGGGATCTGACCGAACCGCCGACCGGCGCCGCGCAACAGTCGTAGATTGCCAATATGGCGGCCGATGCCCGATTCGAGTGGATCGCCGAAACCATGCACCTGCGGCCCGACGACCGGATCCTGGAAATCGGTCCCGGCTCCAGCGACTCGATCGCGTACCTGGCCGCACGGCTGGACGGCGGTCGGATCGTCGGTGTGGACCGTTCCCCGACGGCCATTGCCCGCGCGCGGAAACGCCATGCCGCACTGATCGGATGCGGCAAGGTCCACCTGTTGCACGCCGGACTGGAACAGCTCGACCGGGCCCGGGTACTCGCCGAAATCGGACCGGCCCGCGGCTTCGACAAGGTTGTCGCCGTCAACGTGAACCTGTTCTGGACCAAGCGGCCCACTGCCGAACTCGCGCTGATCCGGCAGGTCCTCGCGCCCGACGGCACGCTGTATCTGTTCTACGGATACGGACAACCGGACGAACCCAGCGGCACCGGTCCGAAACCCGCACCCGGACATCTCATCGACTATCTGGCCACCGCGGGCTTCGACGGCGCCACCGTCTGCTCCGGCGATATCCTCGGCGTCGTTGCGAAACCGCGCCGAAATCCGTAGCCGCGCCCCGGCTTTCACCGGGGCGACAGGCTCCGGTATCAGCGTTCGCGGCGCTGCTGCACCGCGTCGGCGAGGCGATCGAGCTGGGTAGCCGTGGTCTCCCAATCGATGCAGGCATCGGTGATGGACTGCCCGTAGGTCAGCGCGTCGGCGTGCCCGAGGGTCAGATCCTGGCGGCCCGCGACGAGGAAGCTCTCCAGCATCACGCCGACCACGCCCGGCTCGCCCGCGGCCAACCGGCCCGCGATATCGGTGACCACATCGACCTGCTTGTTGTGATCCTTATTGCTGTTGCCATGGCTGGCGTCCACCACGATCCGCTGCGGTAGCGATGCCTTCTCCAACCGGATGCAGGCCTCGCGGACCGAGGCGGCGTCGTAATTCGGGCCGGTGCTGCCGCCGCGCAGGATCACATGGCAGTCCGGATTGCCGGTGGTGCGGATCAGCGCCGAGCGACCGTCCAAGTCGGTGCCTGGGAAAACGTGGCTGGCCGCGGCGGCCCGCACACCGTCGACGGCCACCTGCACATCGCCGTCGGTGCCGTTCTTGATGCCGACCGGCATGGACAGTGCGCTGCTGAGCTGGCGGTGTACCTGGCTGGCCGCGGTGCGCGCGCCGATGGCGCCGTAGGAGACCAGGTCCGCGATGTACTGCGGGGTGATCGGGTCGAGGAATTCACAGGCCACCGGCAGGCCGAGCGCGGTGATATCGACCAGCAGCTTGCGCCCGATGCCCAGTCCGGTGTTCACGTCGAAGGAGCCGTCCAGGTGCGGATCGTTGATCAGTCCCTTCCACCCGAGGGTGGTGCGCGGCTTCTCGAAGTACACCCGCATCACGACGTGTAGCCGATCATCGAGTTCGGCCGCCTTGGTGGCCAGGCGGCGGGCGTAGTCCAGCGCGGCGGCCGGATCGTGGACCGAACACGGTCCGACGATCACCATCAGGCGATCGTCGGTACCGTTCAGCACGTCGACGGTGGCCTTGCGTCCGGCTCGGACCACGTCGGCCAGCGCATCGGTGATCCGGTGCACCTGGCGCACCTCGGCCGGTGAGCGCAACGGGCTGACACTGAGAGTGCGTTGGTCGTCGAGATCGGAATGCCGCGCGTCGACGTCGGCTGCGGTAGTCATCGTTTGTGGGTTCCTTTACTTCAAGGCCGACCCACGGACATGAAACCCGTCGAGCCGGTCCATCATCCGGCTCGGGGTGGAGGTGAGGTCAGCGCAAATGGTTGCCGCAGACCGACCCACCCGGGGCCGGCTTGCTAAACCAGAAATAGACGCGCTGCACGACGGTGACTGTACCAGGGACTATCCCGAGGTAACCGCAAGGCCAACTTTCGTGCCGAAGCTCACCCCAGCTGACCGGGGACGTAACCACCGGCCGGGGTGCGGACGATCACATTCATCCGATTCCACGCGTTGATCGTCGCGATGGCCGCGATGAGGGCCGCGGTCTGATCGTCGTCGTAGTGCTTGCGCACCTGCTCCCAGGTCTCGTCGCTGACGCTACGGCCGTCACCGATGCGGGTGGCCTCTTCGGTGAGGGCGAGGGCGGCGCGCTCGGCCTCGGTGAAGACGGTGGCCTCGTGCCAGGCGGCGACCAGGTTGAGTCGCACGGAGGTCTCGCCCGCGTGCGCGGCATCCTTGGTGTGCATATCGACGCACATGCCGCAGCCGTTGATCTGGCTGGCGCGGATCTTGACCAGCTCGTAGGTGGCGGCGGGCAGGGAGGACCCGTCGACGACCTTGCCCGCGGTGATGAGCCGCTTGACATAGCTACCGGCGACGGGATTCGCGTAGAGGTTGAAGCGCTGTTCCATGATCTGTGCCTTTCCATTCGGTTGGGTTCACAGAGAGGACGACGCAGCCCGATCCAGTGTGACATCCCTGGATGTGACCCACATCACGAGCCCATGGCCTCGGCCTGAGCTACTCGAATGACGGCGCCCTCGGTCGAGCAGTGACCCCCGACCGAGTTGACCCGTGCCGCAACGGGTTCGGTTACTTTCCGAATGTGTAGGTGACGCCGGTCAGCTTCTCCGACAGCTCCCACAGGCCGCGCGCGACCTGCTCGTCCTTGGATGCCGCGGTGGAACCGGACAGCCCCGGATAGCCGCGCATGCCGGCCCATCCGTCCGGACCATAGAACGCGCCCGGCTCGACGTGCTCGGTCGCCGCGTAGATCTCCGGCAACGCACCCATTTCGGCGCTCTGCGCCAGCAGCCGGTTGCCCAGCGCCATGACCGTGTCCAGGATGGATTCGGTATGCGACTGCAGTTCCGTTGCGGCATAACCGGGATGCGCGGCCACCGAAATCTTCGACGAACCCGCGGCAGTCAGCCTGCGCTGCAACTCGTAGGCGAACATCAGGTTGGCCAACTTCGCCTGACCGTAGGCCGACCAGCGCTGGTACTTGCGGCGCTCCCAGTTCAGATCGTCCAGATCGATCTTGCCGGCCCGGTGCGCACCGCTGGAGACCGTGACCACCCGGTCCGAGATCTTTTCCAGCAGCAGCCCGGTCAGCGCGAAGTGACCGAGATGGTTTGTGCCGACCTGCATTTCGAAGCCGTCGGCGGTCCGCCGCTGCGGCACCGCCATCACACCCGCGTTATTGATCAGTACGTCGACCCGGTCCACCGCATCGGCGAACGCACGCACCGAGGCCAGATCCGCGAGATCGAGTTCGCGCACCTCGGCCCGGGCACCGATCTCCCCGGCCACCTTCTCGCCCTTGGCCACGTTTCGACAGGCCAGGACCACCTGCGCACCCGCCCCGGCCAGCGCACGCGCCGTCACCGCCCCCAGCCCGCTGTTCGCGCCGGTGACGATGATGGTGCGGCCACTCTGATCGGGAATGTTCGAGGTATCCCAACGGCTCATGTCCGGAAGTCTAGTGCGTGCGGCGACCGTTCTCAGGCAATGCGCGCAGGTCACGCCTGGGCCAGGATCTCCTCGTCGGTCATCGCCACCACCTCCAGGTACAACTTGGCGACGACGTCCAGACGATCGGGCGTGCCGCGGCCGGTCTCCCGTTCAGCCAGCCGCCCGGCCAACCCGGCAACCGTCCGGCCGACGAGCAGATCGGCGACCAGCGCGTGGTCGACCTCCAGCCATTCGCGGATCCTGGCAACGGCCGTGGTGGCCAGCACCGAGTCACCGCCCGCACCGAAGAAATCGTCGTGCACGCCGACGCGATCGGTACCGAGCACTTCGGCGACGATGGTGGCCAGCGCGGCCTCCAGCGGCGTACGCGGGCGCGCGTCCACCGCTTCGGCCGCGTCGGGTTCCAGCAGCGCCAGCACCGCGCGACGATCCAGCTTGCCGTTACCGGTCAACGGCATCTGCTCGAGGATCTCGATGCGAGTAGGAATCATGTAGCCGGGCAGCAGATCTCGCACCGCATCAATGATCTCCTCGACGGAGCCGACCTCGCCCGAGACGGCCGCGACCAGCTTCGGTGCGCCCTTGCCGACCACGGCGGCCACCGCGTGCCGAACCCCCGGCGCGGTACGCAGTCCGCTCTCCACCTCGCCCAATTCCACCCGATAGCCTCGGATCTGGACCTGATGGTCGGCGCGACCGAGGAATTCGATGGTGCCGTCGGGCCAATAGCACGCCATATCACCGGTGCGGTACCAGCGGAGATCATCGTGGACGACGAACCGTTCCGCGGTGCGCTCCGGGTCATTGCGATAGCCCACCGCGACATTCGCACCGCCGACCCAGAATTCGCCGGGCACCCAGTCCGGGCAGTCGCGGCCCGCCGAATTCACCACGCGGCAGCGCACATTGCGCAGTGGCACGCCGAACGGGACGGTGGCCCAATGTTCGGGCGGGTCGGCGACCTCGCAAATGGTGTTGTGGATAGAGGTTTCGGTGGCGCCGCCCAACCCGGAGAAACGGCAGCCTGGCACCTGCCCGGCCAGCCGTCGCGCCAGATCCGCGCCGACCCAGTCGCCGCCGAGGGTGACCGCGCGCAGCGAATCGCCGAGGTGGTCACCGCCGATCTCCAGGATCATGTCCAGCATGCTCGGCACACAGTTGAGGATCGAAACCCGGTGATGGGTCAGCAGTTCCACCCAGCTGGTCGCCTCCTCGCGCTGCGCGGCCGACAGCGCGACCACCGAGCCGCCGACGGCGAACATGCCGAACATGTCGTAGACGGAGGCGTCGAACTCCAGCGCGGACAGTCCGAGCACCCGGTCGGCCGGGCCGACCTCGAACCACTCGTTCACCGCGTCGATGGTGTTCATCGCACCGCGGTGCGGCACGTCGACACCCTTCGGCACACCGGTGGAGCCGGAGGTGAACAGCACATAGGCGATCGACTCCGGATCCGGAATCACCGGCTCTGCCAGGGGATTCGGATGGGTACGCGCCGCCGACAGCGGCAGACAGGTGATATCCGGCCGACCCATATCGGCGCCGTCGACGGTGAGCGCGGCGACCACGTCACCGGTGCGCAGGATCTCCGCGCGCCGCCCGACCGGCTGATCGAAACCGATGGGCACATAGGCCGCACCCGCCGCGAGCACACCGAGTACGGCGAGGATCTGATCCGGGCCCTTCGGCAGCTGCACCGCGACGGTTTCACCCGGCCGCACCCCGATGTCGCGCAGCGCCGCCGCCACCGAAAGCGCTTGTGCGGCAAGCTCGGCATAGCTCCAGCCGCCATCCACGCCGTCGCGGCGCCACAGCACCGCCGGTGCGTCGGGCGTGCTGCGGGCATGGTCGAAGAAGCCCTGGTGCAGCGCCCGTCCGGAGACCGGACCGTCGGTCGCGTTCACCGTGGCGCGCACGGCTGCCTGGGCGACCGGTAGGTGCACCGCGGCCTCCGCGATCCAGCCCGCCTCGCCCGCGCCCAGCCTGCCGATGGCCTCGGTGTAGCTGGTGAACATGGCGTCGATCATTCCTGCGGGGAACGCGGATTCGCGCACGTCCCAGTTGAGCAGCAGCCCGCCGCGCACCTCGGTGACCTGCGCGTCCAACAGCACCTGCGGGCCCTGCGAAATGATCCAGACCGGCTCGCCGAAGGTCTCGGTGACCGAAGTTGCGAACAGCTCGCCCAAGTTGAGCGCACTGGTGTAGACGATCGGCGCGAGCACCGGCTCACCGCGATGCCTGCCCAGATCACGCAGCACCTCCAGCCCGGAATACGCTGTGTGCGAGCCGCTTTCATGCATCGCACGCTGCAGTGCTTTCGCCCGCTCGGCGACCGTCACGTTCTCGGTGACGTCCACCTCCAACATGATCGAGGAGGTGAAATCGCCGATCACCCGGTCGATATCCGGATGCACCGGCTCCCGTTGGAACAGCGGCACATTCAGCAGGAAGCGGCTCTGCGCCGACCAGCCGCCGATGGTCTCGGCGAATACCGCGGCCAACGCCATTGCCGGTGTGATGGCGCGGGCGTGCGCGGCGGCGAGCAGCCGCTCCTTGGCTTCCGGCTCCAACCAGTGGTTGTAGCGGACGGTCCGATGCGGTTCTGCGCGCTCGCTGACCGGAATGGTCGGCAACTCCGGTGCGCCGGGCAGCTCCGGCAGCCGATCGCGCCACCACTGCTTATCGCGTTCCCTGGCAACGGCATCCACCGTGCGCTTGGTGCGATAGCGGCGATAGCTGTAGCCCTGCGGCGGGACCGTGCCGTCGTGGTAGAGCTCGGCGAGGTCGGCGACGAGCACGCGGTAGCTCATCGCGTCGCCCGCGATCATGTCGACATCGAGATGCAGCCGGGTGCGACCCTCGGCGAGCAGGCTCAGCGTCACATCGAGCACCTGGCCGTCCTCGATGGCCAGGCGCTGATGAGTCTTGCTGTCGCGCAACCGCTCCAGCTCGGCCTCGGCCGCCGCAGGAGTGTGCGCGCGCAGATCGACGACCGAGAATACCGGCCGACCCGGGTTGAGAATGGTCTGCTGGGTGCCGTCGGGAAGAAACCTGGTGCGCAGCATCGGATGCACCGCAACGAGATCCGTCACCGCCCGTGCCAAACGTTCGGAATCGACCTCGGCACCGTCGAATTCGACGTACAGATGCGCCGCGACACCACCGAGGTCCTGTTCCTCGGAGCGACCGATCCAGTACGCGTGCTGCATCGATCCCAACGGGAACGGCGCGAATTCGTCCTCGGGATCAACGTTTTCGACAGACCCGGGTTCAACCTCAGGAACTGCCGCGACGGATTCGTCGACGCCGAGCAACCGGGCCCACTCCGCGACCGACGGCGCCGCCGCCAACTGCGCGAAGTTGATCTCCAGCCCGCGCTTGCGCCAGCCGCCCGCCAACTTCATGGTGCGAATGGAGTCCAGGCCGAGCTGGATCAGATCATCGCCGTCGGCGATCGTCTCGACCGGCACGTCGAGCTGATTCGCAATGGCCGCGCGGATTTCCTCCCGGCCGATCGTCGTCCCCGCCCCGTCCCCCGGTCGCTGTGCTGGCTCCATCTGGCGCTGTCACTCCTTGATCGCCGCCGCATCCGGCGGATCGAGACTGCTCGGCGGTAGCCTATCGCATTGGGATAGGGTTGCCTAACCTATGTTATGAGACCCTAATTATGCAGCAGATCTTCCAGTGAGGCAGACCGTGACTTCGACATCCACCTCGCCCACCCATCGCGACGGCTACGTCCCCTTCCCGACCGCCGAGGCCGCGACCTATCGCGCGGCCGGCTACTGGACCGGCCGCCCACTCGGCGACCTGCTGCGCGCGACCGCGACCCAGCACCCGCATCGCACGGCACTTCTCGATGCCGACAGCGCGCGCACCTACGCATGGGCGGATGCCGAGGCGGACCGAATGGCGCGCGGTTTACTCGCACTCGGCATCGCGCCGGGCGATCGGGTGGTCGTACAACTGCCGAATGTGCCGGAGTTCCTGACGGTCCTGTTCGGACTGCTGCGCGCCGGAATCATTCCGGTGCTGACCCTGCCCGCGCATCGCCGCGCCGAAATCGAGCATCTGGCCGGACTTTCCGAAGCGGTCGCATATATCGTGGCCGACCGGCTCGGCGACTTCGACTACCGCGAACTGGCCGAAACCGTCCGCTCGGCCGTACCCACCCTGCGTCACGTTCTCGTACTCGGCGATCCGGGTACCTTCACCGATCTGAATTCGATTCCCCGCGAAGGCGGTTCACTTCCCGACATCGATCCGACCGATATCGCGCTGATGCTGGTCTCCGGCGGTACCACCGGCCTGCCGAAGCTCATCGCCCGCACCCACGACGACTACGTCTACAACGCCACCGCAAGCGCCGAGATCTGCGGACTGACCGAGGACGACGTCTACCTCGCGACACTGCCCGCCGCACACAACTTCCCACTCGCCTGCCCCGGCATCCTCGGCACCGTATCGGTCGGCGCGGCCCTCGCCTTCATCACCGATCCGAGCCCGGAGAGCGCCTTCGCCGCCATCGAACGCCATCGGGTCACCGTCACCGCGGTCGTGCCGCCGCTGGCCCAACTCTGGTGTGCGGCAACCGAATGGGAGGACGCCGATCTCGGCTCACTGCGCCTGCTCCAGGTCGGCGGGGCGCGGCTGGCCGAGGTGAATGCCCGCGAGGTCGCGCCCGCACTGGGCGTCCAACTGCAACAGGTCTTCGGTATGGCCGAGGGCCTGCTCAACTACACCCGCCTCGACGACACCGCCGATATCGTCTGCACCACCCAGGGCCGTCCGCTCTCGCCCGCCGACGAGGTGCGGGTCGTGGATGCCGACGGCAATGATGTCGCCACCGGCGAAGAGGGTGAACTACTCACCAAAGGCCCCTACACAATCCGCGGCTACTACCGCGCACCCGAACACAATGCCCGCGCCTTCACCCCCGACGGCTACTACCGCTCCGGCGACCTCGTGCGCCGACTGCCGAGCGGCCATCTGATCGTCTCCGGCCGCATCAAGGACGTCATCAATCGCGGCGGCGAGAACATCTCGTGCGACGAACTCGAGGAACATCTGCTCGCCCACCCGTCCGTCCGGCATGCCGCCGCCGTCGGCCTCCCCGATGCCGCGCTGGGTGAAAAGGTCTGCGCCGTCCTGGTTGTCGACGGTGCGATGCCGACCCTGGCCCAGCTCAAGTCCTTCCTCACCGAACGCGGTCTGGCAACCTACAAGCTCCCGGACCTGCTCCGCCAGTCAGACGAACTGCCGATCACCGCCGTCGGCAAGATCGACAAGAAGGCACTGCGCGCCCACCACGGCTGACCGGAACGATCGGGAGTGGCGCGAGTCCGATCTCGCCACCCCCGATCCGAACCCCGGATAACCGGGTTGCCCCAGCAGATGATTCGGAACGCGGGCCGACCTTGATGGGTGTGAATTTTGCTAGGCCTTGACTACATAGGGCGCGACACTACCCAGCTTTTCGCAGGTCTCCTCGAATTCCCGCTCCGGCAGCGACTGCCCGACAATGCCCGCGCCCGCCCGCAGCCACGCGCCGTCGGTGGTCTGGTACACCGCACGCAGCACCAGTGTCGCCTCCATCGCACCGCTCGGCGAAATCGTCACCACGGCACCGGAGTACAGACCACGCGGCGCACCGTCGAGACGGAACACCGAGTCGACGCCCTCCCGCTTCGGGATACCGGACGCCGTGACCGACGGGAACAGGACCGCCAGCGCATCCCAGCTGGAACGGTCCGCGGCCAACCGCCCGCGCACCGTGGAGGCCAGATGCTGCACGCTGCCACGTTCGCGAACCGCCATGAAATCGGAGACCGCGGGCGTGCCGGGATCGGCCACCTCGGTGATCTCGGCAAAGGAGGTCTGCACCGAAATCGCGTGCTCCACGATCTCTTTGGGATCGGTGATCAGGTCGGCCCGAGCCGCCGAATCGATGGCCTCGCCGAGCCCGAAGGCGCGCGTCCCGGCGAGCGGCTCGGTGGTGACCACCCGATCCTCGTCGACGGAGGCGACCAACTCGGGACTGAATCCGGCCGCCTCGAGTCCACCGAGGCGAAGCAGGAACGAGCGCGCCGGAGTGTTGTTGGCCCGGCCGAGCCGGTAACTGGCCGGGACATCCACCGCGAACGGCAGATCGACCTTCCTGGACAGAATGACCTTCTGATAGCGGCCGGAACGGATTTCCGCGACCGCCTCAGCGACCCGATCCCGATATCCGGTCGGATCGAGTAGCACATCGACCGGATGCGCCTGCGGCAGCTCGGTCCCCTGCGAAGCGGCGATGAGATCGTGAATGTCATTGGCCTCGGCCGGTGTCGCGCCGGAAATCCGGACGCCGAACTCACCGACCCGCACCTCGATGCGCGGAATCATCAGATGCGCCAGTGCGGTTCGCGGATCCAGATGCCGCGTCGCGTCCAATGCCCATGCGCAGAATTCGAATCCGATCCAGCCATAGGCCCGACGACCGCCGAGCGGCAGCGTGGCGAGTGCGTTGTCGATGACCCGTGCCGGGCTGCCCTCCCAGACACTCGTGGTGCCGCGCCCATCCCAGGTCACACGCAGTTCGTTCGCGTCGAGTTCGACGCCGCCGAGCGGATCCGCCGCGAATACCCATTCGCCGGGCCGTTCGTACATCACGTATTCGCCGAAGCGCTCGGCCGCCGCCAGCCGGGACATCGCTGCCGCCGGATCGGTCACATACTCAACGCGCAAGCGCTCCGTGGTCGACAACGATCCTCCAAGGTTATGCTGACCTAACTTAGAGAAGTAAGGTTAGCATTACCTGTCTAGATCGGTAGGGTGCTGCAAACCACAGCAAACGGTTACTCCGCGGGCACCGCGAGCGCCGACCGCTCGACGCTCAACAAACTCTCCGTGCTGTGCTCCGCGTGGTACGCAGCCCCGCCGCCACGCACTCCGAACAACCGCTTGCTGTAGACCAGCCAGACCACCGCGGCGATATTGATCAGCAGCGCGCCGATGCGCAGTACGGTGACCTTCTCGGTCAACTCGTAGATCTCCAACGGCAGGAAGATGCTGGTCGCGACCACCGCGAAGTACTCGCCCCAGCGCTTGACCAACCACAGCCCCACCGCCTCGATCGCCTGCAGCGTCGCATAGGCGAGGATGCCGATGGCCACCCACAGCAGGGTCGTATTCGACAGCGAGAACGCATCATCGATCAGATGCACGATCTTGGATCGGTCGATATCCCAGCCGATCTGATCGGCCAGCGGCCGCAGCAGTGGCAGTTCCTCGTCGAAGGCCGTCCGCATATCCTCGCGCGAGGACCGGAATTTGAAGACGGCGAGCGCGGCGACCACCAAGAGCAAACCGCGCGCCAACCGCTCGATCGCCAACGCCCGCATCAGCCAGCGGTCTCGCAGCAGTCGCCCGCGCGGCACCTCCGGAGCATGGTCGGCAGGCCCGGAGCCTACCGGTTCGCCGGGTACGAACGTGCCGCAGCGCAGACACCGCCATGCGACACCGGCCACCGTCTGAACATGCAGCCGCTCGGCCAGATCCTGCTCGTCCGGCGCATAGGTGTAATGGCCGTGCCAGCCGCACGCGCGTAACGCCCAATCCATGCGCGCAGCCTAGTTCGCCATCGCGATCGGCCGCGATCGCAAACGCCGTGTCGATATCCGAAGCCCAACTCGCCCGCCGGAGTTCCTGCGCGGAATCCACTGGCGGGCTTCAATAGGAGTCATGATCGATCACCGCGGGGATTCGCCCGCTCCAGCTCGAGCGGCAGCCCCCGATTCGGTGGTGGCACTGATCGATGCGAGCTCCGGCGTGGAACGCGAACTCGTCGGCGCCTGGCTGGCCGAGGGCGGACTGAAGCACGAACTCGGCGTCGACGCACCCATCACCCAGTTGGATCTGGATGCGGATGCGATCGGCGATCGGCTGGTCGGACGCCGCGACGATCCGCTGGTGGTGCCGATCCGGGTGCTGTGGCTGCCGCCGGAGCGTGACGGGGTCCGCCGCATCACCTTCGCCGACCTGGCCCTGCTGACCAATCCGCGCAAGCCGAACCGACTCGCGCAACGTCGGTTGGTCGGCAAATCGCCGGACCGCCACGTGGTGCTCACCGGGCAGCCCGCTCTGCTCAGCGAATTGCGCGCCAATAATCCGGAGGCCGCGGCGCTGCTCATGAAGGGCTCCGCCGAGCCGCTCGCCCGCGCCATCGTGCGCGCCGCGGTGGTCGCCCTGGAACGCGCCGAACGTTCCGTCATCGGTGACCGGTACAAGGTGCCGCGGCTGGTGGCCGAGGAGATCCTCGACTCCCCCGACTTCCTGCGCAGGCTCGAATTCATCGCCGATCAGCTCGGTACGAGTCCACACGAGGTGTACCGGCGGGCCGAGAAGGCGCTGAACGAACTCGTCGCCGCTCAGAGCAGACTGGTCTCGGATCTGTTCACCCAGGCGATGCGCCCGATCCACGCCTCGACCTGGAAGGTCGACTCCGACGACTCCGGCCTGGACGGGTTGCGCGCGTTGAACCGGAACCATCCGCTGGTCTTCCTGCCCTCGCACCGGTCCTATGTCGATGCGTTCGTACTCGGTGATGTGCTGGCCCGCAACGACTTTCCACCGAATCATGTGATCGGCGGCGCGAATCTGAGCTTCTGGCCGATGGGTCCGATCGCCCGGCGCACCGGCACGGTCTTCATCCGGCGCAGCTTCGGTGACGACGAGGTCTACAAGGCGGTGGTCGAGGAGTACTTCGCCTATCTGCTGGCCAAGCGATTCAATATGGAGTGGTACTTCGAGGGCGGCCGCACCCGCACGGGCAAGTTGCGCCCGCCGCGCTACGGATTGCTCAATTACCTTGCCTCCGCGGTCCGTTCGAATCGGGTCGACGATGTGCTGCTCGTCCCGGTATCGATCACCTATGAGCGACTGAACGAACTCGGCGCCATCGCCACCGAGCAAGCAGGCGGGAAGAAGAAGCCGGAGGGGCTGGCCTGGATGGCGCGTTATATACGCAGCCAACAGCATTCGGCCGGACACGTCTATGTGCGATTCGGCGAACCGCTGTCGGCGCGCGATCGCCTTGCCGCATATGGAGATCCGCTCATTCCGACACCGACGATCATTCCGCTGCACCGCACTGAGCCGGCGGGAACCGAACCGAGCAATGTCACCGAGTCGGCGGAGGTCGCCGAGCTCGAGCGAAAGGCCGTGCAGCGGTTGGCCTTCGAGGTTGCCGTCGGTATCAATACGGTCACCCCGATCACGGTCAACGCGCTGGTCACCCTGGCACTGCTCGGTGTGCACGAGCGTGCGCTCACCCTCGGCGAGGTGCGTACCGTGCTGGCCCCGGTGCTGCGGTACATCGAGAAGCGTGGGTTGCCGCGCGGCGAACTGGCGGCGTTGCGCGATGAACAGAGTCTCGCGGTGGTACTCGAGCAGTTGTCGCTGGCCAAGGTCGTAACGGTGTATCGCGGTGGGCTGGAGCCGGTGTACTCGATCGAATCGGGTGCGCATCTGGAGGCCGCGTTCTATCGCAATAGCGCGGTGCATTGGTTCATCAACCGCGCCATTCTCGAATTGTCGATCCTGTGCGCCTTGGAGATGCAGGCGCCGGATCAGCTGCGGGCAGGCTGGGACGAGGCCTTCCGACTGCGCGATCTGCTGAAGTTCGAATTCTTCTTCCCGGAGCGGGCCGAGTTCTCGGCGCAGATGACCGCGGAAATGCTCCTGGTGGACCCGGATTGGCACCAGCACACCGCGGCGGACACCCTCGGCGAGGATATTCTGCACAAACTCACCGCATCCGGATTCATGATGGCGCACCGTACGCTGCGCGCATTCGTCGACGCGCAGCTGGTGGTGGCCGAGCGGCTGGCGGCTCACGACAGCGCCGAAGAGATCGATCGCAAGGAGTTCATCGACGAATGCGTCGCGGTCGGTAAGCAGATGCTGTTGCAGCAGCGACTGCACAGTCCGGAATCTGTCTCCACCGAATTGTTTTCCAGCGCACTCAAACTCGCGGACAACCACGGGTTGCTGACCCGGGTGAGTCATGACTCGGCCAAGCCGAGAGCCGAATTGACCCGGCGCAGAATCGAATTCGCCGACCAGCTGCG
The DNA here is from genome assembly GCF_044465765.1 of Nocardia sp. NPDC049526. NCBI lineage: Bacteria > Bacillati > Actinomycetota > Actinomycetes > Mycobacteriales > Nocardiaceae > Nocardia > Nocardia sp. NPDC049526. The sequence goes on along the minus strand of NZ_JBITMA010000011.1, from coordinate 119,884 downwards.
CATTATCGCGGCCCGGATCTCGCAGGCCGCCGCGCTGGATCCGTCCAATATGCCCGTGCGGGGCGCCTGATGGTCGAACAGAGCTCCGCGGTCCCAACGGATCTCGCGGCGGCCATCGCCGCGATCCGGACCGGGCCGCAGGGGCCGGAAGTCGCCGCGGTCTTCGACTTCGCCACCGTTGTGGATGGTTTCGGGCCGCCGTCGCGGTGGACATTCCGGCGTGACAAGAGTCGAACCACCGCGGACACCCTGCTCGGCAGCATCCGCAACGGACTCACCGATGGCGAATACAGCCGGTTCCTCCAGCAGGCCATGCGGATACTCGCCGGGCAGCCCGAAGACGAGCTGGACGAGTTGGGCACGCTGCTGTTCCGGAAAAAGATCTACGGTCACCTGTATCCCGAAGCGTGGCAGCTGATCCGGACGCACGAGGCCGCCGGGCACACCGTGGTGCTCGTGACCGCGCTGACCCGATTCCAGGTCGAGCCCGCCGCGGCCGAACTCGGTATCGAGCACGTGCTGTACACCCGGATGGCGACCACCGCCGGGGTGCTCACCGGTTACGCCGACGGAAAAACCCTGTGGCGCAATGGCAAGGCCGATGCGGTTCGCGAATTCGCCGCCGCGCATGGGCTGGATATCAGCCGCAGCTACGTCTACGCCGACAGCATCGCCGATCTGCCGCTGCTCTCGGTGGTCGGGCATCCGGTAGCGGTGAATCCCGAGCGAATGCTCGATACCGCTGCCGCCGAACAGAATTGGCCGGTACTGACGTTCCGTCCGCGCCGACCACCACGACCGACCGACTATCTGCGCACCGTCGCCGGATTCGCCGGGCTACTGGCCGGGGCGCTGCTCGGCGTGCTGAGCAAGTCCTACACGCGTCAGCGCCGGAAGATGGCCGATGCGCTGATGGCCTACGGAACCGGTGCCACGCTCGGCGCGACCGGTATCCGGCTGCGGGTCAGCGGTGCGGAAAACGCCCGTGCCCCGAGACCCGCCGTCTTCCTGTTCAACCATCAGAGCCAGTTCGACGTGATCATCGTGCCCAAGGTGCTCGAAGGCGGGGTCACCGGAATCGGCAAGAAGGAGCTGACGAAGAATCCGATCTTCGGTCCGCTGATGCGGTTCGTCGGGGTCACCTTCATCGATCGTGCCAACACCACGCAGGCCAAGGCGGCGCTGGCGCCAGTGGTGCAGACGCTGCGCGACGGGCTGTCGATCGCGGTCTCACCCGAAGGCACCCGGTCGTATACGCCGCGCATCGGCCCGTTCAAGAAAGGCGCCTTCCACATCGCGATCCAGGCCGGGGTGCCGGTGATCCCGGTGGTGATCCGCAATGCGGGTGAAATCAACTGGCGCAACTCGATGGTCGCGCGCAAGGGCACCGTCGACGTGGCCGTCCTCGACCCGATCGACGTCGGCAGTTGGGACGCGAACGATATGGACGACAACGTCGAAGCCGTTCGTCAGCTATACACCGACACACTGCTGAACTGGCCGTCGCCGGACCGGTGATGTCGCCGGGCGCCTTCACCACGCACCCTGTACGCCGGTGCTCCGTAAACCGAATGTCCGGTTGGCGGACGGGTGCATGGTTGGTGGACGGGGTGCCCGGCTAGTGCACCTATGCCCGCCTAGCGGACCAATGCCCGGCTAAGTGCACCAATGCCCGGCTAGCGGACCGATGCCCGGCTAAGTGCACCAATGCCCGGCTAGCGGACCGATGCCCGGCTAAGTGCACCAATGCCCGCCTAGCGGACCAATGCCCGGCTAAGTGCACCGATGCCCGGCTAAGTGCACCAATGCCCGGCTAGCGGACCGATGCCCGGCTAAGTGCACCAATGCCCGCCTAGCGGACCAATGCCCAGCTAGTGCACCTATGCCCGGCTGGCGGACGGGGTGGCCCCGTTGGTGACGGGGTGCCCAGTCGTCGCAGGGGGCGTCAGACTGTACGCCCGAACAGCAGCTTCCACGGCATCAGCGCGGATTCAAGTTGCACCTTGAGGCTCATCTTGGAGGCGCCGAGGGTGCGCTCTTCGAACCGGATCGGCACCTCGGCGATCGTGATGCCCTTCTTGACGGTGCGGTAGTTCATCTCGACCTGGAACGAGTACCCGTTGCTGCGAATCGAGGCCACGTCGATTGCGCGCAGCGTATCGGCCTTCCATGCCTTGAATCCGGCGGTCGCGTCCTTGACGCCCAGACGCAGTATGAGATTCACGTAGAAGTTGGCCCAGGCGGACAGCGCCTTGCGGTACCACTTCCACTCCTCGGCGGTGGACCCGCCGGGCACGTAGCGGGACCCGAGCACGACACCGGCATCGGTGGTATCCAGCTTCTCCAGCATCGCCGGAATGACCTCAGCGGGATGCGACAGGTCGGCGTCCATCTGGATCACCACATCGGCGCCCTCGTCCAGTGCCCGGGTGATCCCGGCCACGTAGGCGCGGCCCAATCCGTCCTTTTCGGTGCGGTGCAGTACGCCGACGACATTCGGTAGCTCGGCCGCCAGCTTGTCGGCGATCTCACCGGTCCCGTCCGGCGAATTGTCATCCACCACGAGCACATGCAGATCGGGCACCGGCAGCGCCGTCAGCCGCTCCACCGCAACCGGCAGATTCTCCCGCTCGTTGTAGGTCGGCACAACAACGGTAACCCTCAAGGGTCGCCCTCCCTGCTCACCTGTTCCAGCCCGCAGACCCACGACAGGACCCGGAGCACTCGTCTGATTGCCAAGAACCGTACTTGATCGAACTGAAGACCACCTGAGCGCCCGCACGCTCACACCGCCACCCGAATACCCGCGACATGCCGACTACCTCGGAAATCGCGTCACCCACCCCGCCGACCACCCCCGGATCAACATCGAAATCAGTTGCCGCACACCACCCCTGGCGCGCCCTCACTTCTCCCCATCGCGCCAATCCCGATCCCGAGCATCCGCACGAGCGTTGCGCGCATGCACGATCTCCAACGCCCGCTCAGCAGTAGCCCGATCCGGATACGGCCCCATCCGATCCCGGAACCAACACTGCTTCCCACTCTCGGCCCGCTGATGCTTCAAGCAGTAGTACCACTTCTCCGCCATCCCCCCAGCATCCCACCACCATGATCAACAGACCCCCGATTTCCACCTCGACCCCCAAGATCCGTCCCCTTGTGCGTACCGATGCGGCACAGTCGAAAAGCCGGTCGTCCTGGCTTGTGACGGCCAGGACGACCGGCGAGACCGGTTAGAGGCAACCTTTCGCCCTGAGCTGGGCGGCAACCTCATCGGAGACAGTGATAGAGCGGCCGATATTGGCCTCCGTCAGGTCGGATGCGCTGATCCCGGCCTGCATCGCGCAGCCAAGCAACGTGGCGTCCACGGTGATGCTTTCGTCGGCGTGTGCGATGCCGGCCCCGGTCATGAGGGCACCGGCCAGCGCTACAGCGAGAACACCGGTCTTGACGAATCGCATGAGATTTCCTCCTTCGAATCGCAGTCCTTCGGTTCTGCTCAACACCTGCTTCACTTGCCTGATGTGTTTCGGAGTACGCCCGTCCGCCGGAGCCGACGAAGCTCACCCCCTGAGTTGCAGGCTCCAACATACGCACCGGACACCGATGCGCGCCGGGACATTCGCCACTTCGGTCGAGTTCGATAACCTGAGCCCAGATATGAAAAATCCCCCCGGCCAGGTGATATGCCGAGGGGATTTGGTGGCCAGGGCCGGGATCGAACCGGCGACCTTCCGCTTTTCAGGCGGACGCTCGTACCAACTGAGCTACCTGGCCGCAGGCACCCGTGGTGAATGCCATACGCGAAACGCCGGATTGCTCCGGCGCTTACTTTGCGACCCTGACGGGACTCGAACCCGCGACCTCCGCCGTGACAGGGCGGCGCGCTAACCAACTGCGCCACAGGGCCTTGCGTTGCTTCCAACGATCCGAAGATCGTACCCCCTACGGGATTCGAACCCGCGCTACCGCCTTGAAAGGGCGGCGTCCTAGGCCGCTAGACGAAGGGGGCTCGCCCCGGATTTCTCCGGACCGGCTTCAACGGCTGTCCGTTGGGAGCTGGGATAGCTTATGACAGATCGGCCGCGTTTCCCAAATCGGCTGTTCAGGCTCCCAAACCGAGCTCTTCGAGTCGAGCCTGTGCACGCCAGCCGTCGTTGCGGAACTTCTCCGCCCACTCCGGGGTGGCCATCGCCTCGACGACGACCTCGAGCGCCTCCTGGAACCGGGCCCGCAGATCGACCCCACTGCCGAGGATGTCGATCAGATAGCGCTGGCCGGCGAGGGCGGCAGAGATGGTGCGGGTGAAGCGGTCCGGGTCGGCGTCGGCGCGCAGCTGGCCCTGATCGATGGCGCGAACCGCGAGTGCTCTGGTGGCGCGGCCGAGTATTCGACCGCCGCCGGTCTGCACATCGCGATAGAAGTCCGGTTCGATGATCAACCGGAATTCGGCCTGCACGATGATGTCGTGCTCGAGTCGCAATGCCACCTCGTCGACCATGCCGTGCAGAACGTCGAGTGGACCGAGATCCGTTCTGGCAAGCCAACGCTCGGCCGATGTGCGGTATCGGTCGACCGCGGTCTCGAGTACCGCGCGTGCGAGATCTTCCTTGGAATCGAAATGAAAGTACATGGCGCCCTTGGTGGCGCGTGAACCTTCCAAAATGCGGTTGAGCGATGCAGCGGCATAGCCGCTCTTCCCGAACTCAACGGCGGCGGACCTGATTATCGCCGCGCGTGTCCGGCGGGCCCGCTCTTGCTGCCGTGCCATGCTCGAAACGCCTCCGAAGCCTACTCGTCGCCAATCGGTGCCCCCAAAGGAACAAACCCTTGGCGCGAAGTTATGAGTTTTATCAATACTTCAAACCGGGATTTCGCCCCGTTTCAAACTTTCGGTACGAAAACTTGGGAAAATCCTGAAACACACCAGCTGGTATAGTTTCCTTGCCCAGGTGCGCCGCAGGGGGTGCGCACCTGGGCATTACTTCGTCTCGGATCTGCCTCCCCCGGCGTCGATTCGTAGGAAGTCGCGATCGGTCGAACCGGCCGCGACACGTTCGGGCACACCAACGATAAGCCGAATTCCGGATCGCCGGGTAAGTCGGCGATTCTTCCGTAATTCACCAAGTCGTCACCGTACCCGGAAACACCATCCGACACGCGGCAAACCGAAGACTCCAGCGGCCGAAACATCCGGATATCTGTTACGGCAAACTTCACGCAATCGAGCAAAGTGATGCCTCGGATTTCCGAATTCGACAGCGTCGCAGCACTGTTCACCCGAGTCGACCAGCGGCCCGGTCGCCGCGGCGCCGACCGCGCGACACCGGCCAGTCGCCTCGCTGCGTCCCCCCGCGCACTGGCCCTACACCCCCCGCAAATCCAAAGACATTGGTACGCAACATGATTGGATGGTATCGCGGCGCGGTAGGAATGAACAAAGCTGGGTACCAATTGTTTACCGGCAGCATCGCTACCCGCACGCATCGTGTTACCCGGTGCGCCAGCACGACTCGACACCGGCACCCGACAACCCCGAGCGAACCGATCCACGCCCCCAGCCGACGCGCCCCGCCCCCGGTTACCCGATCCCCGCCCGGCCCACTACACTGTCCATCCGCGCCCCTATAGCTCAGTTGGTAGAGCTACGGACTTTTAATCCGCAGGTCGTAGGTTCGAGCCCTACTGGGGGCACCTTCTCAGGCGTCCGGTTTCCATACCGGACGCCTGAGTCATATTCCAGACCGCACGCAGTCGCGAAACGCATCGGCTGCGGCCATGAAACACCACATTCCGCGGCACGCTTTCCATACCGTCGGCCGCAGCCCGCACACCCGGGGGCATCCCTCGGCAACAGGCGGTGCCGATGACTTCGCTCGATGATTCGGCTCCCTCAGATTGCTATTGGACAGATCGCCGACAGGTCGACCATGCCATCGACACGAAGGCGGTAGAGGCGGCATTGCTCGGTTGATTGCCCCCCGGGGCGACCGAGCCGAGGGCGCGGCTTCGTTGGTCGACGCGCTGGATCAGCCCTCGGCGTGCAGGAGGGCACCAGCGGCATTGATCCGGCCGCCGATGCCGGCCCGTATCGTGATGGCCCATCCGGTCGAGCAGCTGGGCAGTGGCGCGCCCCACAGGCGCAGTCCGGCGACGGCGTCGGACACATGCTCGGCGGTCCGCTCGGCGGCAGCGGCAAGTGTGGAGGCATCGGCGGCGTGCTCGGAGAAGCGTTGGCCGAGAACACAGGTGGTGCACCCACGCGGACTTTCCGGTGGCGAACGCGGAACGATCGCAGCGGCGACACCAGCGGCTTTGTGCGTTACGGCACGCTGGGCTAACGACTCTCGGCCCGTAGCGATACACCCCTAGCTGCGGGCCGAGCCCCTACAATCGGTGTGGTTGTCGAACGCCGACGTCGGCGTATGACCTCTGTCACGAGGTCTTATTTGTCAGCCAGATGCGTTTCGCATCACACCTACGGTGCCGTAAGGTATGGCCGCATCGGCACACGGTCTACCCGGGGGACTGACCAGCAAGAGCGCACACACATGAAGGGCTTGTATATGGCAAGGGATCTGACTCAACTCGAGCTGCTCACGGAGTTGGAGCCGGTTGCCGAAGAAAACGTCAACCGGCACCTCTCCCTGGCAAAGGAATGGCATCCGCACGACTACGTCCCGTGGGATGAGGGCCGCAACTTCGCGGCACTCGGCGGGGTGGACTGGGACCCTGAGCAGTCCCGACTGAACGAAGTCGCGAAGGCGGCCATGATCACGAACCTGCTCACCGAAGACAATCTGCCCTCCTACCACCGAGAGATCGCCGAGAACTTCTCGCAGGACGGCGCCTGGGGCACCTGGGTGGGTCGCTGGACCGCCGAGGAGAACCGCCACGGCATCGTCATGCGCGATTACCTCGTGGTGACCCGTGGCGTCGATCCCGTGGCGCTCGAAGAGGCGCGCATGATCCACATGACCAACGGATTCGCTTCGCCGACCGAAGCCGATGCGGGCTTCCTGCACTCTGTCGCGTACGTGACCTTCCAGGAGCTGGCCACCCGGGTCAGCCACCGCAATACCGGCCGGGTCTGTGACGACCCCATCGCCGACCGCATGCTGCAGCGCGTCGCCGCCGACGAGAACCTGCACATGATCTTCTACCGCAACATGTGCGGCGCGGCCCTGGATCTGTCCCCGGACCAGGCGCTCGAGGCGATCACACTGATCCTGGAGAACTTCCAGATGCCCGGCGCCGGTATGCCCAACTTCCGCCGCAACGGCGTACTGATGGCCAAGCACGGCATCTACGATCTGCGCCAGCACCTCGAAGATGTGGTGCAGCCCGTGCTGAAGAAGTGGAACATCTTCGAACGCACCGATTTCACCGCACGCGGCGAGGCCGTGCGCGAACGGCTCAGCCTGTTCCTGGAGAAGCTGAGTCAGGACGTCGTCAAGTTCGAAGAGCAGCGCGACCGCATGCTCGCCCGCGAGGCGAAGAAGCGCGAACTCGCCGGGGTCGCCGCCGGCTGATCTCGACCCGCAAACGTAAACGCGCCGCCACCGGATTTCTCCGGCGGCGGCGCGTTTATTTTCGGCAACGCCCGATCTCAGTGGCGAACTTATAGCTTCAACAAGCCGAAACTCCTTGCGGCGCTACTTCACCGGCAGTGCGCCGTCGACACCGCCCACATCGGTGATCTTCCAATCCGAGTTCTTATCCAGCGTGACGTTGTAGGTCACCGTTGTCTGCGCGCCTTCCGGACTCTGCGCATTCGTCGAACTCACATTTACGAACACATCGACTTTGTAGATACCGCCTTGCTCCGACATCACCTTTGCGGTAATCGGCGCGGCGGTGGAGGTCCACTTCAACGGAACCAGAATCTGTTCGAGCTTGGGCGCGGTCGCATCGAACTTATTCGCCAACTGCGGAACGGTATTCGCCTTCAGCTTGGCCACCCATGACGGGATGTCCTGGTAATTGACGGTGGCCGCGCCGACCGCGTATTCGGTGGCCACCTGCTCGGCCTTCTTATCCGCGGCTTCCCGATCGTTCCGATCGGCGAGATCATCGCGGGCCGAGACGAGAAAACCGCCCAGCACGGCGACCGCGATTACCAATGCGCCGATTACCGCACCGAGGACGACGGTGGAGATGCGAATCGACACGGTCCCCGACTGCCGATCCGGCTGCTGTCCGGACTTGCCGGCCTTCGTATGGGACGCCTTGGTCTCGGCAGTCTTACCCAACTCGCCGCCGGAGTCGTCCCCGCCCGATGCGGTGCCCTCGATCCGTTCTGTCATTCGCCCTCTCCCGGTGAGTCTGGTGGTCACGGGCGCTACCCGTGAGTAACAGGCTACTGAGGGCGTCTGAGAAGGTCGGAGTGCCCTCGGCGCCGGGACACCGATCCGAGATGGGACATCTGATTCCGAATCCACCGACGATCCGGCCGCGAACCTCGACACTGGTGGTATTGCCGCCGACGGCGCGCCGCGCTGACCGGCCATGGCTCAGAGGACCGCAGGAGGCCGAGGATATGTCCAGCACATCGAAGGGCGACGGAGCGCTCACCGGGAAGGTTGTCGCGATCACCGGAGGGGCGCGCGGTATCGGACGCGCGAGCGCCGAGGCATTTCTCGCGGCGGGCGCCGCGGTCGCGATCGGTGATATCGATGTCGAACTGGTCGCCAAGACGGCTGTGGAGTTGGGCGCCGATCCGGATGCCAAGATCGTCGGCCTGCCGCTGAACGTCACGGACAAGGCCTCCTTCGCCGCCTTCCTCGACAGCGTGGACAGCGAGCTCGGACCGCTGGACGTGCTGGTCAACAATGCGGGCATCATGCCGACCGGATTGTTCGCCGACGAGGACGAGGCGATGACCCAGCGGATCATCGATATCAACCTCATCGGCGTCGTCCACGGCTCGCGTCTGGCCGTCCAGCGGTTCATGGACCGCGGCAGCGGGCATCTGATCAATATCGCGTCTTTGGCTGGGACACAGGGCTTTCCGGGCCTGGCCACCTATTGCGCGACCAAGCACGCGGTAGTCGGTTTCACCTCGGCGCTGCATCTGGAGATGAAGGAGCACGGCGTGCACGTCGGCGCGGTGCTGCCGGGCATCGTGCGCACCGAACTGTCCGCCGGCGCCAATATGCCGGCCTGGATTACGCCGCTGACCACGGTGGATCCGGAGGATGTCGCGCAGGCGATCGTGAAATCGGTGCGACAGGACAAACCACTGGTGACCGTGCCGCGCCGACTCGCGGCCATCATCAAATCAGCACAGCTGCTGCCCTACCGCGCGCAGCTGGGTGTCGCCAAATTCACCGGCGCGACAACGGCTTACGCACAACCCGACCCGGCTGTGCGGGAGATCTACCACCGCAGGCTTCGCGGCGAATAGCAGGTGAATCAGCGCACGTCAGCGCATGCGGCTTGGGAACAGCCCGGCCGCTGATGAGAGACTGGTGGGCGTGACGATTACTGCCGAAGCCAAGAGCACGCTGCGGATCGGACCGTATCCGGTCGATCCGGCGGTGGTGCTCGCGCCGATGGCGGGCATCACCAACCTCGCGTTTCGGAAGTTGTGCCGGGAGTTCGGCAGCTCTACGTCGATCTATGTGTGCGAGATGATCACCGCGCGAGCGGTGGTCGAGCGCAATGAGAAGACGCTGCACATGATGTCCTTCGACGAGGACGAGCATCCGCGCTCGATGCAGCTCTACGGTGTGGATCCGGCCACACTCGGCGAGGCCGTGCGGATCATTGTCGGCGAGGGTTGGGCCGATCACATCGATCTCAACCTCGGCTGCCCCGTTCCGAAGGTCACTCGACTGGGTGGCGGCGCGGCGCTGCCGTACAAGCGCGCGCTGTTCAGCAAGATCGTCAAGGCGATGGTTTCCGGCGCCGAACCGGCCGGTGTTCCGGTGACGGTGAAGTTCCGGATCGGCATCGACGACGACCACCTCACCTACTTGGACGCGGGCCGCATTGCCGAGGCCGAGGGCGCCAAGGCCGTAGCGCTGCACGCCCGTACCGCCGCACAGCGATATTCGGGCCAGGCCGACTGGACGAAGATCGCGCGGCTCAAGGAAGCCGTCACGACGATTCCCGTGCTCGGCAACGGCGATATTTTCTCGGCCGCCGACGCGGTGCGCATGATGGACGAAACCGGTTGCGACGGAGTCGTTGTCGGCCGCGGCTGCCTTGGTCGCCCGTGGCTGTTCGCCGAATTGCAGGCGGCACTGCGCGGCGAAGCACTGCCCGAGGCGCCGAATCTCGGCCGCGTCGGCGAGGTGCTGTACCGGCACGGGGCGCTGCTCGCCGAACACCTCGGCGAGGACAAGGCCATGCGCGATCTGCGCAAGCATATGGCCTGGTATCTGATGGGCTTTCCGGTCGGTGCGGACCTGCGCCGCTCCTTCGCCACTGTGTCGAGTCTCACCCAATTGCAGGACCTCGTCGGCGAACTCGATCCGACCGCGCCATTCCCCCGCGACGCCGAGGGACCGCGCGGCCGTCAGGGTTCGCCGGGCAAGGTGGCGCTGCCGCACGGCTGGCTCGACGATCCCGACGATCCGGCCGTCCCCGCGGGCGCGGATCTGATGCACAGCGGCGGCTGATCGTTTCGCGCGACCGGCCAGCGACTCGCACGTGCAATCGCACTTTCACCCGATCATAGAAAACCCTCCGACCAGCACACATCCAGATGCGCAAGACATCCTCGGCCCGTCGATTTCGCACTGGGCTGGCTCGCTGTGGCGGAATCGTTATCATTGGCGGAATCGGTCATGCGGGTCGAAAGCGGCCGAAACGGCAGCGGAGACGAAAAGCGAGGTTCGTTGGTGGGTGACGATCGGCACGGGCAGTCGCCACGGCCCGGAGGTCGCGCCCCGTGGGAGCGCTATCCCACGGCGGATTACACCGAGCGCGACGGTGCACGGTCGTCCCGGAGAGCCCGACATACCGATCCCGATTCCGGCTCGACACCGCTGACGGTTCAGGACCTGGTCCAGAAGGTCGACAACGAACGCAGCGGGCGCAGACGTCGGTCCGCCACCCCGGATGCACCGCCCACGCATGCGAACCGGGCCGCCCCGAAGCCGCCGGAGTCCGCCGCACGCCAAGCCGATACCCCGCCGCGCAAATCGAGCGCTCCCTCCGCGCGTCAAGCGGACGCGCAGCCCCGCACCTCGGCCATGCCCGCCGGACGCAATGCCGACGCACCCCGCACCTCGGCCAACCCGGCCGGCCGCAAGGCCGACGCACCGCCTCGCACATCCGCAATGCCAGCTGGACGCAAAGGCGATGCGCCTCGCACGTCGAGCACCCCAGCCGGGCGCAAGACCGACGCACCCCGCACCTCGAGCACTCCGGCTGCACGCAATACCGACGCACCCCGTACATCGAGCACCCCAGCCGGGCGCAAGACCGACGCACCCCGTACGACGGCCACCCCAGCCGCCAAGGCCGACGCCGCCCGCCGTTCCGCGGCCTCCCCGGTCGTCGACGACATCGCGGGCACGACGACCGCGCGCACCGGGAAACGCCGCGCATCGACGGTTTCCGGAAAAGAGCCGCCCGAGGTCGTCACCGACGTAATCCCCCCGGTCGAGGAGACCCCGCGACCGAAGAAGCGCACCATCGGCTGGCCGACCACCGACCCGGACGCCCCGAAAACCGCGGCCGCATCCACCCGTGTCGGCCTGTCCCGGCTCGCCGCGAGCCGACAGCGCCGCAATAAGCGGCTGCAGGTCGCGGGCCGGGCCACCCTGACAATTTGTGCGGTGGTCGCGCTGCTGGTCACCGGCGGCGGCTGGAGCTATCTACGTTCGACCGCCAATGGCTTCACCCAGGTCTCCGCGCTCGACGACCATCCGGAAGACGTCCTCGACTCCGGCGCCCAACTCGGCGACGAGAACTACCTGCTCGTCGGCACCGACACCCGCGCCGGCGTCAACGGCCAGGTCGGCGCAGGCACCCTGGACGATGCCGAGGGCTCCCGCGCCGACACCGTCATGCTGGTGAACATCCCCAAGAACCGCTCGCGCGTCGTGGTGGTCTCGTTTCCGCGCGACCTCGATGTCAGCCGTCCGCAGTGCAACGGCTGGGACAACGACAAGGCCGAATACACCAACGAGGTCTTCCCTGCGGCCATGGGCGACAAGCTCAATGCCGTGTACGCACTCGCCGGACCGAAGTGTCTGGTCAATGTGATCCGCAAGATGACGGGTCTGAGCATCGGCCACTTCATCGGCATCGACTTCGCCGGATTCGAGGCGATGGTCGATCAGGTCGGCGGCGTCGATGTCTGCACACCCAAGCCGATCATCGACGGCATCCTCGGCACCGTGCTGGAAAACTCGGGCCATCAGCACATCAACGGCGAGACTGCGCTCAACTATGTGCGCGCCAGGCACGTCTACGGCGAAGAACGCAGCGACTACGACCGGATCAACCGGCAGCAGCGCTTCCTGGCCTCGCTGCTGCGCGGCGCACTGTCGAGCCGGGTGCTCTTCGATCCCGGCAAGTTGAACGGCTTCATCTCCGCATTCACCAGCCACACCTTCGTCGACAAGGTGCAACCGACAGACTTGCTGACCCTGGGCCGCTCGCTGCAGAAGGTCGACGCGGGCGCGGTCACCTTCCTGACCATCCCGACCGCGGGCACCACCTCCTACGGCAACGAGATCCCGCGCGATTCGGATATCAAGGCGATCTTCCGCGCCGTCATCGATGACCAGCCGCTGCCCGGCGAGAAGAAGTCGACCCCGGCCCCCGGTTCGATCCCATCGGCCCAGCCGGCACCACCGAAGCTGACCGCGGTCGATCCGAGTTCGGTATCGCTGCTGGTCTCCAATGGTTCGGAGACGGCAGGCGCGGCCAATAAGGCGGCGACCAAGCTCGGCAATCAGGGCTTCCAGATCTACAACACCGGCAATTACTCCGGCGGTAATTCCGAGGTCGCCACCAAGGTGCGCTTCGGGCCCGGTCACGAGGCCGAGGCGGCCACGGTGGCCAGTTCCCTGCCCGGGGCGACGATGGAGCAGTCGAATAGTCTCGGCGGCATCGTCGAGGTCGTGATCGGCGCCGATAACCCGACCATTCGCACGCCTACGCCGGTCGGCGATCCGATCTCGAACGTTTCGGTCACCATGGCGAGTGCGGAACCGGTCACACTGCCCTCGGACCTGGAGCACGTCAACGCCGCCGACGAAACCTGCAAGTAGTGCCACCGCGAGCTGGGGCAACACCCTCGCAATCGTTCGGCACCACCCATTAACCCAGTGTTGGTGACTAGGTCAGCACCTGGCACTAATGTCTGTATTCATGCGTGTCATCTACAACGAGCAAATGGCCGACCTTGCCCACCTGCTGGGCGAGATGGCCGGTCTGGCGGGTTCGGCGATGGAACGGGCCACCCAGTCGCTGCTCCAGGCCGATCTCACTCTGGCTGAGTCGGTGATCAGCGAGGGCGACCGGATCGCCGAAATGATCACCGATGCCGAGGAGAAATCGTTTGCCCTGCTTGCGCTGCAGGCGCCGGTGGCGGGTGATCTGCGGCAGGTAGTGAGCGCGATCCAGATCGTCCAGGACGTCAACCGGATGGGCGCGCTGGCGCTGCACGTCGCCAAGGTGACCCGGCGCCGTCACCCGAACCACGCCGTGCCCGAGGCGGTGAACGGCTACTTCGCGGAAATGGGCCGCATCGCGGTGAATATGGGTGAGGGCGCCAAGGAGGTGCTCGAGTCCCGTGATCCGGAGCGCGCCGCGCAGCTCAACGAGGACGACGAGGCGATGGACGATCTGCACCGTCACCTATTCACGTTGCTGATGGATCGCGACTGGAAGTACGGCGTCGCCGCCGCCGTCGATGTGACGCTGCTCGGCCGCTACTACGAGCGCTTCGCCGACCACGCCGTGGAGATCGGCCGCCGGGTGATCTTCCTGGTCACCGGCGAGCTGCCGCCGGACCCCGACGTCGAGCTGTAGTCGAGACATCCTGCCGGACAACGAAACACGGCACGCACCGTCGCGCCGGGGCTCGGTCACGCGCCCCGGCGGTCACGAATAGCGGTGTCCGACATAGCAAAAGGCCCGCACCGTAGTGCGGGCCTTTTTGGCTTGCCTCTTATCCGAAGCGACCGGAGATGTAATCTTCCGTGGCCTTCTGTCCCGGGTTGGAGAAGATCTTCTCGGTATCGTCGATCTCGATCAGCTTGCCCGGCTTGCCCTGTGCCTCCAGGTTGAAAAAGCCGGTCTGGTCACTCACACGCGCGGCCTGCTGCATATTGTGCGTGACGATGACGATGGTGAATTCCTTCTTCAGCTCGGTGATCAGGTCCTCGATCGCCAGAGTGGAGATCGGGTCCAGGGCCGAACACGGCTCGTCCATCAGCAGCACATCAGGCGATACCGCGATGGCGCGCGCGATGCACAGACGCTGCTGCTGACCACCGGAGAGGCCGCCGCCCGGCTTGTCCAGCCGGTCCTTGACCTCGTTCCACAGGTTGGCGCCGCGCAACGAACGCTCGGCGACCTCGTCGAGCTCTTTCTTGTTGCGCACACCCTGCAGTTTCAGTCCGGCCACCACATTGTCGCGAATCGACATGGTGGGGAACGGATTCGGGCGCTGGAACACCATGCCGATGGTGCGGCGCACGCCGACCGGGTCGACGGTGGAGCCGTAGATGTCCTCGCCGTCCAGCAGTACCGCGCCCTCGACGCGAGCATTCGGGGTCACCTCGTGCATCCGGTTGAGCGAACGCAGCACGGTGGACTTACCGCAGCCCGACGGGCCGATGAAGGCGGTCACGCTGCGCGGCAGTACCGACAGCTTGACATCGGCAACCGCATGGAATTTGCCGTAGTAGATATTCAGGTCTTTGACGTCGATCCGCTTGGCCATTTTTCCGTTCGCTTCTATCGGTTCCGCGTGAGCAGCTTGTTGACGACCGCGGCCGCCGCGTACAACAGGGCGATCAGCAGGATCAGCGTCAACGCCGCGCCCCACACCCGGGCTCGGCCGGCCGGTTCCGGGTTCGCCAACTCTTGGTAGATCAGCAGCGGCAACGACGCCATATTGCCGTCGAACAGATTGGTATTGATCGACTTGCTGTAGCCGACCAGCACCAGCACCGGCGCCGTCTCACCCATGACGCGGGCGAGCGAGAGCAGGATGCCGCTGATCATGCCGGGCGCCGCGGTCGGCACCACGATCCGAACGATGGTCTTCCACTTGGGAATTCCGAGCGCGTAGGACGCCTCGCGCAGCTCGTCGGGAACCAGCTTCAACATTTCCTCGGTGCTGCGGATCACCACCGGGAGCATGAGCAGTACGAGCGCCAGCGATACCGCCAGGGAGCTCTGCGGGAAGCCCATGGTCGCGATCCACAGCGCGAAGATGAACAGCGCCGCGACGATCGAGGGGACACCCGCAAGGATGTCGACCATGAAGGTGGTGACCTTGGCCAGCACGCCACGCCCGTATTCGACGAGGTAAACCGCGGCCATGACGCCGAGCGGCACCGCCAGGATCGCCGCGACGACGGTCTGCACGATGGTGCCGTAGATCGCGTGGTACACACCGCCACCGGTCTGGTCCGGCAGGATGCCCTTCTGTGATTTCTGCCACCAGTCCGGCGAGACGACGGACTCGAGGCCCTTCGACACCACCATGTACAGCACCCAGATCAGTGGCACGAGCGCGATGGCGAAGCAGAGCCAGACCACCGCGGTCGCGATGTTGTTCTTGACCCGGCGGGCCGTGCTCACATGCCGGAAGGTGGGCGCCTTGACCGGCTTGTCGAGAGTCGTCGTGGTGGTCATTACCCGTTCACCCTTCCACCGGACACGAGCCGCGCCAGCGCGTTGACGATGAAGGTCAGCGCGAACAGCACGAAGCCGGCCGCGATATAGGCGCCGGTCGGCAGTGGCTGACTGAATTCCGATGCGGCGGCGGCGATTTTGGAGGCGAAGGTGTAGCCGCCGTCGAACAGCGACCAGTGTCCGGCCTGTGCCGAGGTGCGCAGGATCACCAGTACCGCGATCGTCTCACCGAGCGCGCGACCGAGGCCGAGCATGGAACCGGCGATCACACCGCTGCGGCCGTAGGGCAGCACCGTCATCCGGACCATCTCCCATTTGGTCGCGCCGAGTGCCTGCGCGGCCTCGATATGCGAGCGGGGCGTCAGGTTGAAGACTTCGCGGGAAACGGAGGTGATGATCGGCAGAATCATCACCGCGAGCACCACGCCCGCGGTGAAGATCGTGCCGCCACCGGAGATCGACACATTGCCGTCGGAGAACAGGAAGAACCAGCCGAGATTCTTGTTCAGGAAGGTCTCGACGGGTTCGAGTCGCGGCGCGAGCACCAGGAAGCCCCAGAGACCGAACACGATGGACGGCACCGCCGCGAGCAGATCGACGAGCATCGCGAACGGACGCGCCATCGGCTTCGGCGAATAGTGGGTCAGGAACAGTGCGATGCCCACACCGATGGGCACCGCGATCACCAGCGCGAGTATCGAGCTCAACACCGTGACCATGAGCAGGTCCCGGATGCCGAACCGCAGGTGATCGGCATTGGTGGTGTTGAACTCGCTACTGGTGAAGAAGTTCGCCTCGTTCGCCATGATCGAGGGCCACGCACGGATCAGTAGGAATAGCGCGATCAGTGCGATGGCCGCCACGACCGTCGCACCGGCCGCGGTGGCAAGCGACCGGAAGATGACCTCGGCCCTCTGGCTGTGGCCGGGGCGGGCCTTCGGTGAGGCCGGTTCGGTGCTCGGTTCACTCGACATAGGGGCAGTATCTCCAGCCGCCCGCGGACCAGTCGAGTCCGACTGGTCCGCGGCGGTCACCTCAGGGTGCACGGTCATGGCGTGGCAGCTATCAGGAAATGGCGTTGATCGCGGTGGTCAGCTTGGTCTTGAACTTGTCCGGGATCGCAACGTAGCCCGCGGTGTCCAGACCCTTCTGGCCGTTGTTGACGGCCGAGGTCAGGAATGCCTTGACCGCCTTGGACGTATCGGCGTCGGCGTACTTCGAGCAGACGATCTCGTAGGTCGGCAGGATGATCGGGTACGCGCCTGCCGCGGTCGGCTTGTAGAACGACGAAGTGTCGAGCACCAGGTCGTTGCCCTCGCCCTTGATCTTCACGCTGTCGACGGCCTTGGCCGCGGACTCCGGGGTCAGCTTGACCGGATCCTTGGAGGCCGAGGTGACGACCTGCGCGATGGACAGGTTCTGCGCCTTGGCGAAGGACCACTCGTTGTAGGTGATCGAGTTCTTGGTGCTCTTGATGGCGGCCGAGGTGCCCTCGTTGCCCTTGGCACCCTCACCGATACCGCCGTTGAAGGTCTTGCCCGCGCCCTTGCCCCACGCGCCGTCGGAGGCGGCGTCCAGGTAGAGCTGGAAGTTGTCGGTGGTGCCCGACTCATCGCTGCGGAAGATCACCGAGATCTTGTCCGAGGGCAGCTTGGCGGTCGGGTTCAGTGCCTTGATCTCCGGGGCGTCCCAGGTGGCGACGGTGCCGTTGAACACCTTGGCGGCGGTCGGGCCGTCGAGCACCAGATCGCTCACACCGTCGATGTTGTAGGTGATGGCGATCGGACCGAAGACGGTCGGCAGGTTCCACGCCGGGGCGCCGCAGCGCTCCTGAGCCTTGGCGGGCTCGCCCTTCTTGTCACTCAGGGGCGAGTCGGAACCGGCGAAATCGGTCTGGCCGCCGAGGAATTCGTTCACGCCTGCGCCGGAACCGCTGGAGGTGTAGTTCAGCGTGGAGCCGCTGCAGTTGGCCTCGTAGGCGGCGACGAAGCGGTCCATGGCGTTCTTCTGCGCCGAGGAACCGCTGGCCTTGAGGGCCTTCTTACCGCCACAGGCGACATCGACCTTGGCGGCGGAATCGCCGCTGGCAGAGGTGTTGTCGTCACTGCCACAGGCGGCCAGGGGCATGGCGACGGCGGCCAGCACACCGATCAGGGCGCTGCTGCGCTTGAAGTTCACTTATTCCTCCGGGGAATCGCGTTCGACACGCCCGGTCCCTCACCGGCCCGGGCGGGTTTCGTGGTGCCGTTCGCGGGGAACTTGCGCACCAGGCGGCAACTGTGCCGCCCTTATGTAACGTAAGGTCGCTCGGTTGACATTTGGACCAGGCTGAGTGAACGGAGGGTGAACAGCCCGGCGCGATTGGTCACGTCATGTGTGACATTTGCCCCAGTGTTACTCGAGCAACCCCAGCGAGCCGCCTGTTATTCAGTCAGCGACCGAATACGCGACATCGATATGTGCCGGTTCGAAGCCGAGTCGCGTGTAGGTGCGCACGGCCGCGGTGTTGTCGGCCTCGGTATAGAGCAGAACCTCTGGCAGGTCGCGTTCGCGCAGGTAGCGCAGGCCCGCGAGGGTGAGCAGGCGGCCGAGTCCCCTGCCTTGCGCAGCCGGGTCGATGCCGACCACATAGACCTCGCCGACCGGTGGGTTCTGCTCGTAATGCACCTTGGTCCAGTGGAATCCGAGGATGCGGCCCGGATCGGCCGGATCCACCGCGATGAACAGCCCCTTCGGGTCGAACCAGGACTCTTCGCGGCGGACGGCGATATCCCGCGCGGTCCAGCCGCCCTGTTCCGGATGCCAAGCGAAGGCCGCGTTATTGACACGCAACAGTTCGGCATCGTCCGCCGGGCCTTCGTAGGTCCGCAGCGCGTTACCTTCCGGAACGACCAAATCCGGTAGCTCTGGCGTTGCCAGTGACCGCCGCATCTGCCACAACTCCCGTGCGACGCGCAGTCCGAGTCGGGCCGCGAGCGCCTGGGCGGCGGCCCGATTTCCGTGTGCCCAGACCCGGGCACCCGATCCACCCTTTGTCAGCGCGGCCGAGACCAATTCCGCACCGATGCCATGGCCGCGCGCAGCCGGATCGACGGCGACCTCGGCCATTGCGGGGTGTTCGCCGTGTGCGGGAACGAGATTCGCGTATCCGGCGACGACACTGTCATGCAGCGCCACCAGATGTTCGGCTTCGGAATCGGTCGCGACGAGCGAGAGGACGGCCTGTTCGGAGACCGGTGCGACACCGTCTTCGGCACTGGCCCGCTCCAGCAGTTCACGCACCGTCCGCGCCACCTCGGCATCGAGCTCCGTGCTCCACCGCAGCGTCGTCTCACCCATGAGCGTCTCCCTCGTCGATCCCGTCATCGCGACGAACGCGCGAATACCGCGCGCCATTCCATCGGCTACGGGACGGATCCGTTGACGGTGACGGGCGGGGAGTCGTCGGTGCCCTCGGCGGATTCGTCGTCGGGGAAGGCGACGTGGTCGCCCTTGGTGCTGTTGCGCGCGGGGCGGACGGCCTTGTAGCCGACATTGCGGACCGTGCCGATCAGCGATTCGTATTCGCTGCCGAGCTTGGCGCGCAGTCGTCGCACGTGCACGTCGACGGTGCGGGTGCCACCGAAGAAGTCGTAACCCCAGACCTCCTGCAGCAGTTGGGCCCGGGTGAAGACCCGGCCCGCGTGCTGCGCGAGGTATTTGAGGAGCTCGAATTCCTTATAGGTGAGATCCAGCGGGCGACCACGCAAGCGGGCGGTATAGGTGCCCTCATCGATCACCAGTTCGCCGAGGGTGATCTTGCCGGTGTTCTCCGGGCTGGCGACACCGCCGTTGCGGCCGACCAGCAGGCGCAGCCGGGCGTCCAGCTCGGCCGGCCCGGTAGCGGGCAGCAGAATGTCGTCCAGGCCCCAGTCGGCATTGACGGCGACCAACCCGCCCTCGGTCAGCACGGCGACCACCGGCACCGACGACCCGGTGCTGCCGAGCAGTCGGCACAGGCCGCGGGCCGCGGCCAGGTCGGTGCGCGCATCGACCAGCGCAACATCCGCGGTCCCCGCCTCGAGCAGGGACGCCACCTCGGTCGGCGCCGGGCGCACATTGTGCGCCAGCAGCGATAGTGCTGGCAGTACCGACTCAGGGTTGGGGTCGGAGGTCAGCAGGAGCAGCTCCACAAGCCCTCCTCCCATCTAATAGCTCCGGACAACAGCCACACCGCCGGGGCCACGTCGCTGATCACAGGTAATCGGATGCAAGATTAGCGCGTGAACACCGATGACCTCGCCATCCGGGGTTAGTGTGGCACCTCGGGACAGACGTGCGATACCCGAAACGCACCGCCAAGTAGTGTTGCCCGCATGCGCAAGCTGATCATCGGGCTGCTGTGCCTCGCGGCATTGGCGGTAGTCATCGATTTCGGCGCCGCCGCCTACTCCGAGTACCGCGTGTCGCGTGCCCTACGTGTCGGTGCCGACCTCACCGCGGATCCCGACGTGATCATCTATGGGTTCCCCTTCCTCACCCAGGCGCTCGACGGCCGATACCAGACCGTCGATATCCGTGCGCGCGTCATGCGACCCGATATCCCCGGCGAAATTTCGATCGGCGCGACGCTGACCGGAGCTCACCTTTCCCTCGGCGACCTCACCGACGGGAACGTGCGCGCGGTGCCGGTGGACCGGGTCGAGGGACAGATGCGGCTCGAGCCGACGGAGCTCGGCAGGCTGTTCAAAATCCCGGACCTGCAAGTACATTCGGCGCCGGGGAACAAATCCGACGGAACGGGCGGATCGGGCGGGTCCGGTATGACCACCGGCGGGCAGCTCCTGCTCACCGGCACCATGCCGGGCAAGACGCCGAGCAAGCCGGGCGCACCGCTCGGCGGTGACAATGTGAGTGTGACGGCAGACCTGGTGGTCGACGGCGATCAGGTGAAGATCGTCGCGACCAGCATCTACCGCGGTACGGGTGATGCCACGACGACCGCGGTCGTCACCGATACCGAGCGCCCCAAGGTGCTCGAGCAATTCACCCGGACAATCGATACGAACGAACTGCCGTTCGGGCTGCGGCCGACGAAGGTCTCCGCACAGGGCGGCCAGATCGTCATCGAGGCCAAGGCCGAGAACGTGACCATCGACCTGGACAGATTGCGGCGACCATGATTGAAATCACAATACTGCTGGTGGTGGTGCTTGCCGCGGTTGCGGTCGGAGTGGTGCTGCAGCGCCGCAACGGCAAGCTGCGCGCGAGCGACACCGAGGCACAGGACGAATCGGCGCGCACCGATCTGCTGGCATCGGTCGGCGCCGACAACTCGGGCCCGGCGGTACTGCACTTCTCCGCCGACTGGTGCGGACCGTGCGCCGCGGTGCGTCGCGTGGTCGCCGGGGTGACCGAGGAATTGTCCGGATCGCCGCGCCCGCCGCTGGATATCGAGGTCGATATCGATGCCGAGCCCGCGCTGGCCAAGGAACTGAACGTGCTCTCGCTGCCGACCACCTTCGTCTTCGATATCGAAGGGCGGGAACGATTCCGGATCTCCGGGGTCCCCAAATCCGCGGACCTGCGTACCGCACTCGAGCCGCTGACCGTGGGATAACTCTTCCGGCGAATCGCCCCTGACGGTGGAAAAACCGGGCGTGACAAGCGTTGATAGCAACTGTGACGAACCCCGGGTCCAATTCTCCGGCAGAACCAGGTAAACTCCTCTGCGTGCAAGCCAACCACGAGCTGATGCTCACCCGACGCCGCACAGTTGATCTGTGTCGCCTCGGTGGTTGTTGCTGCCTGTGTGGCTGAGCGGTCGGCTCCGTCAGAATTCCTGATGCCGACCTGCGTCCGTCGTGCGAGTGATCTTTTGATCCCCCGGCGAACTGGCATTTTTCCCGCCAACAGCGAAATTCAGCGCAGGAGTACGCACAATGTCCACAAATTCCCGAAACACAGCCGTTGAGAACGGAATTCCCGCCGTCGTCGATGTGCGCGGGCCACGCTTCGCCGCGTGGGTCACCACCGGCGTGCTCGTTCTGGTGGTGCTGACCGCCGCCGTTTCGACGCCGGTCGCCGCGGTGCTCATCGCCGCTCAGGCGGTGGTCTTCGCGATCGGCGCGGCCTATGGGCCGCGGCGGCATCCCTACGGCCGGATCTTCGCCGCGTTCGTCGCACCGCGCGTGGGTCCGACCCTCGAAACCGAACCCGTGGCACCGCTGCGGTTCGCCCAATTACTCGGCCTGGTCTTCAGTGCCGTCAGCCTGCTGGGTTTCCTGGTCGGCTCCACCGTCGTCGGCGCGGTGTTCGCCGGCTTCGCCCTGTTCGCGGCGTTCTTGAATGCGGCGTTCGGGATCTGCCTGGGTTGCCAGATCTATCCGCTGGTCGCCCGACTCCGCCGGGCAGGGCCGATGGGCGGTGTTCGCGGGCCCTCCGTGGTCACGCAAGCTACCGCCTCCGGGCCTGACGCGAACACCGCTGGGTCCCCGGCGAACTGACACTGCAAGTCACCACCCCGAAAGGAACAACATGGCTCGCTCCGATGTCCTGGTCTCCGTTGACTGGGCCGAAGAGAACCTCAACGCCCCCGGCGTCGTCTTCGTCGAGGTCGATGAGGACACCTCCGCCTACGACGGCGGCCACATCGAGGGTGCCGTTCGGCTCGACTGGAAGAAGGACCTGCAGGATCAGGTTCGTCGCGACTTCGTGAACCAGGAGCAGTTCTCCGATCTGCTCTCGGCGCGCGGCATCGGGAACGACGACGAGGTCGTGCTCTACGGCGGCAACAACAACTGGTTCGCCGCATACGCCTACTGGTACTTCAAGCTGTACGGCCACAACAACGTCAAGCTGCTCGACGGCGGCCGCAAGAAGTGGGAGCTCGACGGTCGTCCGCTGTCCCGCGACGCCGTGAACCGCCCGGCCACCCAGTACAAGGCCGCCGCGCCCGACCTGACCATCCGCGCGTTCCGCGACGAGGTCATCGCCGCCATCGGCACCAAGAACCTGGTCGACGTGCGCTCCCCTGACGAGTTCTCCGGCAAGATCCTGGCTCCGGCGCACCTGCCGCAGGAGCAGAGCCAGCGTCCCGGCCACATCCCGGGTGCCATCAACGTGCCGTGGAGCAAGGCCGCGAACGAGGACGGCACCTTCAAGTCCGATGCCGAGCTGACCGAGATCTACGGTGAGGCCGGGCTGGACGGAGCCAAGGACACCATCGCCTACTGCCGCATCGGTGAGCGCTCCTCGCACACCTGGTTCGTGCTGCAGGAGCTGCTGGGCCACCAGAATGTCAAGAACTACGACGGCAGCTGGACCGAATACGGCTCGCTCGTCGGTGCACCGATCGAGTTGGGAGAGTAATCACATGTGCGCAGCACCTACCCAGGGACAGGCCATTCCGGCCGGAGTCGATGTCGAGAAGGAAACGGTCATCACCGGCCGTGTTCTGAGCACCGACGGTCAGCCGGTCGGCGGCGCGTTCGTGCGCCTGCTCGACGGCAACGGTGACTTCACCGCCGAGGTCGTGGCCTCGGGCACCGGTGATTTCCGCTTCTTCGCGGCACCGGGCGCGTGGACCGTGCGGGCGTTGTCCTCCTCGGGCAACGGCTCGGCCGAGGTTCGGCCGGAGGGCGCGGGCATCCACGCCGTGGATGTGGCAGTCGCCAAGTAGCAATTCCACCGACGGCCCCGTCGTTTCCCGGTAGCTGGGAAGCAACGGGGCCGTTGTGCTGGGCGGGACGCAACTCGTTAGACTCCAGTTGTGGTCCTCTTCTTCGAGATTCTGCTGGTGGCCGTGGCCGTTCTGATCGGCTGGTTCGGCCTGTACGTCTTCTACCGGTTGTTCACCGAATCATGAGTGAACTCGCGAGCGAAGGTTCCAACCCGGCCGAGCGAGCGAGTGAACAACTGAACGGCAACGGCCCGGCTGAGTCGGCGCCGCGCCGCAGTGGCGACGAGGCCGTGGCCGAGGCTGCCGAACGGGCGAAATGGACTGGTGCGCGCAATATTCCGGTGCTACCGGATCTGCCGCTGCCGGAGGACACCGCGAATCTGCGGCTCGGTCCGGATCTGAGTTCATCGATGCTGGCGCTGCTGCCGATGGTCGGCGTGTGGCGCGGTGAGGGTGAGGGCAACGATCCCGCTCGCGGCGACTACCGCTTCGGCCAGCAGATCATCGTCTCGCACGACGGTGGCGACTACCTGGCCTGGGACTCGCGTTCCTGGGTCATCGAATCCGACGGCTCCTACGGCGGCCCGGATCTGCGCGAGAGCGGCTTCTGGCGGGTCGGCATCGACGGTGATGACGAGGTCATCGAACTGCTGTTGACCCACAGCACCGGCATCGTCGAACTCTTCTACGGCACCGCGCTGACCCAGTCCTCCTGGGAATTGGCCACCGATGTCGTCATCCGCAGCCAATCCGGCATCGTTGTCGGCGGAGCCAAACGCCTGTACGGCATCGTCGAAGGTGGTGACCTGGCCTACGTCGAGGAGCGCGTCGTGGCCGACGGCCCCCTCGAACCCCGCCTGTCGGCCCGTTTGCAGCGCTACATCGGTTAGCCGCGCCGCCCGATCGATGTCAGGTCGATGTCGATCGGGAAGGGGACGCTGATTTTCAGGCGGTCGTGGAAGATGCCGACCGAGCCGTAAGTTCTTGTGCCGGGATCGAGTTCGTAAGCGTAGACGACGGCGTCCGCGTCCCGCCGCTCGATTCGCCAGTAATGCGGAATCCCGGCCTTGGCGTATTTGCCTGGCTTGGTCTCGCGGTCGCGCTCCTCGGAGTCCGGGGACACGGCCTCCACAGCGAGGACGAGGTCCTCGGCGAAGTAATACGTCGACGGGTCCTCACGGACGAATGCCTCCGCGGTAACGATAAGAACGTCCGGCTCCGGCATCTGACGCTTGCCGAGCCGCACCGCCATCTCCCGATCAGCCCGCAAGTGCGGCGGGGCCTGCAGATCCAGTTCCCTCAGGAAAAGTGAGATGACTCGACTGTGCCACTTTTCCTGTGGACTCACGCAGATCAGACTCCCGTCGATCAGTTCGGTGTGCTTGGGAAGGCCGCGCAGCTCCAAGAAGTCCTCGACGGTGAATCCACCAGCAGGTGGGATCACCCAGTCAGGCAACGGCTCAACGGTCATTGCCCCAGCGTAGCGCCTGTCGGAGTGGAACTTGACGGAAAGCGACGGCCCATCCGCTGTGTACGCAAGCACCCTCTGTATCGGCTGCACACCCGTTGTACTGGGCGTTCGTCTAGGACAATGGGTGTGCGGGCAAATCAGGTTGGGTGCCAGGTGACGAGGAGTTCGTCGGCGAGGGTTTCCACGGCGAGTTTGGAGCCGTTCACCTCGAGAACGGCGGCGCGGAGGCGGTCGTCGTGCAGGCGGGATTCGGAGACGGCGGCGATGTGGGAGCCGATCAAGTGTGAGTACGGGGGTTCGGAGCCGACGTCGAAGGCGGTGTATTTACCGGATTCGGCTACGTAGTCGATGTATTCGGGTTCGGTGAGCCCGGCGAACGGGTCGCGCCACGGGGTCGATGCGACGAGGAGTTCCTCGCCGTCGGTTCCGGCGTCCAGCAGCAGCACCGAACCGTCGTCGAAGGTCAATTCGATGGGGCCTTCGGTGCGGTCGACATCACTGCCCTGTACGTAGAACATGCGGCGAACCGCCCTGATGCGGCGCCCAACCACTGCCGCGAGACCCTCCGATGGCATCGGCTACCCCTCGTGTCGAACCCGGTCGCCGGACTCTACCGTCCGAGAGAATTGTGCCGAAAAAGGAACGGCCCCCGAGCCATACCCCGCAGGCGGTGAAGCCTGCATGGGTCCCGGTCGGACTAGACCGGTAGCTCGGGGGCCGGGTGGCTGCCTGGAATTCGCTCAGCGCTCGCGCGAACGGAAATCCGTTGCAGCGGTGGCGCTAGCGGACAGCCACCTCACGAGTCCTATGAACATACATTCTTCGAACCACCTCCTTCCTTGTGTACATACGAATCTAGTCAGCGATCAGCGGGTCGGCAACGGAATTTCGCGGGGCGCTGAACCGGTGCGCTCCTCAACTCTTCCAATGGTCGTGACCTGGCCTGATGCATCGATTTGCAGCACCACTTCGGCGCGGTGATCCGATGGCAGCTGATGTGTGACGACGACCACAATTCGGTCGGGTTCGACCAGGCCGCTGCCGATATCGAGTAGTTCGCGCAGCAGTCGCGCGCCCGCCTCGGCCTCGAGATGTTCGGTCGGCTCATCGAGCAGCAGCACCCGTGCGGGCGAAATGAGCGCTCGGGCGAGCAGAATCCGCCGCCGCTGCCCGCCCGAAACCGCAGCCGCACCTGCGACCAGATCCGTGTGCACGCCGTCCGGCAGCGACGCCAGCCAATCCCCGAGACCGACCGCGCACAAAGCCTTCTCGGCCGCTTCGGCGCTGAGATCCCCCCGCGCGACACGCAGGTTCTCGAGCACGGAGGTGCCGAAGATGTGCGCATCCTCGGCAAAGAACGTCACGCCGGGCACGGGCGTACCGAACAGCCCCGCCCACGCCATGAGCAACGTGGTCTTGCCCGCGCCACTCGGTCCGACGACGGCAATCCGCTTTCCTGCCGGACGCTCGGGGAGGTTGCCCGGCAATCGATTTCGTGCGCCGCGGATGTCCGCATCGGTACCCCTGCGGTCGGGTGCCACCGGTGCGCCCTCGGTCGACGAGCCGGCCATGCTGTGCCCGCTGCCCTCGGCTCGTCCGGTGGCATTGCGCAGCAGAGGTTCTCGGGCCGAATCGCTGTGGCGGTTCGTGGCGGAACCGGCGATGGCGTGGTCGGAGCGTTGCTGCGTCATCGGGTCTCGGGTGCTGGTTTCGAGCAGCGGGAGGCGGTGGAGGGCCGCGCGGGCGGTGGTGAGTGCCTGGGCGGCGGCGGGGAGTGGGGCGACTGCTTCGAAGGCTGAGAGGGGGAGCAGGACAAGGATGGTGAGGGCCATGGGGGTCATGGCGGGCGGGTTGGTGCCGTAGACGGCGATGCCGATCAGGAGGGCGCCGAAAAAGCTGGCGCCGATCGAGAGTGGCGTGGCCGCGGCCGCCCAGGCGCTGCGTGCGGCCGCGGAATCCTCCGCGGCGACCGCACGTTGTCCGGCGCGGTCAGCGGCCGCCAGCGCGGCATCCAGCTTGCCCGCGACGCGGAGTTCGGCCGCGTGGTCGAGGACCGTGAGCGCCTGCGCGGTGAATTCGGCCCGGTCGGCGCGCACCGCACGTTCGGCCTCACGGGCGGCCCACCCCGAAAGCCACGGTGCGACGATTCCGGCAATGCCGAGCGACACCGCCAGAATGGCCGCTGCCCCAACCGAAATGGTGGCCATGAGTCCGATCGCGGCCAGCGACAGCACAATCGCGACCGCGATCGGCACGAACACGCGGACGACAACGGCTCCGAGATCGTCGATATCGCTGCCGATTCGAACCAGCAGGTCCCCGCGCCGCAACGACGCAGCACCATCCGCGCTCGTCGAATCCGTCTCGGCGACCGGACGACCCACACCGCCGTCCGAGGTGTCGCGTCGGCCGAACGCAGACACCTCGCCGGCGTCCCGAGCCGATTCGGCAACCGAAACATCCCGGCCGCGCCGAGAACTGAAGCCATCGCTACCACGGGCCGAGCCGGCCGACGCACTATCGCGCCGGAGCCGACGAGACGCCTCGTCGAACTCCTCGGCACGTAAGCCGCCGGAACCATCACCGCCGTCGCCCGGCCCGTCCGAAGCGCCACCTCGCATATCCCGCCGCATCCAGACGTCCGATCGAGCGAGGGTCCGGTAAACGGTTGTCCGAGCCGTCGTCATCGCACGCAGCGCAACATCGTGGGTCGCAAGGCGTTCCAGATATCGGCACAACCCACGGGAGATACCCAACGCCCGGACCGCGACAACAGCAACGCTCAGATCGAGCACCGGAGGCATCTCCCAGGCACGTGCGATCAACCACGCCGCCAACGCCGCAAGCCCGAGACCGCTGCCCAGCGCCAACACACCCCACCCGATCGCCACGGCAACTCGCCACGGCGACAACTCGAGCAGACCCCACATCCGCCGCAGATCCGCTACTACTCCGCGGCCACCGCGACGCGCCGTTGTCCTTGGCACCGAAGTGTCTCCCGCGCGGTTCATGAGGCGACTGCCTCGGGAGCGGTGGAGTGGACGGGGATTACGTGGTCGGCAGCGGCGAGGACTGTTGGGCGGTGGGCTATGACGATTACGGTTGCGCCGGCGCGCGCTCGCTGCTGTAGGGCGTTGAGGACGGTGGCTTCGGCGGCGGGGTCCAGGTGCGCGGTCGGTTCGTCCAAAAGGAGGATGGGGCGGTCGGCGGCGAGCACTCTGGTGAGGGCCAGGCGTTGGCGCTGGCCGAGGGAGAGGCCGATGCCGCCTGCGCCGACGATCGTGTTCCAGCCGTCGGGGAGTTCGTCGAGTACTGCGTCGAATCCGGTTGCGATGCAGGCGGCTTCGAGTTCGTCGAGCACGCGTGCCGCGCCCTTCACAGTCGTGTCGGGTGTGCGCGCGCCGAGTAGTTCGAGATTCTCGCGCAGTGTTCCCGGGACCAGGACCGGACGTTGCGGCAGCCAGGCGACACGGGACCACCAGAGCTCCTGATCCAGCTCACCTACGTCGGTGCCGTCGATCCTCACCGAGCCACACTCCGGTGTGATCAAACCCAAGATTGCTTGCAGTGCAGTCGATTTCCCGCTCCCGTTAGGCCCGGTCAGTACGGTCACCAACCCCGGCCGGAACGCCGCCGTCAGCCCGGCGGGCGCAAACCCGTCCCGGGCGCGTATCGAGAGATCACATATCTCGATGAGGCCCCGGCCATCTCCAACGACTTCGGGCCTCGCCTCGGCGGGAATGCCAATCGATGCCACTGAACCGAGTTCGCTGATATCCCAACCGTTGTCCCCGCCGATATCCCCGTGATGGGAGCCGACGGGGGCCACCGGATCAACGTCATTCGGACTCGAAGCCGGTCGGACGGCACCTGCCCCACTAGTGCCGGAGACCGCCCGGTCACGTCCAGCCGCCGGACAATCGGCACCCGGTCCGGCCTGGCCGCGCGTAACCTCAGCAGGCTCCAGAACAGCAAAGGCCTTGTCCGCAGCCGCCATTCCATCCTGCGCCGCATGAAAACGCTCCCCCACCATCCGCAGCGGCAGATACACCTCCGGCGCGAGAATCAACGCAACCAGCCCGGCATAGAGACTCATCTCCCCGTATACGAGCCGCAGACCGATGGATACCGCGATCAACGCGACGCTCAACGTGGCAAGCATCTCGAGCACCATCGACGACAGGAACGCGATCCGAAGCGCACGCATAGTGCGCTGCCGCAACGCATCCCCGAGCGCATGCACACGGTGTTCCATCGAACCCGTCCGCCCCGCGCTTCCCTCCCGCCCCAACGCCCGCAACGTCGGCATCCCGGCGAAGAGATCGAGCAGTTGATCCGACAGCCGTGTGGTCGCGACGAGCGTGGCCGCCGCCCGGCCCTGCGTGAGCAGACCGATGAGCACCATGAACACCGGAATCAACGGCAGCGTTACCACGGCGATGAGACCGGAGATCGGATCATGGAACCCGATGACCACCAGGACAATCGGCGGCACCAGGCAAGCAAGGAGCAGCGCGGGCAGATACCCGGTGAGATACGCCCGCAGCCCGGTCAGCCCGGTACTCACGACAACCGCCAATTCGGTTCGCCGAGTTTCGAGTTCGCGCGGCGGCAGCTGAGCCCCGGCGGCAAGCGCCGCGGTTTCCAGCTCCGCGACCACCGCGGCC
Source organism: Nocardia sp. NPDC049526 (assembly GCF_044465765.1). Classification (NCBI taxonomy): domain Bacteria; kingdom Bacillati; phylum Actinomycetota; class Actinomycetes; order Mycobacteriales; family Nocardiaceae; genus Nocardia; species Nocardia sp. NPDC049526. Next base: position 90,252 of record NZ_JBITMA010000011.1, on the reverse strand, counting down.
CCCGCCCGATGCGCGATCCGCGACTGGACCCAGGTGGCGAGCACCCGACAGCCGATGGCGACCACGAGCACCAGCAACTCGAATGTCCACGCCCCGAAGCTGCGCCGACCGGGATCGGTGACGACCCCGGCCAGCACCTTCGCCAGTGCGACCGCCGTGACCACGATCGAACCCGTGATCACCACGGACAGCGCCACACTCAGCACCAGATAGCGGCGGGCCGAGCGCGCGTACGTCCACAACCGCGGGTCGACGGGCGGACGAGCCATGATCAGTCCTTGACCGCTTCCAACGGCAGCCCGACCGGCGCGGGAATCTGCTCGACCGTAATCCGTTTGCGGAACACCCAGTACGTCCAACCCTGATAGCCCAGCACCACGGGCGTGACGACCACGGCCGCCCAGCTCATCACCTTCAGCGTGTACGGCGTCGAGGAGGCATTGTCGATGGTCAGGCTGAACATGTCGCTGATGGTGGACGGCAGCACATTCGGATACAGCGACCCGAACAGCAGCACCGTGGCCGCCGCGGTGGTGACCGCCGTGCCGACGAACGCCCACCCGTCGCGGTCGGCGAAACTCGCCGCGCCCGCGAGCAGCAGCCCGATTACCGCCAGCGCCAACGGAATCCAGGTCCATCCGGTTCCGTAGGCCAACTGCGTCCACACCCCGAACACACCGACCACGATCGCGGTCGGCGCCAGCAACAATCGCACCGTCTTCGCCGCATCGTCGCGCACCTCGCCGCCGGTCTTCAGGACCAGGAAGACCGCGCCGTGCAGCGCGAACAGCAGTCCGGTCGCGAGTCCGCCGAGCAATGCATACGGCCCGAGCAGATCCCACACCGAGCCGGCGATGTGCTTCTTCTCGTTCAGCGGCACCCCGCGCACCACATTGGCGAATATCCAGCCCCATGCCAATGCCGGTACCCAGGAACCGATTCCGATCGCGGCATCGCACCACGCCCGCCACCGCGCATCGTCGATCTTGCTGCGGTATTCGATGGCGCAGACCCGCACGATCAGCGCGACCAGCACCAGCAGCAGCGCTATGTAGAAACCGGAGAACAGGCTCGCGTACCACTCCGGAAAGGCCGCGAACATCGCACCGCCCGCGGTCAGCAACCAGACCTCGTTGCCGTCCCACACCGGCCCGATCGTATTGAGCACCACCCGCCTTCGGGTATCGCTGCCCTTGCCGAGGATCGGCATCAGCATGCCGACCCCGAAGTCGAAGCCCTCCAGCACGAAGTAACCGGTGAACAAGACGCCGATCAGCAGAAACCAGAACTGTTGCAGATTCATCGTCGGCTCCTAATACGCGAACGAAAGCTGTTCGACGGCAGGTTCTTCGGCCCGATGACGACTGCCCGTATCGTCTGGCCCGCCGGTCGGAATCGTCGCGGGCTCGGGTCCCGCGACCGTGTACCGCCGCATCAGGTAGAACCACACCACCGCGAGCGCGCCGTACAGCAGGGTGAACACCACGAGCGAGGTGATCACCGTGCCCGCGACGTGGTCGGAGACGCCCTGCTGCACCACCAGCCGCAGACTCTGGTCACCGGTCGGATTCGGCGCGACAACCCAGGGCTGCCTACCCATTTCGGTGAAGACCCAGCCCGCGCTGTTGGCCAGGAACGGGGTCGGGATGGCGATCAGGCACAGCCACGAGTACCAGCGCTTATCGGTGATCCGGCCACCGCGGGTCAGCCAGAGGCCGACCAACCAGAGCAGGATCGCGCCGGCCGACAGACCGATCATGGCGCGGAAGGACCAGTACGTGACGAACAGATTGGGCCGATAGTCGCCGGGCCCGAACTTCGCGTTGTACGCGTGCTGCAGATCGGTGACGCCCTCCAGGGTGACGTCGCTGAACTTTCCCTTGGCCAAATACGGCAACACATAGGGCACCTCGAGCACGTGCGTCACGCTGTCGCAATTGTTGTGCGTGCCGATGGTCAGCACCGAGAAGTCCGGATCGGTTGCGGTATTGCACAGCGATTCCGCCGAAGCCATTTTCATCGGCTGCTGTTCGAACATCAGCTTGCCCTGCACATCGCCGGTGAAGAACAGCGCGACACCGGCAATGACGATCACCCACAGGCCACCGCGTCCGCCGGAGCGCCACATCGTTTGCGCCTCAGCGACTTTGGTCTCGTCACCGCTGCGCGCGTTGCGCACCATCCACCAGCCACAGATGCCGACCACAAAAGTTCCCGAGGTCAGGAATGCTCCGGCCACCACGTGCGGAAATGCCGCCAGCGTCGTGTTGTTGGTGAGCACCGTCCAGATGCTGGTGAGTTCGGCACGCCCGCGCTCCGGGTTGTATTTGGCGCCGACCGGATGCTGCATGAACGAATTGGCCGCGACGATGAAGTACGCGGAGGCATTCACCCCGATCGCGACAAACCAAATCGTCGCCAGGTGCACCATTTTCGGCAGCCGGGTCCAACCGAAGATCCACAGGCCGAGGAAGGTCGATTCCAGGAAGAACGCGACGAGCGCCTCCAGCGCGAGCGGTGCGCCGAAGACGTCACCGACGAAGCGGGAGTATTCGCTCCAGTTCATGCCGAACTGGAATTCCTGCACGATGCCGGTCGCGACACCGAGCGCGAAATTGATCAGGAACAGCTTGCCGAAGAATTTGGTCAGCCGGTACCAGTGCTCTTTGCCGGTAATCACCCAGGCGGTCTGCATACCCGCCACGAGCGGGGCCAGACCGATCGTCAGTGGTACGAAGACGAAGTGATAGACGGTCGTGATGCCGAACTGCCAACGCGATAAGTCCAGGACGCTCAAAACCGACCTCCCGCCGATCTACGACATTACGTAGTAAGAGTACGCCCGGGAAAGGGTCCATCAAGGAGTGCTACGCCACGACACCCCGGCGCAACCGACCCTCAACGACCCGTTTTCCAAGCTCGCCGAGTACTCCTACACGCTGTAGTAGGACGAAGATCACGGCCCGGCGAACTCACCAATCGCCGATTGCCCCGGCCCGCTCCACTCCTCGGTCCACCAAGTCGATGATTTCGGCCGCATTGTCCGGCGCCATCATGCGCAATCCGTCCAGTGAATTCACCCTCGCGGCGAGCGTGATACTCGACAGCAGCCAAATGCTGTCGCAGGTCAACAGGTCGGCGGTGAACAACGAGTCGTAGCTGCACTTCCACCCGGCCTTCTCGGCCTCGGCGAACAGCGCGCGCTGGGTAACCCCCGGCAGTACGCCGTTCTTCGCGGGCGGGGTGATGAACTGCTTATCGCGCACGATCACCACCGACGAGCGCGGCCCCTCCAGCACCCGGTTCTCGGTACTGGTGAAGATCACGTCATCGGCGCCCATCCGCTGCGCAAACCGCAGCGCCGCCATATTGGTGGCATAGGAGAGCGTCTTCGCACCCAGCAGTTGCCACGGCGCGGCCTGGGCCAGGTCGACCGAGATCCCACGCGATAGCGACACCACCGCGACGCCATCGGTGCGCGCCTTCTGCACCCGCTCGGGCACCGGCAGCACCAGTACATAGGAGGTCGGCACCGGCACCGCGGCCGCGAGATCACCCGAGGTGACGCTGGACGGGGCCGACAGCTCGGTATCGCGCCCACGGGTGAGGACCAGCCGCATCAGGCCCTCGCGGTCGGTCCCCCATTCCTTCGTCGCCGTCTCGACCGCGTCTCGCCATTTCCCCAGCTCGGGCTCGGGTAGATCGAGCGCCTGCGCCGAACGACGCAGTCGGCCTAGATGAAATTCGATCGCGCACGCGTCACCGGCACGAACCAAAACCGACTCGAAGACACCGTCACCGCGCAGTACGCCGATGTCGTCGGCAAACAACAACGGCGCGTCCGGATCATGGACGGCGCCGTCGAGTGTTACAAGAACTCGATCCACCATGGGTCGAGCGTAGGCGCTGTTCGTTGACCGCGCCTAGGACTGTGTTGGATTGGCAACGCCTGCGGCGCTGCGTGTTCGCGGCCCCCTTCTGTCTCGCGGCTGACCCTTTCGAGCGACCTGCAAGCAGTCGCTAGCGGCGCGGCCGAGACTCGCGACTTCGTCGCATGCGCTTGGGCCACTCGGAAGCGAGACGGGCCGCGAACGTCGCTCGTAAAACTCGCTCCGTCGTGGTTGCCGAGCAACGCACGTCCCGCACTACTCAATAGGCCGCTGAAAGCGAGCAATCGGGTTCGCGCTTAGAGTGGTTTACGTGTCCGTGGTCGTAGCACCCAGTCCTATCCTCGCTGTCCCGGGCGCCGTCGCGGGAGCGGCCGGTTCACCGGACGCCGCCGTCGCCTGGCATTACGGGGATCCCTTCCGAGAACAGCGCGCCGCCGCGGAGCGGGTGGCGATCGTCGACCGGTCGCATCGCTTCGTCCTGAAAATCACCGGGGCAGAGCGGCTGACCTGGTTGCACACCATCAGCAGCCAGCACATCGCGAGCCTCGGTGACGGCCGGTCCGCCGAGAACTTGGACCTCGATCTGAACGGCCGGGTGCTGCACCATTTCGTGCTCACCGAGCTGGATGCCACGGTGTGGATCGACACCGAAGGCGAGCACGGACCGGCGCTGCTGGAGTTCCTGGCGAAGATGGTCTTCTGGGCCGATGCCAAACCGGTCGAGGCCGATCATGCGGTGCTGAGCCTGCTCGGCCCGCGCACCACCGAGTTGACCGAAGCGCTCGGCATTTCCACCCTCCCGGACACCTACGAAGCAGTCCCGCTGCCCGACGGCGGTTTCCTGCGCCGCATGCCGTGGCCAACCGCGGACTCCTTCGACCTGGTCATCCCACGTGAGCAACTCACCGACCGCTGGACTCACCTCACCTCCGCCGGCGCCGAACCCGCGGGCATGTGGGCCTTCGAGGCACTGCGCGTCGCGGCACTGCGCCCCCGGATCGGACTCGATACCGACGAACGGACCATCCCGCACGAGGCCCGCTGGATCGGCGGCATCGCCGAACACGGTGCGGTGCACCTGGACAAGGGCTGCTATCGCGGCCAGGAGACGGTGGCCCGGGTGCACAACCTCGGCAAGCCGCCGCGCCACCTGGTGCTGCTGCATCTCGACGGCTCGGCCGACGACCGTCCGACCACCGGCGAGGAGGTCACCGCAGGCGGCCGTGCTGTCGGCCGAATCGGCACCGTCATCGACCACTACGAATTCGGTCCCGTCGCACTGGCTTTGATCAAACGCACCATCCCGGCCGATACCGAACTGGTCGCGGGCCCGACCGCCGCCGCAATCGATCCGGATTCGGTCCCCGCCGACGACGCACCCCAGGCGGGTCGGATCGCCGTCGACCGGTTGCGTGGCCGTTGATGCACCCTGATAGCGCTCGGGTGCTTGCCGTGTGCGTCGTCCATGCCGAACTGGAGGTGCCGACCCGCGTCGGCCGGACGGCCATCGACAAGCGGCCTGTTCCCCATCGCGTCGCCGCGCGGGCCCACGGTCTCGACGGCGATTATGTGTGCGACACCAAGAATCACGGCGGCGTACATCAGGCCGTCTACGCCTACGCCGAGGAAGACGCGCGGCGCTGGGGCGAGGAACTCGGCCGCGAACTACCCGCGGGTTGGTTCGGCGAGAATCTGCGCATCACCGGGCTCCCGGTCAGCGATGCGGTGATCGGTGCGCACTGGACCATCGGGGACACCCTGCTCGAGGTGAGCGCGCCCCGTGTGCCGTGCTCGACCTTCCAGCACTGGTCCGGCGAGTCCCACTGGGTCAAGCGATTCACATTGCAGAGCGATACCGGCGCCTACCTGCGCGTACTCACCGAGGGCACGATCGGCGCGGGCGACGAGGTCCGCATCGTGCACACGCCCGACCACGGCATCACCGTCCGCGACCTGTTCACCGGCAACGATCCCGATCTTCTCGCGATTCTGCTCGCGACCGAACCGACCATCTCCGATGATGTGCGGATGCAGATCGAGCGTCACGGCCGCCGCCACGCCAATGCCACCCGTGCCCGCGAGCAGCGAGTCGATGTGGCGGGCGCGGGCGAGCAGCGGGCCGAACCGGCAGGAGCCGAGCTATGACCGTCGAACTGGTCGAGGTCGTCCGCTCCGGCTTCCGCGAATGCGTGCACAGCGGTTCGGTGGTGATCCTCGGCACCGACGGCGAACCGACCCTCGCGCTCGGCGAGGTGCACATCCCGATCTTCCCGCGTTCCACCAATAAGCCCATGCAGGCGGTCACCTTGCTGCGCAACGGCTTCGAACCGCTCGACGACGCCGAGCTGGCCATCGCGACCGCATCGCACTACGGCGAACCGGATCACGTCGCCCTGGTCGAGCGCCTGCTCGACCGGTTCGGCTTCGACGAGAAGTCCCTCGAATGCCCGCCCGACCTACCGCAGGAGGAGCGCGCGCGGGCCGAGGCGCTACCCGAACCCCGCCGCGTGTACATGAACTGCTCCGGTAAGCACGCGGCCATGCTCGCCACCTGCGCCGTCAACGGCTGGCCCACCGAGGGCTACCTGGACCAGGCACATCCGCTGCAACAAGCGGTGATCGCCACCATCACCGAGCTCACCGGTGAACCCGAGACCGACCTCGGCATCGATGGCTGCGGACTACCGATCATCCCGGTCTCACTGGTGAATCTGGCCCGTGCGTTCGCGGCCATGGCTACCGCCGCGCCCGGCTCGCCGCAGCGGCGCGTCGCCGATGCGATTCGCGCCAATCCGCGAGTGATTTCCGGCACGAACGGACCCGATTTACTGACCATGCAGGCCACCCCCGGCCTGGTCTGCAAGATCGGCGCGGACGGTGTGCACGCGGGTGCGCTACCGGACGGAACGGCCTTCGCATACAAGATCGCCGATGGTCACGACCGTGCGCGAATCCCCCTGACGCTGGCCATTCTGCATCGCATGGGCGTCGAGTGGACCGCCGCGCACGCCGAACTCGCTGCGCCGCCGGTGCTCGGCGGCGGTGCCAGGGTCGGGGTCATCCGAGCGATTCCCGGGGTCGTCTGAGGGGCCGGCCCGACGGCGACAACCGGGCAAACGGCGCCACTTCCGGAGTTCTTCCCCCACTCCTGGAAGCGCGACCGCCTGACACACGCTAAAGTGTCTGTCAGGAAGAGTATTAATTCGAACGGGGCCGCCAACAAACCCCAGGCCGCCCCGCAGTGACGCGAGGGGGTCAGCCATGGGCCGTGGCCGGGCTAAGGCAAAGCAGACCAAAGTCGCACGCGAGCTGAAGTACAGCTCCGCGCCGACTGACTTCGCGAGCCTTCAGCGCGAGCTTTCGGGTAGCCCCACCTCCCAGCGGAGTGGTGGTGTGCTGTCCGATGAGCACGACGCGGACGAATCCTCATCCCGCTGGGACGAGGACGACGACTACAAAGACTGGCGCCGCTGACTCGGTAGACGACGAAGGGGGAGGCCGACGGGCCTCCCCCTTCACCCGTTGACGCCGCGTGACCGGACTAACCATTCGAGGCTTGCACAGCAACAGCGTCCCGCATCCGACGATGCGGGACGCTGTTGTGAATTTCCGTGCGTGACAAACGAAACCACAACCCGCGAGCCTTACGAGCAACCCGTTCGCGGCCCATCTCGCACCCGAGCCGTCCAAGCGCATGCGACGCAGGCGTCGGACTCGACCATCCGTCGAGCGTGCACCGGTGACCAAACGATCCGCCATCGGCGACCACCACGGAGCGAGTCTTACGAGCGACCCGTTCGCGGCCCATCTCGCACCCGAGCCGTCCAAGCGCATGCGACGCAGGCGTCGGACTCGACCATCCGTCGAGCGTGCACCGGTGACCAAACGATCCGCCATCGGCGACCACCACGGAGCGAGTCTTACGAGCGACCCGTTCGCGGCCCATCTCGCACCCGAGCCGTCCAAGCGCATGCGACGCAGGCGTCGGACTCGACCATCCGTCGAGCGTGCACCGGTGACCAAACGATCCGCCATCGGCGACCACCACGGAGCGAGTCTTACGAGCGACCCGTTCGCGGCCCGTCTCGCACCCGAGCCGTCCAAGCGCATGCGACGCAGGCGTCGGACTCGACCATCCGTCGAGCGTGCACCGGTGGCCAAACGATCCGCCATCGGCGACCACCACGGAGCGAGTCTTACGAGCGACCGTTCGCGGCCCGTCTCGCGTCCGAGTCGTCGAAGCGCATGCGACGAAGTCGCGAGTCTCGACGACTCGGACGCGAGACACCAGGGGGCCGCGAACCCGCAGCGCCGAAGGCGCTGCCAAAAACAGAGCCACGGCGCGCCGCAGGCGGGCCAAATTCAACACAGGTACCGTACGGCCGTGACTTCTGTGGAACCCCCCGAGCACGTGCGCGCCACGTTCGGTCTGCGCGAAGTGACCCCGGTTTCGCTGGGAGACTGGGACGGCGGCTGGCGGCTCGGTGACGTGGTGCTGAGCCCGATCGCCGATCATGCCAGGGCGGCATGGTCGGCGAAGGTTCGCGAAACCCTGAAGGTGGACGGCCTACGCCTGGCCCGCCCCGTGCGCGCCACCGATGGCCGCTACGTGGTTTCCGGTTGGCGCGCCGATACCTACCTGGAGGGTGTACCCGAGCCACGTTACGACGAGGTCGTCTCGGTATCACTGCGACTACACAAGGCCACGGCGGAGCTCGAACGACCACGGTTCCTGGTGCAGCCGCCGGTCGCCCCCTGGGTCGATGTCGACGTCTTCGTCGCCGCCGACCGCGCCGCCTGGGAGGCGGTACCGCTGCGAAGTCTGCGCGCCGGTGGCATCACCCCGGCAACCTCCCCCGACGGCCAACGCAGCATGGAACTGATCGGCCAACTCGCCACACTGCGCAAACCGGTCCAAACCCCCGCGCAACTGGTGCACGGGGACCTGTTCGGCACGGTACTTTTCGCCGGAGTCTTCACCCCCGGCCTCACCGACATCACCCCGTACTGGCGTCCGGCGGCGTGGGCTGCCGGTGTCATCGTCGTCGACGCACTCGCCTGGGGCGGCGCCGACGACGGCCTGCTCGATCGCTGGTCCGATTTACCCGAGTGGCCGCAGATGTTGTTGCGAGCGGTCATGTTTCGGCTTGCTGTACATGCGCTGCACCCCCGCTCGACCCCCGAGGCGTTTCCCGGATTGGCGCGGACCGCCGACATGGTTCGCCTGATGCTCTGAGTTTCGTCCCAACCGCGCGATCGCCTGGTTACCCGATCTGCGCCGTGCGCTGCATCGGTTGCTCTATGCTCGGACAACCGCCTCAGGCGGCGTTGTTTTACCTGCTTTTCGGGCCACCGGGATGCTGTGTGGTTGCCCGTGCTCGGACGGCCCCGCGACCGGTTCCGATGATGCCGGAATGGAACCGGATCGGACCCTCGTGGAGCCAGCGTAAGCGTTGTGCCCGTGCTAATTTGACGTTCGTGGACGCGGTGAGGAGCGGCGCGCCTGCGACTTGGGGTGAGGACGGCAGCAGGTGAGAATCCAACCGAGGCAACAGATTCTGGACGTGTGGCGCGCCATGCTCGCCGCGTGCTGGGATGGCAGGGACTGGCGCTGGGGCGGTCGGATGGACGCCAACTCTATCAGCGATTCCGAACAGTTGCTCTGCCTGCTGTATCCGGCCACCGAGATCGATATCTTCGCACTGGACAATCCGGATCGCATGGAGGACGACGTCAGTTCGGTCCTCGAGCCGCTCGGCGGTCCGAAGCAGATCGGCAGTTTCGTGGTCTGGCTGCTCGAGCGCTACATCGAGCAGAACACCCGTAGCGACGGGCAGCCGAACTTCTCCGCGGGCAGCTATCTGCGCTCCGCCGATGAGCGCGAACCCAATGCGGCGCAGCGCGGCATCGAGGTCGTCGACTCCTATTCGATGTCGCTGACCGTCTGTATGGCGGGCCTGCGCTTTCTGCGCGCCTTCCGCGGTTGGGCGCGACCGGGGGAGCTGACAGAGCGGATCGATATTCTTTCCGGGCAGCTCAGTGCGCGGCTCACCGCGGCGATGACCGGACTGGTCCGCAGTTTCGTCGTCAATACCGTTAAGCCGAAATCCCCTGAGGGACAGGCGATTCTGGGGATGCTGAACCAGACCGGCGAACCCGAGCAGGCCATGGTCGACGGTGTGCGGCGCAGTCTGGAACGGGTACGCGCGCGGTTGCGCAGTGACGTCACCCTGGGCCAGGAGAAATCGGTCAGGGAGCTCGAGGACGAGAATCTGCTGTTCGAATGCGGGTGGAGTTGGGGTGTGGTCAACGACGCCACCGAGGTCGACTTCGTCGAGGCGCGGATAGCGAGTCAAAAGGGCATCGCCGATCCGCGCCCGTACCTCTATTTCACGGTCGTCGCGCTGGACGGCATCAACGACCTGGTCTCTCCGCGCACCGGTGAGCTCGGTCTGCTCGACGAGAAACAGCACCGGCTTGCCCAGGCCCTGCGTACCCGCTGGGAGTTGACCCAGCGCTACTGGTCGACGGTCGCGCGATTCGGCTCCGGCAGTTGGCCGCTGGAGGACATTCCGTGGCGCACTTCCGACGACGAGCAGTCGGACTACTTCAGTCTCATCGTGTCCGCCGTGCTGATCCAGGATCTGGTCGCGCGCACCGCCTCCGATGACGACTTGACAAGGGCCGTGGCCATTTTCGACGAATTGGCCGGACGAGGCCGGATCATTCGCCGGACCATGCGCGAGGACCCTGCGGTCGCGCTGCACACTCCCGGCGTGCGACTGACCCTGCAGGGCAGTCAGTCCGTCGATGGCGGACCGACGCTGCAGTGGGAGGTTTCGGACTTCTCGGCGGTGCTGCTCAAGCGAATGCTGCAGGCGGCCAGGCTGTCCAACAATGTCGCGGCCCGCGACAAGCTGATGGAATTGGCCAAATCGGTGATGGAACATCTGGATCGGCGCATGCTGCGGGCCGGTGCGCCCGGACTGTGGGACGATCCGGCGGGCGCGTTCGGGGAGAACGGCGATGCCGAGGTGACCAGGCCGTCCTGGTACATGACCGAACGCGTCGTCGAATGTCTGGTGGCCGCTGACCGCACCTATCGTGAACCGCCGCCCAACTGGCCGGATCTGCAGGACGTCGCGCGGGTCATGCTGAATACCGCCGAGCATCGATTCGATCAGGAGATGCTCGGCGTGAGCATCGATGACACCTCGGGCAACCGGGCCGCGCTCGATCGCGTGGAGGACCATATCGATCAGGCCAGACGGTTGGTGCGCGAGGATTCCGCCACCACCTTCGTGCACGCCCTCGACGCACTGCGTGAACTCGACCGGCTGGCCGCCGCCCGCCGCGACGCGACAAGGAACCCCTAGCGCATGATCGTGTTCGCGACCTCCGACAAGGGCGGCACCGGCCGCTCGGTGACCAGCTGCAATCTCGCCTATCGGATGTGTGTGCGGGGTAAGCGGGTCGCCTATCTGGATTTCGATTTCGGTTCCCCTACCGCGGGTGCGCTTTTCGAGATCAGCGGTGTGGAGCGAGGCATCACCGGTGGCGACGGCCTGCATTCCTATTTGCTCGGCCGTGGCGTCGCCACTCGAATCGACGTGCGGGACAATACCGATCGTCGCGAATTGCGCAAGATGCGCACGCGAACCGGCAAGCTGTTCCTGTTGCCCGGTGATGCCGGTGGCGCGGAGTTCACCAAAATCGATGACCGCACCCTGGACAACTGCGCCCAGTTGCTGCTCGCACTCGATCAGGACTTCGACGTGTGCATTGTCGATCTCAGCGCGGGGCGCTCGGTGGCGATGGAAATCGCGCTCAAGGCAACGGCTTTGCCGCAGCTGGCCGCGCGAACGGTGCGCTGGTTGGTATTTCATCGCTGGACCCGTCAGCACATCATCGCCGCCCACGGTCTGGTGCGCGGACAGTACGGGATCCTCGATTGCGGTGCGGGCGCGGGCCACGATCCCGAGGTGCTGCTGGACAACATCAGGTACGTGCGCACCGCGGTGCCGCAATTGAACGAGGCGACCGACTCCCCGGGGCCGCAGGCGGCTTGGTTGCACCAGCAGGACTCCATGTTGAGGCGGCTGGCATCGACGAACAAGGTCGGTGCGAGCGCGATGCTCGGCGAGACCCCGGTCGAGCCGGTATTGCAATGGCGTGAACAGCTGATTCTGGACATCGACGTGCAGAAGGAAATTGCCAACCAGGCAACCGTCGAGGCCTTCGACACGCTCGCCGATCGCGTGCTCGATCCCGCGACCTGGCGCCGGATCTGAATCGACCGAACTCGAGAACACCGTCGGAGGAAAGGGATTTCGAGCACATGGAGCATGCCGCAGGCTACAGCGAGGCCACCGAGCACCCGCGCGTCGCCAAGGTGCCGCTGTCCCATGTGTCGATCGAGGTCGGACATTTCTATATGCACGATCTGGCCAATGGCGAGGAGAAGATTCGCACGCAGTTTCGTCGGATCGTACCGCTGGTCACGGCATTCACCGAGGCCGCGAAAATCGAATTCGGTCCGCGCGCCAGGGTGAGCACCTGCTTTCTGGTCGACGACTATTTCCGGTCCGATACCAATCCCGGCGAAATCCTCGACAAATTGCTGCGCAATGCCGACGAATGTGGTTTGAGCATCGACTATTTGGCGCGCGAGGCGGGTTGCTGGGAGGTTCCGGCCGCCGAATACGGCGCGGTGAGCGCGCCGCGTATCGAACTGGCCGAGTTGGTCCGCGCCCGCATCGTGGCCGAACCGCCCGAGGGCGCGAACGGCCGCAGACCGCCTACCGCGGAATCCGGCTGGCTGTGCAATGGCCGACGCGCCTCCGATGATCCCTCGGAGCAGGCCATGCACGACGAGCCGTACGAACCGGCCGAGGAGTTCGGACGGCGCGAGCATTCGATTTTCCTCGATGTCGAAATGTGGAGCAAACAGACCCGAAAGGTGAACGGGCGCAAGGAAGTCTTCACCAAATGGTCCTGCCCGTATCTGGCCTCCATCTGGCAGTTGCTGCGACTGGGCATGCTGCGTTTCGACGGTATGCCGGTGGTCGAGCCACAGCCGTGGGAGGCGGGCATGCCGTGGCCGAGCAGTTGGTGGGAGATGCCCGCGGTGGTCCAGCTGAATCCGCGGGCCAAACCTTTTGCCGCATATCGGTCACTTTCGCTGCTGCCGCAGCGATATCTGGGTATCGAGCACGCGGTGCGGGTAATACTCGATCACATCCAACTCGACGACGAAGTGGTGGATCAGATCGTCGCCAGGGGCAACGAGGAGGGTATCGACGTATCGCGCAAGGTGACCGAACGCCTCACCCATTTCCTGCTGGACGGATCCTGACGTGAACGAACCGAACGATTCGGTCGCGCGCCGGATGCGCACGGCCCGCTCGACGCCGCATCTCAGGCAGCTGCGTCGTGGCCGAGCCGTGCGCCTGCTGGTGCGCGCTGGTGCGGCACAGACCAGGACACCCGCCGGCCCCCTGATCGTTTTCGGTGAGGTGGACACCTGCCTGCTGCCCGCGGCGACGCCGTTGCCGCGCAGTGATCTCGAGGAGCTGCTCGAGCTGGTGCCGGGCCGTCCGATGCTGTGGCGGGAGCGCCCGATGTCGCTCGCGGTTTCGCCGACCACCGCCGAGGGCGTGGATTGCCGGTTGGCCGCTCCTTCGCATCCCGATGTGCGGGCGATCGGCACGGTGGCAACGCATGCGGTCGTCGTCGGCGGACGGGTGCTGCAGAGTTCGGCACAGACCAGAGTCGTGCGTGCCGCCGGCGATCAGCGCCGGACGTGGTCGCACTATCTGAGCCAGGTCGGGGTGTCCGAGGTGATCACCAAGGTCACCGCCGAAACCGGCGCCCGGCTGGCCGAGGGCTTCCTGGCCGCGGGCCCGCCGCCGGTGGGCACCCTCGATCTCGCGTCGATCGCCAATCGGCTGCTCGGCCGCATTCGGATGGATCACCGCCTCGATCAGAACACGCCGGTGCAATCGGGTACGACCAGGCTGCGCTGGGCGGCGCGGATCGGTGATCCGGCGCAGCCGGTTGTGTGGTTCCGGTTGCAGAACGATACGGTCCGCACCGCGTTGATCACGGTGCGCACCGAGGCGGAACTGGCCGATGTGCAGCGGTTCTGTGAGGATCTCGCGGTGCACGATTGGCTGCTGTCGGTCACCGCCGCGGCGCTGGAGCAGTCCGATCTGTACCCGCCGGGCAGTGCGGAGTCGGTGGCGGTGTTGGCCCCGGTGCTGCACCACCTGGCACATCTGTGGGTGCCCGGCGCGCATACGCCACCGGCGCTGCGCGGGCTGTGGACGCAGCTGAATACCGATCCGGATTTCACCGCGGGACGGCGGGCATTGATCGATCAGCTGCACAATCGGGTGCTGGTGGCGACATTGGATGCGGTGCGGCACACCAGGATCGGCACCGAGGACTACAGCGCGGATTAGCCTCCGCGATGCGATCAGATCCGGAACCATCGCCGGACCAGCAGTGCGAAGAACAGCGAGTTGAGTACGAGTCCGGCGTAGGCCTCGACGATCAGCAGTGTCCGCCCGGCGCCCCTGATGTCCTCGAGATCGCCGATGCCGAGTGGATTCAGGTAGTTGATCAGGCACATGTGCAGCGCGGTCGGGATCGGCTGGCCGTCGGTGGCCCACAGCACGACGGTGCCGATGAGCAGTACAGCGGCGATCCAGCCGAGCAGCCGGAACGGCCGAAAACCATAGCCGCACAGCACTTCGAGGGTCCAGTGCGGGATCCGCTTCCAGACCTGATCGACGGCGCGGCAACGCGCTTGTGCCAAGGCGTGCCCGCAGCGGTCCTGTGCGTCGAAGTCCTCCTCGACACGGTGCAGTCCCACCGCGCGTTTGAAGGCCAGCACGGCATGGTGGGGCAGGTCGGCGGCGACCAGCGCGCGGCCGAGATGCTCATAGATTTCGGCGATCCGGGTGTTCTGGGTACGGCTCAGCCGTCGTGGCCCGCGGAATTCGACCTCGGCGGCGAGTAGCGCCGTCAGGACGGGCAGTCGTCCGTCGCCGTCCGCGGCGGGTTCCTGCGCCGCCGCGTAGATATGAGAGAAGACCAGGCTGTCGCCGGGCTGGGAGATCTTCGCCGGGTCGTAGTCGAGTTCCAAGGTCTCGACGTGGGTGTTGAAGGAGTCGAGGAGTCGCTGTTCGGATCCGGCTCCGGCCTGTTGGAAGTATTCGGCGATCTCACCGGCGTACCGGTCGGCATGTCGATCGATCAGCATGGTCATCGAATTGACCGCCTTCTCGGCGGTGGCAGGTGGTAGTTGGGATAGGCCCGCGTATTCGGTCATCGTGTGTTCCCCCGGGTGCAGCCGTCACATTCGACGTGATACCCACCATACCAACGCGATTCGACTATCAATCCGGTGCGCGACCCCCCTTGAGCCATCGCTTGTCGTTCGGTCCGGGGAACTGCGAGGTGGTAGGCCAGTGATCGATGCGGTGTACCAGCACATCTCGCGGTTCGTCGGCGCCGAAGTAGCGCTGTTCGTATCCGGCCCAACGGAATCCCGCGTTCTTGTACAGCTTGACCGTGCGCCGATCGGTCGGTCGCACCGTGAGGTATACCGAATCCGCCTGTGCGGTGCGGCAACTCGTCACGGCCCGGTCCAGCAGCGCGCGGCCGAGGCCGCGATTGCGGTAGTTCGATGCGACCGCGAGACCCATCACCCAGCCGCGGCGCCGGGTGCCTACGCCGACGAGTGCGTAGCCGCGCACTCTGCCGCCGATCTCGGCCACCACCCAATCGGGTCCGTGCAGGTCGAACAGTTGCCGCAGCGTCACATACGGGTAGCACAGGTCGCCGAAATGTTCTCGCTCCAACACGGCGATATCGTCGAGATCCGCCAATCGTGCGGTCCGGAACACCGGTTCCCCCGCCCCCTCGGAATTATCCAATGCCCACCCTCCCGGTGTGAGGCTGCTTTCCAGCGTAAAGTGCTGGCGCAGTTGACGGACCGAGACCGCCAAATGCGATCCCTGCTCAGTCGCGGGTGGTGATGCGGATGTGTGCCATCTCGCCGGAGCCCCCCTTGTGCTGCCTACCGACTCGGCGTGATATCCACGATAGCAATGTGATTCGACTCGTGGACGTCCGAATGCCGCGCTGGGGACCTCGTCCAGCGCGGCATTCGGGTCTAGCGGGTGATGTGGTTATACGTTGGCGTAGGCCAGTGAGGGGACACGGGCTACGGCGAACGAGGAGCGCAGGTAGAAGAACCAGGTGACCGTGGCCATGACCAGGAAGGCGCCGGCGTAGGCCCAGAAGGCCGGGTTCATGCTGTGGAAGTTGATGTTGGACAGGCGAAGTGCCTGCTGGAGCAGGTAGCCGCCGGATGCGCCGATCGCCCCGATGACACCGATCGCGGCACCCGCTTGACGCTTGGCCGAGGCGGCGGCGTCGGTGAGGTCGAGTCCGTGTTCGGCCGCGTACTTCTTGGCCTCGGCGCTGAAGATGGACGGGATCATCCGGTAGGTCGAGCCGTTGCCGATGCCGGTCAGCACGAACAGCAGCAGGAACGCGACCAGGTAGAGCGGGAAGCTCTTGGCCCGCAATCCGGCCATGATCAGCACACAGGCGATCGCCATACCACCGAAGACATAGATGGTCATCTTGGCGCCGCCGACCTTATCGGAGATCCAGCCACCGAACGGACGGCTGAACGAGCCGACCAGCGCGCCGAGGAAGGCGAGGTTACCGAGGGTGGTGATCCAGCCGATCTTGGCCAGATCCGGGAAGTTGGCCTTGATCAGCGTCGGGAAGGCGAAGGAGAAGCCGATGAACGAACCGAAGGTACCGATGTAGAGGAACGACATCACCCAGGTGTGCTTGTTGGTCAGCGCCAGCTTGTAGGACTTGCCGTCGGCCTTGGCCGTGCTGATGCCGTCCATGTAGCGCAGTGCGCCGAACATGGCGATCAGGATGAACGGCACCCAGACCAGCACCGACAGTGTGATGCCGAAGCGGTAGCCCGCCGCGTCCTTGGCCATGATGTGCGTGCCGAGGGTGATCAGCAGTGGCAGCACCAACTGGGTCTGCGCCACACCGAGATTGCCGCCCGCGGCGTTGATGCCGAGGGCCGCACCCTTTTTCCCTTCCGGGAAGAAGAACGAGATATTGGCCATCGAGGACGAGAAGTTGCCGCCGCCGAAGCCGGCCAGTGCTGCAAGCACCATGAACACCCACATGGGCGTGCCGGGCTGGTTCACGAAGTAGGCCAGGCCCAGCGTCGGGATGAGCAGCATGGCCGCACTGAACGCCGTGAACGCGCGTCCGCCGAACTTCGGGATGGCGAAGGTGTACGGAATGCGCAGTGCCGCACCGACAAGCGTCGGGGTCGAGGTCAGCAGCAGGGCGTTGCTCACCGCGGTCGGATTGCCCTTGCCGAGTCCGGCCAGGAAGTCGAAGCCCGCCAGGCCCATGCTGGTCACCACGGTGCCCCAGATGACCCAGACGCTGAAGCCGAGATTCTCGGCGAAGACGGAGAAGATCAGGTTCTTGCGGGCGGTGAGTTTGCCGCCCGATTCCCAGAATTCGGTGTTGTCCGGTTCCCAGTGATCCAGCCAGCGCCCCTTTTTCTGGTGCGTGAATACTGGGGTGTCCGACTGCTGGCCGGTGGCAGCTACTGCGGCAGTCATCGGCTTCCTCTCGATCTGGCCCGGTGGGTTCGCCGAGCTACGGTCGAGACAAAGGTAAAAGCCGGTTGTTGCGTGTGAATGGCCTGAAGTGACGTTCCAGGCAAATCCGACTCACATGGTGACGAGCCGGTCGGTGACCTCTTGGTTACCTGGTGGGCGCAAGAGTTTTCGGTCGGTCGACCAGAAGTCTAGCGGTCCGGATATTCGGCGATCAGCGAGGCGAGGAAGCACCGCGCGGCCTGCGCCGCGCGTTCCGGATCCCCATCGATGACGGCCTGCACCAATTCATTGTGCTCCGCGTCGTAGGCATCGTCGGATTTCGCGGACCGCGCCCGGATCACCTGTTCGATAATCGGCAGCAGCGAATCGTAGAACTCCAGATATACCGCGTTGTGGCTGGCGACGACGATCGCGCGGTGCAGTTCCACATCGGCCTCGATGGCCGCGAGATTCTGTTCATCCCAGTGCTGTCGGCTGCGTTCCTCGAGCAGCCGCCGCAGATTCGCGATATCGGTCTCGTCGCGCCGGCGCGCGGCCAATGCCGCGGCGTTGGTGTCCAAGGCCATGCGCAACTCCAGCACATCGCGTTCCTCCGCGTCGGCGAAGTACTTCGCGAGCGTGCCGCCGACCTCCGAGGCCGCTATGACATAGGTGCCCGAGCCTTGGCGACGCTCCAGCATCCCGGAGTGGACGAGAGCCTGCACCGCCTCGCGTACCGTATTTCTCCCGGTTCCGGTGAGCTCGGTGAGCTCCGGTTCGGTGGGGATACGGGAGCCGATAGCCCAACGGCCAGAACGAATTTCGGCACGCAGCTGCTCGGTTACCTGGGCAATGAGGCTGGTCCGCCGGACGGGTTGCACGGCATCAGAGTACCGCCCGTCACAAATCCTTGCCTCCTATCATCGGGTCATCCTATGATTTCGCGGTGACTGCAACTCTCCCGGAAACTATGACTCGCCCGGAATACGTCCGGGTCGAGCGGCGCAAACGTGCACTGACGGAAGGCCGACTGCTCGTCCTCGCCGCCATTGTGATGTCCGCGCTCACCCTCCGGGTCGCCGTCACCGCGTTCTCGCCGCTGGCCGAGCGCATCGGCGCCGATATCGGTTACTCGACGGCCGTCGTCGGCGTTTTCGGCATGATCCCGACCCTGATGTTCGCGGTTTCGGGTCTGCTCACCCCGGTTTTCGTGCGCCGGATCGGCCTGGAGCGCACCGCACTCGTCGCGATGCTGATGGCCGGACTCGGCATGCTGATCCGGGCGGTGGTCGGCGGCACGGCCGAACTGCTGATCTTCTCCGCGCTGGCCCTCGGCGGTATGGGCATCGGCAATGTGGTGATTCCGCCGCTGGTCAAGCGTTATTTCCCGGATCGGCTCGCGGTGGTCAGCTCGCTGTACATCACCATGGTCCAGCTCGGCACCGTGGTGCCCGCGCTGATCGCGGTGCCCGTCGCCGACGCGCACGGCTGGCGAATCTCCCTGGGGCTGTGGGCGATTCTCGGCTTCGCGGCCGCGCTGCCGTGGCTCGGTGTGCTGCGTGATCGCCGCGGCCACGATCGGGTCGACAGCACCGCGCTGCCGTCGCGGACCCAGGAGCCCAAAGGCAAGGTATGGCGTTCGCCGGTGGCCTGGGGCATGGCGGGCATGTTCGGTATGACCTCGCTGACCACCTACGCCATGTTCACCTGGCTGCCCAAGATCCTGTCCGAGGCGGGCGCGAGTGCCGGGTTCGGCGGAACCATGGTCGGTGTTTTCGCGCTGGTCGGGCTGGTGTCTGCGTTCACCGCGCCGACGGTGGTCGCGCGGTTCCGCAATCCGTTCCCGTTCGTAGTGGGTTGTGCCGTCTTCTTTTTCACCGCATTCGCCGGACTGCTGATCGCGCCGATGGCTGCGCCGTTGCTGTGGGTCGTGCTGTTGGGCCTCGGCCCGAGCACCTTCCCGATGGCGCTGACGCTGATCAATATGCGCACCAGGACCGCGCAGGGTTCGGCCGCGCTGTCGGGCTTCACCCAGGGCGTCGGATATGCGGTGGCCTGCGTCGGTCCGGTCCTGTTCGGCATGCTGCACAGTGCGACCGAGGGCTGGGCGGCGCCGTTCGCGATGCTCGTCGTCGCGGTGCTGGTGCTGCTCACCGGAGCCTGGCAGGCCTGCAAGCCGCGCATGCTCGAAGACACCTGGAATTGATCGCGCCGTTCGAGTTGCGAGGTGGTGTGACGGCGCGCATGCTGTGCGCGTCACACCTCACCGGTCGGTAATTCGAAGATCGGCTGTTTGTGACGAGCGGAAACCGGTGTGTCACATGCCCGAAACATTTCGTTGAAACTCACCCTCCATTCCCGGTAATCGTGAGCAACCGTTGATTTGACGGTCATTTGGGGCAGCATTTCGGCAATACCCGTTTCCTACCGTGGGGCTAACCGATTTTGGGAGGCCCCTGTTGAGCACGCTGACGCGTAACCACAACATCGAGCATTGGGATGCCGAGGATGTCGCGGCCTGGGAGGCCGGTGGCAAAGACATCGCCAAGCGGAATCTGATCTGGTCGGTCTTCGCCGAGCACGTCGGGTTCTCGGTGTGGTCCATCTGGTCGGTCATGGTGCTGTTCATGCCCACCGATAAGTTCGGCATCGATCCGGCGGGCAAGTTCTTCCTGGTCGCCATGCCGACGCTGGTCGGTGCGTTTCTGCGCATTCCGTACACCGTTGCCACGGCGCGCTTCGGCGGTCGCAACTGGACCATCTTCAGTGCCACGCTGCTGCTGATTCCGACGCTGCTCACGCTGTATTTCATCAATCAGCCGGGCACCTCGTACACGACCTTCCTGGTCGTGGCCGGATTCGCCGGATTCGGTGGCGGCAACTTCGCCTCCTCGATGACCAATATCAATGCCTTCTACCCGCAGCGGCTCAAGGGTTGGGCCCTCGGGCTGAACGCGGGCGGCGGAAATATCGGCGTGCCGGTCATCCAGCTGGTCGGGCTGCTGGTCATCGCCACCCTCGGCAACACCCATGCCTCCCTGATCTGCGCGATCTACCTCGTGCTCGTGGCGCTGGCCGGTGTCGGCGCCGCGCTCTACATGGACAACCTGAAGAACCAGAAGGCCGATCTCTCCTACATGATCACGGCGCTCAAGGTGCCGCAGTCCTGGGCGATCGCCTTCCTCTACATCGGCACCTTCGGTTCGTTCATCGGCTACAGCTTCGCCTTCGGTCAGGTGCTGCAGATCAGCTTCAAGGCCGGTGGCGACACCGTCGCCCAGGCCACGCTGCACGCCGCGCAGATCGCGTTCATCGGTCCGCTGCTCGGCTCGCTGGCCCGCCCCTACGGCGGCAAGTGGGCCGACCGGATCGGTGGCAGCCGCGTCGCCCTGTACACCTTCGCCGCGATGACCGCGGCCGCGGTGCTGGTCGCCGTGGCGAGCACCGCGGGTGACCACCGGGGCGGCGTGCCGAGCGGTGCGGCGATGGTGGCGCTGGTGGTCGGATTCATCGCGCTGTTCGTCGTATCGGGGATCGGCAACGGCGCGGTCACCAAGATCATCCCGTCGGTCTTCGACGCCAAATCCAAGAGCCTCGACGCGAGTCCGGCCACCCAGGCCGCCTGGTCGCAGAACACCTCCGGTGCGCTCATCGGTTTCGTCGGCGCGATCGGTGCGCTCGGCGGTGTCGCGATCAACCTGGTGCTGCGCTCCTCCTACGCCTCGACCAAATCGGCGACCACCGCGTTCTGGGTCTTCATGGCCTTCTACGTGGCCTGCGCCGCGGTGACCTGGCTGGTGTTCCTGCGCCGCCCCCGCGGCGGCGTCGACTCCGCGGTCGTCGTGGAGGCCGAGGCACTCGTGCTCGAAGCCGAGGCAACCACCCCGTCCCAGTCCACCAGCACGTCGGCCCGAGCCTGACGCCGAATCATCAACGGAGGACAGTCATGAACTCGACAGTCGACCCCACCCAGCGCAAGACCGTCGTGGTCGCCGGCCACGGCATGGTCGGGCACCGGTTCGTGGAGGCGCTGCGGTCCCGGGACGAGGCAGGCCGGTGGCAGGTCGTCATCCTCAGCGAGGAGCAGCTGCCCGCCTACGACCGCGTCGGACTCTCGTCCTACGTCGGCAACTGGGATCCCGCCGCGCTGGCGCTGCCCGGTAACGAATACGCCGGTGACGAACTGGTCGAGCTGCGTCTCGGCCAGACCGCGCAGTCCATCGACCGCGACGCGCGCAAGGTCACCACTTCGGCGGGCGACACCATCGCCTACGACGCGCTGGTGCTGGCGACCGGTTCGTACCCGTTCGTACCGCCGGTGCCGGGGCACGACCTGCCGGAGTGCTTTGTCTACCGCACCATCGATGACCTGGACGGCATCCGCGCGGCGGCCGCCGCGGCCGGATCCGGTGCG
This sequence comes from Nocardia sp. NPDC049526, assembly GCF_044465765.1. Classification (NCBI taxonomy): domain Bacteria; kingdom Bacillati; phylum Actinomycetota; class Actinomycetes; order Mycobacteriales; family Nocardiaceae; genus Nocardia; species Nocardia sp. NPDC049526. The sequence goes on along the minus strand of NZ_JBITMA010000011.1, from coordinate 68,287 downwards.
GCCGGTGTGGTCGTCGGTGGTGGTCTGCTGGGTCTGGAGGCGGCCAATGCGCTGCGCCTGCTCGGCATGACGCCGCATGTGGTGGAGTTCAACCCCCGCCTGATGCCCGCCCAGGTCGACGAGGGTGGTGGCGCCATCCTGGAGAAGCTGGTCACCGATCTCGGGCTGCAAGTGCACACCGGTGTCGGCACCGCATCGATCGAGACCGTCGTGGACGCGGGAGCGGCTGAGCGCCTGAAGGTTACGCTCTCCGACGACACGGTGATCGACGCCGGACTGGTGGTCTTCTCCGCCGGTGTCCGCCCGCGCGACCAGATCGCCCGCGACAGCGGCATCAAGGTCGGCCCGCGCGGCGGCATCGTCACCGACCTCGGCCTGCAGACCTCCGATCCGAACATCTACGCGATCGGCGAATGCGCTGCGGTGGAAGGTGTTTGCTACGGCCTGGTCGCCCCCGGCTACACCACCGCCGAGATCGTCGCGGACCGATTGCTCGGTGGCGCAGGCGAATTCCCCGGCGCGGATATGTCGACCAAGCTCAAGTTGCTCGGCGTCGACGTCGCCAGCTTCGGTGATGCGCACGGCACCACCGAGGGCGCGCTATCGGTCGTGCTGCACGACGCCGCCAAGGGCACCTACGCGAAACTCGTCGTCTCCGATGACGCGCAGATCCTGTTGGGCGGCATCCTGGTCGGCGACGCGACCGCGTACTCGGCGCTGCGTCCGCTGGTCGGGCGTCCGCTGCCCGCCGAACCGGCGGCGCTGATCTCGCCCGCCGGCGCCGAACTCGGTGCCGACTCGCTGCCCGACGATGCCCAGATCTGCTCCTGCAACAACGTGTCCAAGGGTGCGATCTGCGGGGCCATCGAAGAGGGCGCCTGCGATATCCCGGGCATCAAGAAGTGCACGTCCGCCGGAACCTCTTGCGGCGGTTGTGTTCCCATGCTCAAGAAGCTGCTGGAGCAGTCCGGCGTCGAGATGTCCAAGGCGCTGTGCGAGCACTTCTCGCAGTCGCGCGCCGAGCTGTTCCAGATCGTCCAGGTCACCGGCATCCGCACCTTCTCCGCCCTGATCGCCAAGCACGGCAAGGGCACCGGCTGCGATATCTGCAAGCCGACGGTCGCCTCCATCCTCGCCTCCACCTCGAGCGATCACATCCTCGACGGCGAACAGGCCGCGCTGCAGGACACCAACGACCACTTCCTGGCGAATTTGCAGAAGAACGGCACCTACTCGGTGGTGCCGCGGATGCCCGGCGGCGAGGTCACCCCGGATCAGCTGATCACCATCGGCCAGATCGCCAAGGAATTCGACCTGTACGTCAAGGTCACCGGCGGTCAGCGGATCGACCTGTTCGGCGCGCGTGTCGAACAGCTGCCGCTGATCTGGAAGCGCCTTGTCGATGTCGGCATGGAATCCGGGCACGCGTACGGCAAGTCGCTGCGCACCGTGAAGAGCTGCGTCGGCTCCACCTGGTGCCGCTACGGCCAGCAGGATTCGGTCGGTATGGCCGTGTTGTTGGAGAAGCGCTACCGCGGACTGCGGTCGCCGCACAAGCTGAAGCTGGCCGTCTCGGGCTGCGCCAGGGAATGTGCCGAGGCCCGCGGCAAGGACGTCGGTGTCATCGCTACCGAGCACGGCTGGAACCTGTATGTCGGCGGCAACGGCGGTCTGACCCCGAAGCATGCGGTGCTACTCGCCGGTGATCTGGACGACGAGACGCTGATCAAGTACATCGACCGGTACCTGATGTTCTACGTCCGCACCGCCGACCGGTTGCAGCGCACCGCGCCGTGGCAGGAGGCGCTCGAGGGCGGTATCGACTATCTCAAGCAGGTCATCTGCGAGGACAGCCTCGGCATCGCCGACGATCTGGAGGCGGCCATGGCCCAGCATGTCGCCGGCTATCGCGACGAATGGGCCGCGGTGCTCGACGACGAGGAGAAGTTGTCGCGCTTCGTGTCCTTTGTCAATGCCCCCGAAGAGGCCGATCCGACCATTTCGTTCGATGCGACCGGGGAGCGGAAGGTCCCTGTGTTGCTCGGCATGCCGGAGATCCCGGTCGCCACACGCGGGCAATAGCCGCTTAACCCCGAAGAAACAGGGCGCCTGTACCAATGGGTAAGGCGTTTGGAGGATGACACCGATGACCGTGATGGATACCCCCGGCATTGCCACAGCTACCACTGTGTTCACCCACCCAGTCGGCTCCGCCGACTTGCCATCCCCCTCGGGTTGGACGCAGGCGTGCCGACTCGACTACCTGATTCCCGGCCGCGGCGTCGCGGTGTTGCTGAAGGGTGGCCGACAGGCCGCTCTGTTCCTGATGACCGATGGCACCCTCGCCGCCGTCGGCAATATCGATCCGATCGGCCGGGCGGCAGTGATGTCGCGCGGGATCGTCGGTGACCGCGCCGGTATTCCGGTAGTGGCCTCACCGCTGCTGAAGCAGGCGTTCTCGCTCCTGGACGGGCACTGCCTGGACGACGATTCGGCGACGCTGCCGGTATACGCGGTGCGCGTCGAGGACGGCATCGTTTCGGTTTCCAATGAGCCGGTCGATGCCGGACTCGTCGCCACGGATGGTGGATCGGCATGACAACAATCGATACGGGCGCCTGTCTGGCCGGTTTCACGGTCGGCGTCACGGCCGCCAGGCGGGCCGATGAGTTCGCCACGCTGCTCACCCGACGGGGTGCCGGTATCGTCGCCGCTCCCGCCATCCGGATCATCCCGCTGGCCGACGACACCGAACTGGAGCGGGTGACCCGCGACCTCGTGGCCGATCCACCGCAGATCGTGGTGGCCACCACCGGCATCGGATTTCGCGGCTGGATGGAAGCGGCCGAGGGCTGGGGCATCGCCGAGGATCTGCGGCTGACGCTGTCGTCCACCAGGATGCTGGCGCGTGGGCCGAAGGCCAAGGGCGCCATCCGCGCCGCCGAACTGCGTGAGGAATGGTCGCCCGCGTCGGAATCTTCCGCCGAGGTGCTCGACCACCTGCTCGCCGAGGGCGTGGAGGGTGTGCGGATCGCGGTCCAATTGCACGGCGCGACAACGGAATGGGAGCCGGTTCCGGACTTCTGTGAGGTATTGCGTTGTGCCGGTGCGGATGTCGTTCCGGTGCCGGTGTATCGCTGGGTGCCGCCGGATGATCAGGGTCCGATGGACAACCTGATCGAGGCCATCATCACCTCGAGCCTGGACTGCGTGACCTTCACAAGTGCGCCCGCCGTGGCGTCGATGTTGATGCGCGCCAAGGAAACCGGCCTGCTGGAGGGTGTGCTGCACGCGCTGCGTGGACGGGTGTTGCCCGCCTGCGTCGGGCCGATCACCGCGGCTCCGCTGGAGGAGCTGGGTGTGGCGACTTCGATGCCTGGACGGGCGCGCCTGGGTGCGCTGGCCCGGCACGTCGCCGAGGAATTGCCGCGGCGCGCCAATCGAATTCAGGCCGCCGGACACGCCATCAGTGTGCGCGGGGCGTGCGTGGTGGTCGACGGTTCGGTGCGTCAGCTCGCGCCGGCACCGATGGCCTTGATGCGATCGCTGGCACGGCAGCCCGGCCGGGTGGTTTCCCGGGAGGATCTGCTCGCCGCGTTGCCCGGCGGCGGTGACGACACCCATGCCGTGGAGACCGCGATCGCGCGGTTGCGCGCCGGGCTCGGTACCCCGAAAGCCATTCAGACCGTGGTCAAGCGGGGCTACCGATTAGCGCTGGACGCCGCGGATTGCGCCGATGACTTTCCGCGCAACGTCGCTACCGGCCGTGCGCCGGTAGCGGGCATCGGTACCCCGGCCCGCGCGCCGAGGTACGCACAGCCTGCGGGGAGCTGGTGACGGCTCCGGCCCTGGTTCTGGTCGCCCACGGCACCAGGAGTACCAGGGGTGTGCAGATGATCGCCGCGCTCGCCGAGGCGGTTACACGAGAGCTCGGCGTCGCGATTTCGGGGCGCGACGCCGATACCTCCGCGGCTCCGGTTCGTGAACATCGCGTCGTCGCCGGCGGGCCGGAGGCCACCGAGAAGCCGTGGGTGCGTACTGCTTTCGTGGACGTACTCGGCCCATCGCCGTCCGAGGTCCTACGTGATCTCACCGATGCCCAAGGAGAATCGGTTCCCGCCGTGTTGGTTCCGGCCTTCCTCGCCTCCGGATACCACGTGTATCAGGATGTGCCTCGGGAGGTGGCCGAGAGCGGTCATCCCGAGGTGGCGGTGACACCCGCGATGGGACCGGATCCGGCATTGGCCCGCATCATGGCCATGCGACTGCGTGCCGCAGGCTGGCGTCCGGGTGACGCGGTGGTCTTCGCGGCGGCCGGATCATCGGATGCCCGTGCCCGCCAGGATGTTCGGCGCGCAGCGGGCATGCTGGCCGAACATCTGGATGTCCCGGTTCGCATCGGCTACGTCGCCACCGGAGCTCCGCGCGTGCCGGAAGTCGTTGCCGAACTTCGCGAGTCGGGCGCGCGGCGCGTCTTCATCGCCTCGTATCTGCTGGCGCACGGTCTGTTCCAGCAGCGCCTGCACGAGGCGGGAGCTGATGGTGTTGCTGAACCGATCGGTGTTCACCCGGCTGTCGTCCGTCTGATCGCCGACCGCTACCGTGCTGCTGCCCGAGAACTGGTGCGGACCAACACATTCCCTGTGGAAGTCAGCGGGGCGTAGCGCGTAGGCGGCGCAGTACGAGCGCTGATATTGCGGCGAACGCGCCCTAACCGGTTCGATCGGGTTAGGGCGCGTTCGCCGCCACTGGGACTGGTACTCGTCGGCTGGTTCCAGAGAATGTCACTGGATCTGAATACCAGCGATGCTCTGGGCGTTCTGCTGCTCCTGCTCACTGATCCGTTGGACCGACACTTTGATCGTGTCACGGATCAGCTTCACCACCTCGATATGCTCGGCGAGTGCGGAGTCGACATCCCCGTCACCGCCAATGGCTTTCTCGCCCAGCATTTTCGCCAGCTGGTCCGCGCATTCGAATTTGCCCAGCCCAGTGACATGGTTCATCTGGTGAAGCAGGTATCGGCAATCTTCGTAGATTCGGATCTGTTTCTCGCAGGCTGCGTAGCAGTCGTTTGCGACCGATGGATCGAGGGTCAGCCGACCCGCCTGTGCTTCATCCGCGAGATGGCGCCAGCGGGTGATTTCCTCATCCATCGACACGGCGGCCCCCTTATCGCTCGGTCACTGTGGCAACAATGGAACCACAATCTCGGCAACCGCGGTAGCGCGGTCACATGGTGCCACGGGGCTGCTTGCTTCCTGCTTCAACACAGTCACCGAGAATGAGCCCTGCCTGGCTGGAAACATGAGTACGCACTGGTCGCCGCGCTTGTCAGCCGCTGGCCGATACCGGACACCATCACGCCCCGCGACAGTGACTGGGACGAATTCGGTGTTGCCCTCTTTCCTTCGGTAGTCCTCCACTGTGTGGATGGTCGACCATATCGTCACATCGAAGGTCCGCTCGGGCTTGGTGTCGTGGCCGCCGCACAGCTTGAATCCGGGTTCTTGGGTGCCGCCGATATCGGATGTGAGCGTGGATGGGTCGACGCCGATCCTGCGCCATACATCCTGGGCGATCTGGCAGGGGTCCCACAGGGTAGCTGTCGCGGCCGTGATGTCGGTAGTGGGAGTCGTGCTCGCGGTGGGTGTGCCTTTGGTGGTCGACCCGCAGCCCCCGATCAAGAGAACCACCCCCGCCAAAACTGCGATGATCGTTGTTGCTCGCTGTCGCACCGGCACCCCTCCATTTGGCATCCACGGGCCGCATCACAGTGTAGGTCAGGCTGATGGCACCCGGAATGTTCGACAAGCGCAGACGCATATGGCACGGCGCTGGTCAGGTTGATATCGATTACGTCGGTTTCGTCCAGGTCGTCATACTCGATGAGCCAGCCGTCCGCACCTACGACACATAGTGAACCGTCCGCGAGTTGGCACAGCGTGGCGCTATTGGTGGGAGCCAGTTCGAGCTTGCGTCGCGTGTCTTCGTGGAAGGCGGTGAGTAGTGCCTTTACAGCGGGGGCGATTTCGTCTCTGTGGGGCTCGATCTCATTCATCTGCGTTGTGCCCCAACGGTTTCGGGCGGCCTGCCGCGCATAGCAGCACGGTCCAATAGTCGTTGCGCAGCACGTCCCAGAGGTCGTCGTGCGCGGGCAGCAACTCGCGCGCATCGGCCAGATCCGGATTTACGTCGAACAGGATGGTTCCGGGCTGCGCATCCGGAAGCGGCGTGCGCGACGGAAGCCGATGTGCGGTGAACGACTCGCGAGGGAACTGCACCCGCAGTACACGTGCCGAACTATGGATCAGCTGCCACACCGCAATCTTGTCGCCGTCGCGAGTTCGGGCGGTTCGCAACATATTTCGCCGCATCACCTCACCTCTCCACCGGCACGCCCGATGCCAAGGGAATCGACACCCCGGCACCGGGACGACTCGATGGGCGCGATCTGCTCTGCCCACTCTTGAATCGCGTTCGCGAACAACTCGACAACATCGGCCGACGCACCGACGTAGCTGGTGGGTGGACCGATGAACGGATCTCGTTGGGGAAGCTCATGGTTCGGCATCTGCGGTCCTCCCGTACCTCGATGGCTATAGTTGTGTGTCTGAGCCTCGGCAAGTCCCTGAATGTTTTCGGGTGGAAGCGGACTGTTCGAGGAGAGTTGGCGCCGTGCCGGGCGCATATCTAGAAGACCACCGAGCAGGCCGCTCGGAGCTGCCGATCTGCAATTTCGCGGGAAGCTCCGCAAAAAGCCTGCGTGGATTACAGATATTCGCAAGTGCTGCTTCAAATTGAAACGTCACAGAAGGGGAGACGGGCATGGATGAAACGAGCGAACCGCAGTCTTTGCCGAAGCGTCAACTCGGCCAGTACCTTCGAGAGGCCCGCGAGGAGCAGGGCATGAGCCTTGCCAAGGCGGCCGAGCACATCAACCGCTCGGCCCCGACTCTGCTGCGAATCGAGAAGGGGATCACGAAAAAGCTTCAGCCGCTGGAGATCGAGGCGCTCTGCAAGTTGTACGAGTTCGACGAGGTAAAGACTGAGGCAATGAAAGGGCTTGCTATGCAAGCTGATTCCAAGAACTGGTGGCATGACTACGAGGGCGCGGTCCGGGCCAGCTTCTTAACATACTTTGGGCTGGAGGCCGCTGCCCAAGAGATCGCTACGTACCAACCCGACCTGATCCCTGGCCTGTTGCAGACACCTGACTATGCCCGTGCGCTCATGCGGAGCGCGTTTCCGCTCGAGGCGGCCGAGGAGATCGAGCGTCGCGTCCAGCCGAAGCTGCGACGGCAGCGCCTCATTACGCGCAAGGTTAACGCGATTACATTCCGGGTCATCATTCATGAAGGCGCGATTCGCCGCGTCGTAGGTAGTGGCAAGGTGATGGATCCCCAACTGCGTCACGTCGCGGATATGAGTACCCGGCCCAACATCACAGTCCGAGTACTTCCCTTCACAGCGGGCATCCCGCTCGGCGATTCTGTCGGGTCCTTTGTCGTCTTGCGGTTTGGTGAGGAGGCACGCACTGTGGTGTACGCCGAGACGTACGCTGGGGATTTGTACATGGAGAAGTCCGCCAGCCTGCGGCGGTACGCTGGGGCGTACGAGGCGATGGAGCGAGCCGCGCTGGATGAGGTCAGCAGCAGGAGCCTGCTTCGGCGGACAGCGAAGGAGCATTTGAGGTGAGCATCCATCTATCCGGTGCCAGGTGGTTCAAGAGCAGCCGCAGTGGGGCGCATGCTGAATGCGTCGAGGTTGCGTTCCTCGATGGCGGCATGGTTGGTGTCCGCGATTCCAAGAACCCGACCGGTCCGGCGCTCGTATTCACCCCGGGCGAATGGTCGGCCTTCACCGCGGGCGTGAACGATGGTGAGTTCGAGTGCCCCTGACCCTCGAGAGTGAGACCATGCAGGGTCTCGAAAGTCGTGGCCAAATCTCGGAATGATTGGCCACGGCTTGGCCGGTTGGCCACGATTGTGCGATTCCTGCCCCTCCGCTGGCCCGGTTGATAAATGATCTTCGCCAGTTGTGTTCGGGGGCAAAAGGGTTCGGGTTGGTCAGTGCGAATCGTCCAGGTGGACACGCACCGTGACCCGCCCGCGCTCGTCACGATGTGCGAGTGCGTGACCACGCCGGTCGCCGCCCTCGAGGTGTAGCGTGATCGGGCCGCCTTCATCGGTGAAGTTGCGCCACCAACTCTTTCGATCCGGGAGTGCAACTCCGATGACGATCGAATCGCCGGAACGGCGGTAGTTCACGGGCGTGCTGAAGGTTTTGCCGGAACGGCGGCCCACGTAACTGATCTCGACGAAGCTCTTGCGCATGAGCGCCCCAACCAAGGGTGCATTCGTCAAGGTCAGCGTCACCGAGTTGAAGCCGTTCACGAACGTTTTCGCATTCACCGAATGCCTCCTGGTACAGCCTGGATAGCGGGTCGAGTTCACTTTACCGACCGTCCATGACGCCGGCACTCGGCGGCGGTTGGTGTATCAAGGCGGGACCGCATCGGCCGGATTCGGCTGAGCCCCAGCGCTGTTCAGCGGCATTCCGGGCTGGCAATCTGCCGGGCAACTGCGATCGCACACAGATGGCCGGTAGTGAGTCAGGACACCGGGTTCGCTCTGTCGTGCCCTAGCTGACTGTCATTCAGGTATAGCCGCCGCCTCGGGTTCGCTCATGCCGATCGGCGCGGGGTGCGGGTGAAGGAGGTGCGGTAGGCGCTCGGGGGTAAGCCGACGTGGCGGATCATGTGCTGGCGCAGGGATTCCGCGGAGCCGATGCCGCTGTGGCGGGCGACCTGGTCCATGGGCAGGGTGGTGGATTCGAGGAGTTCGCGGGCGCGCTGAATGCGTTGGTGCAGTAGCCATTTCTGCGGGCTGAGGCCGGTTTCCTCGTGGAAGCGGCGGGTGAGGGTGCGCACGCTGGTGCGGGCGTGGGTGGCCAGATCGTCCAGGGATAGGGGAGTGTCGAGTCGTTCCAGGGCCCAGGTGCGGGTGGCCGAGAGGGTGAGGCCGTTCTCCGGCGGCAGGGGCGAGTCGACGAATTGCGCTTGGCCGCCGGGGCGTACCGGTGTCACCACAGCGGCGCGGGCCGCGGCATTGGCGACCGTCGCACCGTAGTCGGTGCGAATCAGGTGCAGGCACAGGTCGATTCCGGCGGCGGCACCGGCGGCGGTGGTCACCGGTCCGTCCTCGATGAACAGTGCGTCGGCGCGCACGGTCACATCGGGAAACATCGCGGCGAGTTCGTCGGCCAGACCCCAGTGCGTGGTCGCGGTGCGGCCGGATAACAGCCCGGCCTGGGCCAATACGAATGCGCCACTGCAGATCGACGTGACCCGTTTGCCTTGATCGACGGCCCGGCGCAGTGCCGCGATGGTGGCCGCGTCGGCGGTCCCTCGACTGCCGGTGCTCGGCACGATGACGGTATCCGCCTCGTCGAGCGCATCCAGTCCGCGCGGCACCACGACATCGAAGCCGCCCAGTGCGCCGGGAACAACGCCGGGTTCGGCGGTGCACACCAACATCCGGTAACACGGCTCACCGTCCACCGCCACCGAGCCGAGCATGGTTCCGGGCATGGCGAGTTCGAAGGGCTTCACCGGCGCGACGGCGACAACGGCCACGGTCTTCATGGCTGGATCCTTGGGATAGATGGCTGACTGGCCACTAGTCTAGCGGTCCCGCACCGGGCAATGTTGACGGCACGCGATCGGCAAATTATCTCGGTTGCGTGAATCATCTTGTCTCAGAAGGGAAGTCGCATGCCTTCGCATGTCATCATCGGCCGGGGCGCCACCGCCTCGGCAACCGCGGTCCGGTTGGCCGAATCCGGCGGCCAGGTGCGGATGATCAGCCGCAGTGGGACCGGCCCGCAGCATCCCGATATCGAGCTGATCGCAACCGATGCCGTGGACGCGACCACGCTCACCGATCTCGTAAAGGGCGCGGATACCGTATTCAATACCGCGATGCCCGCCTATCACACCTGGCCGGAGGCGGTACCGCCACTGTTCGGAGCCATACTGTCGGCCACGGAGCACTCCGGTGCGAACTACGTGATGCTCGGCAATCTGTACGGCTACGGCCCGGTGGACGGTGTGGTCACCGACGACACACCGCTGGCTGCTACCGGCCCCAAGGGGCGGGTGCGCGCGCAGATGTGGCTCGATGCCAAGGCGGCGCACGATGCGGGCCGGGTGCGGGTCACCGAGGTCAGGGCGGGCCAATTCCTCGGCCGCGGTGCGGTTTCGCTGTTCTCGCTGCTGGTGCAGCCGAAAGTGGTTGCGGGCCAACTCGCTCTGGTCCCGCAGGATCTGGATCTGCCACACTCCTACACCGCGATCGGTGACGCGGCCGCCGCACTCGTCGCGGTCGCGCGCAACGAAAACGCTTGGGGGCGTGCCTGGCTCGCTCCGACCATCACCAGCACCCTGCGTGCGGCCGCCGAGCGCTTCGCCGCAACAGCGGATGCCCCGGCGCCGCGGCTCGAGGTGATGACCGACCGCGAGCTGACCCTGCTCGGCCACACCGACCCGTTCTGGGGCGAATTGTTCGAGACCTACCACATGTCGCATCGCGAGTTCACCGTCGACGACACCACCACCCGGGAGACCTTCGGACTCACCGCGAGCAACCTCGACGATGTCTTCGCGGAGGTGGTTTCGGCATCCTGATCGGGCCTGACGACGGCGGTCGGCGGCGACATTTCGGAGTGCGTCGAATGACGCGGGCTTCGAAGCCTTGTTGTTCAGCCGTCAGTCTTCGTAGTGTGAACCGACTTGTACCACAACGATTTCGGTGTCTGTCACGTAGTAGATCAACCGATGCTCTTGGGTAATTCGCCGTGACCAGTGCCCAGCAAGGTGGTGGCGTAGCGGCTCGGGTTTGCCGATCCCCTCGAACGGGTCGCGGAGTGTGGCGTCGATGATTTTATTCGCGCTTTTCAGCACGGCCCGGTTGGTGGTCATCCAGTCCGTGTGGGACTCCCAGCCTTGAGTGGTGAACGTGAGTTTCCGGTCGGCCATAGGCTCAGTCCTGGCCGGGGTCGATGAGCGCGTGCGCCTCTGTGCGTCCCGCGCGGGCATCCTCGGCGGATTGGAGTAGCTTCACGCCGCCATGGGTGCGCAGAACGTATAGCGTTTCCATCAGCGAGTTGTAATCGCTTTCGGCTATGAGTACGGCGTTCTCGCCGCTCTTGGATACGACGGTCACAGTATCGTGGTCGTCGTTGACCTGCTGTACCAGTCCGAACAGGTTCTGGCGCACGGTCGATATGGGTAGCGCTTTGGTCATCTCTCGCACCTCACACGGTAGTCGTACGACTTATTGTACGTGCGCCCGCGCGTCTCCTGTAAGGGCGTGATGTTCCGGGTGCGTGAGTGGGATGGGCGGCGGCGCGGACCGGGCGAGTCCGTCGCGGTAACCTTGCCCCGCTCACTCGAATCCGTGCGGCTGTCGCCCGAATCGGATCTCGCCGACCATTGAGTGCGCAGGCGCTGCACATCCACCCCTTGTCGTAGCCGGGCACCCTGTGTGTGGGTGCCCGGCTATCAGACGGCGTGCCCGGTCTCAGGCGTTGTCGTACGCGTCCTGCAGAACCTTGATATCGAGCTTGGACATGGACTGCAGCGCCGCGGCGGCGGCGCCGGTCTTGGTGGGGTTCGCACCGTCCATGAGGGTGAGCAGGGTCGCGGGGACGACCTGCCAGGACAGGCCGTAGCGGTCGGTGAGCCAGCCGCACGGCCCGGGCTCACCGCCATCGATCAGGGCGTCCCACAGGCGATCGACCTCGGCCTGGGTATCCACGATCACCTGGATCGATGCGGCATCTGTGAACGGATGCCCGGGACCGCCGTTCATCAGGGTGTACGGGTGACCGTCGAGTTCGATCGAGACGATGAACGCCGAGCCATCGGGGTGGCGATTGACATCCACGATGCGAGAGTTGGGGATCAGCGCGGTGTAGCGGGCGGCGGCTTCCTCGGCGTCGTTGTCGAACCAGAGGAAAGTGTTGACCGACATGGTGGGCTCCTTGGGTTGGTTATGACCTGCTGTCACCCTTCGGTCGGAGCTGCCCCGACGTCTTCGACGTATCTCCGCGAAATTTTCTGAAGAAATTTTTCGTGCAGGTCAGACGCTCGCGACGGCGATGAAGCGGTCTGGCGTGATCGTGATCAGCATCCGCGCACGCTCCACCTCGCCCAGCACCGGCCCGCTGCCGTACTTCTCCCAGATGCGCTGAGTCCACACACCATCCGCATCGATGGTCAGTTCGGCATCTCCGATCACCCGCACCTGCCGATTCGGCCGCTGCCCGCCGTCCCGTGAACCCACCACCTCCCGGTCGATCACCAACCCGACCCGCGGATTCGCCAGAATCCGCCGCAAATGCGGCCGCCCCGCCCAACTGGTCAGCCGGAATGCCTGCTGATCCCACAGAAACCATATCGGCGTGACATGCGGATATCCGGCCGCGTCGATGGTGGCCAGGTGCGCGACGATATCGCTGGCCAGCAACCCGGCAATCTCGGCTCGACGTAACGCCCGCATCCAGATCCCCTTGATTCGAACTTATGTTCGAGTCTACCTTGCGGTTGGGAGTACGGGCCATCTGGTTCAGTGCTCTCGGTAGTAGTCGGCGAGGGTATGGAACGCGGCCTTCGGTTCCCATGGCAGGTCCGGATAGGTGTCGCCCGGGCGGTTTTCGAAGACTTTGACGATGCCGTAACTGGCCAGGTCCAGGTCGGCGCGTGGGTCGCCATCGGGGCGGTGCGGGTGGTCGTGCAGGGCGAGGGTGAAGACGAAGGTGCTGTCCACGCCCATGGCGTCGAAGATCTCCAGTAGCGCGCGGAGGTAAGCGGCTTGGCCCGCCTCGTCGCGGCGGTAGCCGCCGTTCACGCGCAGTGGCGTGCCGGTGTCCGGATCGTGTTCGACGATCTCCAGGCCGAGTGCTCCGCGATCGCCCGCGCCGTGGAAGGTGGCCGCGCCGAACTCTGTGATCGCGAGCGGCTTGCCCTGGGCGACAAGGGTTTCGACGCCATCGGCGAACCGGTCGGCGATCTCGGCGGACCGATACAGATCCACCGAGGCGATATCGAAGGGCGCCCAGTCGACGCGCTCGAGCGGAACCGCGGCATAGGTGATCTTGCCGCCGAAATGTTCCCGGACCGCCGCGACGGCCTTGTCCAGGAATTCATTGACCCGCGCGCTGACCTCCCCGATCTGCTCGCGCAGCCGATCCGGTCGCAGCAGTAGCTCGAGGCGCTCGTCGATATTGCTGCCGGGCAGGAATCCATGGTTCATCAGGCTCAGCTCGGCACCGGCCACGAAGACGACCTCGGCCCCATGCTGTCGCAGGCGTTCCGTGCGCTCGGCACAGTCGGCGAGCAGTGCGAGCACCTCGTCGGGGTCGAGCTCCAGCGGATAGGGCGAGAACCAGACCTCCAGGCCGAGTTCGGCGGCGTAGGTCGCGGCGAGCTCGATCCGATCCGGATCGCCGCCCATCACGCGTATTGCGTTGCAGTGCAGGTCATCTCGGATGATGCGGAGCTCCCGCTCGACCTCGGCCGCGTCGAACGACTGCCGGGACAGCCCGCCTATGCCGAGGAAGCCGGTGCTGTAACTGATGCCTTTTGCGCGCATGGGTGTGTCCTTTCGTCGAAGTCCAATTAAGGTACTGACCGTACCTTAAGGATCAAAGTTTCGGCAGTCACGCTCAGATCAGAAGGTACGATGAGTGCCCATTACGGAAAGGGCGGCCGTGGCACAACCCGGGCAAACGCGGCGGCGCGGCACAGCGCTCGAGGAGGCGATTCTGCGCGCCGCAGCAGAGGAACTGACCGAATCCGGATACGCCGGACTGACCATGGACAAGGTCGCGGCCCGCGCGGGCACCAACAAAAACGCCATCTACCGCCGCTGGCCGAATCGACTGGCGCTCGGCATCGCCGCCTACCGGCAGCTGACCACCGCCGTTCAGCCCCCCGATACCGGGAACCTGCGCGAGGACGTACTCGAGATGCTGCGCCGCGCCAACCGCCACTGGAGTTCACCCCTCGGCGCGGTCATGCGCGACTTATTGGCGGCGGCCGGTGGCGCGGCGGAACTGCTCGCGCAGCTACCCGAGCACTCCACGGACTCCGGTGCCGCCACCTGGCTGACCATTCTCGGCCGCGCGGTCGCCCGCGGCGAGGCCGCACCGGAGGCCCTGCATCCACGGGTCGCCACGGTGGCAATCGTCTTGTTGCGCAACGAATTCGTACTGCGCGGGGTCCCCACCGCACCCGATGATGTGCTCATCGAAATCGTCGACGAGGTGTACCTGCCGCTGGTGCGGCAGCGGACGCCGGGCTGACTAGGCGCAGTCGGGGGCGTCGGCGTCTTCGAAGAGCGGCTTACCGGTGGGCGGCGCGTAGACGACGTCGAGGACGAGCGGGTCGGGGCCGAGATTGCGGCCGATGTGCACGTTCCAGGCGCCCTCGGGTTCGTAGATGAAATCGCCGGTGTGCAAGACCGGGGCCACGCAGTCGGGGCCCGGATGGGTGAGGGTGCCCGAGCGGACGAAGCCGAAGACCGGACCGTAGTGATAGTGCCAGCCGGTGGAACCGCCTGGGGCGATGGTGATTTCGCGGACGACGAGGTCGGTGCCCGCGACGAACGGCAGCAGGCCCGCGGGGATCTGCGCCTGGGCGAGAGTGACCGCGGTGATATCGGTTCCGGGCGTCGCATGCGCGGTCGCGGCACCGAATACCGAACCGCCCAGGACAACCGCGGCGGCCACCGCACGCGTAAATGGCGTCATCGCCGCAGCCTAGTCCCGAAGACGTCGTCGAAAAAGGGGCGAGATCGCCACTGTCGCTGGGGCATTCGTGCGTTTTGGGCGAATTGCGTAGCTATCGTGTCGCGCGGGCCCGAGAGTTCATGAATTGTTCGTGTGTGGGAAGCGGCGTCGAGTTGCGTGATGCGCCGGGGCCGTAGAGCATCGGATGCCGTGCCGTCGAATCCGATGAACCCCGCTGGCGATCTTCCGGATACCGGAATTCCCGCTGCCAACGCCGCCCAGATGACCATGGACGAGCAGCATGAGTGGCATCGGAACTACCTACGTCGGCACCCGGTCTCGCGGCGCAATGTGCTGCGCGGTACCGCAGCGGCCGCCGCGGTCGCGGCTGTCGGAACCTCACCGTTCGGCAGGCGCGCCTACGCCGAGGACCTGCAGCTCGCGGTCGGTGGTCGACGTGTCGGATACGGGCCGGATGCGACGAGTCAGCTCCGGTTCGCCGGTCAGCTCTCCCGGCCGCCGGCCGGTACCAAAGTCTTTCTGGACCACGGCCCGACGCCCGCGCTCGGCGGCAGCATCGAGGCCGAGGTGCGCAATCTGCTGACCCAGGTCCCCTCCGCCGACGGCGGCGTCCTCGCGGCCGAACAGTTCTACGTGCACGCCCCGGTCGACGGCCTACCCGGGCGTGTGCCGCACTTCTATCGCTGGCGCACCTCCGACGGCTTCACCGGCGATATCCGTGCCGCCGCTCCCGCGATGCCGAGTGCGCGTAGCGCAATCCTGCCGTTCCGGTTCACCATGATGGGCGATCAGGGCACCGACGAGACTCCGGCGCTGCCGCAGGGCACAGTGCCCGGCGACTACGACGATAAGTACTACAAAGCCGATAACGATCCGAACGCGCCGCACGCGAGCAATGTGCTGCGCCAAATCGCCGCCGCCAAACCGGATTTCCACATTCTCGCCGGTGATATCGCCTATGCCGACCCGTCCGGCGGGGGCAAGCCGAACGAATTCGTCGCCAACGGCGCGAAGCTCGAATCCGGGTTCGACAAGTACAACCCCTACGTCTGGGATGTCTACTTCGGGGCCATCGAACGCAGTGCCGCCGAGACGCCGTGGATGTTCGCCACCGGCAACCACGATATGGAAGCGACCTACGGCCAGCGCGGCTACGGCGGACATCTGGCGCGGTTGGACTTCCCCGGCAACGGCCCCGCGGGCTGCCCGTCGGCGTATTCGTTCACCTACGGCAATGTCGCGGTGCTCTCGCTCGACGCCAATGACGTCAGCTATGAGATCAAGGCCAATACCGGGTATTCCGGTGGGGCGCAGACGAGTTGGGTGGAGCGCACCCTCGCCGCCTACCGCGCGGATCCGAATATCGACTTCCTGGTCTGCTTCTTCCACCACTGCGCGTACTCGACCACCGACGCCCATGCCAGCGACGGCGGCGTGCGCGATGCGTGGGCCGGATTGTTCGACCGGTATCAAGTGGATCTGGTGCTGCAGGGCCACAATCATGTCTACGAACGCACGGATCCGATCCGCGCCGGCGCCGCGACCAGGATCGCCGCGGACAATTCGATCGTCTACCCGGATACGGACGGCACGGTCTACTACACCGTCGGCGGGGGTGGCCGGCCGCGCTACGACTTCCAACCCGGTTCGCAGGAAACGTTCCGGGGCCACGAATTACCGGACACCGCGGTCCCGAACAGCTATGTCTGGACTGCATCCGGCGGCAAGCAGGACGAGGCGGCCCCCTGGTCGCGGGTGCGGTTCCGCAACTACTCGTTCCTGCGCGTCGATGTCCGCCCCGGCATTTTCGCCAGCGAAATGGATGTGGTCGCGGTGGACGAATACGGTCGGGAATTCGACAAACTCACCTTCCGCCGCCTGGTCCACTGAACCGCTATTTCTCCTTCGGCGGCAGCGAACGCGCATAGCTGACGCCGCGGTCGATCCATTCATCGAGCGCTTCGTCATCGGCGACGGCCGCGCCGTCGACCCGCAGCCAGTTGTTCATTTCGCGACCGCCCATCACCATCGCGCCGACGTATTCGCGGGCGAGCAGGGTGGTGCTCTCCGCCGGGTCGACGCGGACGAGCAGACCGCCCGTCCGGCTCGCTGCTACCGCCATGTTGCCGTTGATCAGAAAGGCGAGACCGCCGAACATCTTCTTCTCGCTCACCTCGGGTGTCGGGTCGATCAGCTCCCGGATCCGATCGGCGAGCACTTTGTCATAGGCCATACCGCATTGTCGTCCAGGGCACCGACAAGTTCGTGAGGAATCGTCGGCTATGCGCCCAGCGCGGCAGCGAACAGCGGCCAGGACTGGTGGACGTCGTCCTGCCAGTACGACCAAGCGTGCGTGCCCGCCGGACGCAGATTCACGGTGGCGGGTATGCCTGCCTCGGCAAGCCGGTCCACGAAGGGGCCGGTGCAGCCATCGATGACGGTCTCCATGACACCGCCGACCAGCATGCGGTCGAGCAGCCGGACCGGATTGCCCTCGATGCCGACATCGCCGAGGGTCTCGTGGACGCCCGGTGCGCCATTGCCCGACGAGACGTAGAGCGCCAAGCCGCGCAGCCGGTCGACGTGCAGCATCGGATCGTGTTCGGCCCAGGCCGGATTGTCCGGGGTACCCCACATGTTGCCCGCATTCGCGCCGAAGACCGCGAGCTGGGAGTGCAGATAGGCGATGGCGGCGGGGTCACTGGTGCGCGGGCAGCCGCTGTATGCGCCCACCGCCTGATAGAGGCCGGGTGCGCCGATGGCCAGATTCAGTGCCGAGGTCGCCGACATCGACAGGCCCGCAACGGCATTGCGCCCGGTCATAGCGAAACGCGAACCCAGCAGCGGCGGCAGCTCCTGGGTCAGGAACGTCGTCCACTTGTTGCGGCCCAGGACCGGATCGTCGTTGAGCCAATCGGTGTAGTAACTCGCGCGCCCACTCATCGGCACGATCACATTGACGTTCTTATCCGCGAAGAAATCCGCGACGTCCGTGCGGCGCGTCCACGGTCCGCCGTCCTCGCCGCCGTCGATCGCATTGAGCAGATAGAGCGCGGGCGCACCTGTACCGGGATGCGACATCCACAGTGTGATGGGCCGATTCATCGCCGCCGAATGGACCACGACCTCGAACTGTCGCCCGCCCAGCGGCCGGACCTCGAGGATCTGGGAGCCGGGATCGGCTCCGGCGGTTACCGGAATGGTCGCGGCGCAGACCGCGAGGAGGAAAACCAGGCATCGCACCAGCCGGTACATGGGTCGAATACCTATCACGGCCGTCGGCGCGTCCTCGGGATTCGACGGGCGTGTTTGCTGGGAAAAGACACAGCCCCGCCCTTCCGATCAGGGAGGACGGGACTGCGGGGCATCGGGTGAGAGGACCCGAACTCGGGGGTCAGCGCCAGGTTTCGGGCGTGACGGGGGCATCCCAGGCACGCGCGTAGCGGCGCTTGTCCGGGGCGTTGGATTCCTTTGCGCGGTACACGATGTACGGCCGGGTCAGGTAGCCGACGGGCGCGCTGAACATGTGGACCAGGCGGGTGTAGGGCCAGATGGCGATGAGGGTCAGCACGACGAGACCATGCAGCTGGAAGGTCCACGGGGTGCCGACCATCAGCTCGGGCTCCGGATGGACCGTGAAAAGGCTACGGAACCACGGGGATACGGTCTCGCGATAGTTGTAGGTACCCCACAGCAGATTGCTGCCCCAGGTATTGAGCAGACCGGTGATCAGCGCGGCCGCCAACAGCACATACATGAGCTGGTCATTGCGCGTGGTGGCCTTGCGGACGGCGGGAACGGTGATGCGGCGGTAGAGCAGGATGCCGACGCCGAGGATGACCGCGAGTCCGGCGACCGAACCCGCCGCGACCGCGACCACGTGGTAGGTGTGCTCGGAGATGCCGACGGCGTCGGTCCAGGATTCCGGGATCAGCACGCCGAGCACGTGCCCACCGATGACGCCGAGCATGCCGAAGTGGAACAGCGGGCTGCCCAGCCGCAGCAGACGGCTCTCGTAGATCTGGGAAGACCGTGTGGTCCAACCGAATTGGTCGTTGCGGTAGCGCCACAGGTGGCCGAGTACGAACGAGGTGAAGGCCACGTAGGGCAGCGTCATCCAGAAGGCGGTGGTCATCGGCGGGCTTCCGATCCGTCGAACAGCGATGGGTCCATGGCGAAGGGGTCGAGACCGACCTCTTCCTCGGGCGGGCCCTGGGCGGCGAGTTCGGCGATGCGACGCCGGTCCGCAGTGGTCAGCGGCGGCAGGGTGGCGACAACGGCTGCCAGCACTCCGGCGTACGGGGATCCGTTGTCTACCAGGGAAAGTCGCAGGAGCTCGATCACCGGAACGTGTTCGCCCAGCAGACGTTCACCGCCGATCGGGTCGACGGTCGCGGCGAATTCCAGCAGCACCGGCAGGTGGTCGGGCAACTCCTCGTCACCGAGTTCGACACCGGCGTGCCGGTAGGCGTGCTTGAACCGCAACAGTGCCATACCGCGTTTGCGGGTGTCGCCGTAGGCGTAGAACGTCAGGTGCATGCTGGAACGGCGGCGCAGATCGAAGGTTTCGACGTACTGCTGGGCCAGCGTGATCGGCGGGGTGGCGCGCAGATGGTGAATGAATTCCAGCAGCGGCGCGCCTACCACGTCCGGCAATTGCGTTGCGGCATCATCGATCTGGTCGACGGTCGCCAACATCTGCTCGCTCGGATAATCGAGCAGGAGTGCGGCGATCCGCCACAGCAGGCGGCAATCGCGCTCGGACAGCTGAGCGACAGGCTCGGGCCTGCGGCGCACTTTCAGCAGTGCCATGATGCGCCTCCGGGTGTCAGCGGATTCATTTGGTCGCTCCGGTCGGCGTCGGCGTGACGGAACCGTTGGTGGAGCCGTCAGTGGGCAGTGCCGAACCATTTGTGGCCGCACCGTTTTTCGCGGAACCGTTGGTCTCGTTCGCACCGTGCCCATTGCCATTGCGTGCGGTGGGCAGCAGTCCGTCGGTGTTGCGGCCATCCCAGTTCAGCAGATTGATCCGATTCGACTTCTCCTCCGGCGCAGCGCCATTGGCGTCGGTCAGATGGAACTTCTCCACCATCGTGTCGAATGCCGTCATACCCGGCCCGCCGTCGGTGTCCAGGCTGCAGCCGGTCGCCAGCGAATCCAGTTCGTGTGCCTGCGTAGTCGCGCCGTGCGGAATCACGTACCGGTGTTCGTATTTCGCGATGGCCAGCAGCCGGTACATCGCCTCGATCTCCTCCGGCGCCAACCGCACCGAGGGTGCGATCGACGGATCCGGCTCCATACCGAGATTCACCGAGCGCATGAACGACCGCATGGCCGCCAGCCGCTGCAGCGACGCGCGCACCGGCCCGATCTCACCGGCGGTGAACAGCTCGGCCAGGTACTCGACCGGAATGCGCAGTGCGTCGATGGCGCCGAACAGATTCGACGCGTCCTCCGCATCGTGGCCGGTCTCGGAGAGCACATCCACCACCGGCGACAGCGGCGGCACGTACCAAACCATCGGCATGGTGCGGTATTCCGGATGCAGCGGCAGCGCGATCTGGTAATCGACGATCAGTTTGTAGACCGGCGAATTCTGCGCGGCCTCGATCCACTCCGGCGAGATCCCGGCCCGTTCGGCCTCCGCGATCACCCGCGGATCATGCGGATTGAGGAACACCCCGAGCTGTGCGGGATACAGATCCTTGGTTTCGGTGACCGAGGCCGCCGCCGCCACGGCATCCGCGTCGTACAGCATGACGCCGATGTAGCGCAGCCGCCCGACGCAGGTCTCCGAACAGACCGTCGGAATACCGACTTCCACGCGCGGGTAGCAGAACGTGCATTTCTCCGCCTTGCCCGTCTTGTGGTTGAAGTAGATCTTCTTGTACGGGCAGCCGCTGACGCACTGTCGCCAGCCACGGCATTTGTCCTGGTCGACGAGCACAATGCCGTCCTCGGACCGCTTGTAGATCGCACCCGACGGGCACGAGGCCACACACGACGGATTGAGGCAGTGCTCGCAGATTCGCGGCAGGTAGAACATGAAGGTCTGTTCGAACTCCAGCTTCACCTGATCCGACAGCTTGGCCAGCAGCGGGTCCTTGCCGACCTGCTCCGGTCCGGAGCCCAGGTCGTCATCCCAGTTGGCGCCCCAGGTGATCTTCGTATCCTGGCCGGTGATCAGCGATTTCGGCCGCGCGACCGGACTGGTATCCATGGCGGGCGCGGACAGCAGGTTGTCGTAGTCGTAGCTCCACGGCTCGTAGTAGTCGGAGACCGTGGGCAGATCCGGATTGGCGAAGATATTGAGCAGCCGCTTCAGTCGCGAACCTGATTTGAGGGTCAGCTTGCCGCGCTTGTTGAGCGTCCAGCCGCCCTTCCACTTCTCCTGGTCCTGGTACTGCCGTGGATAACCCTGTCCGGGACGAGTTTCCACATTGTTGAACCACATGTACTCGGTGCCGCCGCGGTTGGTCCACGCCTGCTTGCAGGTGACGCTGCAGGTGTGACAGCCGATGCACTTGTCCAGGTTCATCACCATGGCCATCTGTGCCATGACACGCATGTCAGTACTCCACTTCCTGCGAGCGTCCATCGAGCGGAGCGTCGTGACCTCGTCGGACCATGTCAGTACTCCACTTCTTGGTTGCGCCGACGAATGGTCGTGACCTCGTCGCGCTGATTTCCGGTGGGCCCGTGGTAGTTCAGCGCGAAGGATTGCTGCGCATAGCCGCCGATGAGGTGCGATGGCTTGATCATGATGCGGGTCAGCGCGTTGTGAATACCGCCGCGCTTACCCTTGCCGGGCTGCTTATCCGGTGCGCCCCAATCGAATCCGCCCGGCGCACCCTCGATACGCGGCACATCCACCGCTCGGTCCTGGGCGTGGTACATGAACACCGTGCCCTCGGGCATCCGGTGGCTGACGATGGCTCGCGCGACGACCACACCGTTGCGGTTGACCGCCTCGATCCAATCATTGTCCGACACACCGATTTTCGCGGCGTCGCGATCCGACATCCAGATCGACTGCCCGCCGCGCGAGAGCGTCAGCATGTGCAGGTTGTCCTGGTACGCCGAATGGATGGACCACTTGGAATGCGGGGTCAGGTACCGAACGGTGACGCCGTTGTCACCGACGGACCCCACCCCTGGCTCACTGAACAGCGCGCTCATATCGAGCGGCGGCCGGAATACCGGCAACTGCTCGCCGAGTTCGGCCATCCAGTCGTGATCGAGGTAGAAGTGCTGGCGCCCGGTCAGGGTGTGCCATGGCTTGAGTCGTTCGGTATTGATGGTGAACGGGGAGTACCGCCGTCCGCCGGTCTCGCTGCCCGACCACTCCGGCGAGGTGATCACCGGCACCGGTCGAGATTGAGTGTCCGCGAAGGTGATTCGCTTGCCCTCGTGCTCGGCGGCGAGATCGGCCAGCTCGGTGCCGGTGCGCCGCTCCAGCGCTCGGAAACCCTCGACCGCGAGCCTGCCGTTGGTGGTGCCGGACAGCGCGAGGATCGCCTCGGCCGCGTGGGTGTCCTTGGCCAGCGACGGACGCCCCTGGGCCACACCGGAAACCACGGTGCCGTTCACCCCGGCGAGGTAGGCCACCTCTTCGTCCGGATGCGTGGTGACGCCTTTGGTGGTGACGCCGAGCGTATCGATCAGCGGTCCGAGCGCGGCCATCTTCTCCGCGAGCTTCGGGTAGTCCCGCTCGACCACGACCAGCTTCGGCATGGTCTTACCCGGAATCGGTTCGCACTCACCGGCTTTCCAGTCCAGTACGCGGCCACCGGCCTGCGCCAGCGCATCCGGCGAGTCGTGCTGCAGCGGTAGCGCGACGATATCTTTGCGCTTGCCCAGATGCTTTTCGGCCATCCAGGAGAATCCACGCGCGATCCGATGGAACGCCTCGAAGTCCGTCTTGGCCTCCCACGGCGGGGAGATGGCGGGGGAGAAGGCGTGCACGAACGGGTGCATATCGGTGGAGGACAGATCGTGCTTCTCGTACCAGGTGGCGGCGGGCAGCACGATATCGGAGAACAGCGTGGTGCTCGTCATCCGGAAGTCCAGCGACAGCAGCAGATCCAGCTTTCCGCTCGGCGCTTCCTCGCGCCAGACCAACTCCTGCGGCCGTACACCTGCGGCGTCGGTGGTCTGCAGATTGGAATCAGCGCCCAGCAGGTGCTTGTGGAAGTACTCGTTGCCCTTGCCGGAGGAGCCGAGCAGATTCGCCCGCCACACGGTCAGGCAGCGCGGAAAGTTCTCCGGCGCATCGGGATCTTCGCAGGCGAAGCGCAGGTCGCCGGATTTCAGCCCGTCCACTACATGTTCGGGCGCGGTCTTGCCGGCGGCTTCGGCCTCGTCCACCAGATCCAGCGGATTGCGGTCGAACGTCGGATAACTCGGCATCCAGCCGAGGCGACTGGCCAGCGCGATATTGTCCGCGGCGGTGCGGCCCGCGAATTTCCCGGTGCCCAGCGGGGAAGCGAAGGACTGGGCGGTGAACGGGTCGTAGCGCCACTGGTCATTGCTGAGGTACCAGAACACCGTGCCCTGCATCTGACGCGGCGGTCGCTGCCAGTCCAGGCCGAAAGCCAGGGTGGACCAACCGGTGACCGGACGGCACTTCTCCTGGCCGACGTAATGCGCCCAGCCGCCGCCGTTCACGCCCTGACAGCCGGTGAGCAGAGTCAGCGTGAAGAAGGAACGGTAGATCTGGTCGGAGTGGAACCAGTGATTGGTGCCCGCGCCCATCAGGATCATCGAGCGGCCGCCGGATTTATCGGCGTTATTGGCGAATTCGCGGGCGATCCGCTGCGCTTGTGCGGCGGGTACGCCGGTAATGGCTTCCTGCCAGGCCGGGGTGTAGGGCTCCGCGGCATCGTCGTAGCCGGTCGGCCACATGCCGGGCAGCCCGTCACGGCCCACGCCGTACTGCGCGAGCAGCAGGTCGAATACCGTGGTGACCCGCTTGCCCGCGACGGTTATCGTCGGAACGCCGCGCACCAGCACGCCCGCGGTATCGGTATCGAAGCGCGGCAGCTGCACCGCGACCGGGTGCTGGTCGGCGCGATCGTGCAGGGTCAGCAGCGGATCGACGCCCTCGAGATCCAGATTCCACTTGCCCGCATCACCCGCGGTGAAGCGATGGCCGAGCGAACCGTTGGGCACCACCGGATTGCCCTCGGCATCGAGCAGCACCATTTTGTGCTCGGCGGTCTCGTCGGTGTGGCCGAGATCGGCGGCGGTGAGGAATTTGCCGGGCAGCGCACCGTCGTGGTGGTAGTTGCCATTGGCGTCCCAGCCCTGCGGATCGTCGAGGCACACCAGGAACGGCAGGTCGGTGTAGCGCTTGACGTAGTCGAGGAACCGCGGCGTGCTGCGCTCGACGAAGAATTCCTGGAGGATCACATGTCCCATCGACATGGCAAGGGCCGCATCGGTTCCCGGTCGCGCGGGCACCCATTCATCGGCGAACTTGGTGTTGTCCGCATAGTCGGGGGAGACCACGACGACCTTCTGACCGCGGTAGCGCGCCTCGGTCATGTAGTGCGCGTCCGGGGTCCGGGTCACCGGGACATTCGAACCCCACATGATGAGGTAGCCCGCATCGAACCAGTCGGCCGATTCCGGCACATCGGTCTGATCGCCGAACACCTGCGGGGAGGCCACCGGCAGGTCGGCGTACCAGTCGTAGAACGACAGCATCGAGCCGCCGAGCATCGAAATGAACCGTGCGCCGACGGCATGGCTGACCATCGACATCGCCGGAATGGGGGAGAATCCGGCCACCCGGTCGGGCCCGTACTTCTTGATCGTGTGCACGTGCGCGGCGGCGGCGATTTCGGCGGCCTCCCACCATTCCGCGCGGACGAATCCGCCCTTGCCGCGAGAAGACTTGTAGCGCTTGGCCTTTTCCGGATCCTCGGCAATGGATTCCCAGGCCAGCACCGGATCCTTGAGCCGCTCCTTCGCCTCGCGGTACAGCTCGAGCAGTACGCCGCGCACATACGGATAGCGCACGCGCGCGGGGGAGTAGGTGTACCAGGAGAAGGACGCGCCGCGCGGGCAGCCGCGTGGTTCGTATTCGGGCTTGTCCGCGCCGACCGACGGGTAGTCCGTCTGCTGCGACTCCCAGGTGATCACGCCGTCCTTGACGTAGATCTTCCAGGAGCAGGACCCGGTGCAGTTGACCCCGTGCGTGGAGCGCACCACCTTGTCGTGCGACCAGCGGTCCCGATAGAACTCGTCGGCACTGCGCCCGCCCACCTGATGCAGGCTGCGCTGATCCGCCGAGACCTCGCCCCGGTGGAAATATTTGCCGAGACGCAGCAGTGCCTCACTTGCGTCGGTAGATTGCCGATCGGCCGAATCGGAGGACGCGGAAGCCTGAGTGCGCGAATTAACCACGACGCCCCCTTCGAGCTGTGAAACCGGGCTGTTGCACCGACTGTAAGGAGGCCACGACGCACGTCCAAACGAATCTCTCACAGCCCGCACGCCGCGATCGTGAGGTGTGAGGCCGACGCAACGTGGCGGTCACCGCGCGATTGCCGCGAAATGCCGTAGACATCGATGTGACCAGGGCTGATCCGCTCTGACCGGCCGAAATGCGGCTCGCGGATGGTGTTTCGGGGACCAGCCGGTGATGCTTTGGAAACCGCCGGTTCTCAGGCGGTTTACATTTGTTAACACATCCGGCGAGGGCTCGGGGAGCCGATTCCGCACCACCGCGCAGTGGTCGAGCCGTCCCGCGCGAAGCCATCCTGCGGGCCGCCGATCCATTCGCTGTCAGTTTGCCAACCGTCGACGTGTCAGCGGATCCAAACGCGGCGCCGGCGCGCCGGTGAGCGTGTGGCAGTCGATGCGCTGTCGTTTTTCCACCCGCCGCGAACTCGTCACGGGAGTGAAGGAGACGCAGCGTCCGCAGACGCGGACCCGCTGCATCGTGCAGGCGGTCGCCGCGGTGAGCTGGTTCTACCGGCCGCTCGGGGCGAATTTATTGGTGCTTCAGCACATTCGAACGCGGACCAGATGTCGGCGTGGCGGCCCCGACACGCGGGCGTTGGTCGGAAATTAGAGCAAACCCTTCGTTTAATATCGGATCGGCTCGCATTTTGTGCAGAACTACCCGACTTTGTCGATACATCTTCAGCTTCATAGGAGTGGATTGCTGTGCCAAGCAGGTCGACCGATGGCGGCGACGGGGCTCCAGTGCGCCCGCCCACGTTCGGGGGTGAGTTGCGCAGACTGCGTGACGATCGACGCATTTCGCGCGAGAAGCTGGCATTCGCCGCGGGCGTGAGCGCCAGCTATATCACCCACCTCGAGGGCGGCGATCGGGAACATCCCACCAGAACGGTGGTGAATGCACTGATCGGATATCTGGATCGGATCGCGCAGCTCACCGATGCCGAGCGCAGACTGTTTTTCGATCTGGCCGGATTGGGTGTGGACAGATTTCCCTCCGTACTCGAACTACGCGATGAGATCGGCACGGATATGCGCGACGGACTGCGCCTGCACGAGCCGAATGCGGCGGGCTATGTCGATACCCGGTGGAATGTCCTGTCCTGTAATGACTCCTACGCGGCCGCATTTCCCGGTCTGGTCGACGACGTGAATGTGCTGCGCTGGTTCTTCGGCAACGAACTGTCCAAACAGGTCATGGTCGAATGGGAGCGCGAGGCCGCGCTCACCGTCGACTGGCTGCGCGGACTGATCGGTCAGTCCGGCGATACCGCCTGGTCCACCGAATTCCTCGACGAACTCGGCGCGTACCCAGAATTTCGAAGAATGTGGGCGGCGGGCGGCACCACCTACGGCCGGGATCGGCCCATGCATGTGCGCGATCTCGGCTCCGGGGCGTGTTATCGACTCGATGCCCAACTGTTCCGGGTTGATTCGGGCAATCATCCGGGTAGAATTCAATTCTTCCTCGGCATCCGGAGCCCATGTGCCAGCCACTGACCAGTGTAGATACCTTCTGGGGTGCGCCGGACATCACCAATTATCGGGACAGCGCCACACCGAACGTATTTGATCCGGTCATCGGAAAATCGAAAACGGGAGGCATTCCATGATCCGCAATGCTCGTGGCACCGCCCAAACGGCCGTCGATCCCGGCGTCGAGTTGCGTTCCGCACTGGAGGCGCTGCTGCTGCACGACGCCGTCGGATTGGATGCCAAAATGCGCCACGCTATCGCCGCTGTGGTCCATTTGGCTGTTGACACCCCGCACGGCGCACCCGAGGACGCCGAGGAATTCCTCGGCCGCCTCGACGCCGCCTGGCTACTCGCCGCTTGGTCGGGGCGGGACAGCGAAATGTCGCTTATCGCAACCCTGGCCGCGGGTGATGTGCCCGCGCTGTCCTGGTGTGAACTCATGTTCACCACCGCCCTGGCCCCCTGGTCCATCAATCCGGTGGCTGTACACGCGCGGCGCATCTTCGCAACCGTTGAGCACGGCCGCCTGGGCACGGTCCGCCCGTCGATCGGCATTTCCGGCGCTTGACCCTGCGGCAGGCGAATATCTCAGGGCAGCGTGAGTTCGGCGAACGAAGAGATCCAGTGATGCGGGGGGCGCGGGGGATTCGGTTCACCGGGACGGTGGACACCGGTCACCGACCAGCCCGCGGTGACG
Organism: Nocardia sp. NPDC049526; assembly: GCF_044465765.1. Lineage (NCBI taxonomy): Bacteria > Bacillati > Actinomycetota > Actinomycetes > Mycobacteriales > Nocardiaceae > Nocardia > Nocardia sp. NPDC049526. Next base: position 40,830 of record NZ_JBITMA010000011.1, on the reverse strand, counting down.
GCGGCATCGAGTTCGTCGGGATGGTCGGACAGGAACAGGATGCGATCGGCGGGGGTGCCGATGGCGCTCGCGATCTTTTCGTAGGAGGCGGCTTCGCGTTTCGGGCCCGCGCTGGACAGGTCGAAGTACCCGCTGATCACTCCGGCCAGCTCACCGCCGCGGGCGAAGGTGAACCAATCCTGTTGGTTGCGTACCGATCCCGAGGAGTAGACATAGAGTCGCAGACCGGCGGCGTGCCAGGCGGCGAGGGCGGGCGGGACGTCCGGGAAGAACTCCCCGTGCAGCGCGCCGTTGCGGAAGCCCTCGGCGCAGATGATGCCCTGTGCGGCCTTGAGCGGTTCGGCCTTCACATCGGAGCCGAGCCAGTCGCGCAGGATCGCGGCGATCTCGTCGGTGTCGGCATCGGGGCGGTCGGCGAGTTCGCGGGTGGCCGCGATAATGGGTGCCGCCGCGGCCGTGCGGTTTTCGGCCAGCCATTCGGGCAGGCGGGCGCGGGTGTAGCCGTAGAGGTCCTCGCGTACCGAACTGGTCGGGCTGGTGGTGCCCTCGATATCGACGACTACGGTGGCGATCACGGGGCCGTCAGCAGCTGATCGAGGGTCGGGAAACCCGAGCTGATCGGGTCACCGGTGAAATCGCCGACCCAGCCGTCTGCCTCTTCGAAGAAGCGGATGGCGATGAAGTCGGGGCGGGTGCCCATATCGAACCAGTGCAGTGTGCCGGCCGGGACCGAAAGCAGGTCCCCGCCTTCGCATACCGCCGCCACGACTTCGTCACCCAGATGCAGGTAGAAGCAGCCGCGTCCGGCCGCGAAGAACCGCACCTCGTCCTCGGCATGCCGATGCTCGTTCAGGAACTTTGCGCGTGCGCCCTCGGCGATCTGCGGCCACTCCGGATTCGCGTCGTCGGGGTGGATGCGGGCGATATCGATATGCTTGTAGCGCCCGGAGGAATTGAGTTCGGCCACGCGGTCGTCGTATTCGGCGAGCAGTTCATCCGAGGCGGTCTCGGTGGCATTGTCCAGCACCGGCCAGCGGTCGAAAGCGATACCGCGGGCGGCCAATTCGGTGCTGATCACCGCATCGTCGATGGTGCGCAGCAGTACCTTGTCGGCATCGTCGGCGGCCATAACCTGCAACAGCGTCATGATGTCAGTCCAATCTCGAGGATCTCGTTCGGATTGCGCGCGGCAAATGCCTGCCGACGGCCGGTGCGGGACACCAGCTCACACAGGGCTTCGAGGCATTCGGCGCGGTCGCGTGCCTGGGAAAGATTGTCTCCCCACGTCGTGATCCCATGTCCCGCGATCGCCAATACCGGTGCGGCGGTCGGATTTTCGAGCAGGTAGGCCTCGATATCCGCGCCGATGCGCGCGACGTCGGGCCAGTTGGGGAAGACGGGCAGGTCGAGGACGGTCGGATAGGTGCCGTCCGGGTCCTTGGCCACCAGACCTTTGATGAGTTCGTAGTCGGTGATCCGCAGGGTGGTCAGTGCGTCGGGGGAGCCGGAGCGCGTCGCGGCTGCCGTCGCGTAGGGCGGATGAATGTGGACAACGGCTGCGGCACCGGTGGTTCGGTACACCGCCGTGTGAATTGTGGTCTCCGCCGAAGGCTTTCGCTGCTGATTCGGTGTCGGCGCGGAGTCGGCGATGCGGACGGTCACCATATCCGCGCCGGTCAATTCACCCTTGGACAAACCGCTGCCGGTGATCACCGCGGTATCGCCGGTGCGCACCGAGATATTGCCTGCCGTGCCCGGCATCCAGCCCCGCCCGTACAACTCACGCGCGATATCGGCGATGGACGCATCCGGATTACCTTCGGCATTCGCGCCATATACGACACCCAGTTCGGTAACTACCGCCGTCACCAACTCCGCGGGCGTCACATCGAAGGCCGGATTGAAAGCCTCGGAATCGACGGGAGCCGTTGTGACACCGCCGAATCCGGTCACCTCGGCTGCGGCCCGCTGTTCGACGACGATGTCCGCACCGGTCGCCATCTTCGGATCACGCGTCGACTCCGGAGCCACCACGATGAACGGAATGCCGTGGTGGCGGGCTGCGATGGCGAGGCCGTAGGTGCCGATCTTGTTCGCGACATCGCCGTTGGCGGTCACACGGTCCGCGCCGACCAGCACACAGTCCACCTGACCGGTCGCCATCGCCCAGGCGGCCGCCGAATCGATGGTGAGCCGATGGGGTATGCCCGCCTCGGCCAGCTCCCAGGCCGTCAGCCGGGCGCCCTGCAATAGCGGCCGGGTCTCGTCGACCAGGACATTCTCGATCGCCCCGCGCTCCGACAGCACCCGCATCGCCCCGATCGCGGTGCCGAAGGCGCTGGTTGCCAGCCGCCCGGTATTGCAGTGCGTGAGCACCCGCAGCGGCCGGTCCGGGCAGAGCCGCTGCACGAGATCGGCGGCATGGGTCGCGGCGGTCCGGTTGACCCGGCCGTCCTCGGCCAGCATGGCCAGGGTTTCGGCGAGTACCGCATCGGCACCGAGCGGCACCTTGGTCAGCACCCGCCGCACCGCCCAGGCCAGATTGACCGCCGTGGGCCGGGCATCCGCGATCCGCGCGGCATCCGCCTCGGCCCGCGCCACATCGACGACGCCGTCGGTGGTGTGTGCGGCGGTGGCGATGACCACACCGAACGCACCGGCGATGCCGATCGCGGGCGCACCGCGGATGGCCAGCGTCTTGATGGCGTCGATCACCTGCTCGACCGTGCTGAGCCGCAGCTCGCGCACCTCATGCGGCAGTTCGCGCTGGTCGATGGTGACCAGCGCACCGTCGTCCCAGATCAGGGAACTGTCGTCCATCAGGTGCATCCTTCGGTCCGGCGGAGTGAGGTGTTGTCCCTGGTCAACGGTATCGGAAGGGCGGTGCCGCCGGAAATCCGCACCGCATGTGCGCCCGGCTCATTCCGCGACGAACTCGGCCTCGCGTTCCACCGCCTCGATGGTCTGCTGCGGCACCTGGATCGGGCCCGGGGTGTAGGTGATCGCGCGCAGGTCGCCGGTGTAGCGGAAGGTGCCGCGGCGTTCGCGCAGCTCCCAGGAGACCGGGCCGCGGGCATCGACGCCGACGGAAATACCGGTCCACGGTGACATGCCGACGAGCTGCACCTGATCGCGCAGTTCCGGACCGGCTAAGCCGTCGATTTCGATGACGAAATCCGAGCGCAGCCGGGGACGAACGGTGGCGCGCACCGCGATCCGTCGGACACCCGCCGCGAGCGGTTCGCTGGTCACGGCACTGTAGACACCATAACTGTTGAGCCCGAACACGATTCGGCCGTCCTCGACGTAGAGCACATAGCCGCCGAGCGGATCACCGTGCGCGACGAGCACACCCTCGTCGCCGGGGCGGTACCCGCCGAGTTCGGCTTCGATCGTGAAGTCGCGGTAGGCGATCAGTCGCTGCGAGCGATAGCGCTCTAGGGTCGGTGTGCCCGGCAGCAGTCGCACCGGTGCGGAGAAGCGTCCCTCCTCCGGTCGCCGCCGTGCCAGATCCTGGCGGGTGACCAGCGGGAAAACCGTATTTGCCCAGGCGGATTCGTCCCAGGCGGTGGCGAGTTCGGCGACCTTCTCCGGGAATTGCTCGGAAAGGTCGTGCAGTTCGGTCGGATCCGTTCGCACGTCGAACAGCTGCCACTGCGGTGCATCGATATCGGTGCCGGGTTCGTAGAGCGAGAGCAGTTTCCAACCGTCACGGTAGAAGCCGCGATTGCCGACCATTTCCGAGTACTGTTCGGTGTGCTTGGACGCCGCCCGCGGATCGCGCAGCGTATCGACGGCGGAAATGCCGTCGAAATCTTTGGCGGGCAGGCCATTACGCGCACTCGGCCGTCGCAACCCGGCCAGCTCCAGCAGGGTGGGCGCGAGATCGGTGACGTAGGTGTACTCGTGCCGGATGCCGTCGTCGTCCGCGGTGCGCGGCAGTCCCTTCGGCCAGGACAGCAGGAACGGCACCCGCACCCCGCCCGCGAAGGTCTGGCCCTTGTAGAACCGGAACGGCGTATTGGAGGCCTGACCCCAGCCGCGCGGATAGTGCACACCCAGTTTTGCGGTGCCGATCAGCTCCTCGTCGTGCGGCACGTCACCGATCCAGTCCGGATCGGTGATATGCGCGAATTCCGCGAAATAGGTGCGGGTTCCCTCTGGTCCGCCCTCCGCGGTGCCGCCGTTGTCCGAGGTGAACAGGACGATGGTGTTGTCGAGTTCGCCGAGTTGTTCGAGGGTGTCGAGGACGCGGCCCAGGCTCTGGTCGATGCTGTCGACCATGCCCGCGTACACCTCCATATACCTGGCGAAGCGCTGCTGCTCCTCGGATGTGAGCGAATCCCATTCCGCGGCTTCATATCCCGGTTCGGTATTGCGCGGCTTCTGCTGCGTCCCTTCCGGGAAAAGTCCCGCGGCAAGCTGATCGGCGAAGCGGGTCTGCCGCAGCTTGTCCCAGCCTTCGGCGTAGCGGCCACGGTACTTCGCCAGATCCTCCGGCTTGGCCTGCAACGGTCCGTGCATGGCGACGTGGGCGAAGTACAGGAAGAACGGTTTGGCGGCGTCGTGCGCGCGCAGATCCTTGATATAGCTGATCGCCTTATCGGTCAGATCGTCGGTGAGGTAGTAGCCCTCGGGATATTCCTCGACATCGACCACCGAGCTGTCCGAAACCAGCTGATTCGGATAGTAGAAGGAGTTGAGTCCCTCCAGCGAACCGTAGTAGCGGTCGAACCCGCGCTGAGTCGGCCACGAATCCCGATGTGCCGCAGGGTTCATCGTGGCATCGCGCACCAGATGCCATTTGCCGATCGCGTAGGTGGCATAGCCGTTGGCGCGCAGTATCTCCGGCAGGGTCAGCACATCGTCGGCGAGTTCCAGGCGCAGACCGGGATATCCGGGATCGGCATTCGCGACGAAGCCGAAACCGGCGCGGTGGGCATTGATTCCGGTCAGCAGCGAGGCGCGCGAGGGCGAGCACAGCGGGGTCGTGTGGTAATTCGTGAGCCGAAGACCGTTGGCGGCCAGCCGGTCCAGCGTCGGAGTTTCGATCTCGGAGCCGAACGGGCCGATATCGCTGTATCCCATGTCGTCGATGAGCACCACGACGATGTTCGGTGCACCCTCGGGAGCGGTCGGCGGATAGGTCCATTCGGGCGTGGCATCGGCGGTGGTGCGGCCGATGGCGCCGGTGAAACCTTCATAACCGCGAGCGTGGGATGGAGCAGGCATCATTCCAGTCAAAGCCGCCACCCGCTCGGGTCACCAGCCTTTTGCGCACGGTGCGTCTAAACGATGACCGCATGGTCGGTCCGCTGTTAATTTCGCCAGCATGCCCACGACTACGCCCTGCGCACCGCACGCCGAGTGCGCGCAGGAACCCTGCTGTTCGTGTCGCTCGCCGCGTTGCTGACGTGCCTTTGATCGCGCGTATGCCAATGCTGATTCCTTCCCGTCCGGTGCCGTCGGCGCACCGAAATCGGTTCCGTGTCCCCGGGATCGATCTGTCTCTCGAGGATTTGTCAGATGAGTTCTTCCCCCGGCGTGGGCGCCGACCAAGGTGTGGGCCGCCGTAACTTCCTGCGCAATACCGGCATCGCCGCCTTCGCGATCCTCGGCACGGGTGCGCTGGCGGCCTGCTCCTCCGCGGTGAGTGAGCAGAAGGCGGGCAGCGACGACAATGCGCAGCCGGTGCGCGGCGGCACGCTGAAGGTCGGCTGGCCGACCGATATCATTCCGGCCAACCTGCTCACCAATAGCGCAACGGTGCCCGCGCTCATCGGCCTCGTCTACGAGTCGCTGGTCCGGTATCCGCACGACAAACTGGAACCGGCACCGTTGCTGGCGAAATCATGGACCCTCGCCGACGACGGACTCTCGCTCACGCTGGACCTGCGCGACGACGTGAAGTTCCACAGCGGCAGGCAGTTCACCGCCAATGACGTCGAATTCTCGCTGCGCACCTATGCGGATCCGAAATGGTCTGCCCAACTCAAGAGCACGGCTGCCGCGATCACCGAATACGACATCGTCGGACCGAACCGGATCGTGCTGAAGTTCGCGCATCCGCTCGGCAATATCTTCGATCTGCTGGACACCGCGCCGATTCTGGACAGTGAGACCATCGCGGAGGCCACCACCGCCGACAAGTTCATCGGCACCGGGCCGTTCAAGCTGACCCAGCGCACCCCGAATTCACTGCTGGTCTTCGAGCGCAATGAGCTGTACCGGATCCCGGACCGGCCCTATCTGGACCGGGTCGAGATTTCGATCATTCCGGATACCCAGGCGCTGGTGAACGCGCTCAAGTCGGGGCAGATCGCCGTCGCGAACGGACTCAACTATCGCGACAACGAGAACTTCGCCAAGAGCGCCGGATTCACCACCATCACCTACGAGGGTGCCGAACTGCAGATCTATGTCGGCGCGAATGTCGCCGAGCCCGCACTCGCGGATGTGAAGGTGCGCCAGGCCATCGCATACGCCATCGACCGCGAACGGATCATCTCCGAGGTATTCCGCAATGCGGGCTATCCGGTGAATCTTCCTTGGCCCAAGACTTCGCCCGCCTTCGACGACGCGCGCAACAAGACCTTCAGACGAGATATCGCCAAGGCCAAGCAGATTCTGGCGCAGACCAGCAAACCGCCGAAGCTGACGCTGTCCTATGACACCAGCCTCCCGTACTACGAGGCGACCGCACAGATCGTGCAGGCCGACCTCGCCGAAATCGGCATCGAGGTCACCCTCGACCCGATCGAATCCGTGACCTTCGTGAAAAGGCTGATCGGCGCGGAATTCCCGGGCCTGTGGGTCACCACGCATTCCTGGGCGCAGTTCACGCCGTCCACGCTCACCGTCAGCGCCTACCCGTTCAATGCGCGAAAAAACGCCTCGCACTACGAATCCCCGGCCTACGTCAGTGCGGCCGATGCGGCATGGCAGGTCGAACAGGGCACCAGTGCCGAGGCTGTGCAGGCCTACCGGAAGGTCAGCGATCAGCTGCTGGAGGGTCTGTTCCTCATCGAAATCGGTGTGCACCTCCAGCAGGCCGCCACCTCGCGCAAGGTGCACGGGCTGGACTGGACCAAGCGCCGCGAAACCGTGCTCACCGACGCATACCTGTCATGACCCGATATCTGTTGCGCCGCTTACCTTCCGCGGTACTCGTCCTGTTCGCCGCTTCGGTGCTGATCTTTCTGCTGCTGCGGCTGGTTCCCGGTGATCCGGCGCTGACGCTGGCGGGCCCCGATGCCTCGCCGGAGACGATAGCCGCCATCCGTCATCAGCTCGGACTCGACCGATCGATTCCGGCGCAGTACGTGACCTGGCTCGAAAACCTGTGCACCCTCGATCTCGGCCGCTCCTACATCATCGGCGGCCAGATCGCCGATCTCGTCGGCCGGGGCCTGACAAATACTCTGGTGCTGACCGGTGCGGCGCTGCTGCTCGCGGTGGTGGTCAGCGTTGCGGTCGGTGTCGTCTCGGTGGCATGGCCGAATCGCTGGTTCAATGCGCTCGTCGCCGCGGCGAATACCGTCGCGGTGGCGCTGCCGACCTTCGTGACCGGTGTGCTGCTGGTACTTGTCTTCGCGATCGCGATTCCGGTGTTGCCCGCCGGTGGAGTACCGCCGGATGGTTTCATCGCGCGTCCCGATATCGCCGTGCAGTACTTGCTGCTGCCTTCGATCTGTCTCGCGTTGCCGGTGGGTGCGGCGCTCACGCGGTTCCTCACCGAATCGCTGCGCACCGAGTTGGGCAAACCGTATGTGCTGACCGCGCGCTCACAGGGGATCTCGCACTGGCAGATCGTGACTCGGGGCGCGCTGCGCAATGCCGTGCCGACCATGCTGACCGCACTCGGCCTGCAGACCGGGCAACTGCTCGGCGGTGCGGTGCTGGTGGAGGCCGCCTTCGCCTGGCCGGGCATCGGGCAATTGGTCGAGCAGGGGATCAGCAGGCGCGATTATCCGGTGGTGCAGGTGCTCCTGCTGCTGTCCGTCGCGGTTTTCGTGACGATCCAGTTGGTCACCGATATCGCCCATGCCTATCTCGATCCGCGCATTCGAATCGGGGCCGGGTCATGACCGTAAGTTCTGCGGATCGCGCGGCGGGTACATTGCGAATCGCTTTCCGCAGTGGACAGGGCCTGCTCGGGCTGAGCCTAGTGGTGGTCATCGCGCTCGCCGGAATCTTGGCGGGTGTCCTCGCTCAATACGATCCGATCGCCCAGATACCGGGCGCAAATCTGTTGGGCCCCAGCGGAGATCACTGGCTCGGCACCGACCACCTGAACCGGGATGTCTTCGCGCGCGTGCTGTACGGCATCCGGATCGACCTGATCATCGTCTTCGTCGCCGTCCCGCTCGGCGCGTCGGCCGGTGCGCTCGCCGGACTGCTCGCCAGCAGTAACCCGGTCGCGGATGTCGTGGCGCAGCGCGTTTTCGACGTGATCCTCGCGTTCCCGTCGCTCATCTTCGCCATCGCGTTGGCCGCGATTACCGGACCCGGTATCCACGCGGTGATCGCGGTGATCATCGCGGTGGAGATTCCGGTGTTCGGCAGGCAGATCCGCACCGCGATCCTGCAGGTGCGCGAACAGCCGTTCGTCGAGGCGGCCGAGGTGATCGGTGCGGGCACCTGGTGGAACTTGCGCAAACACGTGCTGCCCAATGTCGTCGAACCGCTGTCGGTGCAGTTGGCACTGTCCATGTCGGTGGCGGTATTCGTCGAGGGCGCGATGAGTTTCATCGGAATCGGCGTGCGTCCGCCGAACCCCTCGCTCGGTTCGATCATCGCCGAATCGATTTCGAATCTGGACGTCAATGCCGCGTTCGCGATCGGTCCGCTGGTGGTGGTGGCCGGGTTGACGCTCGGATTCCTATTGATCGCCCAGGCATTGGGCCGGGCGAGGAGGATCGGATGAGTTCCGAAATACTGGTGGATATCCGGGATCTGGTGGTGCGTTTCGGCACTGGCACCGTCGTCGACGGTGTCGGCTTCCAGATCCGCCGCGGTGAGGTCGTCGCGCTCGTCGGCGAATCCGGGTCCGGCAAGTCGATTACCGCCCGTGCCGTACTCGGGCTGCTGCCCGATGGCGCGGTCCCAGCCGGATCGATTCGCCTCGCCGAGACCGAAATCATCGGCGCGCGTGAACCGGAACTGCGCGCACTGCGTGGCAACCGGGCCGCGATGGTGTTCCAGGAGCCGCAGACCGCGCTGAACCCGGTGCAGAAGATCGGTACTCAGCTCATGCAGGCGTTGCGCGCGCACGGCCCGATCTCGAAGTCGGATGCCAAGGCGCGGGCCGTGGAATTGCTTCGCATGGTGGACATTCCGGAGCCCGAGCGTCGTGTCGACTGGTACCCGCATCAGCTCTCCGGCGGCCAGAAGCAGCGCGTGGTGATCGCGCTTGCGTTGTCCGGCGAGCCGGATGTGCTCATCGCCGATGAGCCCACCACGGCGCTGGATGTCACGGTGCAGGCGGAGATCCTCGAGCTGCTGCGCGCCCTCCAGCGGACCCACGGCACAGCGATCCTTTTCATCACGCACAACCTCGGCGTCGTCGCCGAGATCGCCGATCATGTGGTGGTGATGCGCGCGGGCAAGGTCGTCGAACAGCAGCCGGTGCAGGCCTTGTTCGCTGATCCGCGTGCGGAATACACGCGGTCGCTACTCGGCGCTGTCCCACGCCTGCCAGAGGTCATGCGCTCAACCGGGGGCACAGGTCCGCACGAGATCGATCGACGGGGTGCGAGGAATTCCGCGTCGGTGGTCGGGGGCGACGAGAAGGTTGCAGCGGTGAACCGGGGCGACCAGCAGGCTGTGTCGGCGAATCGGGACGACATGGATGCGGGGGGCGCGGTCGCCGAGACGTCGAAATCACAGCCAGTGCTGCGCATCGACGACTTGACCGTCGTCTACCGCAACCGTGGCGGCACCAAGGACTTCCACGCCTTGCGCGACGTCTCGCTCACCGTCGCACCACGCGAGGTGATCGGCCTGGTCGGCGAATCCGGTTCCGGCAAGAGCACACTCGGTCGCACTGCGCTCGGACTGGTACCAGCGCATTCCGGAAAGGTTGAGCTGCAGGGGGTTTCGCTGACCGGGCTGCCGCACCGGGAGTTGCGTGCCCTACGTAAACATGTCGCGCTGGTCCATCAGGACGTCACCGCGTCACTGGACCCACGGCGCAGTATCGAGGACACCATCGGTGAACCGCTCCAGGTGCACCGTGTCGCCTCCGGCACGCTCCTGCGCGCCAAGGTGGGCGATCTCCTCGAATCCGTCCGTCTCCCACGCGATTACGCCACCCGCCGTCCCGGCGAACTCTCCGGCGGCCAACGCCAGCGGGTCGCCCTGGCCCGGGCACTCGCCCTGGCACCCCGGCTGCTCGTCGCCGACGAACCGACCAGCGCCCTCGACGTGTCGGTTCAAGCCCAGGTCCTGGATCTGTTCGCCGACCTACGCGCCGAATACGGCTTCGCCTGCCTGTTCATCAGCCACGACCTCGCGGTGGTCCACCAGGTCGCTGACCGCGTCGTGGTCCTACGCGAGGGCACCGTCGTCGAAACCGGTCCCGTCGCCGAGGTATTCGCATCCCCCCGGGCCGACTACACACGCAACCTCCTGGAAGCAGTTCCCATCCCTGATCCCACCCGTCGAACTCCCGACAGCCCTGCGCTGCTGCGCCTCGGCGCGTGACCCGCGAACGGGCGAGTCGAAATGATTACTTGTGCACGGGAGTCGCCGTTCGACTCGCTTCGATAGGCGCGCAGAGTTTTCTGCGGCAAAAGGCAACTCGCCGGGCGTGGCCATCGGCGGTGTAATTCGAAACGTGTGACGCGTTCGAAAGGGCGCGTCAAGCTTTATGGATCTACCGGCTGGAATGTATTGCCGTGAATAGTTTCCCAACGGCTCCGAACCCGGAGACCGCGCGCAACGAACCGAGCCGCGCACAAGCGGGCCGCCGGCTCACGTGGAGGAACCGGCGGCCCGTTTCAGATCAGTGCTGTCCGGGTCGGCGCTGCTCAGCGCCTCGCCGTTCCGAACTCGGCTCCCGCCGCTGCTCGTCACGGTCGCGATCGCTTATCGATCCGGATCGGTTCATGCCCTGGTCCTGGCGCTGCTGTTGCTGCTGCCGTTCCATCTGCTTGGGCATTTTCTTAGGCGCTTTCTTCGACTTTTCAGCCATCTCCACTCGGTCCTTTCCGAAGTGATGTTGTATTCGCCTAACCAACACACAATAGCGAGCGGACATCATCAGTGGAAGAAGAATATCGATTATTTACACCTGGAGTGGGAGGAATTCGACGAGGTCGTCGTCGGTGGCCTCGGCGGGGACGATGACCAGGCCGTCACGGTCGACGAGGCCGCCCAGATGGGTGGTACGGATCTGCGGATCGCCGAGCCAACCGCCGTATGGGGCGAGCCGAGCCGGGACGATGCGGGTAACGGGTCCGGAGATCGCGCTCGCATTGCGCAGTGGCCCGATCAGCGGTCGCAGCGGATGGCCGCCGGTTCGACCCTCGACGACCGCGGGGGACAGGGCCATCAGTACGGCCACGGCCGCGAATGGATTACCCGGTAGGCCGAGAACGGTTGTACCGCTGGATAATTCGGCGACCACAGTAGAGCCGCCCGGACGCAATTTCAAGCGGTGGACCAGGATTCGAGCTTCGGCACGGGCAATAGCCCCGCGCAACTGGTCCGCCGCGCCGCCGCCGGTCGCACCGACGATAACCAGCAGATCGCAATCGTCCGCCGCGCCGAGCACCTCGTCGAAGCCGCGCGGAGAATCGCGCAGGTGCACCCGATCGATCGTGCGAATTCCATACCAGGACAGCACATCCGGCAGAATCGGCCCGATCGAGTCGCGGGTCTGACCGGTCTGCAGCGGGCCGGTGCTGCGGATCTCGTCGCCGGTCATGACGATGCGGGCCCGCACCGGGCCGCGGACCATCGACTCGGTCACCTCCACGCTGGCCGCGGCGGAAACCAGCCCGGCCGTGACCGGTGTGCCCTCGGGCGCAACGAGATCGCCGGGTGCCCGGTCCTCGCCGCGACGGCGAATATCGTTGCGCAGCGGGGAATCCTCGTGCTGGTATAGCATTTCGTCGTTTTCGATCCGCGCGTATTCGTCACGGAGCACCCTGGTGGTGCCGTCTGGCACATGTGCGCCGGTGGCGATCCGCACCGCCTCACCGGGTAGCAGCCCGACCGGCCGCCTGCCGCCCGCGAACCCGATATCGCGCCGCAGACGCCATGGTCCGTCACCGGCGACCGCGTATCCGTCCATGGCGGAGACATCGAAGCGTGGCAGTGCTCCGACGGCCGTCAGCGGCGCAGCGAGGGTCGCACCGCGCACGGAAGCCAGTTCGGCCGGATACTCGGTGAGTCGAGAGATATTGGTACGCAGGATATCCCGTGCCTCGTCGAGTGGCAGCGGCGTTGTGGAAACCGCGGTCGCCGGTGCGAGACGAGGCGCACCGACGGCACCGGTGTCCCAAGCCATCCTGGCCCTTCGCACCTGCTCCTCGGTATCGCAATCGGCGATACCGGGCATGGCGACGGTGACCGTATCGGGCGGGATCAGCGCCTTCATCGGCTGATTGATCAGCGAATCCAGCCGCCCCAACGCCTCCGCCAGCGCCGTCCGTCGCCATACGCCGATCAGGTACTGCGGCCGACCGGATTCGTCGGCCGCGAAGACCGCGTCCGCACCGGATTCGGTGCCGCGCCGGATCAGCTCGGTCACCGTCGTCGGCGACAGGAACGGCAGATCCGCCGCGAGCACCACCACCAGTGGCGCGGCGGTCGGGCCGAGCGCGCGCAATCCGGCCCCCACCGCGGCGACCGGACCCGAACCCGGCGGCACCTCGCGCACCTGTGCGATCCGCGCGTCCAATTCGGGCCGATGCGGTCCGACCACCACGGTCCGCGCACAGGGCGCCACTGCGGCCAGGGCCGCATCGAGCATGGATCGACCGCCGATGACGATGGCGGGCTTATCGACGCCCCCCATGCGGCTGGCGCGTCCGCCCGCGAGCACGATCGCGTCGGCGGTGGTCACCGGTCAGCGCCTGGCGCGAGAGAGGGCATGGCCGACATGCTAATTCGTCGGCTGTACAGATCCGGGGACGGCGGTCTGGTTCCAGCGGTCGTGAGGCCTAGACCGTCGAATAGTCCGGCGCCGGTCGGTGCAGGCAGAACTCGTTCGTCTCCGGATCGGCGAGCACCATCCCGGGCGTGCCGTCGGCATCGACCTGGGTCGCGCCCGCCGCGCGTAGTCGGGCCACCTCGGCGGCCGGATCGTCGGCGGGGAAGGACGTCAGGTCCAGGCGCACTCGATTGCGGCTGCTCTTCACATCCGGTGTCCGGACGAACTCCAGCCAGGATCCGAGCCCCGTCGCCGAGCGGAGCCCGGCCACCCGCGCGCCGCCGTAGGCCATCGGCCAGCCGGAGGCGGTGGACCAGAACTCGGCCAGCCGCGCCGGATCGTGCGTATCGATCACGATGGCGGCGACCGCACCGGTATCCACGTACTCCTCGCGCGGCTCCAGCACGCAGAACTCGTTGCCCTCCGGATCGGCGAGCACCACCCACGGCACCGTGCCCTGGCCGATATCGACGTGCCGGGCGCCCAGCGCCAGTGCGCGGTCCACCTGCACCCGCTGATGATCGAGCGAGCGACTGGCCAGATCCAGATGCATCCGGTTCTTACGGTCCTTGGCGCGCGCCTCGGGCAGGAAGGTCAGGGCCAGATCGAGGCCGTCCGGATCGGGGGCCGCCACATCGACCGCGTCGGGGCGATCGATCGTCACCGTCCAGCCGAGCAACTCGGCCCAGAAATTTGCGACGAACCGGGGCCGGTCGGCATCGAAGACGACACACGCCAGGCGGGTGGACATGCTTCAACGTTAACCGCCGATCGACGGCGGCGGGGCCGTTTACGGGAGCGGAAAACGCGCGGCGCGCAGGTCGACTCGGCCGTCGCGGATCGGCACGCCCTCGGCGGCCAGCAGGCGCAACTGACGATCGGCCAGATGCGCGGCGGGCTTACCGCCCGCGCCGATCACCCGATGCCATGGCAGATCGGCGGAGTCGGTGCGCATGATCCAGCCGACCGTGCGCGGGGTGGACAATCCGGCCGCCGCGGCGATATCGCCGTAGGTGACCACCCGGCCCGCGGGCACCGTCGCGACCAGCGCGCGCACCCGCTCGACCTCGGCATCGGTGGTGGCCATCCGACTACAGCACCGATCGGATCAGCGCCGCGGTCTCGGCCGGCCGGGCCTGGGCGACCATATGGTCGCAGTCCCATTCGAGCACGGTCAGATTCTCGCCCAGGTGCGCGGTGAGGGCGGCGCGGAACTCCGGGGTGACGAAGGGCGGCATCACCTTCATGGCCTGGACCAGGATCGTCGGCAGGTCGACGGGCGGCAGCACATAGTGCCGGGCCAGCTGACCCCAGTAGGAGTTGACGGCGGGCAGACTGATCCGCCAGCCGACCCGGCCGTCCGCGGTGGGCATCAGATGCTCGGTGAGTTCGGCATCGAGCAGGCGCGGCTCCACCTCGCCCCAGCTGGTCGCGATCTTGTCCTGTCGGGCGTGCTCGACGGTGTCGTAGTCCGGTGAGGCCAGGCTGGACAACGCGATATCCATCAGGCGCTCCGGCTCCAGTGCAATCGCCGAATCGAGCAGGATCAGCTTGCGCACCAGGTGCGGATGCCGATGCACCAGGTGCAGCGCACAGGCACCGCCGAAGGAGTGTGCGACGACGACCACCGGTTCGTCGGTTTCTGCGGTGAGCAGTTCGACGAGATCGTCGACGATGGTCTCGAAGTTCCACGGCGGCAATGAGGTCGAGCGACCGTGTCCGCGCAGGTCGGGGGCGATGAGCCGGACCTCGGGCAGATGTCGGGTGGCCAGTTCCTCCCAGCGTTTGCCGTGGCCGGTGACACCGTGCAGGGCCAGGACCTTCGGCCCGTCGGCGGGGCCGAACCGATACACATGGAGAGGCGACACAAGTCTCATATTGACGCATCTGGAAATCCGTCGCAGATCCAGGCGTGTGTCGGACCTCACCGATCGGTGAATCGCCCGCGTGGCGTGTCGGAGGTGTCTGTTGCAATAGCCCGCGTGGTGCGATCGGATAGCGCGGTGCGACTTGTTCGCCGGAATGTGGCGGCACCCCCGGCTCGGACCTGGGGTGCCGATGTCCGCGCGCTGTTCGATGCCGCGGCGACGGTCGGCCCGATCCGGCCGGAATGGCGGCCGTGGCAGGTGCTCGGCGGACCGGGAACCGGCAAGACCGCACTGCTGATCGATCTGGCCGCCGAGCGCATCGCCGCGGGGGCGGATCCGGAATCGGTGCTGGTACTGACCCATTCGAAGCAGGCGGCGAGCACGGTGCGCGACGCCATAACCGCCCGGCTGACCGATCCCGGCGCCGCCGAGGGCGGGGTACCCGGCGCCACCAGGGAACCGCTGGTGCGCACACTGCATTCCTACGCGTTCTCGGTGCTGCGCAGACATGCGAGCGCACACGGCAATCCGCCGCCGCGTTTGCTGACCGGTGCCGAGCAGGATGCCGTGCTGCGCGAAATGCTGCGCGGCGACCTGATCGATATCGCGGCCGGAGCGAGCGGCCTGTGGCCGGAACGGCTGCAGCCCGCCCTGGGGCTCGGCGGATTCGCCGAGCAGTTGCGCGATCTCATGCTGCGGGCCACCGAACGCGGCCTCGGCCCCGAGGATCTGGTGCGGCTCGGCCGCGAGCACGGTCGGCCGGAATGGGTGGCGGCGGGCAGATTCGCGGTCCGCTACGAGCAGTCGATGCTGCTGCGCTGGTCGGTCGGGGTGGAAGCGCCCGAGGCGACCGCGCCCGCGCTGGACGCGGCCGAACTCGTCGGAGCCGCGCTGGACGCGCTGGCCGGAGACGCCGATCTGCTCGCCGCGGAACGGAATCGGATCCGATACCTGCTGGTCGACGATGCCCAGCATCTGGATCCGCAGGCCGCGCTGCTGGTGCGGGTGATGGGTACGGCCGCGCATACCGCGGTCGTGGCGGGCGATCCGGATCAAGGTGTATTCGCCTTTCGCGGCGCGGATTCGCGCTTCGTCGCCGACCTCGCCGCGTCGGATGGACAGCGGATCATCCTGCGGGACAACCACCGATCCGGCGGCGCGGTGGAACTGGCCGTCGCGCGGATCGCGGCCAAGTTGCCCGGCAGTGCGCCACAACGCTTTTCGGCACCCGAGCATGCGACGGCACCGAAGGCCGACGACACCGAGGTGCGCGTGCGGGTACTGGCGACCCCGGCGAAGGAAGCTGCCCTGATCGCCGACCATTTGCGCCGCGCCCACCTCACCGACGGTGTGCCGTGGTCGCGCATGGCGGTGATCGTCCGCTCGGTCCCCTTGTCACTGGCGCCGCTGCGCCGCGCCCTATTGGCGGCCGGAGTGCCCGTGCAACAGCCCGCACTCGACGCGCCACTGGCCCGACGGCGCGGCGCGGCCTGGATGCTGCTCGCACTGCGCGCGGTGCTCGCGCAGGACGCGCAGCGGCGCGGGCGTCGGAGTTCGGCCGAGGCAATGTTCTCGGCCGAAGACGCATTGGATCTGCTGGCAGGACCGCTCGGCGGCGCCGATCAGATCACTCTGCGCCGATTGCGTCGCGGTATTCGGCGCAGTGTGCTGGAGTCCGCACGCAGCGAAATCAAGGCCGCACGGGCACGTGCGAGTTCCGCATCGGGCGATGAACCCGATTGGGCTGGTTTCCCTCCGGATGAGGAGGTGCTTCCGCCCGAAGACGAAGGCTTCGTGCTCGGGGCCGACAGCTCCGAACGGAATGTCCCAACGGCCGAACGGAATATCAGCCAAGTCGAACGGATCACCGACGATGCCGACTGGTACGGCATCGAACCGGAATTCAGCAGCCGAGATCTGGAATGGCACAGCGATAAGCCCGAATCGGAAGTCGACGATTCCGATGACCCAGGACACGATGGTGCGACACCGCAACGCGCAAATGCCTCGGAGCGGGACGCCGACGAGGCGCGGCGGAGGGTGGATGGTGCCGATTCGGAGGCCGATGAAGCCGGGCAGCGTGCGGATGGCGTCGAGCGGGGCGCGGGCGAGGCCGAGCGGAACCCACTGCGAACCGACCAGGGAAGCACGGATGCTTCCGAACGGACCAGCGGCGATCCGGAAGGGGACCCGTCGGCACCCGAACCGGACGACAGCGATTCCCCATGGCGCGCCTATGTCGACAAATCCTCCGCGGAGGTGCTGCGTGACCTGCTGGTCGGCCGCGCGGATCGTCGAATCATAGAGCGGCTCACCGATGTCGAGGCGGCGCCGCTGAAGCGGGTGTTCGACGCACTCGACCGGGCCATCAAGACGCGGCGGCGCGGCGCCGGTCTCGAGGATGTGCTGTGGGCGCTGTGGACCGGGTCACGGCTGGAGCGGCGGTGGGTTGCGCAGTCCGAGCGCGGTGGGGCGGCGGGTATGCAGGCCGATCGCGATCTCGATGCCGCTGTCGGATTATTCGATGCCGCAGCCGCTTATGTGGATCGGCTGCCCCGCGCGAGCATCGAGGGCTTTGTCGAATTCCTTGTGCAGCAGGAGATTCCGCACGACACCAGATCGTTGACCGCGGCCGGGGAGGCGGTCGCGCTGCTCAGCGCGCACGCGTCCGCGGGCCGGGAGTGGGATGTGGTCGCGGTTGCCGCTGTGCAGGAAGGCATTTGGCCGAATCCGCGCCCGCGCGGCACTCTGCTGCAGACCGAGGATCTGGTCGACCTCACCGCGGGCATCGTCGACGCGGGTGAGGTGGTGAGCCGCGCGGCCCCGATCATGGCCGAGGAGCGCAGACTGCTGCTGGTCGCGTGCAGCCGGGCTCGGCGTTCGCTGCTGGTCACCGCGGTGGAATCGGTATCGGGCGAACGCGATCTCGTACCCTCTCGGTTCCTCGGCGAACTCCTCGGCCACGACGACGACAGCGAACCCGGCGCGCTCCCGGTCGCCGACCCGGGCCGCGCCCTGGTCATGCATGCGCTGGTGGCCGAATTGCGCGGTGTCGTCTGCGATTCCGAGGCCGAACCGGACCGCAGACGTCGCGCCGCCCACGAACTCGCCCGGCTGGCCCAGGCCGGGGTGCCGGGTACACATCCCGACGAGTGGTATGGCACAGCCGATCTCAGCTCGTCGCGTTCCCTCTGGGATGACGACGAGACCGCGGTTGCCCTCTCTCCGTCCACCGTCGAGCTACTGCGCACCTGCCCGCTGCGCTGGGCGCTCGAACGGCACGGCGGCACCGACGGCGACAACCCCCACGCCGTCAAGGGCAATCTGGTCCACACCCTCGTCCAGGCACTGGCGGGCAAGGTGCCGGAATCGCAGGTCCGCGCCGCACTGGATAAGGCATGGCAGGCCATCGATCCCGGCACCGGCTGGCATTCCCGTCAGGAGTTGCGCCGCACCGAGGCCATGCTGGAGACCTTCATGGCCTGGGTGCAAAATACCCGCGGTGAATTGACCCAGGCCGGTGTGGAGGTCCCGGTCGACTGTGTACTGCCGCCGCGCACGGAAGACGAACCCGCCGTGCGGATTCGCGGCCGGGTCGACCGACTCGAGCGCGATGCCTTCGGCCGGTTCGTCATCGTCGATGTGAAGACCGGGAAGTCGCCGGTCACCAAGCAGGCTGCCGCCGACCACGCCCAGCTCGCCACCTATCAGGTGGCCGCGGCAGCAGGCGCACTCGACATCACCATCGGCGAGTCCACCTCCGAATCCGGCCGAGCGCAGGATGAATCCGCCCCTGCCGCAGGCGAAACGGACCTATACACCATCGAGTCCGGCCCAACCCCTGGCGAACCGCACAGCACCACAGGCGAACCCGGCGGCGCGCGGCTGGTCTACGTCGCCAAGCCCAGCAGCAAGGAGGGTGCCACGCAGCGTATGCAACCTCCGCTGGATGCCGAGGCACTCGACAAATGGCGTGGCACGATTCATGATGCCGCGGCCGCAACCCAGGGCCCGAGCTATCTCGCCATGCGCAACGATGGCTGCAGGCACTGTTCGGTCGCGGGCAGCTGCCCCGTCCAGGACACCGGAAGGCAGGTGACCGACGAGTGAGCGAACGCAGTGAGCGAACCATGTGCCAGCGCGCACCGCGCATGCCGGAGCCGAGCGCCAGCGAGGCGCAGGCATGAGCGGCGCCGTATCGCCGAACCGGCTCGCGGAGGCGCTCGGCCTGCCACCACCCACCGAGGAGCAGGCCGCGGTGATCGCGGCACCACCGGGACCGACGCTGGTCGTGGCCGGTGCGGGCGCGGGCAAAACCGAGACCATGGCCGCCCGCGTGGTGTGGATGGTCGCGAATCGTCTCGTCCTGCCCGACGAGGTACTCGGCCTGACCTTCACCCGAAAAGCCGCCCAGCAGTTGACCTCCCGCATCCGCACCCGGCTGGCCCGGCTGGCCGGTTCACCGCTGTTGCGCGACCTCGATACCGGCGGTGAGCTGCGCGCCCAACTTTCCGGCGCCGAACCCGAGATCAGCACCTATCACTCCTACGCAGGCCGCCTGCTCACCCAGCACGGCCTGCTGCTGCCCGTGGAACCCGCCGCGACGCTGCTGACCGAAACCCAGCTCTGGCAGCTCGCCCACCAAGTGGTCCGCAACTGGGACGGTGACCTCGATACCGACCGCACCCCGGTCTCGGTGACCGAGGCGGTGCTCGCGCTGTCCGGCCAACTCGCCGAACATCTGGTGGAACCCGAACAACTCGCCGAGGCCCATACCGAACTCGAAAAACTGGTCCACACCCTGCCCGCCGGCCCGCGACAACGTGGCGGACCGAGTCAGGCCCTGCAAAACATCGTCCAGGTGCAGCGCGAACGCGTCGCCCTGTTGCCCCTGGTCAAACAGCTCGCCGAGGCCTTACGCCGCCGCGGCGCACTGGACTTCGGCGCCCAGATGTCGCTGGCCGCCCATCTCGCCGCCGAACATCCCGAGGTCGCCGCCGCCGAACGCACCCGCTTCCGCCTGGTCCTGCTCGACGAATATCAGGACACCGGTCACGCCCAACGCATCCTGCTGGCCTCACTGTTCGGCGGCTTGTCCCCGCAACCGCACGCCAAGCGCGCACGAAAATCCGCCGATACCCCGAAGTCGAGCGAGGATGCTGCGGATTCACGCGTGCCGGACGCTCCCCATGGCGATGCGGCGCAGGGGCATCACTCGGATGCCGAGCACGGGACAACCAGCCGTCGCGAACCGCGTTTGGCGGTGACCGCGGTCGGTGACCCGATGCAATCGATCTACGGCTGGCGCGGCGCATCCGCCGCCAACCTGCCCAGGTTCGCCACCGATTTCCCGAGCGCTCCAGGCATTCCCGCGCCGATCCTGCCACTGCTGACCAGCTGGCGGAACCCGCCGGAGGCGCTTGCCCTGGCGAACCTGGTCGCCGAACCATTGCGTCGTAATGCCATCGACAGCGGTGGAGTAACCGTCGACGCACTGCGCGCGAAACCCGACGCCGAACCGGGCGTTGTCGCGCTGTCACTCACCGAAACTGTTGCTGACGAACGGAATTGGGTGGCGGTCCGGATCGCCGCGGAATGGGCGGCCAAACGCGAAGCAGGAGAGCCGCCGCCGACCTCGGCCGTACTCGTACGACGCAATGCCGATGCCGCCCCGCTCGCGGAAGCCCTACGCGAACAAGGACTTCCGGTGGAAATCGTCGGCCTCGGCGGCCTGCTCGCCACCCCGGAGGTCGCCGATATCGTCGCGACGTTGCGCCTCATCGCCGAGCCCGGCGCGGGCAGCGCAGCCATGCGCATACTCACCGGTGCCCGCTGGCGCATCGGCGTCGCGGACCTCGCCGCGCTCGCCCGTCGCGCCAGGGATCTGTCGATCGGCCGTCTGCACGGCAATGAAGTCGATGAAATCACCGATTCGACCGCACTGGCCGAGGCACTGCGCGAGGTGGCGCCCGAGCCGGCCGAACAGGCCGGGCTGGCCGATGCGATCGCCGATCCAGGCCCACCGGAACAGTATTCGGAGTCCGGATTCAAGCGCATCGTCGCATTGGGCCGGGAACTCGCCGCATTGCGTGAGCGCAGCGGTCAACCGCTCGCCGAACTGGTGGCGGACGTGGAACGCACCATCGGCGTAGGCGTGGAAACTCAAGCCCGCCGGGCCATGCTCGGCGCCGGTGCTGGACGTGAACATCTGGACGCTTTCGCCGAGGTGGTCGCCGGCTATGCCAGCGATTCCGGCGCCTCGCTCGGCGGCCTGCTCACCTTCCTCGCCGCCGCCGAATCCGTCGAAAACGGCCTGGAACCGGGCGAAGTCGAGGTCGCGCGGGACCGCGTCCAGGTGCTGACCGTGCACGCGGCCAAGGGCCTGGAATGGGAGATCGTCGCGGTACCGCACGTGACCCGCGGCGTCTTCCCCTCCGGCGCGGCCTCGGGCACCTGGCTCGGCGCACTCGCCGAACTCCCCACCTCCCTGCGCGGTGACCGCAGGCAGGACGATGCCGCCGAAGGCGTCCCCGTACTCGACCTCTCCGACCTCTACGATCGCGCCGACCTGGATCGAGCGATCAAGTCCCACAAGGAATCCCTGGACCGCCGCCGCATCGACGAAGACCGCCGTCTGTTCTACGTAGCCCTCACCAGAACCGAACGCGTCCTGTTCGTCTCCGCCCACCACTGGGCCGAAACCGGCACATCCCCGAAGGGGCCGTCGGATTTCCTCTTGGAACTCAAACACGCCGGCGAGGCACCCGACGGCCCGGCCGACAGCGCGGTCACTATCGACCGCTGGGACGACGCTCCCGACGCCGACGCCGTCAACCCCTTCACCGATAACCCCGCGACCGCCGAATGGCCCCGTGACCCCCTTGGCAACCGCCGCGACCCGATTGAACAGGGTGCGTCCCTGGTCCGCGCCGCCCTGGCCGAACTCGCGGCGCAACCGGTAGGCGTCACCAACCCTCCGGCCCGACCTTGGGCCGGTGACAAAGCAACTGCCTCAGTCGATTTCGCGGACCGCGCGCCCCATGACATCGACATGGCACCGACTGTAGACCCTGCCACCGACAACTTTGCCGCCCCGACAACAGCGGCCGCTCGCGCCGACGATCCCGCCCCGGCCGCACTGTCGGTCGATCCGTATGCCGACGTTCCCCCACCCGACTTTCCCGATGCGCCCGCAGCGTTCTACGACTCGTACGAACCGCCCGCGAGCGCCCCTGGAGCGCACGGCCAAGACGAATCTCAGCTGTCCCCACCCGAGTTCGAACCGGATCCCGACGAATTCGAGCCGCCTCCGAGCGACTTCGAAGCTCGTCCCGACGAGTTCGAAACTCCCCTCGACGATCTCGCGCCTCCCCTCGACGATCTCGCGCCTCCCCTCGACGATCTCGCGCCTCCCCTCGACGATCTCGCGCCTCCCCTCGACGACCTCGCGCCTCCCCTCGACGACCTCGCGCCGCCCCTCGACGACCTCGCGCCGCCCTTCGATGACGTCGCGCCGCCCTTCGACGACTTCGCGCCTTTCGACGAATTCGAACCACCCCCAGACGAATTCGCCCCATCCACCTCCGACCCCACACCGCCCCGCGACCATTCCACCGCCCCCGACCCCGACGGCTGGTCCGCCGACGTCGACGCCCTCCTCGCCGAATTCGAAGCCGACCAAGCCATCGCCCAGGAAGTCGAACTCCCCGGCCAGATCGCCGCCACTGCCCTTGTCGAAATGCGCGCCGACCCAGCCGAACTCGCCGCCCGCCTGCGCCGCCCACTGCCGTTCCCGCCGAATCCACTGGCCCGCCGCGGCACCGCCTTCCACGCCTGGGTGCAGCGCTGGTTCGCCGCCGATCGCCTGCTCGGCTTCGACGAACTGCCCGGCGCCGCCGACAACACTGCCGCCGACGCGGGCCTGGACGCCGAGCTGGTCACCATGCAGGAGTCCTTCCTCAACTCGCCGTGGGCCCATCGCAGCCCGCTCGAAGTGGAGATCCCCTTCGAAACCTCCATCGCGGGCACGGTGATCCGCGGCCGGATGGACGCGGTTTTCGCCGAGCCCGGCGGCGGCTGGATCGTGGTCGACTGGAAAACCGGCGCCGAGCCCGCAGCCGCCGATGAGCCCGCGGTCGCCATGCAGCTGGCCGTCTACCGGCTGGCCTGGGCCAGGTTGATGGCGGCGCGCGACCACGGCACCGAGGCGGAAATGCTCGAACGCATCGGTGCCGCATTCCATTACGTGCGCACCGGACGCACCATCGCGCCGGTCGAACTCCCCGGCCCGGACGAACTGGCCGAGCTGATCCGGAATGCGGCGCCGACGTCCTCGGAATGATCCATAGATTCACCAACCGTTCGCGTCGGCGCCAAGCGCCGACGCCGCGACCCGGTAGGCTGCCGTGCGTGCCGGAGGGACAAGCAACGCCGCGGACGGCCGAGGTCGTGGGATCGGCGAGCACAGAGGCGGGTGCGTCCGGTGTTCGGTGATCGCGCACGCAGTGTCGGGCTGTCCAGTCGTCCGGATTTCGCGTTGGTCGGGGTGCTGCGCATCCCCGAAATCCAGACCAGCCCATGGGCTTCGCTGGTGCGCCGGGTGCTCTTCGCGATCGGCCTGCTGTTCGCCGCGGCGCTGGTGGTGTACTTCGGTCGCGCTGGGTACCACGACAATTCCGGTGACGAGCTGTCGTTTCTCGACGCCTTCTACTATGCGACGGTATCGCTGTCGACCACCGGTTACGGCGATATCGCGCCGGTCAGCGCCGAGGCCAGGCTGGCCAATATCGTCATCATCACCCCGCTGCGCGTGCTCTTCCTCATCGTGCTCGTCGGTACCACCATCGGCGTGCTCACCGAGCGCTCCAGGCAAGCATTCAAGATTCAGCGTTGGAGGCGCAGCGTGCGTAATCACACCGTGGTCGTCGGATACGGGACGAAGGGCCGCACCGCGATCGATGCCATGCTCGGCGACGGCGTACAGCCCGCCGATATCGTCGTGGTCGATACCGATGCCGTCGCGCTGGAGGCGGCGGCGAATGTGGGCCTGGTGACGGTGCACGGTTCGGCCACCCAGTCCGATGTGCTCCGGTTGGCCGGTGCGCAGCGGGCCTCCTCGGTCGTGGTCGCCGCCAACCGGGACGACACCGCCGTCCTGGTGACTCTCACGGCGCGCGAGCTCAATAAGAACGCCAAGATCGTGGTCGCCATCCGCGAGGCTGAGAACACCCATCTGCTGCGCCAGTCCGGTGCCGATTCGGTGGTGGTGTCCTCCGAGACGGCGGGCCGGCTGCTCGGCATCGCCACCACCACCCCGACCGTGGTGGAGATGATCGAGGATCTGCTGACCCCCGAACAGGGCTTCGCGGTCGCCGAACGCGATGTGGAACCGTCCGAGGTCGGCGGCTCCCCGCGCCATCTCGGCGATATCGTGCTCGGTGTGGTGCGCGGCGGCGAGCTGATCCGGGTGGGCGAGGCCGAGGTGGACGCGCTGGAGGCGACCGACAAGCTGCTCTACATCCGGCACGCAGGCCGGTAATACCGGCGCGATAGTCTCGAACCGTGGCCTCTGGATTTCAGCTCAATGGTGTTCCACTGCTTTCGCGTTCAGTGCTCGACCGGGCCGAGGAGATCCGGGCCGACGAACAGTCGCTGAAGGAGGGCTGGGCCGAGGCCGAGTTGCTCCGGATCAATAAGCGCGGGCAGTTCCGCTTCGACGACGGTGCGCTGGTGCTGGAACCGGCAATCGAGCTGTCCGCCGAGCCGAGTCCGGCCTCGGTCTTCCTCGGCATCCACGGCGGCAAACACGTGTGGGCTGTGCGTGATGCCGATCTGCAAGGCACGCTGACCGATCTGCGCGCGATGGCCGGCGGTCTCGACGATCTCACCGCCGACCTGCTCACTTCCGCCATGGCCCTGCTGAACTGGCATGACAAGGCCGGATTCAATGCCGCCGACGGCACCGCGTCCGTTGCGACCAAGGGCGGCTGGTCGCGGGTCACCGAGAACGGCCACGAGGAGTTCCCTCGGATCGATCCGGCCGTCATCTGCCTGATCCACGACGGCGGCGACCGGGTCCTGCTGGCCCGCCAGCACACCTGGCCGAAGACGCTGTTCTCCCTGCTCGCCGGATTCGTGGAGGCGGGGGAGTCGCTGGAGCGGTGCGTCGAGCGCGAGATGCGCGAGGAGGTCGGGCTCGACGTGCGCGATATCACCTACCTGGGCAGCCAGCCGTGGCCCTTCCCGCGCTCGCTCATGCTCGGCTTCGCCGCCATCGCGGATCCCGATCAGCCGCTGATCTTTTCGGATGGCGAGATCGCCGAGGCCCACTGGTTCACCCGGGCCGAGGTGCGCGAGGCGCTGGCGGTCGGTGACTGGTCCGCCCAGAACCAGGGTGCGCGGCTACTGCTGCCCGGTTCGATCTCCATCGCGCGCACCATCGTGGAGTCCTGGGCCGCGCTCTGATCGAAGACACGCAAAAGCTCCGTGCGGGCCGATCGGTCCGCACGGGATCAATTGCGGCCTGATCAGGCCAGCGCGGCCAATGTCTGCTTGACCGCGGCCAGCGACGGATTCGTCGCCGTGGACCCATCCGCGAACTTCACCGTCGGCACCACATGGTTGCCGCCGTTCACACTGCCGACGAACTCGGCCGATGCGGGATCCTCTTCGATATCGATCTCGACATAGCTGATACCGGACTCGTCCAACTGCTTCTTCAGCCGTCGGCAGTAGCCGCACCAGGTGGTGGAGTACATCGTCAAGGCGGGGGTCACGTCAGTCACGGACCGTTCAACATTTGACGGCCCGATCCTGTTCCACCGAACTCCGAATCCAGACTTGCGATGGATTTAGTATGCGCACATACTAAATCCATGACTGCTACTGCAACGACCACCAAGTACTGGCTGGGAGTGGTCTCCCGGGAACATGTCCGCCGCGGTGTCGAACTGGGGATCGCCCAGGTCAACCACGGCAGGCGGACGCCGCTCGAGCGCATGCGTCCCGGCGACGGATTCCTGTACTACTCGCCGCGTGCAGGCATGCGCAGCGGTGCGCCGATAAGGTCCTTCACTGCCATCGGCACCATCGAGGACCAGCCGGTCTGGCAGGCGGATCCGCAGGATGGCGGCTGCTTCCAGCCGTGGCGACGCGCCGTGCGCTACCGCACCGATGCTCATGAGATCCCTATCGACGAACTGCGCGGCGAACTGGATCTCACCAGGACGCCGAATTGGGGCATGGTGTTGCGCCGCGGACTGGTCGAACTGACCGCCCACGATTTCGCGGTAATCGAACAGGCAATGATCAGTGATAAAGGAGGCATATGAGTGAGGATCGCGGTCTGCGCAGCCGATTCGCCGAGGCCGATGAAAGTCCCGGCCTCTTGCTCTGGCAGGTGACCAACCGCTGGCAGGCCGCTCAGCGCGCGGCCCTCGCCCCCTTCGGGCTCACCCATGTGCAATTCGTTCTACTGGCCGCGCTCACCTACCTCGCCGGTCGCGACGAACCGGTGATGCAGCGCGATCTGGCCGCTTACGCCGCCACCGATCCGATGATGACCTCCCAGGTATTGCGCGCGCTCGAGCAGAAGGGGCTACTCGAGCGCCGCGACCATCCGCACGACCGCAGGGCCAAGGCCCTGGTCCCCACCGAAGACGGTGTGGCACTGGCGAATCGGGCGCTGGTCGCGGTCGAGAACTGCGATCACGAATTCTTCGCTCCGCTCGACGGCGATACGCGGGCATTCGCGGGTGGACTGCGGCGCCTGCGCGATCGCTAGACCAACCGAGCCTGCGGAACCGGATCCTTGCGGCACGACTTGTCAGCGGGCACTGCCATGATGTGTGTCGTGTCGGCAACGAGAACGAGCGAGCCCACCCGCCCGGAGTCGGCTGATGCTTCAGGCGGGGGGCTGGACCCCGAACAAGCGGCAGCCGTCCGCGCGCCCCGGGGGCCGGTCTGTGTGCTCGCCGGTGCGGGTACCGGCAAAACCAGAACCATCACCCATCGCATCGCCCACCTGGTCTCTGCCGGACACGTCAAAGCCGACCAAGTGCTCGCGGTGACATTCACCGCGCGCGCGGCGGGGGAGATGCGCAGTCGCCTGCGCGCGCTCGGCCTCGGCGGCGAGGCCAACCAGGTGCAGGCCCGCACCTTCCACGCCGCCGCGCTGCGCCAGCTCAAATACTTCTGGCCGCAGATCGTCGGCGATGTGCCATGGCAGTTGCTCGATCGCAAGTTCCCGGTCGTGGCACAGGCCGCACATCAGGCCGGTTTGTCCTCGCACACCGAAGCCGTTCGCGATCTGCTTACCGAAATCGAATGGGCGAAGGCCACTCTCATCGCGCCGGAGGACTATCCGGCGGCCGTGGCCGAACACCACCGCGAGCCCCCGTACGACCCGATGCGGGTCGCGGCGGCCTACAGCGGCTACGAGAAGTTGAAGGCGACACCGGACGGTCTGCTGCTCGACTTCGACGATCTGCTGCTACATACCGCCGCCGCGCTGGAGGACTATCCATCGGTGGCCGACGAATTCCGCGGGCGCTACCGCAGTTTCGTGGTCGACGAATACC
The DNA here is from genome assembly GCF_044465765.1 of Nocardia sp. NPDC049526. NCBI lineage: Bacteria > Bacillati > Actinomycetota > Actinomycetes > Mycobacteriales > Nocardiaceae > Nocardia > Nocardia sp. NPDC049526. The sequence goes on along the minus strand of NZ_JBITMA010000011.1, from coordinate 13,225 downwards.
AGGACGTCACGCCATTGCAGCAGCGGGTGCTCGATGCCTGGCTCGGCGACCGCGACGATCTGACCGTGGTCGGCGACGCGAACCAGACGATCTACTCGTTCACCGGCGCCACCCCGACCTATCTGCTCGACTTCTCCCGGCGCTTTCCGGAGGCGACGGTGGTCAGGCTGGAACGCGACTATCGCTCGACACCGCAGGTGGTCTCGTTGGCCAACCGGGTGATCGGTGCCGCGCGCGGTCGCATCGCGGGCACCCGGCTGCAACTGGTCGGCCAGCGCGACGACGGCCCAGAGCCCATGTTCGCCGAATTCGACGACAGCCCGGCCGAGGCCCATGCGGTCGCGCGGTCGATCAAGAAACTGATCGCCGCGGGCACACCAGCGGCCGAGATCGCGGTGCTCTATCGGATCAACGCGCAATCCGAGGCCTATGAACAGGCGCTGACCGAACTCGGCATTCCCTACCAGGTCCGCGGTGGCGAGGGCTTTTTCGCGCGAAATGAGGTGAGGCAAGCCGTATCTGCATTGCGTCAGGTGGCCGCTCGCGAGGACCTGCCCGACCAGTCCCGCAGTGGTAAGGCCTTGGTTACCTTGGTGCGCGCCGCACTCGCGCCGGTCGGTCTCACCGCGACCGAACCAGCCGGCGCTCAGGCGCGCGAGCGCTGGGAATCGTTGCTGGCGCTGGTGCGGCTGACCGAAGAGTTGGTCGACCAAGACGACGCACTCGACCTGATCGGCCTGCTGCGCGAGTTGGCCGCACGCGCCGAGGCCAGGCACCCACCCACCGTCCAGGGCGTAACCCTTGCGTCATTGCACGCGGCCAAGGGGCTGGAGTGGGATGCGGTATTCCTCGTCGGTGTCGCCGACGGAACGCTGCCGATCGCGCATGTGCTCGGCGACGACGGTTCGGTCGCCGATCAGGCCGCCCTCGAAGAGGAACGGCGTCTGCTCTACGTCGGTGTGACCAGGGCGCGCGAATATCTGCAACTTTCCTGGGCGCTCTCGCGCGGCGAGGGTAGTAGGCGCACGCGGCGGCGCTCCCGATTCCTCAACGGTCTGGTGCCCGACGACTCGCCGGCCTCACGAATCGCCGCGCCCGTTGCCGACCGCGCCTCGAATGGTGTGCGCCCGACCTGCCGGGTATGTGCCAAACCGTTGATCGGCACCTACGCCACCATGCTCGGCCGCTGCCGCCGCTGCCCGGCCGAACTCGATGCCGAGCTACTCGCGGCGCTGCAGGCGTGGCGCGAGGAGAAAGCGCAGGATCTGCGGGTGCGCGAGTTCGTGATCTTCACCGACACCACGCTCACCGCGATCGCCGAGCAACTGCCCGCCGATGACAACGCACTCGCCGCGATCCCGGGAATCGGGGCGAAGAAGCTCGAGCAATACGGGGCCGAGGTGTTGTCGATAGTGGCATCACGGCTGCGGTCAAGCCCACAAAACCGCAGGTAGAAAATAGGTTGTCGCAATGAGCGGCAACACATATGGTGGGATTCACGCACCGGGAGGTCATCTCGGCGCGCAGAGTTACCGACACGAGTACAGGAGGGAGGCAGACCGATGAATGGCAATACGAACTTCAGCGCCACTGGCGTTGCGGTGAATGCTGCACCCGTCATGTCGGCCTCCCGGGGGATCCTCACTTTGCAGGGGATCGGTCTGTCCGGTGTCGGCGTATCCGGGGATCACGGCAAAGCCATGAGCATGCATTCCCCGATTTGCGTCGTCATTCAGGACAAGCCCAGCGCGGGCTGGCACCCGGCATTTGCCCACACGGCAGAAGCCGGCGTCTTCGCAGTTGAGGCCGGATATGCACCGGCAGATCTGCAGGCACGCCTTCGCCGCACCGCACACCCAGCGACCGTGATCAGGATTCGACAGAGATGTCGAACTAGGTAGGGAACACTCCCCGACCTCCTGGCCACGGATCGCCCGAAGCGAAACCGTGGCCAGTATTTTTTTACCGGCCCTTCAGCCACCACCGGCCTCGGTTTCGCGGAACGAACGAACGTACCGCTGCAAACGAGCTGAAGGAGAACGACGTGTTCACCGCAGAGAGGCCACAAGCCGCTACTGACGTGACATGCCGAACCGTGGCACGGCCCACCCGCCCCCGGGAGGTCACAAAGGTCCTGCCTTGTCGAGCCGGAGATCCCGATCTCTGGTTCGCCGAGAGCCCGGTCCAGTTGGAGCAGGCCAAGGCGCTGTGCGCGTCTTGCCCCATCCGAAAGGGCTGCCTGACCGCGGCCATGGATCGGCGCGAGCCGTGGGGTGTCTGGGGCGGTGAGATCTTCGACCAGGGTGTCGTGATCGCCCGCAAGCGCCCACGCGGTCGCCCGCGCAAGGTCGCGATCTCGGCATGAGATCCGTGACTTCCCTCCCTCCGGTCGCTGAGGCCTATCCGGCCAATTCGGATTCGGGCAGGGCCCAGGAACGAGAAAGCAAACAAGCCGCTCACCGTGAGATCCGGTGGGCGGCTCGTTTGCGTTCTCGGCCAAACTTTTTCGGCTTTTCAGCTCGCGGATCGCTCCTCGCGGAAGCCGGGCATCCAGGCTCGCACCAATTGCATGAACGGTAGCTCCGCATCGAGCTGGGCCAGGATGCCGACCGAACCGCCGAGCACGCGGAAGATCATCACGTACTGCGCGGGCAGTTGCAGTGCCCGCGCGGTCTTCATATCCGGACTGCCGATATCGGAGGCCTTACCGGCCACCCGCTGCATCCACCTGCGGGTGAAGTGGAAAGAATCGGTCTGGATCGGGTCGGTGAAAGGCCGCAGGTAGTCGGCGATCTCCTGATCGGTAACGGTCCGGCCCGGAATCACCCAGCCGTTGTCGTACATGAGCTCGACCAGTTCATCGAAGCGTTCGTCCAGTTCCAGGGCCAGCATCCGGCCGAGGACCTCTGGGAAGCCGTCCGGCATGGGCGCGCAGGCGCCGAAATCGATGACGGCCAGCTTGCCGTCGGGCAGCATCATGAAGTTGCCGGGATGCGGATCCGCATGCAGCAGACCGACGGTCTCCGGTGAGGAGAAGTGGAATTTGCCCATCAATCCGGCGACCCGATTGCGCAGCGCGCGCGTGCCCTCCGGATCCTCGGCTCCCTGTTTGATGATCTGTGAGACCGGGGTGCCGTCCAGCCATTCGGTCACGATCACCTTCGGCGCGCTGGCCACCACCTTCGGCACCACGATCTCCGGATGTCCGTCGAAGGCCTTGGCGAAGGCGCGCTGGTTGGCGCCCTCGTTGCGGTAGTCGAGTTCCTCCTCGGTGCGCTCGGTGATCTCGGCCAGCAGCGGCTTCACATCCGCGCCCGGAATCACCGAGGTGATCAGACCGGTCATCCGCGACAGTGTCTTGAGGTCTGCGCGCAGCGCCTCGTCGGCACCCGGATACTGCACCTTCACCGCGACGGTCCGGCCGTCCGACCACACCGCCTTGTGCACCTGGCCGATGCTCGCCGATGCCGCCGGGGTGTCGTCGAAGGATTGAAAGCGCTTCCGCCACTGGGTGCCGAGCTGCTGGTCCAGTACCCGATGCACGGTCTCGGCGGGCATCGGCGGCGCGGCGGCCTGCAGTTTGGTGAGTGCCTCGCGATAGTGCTCGCCGAACTCCTCGGGAACCGCGGCCTCCATGACGCTGAGCGCCTGACCGAACTTCATCGCACCGCCCTTGAGCTCACCGAGCACGGTGAACAACTGCTCGGCGGCCTTCTGGTTCAACTGGGCGTTGATCTCCCCCTTATCGCCACCGGCCAGCTTCTTACCGAACCCGACGGCGGCTCGTCCGGCGATACCCAGCGGAATCTTGGCTAACTTGGCATTGCGGGACGAGCGACGGCGCACGATCTCAGACACGTAACCCATCATGGCGGACGGACCCGTGTAATCGCCACGAGAATCTTGATGTCATTGCTCGGCGGACTGTAAGAATCGACACTCTCATCCAGTGCTACCAGCGAAAATACGGCGGCATCCGCAGCCGTCGTGCTGCGGCCATTCCCGGCGCGAGATCCGGTGCGTATCGAGTTCGAGTTCGATCGTGGTGTTCATGGTGTCGAGCTGACGCTCGGGGGAACAGTGCATGATCGCTTCGAGTTCGCCGAGCAGCAAAGCCGCTGTCGCCAGGATCCCGGCCGGTGATGCGTGCCCGACCCGGCCGAGCAATTGGCTCGCCAGCTGCGGCCACTCCGGGTCGTACTCACAGCGGGTCAGGTCGAGGCAGCGCAGACAGCTCGTCAGGCCGGGAAAGACCAGCGGACCGACGATGCCCTTGTTGCCATCGCGAATCCGGACCTGCAGATGCGGAATGCCGTGCAGCACCAGCTCATTGGCCAGGCGCGGTTCGATGACGAGCGAATCGGCCAGTACCACGAGTTCACCGTGCCAATCCAGCACCGAACCATCGGCGCGGTACCCACGTGACCGGATCGGCCGCAGCCCGAGCCGCCGCAACCCGGTCGCGACTGCATCCGAGAGCGGCCCGAGCCCGTGCACCCGCACCGAACGCACCCGTCCCAGGCGTGGATCCGGATACAGCAGCAGTCCCGCGTCATCGATGCGATTCAGCAGCTCCGCCGCGTCCTCGGGTTCGATCCCACATTGCCCGGCCCGCCAGATGACCTGCGGGCGACTGTGCATGCCGTCCAGCAGCCGCAGGAATGCCAGCACGGTATCGGTATCCAATGCGGTCCGATCGAGTAGCAGCGCCCGCTCCGGATCCCACCCCAACTGCACGACCCCGGACGACCGCACCAAAACCGTCACCCGCGGCGCCAGCATCGGCCCGCGCATCCGCCTCGTTGTCATGGCAGCAGTATGCGGATCGGGTCAGCGGCGAATCAGCGCGAATCCTGCAGTAATCCACAGGAATTCGCGCTTATCAACAGGACACGTCTCAGGACGCGTCGGTGTCCTTGCCGAGGTTAGGGCCGGATTCACCGTCACCCTTCGCGGCCTCGCGTTCGGCCTTCTCGCGTGCCTCGGTTTCGGCCAACTGGGCCAGCGGATCGTCGAAGGCGTCCACGCCGCCGCCGATCACCGAATCGATGAAGCGCGCAGGGGAGTCCAGATCATTGGAATCCGGTAGCAGATCCGGATGCGCCCAGATGGCGTCCCTCGCGTCGATGCCCGCATCGGCGGTGAGCCGCCGCCACAGCGCCGCCGCCTCGCGCAGCTTGCGGGGCCGCAGCTCGAGTCCTACCAGCGTCGCGAAGGTCTGCTCGGCCGGACCGCCGGTGGCACGGCGGCGGATCAGGGTCTCGGCGAGTGCACCCGCACCCGGCAGGCGGTCACCGATCGCCTGCGTGACCACGACCTGCACCCAGCCCTCGATCAGGGCCAGCAGCGTTTCCAGCCGCTCCAGGGCCTGCTTCTGTTCCGGGGTGGTCTGCGGTTCGAACGCACCCTGGGACAGGATCTCCTCGAGCTTCGAGGGATCGGTCAGCGACATCGGGTCGATATTCTGGGCCGCCGACTCCAGGGCGGATAAGTCCATCTTGATCCCACGCGCATAGTCCTCGACCGCGCCGAGTACCTGCTGACGCAGCCACGGCACATGTGCGAACAGGCGCTGGTGGGCGGCCTCGCGGGCCGCGAGGAAGACCAGGATCTCGCTTTCCGGCTGCTCGAGTCCGGCGCTGAACTCCGAGATGGCCGCGGGCAACAGCGCCGCGGTGCCGGTCGGGCCGAGCGGCAGTCCGATATCGGTAGAGGTCAGCACCTCCTTGGCGAGTTGGCCGAGCGCCTGCCCGAGCTGGGAGCCGAACGCGAGTCCGCCCATCTGCCCGAGCATGCCGACCATGGGACCGGCGAACTCGCGCGCCTCCTCCGGCAACTGCGCGGTCCACATGCCGGAGATCTGTTCGGCCACCGGATCACACAGCCGCTTCCAGGTCGGCAGCGTTTCCTCGATCCAATCGTTGGCGGTCCAGGCCGCGGTTCTGGTGGCGCCCGCCGGCAGTGTGGTCGCGCCGTCCAGCCACAGTTCGGCCAGGTGCGCGGCATCGGCCACGGCCTTGACCGTGCTTTCGGATACCGGCGTCACGCTCGTGCCGAGCTGCTGGCGCGCCAATCGCTTGGCCACGTCGTAGTTGACCGGGCCGGACTGCGCTGAGCCCGGCTGTCCCATCCCACTGAGCATCTGGCCGAGCGAGGTGAGCATCTGTCCGAGCTGGGACGGATCGAAACCGCCCGCGCCTGCCCCGCCTAAGCCGAACGGATCGTTCGCCCCGGCACCGCTCGGCTCGTCGCCGCGCTTGCGGTCGTCGTCATCGCGGTTCGAGAATCCGAAGGGGAGGTCACTCATACCCCAAACATTACGCGTGGTGTGTAGCGGGTCGATGTTCGCGCGGCGCGAAATCTCCGGCACGCGCACGCCGGTAAATATGCGCCTCGCACGACCCGGCGCGGCGGCGATCATTACTGTGGTCCAGGTGAATCGTCGGATCCTGACCCTGGTGGCCGCCCTGATCCCGGTGCTCGTCCTCGGTGTGGTGGGCAGTCTGCTCACTGTGCCCTTCGTCGCACTCGGGCCGGGACCCACGTTCAATACCCTCGGCTCGGTCGACGGCAAGCAGGTCGTCGACGTCCGCGGCGCCGAAGTGGACCCGGTGACCGGTCATCTGAATATGACAACGGTCTCGGTGCGCGACGGACTCAACATCTTCGAGGCGTTCGGGTTCTGGGTCAGCGGTGAGCACGGCCTGGTCCCACGCGCCGAGGTGTACCCGCCCGGCGTCCCGCGCGAGGAGATCGACAAGTCCAACCAGCAGGACTTCAAGGATTCCGAGGGCAATGCCGAGGTCGCGGCGCTGCACTTCATGAACCTGCCGACGGTGGTGCTGGTGCGCAAGGTCTCCGACGACGGCCCGGCCAAGGAGACGCTGCGCGCCGGTGATGAACTGGTCAGCGTCAACGGCGCACCGATGACCGCTCCCAAGGATGTCGTCGCCGCGGTGTCCTCGCAGGCGCCCGGCGCCCAGATCACCGTGACCTACCGGCGCGAGAACACCGAAAACACCGCGACCATCACCCTGGCCGCGCGCCCCGACGACGCGAACAAGGGCTACCTCGGCCTGACCCCGACCGAGGGTGCGCGCCCGCCCATGGAGGTCTCGTTCAATCTCGCCGATATCGGTGGGCCGTCGGCCGGTCTGATGTTCAGCCTCGCGCTGATCGACAAGCTCACCCCCGGTGAACTGGACGGCGGCAAGTTCGTCGCCGGGACCGGAACCATCGATCAGGACGGCAAGGTCGGCCCGATCGGCGGCATCCAATACAAGATGATGGCCGCGCGCGATGCCGGTGCGGAGACCTTCCTGGTCCCGGCCGCCAACTGCAACGAGGCCAAACAGCGCACACCGGACGGCCTGCGCCTGGTGAAGGTCGAAAACCTCAGCGGCGCAGTGCAATCCCTCAACGACATCAACGCGGGTCGGGAGACTGTCTCCTGCGGCTGATCACTCCATCGTGTGGTGCAGTGCCTCGATGAGGTTGGGCGCCAGATTCGGATAGGTGCGCAGGTCGAGATCGCCGAAGTCGTCGGCATCGTCCTCGGGCTTGACCTGCAGCAGGCACAGATCCGCGCCGGTGCGAAGTACCGCGGCGAACAGCCGGGCCGTGCGCCGCCCCGGATGCGTCTCGGCCGCGGCGCGCGCGGCGGCGTCGGCGGCCTCGTGATCGGCGAGCAGCGGGGTGAGCGCATCGTCGAGGGTGCTCTCGGCATCCGGCGGCAGCACTACGATCTCCTGGACGAGCACGCAGCCGCTCACGGCCTCGGGCCAACTGGTGGTCGCGAGGAATTCGTCGAGCGCCATCGATCCGCCGGTGATGTCCTCCGGGAACGACTCCTGTGCAATGGGAGTCAGCTCGCTGCCCTGATCCAGCTGATCGAGCAGCCCAGGCTCGGCCGCGACCAGATCGGCGGTCGGCACCAGCGCGAACATCTGCGGCGGTCTGCCCCAACCCTCGGCATCGACGAATTCCGCCACTTCACGGACGGAACGGGCGAGGACGAGTTCGGCGTGCAGGTCTGCGGTCACATCGCCCATCCTCGCACCAGCGCCCGCGCGACAACATCGAGGGCAGCGCGACCTCGCAACCTCGACGGAGTGAGTTTTACGAGCGACCGTTCGCGGCCTGTCTCGTGTTCGAGTCGTCCAAGCGCACGCGACGAAGTCGCCGGACTCGACCATCGTCGCGTATGCACCGGTGGCCGAGCGATCCGCCATCGGTGACGCCAACGAAGCGAGTTTTACGAGCGAGGAGTTCGCGGCCCGTCTCGCGTCCGAGTCGTCGAAGCGCATGCGACGAAGTCGCGAGTCTCGACGGCTCGGACGCGAGACACCCGGGGGCCGCGAACCCGCCGCGCCGAAGGCGCGGCCATTAGACAGAGCAGGCGCTGCCAGTGTCACAGCCCGATTCCGTAGAGTGGGCCGAAATGGTCCGCTTTGGACCACCTGCAACATCGGACTGCGGTGTGACGGCCGAGAACATCGGTGCGCGCGCCGCCGGACCTTGGAGAGTGGCATCGTGGGCATGCGGCCCCCCACCGGCTTACCTTCGTTGTCCCGACGCAGCCGAGTGCTGCTGGTGGCGGCCATCATTCTGGCGGCGCTGCTGCTGCTGGGACCGCGGCTGACCGACACCTATACGAACTGGTTGTGGTTCGGCGAGGTCGGTTTCCGCAGCGTCTACCTCACCGTGCTGCGCACGCGGATCCTGTTGTTCATCGCCGTCGCGCTGTTCGTCGGTCTTGTCGTCTGGTTGGCGCTGTTGCTGGCCTATCGGACCAGGCCGGTATTCGTGCCGGTGGCGGGGCCGAACGATCCGATCGCGCGCTACCGCACCACGGTGATGAGCCGGCTCAAGCTGTTCGGTATCGGCATCCCGCTGCTGCTCGGCATGCTCTCCGGACTGGTGGCGCAGTCGAATTGGGTCACCGTGCAGCTGTTCCTCCATGGCGACTCGTTCGGCCAGAAGGATCCGCAGTTCGGCCTCGATGTCGGGTTCTACGCCTTCGACCTGCCGTTCTACCGGATGGTGCTGAACTGGCTGTTCGTCGCGGTGGTCATCGCATTTTTCGCCAGCCTGGTGACGCACTACGTCTTCGGCGGTCTGCGCCTGACCGGGCGCGAGGGCACGCTGACCCGACCCGCGCGCATCCAGCTTGCGGTGATCGCCGGAATCTTTGTGCTGCTCAAGGCGATTGCCTACTGGTTCGACCGCTACGAGTTGCTGTCGAGCAGTCGTAAGGAGCCGACCTTCACCGGTGGTTCCTACACCGATATCAATGCCGTGCTGCCCGCGAAGCTGATCCTGTTGTCCATCGCGGTGATCTGTGCGATCGCCTTCTTCGCCGGTATCGTGCTGCGCGATCTGCGGGTGCCCGCGATGGCGGCCGCGCTGCTCGTGCTCTCCTCGGTCCTGGTCGGCGCGGTATGGCCGCTGGTGGTCGAGCAGTTCTCGGTGCGCCCGAACGCCGCCGACAAAGAGAGTGAATACATCGAACGCAATATCGCCGCGACCAGGCAGGCGTTCGGCATCACCTCGGACAAGATCGAGTACAAGGACTACAAGGGCGACAGTTCGAAGAGTCCGCTGGAAGTTCCGGTCGACGCGGCGACTATCGGCAATGCCCGCCTGCTCGACCCGAATATCTTGTCGCCTACCTTCACCCAGCTCAAGCAGCTGAAGAACTTCTACGGCTTCCCGGAGTCGCTGGATATCGACCGCTACGCTCTCAACGGCGATACCCAGGACTACATCGTGGCCGCCCGTGAACTGCACCCGTCGGCGCTGAGCGGTAATCAGACCGACTGGATCAACAAGCACACCGTCTACACCCACGGCAACGGCTTCGTCGCGGCGCCCGCCAACCGGGTGAACCGGCCGCAGTACGAGGACCCCAATGCGAATACCGGCGGCAGCAGTGACAGCGGCTACCCGATCTTCCTGGTCAGCGACCTGTTCAACTCGACCGACCAGCAGCAGATCAAGGTCGACCAGCCCCGCGTCTACTACGGCGAGCTGATCTCGCAGTCCAATCCGGACTACGCGATCGTCGGCGCCGCGAACGGTTCGCAGCCGCGCGAATACGATTCCGACACAGCGCAATTCACCTACAACGGCAAGGGTGGCGTGTCGATCGGGAACTGGTTCAACCGGTTGGCATTCGCGGCCAAGTACACCGAGCGCAATCTGCTGTTCTCTTCGGCCATCGGGGACAACTCCAAGATCATCTTCAATCGCAGTCCGCGTGAGCGGGTGCAGAAGGTAGCGCCCTGGCTGACCACCGACGGCAATGCCTATCCGGCTGTCGTCAATGGCCGGATCCAGTGGATCGTCGACGCGTACACCACGCTGGACAACTACCCGTACGCGCAGACCACCTCGCTGGAGGGTGCGGTCGAGGACAGCATCGATAAGAAGACCGGAAGGCTGTTGCCGCGCAAGGAGGTCAGCTACATCCGCAACTCGGTGAAGGCCACCGTCGACGCCTACGACGGCACGGTGACCCTCTACGAGGTGGACCCCACCGACCCGGTGCTGAAGGCCTGGCGCGGTGTGTTCCCTGGCGCGGTCAAGCCGGAGAGCGAGATCTCACCGGAACTGCGCGCGCACTTCCGCTATCCCGAGGATCTGTTCAAGGTGCAGCGCGAAATGCTGACCAAGTACCACGTGGACAATCCGCGAGAGTTCTTCACCAACAACGCTTTCTGGTCGGTACCGAGCGATCCGACCACCGAGGGCGGCACCTTCAATCAGCCGCCGTATTACGTGCTGCTGGGTGACGCGTCGGCGAACAATAAGCCGGTATTCAATCTGACCAGCGCCATGGTCGGCTACAACCGGCAGTTCCTGTCCGCCTATATTTCGGTGCGCTCGGATCCGGACGGCTACGGCAAATTCACGATCTTGCAATTGCCGACCGATACGCAGACACAGGGTCCGCAGCAAACGCAGAACAGTATGACGACAGCGCCCGAAGTCTCCAGTCAGAAAACACTGCTGTCGAACTCGAACAAGATCAGATACGGCAATCTGCTGACCTTGCCGATCGCCGACGGCGGAATCCTTTATGTGGAGCCGTTTTACAACGAGCGAAATACCGGGGCAGGTAGTTCCACGTTCCCGCAGCTGCTGCGGGTTCTGGTGAGCTATCGCGATGTGGCGGGCAGTGTGAAGGTCGGCTTCGCCTCCACCCTGGCCGATGCGCTGAATCAGGTGCTGCCTGGGACGGGTTCGCTGGCCACGCCGTTCGGCGGTGATCCGGCGAGCAGGCCGAAACCGGGTACCACCCCACCGGCGGACCATGGCGCCACGCCGCCGACGCAGGGCACGACACCGCCGACACAGGGCACTACGACGCCGCCGCCGGCGACGGGTTCCGCCGCCAAGGATGCCGCGGCCGCGGAGCTGAGCAAGAAGATCGAGAATGTGCGAAATGCCATGAAGTCCGGGAACTTCCAGGACTTCGGCAAGGCGCTGGAGGAACTGGACGCCGCGGTGAAGGCGTATCAGGACGCCGGTCGCTGATCCAGTGAGAACGGCCCCGTCACCCGGTTCGGGTGGCGGGGCCGTTCTCGTCGACGTGGAGCCGACGTCGATCTCGGCGCCGTTGCCGAGTGACGTCGGATTCCTGCGTCAGCGACCGAACGAGTCGATCAGTGCACCGTTCTGGTCCAGCAGCTGCTGGTACTGGCCCTCGAGGCCGTTCTGCTTGGCCAGCTGGTAGCCGGCGGACTTGGCCTGCTCGATGGCGGACTTGACGTTGGTGGCGGGGGCGGGGGCAACCTCGGCGGGCGCGGCGGGCTCCGGCTCGACGACGGCCGGGGCGCTCGGCTCGGACTCACCGGTACGGAGGTACTGACCGCAGACCGGCCAGGCGCCCGCACCCTGGGTGGCGAGCACATTCTCGGCCACCCGGATCTGCTCTTCCTTGCTGGCGCTATTGGCGGAGCCGGCGCCACCGTTGGCCGCCCAGGTGCTCTGCGAGAACTGCAGACCGCCGTAGTAGCCATTTCCGGTGTTGATACCCCAGTTGCCACCGCTTTCGCACTGCGCGACGCCATCCCAATTGTGGGTCGGCGCGGCTGCGGCGGTGCCGGTGGAAAGACCGAACGGGACGGCAACGATTGCGCCGGTGACAGCGGCATAGCCGAGGGCGCGGGTGCTGAGCTTTCGGTTCTTCGACATGTTGTATTCCCTCCCTGCGCCCACCGCCCCCGGGTAATGCGAAAGCCGAGTCCCTGCCCCCAGGTGTGTCGGGGATCCTCGAACCGCGGGACAGGGTCGCCGGTGTTCGGCGGTTCGAGTTCGAGCCCATCACGTTTGATCCGGGCCGTGGCTCGACGGTAACGAAGAAATCTCGGCAGATCACATCTTGATAACTTCCCCATTGCGTGATGCGAATAACGTGTATATCGGTATTTGCGCAGGTCGCAAATGCCATAAGAATGGATTCTGGACGGTCGGTTATAGCATCGTTATGTGTTCGGGATCACTACGAAATAGTGGGCCAGGTCACGTTTGAAGCTGTTGGCCGACCGGCCTGTTGCGTTCTGAACGACTTTCGCCGCCGCCCTCGTTCGGGTTCGGCAGATGCCCGCTGCCGCCCTTCGGATCCGTCTGTGCGCAACCTCACCTCATCCGCCCGCGAGCCCGCATCCGGCCCGCTGACCAGGGCAAACCCCCTGGAAGATAAGCAATTTGCCTTCCGTGCGTAGACGTGTGTAATGTTGTGTTTACCGACGCGGGGTGGAGCAGCTCGGTAGCTCGCTGGGCTCATAACCCAGAGGTCGCAGGTTCAAATCCTGTCCCCGCTACTAGGGGAAACGGCCCGGAACACATTGTTCCGGGCCGTTTTTCATTGGTGCTTGGGAACGTATTCGGGAACCTTAGCCAAGCTCAGGATTGCTAGATCATTGTCGGCCGGTGGATTCGGGTCGGTGTCGCCCAAGTAGATGCTCAGCCAGAAACGCGAACACAGTGCCTGCCTGGAACCGACCCCGCCAACGCCCCGCAGCGTCCATCAACTCCGGGGCCGACCCGGGGCCTCACCCTGCACCACACAGTTATCCCGCCCAGGTCCCACCGAGCCGGGACAACACGCGGGTTGTTCAGCAGGCTCCTAATACTGCAACGGCGTTTTGGCGGTCGGTGCTGGTAGTTCTGTTGTGTGGTGTTGGATCGTGTTGTGGCCGAGTTGGATTCGTTGATGTCG
>NZ_JBITMA010000010.1:0-384057 GCF_044465765.1 Nocardia sp. NPDC049526 | reverse complement strand
CGTCCTGCCATGTCGATCAGTGTCCCTTCTCGGCCCTCATCAGGCCAAACGGGACTCTAGTACCAGATGGTCTCATTCATTGGGAGCAGCCCACCTCGATGTGACGTCTCATCAGCGTCCGTTGATGGGACACTTTGGACCGCTGCGTGTTCCCGCGCAGACCGCCTTCAGTCGTTTCTGTAGAGGTTGCACTGTACGCGGCAGTGTCAACATGTCGGGGGTTATCGATACGCTCGGATTGTCGAACGGCTCGGCCGCGGTCTCTCGAACATCTGATCGGGCTGTCCTGGTCCTCGAGGAGCGCGGTGTGGATTTCTTCGGCGGCGCAACCGAATTTGAGCATGCACCGATGAGCGAACGCACAGCGACGGCCTGGCCGTCGCTGTGCGGAATGCCGGGTGAGCCGTTGGCCGGGCTTGACCGATGTCGCCAGGATGCCCAGTTTGGGCACCGGTGTCAATGACACGGTGTGCATTGTCCAGATGAAGAACGGCTTGGTGCTGGCCCGTTGGTAGCCCAGATAGGTTGCGTGCCAGCGATCGAGCGCGGCCTGATTGCAGCGCGGCCGCGAGAGGTCTTGCACGTTCAGCCAGGTCAGGAACTCGCTAGCCCGCATGATCTGGCCAGGCGACTCCGGCGCAGCTACCACCCGCAGCCGCACCACCTCCTGTTGGCAGGCGACGACCGCCGCACGTCCAACTCGCTCACGCATTGTCGACGAGCAAGGCAATCAAGGAGTTTCGGTTCAACAAGCGCGGTTTATCGTGATGGTTTGGCCTGAGGGCAAGGAGCTCAACTGTCGATGTACGACTACGCCGATAACCCATCCACTTTCATATCCAGGATCGCCGAGGGCTTCCCTCGGTTGGCCGAGGACCTCGAGTGCCATATCGAGAACGACGGCGGGCCACTCACCCACGTATTTCTCTGTATGTATGTGACTCCCGCAGTGGTTTCCGCATTTGTCGGCGAGGACGGCGAGTTCAAAGACCTCAACTGGCAAGGACTGATCCACTTCCTGTCCACCGAGTTCGAGAAGGCCCCGCTCGGCGGGGAGGTCAGGGCCGCTATCGGCACGTCGTTCCTGATGCACCTGCCATGGCCCTCCGAACCCGGCTACGACGTCGTCGATCGCCTTGGTCCGACCTTACGCGAGAAGTTCGACGAGCTCAGGCCGGCTGGCTGATTTGGTTGTGTCTCCAAATGATCAGTGGTAGGTCGAGCAGCGCTATGTGGGCTGCGGTGGCGGAGTCGAATAGATGTGGACCGGGGAGCACAGGATAGCCGGTGGGCTGATTTGCAGCCCGTAGCCGGTCCGGGGCCAGTTGGCCGAGAAAGTCATAGCGGATCGGAGATCTATGGTTTTCGTCAATCTGTCGGGCGCCGTGTCGGTTGCCAGGAGGAGGGGTTCTGGCGCACTCTCTGTGAGGTTCAGTCCGGCGTGTCGCTGTGGGGGTCCTGGCCACGGCTGGTAATCCTGGCGGGCGTGTTCGGGTGAATCCCCCCGGTGAGTCCGGAGATTTTCTGGTTTGAGAGTTCAGCGGTTTGCTGAGGTCTCTTGTTGACTGTAGTAGAGGGCTTCGAGTTCGGCTGGTGGTATGTCGCCGCAGTACTCGTAGAGTCGGCGGTGGTTGTACCAGTCGACCCATTCGAGGGTGGCGATCTCGACGTGTTCTACTGTGCGCCAAGGTTTTCGGGGTTTGATCAATTCGGTTTTGTAGAGCCTGTTGATCGACTCCGCGAGCGCGTTGTCGTAGCTGTCGCCGGTCGAGCCGATCGAGGGGTCGATACTGGCTTCGATCAGTCGGTCGGTGAAGGCGATCGATGTGTATTGCTCAGGTTCAACCGGTGGATGCAACACCCGAGGTCACGGAGGGGGTATGGGAAGGCCATCGGACTGGATGCGGGAGGTCACCGGACGGGCTCCGATGAGGTCACCGGGACACCCTGGGCACCAGCGCGCAGTGGAACGTCTCTTCTGGGACAAGATCGCAGAAGGTGTGCTGCCGACGGAAGCCGGTGTCGCAGTAGGGGTATCGCCTGTCGCGGGCACTCGATGGTTCCGCGATGCCGGCGGGATGTCGCCGTATTCCTGGAGTCGGCCCGGAGGCCGTTACCTGTCGTTCGCCGAGCGCGAGGAGATCGCGTTGCTCAAAGCGCAGGGCAAGGGAGTACGGCAGATCGCGCAGGCGCTGGGCCGCAGCCCGTCGACTATCTCGCGTGAGTTGCGGCGAACCGCTGCGACCCGCGGCGGCAAGCTCGACTACCGCGCTTCGGTTGCACAGTGGAAAGCCGAGTTGTTCGCCAGACGTCCGAAAACAGCGAACTCGTTGATAACCAGCAACTTCAGGAGTATGTCCAACAACGCCTGGCGGGGCAGATCGCCGACGTCAACGGCAAGGTTGCCGCCGGTCCGTTGACAGGATCCTGGACCGGCCGGAACAAGCCACACCGCTCGGACCGGCAATGGGTGCAAGCGTGGAGCCCGGAACAGATCTCGAAGCGGCTCAGGATCGACTGGGCCAGCAACGTGACCATCGCGGTGGACCAGACCCGCTCGACGCTGGTCGCCTCCGCGCCGCGTTCAATGAACAGCTCCAGCGCGGTGTTCCCGGTAGCGGCATCGGCTCCCCTGATCAGCGTGGCACTAGGCCGGTATCGACGGTAGCGAAGACGGAGTCGGCCAGGGACCGCACACGTGCGGCGGGGATTTCACCAGTAGCGACGAACGTGGCCAAGCCCTGCATGACGCAGCGCATCGTGAGCATGATCGCATCCACTGAAGGCCCACGGATCGCCCCCGCACGCCATGCATCCCTGATCGCTCCCGCGAAGGTGTCACGCACCGCGGCCAACTCCGGGTGAGCATCGCCATCGGTGACGGCTCCGCCGAACATCAGCTGGGACAGAGCGGGCTCTGCCGCCACGAATTCCAGGTAGCGATGGCCGATGGCGTGCAGCCGTGGCAGCGGGTCATCGACCTCGATGATGGAGAGAGCTTCCCCCAACTCCGCGAACCCCTGAGTCATCACAGCGGCGAGCAACGCCTCCTTGTTGTCGGCGAAGTGCCGATACGGCGCCGCTGCGGACACACCCGCTCGTGTCGCGGCTGCCCGCAGCGTCAGCCCGGCGACTCCTCCCTCCTGTACCAGTGCGCGTCCGGCATCGACCAAGGCCCGGCGCAGGTCTCCATGGTGATATGGCCCAGGAATCCTGAAGCTGTCATGAGCCGCAAAGTAGGACGCGAGGGTAACCGTTGATCCGCCTTACGGTTTCGTTTCGTGCAGTTGGAGTGGTCGCCCGAGGATCTGATCGGGTCGTGGACGCTGATCGGCAAGAACGACTGGCGGTTGGTGGGCAACAAGTCGGGAGCTACCAGGCTCGGGTTCGCTGTATTGCTGAAGTTCTTCGAGATCGAGGCGAGGTTCCCTCGTGCGGCGGCGGAGGTGCCGCCTGCGGTGGTGAGCTACGTCGCCGAGCAGGTGAAGGTCGATCCGGCGCTGTTCGCCTCGTATCGGTGGTCGGGTCGGACGATCGAGTATCACCGTGCCCAGGTTCGTGCTGCTTTCGGTTTCCGGGAGTTCGCTGTCAGCGACGAGGACCAGCTGATCGGCTGGTTGGCTGAGGAGATGTGCCCGGTCGAGTTGCGTGAGGATCGGCTGCGCGAGGCTGTGCTGGTGCGGTGCCGGGCCGAGAAGTTGGAGCCGCCGACACCCGGTCGGATCGATCGCCTGGTGGGTTCGGCGCGATCGACGTTCGATCAGCGATTCTGCGCCCGCACGATGTCGCGTCTGAGTGCGGCGTCGGTCCAGGCTCTGAACGAGCTGGTCGCCGAGACCGCCACTCCGTTGGCGAGTGGCCGGAATCTGTTGGCGGAGTTGAAGTCCGACCCCGGCAAGGTCAGCCTGGAGACGCTGCTGCGGGAGATCGAGAAGCTGACTGCGGTCCGTTCGCTGAAGCTGCCGGCGGAGCTGTTCGCCGATGCCAGCGAGAAACTTGTCGACGCCTGGCGGGCACGCGCGGCGCGGATGTTCCCGTCAGACCTGCGCGACGCCCCGGAGCCGGTGCGGCTGACGCTGCTGGCGGTGCTGTGCTGGATGCGGTCCTCGGAGATCACCGACGCCCTGGTGGATCTGCTGATCAGTCTGGTGTTGCGGATCAATACCCGCGCAGATCGGCGGGTGGAGCGCGAGCTGACCGAGGATCTGCGGCGGGTTCGGGGGAAGGAGGGAATCCTGTTCAAGCTGGCCGAGGCTGCCGTGGAGCACCCCGACGACATAGTGCGCAAGGCACTGTTCCCGGTGGTCGGGGGAGAAGACGCTGCGGGAGCTGGTCAAGGAAGCCAAGGCCAATGAGCAGGTATTCCAGGAGCGGGTCCGCACGGCGCTGCGCAGCTCGTACTCCAATCACTACCGGCGGATGCTGCCGCCGCTGCTGGCCGCGCTGGACTTCCGGTGCAACAACACCGCCTACCGGCCGGTGATGGTGGCGATGGAACTGTTGCAGCGCTATGCCACGATCGACGGCAAGGTCCGCTTCTACGACCAGCACGCCCTGGTGCCGTTGGACGGCGTGGTCCCGAAAGCCTGGCGTGGAGCTGTGGTCGACGACCGCGACCGGGTCGAGCGCATACCGTACGAGCTGTGCGTGCTGGTCGCGTTGCGTGACGCGCTGCGCCGGCGCGAAATCTATGTCGAGGGCGGCAACCGGTGGCGCAACCCGGAAGACGACCTGCCGGGTGATTTCGAGCAGGCCCGCGAGGTCCATTACGCCGCGCTGCGTCAGCCGCTGGATGCGACCGAGTTCATCACCGATCTGCGCGCACGGATGACGGCCGGGCTGGAAGGGTTGGACAGGGGCCTGATCGAGGGGAGTACCGGCGGGGTGCGGATCACCAAGCGCCGTGGCGAGCCGTGGATCTCGGTACCGAAGCTGGACAAACTGGTCGAGCCGGAGAACCTGACTGCGATCAAGGACGAGGTAGCCCGCCGCTGGGGCACGATCGACCTGCTCGACGTGTTGAAGGAAGCCGACTTCCTGACCGACTTCGCGATGGAGTTCGTGTCGGTGGCCTCGCGTGAGTCGATGGACCGCGACACGCTGCGGCGGCGGTTGCTGCTGGTGCTGTTCGCGTTGGGCACCAATATGGGCATCAAGGCGATCGTGAATACCGGCGAGCACGAGGAGACCGCAGCCACGTTGCGGCATGTGCGGCGGCACTTCGTGACCCGCGACAACATGCGCCGGGCGATCGTCAAGCTGGTCAACGCGACGTTCGCCGACCGGGATCCGCAGTGGTGGGGCCAGGGGACGGCGTGCGCGAGTGATTCGAAGAAGTTCGGGTCGTGGGAGTCGAACTTCATGAC
Organism: Nocardia sp. NPDC049526; assembly: GCF_044465765.1. Lineage (NCBI taxonomy): Bacteria > Bacillati > Actinomycetota > Actinomycetes > Mycobacteriales > Nocardiaceae > Nocardia > Nocardia sp. NPDC049526. Next base: position 378,691 of record NZ_JBITMA010000010.1, on the reverse strand, counting down.
CGAGTATCACCAGCGCTACGGCGGGGCCGGGGTGATGATCTACTGGCACGTCGAGCGCAACCGGGTCTGCATCTATTCGCAGCTGAAGTCGTGTTCGTCGTCGGACGTGGCGTCGATGATCGAGGGCCTGCTGCGGCATTGCACCGATGCCGAGATCGAATCCAACTATGTCGATACCCATGGCGCGAACATCGTCGGGTTCGCGTTCACCGAACTGCTGGGTTTTCGGCTGTTGCCCAGGTTGAAGAACATCGGCAGCATCCGGCTGTACCGACCCGACGACAACGCCGCCTACGGGAATCTCGGGCCGGTGCTGAGCCGCCCGATCCGCTGGGATCTGATAGCCCAGCAGTACGACCAGATGGTCAAGTACGCGACCGCGCTGCGGCTGGGCACCGCCGAGTCGGAGTCGATCCTGCGCCGGTTCACCCGCGGCGGCCCGAAACACCCCACCTACCAGGCCCTCGAAGAACTCGGCCGCGCGGTGCGCACCATCTTCGCCTGCCAATACCTCAGCTCCGAGGAGCTGCGTCACGAGATCCACAGCGGGTTGCAGGTGGTGGAGAACTGGAACTCCGGCAACGGCGTCATCTACTACGGCAAAGACGGAGCATTGACCGGCCCGGACCGCGAGCATACCGAGGTGTCCATGCTCGCACTGCACCTGCTGCAATCATCGCTGGTCCACATCAACACCCTGCTGCTGCAACGGGTGCTGCAAGACCCGGAGTTCCGTAACCTCATGGGAGACAACGAGCGCCGCGCCCTGTCGGCGCTGTTCTGGTCCAACATCAACCCCTACGGGCGGTTCCTGCTGGACATGAACCGTCGCCTCGACCTAGCCAGGCAAGCCGCATAGCAGCGGGTTTCAGCGTTGCGGGTAGTCCCAGTCGCGGCCGGTCTGCCTGTACTGCTCGACGGGGATCGGTTCGATGCCGGAGCGCATCCGGTAAGACTTGCGCGGTGTACGAGCTGCAACTTACGTAGGCGCGCTGCGGCATCCGGTGCGCCGCCTACACGGGGTGACCCGGGCAGATCGGCCCGGCAGGGGTCTGCTGCCAGCCCTGCGCGTCGAGCCAGTCCCCGCACCGGGTCCGGCGCTTGGCCTGCGTTCGTGTATTCGGCGGTAGAGGCTCTTCCGCCAGAAATCCGACGGTAGCGAATTATGGCAGATAGTGGGCACTTATCTGCCATAAATCCTCAACGTCACTTTTCGCAGAGATCTCCCTCAACCTCCGGGTCCGCGGGAAGGCTGTATTCGCCGTGCAGTAGGCCCCCCGGTAGGTAGTCGGATCGGATGCCCAACTCCCACCCGTGAACCTGGGTGGCGAGCTTGACCAGCGAGATCGTGCCGAACGGCAACAGGGTTCGTGGAGGCGCGTCGATTGCTGCGTTATCGCGATACTGAGTGAGACGGGTGGTCAATGCGTCTTCGAAGGTCGACCGGTCGTCTTCCAGCAGTGTCCGGAGCAGCTGCTGATCCGATGTCAGCGCACCGACTGCGTCCAACTGTCGTGCTGCCTCGGCGCGCTCGTCCGCGTCGGGCTTGCACAGAACCAGCCCGGACTCGGAATAGTTCGATCGCCACGGCCCGACCAGGTAGCTGCACAACGCGTCCATCTCCGCGATATCCGCTGGATCCGACTGTGATTCCAGCGGCGAGTACGGCACTCCCTCACGGATCGTGGGCGCAAAGTCGACGCGCAGCAGCCCGCCGATCGCTCGGTCTCGCTCCCATGGGCCGCTGATCAGGCACAATGAGAACACTTGCCGCCAGGTTCGTGCGGTCGGCGCCTGGTCGACAGGAGGATCGTAGCCGGCTACCTCACTACTGAACGTCTCGCCGATGAGCGGGAGAGGCACCTCTTGGTCGCCGTTGGGGGACGCGCCATAGCTCAAAGCCCCGAGAGCGCACTCCGCTGCAGTGCGCAGGACTACGGCCGAAGAAGGCGAACACAGCTCGGGGTCCTGCGCGATGCGCGCGGCGAGGTGGTCGAGGAGCGTGTCGCACATTTCCTGCAGAGTCCCGAGAGACGGGCCGTCGTACCAGTGCTCCCAGTGGATCCTTGTGCGCTCGGGGATTCCGTCCAGCGCGTAGGCCATTCGCCACTCATCGATACGGTGGCTCGCCACTTCCCGCACGCCGCAGTCCTTTCACATTCAATCTGTCTGGAGCGGGAACCACGCCCTCGGCTGGGGGGTCGACACCGCCCAGTGAGTTCGCGGCACTATGAAGCCGCCCCCCGATATGCCGCGATTGTGCCTTGCTCCCATCGCTGGGGGTGCAGTGACGTCACTATCCACCGCCACGATCGGGGGTGCGGGATCCAGATCCGTGAAAATTCAGGCTAAGCGATTTGGGGTTCCGGTAGTAATCGCCGAAAATCCAACGATTTTCAGCATTTCGCGTGGTAGAGGCTGTGTTTCAGGTTGTGGTGAGGTGGCGGTAGATGGTTTTGTGGGAGACGCTGAAGGTGTCGGCGATCTGGGCGACGGTGTATCGGCGTTTACCGCGCTGGTCGAGTTCGTCGTACATCTCGCGGGCCTTGAGCGCCTGCAGCTTGGTCAGCGCCGGTGGCCGGCCGCCGACCCGGCCGCGGGCTCGCACTGACTCCAGTCTCTCGAGGGTGCCCTCGCTGGTCAGGTCCGCGGTCATCCATCGCGGCGATGACGTGGAACAGGAACCGCCCGGCGGGGTGATGGTGTCGATACCTTGTTTGAGCACGATCAGGTCGATGCCACGTTCGTCGAGCTGGGCGGCGAGTTCGGTCATGTGCCGCACCGACCGGAACGGCCGCGACAGCCTGGTGATCACCAGCTCGTCGCCGCGGCGCAGATGCTCGAAGCACTTGTCCCACTCCGGGCGCCGTGCGAGTTTGCCCGATGCTTTGTCGACCCAGATCCGTTCGCACCCGGCAGCTTCGAGTGCATCGATCTGGGAGTCGTCTTTCTGCCCGCGGGTCGACACCCGCGCGTATCCGAAACGGCCCATGCCGCGAACTGCCCCATAAAGGGCTGACATGTTCCGGCTCCGTCCCGTAGTTTCCGCGCACGGGTTGTGTCCCAAATTGTGGGGTGTGTGAGCTGCGGGTTTCCTGTCGATTTTCGAAGTCGAGTGCACGGGATGTCCGCACTCGTGTGCACGAGTGGTCAGCTGGCGGTGGTGCGCGGGTCCACGCGGATGTTGCGGTAGACGGTCATGGGTGTAACGCCGCAGGACTGGGCGATCTCGGCCATGGTGAAGGACCGGGAGTCGTACATGCGCTGGGCCTTGTCGACCAGGGCTGGGGTCATCTTGGGCTTACGGCCGCCTGTGCGGCCTCGAGCACGGGCGGCAGCAAGCCCAGCGGCGGTGCGCTCGGCGATCAGGGCGGCCTCGTACTCGGCCATGAGGGCGAACATGCCGAACACGAGCTTGCCGTGTGCGGTGGTGGTGTCGACGATGCCGTTGGTCAGCGACCTCACGCCCACACCTCGCTGCCCAAGACCGGTGACGATGTCGATGAGGTCGCGCAGGTTGCGGCCGAGCCGGTCGATCTTCCAGACGACGAGGGTGTCACCGGGGCGCAGGTCGGCCAGGCACGCCTGCCACTGCGGCCGGTCGACCTTGGTTCCGGAGGCATGGTCGGTGTAGACCTTCAGGCACTCCTCAGCGGCGAGGGCGTCCAGTTGCGACTGAGGGTTTCTGGTCGGCGGTGGAGACTCGGGCGTAGCCGATCTTGTGTCCCATGCCGCCGGACCATATCGGAACTCACCGACAGGACAGGGTTTCGCGGGGTTGATTGTGTGGCGGGATTTGTTGAGGTCTGTCCTGGGGCAACGCCGTCAAGATCAAGGTCGAATCTCGATCTATCGCAGACGACCGTTTGCGTGAGACCACCTCACCCCACACATCCCATCAACCACCGGCCAGCGGCTACACCCAGCCACGGCCCCTTTCCGGCGTATTCGGTTCCTACCCCTACCCGACTGATGCCCGAAGGGGACAGACACCGGCCTCAGCTACCGGATCCTGCCACTGGACGCCGACACATACGCCCGTGATCCGCGCACCGGATCTACTTTGCGGCTCGTGACAGCTTCAGGATTCCTGGGCCGATATGCCTTGCGCTTCGATGTTGACATCATTCACATTACCTTCCCGTCATATGTTGACGAAGATAACATTCTTCGATGGAGGCGAGTTCATGTCCCATCGCATCCGCTACGCACGTCAGCGGGTTCCAGGAACCACGCCATCATCAGATAGTTGCGAACGTTGTTAGCAGATGCGTATTCTGCATCTGCGGACGATGTTTGCAATGGACGCGAGCGCCGGGGCCTGCTCGACGCCGAGTACGAGCGGATGCGCAATGAACAGGGGCAATGTCCGCTCCGGCCCGACCTCGGAAGCGTCCGATTCTGCCGTCTACGGCGCGGCGGACCCGGGCGGTGGCTCGGGTGAAGGCGCAATACGGAAAGCGAGGTCGGCATGATGCATCCCGAGACGGCAGCTGCGCTGGGGTCGAGCCGGGCACTGGGTTATGCCGTCGATGACGTGGAGGAACGGATCGGCAAGATCCGTGCTCGGTGGCCTTCGTGCACCTCCAGGGGTGATCGGATGGGGTCGGTCGGCTCGCCGACCTGTATATCGCTCCCGGGACGATCGTGAGCATGGCTCGCCAGGAGTTGGTGGCCGAGATTATGGGAGCGATTCGGGAGAGCGCGCTCGACGCTGTGCGGCGGCACGAAATCGCCGTCCTCGACGCAGCGGAATCACTGGCCGTCCGCCGCGGCCCTGCCGCGGTCACCGCGCGTGCGGTCGCCGCTGCCACCGGCATCTCCAACGGCGCGATCTACCACACCTTCGGATCGCGCGCGGAACTGCTCGGGCGCACCTGGTTACGTGCCGCGCGCCGCTTCCTCGACCTGCAAACCACGCTGGTTCAGACGGCGCTCGGCAGCCATGACGAGGTCGAAGCCGTGGTCGCGGCCGCCGAGGCGCCCGCGATCTTCGTCGAGCGGCATCTGGACTCGTCGCGGCTGCTGCTCGCCGTGCGGCGTGAGGAGTTGCTGGGCGAGCTGCCCGAGAGTGTCGCCGCCGAACTCGCCGCGACCGGCGAGATGCTGATCGAGCTGATGACCCGGCTGTCGCAACACCTGTGGCAGCGCGGCGACCGCCGCGCCGTCGACGCGATCACCCTGTGCCTGGTCGACCTGCCCACCGCCGTACTGCTGCGCCGCGAGCGGCTCGCCGATCCCCATGCGCGGAATGCCTCCGCGGCGCCGTGCGGGCCGTGCTCGCGGTCGGCCCGCCACCCTGACCATCCCCGTCCCCTACCCCTTGAGGATCCACCATGTTCGTCGGTCCGGTCGGCGCTCCCGGGGGAGTGGTGCAGTGGCGGATTCGGACGAATCGGGCGATGCCGGGTCTGAGTCCGGTGAAGGCTTCTGATTCCGGCCGAGCGAGACGGTCGGTTGGTTCGGTCATGGATGCGGTGTGAGAACGCTGCCGTTAGTTATCTTTCGAGGAGGAAGGGTTCGTCGATATGAGCAATATTTCCGGTCATGATCCGGAAGCGGTGCACAAGATACGCGACGGTCACTACAGCTCTGTCGAGACCGATCTCGAGCGGGCGAAAGTCGATCCCGACTATGCGGCCGACCGCCATGCGCGGCTCGGTAACGCGGCCTGTGCGCTGATGGAGATGTATTCTTTCTTTCGATGTTGACATCGTTCACATTATCTCCTCGTCAGATATGAACAATGACAACTTTCTTCCGGCAAAGGTGAGTCATGTCCCACCGCATCCACAACCTGCACTGGCGAGTGCTTCCGGCAACTCCCGAAAATGTATGGGCCACATTGACATTGCTCGGCACGGATAGCGATCCGCTCTACCCGCCGGAGTGGGGCTGGGTGCGCTTTCCCGACGGTCTGCACTCGGGTGCCAGGATGGTTCAGTACAACGGTGCCGGCCCGATCGGCTACCGCATCACGGAAGTCGAGCCACCGCGGCGGCTGTGGTTCGGTGGAATTCCCGGCATCGACGGAAGTCGCGGATATGTCCTGGAGCCCGTCGACGGAGGCACTCGGATCAGCCACGTGCTGTCGGCCGAGCCATCGATCATCCCGTACCTCGTGTGGACGGTGGCGTTACGCCACAGCCACGACGCTATCAGTGAGCGCATCTTCGACAACCTCGAGCTCGTCGTCACCGGCACGATTGCCGATCCGTACCGTCCCCGATCGGGTGCGCGAATCATGAAACGACTGCTCGGGAACCGGTCCGCGAAACTCGCTCCGCCTCGGGTCTCGACCGCGTGAAGCCCGGGCCCGGCCACCTGTGCGGCCGATTCGGGCCTCCGGCGGCGTGGCGGGGGTGAAGGTCGAGCGTCCACGAATAGCTGCGAACGTTGTTAGCAAGCAAGTATCGTGCGAATTGCGAATATTGTTCACAATCGGAGGTCTTGGTGGCTGTTGCCGACCCCGGCACATCGAGCTGTGTGGTGAGAGCCCATCCGCCAGGCGGCAGCACCGTCTTGCCGTCGAGATCGCATCAGGACCGCCGAGCGCCCAACGGAATCTGGCTGCTGCGCTGAAAAGCTTGTCCTACAACGAGTTCGGGTCCGTCCCGATGTTTCGAGGAGGGTTCAGATGGAAAAAGTAACTTTCACCGAGGAAAAGGCGACCATGCTCGCCACGCTCTACAGCAAGGCGGTCGACAACCGGCTGGCGAACCCGATCCTGGGCGATCAAGCTGCCGAAGATGCTCTCGAGCACATCGACTACGACTTCGAAAAACTCGGCGTCACAACGGCTTCCGCCGAGGGGATCGCAGCTCGTGCGAAGGTCATCGACGATTGGGCCGCCGAGTATCTGCACGACCACCCCAACGCTATCGTGCTGCACATGGGCTGCGGTATGGACAGCCGAGTCTTCCGGCTCGACCCACCACCAGCGGTGCAATGGTTCGACATCGACTATCCGGAGGTGATCGACCTGCGTACCCGTATCTATCCGCAGCGCGCCAACTATCAACTCATCGGCACGCCGATCACCGATCTCGCCTGGCTCGACCGCATCCCCTCCGATCGCCCCGCGCTCATCGTGGCCGAAGGGCTGCTGGTGTACCTGAAGCCGGAAGCAGGCGGTGAGTTACTGCGACAGCTTGCCCGCAGGTTCCCGTCGGGCGAGCTGATCGCCGACATGCTCAGTCGATTTGGCGTCAAGCTGCAGAAGGCCACACCGATCGCCCGCAACACCGGTTCGACATTGCACTGGGGCATCGACGACCCAACCGAACTCGATCAACTCGGCTACCACACGACCGCGTGTCTCGACGCCGCCGACTGGTTCGACCCACGGACGCCCGAGGGGCAGAATTTCGGATTTTCCCGCAGTGTACGACTGCAATTCGCAATGACCCGCTACATTCCGGGGTTGCGCCGGCTTGCCAAGATCGGCCGCTGGAGCTTCTGACCGGCGATTCGCGACTACGGCACAGAGAGGACTGTCGCTAGTGGGGTACACGTGGAAACAACGCGGCGAGGCGGGGTCCTGATAACGGGAGCCAGCAGCGGAATCGGGTCGGCGTTCGCCCGGATACTCGTCGGCAGCGGCCACGACCTGATCGTGGTCGCCCGGCGCGCCGACCGGCTCGACGAGCTGGCCGAACAGATGCAGGACACGGGAGCGAACATCGAGGTCCTCGTCGCCGATCTGCAGGACGACAGTGATGTGCGGCGGGTGGAGGATCGGTTGCGAAGTCGGGCCGAGCCCGTCCAGCACCTGGTCAACAATGCCGGCGTCACCGACTACACCTTCTTCGCCAACAGTGAAATCGACCGGGCGGTAGCACAATTGGCGTTACATACCGCGGTCCCGATGCGCCTGATGCGTGCCATACTGCCGCAGCTGGTGCAGCAGGGCAGCGGCGGCGTGCTCAACATCGCTTCCACCGCCGGACTACAAGCAAGCCCGGGTCTGGCCGCATACAGCGCCAGCAAGGCGGCGCTGATCACCCTCAGCGAGTCGGTCCATCACGAAGTCAAACCCTTCGGTGTCCGGGTGAGCTGCCTCTGTCCCGGGTACACCCGGACCGAATTACAGGATGCGGCGGGCGTCGATGCGAGCGGCCTGTCCCGCATGTCCTGGATGAGCGCTGATACCGTCGCTCGGGTCGGCTGGCGCGGCTACCGACGCGGACGAGCGATCATTGTTCCGGGCACCATCAATCGCGCCACCGCCGTCGCTTTCCGCTACGCCCCCCGAACTATAAGCCGACATTTCATCGCCACCATTGTGCGACAAGTACACCCTCACGACCATCAATCGTCCACGGCGGGACCGCGTTAGACCGTTGGGGCGAGCTCCCGCCAACCAGCGTTTGCCGCAGTGAGCCATCACGCGCAAACATACCCGAGAGATCCAGCGACAGGCTGAGAAACTTCCGGGTCGCGGCGGGCGTCTCGATGCAGGTAGAAGTGTTACCGAATACCCCGGAGGGTAGTGGCTGCTCCCGAAATAGTTGGGCGGTGTCCGGTGTTCGGATTCGCAATGTATGACGTTTCTCAGAGGTGATGGGATTGACGGCGGCTACAGCCCGTCTTCGGCATTCGAGCCATCTGCTGTCACGCTGTCGGGGGAAATACCCGGCCGGGTGTCCGGCTGGACGGCCGCGGGGGCGGCGAGCTCCACGGATTCCTGTGCAGCCCGGCAGCCCTGACGTCGTCGTTGCTCGCGCGGACGCTATGCCACCGTAGGTCTGCGATCAGACGGTCGGCTCGGGCCGAATGCAACTCGCCCTCGGGCAAGGCCATGACCCTGTCGAGTGACTCCACAATCTGCCCTGCGTGCTCGTTGCCGACCCAAGTGGTAATGCGCTGCGCCTCTTCTCTGTTCACAGTCACCAGTCCGGTACCCAAATTGATCGGTATACGGGCATTCGCTGGCACGCTATTACCTAAGGGGTCCTTGCCATCCGCTATATCTCGGAGTTGCTGCCATGAACCAGGAGTGGGGTTCTCAAAGTAATGCCGAGCAAGCCGCTCATGTTCCGGATCATCGAAATTAACACCCCCGCGGTATCTATTGCGTAACCTTAGCGCCGAGGTCTCGACCTCGGCGAGATTGAACTCAGTCCGATCGTCTTGAAAGTTCCGTAACGCAGCCATATACATCGACAAATCATCATTCTGCCATGGCTCACGCTTGGCACTTTTGTCGACGTGGTTGCGAGCCGCGGCGGCCTCGTACATTATTCTCTCATCGGTGAACCCTGCGGCAATCATAGCGCCGCGAACTCTTTCTATCGACCCAGCACCGTCCTCGATCACAGCTTCGATGATCGCGGCTGCTTCCCTCGCCGTATTGACACCGCCTCGGCCGATTACCGACCGAGCATTGCGGTGCCCGACAACACGACCGATATTCGCAGCGAAATGATCCGGGTCACGAAACGCATGGAGTCCAGCATTATTGAACTGCCGAATATTCTGATACGAATTGGCCCACTCGGCGGCTATTTCATCCCACCCCGACAGCTGCTTCTTCTCCACCCTGCGCCGCCGTTTCGCATCGGAGCTCAGCGGCCGACCCCGCCCACCGAAAAGCCATTCGGCGATGGGCGAACTGTTGACTGTACTCGCCGCAGCGAACCCGGCAAGCACATGGGCCGGCATGGAATGGGCAGCACCGACCACGCCCATCCCCAAGGCGCGAGAACCGCCTCCACCACCATGGCCTGGGCTCGAGGAGCCCTGCGCCGCGAGCCCGAGCCGGTTGGCGATCCAGTCACTACCGCTGCGCATTGCCCGACTCAGGTTGCGGACCTGGAAGATTGCGACCACGTTCACAACAGCGCAGAGGAACAATATTTCCATCACCTAGCCGCCTGCCTGCAGAAACATATTGTTGAGAAAAAGTGTGTATACACCTAGGAATATCGTGTATGCGGCCATTCGACCGGCAGCTATAAACGCATCCACCACATTCCTAATCAGAAACGTTTGCGTCGGTCCGTAAATGAATCCACCTGCAGCAAAACCAAAAATTGTCATGAAACCGTGATAGATAGCATAACAACCGTCTCTGATAATCATGAATGAGACCATTATCAATACCAGCGATGCAAGTGGGGACAGAAAAATGATCACCAAACCGGACCCGACCTGTCCCCAGGTCGGGTCGGAAGCCCTCTCATAAGCAGCCGAGTCGCCACAGTCACGCATTGCTTCCCTGATATCGGAATCATCGCCCGAGAGAGTCGCGGTCGACCAAGCATCACGGCAGGCCGGCGACCGATCGACGACGTGACCGAAATTCAATACCTGCAGCGGATGCCGCAGCAGGTTGTCGACCAAACCAGCCTGCATGACTTCCACCTGATCGGCCGGATTCGGGTCAGCATCACCGTTTAGACCGGCCGCCACCGAGATGCCGAGATCACGCCCTTGAGCCAGGAGCCCGTTCGGAGCCAGCACTTCGGCTAGAGGCTCCGCAAGAAATACCGGACCCAACACTGCCACCAACAGCATGAAACATACCTGCGTCGTAGCCCGAGCAAAATAGCCCCGCACAACGAACAGTGCAACAATTAAAGAGCCGATCGCTGCTGCAGTGAAAAGCACCTGCGGTGTGGCAATCTGCCTGGTAAGATTCTCCGCAACACCGGTCAAAGCACGATGAAACGGGTCCAGCCATTCGTAACCAGCCGAAAAGCCCACGAACTCGCACGCGGGAATCTGCAGGAACAGCCAGAACTGGACCTCCAAATTGAGCACGGCAGATCTCACCGTGTCACCCGGGTGAAAAAGGCCTCCATCATCTGTCGAGATCTGATAGCTCGTCGCTGGCACACCCTCGGAGTCCCGGATATCCATCCAATCGAGTACGTCGATGCCGGAGCCGCCACCGCCCCCAGTCCCGGTCTGCCCGCGTGCCATTCCATCAAAGATCCCTGGTATAGCCAGGAACACAACAACAGCAATCAAGATCCAGACCACCCGACGCCGACGCAGGCCGGAATTGATCCATACGAAGCAGCGTCCTGCCACGGCACCCGGCCGCCACCGCTCCGGATTCCAGAACTCCTCCGGCTCCAATGCCGACGAGCACCTACGCCTGCCCTGAGGCCCTCTCACCGTCCGTACCAGCTTCCGACCACATCCACTCGGCGGCACCACGGCGGGCGGCCGCCGAAACCGCACCCGCCGTATCCAGATCGCCATCGCCGCCCGCGTCCTATATGTCGATCGATACGGGAGCAGTGAGTCCCAGAGCTGCCACCACCGAGACCTTCTGAGTCTCCCCGTCCGGGAAGGTAGAGTCGACGGCCCCGTCAGTGCCAGGCGCCCGCGGCGACATCCCGTTGTCCGCGGGCGCTGCGGACGTGCCGCTGGGGGCTGCAACTGATTGACTCGGAGGGGGCGCCGAACCGGCTGCCGGTTGTCCCGTCTGTGGAGGCGGCGCCAGTGGGTTGGATGGCATTGTCGAATCCGACGAGCCAGTGTCCACATCTCCTGGAGTCAAACCGAGGTCACTCAAACCTTGCTCACCGGTTACTTCTTGCGGAGCCCCCCGATCCTCTGGCGGCAGACCGGTCTCCTCTGGCGGCAGACCATTCATCCAGCCCACTCCTGCGATCCCGGGCGGTCCGTCCGACACAGTATCGGTTTGCGCCATGGCGACCGCGCCGAGTAAGCCGGGCCAAACAACCAGCGCGAAGGCCAAAACGATGAACCACACGATCCTGGTCCGCCGCCGCGAGGCGCGAACCCATGCCGGAATCTGTCGGCTGAGCATGCTGGGGTGCCACTCGGCAAGGGCCGTGAACACCGACTCCCACGTCGGCAACGAAAGCCGGCACCGCGAAATCCGCGACCTCATCGATGCCCACCCAGAGGTCGTGGACCAAGCGAACCCGGTTCAGAACACCTGCGACTCCGTGGCCACCAAGTCAGTTCGGACATTCCGCACGAACTCAGCCCGAGCGGATCGACCACGACGCAGCGGCTGAGCGCCTCCGCGGGCACGGCCAGGTGAGTGGAACCGGCTCCTCCCACGACGACCATGGATCGTCGACAACAGCCCACCAAGACCTCCTATTGTGAACAATGTTCGCAATTCGCACGATACTTGTTTGCTAACAGTGTTTGCAACTGTTCGTGGGCACTTGACCTTCACTTCCGCCCCGCCGACGGAGGCCCGAATCGGCTGCACAGGTGGCTGAGCTTGGGCTTCACACGATCGAGACCTGAGGCGGAGCGACTTTCGCGGACCGGTTCCCGAGCAGTCGCTTTATGATTCGCCCGACGAGATGCCGGCCGCCCTCATCAGCCAAGGCGCTGGCGAAGGAGTGCAATCCGCCTGAGCGCGTTGCCGCGTCGGCGCTGACCCGCTGGCCTCACCCGAACTCCAGCTGATCAAGGCTCGCGAGATGCACGCGACTACCGAGGCAAACGCAATTACGCCGAGGACCGTCCACCGGCAACGGTGGTCGGCGTGCGTGGGCTTACTCGAGCACAATCCACCCAGGCGGTGCTCCTACACGTTCAGCACCGGCCAGTTGCCGCGGCGGCAGTAGTAGGGGAGCGTGAGCGCATGATCGCTGACCGCCTCAGGGACCGCCAATGCCTCTCTCTCCACTCGGTAGCCGGCATTCCGGAAACTGGCGGCGTAGGCGTCCGCGTCGCCTGGGCGTCTGGTCCCGACTGCGAGCAGCACATCATTGCGGTGGCCGATCGTGTAGTCGACCGCCATGGCGGCCCACTCCAGCACATCTGCCTCGACGGCAGCGCCGGCGCGCGCATCGTCGGCGCGGACGAGATCCCAGCTGCGCGGGTGAAATGCGGGGTAGATACCGGGATCGATCAGCACCGGGGCGGCATCGTCCCAGCTGTGATACCAGCAGCGCAGCGCGGTGGTCTTTCCGGATCCGGGTGGGCCGGTGAGGATCATCGCCATCGGTCGCTCGCGAGGGTGTGGCGTGCTGAGGGTCTCCGACGCGATCCGATCCCGGAATACCGCCGCGTGCGCCGCGCGGTCGAGTCGACAGGCGGCTGGTTCGTTCCAAGAAGGCAGGTGCAGCCGTGGTGCTTCGACCTTCCCCGCCAGTGTTGTGCCATAGTCGCGAATTGCCCTGGCCACGGCCGTGGTGTTCCGAGGGTCGAGCTCGGACAGTTCGGCGAGATATGCCCGGCGCAAAGAACGCATATCCTGTCGCACGACAACGTCGTCGGCGCGCTCGGCCAGCCACTCGACTGCGGTGCACTGCGCCATCAAGCTCGTGACGATGTCGACCGCGGCCTCGTAGCGCAGCACACGCTCCCACTGCGGGGGCAGCTCGGCTGCTGCGGTCATGCAGGCCATTATGACGGACCGCCGGATGGCCCGGGCCGGAGCAAGGGGCTGGCCAGGGCTTCGAGCTCATCGGCCTCCCTGGACAAGCGCACCCAGATGTGCTCGTCGTCGGGGCGCAGCTGTCGGCCTGCGGCGATGCCGTCGCGCAAATCCTGCATCTGGTCGGCGTAGGCACGCTGCTCCACGGGCGTCAGCGGCCGATTGCGCTCCTGCTCCATGGCTTCCGAGCCCTGCGGTGACTTGGCCCATTCACCCGACGACAGGCGGTGGTTCTCGAACAGCGCATCGGTGTGCGACCGCACTCGAAGCCCGTTCATCGATACCGGTGATCCGGGAGATTCGAACAGGCGAACCAGATCGGCGGAGCCGGTGAAAGACGCGTTCTTCAGCGGGCGACATTTACCGCCGTCTCGATCTATGCGATCCCGACGAGGTGGGCGAACGCGGCTTCGGAGCGCATGCTGGATTGTCGCCAGCGTGGCCGACAGCTGGCCCGGCGGTCTCGGGATCGGCTGCCGGACAATCCTTCTCGTCACAGCCGATCGAATTCGTGCAGAGATCGAATAGATTGCAATACCGCTTGACTCTCACCAGAGGGCGAGACTATTCCGGCTGGGCCAAACCGATTCCGTTGACCCACAGTCGGGTCAACGTGGCGATAGCCGTGTCCCGGTCGTGTGGTTCGCCGTAGGTGATCCAGATCCGGCTGGCGTGGCCGACCATAGCGGCCAGGGCGTGTGCGGCGTGCTCGGGGTCGAGTTCCGGGTCGATGATTCCGAGTTCCTGCCAGTGACGCAGGCTGCGTTCGATGCGCTGCGCGAATCCGCGATGTCCGCCCAGCCGCATCGGGATCAGCTCCGGGTGGGCGCCGACGGCTTCGTCGATTCTGAGCACGATTGCCGCATAGCGGGAGTAGCCATCGATATAGTGCTCGATAGCGCGCCGTATCCGCTCGCGGACTCGCTCACGCACATCTGTGTCGTCGGTGATCGGCTTGTCGAGCGGTTCGGGCGCGAGCTGGCGCAACTCGGCCACTGCTCGGTGGATGATCTCGGTGAAGACCTCCAGTTTGGACGGAAAGTAGGTATAGAACGATCCGACCGCTACCCCGGCCAGGTCGGCGATGCTGGTGATTCTGGCGGCCTGGTAGCCGTCCCGCTCGATGCATTCACGAGCGGCGGCTATCAGTGCTTCCCTGGTGCGTTGCGCTCGGCCGGTGAGGATTTGTTCCGCGGGGTCGCCGAGCGGCGGCTCGGTACCCATTACCGAGCGATATGCCTGTTCTTTGGAGCCGAACCTGGCGTAGAAGGTGGACACCGATACGCCGGCTTCGCGTGCAATGTCCTTGATGTGGGTACCGACGTAGCCACGGGTGTGAAACAGATCCCGCGCGGCCATACCGATCGGGTCGCCCGGACTGTCCAGCTCGGTGTCTGTGGTCATCGCACCGGATCGGCCCAGACGATACTGTCACGCAGCTGAGCTTTGAGGAGCTTGCCGGCAGGGTTCCGTGGCAATGGTCCGTGCATCACTTCAACGTACTGCGGGATCTTGTAGTCGGCCAAACGGGAGATGGTGTAGCTGATAACCGCATCGATATCGATGCCACCGGCTCCGGCGACCAGGATCGCTCCTACCTTTTCGCCCATCACCTCGTCGGGCACACCGATCACCGCAGCCTCGACCACCCCTGGGGCACCGCCGAGCACCTGTTCGACCTCCAGGCTGGAGATATTCTCCCCACCCCGGTTGATCAGGTCCTTGGCCCGGTCGACGATGGTGACGCGCCCGGCCTGGTCGACGGTGACGATGTCGCCGGTGTGTACCCATCCGTCGGTGAAGGTTGGGGCTGTGGCGCCGGGCTGATTCCAATAGCCGGTCGTGATGTTGGGTCCTCTGGCCAGCAGCTCGCCGTGATATGGCCCGTCGACCGGATCGATGGCCAAGTCCACCACTGGCGCCGCGTATCCGACCGAATCGGCATGGTCGGCCGCGTCGGCATCCGGCAGTACCGTCAGCAGCGAGGCGGTTTCGGTCATCCCGTAACCATTGAAGACCACCGCATCCGGAAACGCGTTCTGCAACTTCCGAACAAGCGTCGACGTGATCGGCGCGCCGCCGTAACCGACGTGGCGCACCGACCGGACATCGGTGTTACCGAACGCTGGGTTCTGGAGCAGGAGAGCGTAGATCGCGGGAACCGTGACCAGGAACGAGATCCGCTCCTCAGCAATAACCTCGGACATGCGAGCCAGATCCCGGTTCGGCATGATAATCGACGTGCCACCGAGCGCGGTAGCCACCAGAAGCTGGGAATTGCAGCCGGTCACGTGGAACAGCGGCACCGAGATCAGCGTGCGCAATTCGGCGCCGAGATCGCGGGGCAGCTCGAAGCATCGGATCGCGGTCTCGGCGTTGCTGAGAAACGCGCGGTGTGTGGTCGGCACTCCCTTGGGCCTGCCGGTGGTGCCCGAGGTGTAGAAGATCGCGGCGACATCGTCACGCTGCGGCTCGGCGACATGCGGATCGCCCTCGGGTAGTGGATCGCTCTCATCGAGGTCGACCGCCACACCGGCGTCATCTAATACATAGGCGATCTCTGGTACGGCAAAGCGCGTGTTAACGGCAACCGGAATCCCGCCGGCCATCAGCGTGCCCCAGAAGGCCAGCACCCAGCGAATCCCGGCAGGGTACCGCAATGCCACCCGGTCACCCGCTTTCAGCCCCTCCGCTCGCAGGCCGCCCGAGACCTGGGATGCCCGCTCGTAGAGTTGCCGATAGCTCAATCGAGGCCCGTCGACCTCGACGACCGCCTCGGCATCCGGGGTTGAGTCGGCTTGCTGCCGCAGCAGCGCCACCAGCGATTCCGGCAAGCCCTCGTACTGTGCCACACCCTTCCCATCACGGTGGACACCGTGGATGGAGAACGGATTCTCCGCGCTTCGCCGCAGGATGATCATCCGGTCGGTGCTCATCGCGCCCACCCCTCCTTGCCCATGCTGAAGTAGCGGCGTGGGTTGTCCACGAGCATGGTCGTCAACTGTTGCTCGGTGACTCCGGCACCACGCAGCGCGGGCAGCACCGCATCGTGAATGTGGGTGTAATGCCAGTTCGGCGCCACCTGTTCCCGTACACCAGGTGGGAGCCAGTCGATATGGCAGGAGGCATCCTGCGCGAGCACCATCCGGTCGGAAAGCCCCTCGGCCGCAAGTTTGGCGACAGAGGCGATGCGCTGGTCATCCGGGAGCAGGATGTCCAGCCCGAATCGGTCCATCCCTACATAGGAACCGTTGTCGATCACCTCGTGTAGGTAGTCCAGATCGGCGGTGTCGCCGCTGTGCCCGATCACCACCCGGCCCAGATCGACACCTTCCCACCGGAGCACGTCCTGGGCGATCAGCCCGGTCCGGTGCGCTGGCGAACTGTGCACGGTGATCGGTACCCCGGTGCGCTTGTGCGCCTCGGCGACGGCGAGGAGTACTCGCTCGACACCAGGGGTCAGTTCCTCTTCGATCGCGCACTTCAGGAACGCTGCCTTGATCGACGTGCCTGCGATGCCCGCGGTGATGTCTTTGACGAACATATCGACCATGGGCTCGTCACCGTCGAGCATTGTGCCGGGCCCGTGCAGCCGGAAGAAGAGTGGCACGTCGTTGTAGGTGTACAAACCGGTGGCGGCGATGATGTTGAGGTCCACCCCGGCATTGATGCGAGCCACACGCTCGATGTCCCGCCCCAACCCGAGGACTGTCGGGTCGACGATCGTATCCACGCCCCGGGCCTTCAGCGCGCGCAAACGTTCGATCGCGTCCGCGACCCGCTGCTCCTCATCCCACAACTCCGGGTAGTTGCGGCGAATCTCTTCGCTGAGCACGAACACGTGCTCATGCATCAGCACCGTGCCGAGTTCGTCCACCGGCACCGGGCCGCGAACACTCTCTACCTGGACCATCGAGCGACCTCTCGTTGAGCTACTTCACGACTTGGCGGAATAGTAATTGAATATGTATTCATATTCAATACTGATTCCGGCAGCCCGGGGCGACTTCACCGGTCGATCCGGAGGGGGCGAGTTTGGGCAGGTCAGCTCTTTCGGGTGACGACTTCATCGCTACCGCCACGGCCACCTGGGGTGTAGGCGGGGTGCGATCCCGGTTCGGGATCGTCGTTGCGTAGCCAACGGCGGGGTCGGGGGAGTGGGCGTCATCGGCAGCTGGCGTGCCATCATAGTTGCGAACATCGTTAGCAGAAGTGTACGCTCGCGACTGCGAACGCTGTTCACGGTTGGCTGGAGGTTCTGGTGAACGACATCGAAGCCCACCGCACCGTGGTGGACCGGGTGACTCTGCGGGTGCCCGCCGGTCGAGTCCACGCCTTGCCCGGACCGGACGGTTCGAGGATCGGTTTTCTTGCTGCGGCGTTTCTCGCTATCCCGGGAATCTTCGATGTGATCGCTCACGGACAGACCGGGACTTCAACGAGTAGTGGCGCCAACATAGACGTGCTCGGTTGGATGAATGTCCGTGATGCCGAGGGTGCACCAGCGAAGAATCATATGTTAGTCACCGACGACGGCAACATTTTCCACCCGGACAAGATAAAGGGCCTTGCATGCGGTGATGGATGGGAAGCGTTCGTCAGATCCAAACCCTCGGCGCAACCGACTCGAATCCATCGACGTGAAAAGAAGGAACCCGTGATGGTGAAAGAACAACCAACCGAAGGGACCGCGCCATCATGATGCATCCATATACGGAATCGGCGCTGGAATCCGGCCGAGCCCTGGCGCATGCCATCGATGATCTCATGGAACGGATCGACCGGATCCGCGCCCGGCGCCCCTCGCCCAGCTCCCGGGTGATTCCCGAAGTGGATGGGATGGGCAGACTCACCGATCTATACATCGCCGACGGGACGACCGCGAACTGTGCGAGCAGCCAGGAGTTGGTGGTCGACATCATGACTGCGATTCGGGAAAGCACCTCAGATGCCGTGCGGCAGCATGAACTTGCCATCCAGGAGACGACGTGGCCGAAGATGCCGTGGCCGCAGTCCTGACTTGAGTTCGGTGAAGTTTTCTTCGGCCGATGGCGAAGTTGATCGAAATGGAGGGATTCTGTCGATATGGGCACTGAATTAAATCAAGATCCAGAAGATTGGCGTCGACAGCGCGACATAAACAACGGTATGGCTCCCGTCTATCATGAGCGGGCGAAGAACGATCCGGACTATTTGGCCAACTTCTATTTGGAAAAGGGCTACGCGGCCCACGCATTTTTAGTGAGATATGCCGTGCCGTACCTGAGTGCTCGTCCAGACGGTTGGACCTCGGTGGCGGACGGTTGTCAAAGTTTGAGCGACGAATCACATACGACAGCGGGTGGTCTCGAGGAAGCCGATTGCGCGGGTAGCGCGTGGATTCGGCGGACGGCACCGGAGATGTGAGGCTCTAGTGTCCGTGAGTATCTCGGTAGAAGGATTCGGGGTGGCGGCTGGGACTCGCGAACAGCCCGGCGCGACGTATGTGATCAAAGGGTGTTCTAATGGCTGACTCAAAGGTCGTCAAGGTCCTCAACCCGGGCGATAGCCTCAATGAAGGCGACTGGGTTGAATCGCCGGACGGCAATTACCGGTTCGGGCTCAAGAACGGCGACGTAGTCAAGGTTTTCGTCCCGACCGGAGATACCAAGACAATATACAATAGCGGAGACGCCAGCAAAATCGTATTCGAAACCAAAAAAAACGGTAGCGAGTACAGGCTCGAGGCCCACAATGATGCCGGCGACGAGCTATGGTCGGCGAATCCTGACGACAAAAAAAGACGAGGGGGTGGGTACAACGATCATTATGACGAGTGGGACACCGATGATGATGCCGACCAGAGGGTGCGACAGTTCGCTCTTACGAACGATGGCGCTGTGGTTGGGGTCAAGCATGCCTTAGGTGATTGGAAGGGTAACCTAGGCGCAGACGCTAAAAATGTCCTCTGGTTCGACGAAAGGCCAAATCTCGAACTGGTCGCCTACCGAAACTACGTGAAGAGCTTTACTCGCGATCCGGAAATGGGTGATACTTACTCCACTCGCGATCCGGAAGCGGGCGACAAGGGCGAAGATCCCGACTTCCGGCTGAGGATCGAGGTCCCCCCTGGCAAGGCGTCGCCCGAACTGATGGACGTCATAAGTGTAGTGAACGATCGGCTTGCCTATTTAGCTTTCCAGATGGGGCATAAGAGGAAGCCGGTGGCCTTACAGTCGGAAAGTCGCTTCTGGAATGGCAAACTGGAAGACGATCTTATCAAGAAGCTTCAAGACGGGGCGGCCGCCAAATCGGGGGCGAAGGGTGAGGCCGTAGAGGCGTATGAAGCAGCCGCAGGCCAGGTCGGCGCCCTGGCGTCGACGTGGGACGAAATGGATTCGAAGTTCCAGCAAGAGGACCGGGAACTCACCAAAGAGAATTGGCGGGTCTTCAAGCGTATGTATGATACGGTTCAAGAAGCCCGTGAGGATATCTGGAAAATCCTCAAAAATAATGTCAGGCTGGAGTCGGGGAAGCAAACCCGCGAGTTCGGTATCCAGAACATTGTCGAAGAATGGCCTATCTATCCCATCCTCAAGCAAGTGGTCCTGGACTGCAGGAAAGACGTCGCCGACTACGCGAAGCAGGCTGAGGAACGCGCAAAACGGGGTGGGGATTTTCCGGGGTACCCCAGCGAGAAGAAGGGCGCGAAGGAGGAGAAGCCCAAGAAGAAGGAGGAAGAGAAGCCCGAGAAGAAGGAGAAGGAGAAGCCCGAGAAGAAGGAGGAGGAAAAGCCCGCCACAAAAACCACCCCTTCCCCTACGACCATCACCCCTCCCTCCTACACTCCGCCGCCGACTACTCCCACGCCACAAGACATGTTCCCGAGTCCGGATTCGAACCCCACGTTGGACGATCTTGGCCTGGGATCTACGGACAGCACGGATTCCCCGACCGGTACCCAGCCCATTGCGGACAGCACTAGCGGCGACACCCCGTCGGGCACAGACCTTCGTTCTCTGATCCGGACGGCGACGCAGGATGCCGGAACGGGATCGACCGTTGCGCCCAGCGCCCCGCAGCAACCCACGAATAGCAGTGGCGATGCTATGGGGCAGATAGGGCAGATGATGGCGATGAACGCTCTCAACCAGAACCGGGTTCCCGGCGATGACAGGGGCTACGAAGACAGAGAATCGCGTGAGGACCGGCAACGAGAACGGGAGCGGAACCGCGCAGCCCAGACGGCCACAACCAATCCCGCGGCCCAGACAGCTCCTCCCGGCGTGGTGGCGCCAGCCTATGTGGGTTCTCCGCCGCCGGTGACGACACCGGGCGCGATGGTGGATGTCCAAATCGGCGAGAATACCGTGAAGGCGTCGCAGCCGGTGGCGGAGGCTTTGCAGAAGCAGGTGCAGAACACCGCCATCGATGCGATGTCCGCGTACCGGGGAACTGCGGGTGAGTTGTCAGCGGATCATCCGCCCGCAGTGATCAATAGTCGTGACCCGCAAGCGTTTAATACGGGCGATATTATCCAGTGGGAGAGACATAACGCGCTGATCGTCAAGGAATCGAACCAATTATTTGTCCTGGACAACGGCCAGCTCATTCCCTTTGATCCCGGCAAACCTCCGCTGGAGGAAAAGTACGGGCTTTGCACGGGCTACGTCCACCCGACCGGCCTGGATAGCGCCGCCGGCGGCGACCCCGTACTCGCGGCGGCAGCTCCGCCGAACGTGGCAGCACCGAAATCGCCTGCCGGTCCGCCGCCGGTTGAACCACCGCAGATCTGACCGGCCGGAACCGTCGACACAAATCTCATCGACCGGTCGGACGCGGAGATCGACGACCCGGCCGTAGTTTTAGGTCTCTGGTCGAAGGCGGCTGGCGAATTCCCAAAGATATTCCTCCGACAAGAAAGGGAAACCATGGGGATTTTTGGTATGGATTGGAAGGATGCATTGGTTGGAGCAGCAGGTCTCATTGGAAGTGCGGCCGGGCCGGTCGGCGGCGCGGTCGCGAGTGGCCTCGTAGGCGGCGCGGTTGCCATGACGCAGGGCAAGAGTTTGGAAGACGCGTTCGAAACCGCTGTAGTCGATGCTGCGACTGGCGCAATCCCCGGAGGCGCATTTGCTGGTCGCGCCGGGACCGTAGCGGCGGATGCCGCGGCTGGTGGAGTCGCTCGAGGGTTGCGCCAGGGAATTCGGGGGCTGGCAGACAATGCCAACGGTATCAAGAACGGCTTGCGTGGAGTGGGCGTGGAGGGCTGGACAGAGGGCGGCTGGATCCGAATGGGTAAAGCCAGAGTCGGTGCTGCGGCCAGGTACGGTCGTGGCGCTGTGGCCCACCCCGTACGAGGCGCGTTTGCCACCGGCGCAGGTAGCGCGTTGGGTAACCACTTTGTGGCACCATTTTTATATGATAAGGAGAAACGTGGTCCTGTTCCTCTCGTCCCAGTAAATCCGACTGCGTGAGCGATGGAAGACGATGTCGGCGCCATGGCCTGATAAATTGCCGCGATTGTTTATGCCCGACCCGGATAAAGTTGATCTCTCCCCGTCGGTCCAAAATTATTACGAGGGACCGCAGGGGCTCGCTGTGAGCTTGCGTGATCATTATTTGAGTACGGGTGAGGAGTCCCCGGAGGAAGCGCCGGATCTGAAGCCGCCGGAGCTGGACATTGAGGGCGACAAACAGTTCAGTGGTATCGAGAATTATGAAGTCAAGCAAGAGAAGCTCCGGATGACGGGGGTCAAACTAGTGGAGGCGTACGGCGATGTGCCGGACCGGATACGCAGGTCAGCTGAGTATTCCAAGGAAGTGAGAGTGTGGACGTCAAAATTCATCGAGGATCACAACGCGGCTATAAGTGAACCTCCTCCGGGCGGTGTGAGTTACGACGAGAACTGCATGAATGAAATCACCAAGACGATCGACAACTTGAACGCGATCATGGCCGACGCAGTGAACGGCCAGAAGAAAGAAGCAGACGAGATCGAGAAGCTGGCGCAGCAGGTGGAGAAGCTGACGCAGCAGTCGGAAACGCTGGCGCAGCAGGTGAAAAAGCTGAAGCAGCAGGTCGGGGATGAGGGCGACCCACGGCCCGGGGAGCTGGATCCAAAGGATCTGGGCGTGCCGAAAGAGCCCGGTATGCCGTTTGACCCGGGCATCCCGTACGACCCGAGTCCTCCGATGGATTCACGCCTGCCGCTGGATTCGAACCAGTCACTGGATCCGGACTTGACGGAAGATCCTGGTGCGTCGCCGTATCGGAGCGATGTGGATCTGGATCCGCAAGAAGCGGTCGCTGGACCGGCGGCTCCAGCGGCGACACCTATTGGCTCGGCGATGGGCTCCCGAGACGACCAGACAACGGGGATTAACCCTTGGATGATCCCAGCACTGGCCAACAGCATGCAACCCGGCGTGCGCAACGAGCCGGATCCGGACAGGCTCCCCCGCGACGACGAAGCAGTCGCGCCGTCGCCGATTCCAGCGGTCACCGCAGCTCCTGTGGCGACGGCAGGGAGCCAACCCCCCGCTGGCGCGGTGCCGAATCACAGCCAGCCGATCGGGCCGAATGTCACGTCCGCGCAGAGTGGGCTGCCGACGCGGACGCCCGCGCAGGACGGGAGTGGGGATAGGTACTACCCGTTCCCGGGCGGGGAGAGACAGTGGGTTTCCGCCGTGGTTGCTCAGGCATTGGATGCGGCTTTCGGCAACGCGAGCGGTACCGATGCGAAAGCCGCGTACGCGAATACGTCGGCGAAGTGGTCGGACAACAAGCAGATCGATCCGGTCGACCCGTACCAGTTGATGACCGGCGATGTCGCTACGTGGGAGAAGGATCATTCCGCGATCGTTGTGGTTTTCGGTTCCTTCGAGGGCGGCCCGCCGGAGGTCGTCGTCAACGGGCAGCTGCGGCCGTTCGCCGCGGAAATGTCCGACAGCGCAGGAGACTTCGGCGCGTTCGCCGGATTCCGCCACCCACGCGGCATCGAGGTCACCGCTCCCGCGCCGGATTCGGCCGCCCCGGCTTCGCCGCCCGCGGATGCGTCGGCTGCTACCGCGGCGTCGGAAGCTGCGGTGCCCGCGACCTGACGCCGGCGGCGCAGCACTGGCCGATTTATTTCGACGAATCGAAGGACACAGCGTGGAGTCGCCGCAATCTCGGATCTATTCCTCTACTCCGTGAATCAAGCAAGAAGGTAATACCAGTGACACGAAGAAATAGTGGAAGGCCTGGTCAGACGCGTGCAACGAACCGTGTGGCCGATCGGGTGAATGCGGCGACACCGATCGGACCGGATCCTGGTGTGCGAGAGGACCATTTCGCCGGGCGTACAGGCGCGGCGCCAGATGCCGAGCGCCGGGCCGGAGCCATGCCGGGGACGGGTGTGGTTGGGGCCGAGGGCGGGTCGTTCCCGGGACCGGGTTTGGACTTGCTGGTGGGGACGATTCTGCCGATGATCGCGCGGCAAGCCGAGATGCGGCGTCTCGCCGATCAGGATCTGAACCAGCGACGGGCGGAGTTCGGCGTGTTCACCGGGTTCGACCACCCGCACGGCATCGAAGCGGCCGCAGAGCAGAGGCAGAGCAAGACCGTGACGGGCGGTGCGCTGACGCCCGGCGGTGACTCCGCGGGTGCAGCCGCGCCGATACGCGCGGCCGAAGAGTCCTGATCGGCAGGGGTAATGATGACGCTCGATGCCGGCGGAAGCGATTGTGCACGACCTGCGTAACGCCGCCTCGAACGCAAACGCTCCACTGCCGCTGCCATAAGCGCTGATCACGCCCTCGGGCGACGAACACTATTCGGTTGAGGTGCAATGGCTACCATGCGCGGAGCACCGTGTGCGGACCTCATCGCACGATGCCGAACAGCAGTGCTTCGACGCCGGCCCGGAACACGGCGTCATTGTCGACTGGTGCGGTCTCGGACTCGGCGGTGGCAAGCAGCCTGGTCAGATGGGGGTAGTCGCCGTGTGCCAGCATTGCCGGAGGGTGGTCGGACGCATCCATGACGGGGGCGGAAAACCCCGCTGCTTCTATCCCGGTGAAGGTGCGCACCCACGCCGACAGGAGGCTGACACCCACCATGGTCGCGTTGGCGTCGAGTCCCGCCGAGGCCAAGGCGCCGACCATACGGTCGAGGAATCGTATCGAATTCGGACCGAGGTTCGACGACAACGAAGCGACCTCCCCTAAGCCCTCCCTCAACCATGGGTGCCGTTGATGCAACGCCCGCGCCTGGTCCAGCATAGCGAAGACATCGGTGCGCACGTTCCCGGTCAGGGGTGGGTAGTCGTATTCCGCGGCGACGTGGTCAGCCATGAGCGCGATCAGGTCGTTCTTGCCGTCGACGTACCGATAGAGCGAGGCCGCGGCGGTGCCGAGTTCGTCCGCGATGCGGCGCATCGATAACGCGCGCAGCCCGTCTACGTCGGCGAGCCGGACACCCACGTCAGCGAGCTGGTCCAGGGTGTAGGCGGGGCGCGGTCCCGGTTTGGGGTTGTCGCCTCGCAACCACAACGAGGTCGAGGAAGCAGCGGATGTCATGCCAGTCAGCATGCCACCACCCAGAGTTGCGAACACCGTTGGCAAACGTTCGTTCAAACTTTGTTCATGGTTAGTGGGAGGTTCTGGTGAACGTGAATCGAAGCTGACGCACCGGCCAGGCGAGATGATGGCCTCACCGACGCGGGTGACGGCACTGGCCATGGCGGTCTTCGGATCTTCGCCCGCACGCAGCCGCTCGCGGTGGCGGAACATCAGGAACAGGATGTAGTCGGTGCCGACGCCGAACAGCACGACCAGCAGGATGGCGTTGATCGAGGCGTCGATCTGCAAGTTGAATGCCTTGGCCACCATGGCGATCAACCCATTGACCATGCTGGAGATTGCGCCGATGACGACGATCGGCAGCAACGCGATCACCGGGCTGCGGAAGATGACCAGCAGCACCAGAATCAGCACGATGGTGGCGACACCGATGATCGCCCTACCCTTTTCGCTGGATTCCTGCTGGTCCAGCACCTGAGCCGCCTGGCCGGTCATACCCGCCTTCAGGTCCGTGCCCGCCGCGCGCTCTTTCAGTTCCGCGCAGCGCCTTGACCGCGTCACTCTGCGTGGTGTCGTTCGGATTGGTCACCTTGGTCATCTGCACGGCAATGATCTGGATCAGCCGGTTCTCCGACGGCGGCGTTGCCTGGATCGCGGTGACGTCCTTGATCTGCTCGCCGAGCAGTTCGGTGCCGATCGCGACGACCGAGGCCGAATCGCCTTCGGTCAGCGGCGCCCCGTCGTGCCGGGCGAACACGATGATCGCCGCTGGCGCGGAGCTCTGCGGAAACGCCTCCTGCAGCATCTCCAACGCCTGGATCGACTCATAATACGAAGGCAGGAAAGCGGATTGATCGGTCGTTGATTTGAGTTCCGGCGCCGAAGCCACCGCCGCGATGGCGAGCAGCGCCCACAGGCCGATCACCTTCCACGGATTGTGGACCACCACGGCCCCCAGTCGTGCGAATATCTACGCAGAAATCCTTTCCGGACTCGTAATTACCTGGAGTAATTCAGATTTCGAGATGCCGTGAGCTCGGCATCGAGCCTGGAGGTCGACGGGCCCGCGCTGCGCGAAACCTATTCAGATCTTCGAAGCTCAAATGCAAGGTAGAACCCCGACCTGCATATCACAGGATCGGTCTTTGCTACATCTCGGTGCCCAACCGGCTGTCAACGCCGTATATCACTTGACCCAGGAGCGCATGAGTACTTCACCGTCGGATACGCGAGGACTCACGCAACATCGGGCTGTCAATGGTCGAACGGGTGGTCACGCGGTCGGCCGTTCTTATGGTGCCGGGGGTAGTTCGACTTCTGCGGAATCTACATTTTTTCGAGGGTGCCCACGGTCGGGGGAGGAAGTTCATCGACCTGTTGCTGTGTGCGTCTCGCTATCTTCCGCATTGCTTGTTCTGCGATTGCGAGGTCTGGCTTGGAATTCGTGCTGTGGCCTGCTGGAAGTGTCGACATGTCCGAATCAAGATCGGCTATCAGGGCCCAAGCGATAGCGGTGATCTCAAGTTTTCCCAGCTCGATTATGTCGGAAATCTTGTCCAGGTGCGTCGCCATGCCGTAGCAGTACAGGACCTGATGGTGTAGATCTGCGAACAATCGGACGTTCAGCTGGGCGATCGACCTGTCGGTCCGGCCGGAGGAGTTCCGGGCAGAATACTGACGATATATATTTTCATGAATTTGCGCCATGGCCTCCAAGCGTTCGCCGATGTCTATCCATGCTTCCGAGTATTGGCGCAGTGTGCTCTCGTTACCTGCGGGGAAGAAGCTCGACGCGAGGGCCGCTGCTCGCTCCATCATTCCTTCGTGTGACTCTGGTGTCATGGCGACACTCGACTCCCGTTTATCGGCGTTGGCTGGAGTGAGGTCAGGTAGCGTTTTCCTCACCAGCCTGGTGCGGTTGTATGATTCGATCGCTACCACTCCAGTCAACTCCATTCGAGTGATCGAAGTGGAGCCTGTCTGCAGATCTTCACGATTCTTTCAGGCCTCGAAATGGCGATTGCGGTGCCGTGGAAACATCGCCACCGGTTTTCGAATGGTGTCGAAGACCTCGACATGTTCGTCGTTTATCGCATCAAAAAGTGAACATCGGTCGGTCCTGCCGGTTGTCCCGACGGGCGATTAGAGTGATCTGGCTCTCGGATGCGTTCCTCAAAAATATTCTGAATCTACTGCCCGGTGATGCAACGCACCACTTCCCCGGCAATGGCGAACGCGACGAAACCGCGGTAACCCTGCATCGACCCCGGTCGGAAATATGGACGCTGACGTGCGACACGTGTTGCCAGTATGCGCACGGTGGATCTCGCTCGAACTGTTCAGTCCGAGCAGGTATGGACCTGGCCATGAGCATCCGCAATCCACTCCGTCCGGTGCGGCGCCTGAGCTATATCGCTTGGTCAGCGCCGCGGCTTCAATGGCGGGCACCAAACCTCCTATCAACTGTGAACGATGTTAGCAGTTGCAGTCTAGGTGTTTGCTAACGACGTTCGCAACACTCCAGTAGGGACATGCTGACTGGCATGACACCTGCCGGTTCCTCGACCTCGTTGTGGTTGCGAGGCGACGATCCCAAACCGGGGCCGCGTCGCACCTACACCCTGGACCAGCTCGCGGTGTGTATCCGGCTCGCCGACGCGGAGGGGCTGCGCGCTATCGATGCGTCACATTGCGGATGACCTCGGGGCCGCCGCGGCTTCGCTCTATCGGTACGTCGACGGCAAGAACGACCTACTCGCGCTCATGGTGAACCGCGTCGCCGCGGAATACGAATACCCGCCCCTGACCGGGAACGTGCGCACCGACGTCTTCGTCATGCTGGAGCAAGGTCGGGCGTTGTATCGACGGCACCCATGGCTGTGGGCGGGCTTAGTACTGCAACGACACTTGTTTGAGTCGGTGCTGGTAGTTGAATCCCCCCGGCTTGTCTGGAGATGATGTTCCCCGGGTTTCGTGGAGTCGGGGTACTGGACTTCAGGCCACGGGTTGGATGGCTGCATCATCTCGTACTCGAGCGGAGATCGCATACCGAGGGCCGAATGACGGCGTCGACGGTTGTGGAAGATCTCTAGGTATTCGAAGATTGCGTTCGCCAGCTCGATTCTGGGTCTCCATCGTTGCCTGTTCAGTAGCTCGGTTTGCATTCTGTCCCAGAAGGATTCGATGACGGCGTTGTCGTGGCATTATCCGGCCATCGCGTCCCTATCGAGCCCGCGCGATGCCGATTCCGCACGGTGCGGTTCGAGCGCCGTCGGCTACCGGCGCTGATCGAGCTTCTTACCCAGAACCTGTGCGGCGATGGTGTTCTTGAGAACCTGCATGGTTCCGCCGGCGATGGAGGAGACGATGACGTCGCGGAAGCATCGTTCCGGTGGGAATCCGGTGACCAAGCCGTTCCCGCCGAGGATCTGCATGGCATTCCAGCACACGTCGCGCCCTACGTCAGCGGCGTGCAGCTTTGCGACTGAGACATCCAAAGGCTGTGGGAACTTGCCCTTTTCGGCGGTCATGGCGGCCTTGTAGGTGAGGTAGCGGACCGACTCGATCTGCGTCCACATCTCGGCGATCAGATGGTAGATCGCCTGGAACTCGTTGACCGGGCGACCGAATTGAATTCGCTCGTTGGAGTAGGCCACGGCTTCGTCGAATGCGCCTTCGGCCAAGCCGAGGCACAGCGCGGAGATGTAGAGGCGCTCCATGTTGAACGCCTGCATGAGGGTGGGGAAAGAGCCTTCGCCCATCAGCAGGTTTTCCCCGGGGATGCGGCAATCTGTGAATGTCAGGTCGCCGTGCTTGGAGCCGCGCGAGCCCATGTACTCCGGTCCGTTGCCGAGAGTGAATCCGGGCGTGCCCTTTTCGACGACGACGGCGCCGATGCCCTTCATCCCTAGTGTTTCGTTCAACCGGACAAACGTGATGTAGAGGTCGTAATCCGGTGCACCAGTGATGAAGCGCTTGCTGCCGTTGATGACGATCTCGTCGCCCTCGATCACCGCGGTGGTCTCGATATCGGTGACCGCCGAGCCGTGCGCGGGCTCAGACAACGCGATGGAGGCGGTCAGCTCGCCGGCTGCAATGCGCGGCAGGTACTTCGCGTGTGCGGTCTTGTTGTCCGACATCATGATCACCGACGGTCCGGTGCAGGTGGTGGCGAACAGGATGTCGCCCGCCATCCAGGATTTCATGGCGCGGCAGGCGGATTCGACAGCAAGTGCGAATTCGATGGCAGACAGTCCCTTTCCGCCGTATTCGGTGGGGATGGTGATCCCGGCCAGACCCATGTCGACGGTGTCGCGGACCATATCGGCGATGGGCGCGGCGTCGTCGCGGTCGATCTGCGTGGCCAGCTGCGCCCACTTCTCGCCGAAGGCACGGGCGCGGTCCTGGATGTCGGCCTGGGTGGGAGAGAGGTCGAATGCTGTTGTGTCCATGTCAGATCCGCTCGATGATGGTGACATTGGCCTGGCCGCCGCCTTCGCACATCGTTTGCAGGCCGTAGCGGCCGCCGGTGCGCTCGAGTTCGTGCAACAGGGTGGCCATGAGGCGGGTGCCGGTGGCGCCGATCGGGTGGCCCAGGGCAATGGCGCCACCGTTTACGTTGATCTTGGTGTGGTCGGCCTTCAGATCCCGTTCCCAGGCGATGACGACGGAGGCGAAGGCTTCGTTGATCTCTACAAGGTCGATGTCGTCGAGGCTCATCGCGGTCTTCTTCAACGCGTACTGGGTGGCCGGGATGGGTGCGTGCAGCATCATCACCGGGTCCGCGCCGCGCACCGAGATGTGGTGAATGCGAGCCCGTGGTGTCAGGCCATGGGCTTTCACGGCGGCCTCGGAAGCGATGAGCATGGCCGACGCGCCGTCGGAGACCTGACTGGAGACCGCGGCAGTGAGACGCCCACCAGGCACCAGCGTGTCGAGTGCCGCCATCTTCTCCAGGCTGGTGTCGCGCGGACCCTCGTCCTGCTTCATGTCACCGAACGCCAGGATCTCCCGATCGAAACGGCCCTCGGCGCGCGCCGCGATGGCCCGAGCGTGGCTCTCGAGCGCGAAGAGCTCCATCTCCTCCCTGGAGATGCCCCACTTCTCCGCGATCATCTCGGCGGATTTGAACTGCGAAATCTCGGTGGTGTACCGCGCTTCCCAGCCCTTGGAACCGGTCCACGGATCCTCGGGGCCGCCGCATGCCTGCGCTCCGGCGGCGAAGGCCGAAAGGATCGGGTACTGGGTCATCTTCTGCACGCCACCGGCGATCACCAGATCCTGGGCGCCACTCATGACGCCCATGGCGGCGAAATGTACTGCCTGCTGGGATGATCCGCATTGCCGGTCGATGGTGACGCCGGGCACTGTCTCCGGCAGACCGGCGGCGAGGGCGGCGGTGCGCGCGATATCGCCCGCCTGCGAACCGATCTGGTCGATGCAACCGAGCACGACGTCGTCGATCGCGGCCGGATCGAAACTGCCGCGCTCGACGAGCGTGCCGATGACATGGGCGGCCATGTCGGCGGGGTGCGCATCGGCGTAGCCGCCCTTACGGCGTCCGACGGGGGTGCGAACGGCATCGACGATGTATGCCTCCGGCATGTATTCCTCCGAATACTGTTGTGAGAGAGTTGAACTGCGACCGGACGGGCTGCGCATGGACGTGCGTTACGGCATGGTGTAGCCGCCGCTGACCGAGAACACCTGACCCGTGACCTGGCGGGCGGCGGTCTCGGACGACACCCACACGACAGCGTTGGCGATGTCCTCGGCCGTGGTGAGGCGCCGCAGCGGAATGTCCTTGCGCAGGAATTCGATCTGCTTCTCGTTGAACACCGAGTCCTCGCCGGCGGCCCAGAGACTCTCCTTGCCAACGGCGTCGGGCCCTTCGGGGATGACCAATCCCGGGCAGACCACATTCGAGCGGATCCCGTGGCGGCCGTGCTCGCGGGCCGTGGTTCGCGCCAACGCGATGAGCGCGGCTTTGGTGGCCCCGTACACGCCCTGCCGGATCTGCCCGAACGCGGCATCGCTCGAGATGAAGACGATCGAACCTTGGCCGGCCTCCCGCATCACCCCGATGGCAGCCTGGGTGGTCGCGATGGCGGTGTAGAGATTGACCTCCACGGTGCGCTGCCATTTGGCACGATCGGTGTCCTCGGCGATGAACCCAGGTACGCTCCACCCGGCGTTGTTGACCAGGACGTCGAGCCCTTTCCAGTCCCGCACAGTGCGATCTACAGCGACTTGCGCAATGCCCTCGGCGGTGAGGTCTCCGGCTGCGACTTCGACTGCCGCGGCGCCGAGCTCGAGCGCTTCGGCTCGAACTTTCTCCGCTTGTTCGGCGTCGATATCGCTGATGACGATGCGCGCGCCCTCGCGGGCGAAGCCGTGCACGATGCCGCGGCCGATATTGGAACCACCGCCGGTGACT
Source organism: Nocardia sp. NPDC049526 (assembly GCF_044465765.1). Classification (NCBI taxonomy): domain Bacteria; kingdom Bacillati; phylum Actinomycetota; class Actinomycetes; order Mycobacteriales; family Nocardiaceae; genus Nocardia; species Nocardia sp. NPDC049526. The sequence continues at coordinate 347,330 of NZ_JBITMA010000010.1, read as the reverse complement.
AGAACACGGGCATTGCGCAGCTGCAGATCCATGCGGTCTAACTCCTTCGTTCAGGACCGATGACAAAGTCTAATTTATGTTCAATTAAATATCTAGGTCGAGGGGTGGGCTGTGCCGCTGAGTCCGCTGCGGATGATGGTCTGCGCTGTATGGACTACCACGTCGAGCGGGCCGGCGGAGGGAGTCCACCACTCCGAGGCCCAGTTCAAGGCGCCGAGCGTCAGCATGCGTGCGGTGCGCAGATCGAGATGATCGGACAGGTCTCCGGCTTCTGCGGCGTCCTGGAATAGCTGTTTCCAGACTTGGCCGTAGGCGGCTTCTTCGGCTACCTGCCGGGCGCGGATCTTCTCCGGAACCTGTGCGGCGTTGCGGATGGCGGCGGTCGTGTAGTCGGAGATTTCGAGTTCGTGGCGCAGATGGGCTCCGACGGCGACCATGATCCGCTCGATCGGGGGAGTCGCTTCCGGCAGCGCGTCGAGAATCTCCGAGATGTGCTCGCGCATTTCGGCGATGCCGGACCACATCACCTCCTCGACCAGATCGTCGCGAGAGGGGAAGTAGTAGTAGATGGCTGGCGCCTGCAGTTCGGCTCGTTCGGCGACATCGGACAGTCGGGTGCCCGCATAGCCCTTACGGCTGAGCGTGTATGCCGCCGCGTCGAGGATGCGCTTGCGGGTGCGGGCCGATTTCGACTCCGGGCCCTCGTCGATGACGGGCATTGCCATGTCGGTGCCTCCGATCTTCGCTTGCGCCCGGTTCCCGGGGCGGTCCGGCTGTGCTGCAGGATTGACCTGGCCTCCATTCAAATCTATATTAAATTCAAAGTCTAGTGAGGAGTGCTGACGTGCGAGTTTTCGCCACCATTGAGGAGTTCGCCGCCGCTGCGGGGACGTCGCTGGGTACCACCGAGTGGCTCGAGGTCGATCAGAAGCGGATCGACACCTTCGCGGACGCGACCGGTGATCACCAATGGATCCACGTGGATCCGGAGCGCGCCGCGGAGGGGCCGTTCAAGGGCACCATCGCGCACGGGCTGCTGACACTGTCGCTGCTGCCGGTGCTGAATCACCAGCTCTACAGCATCGAAAAGCTGTCCATGGCCGTGAATTACGGCTTCGACAAGGTGCGCTTCATCTCGCCAGTGCCGGTCAATTCGCGAGTGCGTGCCACGACGAGTATCGATTCGGTCGACGAGGTGCCCGGCGGCATCCAGGCCAAGCTGATCACCACCATCGAGGCGGAGGGTTCGGCGAAACCGGCTTGTGTCGCCGAGTCGATCGCACGGTTCATCGCATGACCAAGCTGCTCAGCGGGAAGACCGCCGTCGTCACCGGTGCCGCAGGAGGTATCGGGCTGGCCATCGCGCAGCTGTTCCATGAGCACGGTGCTGGGGTGGTGCTGGCCGATCTGAACGAAAAGGGTGCCCATGCGGCGGCCGAATCGGTCGGTGGACACGCGATCGGGATCGGCTGCGATATGACCGACGAGGATTCGGTGCAGGGGCTGGTGGACGAGACGGTGCGCTGGGCCGGTGGCTTGGATGTGTTTGTCAACAATGCCGGTGTCACCCGGGACGCGTCGCTGCGCAAGATGACCGTGGCCGACTTCGACACTGTGATCGCAGTGCATCTGCGCGGCACTTGGCTTGGGCTGCGGGCGGCGTCGGCGGTCATGCGCGAGGCCGGGCATGGGGCGATCATCAATATGTCCTCGCTGTCGGGCAAGTCAGGGAATCCGGGGCAGACCAACTACAGCGCCGCCAAGGCCGGCATCGTCGGCATGACCAAGGCCGGTGCGAAGGAACTGGCGCACAAAGGAGTTCGCGTCAATGCCATCCAACCTGGACTCATCCGCACGGCCATGACCGAGGCCATGCCGCCGGAGGTTTTCGCCGAACGTGAGGCGGCCATTCCGATGAAGCGAGCCGGTGAGCCGCACGAAGTGGCGGGGGCCGCACTGTTTCTCGCCTCGGATCTGTCCAGCTATATGACCGGAGCGGTGCTCGAGGTCGGGGGAGGGCGATTGATGTGAGTCAACCGGAGCCACAGGCCGGTCTCGGCGCCGCGTCGGCGGAGGTGGTGCTGACAGAGGTGACCGACGGCGTCGGCACCATCACCCTCAACCGGCCCGAACAGATGAACGCCATCACCGTCGAATTGGGTGCGCGGTTGCACCTGGCGCTGATCGAGGCGGCCGCACGAGCGAAGGTGATCGTGATTCGCGGCAGCGGTGGAAACTTCTGCGCCGGAGGTGATTTCCATGAACTGGAACGGCTGCGGGAAGAAGGCCGAGACGCCATGGCTCCGCTGTTCGCCAACTTCCGGGCCGCTTGCGACGCGATCGCCGAGCTGTCGGTGCCGGTGATGTGCGCGGTCGAGGGTTATGCCACGGCCGGTGGGTTCGAACTCGCTCAGGCCGCCGATATCGTGCTGGTCCACGAGAACGCGGTGCTCGCGGACATCCACTCGCGGTACGGGCAGGTCCCGGGCGGCGGCAGTACGCAACGACTCCCGCGGCTGGTCGGACGGCAACGCGCACTGGCGCACATTCTCACCGGAGACCGTCTCACGGCCGACGACGCGGTGGCCTGGGGACTGGCGTACCGGAAATACTGCGCATCCGAGTTCGAATCCGGTGTGCGGGCTTTCGCCGAGCAGCTGTCCACGAAGAATCCCGCCGCACTGGCCAGGAGCAAACGGCTCGTCTACCAGGGTCTGGGCACGTCGCTCGAGGTAGGGCTGGGCCTGGAATTCGAGACGGTCCTGGACCATCTCGCCAGTCCGTCCGCGGCCGACGGAATCGGCTCGTTCACCACAGGGAGCAACCGATGAATGATCTGGTCCGTGTCGATGTCGATGACGACGGTATTGCCCATGTGCTGCTGAACAGCCCGGACACCTCGAATGGGATGGACGTCCCGTTCCTGCAGGCATTGCATTCCGCGATTCTGCGTACCCACGGTGACCCGCGGGTCCGGGCGGTGCTGCTGTCCGGTGCCGGGAAGAACTTCTGCGCCGGCGGCAACGTGCGGGTATTCGCGTCCAAAGGGGAACAGCTGCCCGACTATCTGCGCGAGGCCACGGCTTGGTTGCAGATCGCCGTGTCCGCTCTCACCCAGCTGAACGTGCCGGTCATCGCAGCGGTGCACGGGTTCGCCGCCGGCGGAGGTGGTTTCGGCCTGGTCTGTGCCGCGGACTTCGTGATCGCCGCCGACACCGCGAAATTCATGTCCGGGGCGGTTCGCGTGGGCATGGCCCCGGACGCAGGCGTTTCGGTGACCCTGACTCAGTTGGTCGGCCTGCGCAGGGCCATGCACATTCTGCTGACCAACCCGGTTCTCGACGCCGCCGAGGCGCTCGAGATCGGACTGCTGACCAAGGTGGTGCCCGCCGCTGACTTGGCAACCGAATCTCTCACCTACGCACGCCAATTCACGTCGACCGCGCCGAAAGCGATCGGTGCCACGAAGCGCTTGCTGTGGGGCGGTGTTGGTGCGACGCTGGCCGACCGGCTGCCGGAAGAAGCCCGCACGGTGTCCGAGCTGTCGGGCACTGCCGATTCCCGCGAGGGTCTGGCCGCCGTCATCGAGCGCCGCGCACCGAAGTTTCGAGGTGAATAGCATTGTCCGGCAATGATTCACCCGTTCTGACCGAGGACCGCGGGCCGATCCGGATCATCACCTTGAACCGGCCGCAGCGGCGCAATGCCATCGATCTGCCGCTGCGCTACGCACTGGCCGAACGGCTCGAGGAGGCCATGGCCGACCCGAGTGTGCGGGTGATCGTGCTGACCGGCGCGGGAGCGGGATTCTGTGCGGGCGGTGATATTTCGACCATGCGCCGTATGGACGAGGCGCAGGCTCGCCCGCGCGCCGAGGCTGCACAGCGGGTGGTGCGCGCGATCTGGCAGGGCGGCAAACCGGTCATCGCAGCGGTCGAGGGCGCAGCGTTCGGCGCGGGTGTGTCGTTGGCCTTGGCATGCGATCGGGTCGTCGCTGCGGCGGACGCCGTTTTCAGCACCGCGTTCACCGGTGTCGGCTTGGCCGGGGACATGGGCATTTTCGCCTCGCTGCCTGCGCGTGTCGGCATGGCCAAGGCCCGCGAACTGATGCTGCTGCCCACCCGGCTCACCGGTACCGAGGCAGTCGAAATCCGCCTCGCCGACGCGGTCGTGGCTCCGGGCACAGCCTTGGAGTCCGCGCTCGCCGATGCCGAGCGCATGGCCATCGCGCCGCCGCTGGCGGTCGCCGCGCTGAAGGAGATGTTCGTGCGCTGGCCGCGCGATCCGATGACGGTGCTGGCCAACGAAGTCGACAACCAGGTGAAGCTGTTCGACTCCGAAGATTTCGCCGAGGGTGTCTCGGCGTTCCATGAGAAGAGAACTCCCGTATTTCGCGGGAAATAGCGGAAGCGCATGCCTATGACAGCCGTGGCTGAACGCAACCTCACTGAGTCCTATTGGGCGGCCGACGACAGCGTGCCGCTCTCGGACCACACTGTCGGTTCGCTACTTGCCGATCGAGCCCAGAACCATTCCGCGACAGTAGCTTTGGTCGGAACACCGCATGGCGGTTCGGAACTTCGCCACCTCACATACGGTGAGTTCTACGACGAGGCGAGGCGAGTTGCGGCTGCATTGACGGAACTCACCGAGCCGGGCGAGTTCGTGGCTCTGTGGGCACCGAACGTTATCGAGTGGCCCATCATCGAATTCGGCGCCGCATTGGCGGGCCGGGTGCTCGTGGCGCTCAACCCTGCATTCCGCGAAGGCGAGCTGGTCTACACACTCGAGCATTCTGGAGCAGCCGTGCTCATCCACGCCGACGAATACCGAGGCTACGACATGGCGACGGTCGCCGCGGCGGCAGTCGATCGGGTACCGAGCGTTCGGCAGCGGATCAGCCTGGCAGACACCGCACGCTGGAGGTCGGACACGCCGAACTTCGTCTCGCCGGACATCGATCCCGGCGATCCGGCGATGCTTCAATACACCTCGGGCACTACAGGCAACCCGAAAGGTGTTTTGCTGCAGCATCGTTCGCTGGTCAATGTCGCGAGGATGACGATGGCGGCCGCCGAACTCTCGGATGGATCGGTGTTCGTGAACCCGTTGCCGATGTTCCACACCGCGGCCTGTGTGATCGGTACCCTCGGACCTGTCTGGATGAATGGCACGACCGTGCTGGTGGAGACCTTCGTCCCCAGCAAGGTTCTCGAGTTGGTCGCCGCCGAGAACGCCGACGTGCTGTTCTTCGTGCCCACGATCCTCGGCGCCTTGCTGGAAACTACTCGCGGAAACGAGTCTGGCGCACCGAAAATCGGCAGCATCGTCGGTGGTGCGGCGAATGTGCCGCAGGTGATGATCGAGGGCGCGGCGCGGGTTTTCGGTGCGGCGGTACACAATCTGTTCGGTCAAACCGAACTGGCCCCGGTGATCACCCTTACCCGGAAGAGCGACTCGATCGCCGAGCAACTCAGCACGGTGGGCCGCCCCATCCCGCAAGTCGAGGTGAAGATCGCCGGTTCGGACGGCACCGGGGTGGCTGCGCTGGGTGTGATCGGTGAGATCTGCGCTCGCGGCTATCAGCAGATGATCGAGTATTACCGCGACCCGGCCGCGACCGCAGTGGCAGTCGACGACGAAAGCTGGCTGCACACCGGCGATCTCGGAATGATGGACGAACGCGGATTCGTCACCGTCACCGGACGGCTCAAGGACATGATCATCAGCGGCGGCGAGAACATAGCCCCGGCTGAGGTGGAATCTCGCCTGGTCGAACATGATTCGATCCAGCAGGCAGCAGTCGTCGGCATCCCGCACGAGAAATGGGGAGAGACCGTGGCTGCCGTGCTCGTGGTTCGTGGTGAGCGGCCCGAGGATCTGGTCGCATCGGTCAAAGAACAACTCGGCGACACCCTCGCGCGGTTCAAGACGCCCCGACGCTGGTTCGTCACCGACACCCTTCCCGTCACCCCGTCGGGCAAGGTCCAGAAATACCGACTCCGCGAGGCAATTCTCGACGGTGCCGTCGACGAGATCTGGTGAATATTTTGAGTAACAATGACTTCGACGTTCGACGGAAAAGGCTGGCGGAGCGGTTCCCGAACTGGCAACCACGGTCGCTGGGGGACTGGCTGCTGCATTGCGTCGACGAGTTCGGCGAACGCCCCTTGGTCATCACCGACGAACGCACGCTGACCTATCGAGAGACCGCGGACCTCGCGACCAGGCTCGCCGATGGATTGGCCACGCTGGGCGTCCGCCCCGGCGATCACGTCGGGGTGCTGATGGCGAACTATCCGGAGTTCGTGCCGGTGAAGTTCGCCATCGCTCTCGCGGGCGCGGTCGCAGTGCCGTTGAATTTCCTTTACCGCACAGAGGAACTCGCCTATGTGCTCGGCCAATCCGAATGCCGGGTTCTCATCACCATGACCAGTTTCGCGGGACTCGACTACCCCGGGATGCTCGACGAGGTCGCACCGGCATGGGAATCGCCCGACCGCGACAAGTCGCGACTTCCCAAGCTGCACACGGTTATTCAGCTGCCCACCGACGGACGCGAGCGCGCCGGGGTGCTCACCGTAGATGAGCTGGCCTTCGTCGGCGCCCGGCACCGCGGGGCGACCGCCCAGGTTCGAGTGGACCCGATGGCGGTCGGCGACATCCTCTACACCTCCGGCACCACCGGATCGCCCAAGGGGGTCCTCATCACGCATGACGCGGTCTTGCGCACCGGGTACGCCTCCGCGCTCACCCGTGCCTTCGACGACGGTCGCCGGATCCTGTTCTCGTTGCCGTGCTACCACATGTTCGGCTACGTCGAGGGCTTGATCGCGGCCATGATGGTGGGCGGCGCGGTGATCATGTTGCCCGCCTTCGACGCCACGAAGTACCTCGCCGGAATCGAGCGGCATCGCGCCGACGACATTCTGTGCGTCCCCACGATGACAGTCGCGCTGCTGGAACATCCGGACCGCCACCGTTATGACCTGTCATCGTTGTCGGCGGTGCTGTCGGGCGCCGCGCCCGCCCCGGTCTGGCTCTGGGAGCGGGTCCGCGACGAGTTGGGCGCATCCGAGATTGTCACCGGCTACGGCATGACCGAATGCGGCGGTGCGATGACGCTGACCCGGCCCGAGGACTCGCTGGAACTCACCGCAACCACTGCCGGTCGACCGAAATCCGCCGGAGCGGCCGGAATCGCTGACGGGTCGCTGGTGCGTTATCGCACCGTCGACCCGATCACCGGAGCGCCGTTACCCGACGAGGAAGAAGGCGAACTCGTATCCCATGGCCCGACGAGCATGCTCGGGTTCTGGGGCAAGCCAGAGGAGACCGCCAAGGGACTCCGCGACGGCTGGGTGTTCTCCGGTGATCTGGGTCGGGTGCGTCCGGACGGCTATCTGGAGATCACTGGCCGGAGCAAGGAGCTCTACAAGAGCGGCGGAGAACTGGTGATGCCCAAGGAGATCGAGGAACTGCTGACCGGCCGTCCGGAGATCAGCCAGGCGTATCTGGTCGGCGTCCCCGATGAGCGATGGGGCGATGCGGGCTGCGCATGCATCGTGCGCGCGCCCGACGCCGAGATATCCGCCGAGCAGGTGATCGAGATCTGCAAGGCGAATCTGGCCCGGTTCAAGGTTCCCAAACACGTCGTATTCCTCACGGCAGCGGAACTGCCCACCACCCCGACGGGGAAGGTGCAGAAGTTCCGTCTCGTGAGCTACGCGAAAGCACGATTGGAGTAACAGAAATGACGGTCACGACACCTCCGGACGCCGCGCGCGAACCGGGCGATCATTCGATCTGCGATCCGGACGCGGCCTGCGAAACCGGCCCGGTCGCGAAACAAGCACCGCGAGTGGACTATTCGCTGCTCATTCGGCCCGAGCGGGTGCACGGCTCGCTCTACACCGATCCGGCCGTGTTCGCCGACGAGCTGGAACGCATCTGGTACGGCGGCTGGGTTTTCGTCGGCCACGAATCCGAGGTGCCGCAGCCGAACGACTATGTGCGCAAGAACATCGGGCCGCAGGACATCATCATGACCCGCGACCGCGCCGGGGGCGTGCGCCTGGTAACCAACCGGTGCGCGCACCGCGGCAACCTGGTGTGCGATGAACAGAGCGGCAATTCCAGCTCCTTTCGCTGCCCGTATCACGGCTGGACCTACAGCAACACCGGCGACATGCTCGGCTATCCCTACAACAAGGGATATGGCGGCAAGGGCAAACTGAACCTCGGACTCGGTGTGGTGCCCCGCGTGGAGAGCTACCACGGCTTCGTGTTCGGTAGCTTCAATCCCGACGTCCCGCCACTGCTGGAGCATCTGGGCGCCGCCGCCGGTGAAATCGACCGGCTGGCCCGGCTCTCGCCCACAGGCACGGTGCGCCTGGATAACGGCTGGCTCAGGCACCGCACGCACGCCAACTGGAAGTTGTTGGCGGAGAACGAAACCGACGGATACCACCCGCAGTTCGTGCACGGCTCCATCTTCTCGGTGACCGGCTCCACCATCGGCCCGCTCTACAGCGACGCCTCGACTGCGGTCACCCGCGCGCTCGGCAACGGGCACAGCGAGAACGATCTGCGGCCTGAGTTCCGCAAGTTCGCCGAGCCCATGCGCTGGTTCGGCACCACCGCGGACCGGGTCCCGGGGTATGTGGCGAAGATGCGCGAGGTCCACGGCGAAGCCGCCGAAGAGATCATGATCGAGGGCGCGCCGCACGTCATGATCTTCCCCAACCTGTTCATCGCCGAGATCCAGGTGTTCAACATCCAGCCGCTGTCGGCGCACGAATGCATCCAGTTCTCCACCTCGGTGCAGTTGGACGGCGCCGACGAGCTGAACAAGCGGATGCTGTCGCAGTCCATCGGTTCGGTCGGGCCGGCGGGCATGCTGCTGGCCGACGACACCGAGATGTACGAACGCAATCAGGTCGGGGTCGCACAGCTGCTGCCCGAATGGCTCGACCTGCGGCGCGGACTGGCTCGGGAATCGTTGGACGACAACGGTTTCCGAATTGGCGGTGCGACCGACGAGACCGCCATGCGGGCGTTCTGGCAGCACTACAAGACTCTGATGGAGGCATGATGACTGCCCTGATAGATATCGATCTGCGCGAGCTCGAGCAGTTCATCTACCGCGAGGCCCGCTTCGCCGACGAACACGACTACGACTCGTGGGAAGCGCTGTGGACCGACGACGCCCTGTACTGGGTGCCCGTCGACGGCGGCAGGTACGACCCGGAGCGGCACGTGTCGATCATGTACGACAACCGCCGCCGCATTTCCACCCGCCTGCAACAGCTGCGCACCGGCAAGCGGTACGCGCAGTCGCCGCCGTCGAATCTGCGCCGCACGATCTCGAATGTCGAACTGCTCAGCGTCGAGGGCGATGAAATCACTGTGGGCGCGAATTTCGTTCTCTACGAGTCGAAACCGCGCGGAATTCACACCTGGGCCGGCCGCTACACCTACGTGCTGCGGCGGGTGAATGGTGAGCTGAAGCTGGTCCGCAAGACCGTGGTACTTGTCAACAGCGCGGAAGCCGTGCCCAGCATGGGCTTTCTGATCTGAGGGGTTGGCAGATGGACAGGCCAGGATCGGATGGCGGCGCCAGCCGTGAATTCGGCGTCGTGCACAGTGAATTCGCTCAGGTGCGGGTCGACATCGACGAGACGGCGAACGGTCCGCGGTTGCGGCTGGAGGACTTGAAGTCCGGCCGCGTCCGTTTTCTGGACGCCCTCGAACTGGAGACGATCGTGTGGCTGGCCGAGGGGCACATGGAACGTCTGCTTGATCCATCCGCCGATCGCTGGCGGGAGGACTGATATGCCGGACGCCATGCCGCCACGAGCGGTTCCCGCACCGAACCTCGATTTCCGCGACTTCGTCCGTCCCGGCGACTTCGTGGTGTTGGGTCAGTCGTGCGCGGAACCTGTGACGCTGACACAGCGTCTGCTCGCCGATCGGGCGGACCTCGGTGGCATCACCTGCTTCATCGGCATCCCCGCGGGCGAGACGGTGAAACCCGAGCATGCCGACCATATTCGGTTCGTCAGCTACTGCGGTACGGGCAGCAATCGGGCGCTGGCCGCGGCCGGGGCGCTCGAGGTGTACCCCGGCCACTACTCGACCCTGCCGGAGTTCGTCTCGCGTGCCGACGTGGTGCTGGTGCAGTGTGCACCGCCGGACGCGCGCGGGTGCTACAGCCTCGGGTTGGCCGACGACTATCTCACCGCCGCCATCGACAGCGCGCGGGTGGTGGTCGCCGAGGTGAACGATCAGGTGCCTGTTACGCCCGGCGCCCGGCATCTGACCGACCGTGACATCGACATCGTTATCCGGACCTCACGCCCGGTGGCGGAGAGTCCTGCCGCCCCGCCGACACCCGAGACGACGGCCATCGGCGCGTTTGTCGCGAGCATCGTGCCCGACGGCGCCACATTGCAGTTCGGGATCGGCTCGGTGCCCGAGGCGGTGCTCGGCGCGCTCGGTGTGCGCAATGACCTCGGCATCCACTCCGGCATTCTCACCGATGCGGCGGTCGAATTGATCGACAAGGGTGTGGTGACCAATGTCCGCAAGACCACCGACCGCGGCGTCTCCGTTGCGGCGGTGCTGATCGGTACGCGGCGATTGTTCGAGCACGTGCACCGCAACCCAGCGGTCTCGCTGCGGCCGATCACCTACACCCACGATCCCGAACGCCTCGCGGCGCAACATCGTTTCGTGGCGATCAACTCGGCTGTCGAGGTCGATCTGACCGGCCAGGTCAACGCCGAGGTCGCCGGCGGCCGGTACGTCGGCGCAGTCGGCGGCGGCGGGGAATTCCTGCGCGCCGCGGCGCGGTCGAACGGCGGTCTGCCGATCATCGCCCTGCCGTCCACCGCGGGCTCGCGCAGCCGGATCGTGGACCGGCTGTCCGGGCCGGTCAGCATCGCACGCAGTGATGCGGGCATCGTGGTCACCGAATTCGGCATCGCCGACCTGCGCGGTCTACCGCTGACCGAGCGGCGCGAACGGATGCTCGCCATCGCCCACCCCGACCAGCGTGATGTCCTGCGCGCGATGGCGAGTAACTGGTGACCTGGCCGGAAACGCGGAGCCGTTCGAAAACTACAGCGGCACAGTAATACTCAGCATCGAGGTGGAATCATGAAGAGAGCGGCGATCGTCAGCCCGCTGCGCACCCCCGTCGGAATCTTCGGCGGCACACTGCGCCCCGTCCCCGCCGAATACCTGGCCGCCCACATCATCACGGCGGTCGTCGAGCGCTCCGGCATCGATCCGGCGCGCATCGACGATGTCTCGTTCGCGCAGTCCTACGCCAATTCCGAAGCACCCTGCATCGGTCGCTGGGCCGCACTAGCGGCGGGCCTGCCCATCGAGGTGCCCGGCTTCCAGACCGACCGCCGCTGCGGCGGCGGCCTGCAAGCCGTCGTGACCGCCGCGATGATGGTGCAGACCGGGGCAGCCGACGTGGTGCTCGCGGGTGGCGTCGAGAGCATGAGCAATATCGAGTACTACACCCAGGACATGCGCTGGGGCGCACGGTCGGGCAATGTCGCCTGCTACGACCGCCTCGACCGTGGTCGGGAACGCTCCCAACCGGTCGAGCGCTTCGGTCGCATCAGCGGCATGATCGAGACCGCCGAGAACCTGTCGCGGCGGTATTCCATCACCCGTGAGGCGGCTGATGAATTCGCGGCTCGCAGTCACCAGAAGGCCTCCGCCGCTTGGGAATCGGGCAAGTTGGCAGACGAGGTGGTGCCGGTCTCGGTACCGCAACGCAAGGGCGATCCGATCGAGTTCGTCCGCGACGAAGGCATTCGCGCCGACTCGACGCCGGAATCCCTCGGGCGCCTTCGCGCGATCATGCGCGACGGCACCGTGACCGCGGGGAACTCGAGTCAGCAGAACGATGCCGCGGCGGCCTGCCTGGTCGTCGCCGAGGACAAGCTCGACGAACTCGGACTCGACCCCCTCGGATTCCTCGTCGGCTGGACGGCTGTGGGCTGCGAACCCGCCGAGATGGGCATCGGTCCGGTGCCCGCCGTGGCGAAACTCTTCCAACGCACCGGGCGCACTTTCGACGATATCGATCTCGTCGAACTCAACGAAGCCTTCGCTGTCCAGGTACTTGCGGTGCTGAAGGGCTGGGGTTTCGACGACCACGATCGGCTCAACGTCAACGGCTCGGGCATCTCACTCGGCCACCCCATCGGCGCCACCGGCGTTCGCATCCTCACCACTATGCTGCACGAATTACGCAGGCGCGGTGGACGATACGCCCTGGAGTCGATGTGCATCGGCGGCGGCCAGGGCATGGCGGCACTATTCGAGGCACCCTGATGACCAACTACGGAATCACCTCCTACGGCACCTACCTGCCCGCCCACCGGGTATCGCTCGCTGATATCGGAGCGACCCTGAACACCAACGCGGGCAAGGGAGTTCGGGTCGCGGCCGCCTTCGACGAGGACAGCACCACGATGGGCGTCGCGGCCGCCGCGGCCGCGCTCACCCCCGGCCTTGCACCCAGCGGGCTGTATTTCGCGACCACCACGCCAGCCTACGCCGACAAGGCGAACGCGACAGGCATCCACGCGGCACTCGGTCTTCCCGCCGATATCTTCGCCGCGGATCTGGCCGGTTCCGCCCGCAGCGGCATCGCCGCGCTGCTCGCGGCCGCGAGCGCCGGCGGGCTTGCGGTGTTGGCCGATATGCGCATCGGCCGCCCCGGATCCGCCGATGAGCGGGGCGGAGGCGACGGCGCCGCGGCGTTCGTCTTCGGGACCGACCCAATCGCCGAAATTATTGCCAGATCCGCACTGACCACCGAGTTCCTCGACCGATGGCGCGATCCGCAGGTGGCGACGGGGGAGCAGTGGGAGGAGCGTTTCGGCATCGAGCAGTACCTGCCGCTAGTGCGCCGCGCGGCTGCCGACGCTCTGGCCGATGCAGGGATCGACGAGGCGGATCACGTCGTCCTGGTCTCACCCAATCTCACGCTCGCCAAACGTGCCGCAAAGGTCGTGGCGGGGAAACTGTCCACCCGAAACTCGCCCATCGGCCATGCGGGCACCGCCGACGTCGGGCTTGCCTTGGCGGCCGCGTTGGACCAGGCCGAGCCGGGGGAGACGGTGCTCGTGATCTCGGCGGCCGACGGTTGCGATGCCCTCGTGCTTCGCACCACTGAGCGCATACTGCAAGCACGACAGCCGATTCCGCTCGCAACGCAACTCGAGCAGGGTGCACCGGTGCCCTACACGACCTACCTGAACTGGCGTGGCCTCCTCGACCGGGAACCGCCGCGTCGCCCGGAACCCGATCGGGTGGCCGCGCCGCCGTCGGCCCGTGCCGCCCGCTGGAAGTTCGCGTTCACCGGCAGTATCTGCGGTTCCTGTGGGCTGGTGCATCTGCCGCCGGGCCGAATCTGTAAGCGCTGCGGCGCGATCGACGCCATGACCGAGGTGTCCATGGCTCATCGCGAGGGCACTGTCACGACTTTCACCGTCGACCGGCTCGCCTACTCACCCGCCCCACCGGTCGTGGAGGCAGTCGTCGACTTCGACGACGGTGGCCGCTACGCACTCGAGGTCGCCGACGGTGCGGCGGACCGGCTGGCCGTCGGCTCCCGCGTGCGCACCACTTTCCGCCGCCTGCACAGCGCCGAGGGTGTGCACAACTACTTCTGGAAGGCGCAACTGCTATGAGCAGCAATGGAATCCGCGACAAGGTCGCCATCGTCGCCATGGGCTGCACCCGGTTCGGTGAGCGCTGGGAAAGCTCCGCCGACGACCTACTGGTCGAGGCGATGGCCGACTGTTTCGACGGCAACCCGACACTCGACCGCGCCGATATCGACGCCTATTGGCTCGGCACACTTGGTACCGGGCAGAGCGGCCTGACTGCCAGCAAGCCGCTCGGCCTGCAAAACACGCCGGTCACCCGGGTGGAGAACTATTGCGCAAGCGGCTCCGAAGCTTTCCGCAACGCCTGCTACGCCGTCGCGTCGGGCGCCTACGACCGCGTCGTCGCCATCGGTGTGGAAAAGCTCAAGGACTCGGGCTTCTCCGGTCTGTTGCGCGGCGACCCGCCCAGCGATGGCACGGCCTCGGAGCTGTCCTTGACCGCACCGGCCGCCTTCTCGCTGCTGGATCCGGCATATTGCGGCAAGTACGGAGTGGATCCCGCCCTCATGCGAGAGGCGATGACGCACGTTGCCTGGAAGAATCACCACAACGGCGCGCTGAATCCCAAGGCGCAGTTTCGATCCGAGGTCGCGAAGCAGAAGATCGCCGGTGCCCCGCTGGTTGCGGGACGCCTGGGCATCTTCGACTGCTCCGGTGTCTCCGACGGTGCGGCCTGCGCGGTGATCGTCCGAGCCGAGGACGCCCTGAACTACACCGACACACCTCTGTATGTAAAAGGGCTCTCGCTCACTGCCGGACCGGGCCGCGGGGCGGTTGATCCGGACTACGATTTCACGACCTTTCCCGAGGTGGTGGCCAGCGCGAAGGATGCTTACACCCAGGCCGGAATCACCGACCCCCGATCCGAGATCTCCTTCGCCGAGGTCCACGACTGCTTCACGCCGACCGAGCTCGTCCTCATGGAGGATCTCGGCTTTACCGATCGCGGACAGGCATGGAAAGACAGTGTGGCAGGAGATTTCGACCTGGATGGCCGACTGCCGGTCAATCCGGATGGCGGCCTCAAATCCTTCGGCCACCCGGTCGGCGCCAGTGGCCTGCGCATGCTCTACGAATGCTGGCTGCAATTCCGCGGCGAGGCGGGTGAACGTCAGATCGCGAATCCGCGGATGGCCTTGACTCACAACCTCGGTGGTCGTCCCGGCGCTTGCGTCTCCTTTGTCTCCGTTGTCGGCGCTGAGCTGGGCTGAAGCGGTAACCGAAACTTCCACACCGGCCGGGTTCCGCTGCGCGGGGCTTGACCAAAGCCTATTTCCTAATTTACATTAAATTCGAAAAGGAGGTGCGACGTTGATCTCGTACCAGGTCGTCGACGACATCGCCTACGTCAGGCTGGATCGGTCCGAAGCGCGCAACGCCCTCGACAAGGCGGCGGGGGAGGCGCTGCTCGAGGCGGCGACCAGGATCGCCAATGACAACGGGCTGCGGGCGGTATTGATCACTGGGAACGGTCCGGTGTTCAGCGTCGGCGGTGACATCGGCGCGTTCTCCGACGGAGCCGCGGACCTGCCGGACACCCTCACCCGGATGGCGCTGCTCATGCACGAGGCGATCCGGCTGCTGGCTCGGGTGAGCGTGCCGATCGTCACGGCCGTGCACGGCGCGTGCGCGGGTGGGGCGCTGGGGTTCCTGTATCCGGCTGACATCACGATCGCCGCCACCGGGACCAAGTTCGCCACCGGTTTCGGGCGCATCGGTATTACCGCTGACTCCGGAAACACCTGGTATCTGCCGAAATTCATCGGCATTC
Organism: Nocardia sp. NPDC049526; assembly: GCF_044465765.1. Taxonomy (NCBI): domain Bacteria; kingdom Bacillati; phylum Actinomycetota; class Actinomycetes; order Mycobacteriales; family Nocardiaceae; genus Nocardia; species Nocardia sp. NPDC049526. Next base: position 331,859 of record NZ_JBITMA010000010.1, on the reverse strand, counting down.
GGCGGGCGAGTGAAATGTTGTTCGAAGACCGGGTCATCGACGCCGATACCGCGGTCGACTGGGGTCTGATCAATCGTGTCGTCCCCGCTGACCAGCTGGCGGCCGAAGCCGAGGCGACGGTACGCAGGCTCGCCGCCGGCGCCACCCGCGGCTACGGCGAGATGCGCAGGCTGTTGCACAACTCCTGGACCACCACGCTCGACCACGCGCTGTCGGAGGAGACGGCGGCCCTGCGTCGCATCGCCCACACGGCCGATGCGACCGGCGCCATCGGGAGCTTCCTCGCCAAACAACAGCCGACCTTCACCGGAAAGTGAGATAGACCGTTGTCTGCCTTCATCATCGATACCGACGAGCGGGCGCTGTTGCGCGAAAGTGTCGCCAAACTGGCCGCCAAGTACGGTCAGGAGTACTTTCTGGAGCGTTCCCGCTCGGGAGCCAAGGTCGACGAGCTGTGGCGCGATCTCGGTCAGGCGGGCCTGCTCGGTGTGCATCTGCCCGAGGAGTACGGCGGCGGTGGCGCGGGGCTGTCGGAAATGCTCATCGTCGTCGAAGAGCTTGCCGCGCAAGGCTTTCCGCTGCTACTCGCAGTCGTCTCGCCCGCGATCTGTGGTTCGATCCTGGCCGGGCACGGCTCGGAGCGGATGAAGTCCGAATGGCTGCCGGGCCTGGCCGACGGCAGCCGCAAAATGGCCTTCGGCCTGACCGAACCCGACGCCGGTTCCAACAGCCACAACGTCAGCACCACCGCGCGCCGCGACGGCGACGGCTGGGTGATCTCCGGCGGCAAGTACTTCATCTCGGCCATCGACGAGTGTGAAGCGATCCTGTTGATCACGCGTGACCCGGAGTTCGTGGGGGCCTCGCGGTCGCCGCTGTCGATGTTCGTCGTGCCCACCGACACACCCGGTCTGACGCTGCAGCCGCTGCCGACCGCGGTGGTTTCGCCCGATCACCAGTTCACCGTGTTCTTCGACGAAGTCCGCGTCGGTCCCGAGGCGTTGATCGGTGAAGCGGGCAACGGGCTGCGTCAGGTGTTCGCCGGACTGAATCCGGAGCGCATTCTCGCCTCGGGCATCAGCACCGGCATCGGCCGCTATGCGGTCTCCAAGGCTGTGTCCTATGCCCAGAACCGCAAGGTGTGGTCGGTGCCGATCGGTGCGCACCAAGGTATCTCGCATCCGCTCGCCGAGGCGCACATCGCCGTCGAACTCGCTCGCATGGCGGCGTATCGCGCCGCCGAGCTGTTCGATACAGGGAAGCCCGCAGCCGAAGCCGCCAATATCGCCAAATTCGCCGCGGCCGACGCCTCGCTGAAGGCGCTGGATCAAGCCATCCAGACCCACGGCGGCAACGGCCTGTCCCTCGAATACGGCCTGGCCGAACTCTGGTTCTCCGCGCGCCTGCTCAAGACCGCGCCGGTGAGCCGGGAAATGGTCCTCAACTTCGTCGCGCAGACCAGCCTGAAGCTGCCCGCGTCGTACTGAAATCAACTCTGGAAAGTCAAGGGAGACAACACTAATGCCCGGAGTAACCGATCGTGTCATCGTCGTCACCGGAGCCGGCGGCGGCCTCGGCCGCGAATACGCTCTGCTGCTGGCCAAGGAGGGCGCCCAGGTCGTGGTGAACGACCTCGGCGGCGCTCGGGACGGCTCCGGCTCCGGCACCTCGATGGCCGATGCCGTGGTCCAGGAGATCCGCGAAGCCGGCGGTACCGCGGTGGCCAACTACGACAACATCGCCACCGAAGCGGGCGCGGCCGAGCTGATCAAGACCGCTGTCGACAACTTCGGCACTGTGCACGGCGTCATCCACAACGCGGGCATCCTGCGGGACGGCTCCTTCGCGAAGATGACCGCCGACAACTGGGAATCGGTGCAGAAGGTACACCTGTGGGGCGGTTACTACGTCACGCGCGCCGCCTGGCCGTATTTCCGCGAGCAGAACCACGGCCGCATCGTCGTCGCGGCGTCTACCAGCGGACTCTTCGGCAACTTCGGCCAGGCCAACTACGGCGCCGCGAAACTCGGTCTCGTCGGTCTGATCAACACCCTCGCGATCGAGGGCGGCCGCAACAACGTCCTCGCCAATGCCATCGCGCCGCTGGCCGCCACCCGCATGACCGAGGACATCGCGCCCAAGGAGATGCTCGACAAGCTGCCGCCCGCCCACGTCGCCGGCGTCGTCGGCTACCTGATGAGCGACGAATGCACCGACACCGCAACGGTTATCGTCGCCGGCGGCGGCCAGGTGTACCGGGTGCAGCAGTTCCAGAACAAGGGCGCCGTCTTCGCCGCCCCGCCGAGCATCGACGAGGTCGCGGCGCAGTGGAACCAGATCACCGATATGTCGGGTGCGGAGCCCGGCGCCAACCCGCTCGGCTGAATCGAGGACCGAACATGACCGAAAACAATTGGGACGCACTGGTGATCGGTGCGGGTGCGGGCGGATTGCTCGCAGCCGCACGCTTATCGCACCTGGGCTACAAGACACTTGTCGTCGAGCGTCTGGACAAGGTCGGCGGCCGGGCCTCCACCGATGACGTCGATGGCTTCAAAGTGAACAACGGCGCCATCGTCATCGAACTCGGCGGCATCACCGAGGAGACCTTCGACGAGGTCGGCGCGAAATTCGACGTGCGCAAGCCGGAACCGCCCATCCTGTACCGCATCGGCGGCAAGGATGTCGACGTCACCGGCGGCGGCTGGGGCTTCCTGCTCTCCAAGCTCACCCGCCAGGGCGCGAAACTGGTCCAGGGCCTCGGTGCGGCCCGCAACGACAGCGGCATGCCCGAGGATGAGTTGTCCACTGCCGAGTGGGTGGCCAAGTACACGAAAAACGAGTCGGTACACGGCATCTTCCGCAATATGTGCGGTTCGGTGTTCGCGGTCGGCTCCGAGGAACTGCCCGCGCGGGTATTCCTCACCTATTTCACCCGCAAGAGCGCGTTCAAGAAGTTCGGGTACTGCCCCGACGGCACCATCGGCGTGTGGAAGTCACTCGCCGAGGTGGTCGAGAACAACGGCGGCGCGGTCTGGCTCGACAGCGAGGTGACCTCGTTGACCCTGACCGACGGCCGGATCACCGGAGCGGTGATCGCGCGTGGTGACGAAACGGTCAAAGTGACAGCGCGTTTCACCGTCAGCGACGTCGGGCCGTTCGCCACCCTGGATCTGGTCGGCCGGGAGAATCTGCCCGCCGACTATGTTACGCAGGTCGACAAGGCCAACCGGCCATGTGCCATGATCTCGGTGAACTTCGCGAGTCAGCGCCCGCTGGTGAAGGCCCCCGGCATGACCAGCTTCGCCACGACTCGCCGGCTCTGCTACGTCGCCAACTTCACCGACATCTGCCCGGAGATGGCTCCGGATGGCTGGCATCTCTACCAGGGAACCGCAGTGCCCAAGCCGGCCGTCGGCGATTTCGACGAGGAAGCCGAAACCCAGTTGCTGCTCGAGGATCTGCGCGATCAGGTCCCCGGCTTCGACGAGGCGCGCATCCTGTCGATCAACGTCACTCGCGACGGCTGGCCGCCCCAGCGAGCGGTCGCCGGCTATGACCTGCCGCACGTCACACCGATTCCGAATCTGTGGAATGTGGGTGACGCGGTGAAGGAGTACGGCAACGGCGGAACTACCGCGTGCGCGGAAACCGCCAAGATCGTCGTGGACAAGATCCGCGATCGGTTCCCGGTCACGACTTGATACACGGCCGACCGGTCACGGTGACGTCGGCATGGAGCACCGCGACGATATTGGGATGCCCGGACAACTTGCCGAGGGTGCGCTGTTCGCGCAGGAATCTGTCGAGGTCGTCGGGACCGTGGCCGGTCCAGAGCACCTTGACGGCTACCTGTCGTTCCAAGGCCCGCTCGAGGCAGCGATACACCGTGCCGAAGCCGCCGCGGCCGATCAACTCGGCGCCTTCGAACCCTTCTGCCTCCAGTTCCACTTCGATTCCGACCACCGAGCGCCGCTGGGTGCTCGCCGGATCGTCGACGGTACTCATGAATCGTCCTTGACCCGGTCTCCGTTCGTGGATCAAGGATACGGCCGTGGGCAACCGGGTGGCACTCGGCGGCTTCTACCCACCTGTTGACGGGTGCTGATAATCTAATTTAATCTCAATTAAAGTCGCATCGCGGGAAGGTGAGCGAGTTGTCCCAGGAGAACCTCGTCGTGGTCGGAGCGTCCCTCGCTGGGTTGCGGGCGGTGGAAGCTGCCCGCAAAGCGGGTTTCGATGGCGGCGTCACGCTCATCGGTGCCGAAGAACATTTGCCGTATGACCGGCCGCCGCTGTCGAAGGCGTACCTGGATCAACTGCCCGAGGGCGAGAGGCCCGCGTCGACCGTTTTCCGGACAGCAGACGTCCTGCGTGACGAACTAGGTGTCGAACTCGTACTCGGCACGCCGGCAACAGGTTTGGACACCGAGGGCAAACGCGTCCTGGTCGGCGACCGTGCCGTCGCATACGACGCGCTCGTGATCGCGACCGGTGCCGACGCGCGCACGCTGCCTGGAGCGGAGGGCTTGAGCGGTGTTCACACGCTGCGGACCCTCGATGACGCGATCGCGATCCGACGGGCCCTGGATGCCGGCGCGCGCACCGTGGTCGTGGGCGCTGGTTTCATCGGTTCGGAGGTGGCTGCGGGCGCACGCAAACGCGGCCTGGACGTCACTATTCTCGAGGCGCTACCGACCCCGCTGGTCCGGGCGGTGGGCGAGCGCATGGGCGCGGCCTGTGCCGCGCTGCACGAGCGCAACGGCACCCCGTTGCGTTGCGGTGTCGGTGTGACTGGTCTGGAGGGAGATGGTCGCGTCGAGCGCGTACTGCTGAGCGACGGCACGGCGATCGAAGCCGACCTCGTGGTGGTGGGCATCGGCGCGATTCCGGTGACCGGTTGGCTCGAGGGTTCCGGGCTGTGTCTGGACAACGGCGTGGTGTGCGACGAGACGCTGTGGACCGGCGTCGACGGGGTGTACGCCGCGGGCGACGTCGCACGATGGCACAACCCGCTGTTCGACCGGCTGATGCGGCTCGAACACTGGACGAGCGCCGCTGAACAGGGGGCACTCGCGGCCCGCAACGCGCTGGAGCCCGAGGCCGCCAAGCCCTACCAGACGGTGCCGTATTTCTGGTCCGATTGGTACGACAGCCGGATCCAGTTCGTGGGTGTGCCGACCGCGGACGAGGTCCAGGTCGTAGATGGGGATCCGGACGCCGACGGGCGCTGGGTCGCGCTGTATCGCGAGGGCGATCGGCTCGCGGGAGCGCTCACCCTCAACGGCCAGAACGTCATCATGAAATACCGCGGCCTGCTCATGAAGAAGGCGAGCTGGGAGGAGGCCCTCACCTTCGCCGCCGCCCGCCGGACCAGCCCGGTTTCGAGTTCATGACGCGCATCAGGTGTCGCGCGGTCTGAACAGGCCTAGTGACCCTGACGGGATAGGTGGTCAGTGGTATGCGCGGCGGACAGACGGTGTCTCTCGTACGTCAGCAGCTTCTTCGCGTCGAGATACGGTTCGACTGCGTGGCGGGGGAGATGCGGCTCGAGTACGCGGCCACGACCGCGGAAGCTCGTCATTTCGCCGCTGTCATGATCCGGCGCGGCTATCGGGTGCTGGTGGACCGGAAGGTGCGCCGAGGGCTGCGGCCATTACCGTGCCGCGACCTCTGGCAGTACGCCTGAGGCGGGAGCCCGACCGGATGTTCGGTTTCGGCCGACGATCTGGGGCTAGAATTTAATCTATCTTCCAATATACTGAGTTACGGTCGGCTGACCGCGACGACGGAAAACAATGTGCCGTCGCGGCGCGGTGCAACTCGAACCGTCGGACTCGCGCCGACGACCTCCAACGAAGTAGGCAGGGAATGAAGGAATCGCAATTGACTCGCCGGATCGAAGGTCGCGTGGTGGCCATCACCGGTGCGGCACGGGGAATCGGCCTGGCGACCGCGAAGGCGCTGTATCGGCGCGGCGCCAAGGTCGTGATCGGTGATATCGATGGCGACGTTGTCGCGCGGGCGGCGGCCGAGATCGGGCCGGACGTCGAGTCCGTGCGGGTCGACATCACCGACGAGCAGTCGTTCGTCGCGTTTCTCGCCAAGGCCGAGGAGTGCTTCGGTCCGCTCGACATCTTGATCAACAATGCCGGCATCATGCCTATCGGCCCCTTCCTCGAGGAGTCGACGTCGCTGTCGAAGCGGGTGCTCGATATCAATGTGGCCGGACCCATGATCGGGATGCGAGCGGCGCTGCCCGGCATGGTTTCGCGCGGCCGGGGGCACATCGTCAATGTGTCCTCCATGGCTGGTACCGCACCGATTCCCGGTGGTCTGAGTTACGGCGCCAGCAAGGCGGCGGTGATCTCGATGACGGAGACGGCGCGCGTGGAATTCGCGAAGTCCGGTGTGTCGTTCACCTGTGTCCTGCCGTCGTTTACCAATACCGAGTTGGTCGCGGGCACGGCCGGAACGAAGTTCGTGCGCAATCTCGAGCCCGAAGAGGTTGCCGAGGGCATCGTCGGCGCGATCGCGGCGCGCAAGCCGGATGTCTACCTGCCGGGGATTCTCGGGCCGGTGGCACGGCTGCAGCCGGTATTCGGGCGCAAGATCCGCGATTTCATGAACCATATGCTCGACGCCGACAAGACCTTCCTGACAGTCGATAAGTCGGCTCGCAGCGGCTACGACGCCCGGATCAACAGTGCGCCGAAAGCGCCGAAGTCCACCTCGGCACGAGGGGTGCGCAGCTGAACCTATTGCGTTCGGTCAGTGGAAATAAGGGTGGTCCCCTATGGGGCCACCCTTTTTCGTACTCACCTGATCGCGTGGCGCCGTCTGATCGTTCAGGTTGCTGTGTAAAGCGCCACATGCCGTGCAATCGCCGCATATGTCATAGATTCTAAAGTACATTAGATTCTGTTGGGGATCGGGGCTGGAGTCCACGGTTTCGCAGCAACGGCATTCAATGACGAACGCCATCCGTCCGTTCCAGTCGATTGAGAACAGGTAGATGACGAAAACCTTTCTGAACCTCTTTGATGCCGCATGGTTCTTCGTGGAAAGGAGTGATGCGCCTGCGCATTTCGGCCCACTGACCATTCTGTCACCGCCGGAGGAAGCGCCCTCGACATACGTGCGAGATCTGGTCGCGCAGTGGCGGAAGAACGAGACCTTCGCGCCCCCCTTCAACTCCGTGCTGCGCAATAGACCGATCCCCTGCTGGGACAGCGTGCCGGACGGAGATATCGATCTCGACTACCACCTGCGCCACATCGCGTTGCCTTCCCCGGGCGGGGAACGGGAGCTGGGAGAACTCGTCTCACACCTGCACTCGCTCCCGCTGGACCGGCGCCGGCCGCTGTGGGAGTGCCACGTGATCGAGGGGCTCGAGCGCGGCCGGTTCGCGATCTACCTCAAGTTCCACCACGGGCAGCTCGATGGCGTCGCCACCGCGCGCCTCATCGGGCGGGTCTTCACAACCGATCCGGATGCCCGGGGCATGTTGCCGCCGTGGAGTGCGGGTATCCGTGGCAACGCACCCGCTCGGCAGCCCATCGCCACCGAAACCGCCGCGACCGCTGTATCGGCGTGGGGAAGGCTCGGAGCCGTCGGAAGATTATGTCGCGCAGTGGGTTCCACGGCAGTGGCCGTGCGGGCGCTGGCGGATATGGCCGTGGCCGTGCACAAGGATCGGACAGGCGATCTGACTCGCCCGTTCCGGTCCGCGACCACCCTCTTCAACCATCGGATCTGCAACCAGCGCAGGTTCGCGACCCAGCATTGCGAGCTGGCGCGTTTCAAACGGGTGGCGAAGGCAGGCAATGTCACCATCAACGATGTTTTCCTGACGGCGTTCGGCGGAGCGTTGCAGCGGTACCTGGGGGAATTGGACGCGGTGCCGGATGGTCCGATCGTCGGACAGATTCCGGTGAACCTGCGTGAATTGAACTCGGCGTCGATGGGCAATGCGCTGGGCTTCGTCTTCGCACGGTTACACACCGACATCGCCGACCCGGTCCTGCGATTGCGAGCAGTACACCGAGCCACGCTGGCGGCCAAAGGTTTTCACCAGGCGCTGCCGCCGTCCGCGGTCATGCCGTTCACGATGCTGCTGTCGGGCCCGCAGATGGCCTTGCTGCTGCTCGGTCTCGGCGGCTTCGGTCGCCCGGCCGCGAATCTGGTCATTTCGAACGTGCCCGGCCCGGCCGAGCAGCTGTACTTCGACGGTGCGCCGGTAGAGGAGATCTACGGCCCGTCGGTGCTGTTCCACGGGCAGGCACTGAATGTGACGATGTCGAGTTACGCAGGGAAAGCTGTCATCAGTTTCACGGCGTGCAGTAGATCGCTGCCGCATGTGCAGCGGCTGGCCGTGTACACGGGCGAGGCGCTGGAGGAGGTCGAGCAGGCGCTCGGCATCGAACCTTCGCCCGGATCCGTTGTACCGGACGAGGCTTCAACCTAGCCGTCACGTCGGGATGCCGAAACGAACGCGGCCAGTGCAGGCGACGGGGAGTCGCCGGCACCGGCCGCTTCGGCTTCTCGGACCTACCGTGTGAGGCCGCCGCGGGCAACTAGCTGCGAGGTAATGACGTTGCGCTGAATCTCGTTCGTGCCCTCGCCCACGATCATCAGGGGCGCGTCGCGGAAATACCGCTCGACGTCGTACTCGGTCGAATAGCCGTAGCCACCGTGGATCCGCACCGCATTGAGCGCGATTTCCATGGCGATTTCGGAGGCGTAGTACTTGGCCATGCCCGCTTCCATATCGCAGCGCTCGCCTGCGTCGAACTTGCGTGCGGCGTGCAGGACCAGTTGTCGTGCGGCGGTGAGCTTGGTGGCCATCTCGGCCAGGTAGGTGCCGATGGCCTGGTGCTGCCAGATCGGGACGCCGAAGCTCTCGCGCTGCTGGGCGTAGGCGAAGGCGTCGTCGAAAGCGGCCTGGGCAACGCCGAGGGCACGCGAGGCGACTTGGATGCGGCCGGTTTCCAGCCCCTTCATCATTTGACCGAAGCCCTTGCCCTCGACTCCGCCGAGCACGGCGTCGGCGGGCGCGCGGTAGCCGTCGAAGATGAGCTCACAGCTCTCGATGCCCTTGTAGCCGAGCTTGGGCAGATCGCGCGAAACCGTCAGGCCGGGCCCATGTTCGACGAGCAGGATGCTGATGCCGCGGTGGCGGGGTTCGGCGGCCGGATCGGTCTTGCAGAGCAGTGCGATCAACTGCGACTTGCGCGCGTTGCTGATCCACGTCTTCGCGCCGTTGATCGTGTAGCCGTCCACGTCGCGTTTGGCGACGGTGGTCATGGCCTGCAGGTCGGAGCCACCGCCTGGCTCGGTGAGGGCCATGGTGGCTCGGATCTCGCCGGTGGCCATCTTCGGCAGGTACCGCTGCTTCTGTTCTTCGGTGCCGAAGCTGAGGATGAGCTTGGAGACGACCGTGTGGCCGCCCATCGCTCCGGCCAGGCTCATCCAACCGCGGGCCAGCTCCTCGGTGACGCCGACGTAGCACGGCATCGAAACCGGTGCTTCGCCATAGGGTTCCGGGATGGCCAGGCCGTAGATGCCGAGCTGTTTCATCTGCTCGATCAGCTTTTCCGGGTACTCGTTGGCGTGTTCGAGGTCGCGAGCGACAGGTCGGACCTCGCGGTCGACCCATTCGCGCACCGTCGCCACTACCTGCTGTTCCTCGGCGGACAGCTCGCTCACCATTGACTCCTCGCTGGACTCCGACAACTATCAATATACTTTAACATAGATTAAAAACCATGAAAGGTGGTTGTCTGATGACGGCACGTCCACCGCGGAGGTCGGTCCTCTGCGTACCAGGTGGCGACGAACGCAAGATCCGCAAGGCTTTGGCGTCGGGCGCGGATCAGGTGATCATCGATCTCGAGGATGCGGTGCCGCCCGCGGATAAGGATCGTGCGCGGGAAACGCTGGGTGCGATCGCCCGGGGTGATCGCACCGCACTGCCTTCGATCGCGGTGCGGGTCAACGCACCTCGAAGCCGCTGGTGCCACCTGGATATCGACGCTGTCGTCCGGTCCGCGATCCCGGCGAGTTCTATCGTGCTGCCCAAGGTCGAGTCACCGGGGGATCTCGAGTTCGTCGATCGCCTGCTCGACGGCATCGAAGCCGGTGTCGGCGGCGTCGATCGGCTCGCGGTGGAAGCGCTCATCGAAACCGCCGACGGACTGAGCCGGATCGAACAGATCGCCTCGGCCTCATCGCGGCTGTCCGCGCTGATCACCGGGTACGCGGACCTCGCCGCATCGCTGGGCCGGGCCGCTGGTGGGGATCCCGCGCTGTGGATCGCGGTGCAGGACAGAGTGATTGCCGCCGCGCGCACCAATCGCCTGGATGCAGTGGACGGCCCATATCTCGGCGTGGGACTCGATGACGGCTTCGGCGCGGCAGTGAGCCATGCGGTGCGAATCGGTTTCGACGCCAAGTGGGCTATTCATCCTCGGCAGGTGGACCCGATCAAACTTGCCTTCGAGCCGTCCAGCGAGCAGGTGGGGTACGCGCGCCGTGTGGTGGACGCGCTGGCCGCTGCTCACGACGGGGGTCGCGGCGCGGTGGAACTCGATGGTCAGATGATCGACGAAGCGATCGCGGTGGCCGCACGCAGGACCCTGCAGAAGATCGGAGTGTCGCTGTGAACGCGGAAGGACCGTACTTCGAGGAGCTCCAGCCCGGTCAGGTGTTCGACGGCGCACCACCGGTCACGTTGTCGGAGGGACTCGCGGCCGTGCATCAGTCGATAGTCGGCGATCGCCTTCGTCTTCCGCTCGACTATGACCTGTCGGCGGCCGTGACCGGCGCGGCCGGTCTCGCGCACCCGGCACTGGTGTGGGACATAGCGATCGGCCAGTCCACGGTGGTCACCCATCACGTCAAGGCCAACCTGTTCTATCGCGGGCTGGTCTTTCGGCGGATGCCGCACATGGGGGAAACCCTGACCACCACGACGACGGTCGAAGGGCTGCGGCAGAATCGGCGCCGTCCCGATCGGGCACCGACGGGACTGGTCGCCTTGCGAATTCGCACCGTCGATCAGCAAGGCCATGACGTCCTCGACTTCTGGCGCTGCGCCATGCTGCCCTTGCGCACTGATCACGACACCGGGCATGCCGACGACTTGGACGGAATAGGTGCCGGTGCAGATCTGAATTGGATTGCAGCAGTGCAGTATTGGGACATGAAGACGTTGTCGTCGATGCCTGGCTCAGGCAGCCTGATTCCGGAAACCGGGCAGCAGGTGGCGGTGATCGGCGGCGACGTGGTCGATTCGGCTCCGCAGCTCGCCCGGATCAGCCTCAATATCGCCAGGGTGCACCACGACGAATACGCGGCCGGTGGTCGTCGGCTGGTATACGGCGGCCACACCATTGGAATCGCGTTGTCGCAGGCATCGCGGGCGTTCCCGAATCTGGCAACGGTGCTCGGCTGGCATGGGTGCGACCATGTCGGGCCGGTTCACGAAGGCGACACATTGCGCAGCGTGATCACTGTCGAAGAGGTGGCTCCGGCCGGTGCCGGCGCTCACCTGGTACACCTTCGATCGGAGGTTTTCGCGGGCGGCGGGATCGTCGATCACGAACGGCCGGTTCTAGATTGGCGTTACGTTGCCCTTTTCGCGTGATTTCTCCGTCAACTCGTTCAGCAGTCTGCGCAAGACCCACTCGAGCGCAGCGGGATCCTCGCCGGAGTCCAGCTCTTGGTATCCGGCGAGGAGGTAGAGACCCCAGCGGGCATGATTCAGCGCTTCGTCCTCATCGTCGAGGATCGCCCGCGCGGCCCGCAGCACCACTTCCAAACGCTGGGCGTCGACCGCTTCCTGGACCGCGCGGACCTCGGGGTCGACCTTGCTCCATACTCGGATCGCGGCCTCGGCGCGATGGGGGAGATCGAGTGCGAACTGCAGTAGCGCGTCCAACTGGTCGATCGGGTCTTTGCTCTGCTGTGCCAGCTCCACCAGCTGGGTCGTGCGTTCGGTGCGCCAGTGTTCGAGCAACTGTGAGGTGAAGTCGTGCCAGTTCTCGAAGTAGTGATAGAAGGACCCGGTCGTCACGCGGAGCCGCTTGCACAACGGCGCCTGTTTCAGCGCGCTGTAACCCTGCTCGGACAGTAGCTCGAACGCGGTGTCGAAGTAGTCCTGCTTGCTGGCCATGGATCTCCGTCTCGGTGTGTCAGGTGGGTTGTCGACCACGTCAGGCTGCAAGTTTCCCCGGGACTTGTGCATAAGTCGACTTATGCTTACGATACTCGCATCGCTTGTGAGGCACACCACAAGGCTCACTCCGCCAACGGTCGCCCAGAAACCTGACCCAAAGGTTTTCAAGTGAAGTGTCGGACAGAAATTTAATCAAAGATATATTCTATAAACGCAGGGGCGCTGTCCCGTGGGAGAGGAAAACGACATGGCCTTCAAGGACGCGGGCGAGGTGCGTAAGTACATCGGCGGCATCTTCGAGTCGGCATTCGCCGATCCGGAGATCGGCCCGAAGTTGGCGGCCACGGGTGTCGTTCTCGGCTTCGAGTTCTCGGATCCGGACGCTTTCCTGGTCGTCGACGCACCTGCGGGTGTTATCGAGTTGGGGCAGGAGTACTTCGGCAAATCGACCGCGACCATGCGGATGACGGCCGACACGGGCAATGCCTACTGGCAAGGAAAGGTCAATCTGCCGCTCGCGATGGCGAAGGGCAAGATCAAGATCGGGGGGAATGTTGCGAGCATGCTCAAGCTGGCTCCGCTGGCCAGCAAGCTCTACCCGGTCTACATCGACAGCCTCGAGCAGGACGGTCGCGCGGACCTCCTGGTCTAGCGGGCAGAGTGCAACAGATCTAGCGGAGAGGTACCGCACGATGTTTCCAGGCGTCCACGCCCTGTCCACACCCGACAAACCCGCGGTGATCATGGCCGGTTCCGGCAAGACGATCACCTACCGCGAACTGGACGAAAATTCGGCACGGTTCGCTCGCGTGCTGCACGACCTCGGGCTGCGCAAGGGTGATGTCATCGCGCTGCTGTCGGACAACGCGCCCGAATGCTTCGAAATCTACTGGGCGGCACTGCGTTCCGGCCTGTACGTGACCGCGATCAACTGGCATCTGACGCCGGCGGAGGCGGCCTACATCCTCGACGACTCCGACGCGAGGGCAGTTATCGGTTCCGCCGGCGTCGGCGAACTCGCCACCGCGGTGCGGAATCTAGCGCCACGGGTCGAATATTGGGTGGCATTCGGAGGCGAGGTCGAGGGGTACAGTTCCTACGCGGACTGTCTCGCCGACGCTGGGCCGTATCTCGGGGAGCAGCCGCGTGGCTCCGACATGCTGTACTCGTCCGGTACGACCGGACGTCCCAAGGGCATCAAGCCGCCGTTGCTGCCGATCGAGGTCGACCAGCCGGGCGACCCGCTGATCATGGCAGTCGGAAAACTGTTCGGCGTCAACGAATCCGATGTCTACCTGTCGCCCGCTCCGGTCTACCACGCGGCACCGTTGCGGTGGTGTGGCGCCGTCCAGGCTTATGGCGGGACCGTGGTGATGATGGAAAAGTTCGGAGCCGAGGAACTGCTCAGGGCCATCGAGCAGTATCGGGTGACGGTCACTCAGGTGGTTCCGACCATGTTCGTACGTTTGCTGCAGCTGCCCGCCGAGGTTCGGGACCGCTACGACCTCTCGAGTCTGCGCCTGGCCGTCCACGCTGCAGCGCCGTGCCCGCCGGATGTCAAGCGCGCGACTATCGAGTGGTTGGGGCCGATTCTGGTCGAGTACTACGGCTCCACCGAGGGCAATGGGCTAACCGTGATCACGAGCCCGGAGTGGGAGAAGAAGCCGGGATCGGTGGGGCGCAGCGTTCTCGGACCCGCTCACATCTGTGACGAGAAAGGCCGGGTGCTGCCCCCCGGCGAGGTCGGCACGGTGTACTTCGAGCGCGAGACGCTACCGTTCACCTACCACAAGGATCCCGAGAAGACCGCGGCCGCACAGCATCCGGAACATCCGACCTGGACGGCGGTCGGCGACCTCGGGTACGTGGACGAGGATGGTTTCGTCTTCCTGACCGACCGGAAGTCGTTCGTCATCATCTCCGGTGGTGTGAACATCTATCCGCAAGAGGTGGAGAACGTTCTCACTCTGCATCCCGCGATCTTCGATGTGGCCGTGATCGGTGTCCCCGACGCGGAGATGGGCCAGCAGGTCAAGGCGGTCGTCCAACTGCAGCCGGGTGTCGCGCAGACCGAGGAAATGGCAACGGAGATCATCGATTACGCGCGAGAACGGGTTGCGCGATACAAGGCACCCAAGAGCGTTGATTTCGTCGACTCCTTGCCGCGCACCGCGACCGGGAAGCTCGTCAAGCGCGAGCTCGAGAAGCTGTACAGCTCAGCGTCCGTGACCCAGAGCTGATGACGCTCAATCATCTTCCAAGAAAGTGCTGATATGACAACAGCAATCGAATCAACTCCGCGGGCCTACGATCCGCTGAGCATCTCGCCTCTGTCGTTCTGGTCGAAGACGGCCGCCGAGCGCGACGAGACCTTCCGCGTGTTGCGCGCCGAACGGCCGGTCAGCTGGCACCCGCCGATCGAAGGCGCGCTGATGCCCCCGGAGAACGCGGGCGTGTGGGCGGTTACCAGCCATCGCTTGATCACCGAGGTCAGCAAGAAGCCGGACATCTTCTGCTCCGGCCTCGGCGTCCAACTCGAGGAAGTGCCTGCGGACATCCTCGAGGCCGCGTCCTCGTTCCTGGCGCTGGACGCGCCGCGGCACCCCGCGCTGCGCAAGCTGATCAGCTCGGCGTTCACCCCCAAGCAGGTGGCCAAGATCCACGATCAGATCAAGAACCAGGCCCGGGTCATCGTCGACGATATGCTCGCGGTCGGTGACGGCGAGTTCGACTTCGTGCACCAGGTCTCCAAGCGGCTGCCCATGTGGACCATCTACGAGATGCTCGGTTTGCCCGCGTCGCAACGGGACGAGGCGGCGCATATGGCAGATGCCATGGTCGCCTGGGCGGACGAGGATGTCGCCGCCGGTCGCGCGCCGGTCGAACTGCTCAACGATTCCCTCGTCGGGTTGCTGATGATGGGTATCGAATTCGCACAGGAGCGGCGCAAGAACCCGGCTTCGGACCTGATGACGAACCTCGTGCAGGCGGAGGTCGACGGCGTCCGGTTGACCGATGACGAGATCGCCTCATTCTTCGTGCTGCTGTCGGTCGCGGGCAACGACACCACCCGGAACACGATCTCCCTCGGCCTCAAGACGCTGCAGGATTTCCCGGAACAGAAGGCCCTGCTGCTGGAAGATTTCGACGGCCGAATCGGTACGGCCACCGAGGAATTGGTGCGCTGGGTGACGCCGGTGATGACCTTCCGCCGGACCGCGACCCAGGACACGGTGCTCGGCGGGCAGGAGATCAAGAAGGGGGAGTGGGTCGCCACGATGTTCTCCTCCGGAAACCGGGACGAGTCCGTCTTCACCGATCCGCACGTTTTCGACATCACTCGCTCGCCGAATCCGCATGTCGGTTTCGGCGGTGGCGGCCCGCACTACTGCATGGGCAACTTCGTCGCGAAGATCCAACTGCGCGAGATCTTCGACCAGCTGTTGCACCGCGTGCCGAATCTTCAGGTAGGTGAACCGTCCTACCTGGTCGGCAATTTCGTCCACGCCGTCAAGCATCTGCCGGCGACGCTGCGATGAGTGCCGAACCGGTCACCGCAGTAGTCGAGCGGATGCGGCGCGGGTTCGCCTCGGGGCGGACCCGCGGCCTGGAATGGCGCCTCGAGCAGCTGCGGAATTTGGTCAGGCTGCTCGATGAGCAGGAGGACGAGGTCGCGGCGGCGCTCGCCGAGGATCTCGGACGGAGCAAGCAGGAGGCGTGGTTCGGTGATATCGCCTCCACTCGAGGCGAAGCCGTCTACGCGATCAAGCACCTGCGCGGCTGGATGAAAAAGCAGCGGCAGCCGTTGTCGGTGATCCAGTATCCGGGCTCGGCATGGATCCAGTACGAGCCACTCGGGGTGGTTCTGATCATCGGGCCGTGGAACTATCCGGTCGTATTGACTCTGGGACCGCTGATCGCGGCGCTGGCCGCGGGTAACTGCGCGGTGATCAAGCCATCGGAGCTGGCACCGGCGACCTCGGCGCTGTTGGCCAAGCTGGTGCCGAAGTACTTCGACACGGACGCGGTCGCGGTCATCGAGGGTGGTGCCGACCTGACCCAGGAACTGCTGGCCCAGGGATTCGACCACGCGATCTTCACCGGCGGCACCGAGGTCGGCAAGAAGATAATGGCCGCCGCGGCACCGACGCTCACCCCGGTCACATTGGAACTCGGTGGTAAGAGCCCGGTGATCGTCACCGCCGACGCTGATCTCGATGTTGTCGCACGCCGGTTGTCCTGGGTCAAATTCATGAACTCGGGGCAGACGTGTATCGCGCCGGATTATGTCCTCGCTGATCACCGGATTCGGGATCGGTTGGTGGATAAGATCGTCGAGCGGATCGACGAGTTCGAGCGCGACGGTAGTGCCGACGGACGGCGCATCGTCAATGAGCGACAGTTCGACCGCCTTGCCGGATACCTCGAGGAGACGCGGGGCACGGTGGCGGTCGGCGGACGGAGCACTCGTTCGTCGTTGTCGATCGAGCCGACCGTGGTCGTCGATCCGGATCCGGACGAGCGGCTGATGCGAGACGAGATCTTCGGGCCCATTCTGCCGATTTTGTCCTACGAAAGTCTGGACGATGCCATTACTTTCGTGAATGGCCGGTCGAAACCGCTTGCCGCGTACTTCTTCAGCGGGTCGGCGGCGGTGCAACAGCGGCTCGTCGACGAAATCCCATCCGGTGGTGCGGTGATCAACCACATCGCGATGCACTACCTGGTACCGCAACTCCCCTTCGGCGGTGTCGGTGCGAGTGGTACGGGCGCGTATCACGGTCGCTGGGGTTTCGAGGCGCTGAGCCACCGGAAAGCGGTGCTGAAGAAGACGTTCCGTCCAGATCTTCGGCTCATGTATCCGCCCTACACCGATTTCGCGATGAAGATCATGCGCAAGGTCTTCTAGCGCGTTCGGTGTGATGAAAGCTCCTTGCTGTCGGAACAACCTGATGGCGGCAAGGTCGGCGCACCCGGGGCACGAGCCTCTCGCTCGGTTACCCGAATTCCTGTCCCTGGATGTGCCTCTCGGCTCGTGCGGATTACTAGCCCCGTCCGCACGAGCCGATTCCGACGGGCCGGAGAATCTCCTTGCTGCCGAGTGAGCCCCCAGCGCAGCGAGGAACGCGCGCCCTGGGACTCTGAGCCGCCCGAACTCGATGGTCACAGGGCACCCTCTCCACCGCTTCGGGTATGGAGAAGTTCTTGCTGTCGGCCACAGCAAGCGACGCACCCTGCGAACCGGACATCGGCTTCGGCACCGGTTCGCAGGGTGCTTCCGCTATCGACCGGGGCAGACGTATCGGAGAGATCAATGACTGACAAAGCTGCCGGCGTGACCGAACATTCCGGTCCGCTGGCGGGTGTGCGGGTGGTCGAGCTGGCGGGATTGGGGCCGGGTCCGTTCGCGACCATGATGCTGGCGGACCTCGGTGCCGATGTTGTCCGCATCGATCGCCCTGGGGCTGCCGGTGTGTTTCCCGGCAAACCGGAGGAGGACCTGCTCAACCGTGGCAAGCGATCGGTGATCCTGGACCTCAAACAACCCGAAGCGGTCGAGGTCGTGCTGCAGTTGCTCGAGCGGGCGGACGTAGCCGTGGAAGGTTACCGGCCCGGAGTCGCCGAGCGCCTTGGGCTGGGACCGGACCCCTGCTGGGAGCGGAATCCGCGCCTGGTCTACGGACGTATGACCGGATGGGGCCAGACCGGTCCGCTCGCACAGAGCGCCGGGCACGACATCGACTACATAGCGGTGACCGGCGCCCTGCACGCCATCGGCGCCGGCCAGGGCGCACCACAGGTTCCGCTCAATCTCGTCGGCGATTTCGGCGGCGGCGGAATGTATCTCGTCGTGGGCATTTTGGCCGCCCTACGGGTGGCAGAGCAGACCGGCCGAGGTCAAGTGGTGGATGCGGCGATCGTGGACGGCACCGCACATCTGCTGACCGGAATCCACGCCTTCCTGAACTCCGGAGCATGGAACGACCGGAGAAGCGCCAATATGCTCGACGGCGGCGCGCCGTTCTATACGACGTTCGAAACCGCCGACGGCCGTCACATGGCGGTGGGCGCGATCGAAAGCAAGTTCTACTCCGAGTTGCTGGCGCGGCTGGGCATCGACGAAGACCCAGCGCGGCAACATGATCGCCGCGCGTGGCCGGCCATTCGGATCAAGATCGCCGCGGCTTTCGCGACGCGGACCATGGCGCAATGGTGCGAGGTCTTCGAGGGATCCGACGCTTGTGTCGCTCCCGTCGTCAGCTTGCGCGAAGCTGCGGCACATCCGCATGTCGAGGCGCGTGGCTCGATCGTCGATCACGGCGGTGCGCTGCAATCTGCTCCGGCGCCGCGGTTTTCAATGTCACGGACCGCGCTGGGGAACCCACCGCCGTCGCCGGGCCAGCACACCCGGGCTGTCCTGACGGAGTGGAAAATCGCGGACGTGGACAACCTGATCGAGCGTGGCGTAGCAGGTTGAGCACACCTGAGATATGAGCGCGCCGATACGCAGACCAGGCGGAGCATGGAAGCGTTTGCGAGACAGGTCATTCCGCAGTTCCTCGGACGGAGTGTGGGTGTCGAGCGGTCCATGGCCGCCGCGATCGGTCAGGCAGCGTGACGCGCCGGGATTCGAGCCGCGGTGGCTGATACAGTCGCCGGATGAACAGCCGATAAGGGCCCCGGACCTTGTGGTCCGGGGCCCTCAGCGTTGTTCACCTGGCTGAGCCGAAGCTAGCGGGTTGCCATCGGGTTCAGCGGGCAATCGCCCGTCCGATGAGTTCCTTCATGATCTCGGTGGTTCCGCCGTAGATGGTTTGGATCCGAGTATCGGTGTACGCCTTGGCGACCGGGTACTCGGTCATGTAGCCGTATCCGCCGTGTAGTTGCAGGCAGCGGTCGATTACGCGCTTTTGGAGCTCACTGACGTACCACTTGCCCTTGGCGGCATCGATAGGGTCGAGTTCGCCCGCGTTGTAGGCCAGCACAGATTTGTCGGTGTATGCCTCGGCGAGGTCGACTTCGGTCTGCATTTCGGCCAGTTCGAAACGGACATGTTGGAAGTCGGCGATCGGCTGGCTGAAAGCCCGCCGCTGCTTGCAATATTCGATGGTTTGGTCGAGGATCGCCCGCGTGGTCGCCAGCGCCTTGGCCGTGACACCGAGCCGCTCGCGTGGCAGATGACTCATCAAGTACTGCAGACCTTTTCCCTCCTCGCCGAGCAGATTCGCGTGTGGGACACGGGCATTCTCGAAGAACAGTTCTGCGGTGTCCTGACCGGGCAGCCCGATCTTTTCGAGTTTGCGTCCGCGTTCGAAGCCGGGAGTATCCCGTTCGACAACGAAGAGACTGAAACCACGCGAGCCCGCTTCCGGATCGGTGCAGGCGGCGACCACCACCAGATCGGCCATGATGCCACTGGAGATAAACGTCTTCTGCCCGTTGATAAGCCAGTCGTCACCGTCTCGGACCGCACTTGTGCGAATTCCGCGCAGATCGCTACCCGCCCCGGGCTCGGTCATGGCGAGGGCGCCGATGATCTCGCCCGCGGCGAAGCCAGGTAGCCAGCGCCACTTCTGTTCGTCGTTGGTGAGATCGAGCAGGTAGTGCAGGACCAGGTCGTCCTGCAAACTGATCGTCAGGTTGAACGACAGCGCGTTGATGCGTGACACTTCCTCGCAGACGACCATCCGATACCGATAGTCGTGAACGCCCGAACCGCCGTACTCCTCGGCGATTTCGAGTCCGTACAGGCCGGCGGCCGCGGCTTTCTTGTAGACCTCGCGGTCGATCCAGTGGTTCTCGTCCCATTTGTCCTTATTGGGTGCGACCTCCCGTTCGAGGAAAGCGCGAACCGTCTCGCGGTACGCCTCGTGGTCGGCCTCGTATAACCCCCGGCGCATTTCAGAGCCTTTCGATGATCGTTACGTTGGCCTGACCGCCGCCCTCGCACATGGTCTGCAGGCCGTAGCGGCCGCCGGTGCGCTCGAGTTCGTGCAGCAGCGAGGTCATCAGGCGGGCGCCCGTGGCGCCGATCGGGTGTCCGAGGGCGATCGCGCCACCGTTGATGTTGACCTTGGCGGGTTCCGCCCCGGTCTCGGCCAGCCAGGCGAGCACGACCGGCGCGAATGCCTCGTTGATCTCCACCGCGTCGATATCGTCGATCGACAACCCGGCCCGCTTCAGCGCGTGCTGGGTGGCGGGGATCGGAGCGCTGAGCATCATCACCGGATCCGCACCACGCACGGACAAGTGGTGGATACGCGCACGGGGAGTGAATCCGTAGCGCTCGACCGCCGCCTCCGAGGCAATCAACAGCGACGCGGCGCCATCGGAGATCTGACTGGCCACGGCGGCGGTGAGCCGTCCGCTCTCTGTCAGGGTCTTCAGCTGTGCCATCTTCTCCAACGACGTGTCGGCGCGTGGTCCTTCGTCGACCGAAACACCGGCGAACTCGGTGATCTCACGTGTGAAGTGACCCGCCTCGATCGCGTGCAACGCGCGGCGGTGGCTCTCGAAAGCGAAGGCCTCGTTGGCTTCCCGGCTCAGGTTCCAGTGCTCGGCCATCATCTCGGCACCGCGGAACTGGGAAATCTCCTCCGCACCGTACCGGGCTTCCCAACCCTCGCAGCCTGTCCACGGGTCGGTCGAGCCGAACGGTTCACCCGCCTGAAAAGCGCTCAAGATGGGAAACTGGCTCATCTTCTGCACGCCACCGGCCACGATGATATCGCTCGTTCCGCTCATCACCGCCTGTGCGGCGAAATGCACGGCCTGCTGGGCCGAACCGCACTGGCGGTCGATGGTGACGCCGGGAACCGACTCCGGCAGGCCCGCGGCCAGGGCGGCGGTGCGTGCGATATCGCCCGCCTGCGCTCCGATGTTGTCCAGGCAGCCCAGGATCACATCATCGATGTCCGCGGGATCGAATTCATTGCGGCCGACCACCGTCTTGATGACATGCGCGGCCATATCCGCCGGGTGCGACTGAGCGAAGCCGCCGCCTCGCTTGCCAACCGCGGTGCGAACGGCATCGATGATGTACGCCTCGGGCATGGGTTCCTCCTGAAGTGAAGCTGATTAATTTAATGTAGACTAAAATTCGGACAGTGTCGAACGGGTCTTACGAGGTCGGAGGTGGAGTGGGGGAGTCGCGCGATCTGCGGCGAGGCTGTTGTGCACGATCGACTGCGCGGTCGCGATGAGGTTGTCGAGTGAATCGTGGTCGGGACTCCACCACTCCGCTGTCCAGTTGAGTGCCCCGACAACGAGCATGCGAGCTATGCCGATATCCAGCCCTGGGCGCAACGCTCCGGAGTCAGCGAGTCGTTCCAGCAGGTTGCGCCAAATCGCGTGATAAGCAGCGCTTTCCAGATGTAGCGACGCGACGATATCCGGAGGTAACTGACCGGCATTGCGGGTCACGGCAGAGGCGAAGTCGGACAGTTCTAGCTCGATACGCAGGTGTGCCGCCACGGCCGCATCGATCAGATCGATCACCGGAGTCTCCGGCGGAGCCGAGCTGATTGCGTGCTGGACATGTTCACGCACCCGGCGCTGCCCCTCCCGCATCACCTCGGCGACCAGCTCGTTGCGTGATCGGAAGTAGTAGTAGACGGCGGGTGTGCGCAGTTGAGCCTGAGCGGCGATGTCGGCCAGGCGGGTGCCCGCGACACCTCGTCGACTGAGGATGTGGGCGGCCGCGGCGAGGATGCGTTCTCGAGTGGCGTTCATCGGGGATGCGATGGTCATCATCGGCTCCTCGTCTATTGACCGGTGGGGTAATCTAATTTATCTTCGATTCAAAACTAGCACCAAAGGAGGCAATGATGAAGGTCGTGGTCGATCGGAGCAAGTGCACGGGGCTGGGTATCTGCGAGTCCCTCGCTCCGGTGTTCTTCGAAATCGACGACAACGGCGAACTCGTCCAGCTCAAGGAGGACATCACCGACGCCGAGCTCGCCGCTGTCGAAGAGGCGGTGCAGGGGTGCCCGACGGAGGCGCTCCGTATCGTGCGCTGAGCGCCGGGGCTCAGGCGGATTCGGCTTCGGCTTTGACAGTCGTCTTCCGCGGTGCCCGTCGGCGCCGCGGTGCCGATGTGGACTCGCCGGACGTATCGGCTGTCGCGATCCCGGTGCGAATCAATGATTGTGCTGTGCGGATGACGGTTTCCAGCGATCCTCGACGAGGCGTCCACCACTCCGCGGCCCAGTTCAGTGAACCCATGATGAGCATTTGTGTGACATGCAGGTCCAGTTCGCTGCGGATCTGTCCCTCAGCGGCGGCATCTTTGATCAGTTTGCGCCAGATCGTGCCGTAATTCGCCTCTTCCGCGAGTTGACGGGCGCGCAGATGCTCGGGTACCTGGCCGCTGTTGCGGATCGCCGCGGTCGCGTAGTCGGATAGCTCGAGTTCGTGGCGCAGATGAGCATCGATGGCGATCATGATGCGGTCGATCGGCGCGACATCACTGGAAATCTCGTCGAGGACGCCCTGTAGATGTTTGACCATTTCCGCGATTCCACTCCACATGACTTCCTCGATGAGTTCTTCACGCGAGGGGAAGTAGTAATAGATCGCGGGAGCCTGGAGTTCGGCGTACTCGGCGACATCGCTCAGCCGCGTCCCGGCGTAGCCCTTCATGCTCAGCACATGCGCAGCGGCGTCCAGAATGCGCTGACGAGTCCGGGCCGATTTGGTCTCCGCTGATTGATCCTCGTCCGTCGCGTTGTGCTGCACCTTTGGTTTTCTAGCCACCGTTCAACTATAGGGCAGCTCTGGTGTGAGCTCTGTGGTGACACGGCACACTGCGGAACCGGTTTATCCGATTCTGTCCACATTTTCGAATCTATATTATATGATATTGTGTCGGCCTGTCTGAACCGAGACCCTGAAGATCCACAGGATGCGCTATGGGCGACCCAACGAAGCGTTCGGCGGCGGTTCCTCTCGCAGCGTACCGGGCAGGCATGGGTGAACCCGTACTTCTGATACACGGATTCACCCTCAACTGGCAATCGTGGGGCGGCGTAATCGACGAGCTGAGCGCCGACTTCGATGTGCTCGCGCCGACTCTGCCCGGCCGCTGGGGAGGTCCGGAGGCCGATCGGCCGCTGACGATCGCCGGTTTCACGGACTTCCTCGAGCGTCAAATGGACGATGTCGGATGGGCCGACGCGCACGTGGCCAGGAACTCGCTCGGTGGCTGGCCCTGGAGCTCGCGGCTCGTGGGCAACCGCGGTCAGTGACCGCGGTTGCGCCTGCTGGACTCTGGCAGCCCGGTAGTGCCGCCGTTGAGGACGTCCGGCGGAAGTTCCGCAGATTCTCCCAGGTAGCGCCGGCCATGCGGTTCGCGGCGCATCCCGCCGTGCCTGACATGGCGCGCCGTGCACTGAGTCAACTTCATATATTAATTTAATATAATGTAGAAACTGATGCCCGCCGACGGGATGTTCCGTCGGCCGAACCATGAACGGTGGTAGCTGATGCTTCCCGATGTCCTCTGCTCACGACTTGCGCTGCCGGTCGTGGCAGCGCCGATGTTCATTGTCTCAGGTCCGGAACTAGTTGTGGCGCAATGTATCTCGGGGGTTTTAGGGTCGTTTCCGGCACTCAATGCGAGGCCGGTGTGCATGCTGGACGATTGGCTGGCGGAGATTTCCGAGCGATTGGCCGCTCACGACGCGGCAATCGACGGCTCGCGCAAGACGGCGCCGTTCGCCGTGAACTTGATCGTGCACAAGAGCAATGCGCGCATCGAAGATGATCTCGAGCAGTGCGTGCGCCATCGGGTTCCGTTGGTCATCACCTCGCTCGGCGCTCGCGAGGACGTCAATGATGCCGTGCACTCCTACGGCGGAATAGTGCTGCACGATGTGATCAATGACCGGTTCGCGCGAAAGGCGATCGAGAAGGGCGCGGACGGGCTGGTCGCTGTCGGTGCGGGCGGTCATGCGGGGGCTTTGTCTCCGTTCGCGCTCGTGCAGGAGATCCGGCGGTGGTTCGATGGTCCGCTGCTCCTGTCCGGTGCGATCGCGCACGGCCGATCGGTGCTGGCCGCTCAGGCGGCGGGCGCTGATCTCGCGTATGTCGGTTCGGCATTCATCGCGGCCCGGGAAGCGAACGCTGCTCCCGAGTACAAGCAGTGCATCGTCGACAGCGCGGCGTCCGACATCGTGTACTCGAATTACTTCACCGGCGTGCACGGCAACTTCCTTCGAAGCAGTATTTCCGACGCTGGGCTGGACCCTGACAATCTGCCCGCTGCCCTTGGGCGCACGTTCGGCTCGGTTGCCGACGAGTCGAAACCGAAGGCATGGAGTCAGATTTGGGGCTCCGGCCAGGGCATCGGCGTGATCGACAAGGTCGAGAGCACTGCGGCGATCGTGGAGCGAATGCGGGCCGAGTACGAGCAGGCGATGGACTCCATCACCGCGGCGGCATGGGTGAACACTTGATGTGATGGTTCGGCGGACAGCCGCGGGTGTCCGCCGAACCGGCGATCGAATATGGGGCCCAGCCGATTACGCGCTGAGAGCGTATGTGCGCACGTTGCGCCGATCGGTGTAGGTCACCCGGCCGAGCATGGCCAGCACATCGAGGTGCGCATGGATCTCGGTAACCGCGGACAGTTGGTGGTCGATCGGCAATTCGTCGAGTCGGAGGTCCCGGCGAGTCCATCGCAATGCGCGGGCCACCTCGTAGGCGGTCGACGAGCCTGCCGCCACCTCGTCGCAGATTTCGTCCAACCGACGTTGATGGTGGTGCAGCAGTTGTTCGATGCGGCTGTGGCTGCTGGTGGTCACTGGACCGTGCGACGGCAGCACGGCCGAGTCCGGTAGCCCGTGCACCAGTTCGAGGGAGGAAATGTAGGAGCGCAGCGGATGCGCTTCGGGCGCCCATTCGAAACCGATCGATGGCGTGATGTGCGGAAGAATGTGGTCGCCGGAGAACAGCAATCGGCTGTCAGCGTGATAGAACACGACGTGGCCCCGGGTGTGTCCGGGCGTCGAGATCACCTCGATGTCCCCGTGGCGGAGCCGGATTCGGTCACCGTGTTCGAGCCAGCGGTCTGGCGCCCCGAAGGAAATACCCACCTCGTTATCGGGTGCCGGGGTGTAGGCGAGTTCCCGGGCGAGTTCCGGTGCGCCGCAGCGGGTGAGCAACTGGGCGTGATTGGGGAAGCGTCCGGCATCGGTCCGGTATCCCATGATGCTGTGGCGTTCTTCCCTGCCGACCAACAGCTCACAGCCGAGTGTGCTGCGCCAAGCGTAGGCCTGGGAGTAGTGATCCCAGTGGTGGTGTGTGGCAAGGCAGGTGACGATGTCGTCGAGCCGGTATCCCAGCTGGCGCAGCGCCTCGATCATGGCGGTTTCGGTCTGCGGCCCATACCAGCCCGGGTCGATGACCACGAGCCCATCCGTGGTCTCCAGTACGTAAGCGTTGACGGTGCCGAGCCCATCGAGGGGAAGTGGGAGGGGGACGCGGTGGATACCGCGCGCGACCTGGTGAGCGCCGGGTTCGGACCAATCCTCGGGTTGATCGGTAACCAGCGGCATATGCACCACTCCCTTTTCATATATGGGGGACAATACTTATCTACTATAGATTAGAAAGTGTTCGCAGATCGAGTGGCATGTGACACTTGTGGATAAGCCGACTTATGTTACGCTTCCGATGTGATCCGGGGCACACGCTGTGATCGCCTATTCGGATGACGCGAGATCGGCTCGCATGCCTTCCGCGCTTTGGTGTCGCGGGAGCTCTAGGGTCGTGGAATTTAATCAAACATAGATAAGACTTCTGTTCATTTGACCAGGAGTGCGGGAAGGCTCGTCAATGGTGGACAGTGCTGTGTCCGTCGAGAGGTCGGCACCGGGTCGCTGGGACGGTGCGGCAGCGAAGGTCGCGATCGTGCCGCGTGCCGTGGGGCAGTTCTTCGGAACCACACTGGATACGTTGCGCATGGTCCCGCGGCGTCCGTTCCAGGTTCGCGAATTCATCGAGCAGTCGTGGTTCATCGCGAGTGTATCGATCGTCCCGACTTTGCTGATCGCGATCCCGTTCTGCGTCATGGTGATCTTCCAGATCAATGTGCTGCTGAACGAAGTCGGTGCCATCGACCTGTCCGGCGCCGGTGCGGGCATGGCGGTCATCCGCGAGATCGGGCCGGTGGCGACGGTTCTGGTGGTGGCGGGGTGTGGCGCCACGGCCATCTGCGCCGACCTCGGCTCTCGCACCATCCGCGAGGAGATCGACGCCATGCGGGTACTCGGGATCGACCCGCTGCAGCGGTTGGTGGTGCCGCGAGTGCTCGCCTCCACCATGGTGGCGGTCTTCCTCAACGGTCTGGTGACCGCGGTCGGCCTGACGGGCGGATATCTGTACGCGGTATTCCTGCAGGGCGCGACTCCGGGCCAGTTCATCACCGCGATTCCGATCCTCACCGGAATACCGGATCTGCTGGTCAGTGAGCTGAAGGCCGGTGTGTTCGGGTTGCTCGCTGCGCTGGTCGCCTGCCATCTCGGATTGAACGCGAAGGGCGGGCCGAAAGGCGTCGGCGACGCCGTGAATCAGACCGTCGTCTTCAGCTTCGTGCTGCTTTTTCTTGCCAATTCCATCATCACCACCCTGTGGCTGAACTGAACGGACCATCGAGATGAGTACAACCAGCGAATACGGCGTCGCCGATGCGCTGCGTCGGAAAGGGCTGGGGCGCAGGATATTCAGTGCTGCCGCGAGCCAGGTCGACGGGGTCGCCGGACTCGGCGATCAACTGTCGTTCCATCTGCACGGCATCGGCTGGATCCCACGCACGCTACGCCGCTATCGGCACGAGACGATTCGACTGGTGGCCGAGGTCAGCCTGGGCACTGGTGCGCTGGCGGTCATCGGCGGAACCATAGTGATCGTCGGATTCCTCACGGCCGCAGCCGGTTACGAAGTCGGTCAACAGGGCAGCAACTCGCTCGGCCGAGTCGGGATCGAGGCGTTGTCCGGCTTCATCTCCGCCTTTTTCAATACCCGCGAAGCCATTCCCGTCGTGGCCGGTGTCGCGCTCACCGCGACGGTCGGCGCCGGATTCACCGCGCAGCTGGGTGCGATGCGGGTGAGCGAGGAGATCGATGCACTCGAAGTGATGTCGGTGCCCGCGGTGCCGTACCTGGTCACCACCCGCATTCTCGCCGGGTTGATCGCAATCGTGCCGCTGTACGGGATCGCGCTTTTCATGGGGTACGCCTCTACCCAATTCGTCAGCATCGTGCTGTCGGGCCAGTCGCAGGGCACCTACTCGCACTACTTCAATGTGTTCCTGGTGCCCAGCGACGTGCTCTGGTCGCTGGTCAAGGTGATCGCGTTCGCGCTGGTGGTCATGTCCGTGCACTGCTACCACGGCTACCACGCCTCCGGTGGACCGGCGGGTGTCGGCGTGGCCGTGGGGCGCGCGGTGCGCGCCTCGCTCATTTCGATCATGATCATCGACCTCATCATCGGCATCGCCGTCTACGGCGGCATTCACTCGACGGTGCGGGTGTCCGGATGAAACTCGAAGTCTCCCGCCGCCGCGCACTCACTCTGGGTCTGAGCGCCGTGTTCGCGTTCGTTTTGGCCGTGACGGGTGCGATCGCCTCCTGCAGTGGAACATTCGTCTCGACCACGCGCGTATACCTGTATTCCGATCGAGCCGGTCTGTTGATGGCACCAGGATCGGACGTCAAGGTGCAAGGCGTGGTGATCGGTCGGGTCAGCACGATCGACCTCGACAACGAACGGGCAAAGCTCACCCTCGATCTGGATCCGAGTCAGGCTCGACGTCTGCCGGCCAATATCGGCGCCGAAATCGCGCCTACCACACTGTTCGGACGCAAGTTCGTCACACTGCTGCTGCCCGAACAGCCGACGGCCACCACACTGACTGCCGGGACCATAATCGACGGCTCGAAGGTGACCGTCGAAATCAACGACATCTTCCAGACACTGCTCACCGTTCTGAAAACCCTGGAGCCGCAGAAGGTCAACGCGACCCTGACCGCTCTGGGGACCGCATTGGACGGGCATGGCGGACGTTTCGGGGACCTCATGGTGGCCCTCGACCGCTACCTCGGGCAGTTCAACGATTCGATTCCGACGCTGCAGCGCGACGTCCCGCTGATCGCCGACAATCTGGACACCCTGGCGGCGGCAACTCCCGACCTGATGACGACGATGCGGAATTTCTCGACCAGCAGTTCCACGATCGTCGAGAAGCAGGCGAGCTTGAGCGCTTTCCTGCTCTCGTTCACCAACTTCGGCAATACCGGCAGTTCGTTTCTCGACTCCTCGGCAACCCCGCTCATCGGCGCGGTGCAGGCGTTGGAGCCGACGACCCGTGTACTCGCCGAGCAAGCGCCGTCGTACCCGTGCTTCCTGTCCGCGCTCAATGACGCTCGCAAGTATTTCGAGCGTGCGTTCGGCGGTGGGCGGCCGGGCCTGAATGCCCTGGGCACCATCTTGATGGGTGACCCGCCGTACACCTACGCGAAGGATCTTCCCGTGAACGGTGCCGACAATCCGCCGAGCTGCCACGGCTATCCCTTCGGACCTGGCAGTGCCCCGCTCGGCCACACCGATTTCAACACCGGCACAACGGTGTACGGCCCGGCCCGGTCAGCGGAGGACTTCATCGGCAACCCCTTCGCCCCGCTGATCTACGGACTGACCCGATGACCGCCCGCCACGCCGGAGTGAAGCTGACGATCTTCCTGGCGATCACCTCCGTCGTCTCGGCCATGCTCGTCGTGGTCATCGGTGACCTGCGTTTCGTGTCCACCCGCGGCTACCACGCCTTGTTCACCTCCGCATCGGGGATGAAGGTCGGCGACGATGTGAAGGTCGCAGGGGTGCCTGTCGGCAAGGTGAAGTCGGTGGACTTCGCGCACGACAAGCTCGTCGAGATCGCGTTCACCGTCGACCGCGACATCGAGGTCCTGCGCAGTTCCACTGTCGCGATCCGGTACAAGAACCTTATCGGCGACCGCTATCTCGAGGTGATGGTAGCGCCGGACGGCTCGGGGGAGCGGCCGGAAGGTGATCCGATTCCGGTGTCGCAGACCAAACCCGCGCTTGATATCGACAGCTTGGTCAACGGGTTCAAGCCGTTGTTGCAAGGCCTCGATCCCGACGATGCCAACAAGCTGTCCGCGTCCCTGATCGCGGTGCTCAACGGTCAGCAGCAGAGCATCGCCGACTTCATCCGGCAGATGGGGTCGCTGGGTAACACCCTCGCCGACCGCGACCAGGTTATCGGCGAGACGATCCAGAGCTTGGACGTCGCGCTCGGCGCCATCCACGACACCGGCGACAAGTTCGACCATCTGGTCGTCGATCTGCAGTCCCTGATCAGCGGGCTCGACAACGACCGCGCCACCATCACCGCGGGCTTGGACCAAATCGATGCGGGTGCAGCCGAAGTCGCGCAACTCCTGGTGGACAACCGGCCCGCCATCGGCGGTGACATCGAGGGGCTGAAGCAGTTGGCGAGCAACCTCAACGCCGACTCGAACACATTGTCGCTGTTGCTGGCGAAGCTGCCCACGACCTATCCGCTCATCACGCGGGTAGGCAGCTACGGCAGCTTCGTCAACTGGTTCGTATGCGGTCTGGCGATCCGATACCCCGCCATCGGCGGTGGCTACCAGGACACCCCGATGTTCGTCGCTCCCGCCGAAAGGTGCCAAGCCAGATGACAAAGCAAAAGCAGCAAAAGCAGCGGAAGACGTTCTCCGAACGCAATCCGGTCCGGCTCGGACTCGTCGGCACCGGGATCGTGATCGCGTTGCTCGTAATTGTTTTCAACTACGACAACATCCCGTGGTGGCCAGGACGGAGCACGATCGTGGCCGAGTTCGCCGATGCCAGCGGGCTGACTACCGGTGACGCGGTCCAGATCTCGGGCATCAAGGTCGGCAAGGTCGATTCCATCGGGCTCAGCGGCGACCACGTCGATATCACCCTGAAGATCGATACACACGGACAGGCCCTCGGAAGCCGCACTATGGCGGCGATCAAGGTCGAGACAGCGCTCGGCCGACGGTTCGTCGAATTGCAGCCCGACGGCGACGGTCGCTCGGTGAAGCGAATTCCGTTGGACCACACCACATCCGGATTCGACCTCACCGAAGCACTGAACCAGCTCACCGGCCGCCTGCAGGGCACGGACAAGAAGCAGCTGGCCGATGCGGTCGACAGCCTGTCGAAGGTGATGGACACGCTCCCGGACAACTTGAAGTCCTCACTCGACGGCGTATCACGGTTGTCGGCGACGATCGGCTCCCGTGACAGCGCGTTACGTGATCTGCTCGGGCACGCGAACTCGGTCACCGGCGTTCTCGCCGAGCGCAATCAGAATCTCACCGCGCTGCTGACCGATGGCGGATCCTTGTTCGCGGCGCTCAACGACCGAGCACAGGTCATTCGGGCGCTGCTGACGAACGTGAAGACCGTCAGCGACGAACTGCGCGCCTTGGTCAAGGACAACACCGCGACCACCGCGCCGATGCTCGCCGAACTGGACCGGGTCGTGGGCCTGCTCAACACGAATTACGACAACATCAACGCCGCGATTCTCGGGCTGCGCCCGTATGTCAGCCAGCTCGGCGAGGCGGTCGCTAGCGGACCCTTCTTCGGCGCATTGCTGCAGAACATTGCGCCGGCGAACCTCAATGGGCAGCAGCCGGGAAGCCCTGGACAAGGCAGTCACCGATGAAATCCTTGCGCGCGGGTATATCCCGTATTCCGTTGCCCGGCCGGATCCTGGCCGTCTTGATCGCCGTGGCTCTGGTGACCACTGCCGCGACGTGGTGGGTGACCAACCGTTCGACCGTGCGTATCACCGCATTCTTCACCAACTCGGTGGGGCTCTACCCAGGTGATCGGGTGACGCTGCGCGGTGTTCCGGTGGGCGAGATCGATGACATCGCACCGGTCGGCGATCGCGTCCGGGTCACAATGCATTTCGACGCATCACATCCGGTCGCCGGCGATACCCATGCAGTCATCGTCGCCCCGACCTTGGTGTCGGGTCGATACATCCAGCTCACACCGAAACGCGGCAACGAGCCCATACTCGCCGACGGTTCGGTGATCCCGCTCGAGCGCACCGCGGTGCCGATCGAATACGACCAGATCAAGCGTCAAGTCACCGATCTGGCCACCCAGCTCGGCCCCAAGGACGGCGACCCCACCGGGACGCTGACTCGGTTCACCGACGCGACCGCCAAAGCGTTGCAGGGCAACGGGGCAACGCTCAATCAGACACTGGTGAATCTGTCGCAGGCGATGCGGACCCTTGCCGACGGCGGCCCGGATCTGTTCGCGACGGTCCGGAACCTGCAGGCCGTCGTTTCGGCCCTCACCGCCAACGACAACCAGGTCCAAACCTTTGTCAACCAGCTTGCCGGGGTATCGAATCTGTTGAACGACAATCGGACTCAGCTGGCCGCGGCGCTACAGTCCCTCCAGGCGATGCTGCCGCAGATCCGGACGTTCGTCGCCGACAACCGCGACGCGCTGACCAAAAATGTCGGGGACCTGACCCATATCACGCAGTTGCTGGTCGACCGTGAGGACGATCTCGCCCAGATCCTGCATCTCGGACCGACGGCGATCGACAACTTCTACAACATCTACGATCCGCAGTCGCACTCGTTGACCGGCAATCTGGCGGTACCGGACTTCCCGGATCCGATGTCGCTGATCTGCGCGCTGCTGACCACGGTGAACGCGCCTCAGGAAGAGTGCTCGCGCGCGAGCGCGCACTTCGGGGACCTGTTCGGCGCGGCTGCTCGGGCGGCCATGGGCGGCGCGGCACCCGCTCCGGCGCCCAGTCCGACCGGCGAACTTCCTGGATTGCCGCCCGGATTGCCGGCCATCCCCGGCCTGACCGACATACTCATCCCGGGAGCAGGACGATGACATCCTCCACCATGTTGCGCACGGGCGGTGTGCTGCTCATGAGCGCGCTACTCACAACGGGGTGCCGATTCGACGGCGCAAACTCGATTCCATTGCCGGGCAACGCGATTCATGACGGTGCCTATACCGTGCAGGTCGAGTTGCGTGATACGCAGAATCTGGTGGCGAATTCATTCGTGAAGGCCGACAACGTCACAGTCGGCATGATCACCTCCATCGCGGTGCGTCACAACATCGCGGTGGCCACCCTGAAGCTCGATAAGGGTGTGCGCCTGCCCGCCACCGTGAAAGCGAGATTGGCGCAGACCAGTGTGCTCGGCGCCCAGTATCTCGAACTCACCACGCCCGGTGACGCATCCGGTGGCGAACAACTGCGCGACGGGGATGTGATCCCGCTGTCGGCGAGTTCGGAGTACCCGGCGACCGAGGAGGTGCTCGCCGCATTGTCGCTCGTGCTCAATGGCAGTGGCCTACAACAGATCCGGACCATCATGTCTGAGCTGAACCAGGGATTCGCCGGTCACGAGGACGCGATCAATCGGTCGTTCAGCCGCCTGGCGACATTCGTCGACGGCCTGGATGTCCAGCGCGACGACATCGTGCGCGCCATCGACAGCCTCGACGCGTTCTCCCAGGAACTCGCCCGGCAGAAGGACACCCTCGGCACCGGGATCGAGCAGATCCAACCGGCGCTGAGCATCCTCGGCGAGCAGAAGACACAGCTGGTATCGATGCTCGACCGAGTCGGTGCGTTCGGTCAGCGAGCGACGCAGGTGCTGCGGTCCAGCAGCGACGATCTCACCGCGGAGCTGCACAACCTCGAGCCGGTCTTGAGCCAACTGGCCGCGGCCGGATCCGATCTCACCGGCTCCCTGCTCGTCGCCGCGACCTTCCCATTCCCGGTCACGGTCGCCGACAAGGCCATCAAGGGCGACTACGTGAATCTGTTCCTCACCCTCGACCTCAGCGTCGAGACCATCCGCGACAAGATCATCGGCAGTATTCCGCTCGGAGACCTGATTCCGATGTCCAACCGGGCGGTCGATCCGCTGATCGCGCCGACACAAACAGGTCCCGCCGGTCAGCCCGCGCCCGTGAACGCCGACCAGGACGGAGGCCGGTGATGAAGACCCGCTTGATCAAGGGCCAGCTGATCGTATTCGCACTGCTCGCGACCGTCAGCCTGGTTTACGGCGCCATCAACTACATCGGCATCCAGCGCGTTACCCGGATCGGAACCTACACGGTGACAGCCGATTTCGCCGACGCCGGTGGGATTTACGAATCCGCGACGGTAACCTACCGAGGCGTCGAGGTCGGTCGGGTCACCGGCGTGGATCTGAACAACGGCACTGTCCGGGTCCGGATGCAGCTGCGCAGCGGCTGGCATATTCCGGCCGCGGCGGCGGCCGCGATCAAGAGCACGTCCGCGATCGGCGAGCAGTACGTCGACCTGATTCCGTCGGACGAGCGAGGCCCCTACCTTGCGGACGGCTCGGAGATTTCCGAGTCACGAACGACCGTGCCCATCCCGACGAGCAAGGTGCTCGATGATACGCAGGCCCTGCTGGCCAGTGTGTCCACCGACTCACTACATGCCGCGCTGGACGAAACCTTCCAGGCGGTCAACGGCACCGGTCCCGCACTCGCTTCATTGATCGAGTCCTCGGCGAAGTTCCTCGATCTGGCCCAAGCCGATATCGGGCCGACCATCACCCTGATCAACGACGCGGAACCGTTGCTGCGCACCGGTAACTCTGTGCGCACCGAACTCCGTTCCGCGGTACGGGATCTGGGTTCCTTCACTGATCAGCTCGTGCACAGCGACGGCGACCTCCGCGGCGTTCTCGACCAGGGCCCGTCCGCCGCGGACACCGTTGCGGGCACACTCACGGACCTGAGCACACCGCTGCCGACCATGCTTGCCGATCTGCAGACGGTTGGTCAGGTGCTGCGTGTCAACGTTCCCGGACTGCGCCAGATCCTGGTGGTCTACCCGGCTCTCGCCGCGGCTGTCGATTACAGCGTGGTGGGCGGAGGATTCCAGACCGACGGCAATCTGCTCGCGCCGGCCGCGGCGCTGGACGTCAAACTCGGCAATACCCTGAACCCGCCACCGTGTACCGAGGGATACCAGGCCACGCAACGACGCGACCCGTCCGACACCGGCCCGGCCGCGGTCCCGCGCGACAACTACTGCAAGGTCGCCCCGGACGATCCGAAGGTTATTCGCGGTGCCCGCAACACGCCTTGCGCCACCGATCCGTCCGTCCGTACCGCAGATGTTGCCAACTGCCCGAAGGGGCTGCCGTCGACCTGGCCGGAAATGCTTGCGCACCCCGGTGATTCGGAGCCGGCGGCGGTACCGAGGCCGGCGGCACCGGCTGCGCCCGCGCATCCCGAGCCCGCTGCCGCACCGCGAACCGCCGCGCCGGCCGCACTGGCCGTGCCGTACGCCGAAGGCGACGGCACCTTCCGAGGCCCCGACGGTCTCACCTATGTCTTCGGGCTGTCGGCCCGTAGTGCCGCCTACGGAGAGGAGAACCAGGGATGGCAATCATTGCTGATCAAGTAGAAGCCGATCGAAAAGCTCGGGTGCAAGCCCCGAGTCGGGGGGAACTCGGCGCCGGCCGAGCGGAATCGCCTCGTGGGCCGTCGAGGCCATGGCTCGCGTGGGTGGTCGTGTTGTCGACTGTCGCCGTACTGGTTCTGGCGGGTGTGAGCGTGAAGTTCGGGCTCGATGTCCGCGATAACGCACGTGCCGACGAGCGCGATCACGCGGCGCTGGCAGCCGCGAATCGCATTGCCGTGCAGCTCGTCACTCTCAATCACTCCTCGGCCAAACAGAACCTCGACGCGATAGCCGCCGACTCGACAGGATCGTTCCGCGACCAGTGGAACAAGATCTCCGGCAACTTCGCCAGCGTGCTGCAGAACGGCAAGGTCGAATCCACCGGTGAGGTCAAGGAATCCGGCCTCGCCGATATCGATGACGCGCATGCCACCGTGCTGACCGCGGTCACCTCCACGGTCAAGAACACCGAAGCCCCTGAGGGACAGCAGCGGGTCTACCGCATGAAGATGACCCTCGACCACTCCGACGGCCGCTGGCTCGTCTCGAACGTGGAGTTCGTCGCATGACCACCGACACCGCAATCGCCGACATCGAGGCCCTCGGCGTGGCAGCTACCGCGATCGATGCGGAAAACGAAAAGCAGCACGAGGAATCGCCAGCCGGCGGGACGCACTCGGGCGAGCGAGTCGGGATTCGTCGCCGGATCCATCGGCTGTCGACATTGAGCCGCCGCTCGGCCATCGCGACCCTCTTGGTACTCGGACTGCTGGTGGGGGCGGGGACGGTGACCACGATCGTCTTCGCCCGGAGCGCGGCGGAGCACCGTGCCACCGTGGCAGCGACAAGCGCCGCGCGCGAGTCCGCGCAATCGCGTATCCCCAAGGTGCTTTCCTACGACTACAACACCATCGACATCGAATTCCCTGCCGTAGCGCAAAATCTGACCGGAAAGTTCCGCGACGACTTCGCAAAGCTCGGCACGAGTGTGATCATTCCTGCCGCACACCGCGATTCGATCGTCACGAAGGCCACGATCGTCGGCGCCTCGGTGGTATCCGCCGACAGCGACAAGGTGACGTTGCTGTTGTTCCTGAATCAGGAGACCACCAGCACCAAGTACCAGGGACCGCGGCTGGATGGCAGCCGCATCCGGGTAACCATGGCCGATGCTGCGGGGACCTGGCTGATCTCCGACATCACACCCGTCTGACAGTAACCCGGAAAGGAATTCATCATGGGCGTGGAGGTCAGGACCGAGGGTGTTACCAAGTCTTTTGGTTCACAGCGTATTTGGCAGGATGTCTCCCTGACGCTGCCCTCGGGTGAGGTCAGCGCGCTGCTCGGCCCCTCGGGTACCGGTAAATCCGTCTTTCTGAAGTCGCTGATCGGTCTGCTGCGCCCTGAGCGCGGCTCCATCTTTATCGACGGCACCGATATCACTACTTGCTCCAATAAGGAGCTCTACGAAATCCGCAAGCTGTTCGGTGTGCTGTTCCAGGACGGCGCGCTGTTCGGCTCGATGAACCTGTTCGACAATGTCGCGTTCCCGTTGCGTGAGCACACCAAGAAGTCCGAGTCCGACATCAAGAAGATCGTGATGGAGAAGCTCGAGCTGACCGGTCTGCTGGGCGCGGAGGGCAAGCTGCCCGGTGAGATCTCCGGTGGTATGCGCAAGCGTGCCGGTCTGGCCCGTGCGCTGGTGTTGGACCCGCAGATCATCCTGGTCGACGAGCCCGACTCGGGTCTGGACCCGGTGCGTACCTCGTATCTGTCGCAGTTGCTGATCGATATCAACGCCCAGATCGACGCGACGATCCTGATCGTGACCCACAACATCAACCTGGCGCGTACCGTGCCCGACAACATCGGGATGCTGTTCCGTCGCTCGCTGGTGATGTTCGGTCCACGTGAGGTGCTGCTGACCTCGGAGGAGCCGGTGGTCAAGCAGTTCCTCAACGGCCGGATGATCGGTCCGATCGGTATGTCGGAGGAAAAGGACGAGGCGCAGATGGCGCGCGAGCAGGCCCTCGTGGACGCCGGGCACCATCATGGTGGCGCCGAAGAGGTCGAGGGCATCATTCCGCAGATGCGGGCCACTCCGGGTATGCCGGTGCGCCAGGCCGTGATTCGCCGCAAGGAACGCGTCCGCTCTATCCTGCACACTCTGCCGCCGGTCGCGCAGGAAGCGATTCTGGCGGATATTGATCAGGTTTCCGATTCGCCGACCGCCGTGCTCGAAGGAGTCGGCCATGTGCAGTGAACCGAACCCGCACTATCGCGCCGCCTCGCCGCGCTGTGAACACAAGGCCGAGACCAGGTGAGCTGCGATGGCTTTGCACCGCGTCACCCTCGCCGCGTTGAGCATTGTCGGCGTATTCATGTCCACCTCGTCGATGGTGAGCCCTCCGCATAGAACCGAACTACTTGCACTGGGGGATTCGGCCGCAGGGAAGCAGACCGAGCCGAGCCCGAGTGTGGGAATTGTGCCCGCGGTGTCTCGGCCGATCCGCCCGCATGCGGTGCCCGCCTCGGACTCCAGCGAACTCATGTCCAGGCCGTCGATCGCCGTCGAAATGGCGGCGGAACCGAATCTGCCTACTGTGCGGGGAATCCCGGAGACAGTGCTCGCGGCCTATCGCAATGCCGAGCTGAATATCGCTCGCTCCGAACCGAATTGCGGCCTGCCGTGGAATCTACTGGCCGGAATCGGACGAATTGAATCGGGCCATGCCAGCGGCGGCGATGTCGACGCGCACGGAACCACCGTCAGACCCATTCTCGGACCCGCGCTCGATGGCACGCTGCCCGGCAACGAAACCATCGCCGATGGGCGGGGCGGATTTGTCAGGGCCGTCGGCCCGATGCAATTCCTGCCGAGCACGTGGGTCGCCTGGGGCAGCGACGGTGACGGTGACGGTTACGCCGATCCGAACAATGTGTTCGACGCGGCCCTGGCCGCAGGGCGATATCTGTGCGCGGGCGGCACGGACCTGCGCGATCCGGACCTGGAGTTACACGCTGTCCTGCGTTACAACAACTCGATGTCCTATGCCTCGGATGTGTTGCGCTGGTCCGCCTTCTACGGGGGAGGTGGCGGTATACCGCTGCCGTCGGCCGTACCGGCTCCATTGCCGTCCCCGCAATCCGACGCCGACCAACCGCAACCGGACGCTACCCAGCCCGCGCCGGAATCCCAGCCAGCCGAGCCGGAAACTCCGTCGGAGCCCGGACCTCCGGTTCAACAACCGCCGATGATCATCATCCCCGGTCTGCCGCCGATTCCCTGTGGCATCCTGTGCCCACCACCGGCCGATCAACGCTGACGGACACAGGTGGCCGCTTGACCGGGTAACCCGACATGGCCTACGGTTTTAAATCTATATTAGAAGAAATTTGCTGAGAGCTGGGTTCGACGATGAACGCTGAAAGCGATGGTTCGACGTCTCCGTTGCCGGAGCGCGAACGGGACGCGGCCAAGGAGTTGGCGGCCGACTTGTACAACGCCTTGGCAGCGGGGGATCGGGAGCGATTGGTCGCCCTTCTGCACCCTCGATTCGAAGGACGGACCACCGAGGGGCTCCCATTCGAACTCGGCGGTGTCTATCGCGGGCCCGACGCGATGCAACGGGATTTCTGGGGTCGCATCGCCAAGCACTACACGGCTCGGGCGGTGCCGACGCGATTCAACTGGCTCGACGATGGGCGCCTCGCGATCACCGGCCGCTACACCGGCAACGCACGCGTCGGGCACGGCAAACTGGACGCGGAATTCATCCACATTCTGACATTTACGCAGGGCCGGATCAGCGGGCTGATCCAACTCACCGACAGTGAGCGATGGCGTGAGGCCCTGACCCCGGACAGTGGTCTGCGCGCGGTCGAGTTCTCGGTGACGCACGGGATAGCCGTTCTCCGGCTGAACCGGCCATACCAGCGCAATGCGATCGACCAAACGATGGCCGACGATCTGTATGAGGCCGCGCAACGTTGCGCCGCGCGATCGGACCTGCGGGCTCTGGTGATACTGGGCAATGGCCGGACTTTCACTGTTGGGGGAGACATCACGGTCTTCGCCGACACCGAACCGGAAGAACTGTCGACAACTCTGCGGCGGATGGTGACGCCGTACCACGAAGCCCTCCGGATCTTCGCTGAGCTGCCGGCGCCGGTCGTGACCGCCGTTCATGGCTCCGTTGGCGGTGGTGGGCTCGGCATGGTCTACTGCGCCGATATCGCGCTCGCTGCGGAGGAAACGAAGTTCGCGACGGGATTCTCGGCGCTGGGACTGTCCGGTGACGGCGGCACCTCGTGGTACCTGCCCCGCCTGGTCGGGATGCGCCGGGCGCAGGCGCTGTATCAGGGCCGCGTCCTCGATGCGCGCGAAGCCCGCGAGTGGGGCTTGATCTCCGAGGTCGTCGACCCCGAACAGCTCGAGGAGATCGCGCTGAACCGGGCCGAAACCCTGGCCTCTGGACCGACGCGTGCCTACGCGGAAGTCCGTACCCTGCTCCGGAATTCCGAATCCTCGACGCTGTCCGAACAGCTGACCGCCGAAATCGACGCACTGGCTCGCACTGCGGCGACGGTGGACGCAGCTCGGGCGGTACGCAGTTTCATCACGAAATCCAAGCCGATCTTCGAGGGCAGGTAGCGGTGCTGAACACGAAAGCCGGACGGGCAGAACAGCTTCAGAAATGGCTGGCGGAGCGCGCCGACGTGAGCGGCGCGCTGCGGATCGAGCGCATCGGCTTCGGCCAGTCGAACATAACGAGCTTGATCAGCGACGAGTCGGGAGCCGGCTGGGTGCTGCGCGAGCCGCCGCCGGGCGGACACGACCCGACCGCGCACGATGTGCTACGTGAGGCGCGGATCCTGAACGCACTGGCCGACACGGGTATTCCGCTCCCAACGGTGATCGGTACGGACGATACGAGC
The DNA here is from genome assembly GCF_044465765.1 of Nocardia sp. NPDC049526. Classification (NCBI taxonomy): domain Bacteria; kingdom Bacillati; phylum Actinomycetota; class Actinomycetes; order Mycobacteriales; family Nocardiaceae; genus Nocardia; species Nocardia sp. NPDC049526. The sequence continues at coordinate 292,221 of NZ_JBITMA010000010.1, read as the reverse complement.
CCGTTCTACGTCATGACCCGGATGGCCGGTGCGCCGCTGGAGTCGGAGTCCGATGCGGCGGAACTGAGCCCGCAGCAGCGTTCGGCGCTGGGACGGCAGGTGATCGAGGTGTTCGCGCACCTGCACTCGCTCGAACCGGCGGCCGTCGGTCTCGACGACCTCGGACCCGACACCGGATATCTGCCGCGGCAGATGCGACGGGCGGTCCGGAACTGGACACAGTGGGGTGAGCAGACCGCGCACGATCGGATCTGGCAGTACGTCCGGTCATTGCTCGCGGACCGGGTGCCCCGGCAGCAGCGGACGGTGATCACGCACGGCGATTATCGGCTGTCGAACCTGCTCGTCGACTTCGCCCGGATCACTGCGGTACTCGACTGGGAACTGGCGACTCTGGGTGATCCGCAGGCGGATCTGGCCTGGCTGCTCGACGACTGGCGCGGTCCCGACGAACCGCAGATCATCATGCCGAGCCCGACGCGCGCCGGTGGCTTCCCGAACCGGGCGGAACTGATCGAGATGTATTGTGCGGCAACCGGTCTGAATGTGGATTCGATCGACTACTATCGCGCTTTCACGCATTGGCGGGCGGCGACATTGCTGCAAGGCGTTCTGCTGCGACGCCGATCGGGAGCCATGGGCGAACACGGTTCGCTCGACCTCGTCGAGCTGGATTCGACCATCGGCTATCTGCTCGAGGAGGCGGCCGCATTGATCCACGGCGGGCGCCCCGGCAGGCACCGGAAAGGCCAAGGAGATTACCAATGAAGCCCGAAGACGATTACACGCATCCGGTCGGGACCGAGCCCAACTTCAATGAATCCATGTACTTCCATTTTCACTCGCCGGGAAATCGGATCAGCGGATTCGTGAGATTGGCCAACCGCCCGAACGAGGGCCGCGGCGAGCGGACGATATGCCTCTACCTGCCTGATGGGAGTGTGGCCTTCGGATTCGCGCGGCCCGAGGCGACGACGAACGAGAAGATGTCGGGCGCCGGTCTCGAGTTCCACGTCGAGGAGCCGTTCACCACACTCCACGCCACCTTTCGCGGGGAGGTGAACCTTCTCGACGTGCCCGAAATCCTTTCCGACCCACGCAGACTCGCCAGCACGCCGCTGGTCGAGTGTGCTGTGGGTCTGACCTTCACTCGACTCAGCGAACCCTATGCGCAGAACTTCGATGGCGACGGTCCCGCTTTCGCTCCGAACCACTACGAGCAGATTATGGCCGTCGCGGGATCGATCACCGTGGACGGCACCGTGTTCGAGATCGCCGGCGCGGGATTGCGCGATCACTCGTGGGGCCCGCGGTCATGGCAAGCGCCTTGGTTCTATCGCTGGCTGCACGGATCGAGTCCGCAGTTCGGGTTCATGGGAGCGTTCTTCGGAGTCGAAGACGGCGAGCCGGTGACGGGCGGATTCGTCTGGGATGGCCGAGATGTGCACCGCTGCACCGACGTGCGCGTCAGTACGGAACGGGGTGAGGACCACACGCCGCGCCGCATTCGGGCAGAGCTCGTCGCCGCGGACGGCAGGAGCTGGCGCATGATCGGCGATGTCGGTGCCACAGTGCCGCTGCGGCACCGCAAACGTGACGCCTCGGGCACCGAGCAGTTGACCCGAATTCTCGAAAACCAGACTCGATGGATCACCGACGACGGTACCGAACTGTTCGGTATGAGCGAATATCTGGATCAGATCGTGAAGGACTCTCCCGTGGGTCTCGGTGTCTGAGGTTCCACTCATGGCGGCCGTGCAGGCGACGGATCTGACGGGGCCGTCGGCCCTGCACGTCACCGCATTGCCGGTGCCCGTCGTCCATGACAAGGTCCTCGTCGCCGTCCGCGCGGTGGGCGTCAACTTCCCCGATCTGCTGATGACGCAAGGGAAATACCAGTTGCGCGCGTCGCCGCCGTTCGTCCCTGGCGTGGAAGTGTCCGGTGTCGTTGTCTCCGCACCTGCCGGAGGTGCCGTATCCCAGGGCGATGAGGTGGTGGCGTTCCGCCCGGAATTGGGCGGGTACGCGGAATTCGTTGCCGCCGCTCCCGAGATGGTTACCGTGAAGCCGCCCGAACTCGATTGAGGCGAGGCCGCCGCATTGCCGGCGAACTTCCAGACGGTGCATTTCGCGATGACGCGCCGTGCGGACGTCCGTCCAGGCCAGAGCGTACTCGTTCTCGGTGCGGCCGGCGGCGTCGGCACCGCCGCGATCCAGATCGCAAAGGCACTGGGCGCCACCGTGATCGCGGTGGCGCGTCGGCAGGGTGTCGCACAGCAACTCGCCGCGCTCGGCGCTGACCATGTGGTCGCCCTTCCGCTTTCGCGGAGTCGATGGCTGCCCTGAGCTACTTGGTCGCGTCGGGATTGCGGCCATATGTGAGCGCGCGCTACTCGTTGGCCGACGCAGGCGTCGCGTTGACCGCGCTCGAACAGGGATCGATCATCGGGAAAGCAGTCATCGAATCACCTGTCCCGAGATGACGATACTGCTCGCCCTGTACGCGGCCCTACTTCCTCATCGTGGCCGGTACGGTGACAATGGTAGGGGTGATGTCGCATCGGCGGGAGCGGCGGAACAAGTGGCGTTAGCCGCCGCCCCCGCGATCACATGCGTGGTTCAGAAAACCGACAGGATTACGGCGGCTGCGCCGACCACGACGACCCAGCACTCGAACGCCCGCCGCAGCGCCCGGGGCGCCGATCGCAGCTCCATGAATTCCGATCCGATGAAGAACGCCTTGGCGAACGCGATGGTCACCGCGCTCGCGGACGCGAACTCGACGCCTATAGACGCGAGTGGGTGATCGACGCCGAACCACCACGTCACACAGGTAGCGGCGACCAGGCCGATCCAAACCCACGTCGTCCTACTTGGGATATCGAGTGCGTTCATGCGAAACATTCCACGTAGAGGAGTGTGAAGATCACGACCCACAGCAGGTCGACCATGTGCCAGTACACGGCGGCGATCTCGGGAAACCGACCGGCGCTGGTCGCGCTCCGGTCGGAGCGGCACTTCTTGCGCCACAGCGTCACCAGAACTGCGCCTATCAGCACATGCAGTAGATGAATTCCGGTCAAGACGAAGTAGAACGTCCAGAACATGTTGCTGGTGACGACGTGGCCCGACGTGATCGCGGTGCTGTACTCGACGAGCTTCAATGCGGCGAACACTGTGGCGCACCCCAGAACAGCGACCAGCACGGCGCGTGCTTTCGACGTCGATCCCCGTCGGTGCGCGTGCAATGCGATGACGACGAGGTAGGAACTCAGCAGGAGCACAAGAGTGTTGACGGCGCCGATCGAGCGATGAAGGTGCGCGGCCGACTCGGCGAAGGCCAGCCGATCGCGTCGGTTCTCCCACAGGAAGACGGCGAAGAAGAGACCGAACAACGTCATGTCGCCGAGGATGAAAACCCACAGTCCCAGCTCGCCCGGTGTATCGCCATTGCCGGGTTGTTTCGGGGTATCGACCGCCGACCGCGGTTCGCTCTCGTCCCAGACAAACGCGGGGAGCTCGACAGCGGCGAAGGATCCTGCCGCTGTCACGCGGTTGCCCGCGCCGGTTCGCCGAGGGCCGCGTCGAGCGTGGAATTCGCTTGGCGGACAGCGAAACACATCCCGACGAGGAATGCGCCGTACGCGCCGAGAGCCAGCCAGAACACGAAGATGCCGTTCCATGCGAACGGGCCGGACAGGAAGAAGTACGCGAGCACGTCGGGAACAAACGCGAAGGCGACCCACAGATTGAGATAGCCGCTCCAGCGCGGGAAAATGGCGTGCTTATCGCTCAGCACGGCGGTGCCGATCGCGACGTTTTGAATGATGAACGGCATGATCGGCGTGAACAGGATCATCCAGGTGATGTCGTTCATCAATTGGAGGGTCTGCGGATCGCGATCACTACGAAATGCCATGAGCGCGAACAGCATCTGCGGAATTGTGTTGATGATGACTGTGACCGCGGCGGCGATCAGCTGAACAAAGGTCAGTAGCGGCGTCCGCCCTTCCATGCGCAGCATATGCATAGAGATGAGCGCCAACATCGGCAGCATCAACGCCACACCCACCGAGGCTGTGACAAAACCGATCATCACCCGGGTCGGGTCTTCGGTGTAGAAGCGCATGACCTCCTCGGCCGAAGCCGACGGGCTCAGCGGTACCGGAAGCATGCCCGCGATCGCCCATCCGATGAGGGTGACTATGAGCGCTGCGGGCCCGCCCAGCGCGCAGATATTCCTGACTCGAGCGTTCATGAGCATCCTTCGGTGCGGGTCGACGGTCAACCGTCGACTGCTTACAAAAATAATCTATATTAAAATAATCACCGATTCTAGGGGGAAGGCTACTGTCGCTGAAAGACTGGGAACGCGATCTCTGGAGCGCGTCAGTTCGGCGAGCTTGCGGTCCTGCCGCGAAGTCCTCGGCAAGTGCACCCGCGGTGTGATCGCTGGTTTGGTCGCATCCATGATCAATGTGAGGTATCTGCGCCACTCGTCATTCGACTCGGTTGCCTGCAATACGCCGACCAGCATGACCGGTAGGGCGGGGATGTCGTCGGTGTCGAGGTCGGCTCGCTCTCGTTCCGAACGGGCTGACGGTTTCCGCGTCCTCGAACTGGGGACGTTGGACGCTTGGCACGGCGGCGACGGCCTGAGTTGGCGTCCGTAGCTAAAGCGGTACGGAATGGCCAGTGCGACAACGATATTCGGTACCCGGCCAGATGTCGGGTAATCTTCCGGTAGGCGGTAGGTCAGCGGTTGTCAGGCAGGGAATCGCGGACGCCGGCGGCATCGAGGAATGTGCTGGCGGTCGCGACGGCGAGACTGTAGAGACGCTGTGTCTGTACGACAGACCTGGCGCTGGCTCCGTCGAATATGAGGGTCAGCTGTCTGGCTAGCTGGGCCGGGTCGGCTGCGCCGCTACGTTCGGCTTCCTGTTGGAAGAACGCGTCAGCTTGTCCTTCTGCCAAGGGGCGACCAGGCTCGCCGGATGCTCGGGTGACTTGACTTGGACCGCCGCCGCGACGAACGGACAGCCACGGAATTCGTGCTGCTGCTCTAGGGCTTCCAATCGTTCGAAGACATGCAGAATCCGTGTTCGCGGCGGGCGTTCGTCGTCTTCGGCTGGTAGCAGTGCGGCCTGATAGTCGTGCGCCGTGCGTTCCAGCAGACTGGCCGCCACCAGATCATCCTTGCTGTCGAACAGCTGGTACATCGAACGTTTGGATACCCCGGCGGCGCGGCACAACATGTCGACGCCGATGTGGACGCCCTGTTCGTAGAACAGCTGCGCGGCGGTGTCGAGTAACCGGTCGCGCGTCGAGGTGGCGCCAACGGCTGCCACCCGTGTCGGCGTTGTCGGGTCGGTCATAGTCACAGACTGCCGAGTAACTTGCGGTTCGAAAACCGATCTGTTTTCCTGGCATTGGAAACAGATCGGTTTTGTAACACCGCCGATGGGCAACGGACCGGAGATGATTTCCCAAGCGTCGCAACAGTTTTGTGCAGGGAGGGCGGGGCTTGTTTACATTCTGCCGGGTAGGCCGGTGTGGGAAAAATTCACCCATCCCTCCGTTCTTAGCGGAACGCAGAATTGGGGTACCAGCGACTCCACATTGTACCTCAATGAGGCTATCGTGCCGACGATTCGGGCTGCTCGTGAGTACGGTCTCGCGTAGCGCCAGATCACTGATCAGATGAGCAGTACTCGGCCGCGGGTCAGATGGTCTCTGCATGATTGTGAACAGACTGGCTGCTACAAACGCGAACGTGACCGCGGCACCCATCGGGGCAGGCGATCGTGTGTAGGGTGATCACACACGTTCGCGTACACAATTGTACGGCAACGGATTACGTCAGGCAGGAAGCATGCCCTCACCTCGCGTTTATCGGTACAGCGACATACGCAGGCGGACAGCAAATTACGTCGCTTGGCTCACTGTTAATGCCGGTTGTGGGTTTGAGTAGCGCAGGGGTGCGGGATTCGATGCGATTACCTGGGGCGGGTCATTCGACCGATCAGACAGAGAGCGCACGGGAAAACTCCTTTGCAACAAGTGGATTGGCGGCAGACTTCCTGGTGAGAGCGCGTGGCCCGATACGCGGGTTGGACTTGGATGTGCTGCGAGTACGACGTGAGTAAGAAGATCGACGGCGGCAGAATCTGCAGGCGGGCCTGAAATTCAGGCGGCCGCCATGTCTTAGCACCGTTCTCTGCGGACGGATCGATCCCCGGAAGTCGGTGAACGACTAGTTGTGTTGTCACATCCTAACCTGCGGCTGTTTTGGTCCGACTCGGTGAATCTGGCAAGGGCTCACTGATTCTGACGATTCCGGGCATGTTTGTGGCGAACGGCGCAGGGAAACCGGCTGAACGGCAGCGTGTTCTGCGACCGAGTTACTCTTCTGAAGTCGCCCCGCTGATAATCCTTGCTTCGAATGCTGTGGCGACCGCCATCGCGACCTTATCCAAAGTGGGCGCGGGTTGGTTGGCCAGCTCGCGCTCGACCGATGTCATGTCCACATCCGACATCCCGCAGGGGATGGCCATCTGCCACGGGCCCAGGTCGCCGGCGACGTTGATCGCGAATCCGTGTGTGGAGACGTTGCGGCCCACCCGCATGCCGATCGAGGTGATCTTGCGACCGGTTCTACTCGTCCACACCCCGGTCAGTGGCTCGGAACCAGGTGGTGTTTCTCGGCGTTCGGCGGCGATGCCGAGCGCGTCCAGCGTCGCGATCATCCTGTACTCGACCTCGCGGATGTAATCGACGACACCTTCGCCCTGACGCAACTTGACCACGAGGTAACCGACCAGCTGCCCAGGACCGTGATAGGTGAGCTGCCCGCCGCGATTGGTCTCGATCACCGGGATGGCGGTCCCTGGTGCGGGCAGATGGGCCTCGGGGGTGCGACGGCCGATAGTGAATGTCGGCTCGTGGCTGAGCAGCCACAGCGTATCTGGTCGGCGGTCCTCGACACGCTCCTGCCACAGTGCCTGCATCCGGTCCATGGCGGTCGAATACTCGATGAGGCGATCGGTGTCGTCGATCAAGGCCAAGGGGCGAGCTTTCACGATCTTCATGCTTCCAAACATCGGTCGGCGCAACAAATATTCGCTGACAACCAGAAACGACTCACATCGACGTGAGACGCCTTGCTGATTCGAGCGGTGGACAAGGAAAGGGCGCGCTGTGACAGCGCACCATCGGTCATGCTGTATCGCGCAACGACACCTGCGATAGTCCGCCCCAGCACAGTGCGACGACGGTGGCTATCGCATCGGTCTTCGGAACGGAGCGACCTGTATCGAGCCAGTACTGTGCAGCGAGTTGGCTGGCGCCGACCAGGCCTACGGCGAACAGGCGCGCCTGGTGCCGGTTGACCGGCACATCAGGTTCGGCCACCGGGTGGTTGGAGCGGAATGGTCGTCCGTCGCGCGACGCTGGCTTTTCACGGCGGAACGCACCGATACCGGTGTCCGGTAACGTTTTTCGCGAACTTTCTGCTGTGCTTCTCGGGCTACTTCCGGTATGGCCGCGGCTATACTCCGAAATTCCCTGGGGAGGAGTGCTTGCGCGGTCGAATCCGCCTGCGGATCCGCCGTCAGGATCCTGGGCTCTTCTAGAGCTGCCTGAGGCGGGCCTTCGCATCGGCGTACTCACGGGCAAGTCGGTCGACCACGTCGGCCACGGGCGTGACGGCGGTGCTCGCGCCGATGCCCTGCCCCGAGCCCCAGATGTCGCGCCACGGCTTCGCGCCCTCTCCGAGAGTGTCGCCGGTGCCGAAATCCATTCTGGACGGGTCGGATTGGCCGAGATTGTCGGGGTCCATTCCGGCAGCGGCGATGCTGTTTCGGAGGTAGTTTCCATGGACTCCGGTGAACAGGTTCGAGTAGACGATATCGGCGGCGGTCGAGTCGATGATCATTTGTTTGTAGCCGGGGACGGCGTTGGCCTCGTCGGTGGGGATGAAGGCGGATCCGATGTAGGCGAGGTCCGCCCCGGCGGCTTGGGCAGCCAGGATGGAGCGGCCGTGGGCGATAGCCCCCGAAAGCAGGAGCGGACCGTCGAACCAGGCTCGGATTTCCTGAACCAGTGCGAAGGGGGATTGCGCGCCGGCGTGCCCGCCCGCGCCGGCGGCGACCGCGATGAGGCCGTCGGCACCGCGCTCGACGGCCTTGCGCGCGAACACATTATTGATGACGTCGTGCAGCACGATGCCGCCGTAGGAGTGCACGGCCGCATTGACGTCCGGCCGCGCGCCGAGCGAGGTGATCACGATCGGCACCTGAAAGTCGACCAGAGTGGCCAGATCTTCTTCGAGCCGGTTGTTGCTTTTGTGCACAATGAGATTCACCGCATACGGAGCGGAGAGCTGATCGGGATTGTCGGCATCGTGTTTGGCCAAGTCTTCATTGATCCGCACCAGCCATTCCCGCAACTGTGACTGGGGTCGCGCGTTGAGCGACGGGAACGAGCCCACGATCCCAGCCCGCGATTGCGCGATCACCAGATCCGGTCCGGAAACGATGAACATGGGGGACGCGACCGCGGGCAGGCGCAGGCGTTCGGACAGGATGGGCGGCAGGGTCATGGACGTTTCCTTCAGTGGGCGGGGTACTTCGCGCATGTCGCGCAAGGGATAACGAGCCACCCACAGCGCTTCGGGTGGCGATTCGGGCGACGCAGAGCTTCACGAGCTCTTGGCGGACCTCGCCCGAGGTCTGGGAGTGCGACCGATCCAGGATCGACTGGAATGCGGTATCGCCCAACCCGAATCGTCCAGAACCACTGGTAGTGGCCACCGGTTGTCACGACCGTGCTGCGGCTCCGGGATGGATGCCCGGAGCGAGACCTTGTCGATTTTGCCGACCGCGTTCTTGGGGATGGCGTCGACCACGATGGACGAGGTCGGATGTTCAATAATGAAGTTACAGACCTAACATAACGAAGTTACAGGAAGCGTGGCAATAGCCGCGAGTGCGGGGTCGGGCGGTTGCGGGGTCAGGTGTAAGGTTGCCGATGTCTCCGGTGGCCCGGCTACGGCGATCCCGGCGCGAAGGGGCAAGAGCGGACTTCCCATCGGACTTTCAGGCAATGGGACCGAGCGCAGGCGACCTCGCAACCATCGAGTTCGCGGCACTGCTCGGCCAAGAGCTGGCCGGATACCTGGCGTCACCCGCATTCATCTAGGTCGATTACACGTTCGGCAACATGATGGAGGCCGCCTTGCACCTGACTGAATAACGAAGTTATACTTACTGGAGTCGGCATCAGGACGACGCTACATCGCGAGGTCACACCGGTGCCTCCAACCGAGTCGCTGAGGAAAGGGCAGACATGAAGGCATTCGTCGTCGCGAAGTACGGCAAAGACGGGCTCCGCGCCGCCGAGGTAGCCGAGCCGAAGGTTGGCAAGAATGACGTCATGGTCCGGGTGCGGGCTGCCAGCATCAACCCGCTGGACAAGATGGTCCGCAACGGTGAGTTCAAACAGCTGCTGAAGTACAAGACCCCCTTCGTGCTCGGCCACGACGTCGCCGGCGTGGTGACCAAGGTCGGTGCGGGCGTCCGCGACTTCAAAGTCGGCGACGAGGTGTACGCACGCCCCCGCGACCTGCGCATCGGGACCTTTGCCGAGTACATCGCGATCGACGAGAGCGATGTCGCGCCCAAACCGGCCTCACTCAGTGTGCAAGAAGCCGCCGCCGTTCCCCTGGTCGCACTCGCCGCCTGGCAGATCCTGGTCGAAAAGGCTCAGGTCAAGCCCGGGCAGAAGGTCCTCGTCCACGCGGGCGCCGGAGGCCTCGGATCCACCGTGATCCAACTCGCCAAGCATCTCGGGGCGTACGTGGCGACCACCGCCACCGGCGCCAGCGAGAAACTCGTCCGCGATCTTGGCGCCGACGTCGTCATCGACTACACCAAGCAGGACTTCTCGCAGGTCGTCTCCGGCTACGATCTCGTGCTGGATTCGCTCGGCGGCGAGAACCTGTTGAAGTCGCTCACCGTGTTGAAGCCCGGCGGCCTGGCGATCGGCGTCGCGGGCCCTCCCGATTCCGGATTCGCAAAGCAGCTCGGCGCCCCCGCGCCCTTCAAGCTCGTGATGTCGTTCCTGAGCCGCAAGGTCCGTGCGGCCGCGAAGAAGCTCGGTGTGCGCTACTCGTTCTTCTTCATGCGGGCCAGTGGTGCGCAGCTCCGCGAGCTCGGCGCCCTCTATGACGCGGGTCATCTCCGTCCGGTCCTCGACTCGACCTTTGCGTTCGATAAGACCCTCGACGCGCTCGCCTATGTCGAGAGCGGCAAAGTCAAAGCCGGCAAGGTCGTCATCACGCTCGACTGATGCTAGAAGGACCTGCACGACGTCAATCCTGAAAGGCCGCCTCGACCGGCCGGTACCGCTGGCGGTTGGGGCGGTTGTGCATGTGCTGACCATCGCCCCCCGGGAGGCCCGGAGCCAACGGCCCCACTGTCGGCTGGCCTGATGGGGCCGACTTCACTGGCCATGCTCGCACTTTTCTTTGCTCTGAATGCCTACTCGATCGGCTGATTGATCGCGGCGTCGATCAGGCTGGGCCCAGCTGTCGGTATGCGAAACGTGTTCCGCCGATATCGATAGTTCTGGTTGGTGCGTCTTTGTATGTGGTCATAGGTCACTCCTCACTGGTGGCCGTCGATGGCTACCTCTCGTGTGCTGCCGATCAGGTCGTCAAGCGATCCTGGCCGTGTCGGACATCCAGCTCCCGCACGATGCTCTGGGTGCCCGCATGTCGAGACATGTGCGCGTCCATGGCAGGGCCGAGCACGCCGCGCAGCGAGGAGACCGCCGCCCAACGGCGTGGGCGGACCACACGACCATTGCGGCGGGCAATACCTGCGACGATCGCCCTTGCGGCCTGCTCGGTGGTGATGCGTTTGTGCAGAACGCGCGGCAAGGTGTCGAGCAGCGCCGTAGCCGCGGGGTCGGCATCGACGCTGCGCCGGATCATGTCCGTGTCGATCATCGCGAAATACGCCGTCGTCACGCTGACGTCATAGGCCGACAGTTCGACGCGCAGTCCGCGGCCCAACTGCTCGATCGCCGCCTTACTCATGGCGTAGGGAATCGTTCCGACGCCATTGAGGTAGGCGAAGACGGACGACAGCAGCACAACGTGTCCGCTGTTGTCGATGACGCTGGGCAAACAGGCGTGGACGGTATTGAGCGCACCGCGGATATTGACGTCGAGCAGCCGGTCGACGACTCCGGACGATGATGCGCGCAGGGTCGCTCCGCGTGCTGCGACGCCCGCGTTGGCGATGACGATGTCGATCCGGCCGAAGTGGTCGAGAACCTTGTCGGCGGCTTCGGTCATATCGGAAAGCCGCGTGACATCGCCGGACAGCGTGATCATGCGCGGCTCTTCCGGCTGCACGGTTTCCGGGAGATCGACGATCGCCACGGCTGCGCCCTTATCGATCAGGCGCTGCGCGGTCGCGGCGCCCACGCCTTTCGCGCCGCCGGTGATGACGGCGACTTTCCCGACGAGTGATGACCTGCTCTGCCTACCGAGCACAGCAACTCCTTTGTCGCAGCGATGGTTTCGACTTCTTAGGTGCTGGTGTCAGCCTGCCGACTGCGGGTATTGCGTCGCGATGTCCCCGGCAAGCCCTGTCTGGAGATGTCATCGGCCAGTACTTCGTCTGCCCTGGTCTCGCTGCCGAGGAGTACGAGCGCGCTGGCTAGAGCCCGCGCTTGCTTCCGAAAGATGCCCGGCCGTTCCGGCGCAGCAGCGCGAGAGCGGTGGCGATGCGTCCCCGATTCAGATCCGGCGCCAGACCGGCGCCCACACGATGCAACTGGTCGGTGTGCCAGCCGAGATCGAGGAATCCGTCGAGCCCCTTGAGATCGGTGATTTTGCCCAGGACGCCGCGCATGCCGGCTTGCACCCGATGCGCGGTGAGGGCTGGTGCTCGCCCCGCGAGGATTACGTCGGCGGCGTCGGTCGTCGTCGCGGTCGGTCGGCCGATGCCGACCACATCGCACTCTCCGGAGTGGACCGCATCGTCCATCGCGGCGCGGGACCGGAAACCGCCTGTGACCGCCAGCGGGATGTCGCCGACGAGGGCGCGAACCGTGTGGGCGTACTCCAGGAAGTAGGCCTCCCGAGCCCGGGTACTGGCCGCGGCCGTGCCCATCATGGCCGGCTCCTCGTAGCTGCCACCGCTGACCTCGATCAGATCGAGGCCCTCGCGCGCCAATGCCGCGATGACGTCGCGGGACTCTTCCTCGGTGAACCCGCCGCGCTGGAAGTCGGCAGAGTTGAGCTTGATGCCCACCGCGAAACCCGGTGACACCCGCGCGCGGATGCGGCGCACGACCTCGAGTGCGAAGCGCATGCGTCGTTCGGGGTCACCGCCCCAGTCATCGTCGCGTTGGTTCGACAACGGCGAAAGAAACTGTGCCACAAGGTATCCGTGCGCGCCGTGCACCTGCACGCCGTCGAAACCCGCGGTCTCGCACACAACTGCCGCAGCCGCGAAACGCTCGATGATGTCCTCGATCTCGGCGGGCGTCAGCTCACGGGGTGTAGTTGCGCCGGGCATGTTGAGCGGGATCGGGCTGGGGGCGACGGGGGTGTGCCCGAGAGCGAGCGGGTTCGACTGCCGTCCCGGGTGGTTGAGCTGCACCCAGATCGGGACACCCGCATCCTTCGTCGACTTGGCCCAGCGGGTCAGTGCGTCGAGATCGCGCTCATCCTCGATGACGACGTTGCCGGGCTCGCCGAGTTGCGTGCGATCGACCATGACATTGCCGGTGATGAGCAAGCCGTACCCACCTTGGCTCCAGGTCGCGTAGAGCTGTTCCAGGCGGCCGTCGGGCGAGTTCTTCTTGTTGCCCAGCGCTTCGCTCAACGCGGCCTTCATGATCCGATTGGGCAGCACCTGGCCACAGGGCAGTGTCAGCGGGTCGTGTAGGGAGCTCATAGCGGTATTCCTTTCGGCTGGTCGGCCTCGAGCCGGATTCGTTTGCGCGGATAGAGGCGCGGCCCAGCTGATGGCCTTTGCGGGGTTCGGGTCGAACCTGCGGTTCGGCTGGACAAAGGGTTGCGCGCTATCAGGTGGTCGACCACCTCCACTGCTTGCGGATGAGCGCTGCTGGCTTGCTCTCGCCGATCGACGCCTATCCGCATTGGATTACGATCATAATATAATCTAGTGAGAGCGGCCAGGGGCAAAATGGTTGTCCTGGCGTCGAAGGAGTGTGTGGGATGCGCTACGGGAGTGAGCACAAGGAAGCGACGAGGCGTCGGATCATCGAGGCGGCCGGTCGTCGGTTCAAGCGCAGCGGCATCGATGGCTCGGGGGTCGCCACTCTGATGAAAGATGCGGGGCTCACCAACGGCGCCTTTTATGCGCATTTCGCGTCCAAAGACGATCTGGTCGCGAACGCGGTAGCCGATCAGCTGCGTGAGCAGAGGGCGAGCATCGGTGCACAGGTGCGAGACCGAGCCGGACTGGAGCAGTTCGTGCGTTGGTATCTTTCGCCGGACCACCGCGACAGTCGCGCGGACGGCTGTCCCTCGGCTGCGCTGCTCGATGAGATCGGGCGTTGCTCGGATGCGACGAGGCGGGTGTACACCGACGGCGTGTTGGTAGTCATCGATGACATCGCGGCTCTGCTGTCGCCGGATGATCCAGGATCGGCACGCGTGTCGGTGCTCGGTGTTTTCGCCATGATGGCCGGTACGCTGCAGCTTTCCCGCGCGGTCGACGATCGTCGACTCGCCGACGAGCTGCTGGATCAGGGCATCCGGAATGCCCTGGCGCTGTTGGGCACCGCATAAAAGTAACCCGCCGCAGGAGATTCCGCGGCGGGTCATCGTCGAAGTAGCCCGTGAGAACGAGGCCGTCACGCCCCGGCTGTGGCGTGGGCTGTCCGTAGCGAGACTTTGTCGATCTTGCCGACCGCGTTCTTCGGGATGGCGTCCACCACGACGAACGTGGTCGGACGCTTGTAGGGCGTCAGTCGCTCGGCGCACAGTGCTTTCAACGCGGCGGGATCGATCGTCGAGTCCGGTCGTGGCTGCACGTAGGCGACGACGATCTCTCCCCATTTTTCGTCGGGTACGCCGATCACGGCGGCCTCGAGGACCGACGAGTCGCCGACCAGGACGTCCTCGATCTCCTTGGGGTAGATGTTCTCGCCACCGCGGATGATCATGTCTTTCGATCGCCCGACCAGTGTCAGATAACCGTCCGCGTCGACATGGCCGACGTCACCGGTATGCAACCAGCCGTCGACAATGACACGGGCGGTTTCGTCCGGACGGCCGAGGTAACCCCGCATGACGTTGGGACCTCGGACCACCAGCTCACCGTCCATGCCCGGCGCCACCTCGGTGCCGGAGTCGTCGACGATGCGAATCTCCTGCCCTGGGAAGGGAATTCCCACGGTCCCGGCTCGGCGAGGGCCCGCGAGCGGGTTGATGGTGGTGCCGCATGTGCCTTCGGACAGGCCGTAGCCTTCGATGAGGGGGAACCCGTACCGAGCCTCGAACCGGGTCAGCAACTCGGCAGAAGCCGGTGCCGCGCCGCAGATTCCGAAACGCAACGACGATGTGTCCGGCCGGACACTGTCCGGAAGCGCGGCGAGAATGCTGTAGATCGTCGGCACGCCGCTGAAGAAGGTCGGACGCTCGGATTCGACGAGGTCGAAGAAGGTTCGGGGATCGAACCGGCCCGCGATGACGACACTCGCACCGGCGAGCAGCGGCGTGAGGATGCTGACCACGATCCCGTTGACGTGGAACAGCGGCAGGATCAGCAGGCACCGGTCGGTCGGTCCGACGCTCAGTGACTCGACGCCCATAGCCGCCATGGCGTCGATATTGCCGTGGTCGAGCATTACGCCCTTCGGAACGCCCGTCGTGCCGCTCGTGTAGATGAGCAGAGCCAGCGCGGACGAGTCGACCTGCGGCTGTTGAATCCACTCCACCGCGGTTTGATACAGCAGGTCCAACGCGGACGAATGCTCTGATGCGAGACCCGAGCTGGCGGCGCCGGTGTACAGATCGCCCACGGTGAGCGTGGTGATGCCGCCCGCCGGTGTGATGTCGTCCTCGACCACGAGCAGGCGGGCGCCCGAGTCGTCGAGCTGCCGAACCACCTCGTTGTCGGTCAGGCTCGGATTGACGGGTGTGATGGTGGCGCCCAGCCGCCAGGCCCCGAACAACAGCAGTACGAACTCGATTCGGTTCTTCAACTGGAGAGCCACGACATCGCCGGGGCCGATCCCGAGCGATCGAAGGTGCTCAGATGCGGCTCGGACGCGGTCCAGCAGCTCGGCATTGGTGAGCGACTGCGAGCCGTCGGAGAGCGCGGGCCCATGCGGATCCAGTTCGGCGCGGCGGTCGGGCAGTGAAGCAAAATTCATCGCGAGCGTACCTACCTTGATGTGGCGCGATCCGGTGCCGGAATCGAAATGACGGGTGCCGAGGCGAGGTGGCGGGTAAGGAACTCGATCTGATCCGTGACCAACGCCTCGAAAGCATCGCAGAGGTAGAAGTCGAAGTGTCCGGCGTCGTAGGTCTTGATCTCCCCCCGGGGCGCGGTGCGCGCGTATCGGAGGGTCTGCGCGGGCGGGGTGACGGTGTCGGTGTTGCTGACGCAGAACAGGATTGGGATGGTGATGTCTTTCGCCGCCCGCCCGGGCCGGTATGCGGCGATGGTCGGAATGACCCGCGCCGCCGCCTCGTTCACGAATGTCGTCCCTGGGGGAATCAGTGCCTCGTAGCCGGGAAGTGCGTCGGGGGCGTTCATCAGAGCGAGCGAACCGGGGGACGCGGCGAGGGGGATTGTCACTGGCGGGCGGCCGAGGGCCATAGCGGTCAGGTCCCGGGCCAGTACCGGAGCGAGCTTGAGTGACGCGATCGGGCCCAGGGCGAGCGCGGAGGCCAAACCGTCGGTGAACGGGCACTGGGCCACGGCCGCGCGCAGTTCGGGGTGGCGCGAAGCGACGGTGATGGCGTGGCCACCACCGAAGGAGCTGCCCCACACCGCAATTCGTGCGCCGTCGACGTCACGACGGGCCCGCACATAGTCGATGGCGGCATCCCAGTCTTCCAACTGCTTCTTGATCGACAGCAGCTGCCGAGGTTGGCCGCCGCTGTCGCCGAAGTGCCGATAGGTGAAGGCCAAGCAGGCGATCCCGGCCTTGGCGAAACGTTCAGCGAAGGCATCCAGGCGCATTTCGCGGGTCGCGCCGAGACCGTGCCCGAGGACGACGACCGGTGGCGAGGTGACACCGGTGGGGAGGTAGAGCCACGCCGAGCAGGTGCTGGTGCCGGAGGAGAAATAGACGTCTTGACGGGTGAAGGGCTTCTTGGCGGCCATAGCTGGTGTCATCGTCCGTTCGTCGAGCGATGCCCGGGCACCGTGCCCAGTTCGAGCGCTTGCTTGTAGATGTCGGGGTTGTAGAGGGGGAGTTCACCGTTGGATTCGGTGCTCTCCATGTAGTCGAGCATCAGTTGCTGCCCTTCTTTCGACAGCGCGGTGGCGAGGAATTCGGTGCGCTCGACGTGCAGGCCGTCCGTCAACGACATCGACCCGCCGAAATACACCGCCCGCTTGATGGCCTCGACCGATCCCTTCGTCCGAGAGCCGAAATGTTCTGCGAGTTCGACCGCCCGCGTGACGACTTCGTCCTGCGGGACCACGGCGTCGACGGCCCCGTTGGCGAGAGCCTGCGCGGGCGTGAACGGCTTACCTTCGAGAATCGCGACCAAGGACTTGTGGGTGCCGATCAGGCGAGTCAGCCGCTGGCTGCCACCACCGCCCGGCATGATGCCGAGGAGGACCTCCGGTTGGCCGATGAAGAAATCACCGTCGGCCATTACTCGCAGATCGTTCGCCCAGGCGAACTCCGCGCCGAGGCCGAGGGCCGAACCGTTGAGAGCGGCGATGAAGATGACGCCGCTGCGGTTCATCCGCAGGAATGTCGTGTGCAGGCGCTCGAGCTCGACCGCGGGCCCCATCGGGGTGCGGTTCACCAGGGGACCCAGGCGGGCCCGGTCGACATTCTTGGCGGTACGTGCGAGGACGGAGGCGCCGAGTCGGTTGACCGGGGGCACCGCGGCGCCGCCCTCCTGCAGCCAGCGGACATCGGCATGGCTGACGAACCGTTCGGGATGTGCCCCGGTGAAGACGACCGCGTGCACGCTCGGGTCGCGGTCGGCCCGGTCCACCAACGCTTCTAGTTGGTTGGAGATCTCGAGGCCGAACAACCCGTGCGGCCCGCCGTCGACGCGCGCGATCAAAACGGAGCCGCGATCCTCGATATCGAGGTGCCCCTTGCTGTGATGTCTCATCGACTCTGCCTCCGTGGTGAGTTGATCGGGATCGGCGAGCGGATGCCTGGCCACGCTGCCAATAACGAAGTTACACGACTACTATAACGAAGTTACAGGATGTGTGGCAAGAGCCATACGACCGGGCTCGGGGCCCGGGTGGTGTGGAGTCAGGTGGAAATATGAGGAATGTGTCAGAGGATTCGACGATCGAAAGCGTGCCGGACCGCCTCGTCAAAGCGACGATCGGTCTGCTGGCCGAGCAGGGGCCCTCGGCCATCAAAGCCCGCGCGGTGGCGTCGGCGACCGGGCTCTCGACGATGGTGGTCTACAGTCACTTCGGCGGGATCCCGGAGCTCGTCCGAGCCGTCGTCGATCGAGGATTCAAGGAACTCGACAGGGCGTTTTCCCAAATGCCGGTGACGGCGGATCCGATCGCAGATCTCTTCACGATGGCGTTGACATGTCGACAGGTCGCCCGCGAGAACCCGCACCTCTATGACCTGATGTTCGGTCTGTCCACGCGCGCGACATACCGGCCGATGGGGGATTCCGATATTCGTTTCAGCGGGCGGTCTCCTGCCTTCCGAAACGCCTACGCGCACATAGTCGAAGCGTGCCAACGGCTTGTGGACTCGGGCCGGGTCGAGCAGCAGGAACCCGGGGTGGTCGCCGCTCAGTTGTGGAGTTATGTGCACGGCTATATCACCCTCGAATTGGCCGAGCACTTCGCCGACTTCAGCGACGCGGTTGTGCAGGTGATGCTGCCGATGGGTGTCAACTTTTCGGTCGGCCTCGGAGACGAGCGGGGTCGGGCTCAGGTCTCGCACGACGCGGCCTTGCGCTTCTACGAGTCGATCAATCCTCGGTAACTCCGTCGGTGGGACTGCCCTCGGTGAGCAGGACCCTCGCCGCGGCCTCGATCGCGTAAGCCCGTAGCCGGGCGGCGATGGCATCCGCGCCGCCGGCGGCTCGCAACGCCATCTCGGGATCGGTGATGGTCTGCACCGTCACCGGTACTGTCAGGCCGAGCCGCGCGCTCTCGACGACTACCGCCGCTTCGAACGCAGCGGTGTAATGCTGATATCGCTGGAGTGTCTTCGAGAGCGGACCGTCGGATTCTCCAATTCCGTTGTTGCCGAAAATATCCCAGATATCGAGTGGTACGACGACGGGCTCCGATCGACCCGGCGCGAGCCATTCGGGGGTGGCCGATTCGCCACCGGCGAGGCTATGGATGCAGGCTGCCTCGTTGCTGTTCGATCGTCCCGCGACGAGCCGCGCGACGCTGCCGACGTTGGCGGCCACGGTTTCCAGAACACTGGCCAGGAATTCGCCGAAGTCGATCGGTTCGCCGCCGGGCTCGTGCCGCACCGCCTCGGTCAGAGCGCTTACTGCGGCGGCATGCAGCTCGGCCCAGCGATCTCTGATCGGAGTCGCGATTGCTGATGGCGGGGTTGTCGGACAGTTCGGGTCGGTCATTTCCAGTGCAAGCGTCAGGCCAGGGTGAGTACGGTCTTGCCGGGTCCGCTCTTGGTGGCGTGGGCGGCAGCGGCCTGCTCGAGGGGAAAGGTCGCGGCGACAGCGGGGATGAGTTCGCCGGTGGCGGCGAACTCGGCCAGGGCGGTCATGCCGAGCCGGTCGGCCTCGACGAATAGCCCGGCCACCCGGATGCCGCGCGCGGCCGCATCCTTTTCCAGCGCAGCGACCGTGGGAGGCAAAGTCGAAACCAGGATGCCGCCGGGTTTGAGAACTTCCAAGGCCTTGGCGGGGTAGTCGCCGCCGATGACCTCGAGGACGGCGTCGACTTCCTTGACGGCTTGGGTGAAATCGGTCGTGGTGTAGTCGATCACCTCGTCGGCGCCCACTACGGCGACGAAGTCGGCGTCCTGTGCCGAAGCCAATGCGATGACATGTGCGCCACGGGTTTTCGCGATCTGCACTGCGAGATGTCCGACACCGCCGGCCGCACCGTTGATCAATACGCGACTGTCTTGGTCGATGCGAGCCGTATCAACGAGGGCCTGCCAAGCGGTGAGACCAGCCAAGGGGAGGGCGGCGGCTTGGATGTGATCGAGACGCTGCGGTTTCGGGACGAGCACGCGGGCCGGAGCGACGGCGTACTCGGCGTAGGCGCCGTGGCCGTGCGGGAATGGCAGCATGCCGAACACCTCGTCGCCGGGCTGATGCACGGTCACACCCGGGCCCACTGCCACCACGTGGCCCGAGATATCCCAACCGAGCACGAACGGCAGCTCGCTGACGAACAGGCCGCTCTGGCGAGCCAACGCGTCGACCGGGTTGACGCCGGCGGCGTGTACTCGGACGACGACCTCGCCGATGCCAGGCGCCGGGATCGGCAGGGTGACGCGCTGGAGCACGTCGGGTCCGCCGAGCTCGTGCTGGCTGATGGCCTGCATCGTGTCGTTCATGTCTGTCTCCTGATGGTCACGCGAGTCGTGCCGGATCGTGTCGTCGCCGAACCGACGCATCGGCCGGGTGTGCCGTCATTTGGTTTGTCGGACTTCGGTAGTGGGCTTGTTGTCGATTCCCGGCGTGAGCTGGTCGTGTCGTCCCAGTGCCTCGACCTCACGCTCCAAGTTCGGAACCAGTTCGGCGGCGAAGCGCCTGGCCCAACGCCAGGTCAGGGGTGAGTTCACGGCACCCTTCGCCCAGTTGGCCACGCCGACCGCGCGCGGTACGTACACGCGGGCGCGACGGCGCGCGAGTCCGTCGACGATCGCGCCGGCCGCCTCGTCGACGCTCGTGGTGACATTGCCCGGATAGGGCAGCTTTTTGCGTATGCCCTGGAACGAGGGCAGGTCCGCGTCGGCGCCTCGGACAAGGTCTGTGTCGATCCATGAGGGGTGGACCACGCCGACCGTGACACCGAGGTGCGCCACCTCTTGGCGGTAGGCCAGGGTGAGCATTTCGACTCCGGCTTTGCTCGCACCGTAGGAGGCCAATCCGGCCAGGGGCATGAACGACAGCGCGGACGCGATGACCAGTACGTGACCTCGGGTGCGCTCTAGATGCGGCGTTGTGTGCTTGAGGGTTCGAAAGACGCCGTTCAGGTTGATGTCCAGTACGCGATCGAACGATGCCTCATCCATCTGCCGCACGGTTCCGTAGGCCGCCACCCCAGCGTTGGCGACAAGGAAGTCGATGCCGCCCATGATTTCGGCGCAGTCATCGATCGCCGACCGCAGTGCGGTGCTGTCGCGCACGTCGGCCTCCCGCCAGCAGGCGGTGGGCCCCAGGTCGGCGGCCAGCGCGCGCAATTTGTCGGGCTCGAGTCCGATCAAGGCCACGCGTGCCCCGCGAGCGGCGGCAAGGCGTGCCACCTTTTCCCCGATGCCGCGTGCGGCTCCGGTAACTACCAGTCGTCGACCTGCCAAGCTTCGTTGCATCAGCCGAGGATAACTTCGTTATACGGGGAAGGCAAGAGTGAGTGGCGGTGATCGAGCGGCATCTTTCGATGTTGTGCCGGGGTTGTGGTCGTGCGCGCCTACGCGGGGTCGGTGCTCATCGAGCGGGCCGCCGCGGTTTCGGAGGCATTCGCCGACTCGGCGGTGTCGCCGAAACCGACCAGCAGATTCACTGTCATCGGTTGCAAGACCTGGCGCACGGGGTCCGAGAACTGGACGAAGTAATCGCCCAATTCCAGCGTGATGAATCCGTGCACGCAGCTCCAGAGTTGGGTGGCTACGACGTCGGGATCCGCGTTGCCGCGCAGGCGGCCGCTGTGCGCGAGCCGGGCGCATGCCTGAATCAGATGTGCGTAAGCGGCCTGGAATTCGTCGGATCGTCCGCTCTGGGAGTTCGAGGCTTTGGGTGGTCGATAGCTTCCGCGGGTCGAGAGTCCGAACATCAAGTCGTACAGGTGGGGATTGTCCTGTGCGAAGCCGCGGTAGGTCAACGCCATAGCGAATAGGTCCGTGACCGGATCATCGCTCGGCGGCGTTGCGACGAGCGCCCGGCCCAGGTCCCGGAATCCCTTATCGACGACGCCTTGGAGTAGCTCGGGCACTCCGCCGAGGTGGTAGTACACCGCCATCGTCGATACTTGCGCGGCCTCGGCGACCGACCGTGCCTTGATCTGCGAAGGCCCCTTCTCGGCGAGCAGTCGCGTGGCCGCCTCGATCAGCCGTTCGGCGATCTGATCGGCCGTCAATCGAGTGGCGGCTTCCTTGCTTGGCTTCGGCATCGGAGCCGCTCACCTCCAGGTTCGGACAGCTTTGGGTTGGTGAAACGAGGCTACCGAGCATTCGCCCAGTTCGACTCGGCGAGGAACGATGAGTCGGCGATCACGAGTCTTGTCCAATGTGACCTAGTGCACTATTGTCCCCATAACGAAGTTCATAACGAAGTTCCAAACTTCGTTCTCGCACCTGTCTTCGGTGTGGTTTCCCCAGATCGGATAGGTAAGGAGGAGTCGGCGCCATGTCGCAGCCACGTCCCGGGGCGCAACGCATCCAGACCGAGAAACTCGACGGCGGAGTGATCGTCGCGCGTTTCGCCAGCAATGAGTTGGGCCTGTTCGGCCGCGAGGATGCTCCCGAGCTGTTCGATCTCGTCGAGCGCGCCGACCGCGACCCCGATGTTCGCGTGGTCGTGTTCACTGGGTCGCACCCGGGGCGATTCATCAGCCATGCCGATCTGCGATGGCTGCAGGAAGACGGTTCGGTCATCCCGCCGGTCGGCCGCGGTATCACCAATGTGGTGGCGCGGATCGCCCACCAATTCGGCCGGAACAAACTCACCCGTTGGATTGCCCGGAAGACGCCGTTGACCGGCGCGGTTCAGCTGGACCTCATGCACGAGACATTGCTGCGGATGAGCACGAGCTCCACGATCTTCGTCGCGGCACTCAATGGGTCGGTGCTCGGTGTGGGCGCGGAGATCTCGTGGGCCTGTGACCTGCGATTGATGGCCGAAGGCGACTATTTCATCGGGCATCCTGAGGTGCTGCTCGGCTTCGCGCCCGGCGCCGGCGGCACCCAGCGCCTGCCTCGGCTCATCGGATCACACCGGGCGCTGGTCGCGATCTTGGAAGGCAAGCCGTTCCTGGCCGAGGAAGCGCTGGCGATCGGGGCGATCGATGAGATCGTCCCCGCCGATCGGCTCATGGGTCGCGCGATCGAACGCGGCATGCATCTCGCGGCACGGCCGACCGAGGCGATCGCCGCCATCAAGCGGTCGGTGAATGTGGGGGGATCGCTGTCGATGGCCGAGGGCCTGCACCTCGAGCGCACCGAATTCCTGGCATCGCTGCCGCAGCGGCAGGCACAGGAGATCATGCTGCGCTACCTGCGTGAGACCGCCGAGAGCGGTGAGCTGCCGCTGTATCGGCCCGGCGGCTATGACGCGGCGCTACGGCACGGCAGTGCCGCGCTCGGTACCACAACCAGGAAGTGAAAGAAATGTCTCGCAAAGCAACTCACGCATTCGGCCGCCGCACCGTGGATTTTCCCTCCGGCGACTCCTTCTGCTCGGCTTGGCTGTACCTGCCGGATATTGCCGTCGATAAGCCGGTGCCCGTGGTTGTGATGGGGCACGGTTTGGGTGCCACTCGGGAGATGGGGCTGGCGCCCTACGCCGAGCGATTCGCCGCGGCCGGGCTTGCGGTGGTGGTGTTCACCTACCGCCATCTCGGTGACAGCGGCGGCGCACCACGCCAGGTGTTGTCGATGAGCAAGCAGCTCGCCGACTGGGACGCCGCGCTCGAGTACGCGGTCAGCTTGCCGGAAGTCGATCGTGCTCGGGTCGCGGTATGGGGGAGTTCCCTCGGTGGCGGACATGCCATTTCGGTCGCCGCCCGGCATCCGGAACTTCGTGCCGCGGTCGCCCAGTGCCCATTCACCGACGGACTCGCATCGGCGGCGGGCCTGGGGCTGGGGGAGACGCTGGCGCTGTTGCGCGTTGTGGCCCGCGACCTGGTGGCGGCGGCGCGGGATGAGGAGCCGATCTGCGTTCCGGTCGCCGCGGCACCGGGTGAGATGGCCCTCATGAACGCACCCGATGCGCTGCCCGGGATGCACGCGCTGCTGCCTCCCGGCTTCCAGTGGATCAACCGTGCCGCGGCCCGCAGTGTCACGAGCCTGATCCGGTATCGGCCCGGTCGATCGGCCAAGCACATTGTCGCGCCGATCCTGATCTGCATCAGCGCAACCGATTCGGTGGCCCCGCCCAAGCAGACCGAACGCTACGCCCGCCAGGCACCGCGCGGCGATGTTCGGCTGTACGACGCAGGACATTTCGATTTCTACCTCGGGGAGGCATTCGAGCAGTTGGTGACCGAGCAAACCGCGTTCTTGGTCCGCCACCTGCAACCCGCGCCGGTCATCGGGACGGTGCGGTAACCGATGTCGAACGCGGCCATGCGCCTGCTGCTCTGGTTCCTCGGGCAGTGCATCGCCCAGGGATCCCGGTTCATGCCGTCCGTGCGGTCGCAGATAACCCGCTCGCTGACCTTCGAGATGTCCGCTGGTGACCGGGTCGCCCGGCACTGGATCTTCGATACGCAATTGCGCCGGGCGACATCACATTCCGGCCATGCCGCCGCAGCCGACTGTGTGGTGCACATCGGCTCGAGTCGGCAAGCGCTGCGCATTCTCAGTTCCCCGAGGGCGGTCGACAAGCTGGTCGAAGCAAATCACCAGGGCACAGTCGAGATTCATGGCAGTGCCTTCGTACTGCTGTGGTTCTTCGGCCTTACTCGGAAGTTCATCAAGATCGGGCGCGCGAGTGGACCCCGCCACCGGATCCCCGATGCCTACATCGCCCACGACCCCGCTGCGAGCGGGGACGAGACCATCCTCATCGAGCCTGCGGTCGTGCGCCTGGATCCCGAGTGGAAGGCCGCCTGGAAAGCCAGGTCAACGTTGTGGATGGTCCGCGGCACCACCGACGAACCTATGCCGGAGCCATGAGATGACACAGCTGGCAGCAACGCCGACGACCACGACCCCCGCAACCCATGCGATGACGACGACAACCGCCGCGGCCGGACTCAACGACCGATCGCTGGGCTGGCTGAGGTTCATGTGGGACAAGGCCACGACCGACGACGACTGGTCCGATCAGGGCGAGCCGCATCCGTGGTGGGATCGCTACAGCGAGCCGCCGATGTGCGCGTTCCCGCGCTTCGACCTCGCCGAGATGGGCTACGTACTGCCCATGATGGTGGAAGCGACTCCGGCGTGGCGGGAAGGCTATACCCGCATCCTCGACGAGCTGGCGCGCCGCTACGTCACCTTCTGGGGCGGTATCGACTGGAACACCCTTATCGGGCCCGACCCCAACGTCGACAAATATCCCCCTGAATGGTTGATGGTGGTACCCGAGCATCTGCGTGGTCGGTACGCCCTACCCGGCTGGACCGGCAACGGCGTCGAACCGTGGGGCCTCCAGCCCGACCCGGTCGGCTGCGACGGAAACCTCTTTTATCGTGGGTGGCTCAATCTCCTGCTCGGCATGCGCCACTACGTCTCGGGACAGTCGACGCAAACCACTCCATTCGAGGTTTCCGGATACCAGAACCGCAGATTCACCTGGACACACCAGCGGATGGCGAAGTTCATCTCCGACCAGATGGCGGCGCGACCCCAAGGCCCACACTGCGAGAACACCAAGATCTGGCCGTTTTGTGTGACCGCGGCCGGTCTGGGCCTCAAAATGTACGACTCGGTGCTGCACACCTCGCTCAACGAACCGTTCCTGGATTGGATCGAATTCGCCAAGAAGCACTACATGGGACGGGACCGGCAAGGTCGCATCGATTGGGTGGCGCTCTTCTACGACCCGATCGAAAACGCGACGATGACCTTCCCCGGCCCGGTGAACGGCTACAGCGCGCTGACCCTTGTGCACTACATCTATCCGCAGGATCCCGAACTCGGGATCGAACTGTACGAATCGGCGATGCGCCAGCTGGGCTGGAACAACCCCAAAGTGCCGGTCGTCCAGTTGGCTGATGACCCGCAGATGCTGTCCATCGCCCTGTGGATGGCGCGCGAAATGGGTGACACCATCACCTGGGAACGCCTGCGCGCGGTGTCCGAAAGTCAGTTCGAGCCAAGGTATTTCGGCCAAGACGACAGCCGCTTCGCGTTCTGGTGCGGGCTGGGCGAACAATGGCCGCGCGGCCAGATCAACGCCACCATGATGATGATCGAATGCGCGGAACCCGGCGCCTGGTCCCGGGTTTTCAACTCCCTGAACACCACCATGTACGACGAGCCGACCGTCTGCGGCCTCGACTACCCACTCATCGGTATCCGACGCACCCACAATGACATTCGGCGCCGAGTGATCGAGATCGACACCTTCGCCGCGACCCCGTCGCGACGGGGAGCACCGACTTCGTTCACCGTCGACAACCTGCCGTACGACGCGGCGATCTCGCTGGAGGTAGACGACCGCCCCAGCGACACCTGGCGCCGATCACAACTCGGTGCGGTGGCCATCGACCTCGACATCGATACCCACCGGGTCCGCCTCACCTACGCATGACAAATTCTTCCCGAAAGGCCCTGATCATGAGCACCTACACCGTTATGGCCCGCCGTTTGTCCGAACTTCTCGGCCTCACCGAAACATCTGTCGCGATAACCTTCGACGCCGCCGCGGATGCGCCCGCTCCGGTCCCGGCGCAACCGGCCGGATGCTGTTTCTGGACACCGGCGCAGCGGCAACGTCTCGATACTGTCGCCGCCGATCACGCCCATTGCAGCGTCGGCAGCTACACCCATGGGCTGATCCCGCTCGAACAGGCCGCCGCCGGCGCGGACACCGCGGCCCTGGTGGGCAGCGGCTGGGTCGGCGAGGCCGACCTGATGGCCGCCGCGGCGTTGCCGTTCCGTCCGTCCTCGATCACCTATCAACCGCTGGCCGAGGCGGAAAACCCGGACGTGGTCCTGGTCAAACTGTCGCCGACGGCGTTGATGACCCTGCTCGGTGCCGTCCCCGATCTCACCTTGGCCCGCAAGCCGCAGTGTGTGATCGTCCCACTCGCCCAGGCCGGGCAGGTCGCGGTGAGCCCCGGCTGCGCGGTGAGCCGGACCCGAACCAACCTCCCCGAGGATGAGCTGACCTGCGCGCTTCCGGCGGTCGAGCTGGCATCGATTATCGAACGGCTGGAGGCCTCGACCGCCGCGGACCGTGCCGTCAGCGAGTTCGCGGCCGCCGATATGGCGAGCAACTTCAGCCCGGCGTGAGCGCCGGTCATCCCGGCAGTGATTTTCGAAGACGATGGGTTGCTGCCGCGCCTGCGGTGCGAACGATTGTTCGTTGGGACGTGACCGCCGAGATGTCAGCAGGTCGGGTTGATCATCGAGTTGCGCTCGTGCTCGGACGGCACCGAGACACTCGACTCCAAGTGGCGGATCGCCTACCCTCTAATAACGAAGTTATGAACGCAGTTCTATCAGTGCACTTGCCTCAGGGCGACGTGCCGATATGTACCGAAGCCGGACCTTCGGCGCCCGACGAAAGCAACGGAAAATGAATCTCGCCGGAAACCTCGTGATCTCTGCCCATAACCATCCCCACCATGTGGCGATTCGGCTCGACGAGACGGCCGTTTCCTACGGGCACTTGGAGGCGCTCAGTCAGCACATCGCCGGGCTTCTGGCCGCATACGAGGTGGCGCCGGGTGATCGGGTCGCGATCATGCTCCCGAACGTCCCGCATTTCGCCGCTCTCTACTACGCGATCTTGCGGGTGGGCGCGGTTGTGGTACCGATGAATCCCTTGCTCAAGGAACGTGAAGTCGCCTATTACCTGCGCGATTCCGGCGCCAAGCTGATATTCGTCTGGCAAGACTTCGCCGCCGAAGCCGCCGCGGGTGCCACGCAGGTGGGCAGTACCGCGATACCGGTTGCTCCGGCCGAGTTCCTCGACCAAATGATGGCGATCGAGCCACGTGAGGAGGTGATCGAGCGCCGCCCCGATGACACCGCGGTAATCCTGTACACCTCCGGCACCACCGGCTTGCCGAAGGGCGCCGAGCTGACCCACGCCAACCTGGGCAGCAACGTCGACGTCTGCACACAGACCCTGCTCGAGCTCAGCGCCGAGGACGTGATCTTCGGCGGGCTACCGCTGTTCCATGTCTTCGGGCAGACATGCGCACTGAACGCCGCCGTGCGCGTCGGCGCGACGCTGACGCTGTTGCCGCGGTTCGACCCGGCCAAGGCGTTGGAGCTACTGGTTCGGGACCAGGTGACGATCTTCGAAGGGGTGCCGACGATGTACTCGGCGCTGCTGAACCATCCGGGTGCCGCCGACACCGGCCTCGGCGCACTGCGGCGCTGTGTCAGTGGTGGCTCCGCGCTGCCGGTGGAGGTGCTGCACGCCTTCGAGCAGCAGTTCGGATGTGTGGTGCTCGAAGGGTACGGGCTATCGGAGACCTCGCCCGTCGCTTGCTTCAATCACCCCGATCGGCCCCGTGTACCCGGTTCCATCGGTACCCCGGTCCGCGGCGTCGAACTGCGAGTGGTCGACGACGAGGGCGGCGAGGTGGCCGACGGCACGGTCGGTGAGATCGTGATTCGCGGCGACAACATCATGAAAGGCTATTGGAACAAGCCAGAGGAGACCGCCGAGGCGATCACCGATGGCTGGTTTCACACCGGCGATCTGGGTCGGAGCGATGCGAACGGCAATTACTTCATCGTCGACCGCAAGAAGGACATGATCATTCGCGGCGGCTACAACGTCTACCCTCGCGAGATCGAGGAGGTGCTCTACGAGCACCCCGATGTCGCCGAGGCGGCGGTCGTCGGTATCGCGCACGCCGAGCTCGGTGAGGAGGTCACTGCCGCTGTCGCCCTCAAGCCCGGCGCATCGATTGGCGCCGACGAACTGCGTGACTTCGTCAAGGAACGCGTCGCCGCCTACAAATACCCCCGGCACCTGCACATTGTCGACGCCTTGCCGAAGGGGCCGACCGGAAAGATCCTCAAGCGCGAAATCAATCTGCATGTCGACCACAGCGGATCGACCATTCACTGACGCTCCTTGCGGAATTACGGTCGGCCGCTAATCAAATCGAAAGGAAAGCCCATGCCGCTTTATCAAGTTTTGGTTCCCGCGGGCTCGCTGGCTGAGGGCCATCGCGCCGAGCTGGCCGAAGCAATCACCACCATTCATACCTCGGTCACCGGCGCGCCCCGGGGATTCGTCAACGTTGTATTCGTCGAATACGAGCCGTCGGCGTTTTTCACCGCCGGTAACCCCAACACGGTTTCGGTGATCAGCGGAAATATCCGGGCCGGTCGGGATCGCACATCGCGGGCCGAACTGCTCACCCGGTTGTCGGCGGCGTGGACCGCCATCACCGGCCAGGACGCCCGAAGTCTGCTGCTCGGACTCAACGAGATGGATCCCACTTCCATCATGGAGGCGGGGCTGATCATGCCCGCCCCCGGCGAGGAAGCGGAGTGGATCGAACAGCACAGGCAGGAACTCGGCGATGTGCTGTCGACCCAATAGCTGATCGCGCATATGGGGTACCCGCGATCGACGGACCTCGCCACACAGGTCGCCGCCTGTGTGGCAGAGGTCGGCGCGGCACTGAGCCATGACCGCGCCGCCTTGATTCGCGAGCTCTACCACCGACTTTCGAGTGAGATCGCCGAGTTGCGCGGCGAGGAGAGTCTGCAAGCATCGCTCGTCGCGAGCATCGAGGGCAACGTCGAGACCTCCCTGCCCTTCCTGCAATACGGCGTCGATATCGGGCAGGCGGAGGCGCCACCCGCGGCGATCGAATACGCCCGACGCCTCGCCAACACGGCGTTCCGGTTCGAGCTCTCGTCCGCGCCTATCGGCTCGGCCAGGACACGGCCCCGCAGCGAGCCCTGGCCATCCTCAACACCAAGGTCAGCGACCCGTACCTGCTGACCGCCGTCGCGCAACGCCTGGCGGCGGCGAATTTCGCCTACATCGACCACGTCACCGAACAGGTACTCGAGGCCGACGAAGAAGAACGGGACCGCTGGCTACAGCACCGCGTAAGGACTCTCAATGACGAAGACCCAGCAGGTACTACTCGCGAAGCGGCCATCCGGGTTGCCCGATGCGGACACCTGGCGTGTCGCGACCGAGGAACTTCCCGCCATCGCCGCCGGGCAGATCCTGGTGAAGGTCGATCTGGTATCCATCGACCCGGCCATGCGCGGGTGGCTGAACGATGTCCGGTCGTACCTGCCGCCGGTCGGCATCGATGACGTCATGCGCTCGCTGGATGTCGCCACCGTCGTCGAGTCGGCGCATCCTGACTTCGCGGTCGGTGAAACCGTCAGCGGCACCTTCGGCGTGACCAATACGCGATCAGCGACAGCAACGGCGTACAGCGGATCGATCTCGGCATCGCACCAGCGGCGACCTGGCTCGGCGCTCTCGGAATGCCCGGTATGACTGCCTATTTCGGTCTACTCGAGGTCGGCAAACTGCGGGCCGGTGAGACCGTCGTGATCTCGGCCGCGGCCGGAGCCGTGGGGGGTCGCCGGTCAGATCGCGAAAGCTTTCGGAGCGCGGGTCATCGGGATTGCGGGCGGTGCGGAGAAGTGCCGCGTGCTGATCGAGGAACTCGGCTTCGACGCAGCGATCGATTATCGCGGCGAGGGTGTGCTGCACCGACTGCGGGAGCTGGCGCCGGAGGGAATCGACGTGTTCTTCGACAATGTCGGTGGCGACATCCTCGATGCTGCGCTGGCGAATCTGGCGCGGGGTGCGAGGGTGGTCATCTGCGGGGCGATTTCGTCGTACAACGACGACAAACCGGCTCCCGGCCCCTCGCGCTATATGTCTCTGCTGATCTTCCGGGCCTCGATGACCGGATTCGTAGTGTTCGACTACCGCGACCGCTACGGCGAGGCTGTCGCGAAGATCTCGCAGTGGTTGGCCGACGGCAAGATCAAGGCGCGAGAGCACGTTGTCGAGGGTGGAGTCGCCCGGTTCGGTGAAACACTGAACATGCTGTTCGCGGGTGCGAACACCGGAAAACTCGTCCTCGCGATCTGAGTCCGCACGAATCGGGCCCCGCACCGCCGCCTGTTCGGAATCGCCGGTTCTCGCTCGTCGGAAGACTATCCTCGAATTGTCGGGGCACTTTTCCCAGGTCGAGAGGTGGCGCGGATGAGTGGCTGCGGCGGGGTCTTGTGGGGCGGGCCGACTGCACAGTGGTGCGCCGCGGCGAGGGTTTTGCGCGTCCGTTGGTGTGGATGAGCGGCCGGTGTCGCACGACCCAGAGGGGACGCAACGCGACCTTCAGTTCGGTATCGCGGCGGAATTGGCCGCGGCCGGGTTCGACGATGCGCAGGAGATCGGTCGGGGCGGTTTCGGCGTCGTGTACCAATGCGTCGAAGGTTCGCTCGACCGTCAGGTAGCGGTGAAGGTGTTGACGTCGGAGGTTTCCGGCGACGAGCGTGCCCGCTTCCTGCGCGAGCAGCAGGCGCTAGGCCGGTTTTCCGGACACCCGCACATCGTGCAGGTACTGCGAGCAGATGTCACCCCAACCGGGCAGCCCTTCATAGTGATGCCACTGCATGCGCAGGGATCGCTGATGAGTCGGGTCCGCGAGCAAGGACCGGTGCCGTGGCAGGAAGTGCTGTCGATCGGGGTGAAACTGGCCGGTGCACTGGCCGCGGCCCATGCGTTCGGGGTCCTGCACCGTGATGTGAACCCCGCCAATGTCCTGCTCAGCGATTACGGTGAGCCTCAGCTCGCGGATTTCGGTATCGCCCGAATCGGTGGCGGCTTCGAGACATCGGCTGGTGTGGTGGCAGGGACACCCGCGTTCACCGCACCCGAGGTCCTCAAAGGTGAGGATCCGTCGGCGGCCTCGGATGTGTACGGTCTCGGCGCCAGCCTGTTCTGCCTGCTGACCGGCCACGCGGCGTTCGAACGCCGGGCCGGTGAATCGCTGGTCACCCAGTTTCTGCGAATCAGCTCGGAGCCGATTCCGGATCTGCGCGGAGCCGGCGTGCCCGCGATGCTGTGCACGGCGATCGAGTCGGCACTGGACGCCGATCCAGCCGAGCGGCCTGTCGGCGCACGCGAATTCGGCGAGATGTTGCGGAACGTGCAGTTCTCCAGTGGTGTCCGGGTCGACACGATGGCGCTGCCGCCCGGCACCGGGACGGAGAGCGGGATCGAGCGGTCCGCGGAGTCCCGATCGGTACCGGTGGCCGAAACATCGGTGCCTGACGTTCCATTGCCGACTCCGGCGACGCGGTATCGGCCGCCGAGCACGCTGCGTCGGCCGATCGAGCGGCCCCGGTTGCTGGCTGTCTTGCGCGAGGCGCGGGCGCGACGGCTGGTCTTGATTCATGGGCCCGCAGGTTTCGGGAAGAGCACCCTGGCCGCGCAGTGGGGTGACGTGCTCGAGGCCGAAGGTGTCCCCGTCGCCTGGTTGAGCGTGGATCCCGACGACAACAATGTGGTGTGGTTGCTGGCGCACATCGTGCACGCGATCCGGGGCACTCGTCCCGAGCTGGCGACGGGACTGACGGAGCTGCTCGAGCAGCGTTCCACCGATGCCGGACGCCATGTGATGACGACTCTGATCGATCAGATCCACGACAGCGGTGAAACGGTCGCGTTGGTGATCGATGACTGGCATCGCGTGACCAGCCGATCCTCGATCGCGGCCATGGAATTCCTGCTCGACCGCGGCTGTCATCATCTGCGGCTGATCGTAACCAGTCGCACCCGCACGGGGTTGCCACTGAGTCGGCTGCGCGTCAGCGATGAACTTCTCGAAATCGACGAGGCCGCACTGCGATTCGACG
Source organism: Nocardia sp. NPDC049526 (assembly GCF_044465765.1). NCBI lineage: Bacteria > Bacillati > Actinomycetota > Actinomycetes > Mycobacteriales > Nocardiaceae > Nocardia > Nocardia sp. NPDC049526. The sequence goes on along the minus strand of NZ_JBITMA010000010.1, from coordinate 260,094 downwards.
GCGCCGAGACGACGGCGTTCCTCAGCGGGATGAACGGATTGTCGCTGGCGGCCACCGATATGGAGAACTTGCGCCGCTCGACCGAAGGCTGGGTCGCGGCGCTGCAACTGGCGTCGTTATCGCTGCGCGGTAAGGCAGACCCGGGCACCTACATCAGCCAGATATCCGGACGCCACTACGCGATCGGCGAGTATCTGCTGGAAAATGTCGTCGGCTCGCTAGAACCGGACATACTCGAGTTCCTGATGCGCACAGCGGTCACCGAACGCATCTGCGGTGAGCTCGCCGAAGCGCTGACCGACCGCAAACCCGGCCAGGAATTGCTCGAGGACGTTCGCCAGCGTGATTTGTTCCTGCGCAACATCGATGACGACCTGGACTGGTTCCGCTACCACGGACTGTTCGCCGACTTCCTGCGGCGTCGACTCGTCCAACAACACCCCGGCCTGCTCGAGCAATTGCACCTGAGAGCCTCGTCGTGGTTCGCCGACCACGATATGCCGAACGAGGCGGTCGACCATGCCCTCGCCGCCGACGCCTCGGACCTGGCCATGCGGCTGGTGCAAGAGCGCGGCGAGAAACTGCTCGAGGGTTCGCGGATGGCGACCTTCCTCGGCTTGGTCGCGAAGCTGCCCGGTTCACTGACAGCGCTGAATCCGGTTCTGCAGGTACAGATAGGCTGGGCGAATGTCGCCCTGCAGCGACGCTCGGCCGCCATCGTCGCACTCGATCGAGCCGACACCGCGCTGGCTGCGGGCACGGTCGATGATGAACAAGCCGATGAGATCCGGCTCGAGGCGTCTCTGGCCAGGGTCTGCAATGATCTGGTGACCGATCGGTCCGCCGAGGTCCCAGCGCCGGTGTTGGCGCGTGTGCAGACTTCGGCTCGGCCTTTCCTTTCCATTACGGCGGCGGCCTCCGCGGCCGCGTCCGCGCTCTATCGGTTCGATTTCGAACAGGTCCAGCACTGGCATCGTTGGATGGAGTCGTATAGAGACCGTGCTTCGGGCCCTTTCGGGGTGATGTACTGCGATTGCATCGCCGGTATGGCCGCGGCCGAACAACTCGATATCGCCGCTGCGGAGTCTTGCTATCGGATGGCTCTGCGCCTGGCGTTGCGGACCGGTAAGCAGTCGCACGCCACCCGGCTGGCGAGTGCCTTGCTCGGCGAATTGCTGTATGAGAAAGGGCAATTCATCGAGGCGGAGGAACTCCTCGAGATCGGTCTCGGTCCCGAGGGCGGTGCCGTGGAGTTCTTGATGGCCACGTACGGGACCGGTGCGCGCCTGGCGGCCGTGCGCGGCGATCTCGACCGCGCCCAGCAACGTCTGGCGGCGGGCGCGAAGATCGCCGCAGATCTGTCACTGCCACGACTGGCGGCACGAATCGTGAACGAGCGTGTCCGCCTCGGTCTGCCCATCACCGTTAGCGAACGGCAGGTCCTCGACAATCTCGCGCCCTATACCGCGCAACCCACCGCGACCCTGGCTATCGCATCCGAGCTCGAACACGATTCCGCGATCCGGCTGCTTCTCGCTGAACCGTCACCGGCGGCTGCCCAGCAGGCCCTCGACCGGGCCGAACACCTCGTGCGCGAGATCAGTCGCCAAACACGACCGAGGGCACTGCTCCTGGCTGAACTGCTGCGCGGATGCTGCCTGTCGGCAACCGGGCAAAAAGTGCGGGCCGCCGAACTACTGGCTCCGGCACTGTCGCATTGCGCGGGCCTGGGGCTGGCACGGCTCGTCGCCGACAGCGGCCGCCAACTGCAACCGGTCCTGGAAACACTCGCCGAAGCACCGTCAGCGGCTGGGCTACCGCGCTCGTTCCTGCTGCAGGTGCTGGCCCAGTTCGAACCGGCGCTACCCAACCGCAGCCGTCGATCCGAGGACTAGCACTGCTGGTTCTCGGCGTCGGTGGGACAGTTCGACGATAGTGATCATTGCTCGGCTACCGGAACATAATGGTGTCGCCCATCAGTCACACTGGAGAGCCCACCATTGGAAGTTGCGAAATCGATGACCACGAATAGGCCACCGTTGCCCGGAAACATCCGCGACAATTTGCAGAAGATCGGCGATACGGTCGATGCAATGATCCTGGGCGGTCCGCGCAAGTACACAGCCGACGAAGTGCTGAGCCGTTCCGGTATCGACCGTGAACGTGCCGAGCGTATATGGCGGGCAATGGGATTCGCGACGCCGCCGGACGAGGAACGGGCATTCACCGACGATGACGTCGAGGCGTTGCGTCGAGCCGGGAAATGGCGTGAAATCGCCGGTGTCGACGATGCAGCGATCGTCGCGATAACTCGCGCGATTACGCAGTCGGTCTCCCCGTTGGCCACCTGGGAGGCTCAGTTGGCCGTCGACAACTTCCTCGACGAGGTGACAACATCCACCTCGGCTTCAGCGTTGCTGACATTCTCCGAGCAGATTTTGCCTTTGCTCGAACAAACCCACGCCTACATGTGGCGCAGGCAGGTCGCCGCGTACATCGCTCGACGGATCGCGGTCGCGCAGGAGGACAGCTCGCGTCCGATCGGCACGGCGGTCGGATTCGCGGATATTTCGGGGTATACGGCCCTGACGCGCGGCGCGGGCGAATACGAGATACGCCGTTTGCTCGATGCTTTCGAGTCCGCGACCACGAATGCCGTCGGGGAGAATAGCGGTCGTATCGTGAAAATGATCGGTGATGCGGCGCTGTTCACGGCCGACCGACCGACTGCCGCCGCTGACATCGCGCTCGATCTGCTTGCGGCATGGCCGGATTCCGAGCCGCCACTGCGCATCGGGGTCGCCTCGGGGCCGGTTGTGGATCGACTCGGTGATATTTTCGGGGCAACGGTGAATATCGCGAGCAGGCTGACCTCGGTCGGCACGCCTGGCGAGGCCCTGGTCGACGAGAATATGGCGCAGGCACTGTGCGAGCACGATGGCTACCGACTCGAACAACGACCTCCGGTCACCGTGCGTGGCTACGACCGTTTGGATTCCTGGCGATTGCATCGGACGAACTTCCGGAATGATCAGTATCTCATCGCGGAGCCATCGCGAGACTGAGCGGATATTTTGTATTCATGAAGTCGACATTCTCGGACCCGGCGTGCTCGGTTGCTCGCACAGTGGAGCTGTTCGGTGATTCATGGACACCGTTGATCATGCGCGACGCGATCATGGGCGCCCGTCGCTTCGACGAATTCCAGAAATCTCTCGGCATCGCACGAAACGTACTGTCGACTCGACTTACCCGACTGGTGGAGCGGGGCGTGATGACCAAACGGCTATACCAGGAACACCCACCGCGCAGAGAGTACATCCTCACCGATAAAGGACGCGACTTCTTCTCGGTTCTCATAGCGATGCGTGAGTGGGAAGCCCGCTGGCTGGACGAGGGCAGCGCTGATTCGGTGACGCTACATCATTCGTCGTGTCGGCACGAGTTGACCGCGCGCACTATTTGCGGATCATGTGGTGCAGACATCGCGCTCGACGATATCGAATTCCACGCCGAGCCCGCTTGTCGCGAAGGCTGATGCGTAACGGCCGTTGTGATTCAGTCCCTCATCGGACAAGACCCCACCTGTGCGGACCGCAACTCTAGGGCTCGGGTGCCGGACGGTAAGCGTCTCGACCGCCCGAAGAATTCAGCCGTATTCGTGCCGACAGCACGAAATGTGGTGTCGGCATCCACCCACACAGTCGATCGCCCGCGGCGCAGGTGGCGGGGATCGGCGACGTGGTCAGGAAGGATCGACGGCCATCACCGGATCGTGAAAGCTCGGCAGCTCGCGCGTGAGGAAGGCGACCTGATCGGCGAGTAAGCGCACCTGCCAGGGACCGTCGTACACGTCGAAGTGGTCCACCGGGTAGCGGCGAACCTCGGCGCCGCCGCCTGCGCGGGCCGCTACCTTCAGCGCCGCCCGGACCGGGACCACCGTGTCCGCATCGCCCACCTGTACGAGCAGCGGGGCCTGGAGTCGACGCGCGGACCCGCCTGGCCGATTCAGTGCGAGCTCGAGTGCCACCCGCGCACAGACCTCGTTGCGCCAACCCGGCCCGGCAACACCGGCCATCGCCTCTTGTGCGCCGTCTTTGGCCAACACCGCACCCGAGCCAGATGGACCGATGGCAGGCAACAGCCAGGGCGGCCGTCGGGTGGCGGCGGCCAACCCATCGCGAACTCCCGCGGCGGCGAGCCGAAATATGGGTGCCAGCCCTCCGTTTCGGGCGAGGTGCGCCACTGTGGCAGGACCGTCGACAGCTGGTGTCATCGCCACGATCGCTGCGACGTCAGGGTCGTCGGCGGCGATCTTCAAGACATGTCCACCCGAGTACGACGTTCCCCACAGGATGATCCGACCGGGATCCACACCCTCGATACTGCGCGCGGCGCGGACCGCTGCACGGTAGTCGGCGCGTTGGCGGCGATAGGACACGAGCTGGCGCGGATTTCCCGCCGAGGCACCGAAGCCGCGATAGTCGAAGAGCACCACATCGAGGCCGGCGGCGGCGAAGCCCTCCGCGAATCCGAGCAAACCGGTGTCGCGGGTGCCGCTGAAGCCGTGCGCCATCACGACGCACGGCCGTCCGTTCTTGCCGTGCAAGGTGTCGTCAGCTGCCCGCAGATGCCATGCGGCACAGGTCGTTCCAGCGCTGGGGAAGGTGATCTCTTGCCTTCTCATCCTCAGCCGACCCGCAACGCGATATCGGATTCGGCAGCGACGCGGGAGAACCGCAACGCGGGATCCGCCACGGGTCCCCGGACGAGCCGGTCTCGGTCCGCTCCGTAGCTCATCTCCATCGACCAAGGGCCGTGCGAACCTTGCCGGGGAAGAGATTCGGCCGCTCGTTGGACATAACCGGCGTGGAAGTCCACCATCGGGGTGAGTTGAAGGGTGGGGTCGTTGGCGACCGGCACCGCGATGTGCTCGCCGGTGCTGTCCAGGTGCGCGATGAGACGGCACAGATGCTCGCAGACGAGGTCGACCTTCAAGGTCCACGCCGCATTGGTGTAACCGAAGGCGAAGGCGAAGTTCGGTACTCCCGAGAGCATCATGCCCTTGTAGACCACCGTGTCGGCGACGTCGATCGGCACGCCGTCGAGGCTGAGAGTCATCGCCCGCAGCGGAATCATCCGTAGGCCGGTCGCGGTCACGACGATGTCGGCGTCGAGACTGTTCCCGGTGGCGAGTTCGATTCCGCGCTCGGTGAACCGGGCGATCCGGTCGGTGACCACGGAAGCCTTGCCGGTGCTGATCGCGGTGAACAAGTCGCCGTCGCGGGCGAAGCACATGCGCTCGTGCCACGGGTCGTAGCTGGGCTTGAAGTGCTGATCGACCGGATAGCCCTTCGGCAACGCGTTTTTGTTGACCCAGCGGACGAGTCGACGGGTAAAGCGCGGATAGCGACGGCTCACTGCATAGATGACAGCGAGCCGAGTTCTGTTGATGGTCCTGCTCATCCGGTATGCCGTGGGCTCGGGCAGGAGCCTGCGCAGTCCGTCGGTGACCGGGTCACGGCTCGGGATCGGGAGGATGTAGGTGGGTGAGCGCTGCAACAGCGTGACGTGTGCGGCGGTCTCCGCCATCGCCGGGACCAGCGTGATCGCGGTGGCGCCGCTGCCGATGACCACCACCTTTCGACCGCGGTAGTCCAGATCCTGCGGCCAATGTTGGGGATGGACGATCTCGCCGGTGAAGCGCTCTTCGTCATCGAAGTGCGGCCGGTATCCCTGGTCGTAGTCGTAGTATCCGGTGGCCCCGAACAGCCACCGGCATTCCACGGTCGCGCTCTGGCCGGTGCCGAGGTTGGACAGCTGGACTGCCCACAGTCCCCGCTGGGAGGACCAGTCGGCCGAGGCGACTTTCCAGCCGAGTCGCAGATGGGACGACAAGTTGTAGTCGTCGACCGTCTCATGGAGGTAGCTCAGGATCTCCGCGCCGTCAGCGATCGCGTTGTCGAGCTTCCACGGCTTGAACTCGTAGGAAAATGTCTGCGCGTCCGTGTCGGCGCGAATCCCGGGGTAGCGGAACAGGTCCCAGGTGCCGCCGATGTTCTCGCGGGCATCCACGATAAGGAACGTCTTGTCCGGCAGCTTGCTCTTCAGATGGCTGCCCGCGCCGATTCCCGAGATCCCCGCACCCACGATCAGGACGTCGACGTACCCGAACATCTCATCCCGAGCTTTGTGGTCGACCTTGCGTTTCGTCGCCATGGCCTGGTCCTCTCGCCGTTGTCGCTGTGTCGTGCGTTACAAGTGTCGGGATGGAGTGACCTACCTCTCAAGAGTGATTTGCCCAAGAAGTGACGGCCAAATGGGCGTTCTGCCTATCGTGTCGGGGTTACATTCGACCAGTGAATCGAGTTGCAACCCCGTTGCCGGGGGCTGACGGCGTTGTCCAGAACGTCTGCGAAATGCTGCTCGCTGAACCCGCCGATGTCATGACCGACGTGCACGATGCCGTCTTCGCGGCGGCGATCGAACCCTTTCGCACCGAACCGTCGCTGGTTGCCGAGGTCACGGCCAGTTCCCGCGCCAACCTGCTGCACTGGGCCGCCTCCGTGCGCAGTGCTCCGAGGGAACCGGTCACGGCAAACCTGAGTGCGGAAGTGGTCGGCATAGCCCGCGACACATTCCGTCGAGGGGTCGAACAGATTCTGGTCACGGCATATCACGCGGGACACAATGCGCTCTGGAGGCATTGGATGCGGCTGGCATTCGCCGTCTCATCCGATCCCGTCGTACTTCAGGAAGCTCTCGACGTGGCCGCCCGTTCGCTGGCCGACTTCGTCGATGTCACGCTCGCCGCGCTGGCCGCTCAACTCGAATCCGAACGCGCCGAACTCACCCGGGACAGTCACGCGCAGCGTTTCGAATTGGTGAGCCTCGTTCTCGAAGGAGCTCCGATGGCCAACGATCGCGCCAGCGACCGCCTCGGCTACCGATTCGACCGCCGCCACACCGCGGCTGTGTTGTGGACGGACCCCGGGGCGCCTGATCGGCGCGGCTTGCAGCGCGCGGCGGAGGCGCTGGGGGCTGCCACCCAGGCACAGCAGACGTTGGATGTCATCGCCAGCTCCACCTCGGTGTGGACCTGGTTGGCCAATGCGACGGCCGTCGATGCACAAACCCTCGCGGCGGCGACGTCGCATATCGAGGGCGTGCGCATCGCCATGGGACCGGCCGACACCGGGGTGGAGGGTTTTCGACGCAGCCACCTGGATGCGGTCGAGACGCAACGACTGATGCAACGATTGCCGGACTTGCGTTTCGCCAGCTTCGCCGACGTCCAACTCGTGACGCTCGCAACCTACAACGAGCAGCGGGCCAACGAGTTCGTCGCCCGGACGTTGGGGAAGGTGACGACAGCGGATGCCGAACTCCGGGAGACATTGCGGATCTATATCCGTGAGCAATTCAGCGCGTCGCGGGCCGCACGAACACTCTTTGCGCATCGCAATACCGTTCTCAACCGCATTCAACGTGCGCAGGAGATCCTGCCGGTCTCCCTCGACAGCAACGGTCTCGAGATCGGGGTAGCCCTGGAGATCGCACATTGGCTCGGTCATCAGCCGACCAACGCGGACGATTCTCGGACGTGAGGTCGCGGGGATGGGCCCCGGCGGCAACGTGCCCGCACTCGAGGGGCGTCGGCTGACAACCGATGCCCGTCACGAGGCCGCCCAGGGGCCCTCCTTTCAGCCGCGGATCAGGTCGGCTGCCTTCTCACCGATCAGCACGCTCGGGGCGTGGGTGTGTCCGCGAATGATGCTGGGCATCACCGATGCGTCCGCGATCCGCAGCCCTTCGACACCTCGAACCAGCAAAGCCGGTGTCACGACGCTGGTTTCGTCGCTGCCCATCCGGCAGGTGCCCACCGGGTGATACAGGGTGTGTGAACAGGAGGTGAGCGCCTTTTCGAGCGTGTCAGCACCGGTATCCGGTGCGCCCACGGGACGAGCGACCTTGCCGAGCAGTTTTTTCAACGCGGGTGCTTCGGCGATCTCCGCGCACATGCGAAGGCCTGCCAGGATGGCCGCGCGATCGACGCCGCCGCTGTCGGACAGGTAGCGGGGATCGATGACCGGCTTCGCCAGTGGGTCGGCCGAGCGCAACGAGATGCGGCCTCTGCTCTGCGGTTTGAGCAGGATCGATCCCATTACCACCGCGTGGCCGTACGGTTCTCCGATGCCCTCGTCGAAGAACGGTGCGGGTCCGAAGATCAGCTCGAGGTCGGGCAGATCCAGATCCGGGCGGCTACGCACGAATCCGTAGGCCTCACCCACATTGGAGGTCAGCATCCCGCGTTGTCTGGCAAGGTAATTGATGAGCTCCAGCGGCTTTTCCGCGGCGAACAAGCTGTCGCCTTCGACGTCGAAGCCGAGCATCGCGACCAGATGGTCCATCAGGTTCTGCCCGACCTCCGGTGCGTGGTACACGGTGGCGATGCCGTGCTCTGCGAGATGTTCGCGATCGCCGATGCCGGAGAGCATCAGTAGTTGTGGACTGTTGATCGCGCCGCCGCACAGCACCACTTCCCGGCGGGCATACACGACCTCGCGCCTGCCGCTGGACTCGAATTCGACTGCCACAGCGCGAGTTCCATCGAAGATGATGCGTGTCGCGACGGCCTCGGTGCGCAATGTCAGGTTCTTCCTGCCGAGCGCGGGCCGAAGGTAGGCGTCGGCCGTGCTCCAGCGTGCGCCGCCCTTCTGCGTCACGACGGTCTCGGAGAAACCCTTCGGCTCGGGCAGATTCGGGCGCTCCACGGTGTGCCCGGACTCCGCCGCGGCCGCCAGCCAGGCCGCAGTGAACGCGCGCGGGCTGCGCTGCCGCGACACATGCAGCGGGCCGTCGACACCCTCGTCGGGCTCGCGTGCCCCCTCGACTGCTTCGATCTTGCGGAAGTACCGCACGACCTCAGCGAAGGACCAGTCGCTTCCAGCTCGCTCGGCCCAATCGTCGTAGTCCGCGGCGAATCCGCGCACCCACATCATCGCGTTGAGCGACGAGGAGCCGCCCAGCGTTTTGCCCCTGGGCCAATAGATTTCGCGTCCGCCCAGATTGGGCTGCGGTTCGGTGCGGTAATCCCAATCCACGGCGCTGCGGAACAGCTTCGAGAATGCGGCGGGGATATGGATGAATTTGTCTTTGTCCTGCGGTCCGGCCTCCAGCACTACGACGCTGGTGGCGGGGTCGGTACTGAGTCGGTTGGCGACGACCGCGCCCGCCGATCCGGTACCGATGACGACGTAATCGGCGTGGGTATCCACGTGTGCTCCTGCTCGGTCAGCCGCGCAACGCGGATGCGAAGATTGCGGGCAGTTTTCCCCATCCGGGCGCTCCGGCGAACGCGGCGAGTCGCCGTCCGGTCGTCGCCGCGGTCGTATTGTTCACAAACCACGGCGGCTTCGGCGTGAGCGACCACTCACCGTGCAGCACCGAGCGTGGCGCGGGACGGAACGGTCCGCGCACGACCGTCCGTTCGGGCCGGTCGATCAGGAACGCGTTGTGCACCACACCGATTCCGCTCTGAACGTCGTCGATCGTGTGGCCCGGATATGCACCCCAGGTGGCCGCAGCGGTCAGGAACCCGGCGCCGGTCCACGCATTGATCGCGATCGTGCCGTAGTGCAGCTGCTCGATCAGGTCGTCGAATGCCGCGCCCATCGCGCGGATGGTCGCCGGGTGCGCGATGACATTCACCCCGAGCGTGCCGACGAACTCGTCGTTCGCCACTGCCGCCGCCGCACGCGCGAAATCGGATCCGAGGCCGGACAATTCGACGACTCCGAGAACCGGCGCGAAGTATTCGGTCTGCAGCAGTGTCTCGCTTCGGTCGCCGCGCAGGCCCGGCATCAGGACTCGGCCGCCGAAGTGCTCGGCGTTCGGATAGGTCGATGCGGCTGCCGCGACCCGATCGTCGCTGCCCGGATAGTACGCGGCCCGACTCGGTGCGGCGTCGTAGGCCGCGCGCAGCTCGCGAAGGAAGTCGTCCTTCTGATCCCAGTCGGCGGAAATCACGACGGCCTGTGCCGCGACACAGTTGTATCCGCCGTTGTGCAGGCGCTGGGTGACAATGTGGTCGGCCTGGAACCGCAGATCGGCCTTGCTCCACCGGCCCGGCAGCACGATGGTCGGGGAGACGCCGCCGAGTTCGCTGGTGATCGGCTTGTCCAGTCGAGGCCGACCGGCGTCCTTGCGCGCCGCGGCGTCCTCGCCGTGTCCCCAGACGATCGCGTCGTGGGTCGCGGCGCTGCCGGTCATATGCACGTGTGCGACGTCTGGATGCTGCACCAGATATTCGCCGACATCCGCTGCGCCGGTGAGGATCCGGACGGCCCCGATCGCAATGAACGGCTCCAGCACATCGGTCAGCGGCTCCAGCATCGGGTCCGTGAGCGGATTCAGCTTCAAAGCGACGACGCGGTTGTGCGCGAACAGTTCGTACATTACGTCCAACGGGGCGATCGAGGTGATGTTGCCCGCGCCGAGCACCACGCCGATGCCGTTGGTGTGAACCGGGTCGAGCTGTGCCAGCCCCGCGGCTCGGATGGCTTCGGCCCGGCCGATTCCCGGCTGCAGCCACACCTCAGCGCTGAATCCGCTCAGCAGCAAAGTGTCGAAGACCGATGTGGGCAGCACGCGGACCGTGGTGCGTCCACCGGCGGTGCCGAAATGCGCCTTCTCGAGTGGGCTGTGCCCGGCGGCGAGTGCGCGCAGGCTCTGCTCTAGTGCTCCGGCCCCGGTTGCCATCGCATAGGGGCCGGATATCCATTCCTCGCCGACCAGCGCCGCGTCTGGATCCAGTCGCTTATATCTGACCGCCGCATCGACCCACTCTCGGGCAAATTGCGCGGTGCGCTCACGGACGCGCCCGAGCAGCTCGGCTCGTGCGGCCAAGGAGATTGCGGCCCAGGCCTTTTCGCCCTCGGCAAGGTCTGACAGTGCGGCGTCGACGGCGCCCCGCAGGTCGGTCGGCGAGTCGTTGATGGTCATAGTCGGAATTGTCCGCATCAGTGCCGCCGCACACCATGGGCGGCGGTCGCGCGAGTAGGTGATCGACTTTGTGCGACGGCACAATTACGGTGTGGTGTGGGCCACAGCGCTGGTGGTACGCTGCCGTGGTGGCCAGACCGTTGCACTCGCTCGCGGCCACCGAACTCGCGAGGCAGTTGCTGGACTCGGTGGACTCGATGGCCGACGAACTGGCCGACCGGATCGTCGCATCCGAGCGGGCATACCTGGACTCCCAACTGCTGACCCGTGAGCAACTGCGCGGAGCCTGCCTGGACAACTTGAGCGCAATGCTCGGCTACCTCGCCGGCCGCGATCCGGTGCGGCTGGAATCCGCGCGGGCGGCGGGCAGATTGAAGGCCGAACAGGGGTTGCCGATAGCGGCGATGCTGCACGCGTACCGGCTCGGTGGTCGGTTGATCTGGGAAGAGTTGATGGTCCGCGCCGGTGGTGTCGCGCACGGTGAGCTGCTGAAGATTCCTGGCGCATTGTGGGCGATGGTCGACCGGTACTCCGATGCCGCGGCCGAGGCGTACCGCGAGACCGAAACTCTGGTCGCCTTGGCCGATATCGAGTCGCGGGCCCGGGTGATCCGGACGTTGTTCGACGACCACGCCGAGAATCCCGCTGTGGTTCTGGACGCGGCGCGCACTCTCGGCCTGCCCGAGTCCGGGGTGTTCGTAGTGCTTGCGGCCGAGGTCGATTCGGATCAGAACACGATGGCAGCCGCGATCGCCAAGCTGAAGGACCGTGGCATCGTTTCGATCTGGGATTTCTACGCCGATACCCGGACCGGTCTGATCTGCGCACCCACGCCCGCCGAAATCGATAGTGCCATTGGCTTACTCGGTGCGGCGGTCGAAGCTCGTGCGGGCGTCAGTCGCATCTTCAGCAGTCCACAGGGCATTGCCGCCGCGCGTGAGGAAGCCCGGCTCGCGCTCAAGTGCACACCGCGCGGCGCGGTCGCGATGACCCGCTACGAATCGGAGCCGGTCGCACTACTGGTGGTGCGGCTACCCGATGCGGCGCGCAGTGCCGCCGCACAAATCCTCGGCCCGCTCATGCAACTGCCGGAGGCGGAGCGAACGGCCTTGCTGCACACCCTCGAAGTGTGGTTCGAGTGCAAAGGTTCGACCGTGGCCGCCGCGCGGCAGATGCACTATCACCGCAACACCGTGCTCTACCGGCTGCGCAAGATTCGCGACCTCACCGGCCGCGACTGCGATCAACCGGCACAGGCGGCCGAGCTCTACATCGCGCTGCAGGCGACCCGACTGCTGCGCCCGCTGTAGTTTGCTCAACAGCGTTGTAAGGCAACGTATTCGCAAGCCGGTCGCGGTAGGGGTGAGCAGCGGTTATCGCTGTCGGTGAAGGGTCTTCGGCGCGCGGTGTTCCGACGAGCGGTGGCGAACGCGAGAGCGTCATCCCAGCTCGACTGTTTCAGGATGAGCCCGCGGTATTTCATGATCTCGGTCGGTTCAGTGTGAGGGCTCCGATCAGGCGCGGTCCGCGGCGATACAGCGCGACCCACCGGTATACCAAGGGTGGTAAACGTCATGTCGGCATTCCTCAGCTGCTCATCAGTCGTGCGAGGCGTTTCTGCACGGGCTCGCTCAGCCATGCGCGCGCCTGTCGACTGAGCTCGTCCGCGAGTACTTCTGCGGTGCCGGACTCGATGCCGTCGAGCACCTGTCGAACCACATCCGCGGGATCTGACTTCGGCGAATCCGAGTACTTCCCCATATCGGTGTCGACGAGGCCCATGTAGACGCCCACCACCTGGACGCCGCGTGGGGCGAGTTCGGTGCGCATGGAGTCCGTCGCGCTCCACATCGCCGCCTTCGATACGCCATAGCTCCCGCCTATGGGAAGCCATGCGAGAACCGACGAGACGTTGACGATGGCGCCGGAGCGCTCAACGATCCGGTCGGCGAATGCGGAAGCCAGTGCGAGCGGGCCGAACAGGTTCGTCTCCAGCTCCGCGCGAAGCCCGTCCGTGGATCGGCCGAGTACCGAGGCTCCGCGGGCGATGCCCGCATTGTTGATCAGAACGCTGACATCGGTTGCGGTCTCGGCCGCTTCGGCGACCGAGACGGCGCTGGTGACATCGAGGTGCAGCGGAACGATGCGCGCGTCTGTTGCATGGATCTGCTGTGGGTCGCGGGCGGCGGCATAGATCTTCTTCACCCCGCGGCCGAGTAGTTGCTCGACGTATTCGCGGCCCATGCCGCGATTGGCTCCGGTGACGAGCACCGTCTGATCGACGAGCGAAGTCATGACGTCCTCCTAGAGAATGTAAACCGATCGGTATACATAGATGAGGCTACACGGGCCGGCGGGGAGCTTCACTACGGGCCTGGTTGCAGAATCGAGTAGCAAATACTATCTTTTTTTAAAGTGATGCCGATCGGCTCCGCCCCATCCATCTTTCGACACCCATCCCCACCAGGAGGATCACGCATGTCTGTTGCTTTCAAGCCGGTACGAATCGGACCTTGGGATCTACCGCAGTCTTTCGTCATGGCGCCGCTGACTCGTAGCCGCGCGGGAGAAGGCAACGTGCCCACGGCGATGAACGCCGAGTACTACACCCAGCGCGCCGGGGCGGGGCTGATCGTCACGGAGGGGACTGCGCCCAGTGCGGTCGGCCAGGGCTACCCGACTGTGCCCGGGCTCTACACCGACGAACAAGTTGCCGGGTGGCGACTCGTCGCCGAGGGCGTGCACGGCGCCGGTGGCACGATCGTGGCTCAGTTGATGCACGTCGGGCGGGTCGCCCATGCCGGCAACAAGGGTGGTGTGGATACGATCGCGCCGAGCGCCGTCCAGGCTCCCGGTCAGATGTTCACGCTGACCGGCATGGTCGATCACGATGTGCCTCGAGCCATCGCGGCTGGTGAAATCCCCAGTATCATCTCCGAATTCGTCGAGGCTGCCCGCAACGCGATCCGCGCCGGTCTCGACGGGGTCGAGATCCACGGTGCGAACGGCTATCTGCTGCACCAGTTCCTCGATCCGACGGTCAACCTCCGCGACGACGAATTCGGCGGCACGCCGGAGAATCGGGCTCGGTTCGTCATCGACGTGGTCACGGCGGTCGCCGAGGCGATCGGTGCGGATCGGGTCGGCCTGCGGCTCTCGCCCGGTCATCAGTTGAACGGCATCGGCGAGGTGCCCGGTGCCGACCTCGACGAGACGTATCGGGCGGTCGTGGATGCGATCGCGCCATTGGGTCTGGCGTATCTGAGCATTCTGGCCAGCCCGTTCGAGTCCCTCGAACCGCTCGTCGGTGACCTCCGCGCTCGGTTCGGCGGTTCGGTGCTCTTGAACCTCGGTGCTACACCGGTACCAACGTCGCTCGAAACAGTCGAGGACCTGCTGGATAAGGACCTGGCCGACGCCGTCGTCGTCGGGCGTGCCTTCCTCGCCAATCCCGATCTCGTAGAGCGCTGGCGCACCGGCGCGGAGCTGAACGAGGTGGACTTCACCACGCTGTACGGTGGCGGGCCGCGCGGGTACACCGACTATCCCGCTCTCGCTGAGATTGCCTGAGCCACAAGGCTTTTCATCGCATAGCTAGTGGGCAACCGATTAATCCGCACCACCTGAGGAGAACGATATGAGTACCTATACACCTGTCAACGCCGCCGAGGATCTGCATGTCGATGGAGCGTCGGCGCGTTTCACCTACCGCCGGATCGGCCCGCGCGGCGGAGTTCCGCTGGTGCTGTTGCACCGCTTCCGTGCCACCGTCGACTGGTGGGATCCGGAGTTCCTCGACCTCCTCGCCGCCGAGTGGGACGTCATCCTGTTCGACAACATCGGTATCGGATACACCCGCGGCGAAGCCCTCACCTCCGTCGAGGGGTTCGCCGCGGGCGCGATCGACTTCATCGAAGCGCTGGGGTTGACCGAGGTCGACCTGCTCGGCTGGTCCTTCGGTGGTGTCGTCGCGCAGGCGGTCACGCTCACGCGGCCCGATCTCGTTCGCAAGTTGATCGTCGCGGGCAGCGGATCGGGCCTCGCCCCGAATATGCCGACCATCACCGAACGGGTCCTGGGAATCATGGCCAAGCCGGACGCCGATCTCGAGGACATGCTGTATCTGTTCTATCCCGAAACCGAAGAGGCTCGAAAGCTGGGGCTCGAACACTTCGACAAGGTCTCGGCCGCGATGCCGACGGACGCTCCGGTGGTCAGCGAAGCCGCCGCTATGGGGCAGCTCCAGGCAATCACCGCGGCGCTGGCGACGCCGTGGGAGCAGGTTGTCGCGGGGCTCGAAACGATTCGGCAGCCTGTGCTCTATGCCAACGGTTCGCACGACGTCATGATTCACGCCTTCGCGTCGTACTCCGCTGTGGAGCACCTCCCGTCGGCCAAGTTGGTGCTGTACAGCGACGCCGGCCACGCGTTCCTGTTCCAGCATCTCGCGGAATTCACGGCCGAGGTGAAGTCCTTCCTCGCCGACTGAGCTTTGTTCTCGCGTATGCCTGTCGCTCCCGCCGGTCAGTCGGGAGCGGCAGGCGGCTTCGCCCGGGATTGATTGGTGCGCGGAATGTCACGTGACCGAAGACAATATAAAAGTGAAGTATTTACTATAATATGGTTATGAATTCTCGAACGTACGGCCAGAACTGCGGTCTCGCCCGTGCGCTCGACATCCTCGGCGATCGATGGACTCTTCTCATCCTGCGTGACCTCGGTATGGGTCCGCGGAGATATAAGGACCTGGCCGAGGGGCTGCCGGGCCTCGGCACCAATCTGCTCGCCAGTCGTCTCAAGGGTCTGGAAGAAGCGGGTTTGATCGAGCGCACGGTACTTCCGCCACCGACCCCGGTCGCGGCATACGCACTCACCGGTATCGGCGAAGAGTTGCGCCCGGCGATCGGGCAACTCGCGGTCTGGGGGTTCAGACACGGTGCACCATTCGACGCCGCGGATACGACGCGTGCGGAATGGTTGGTACAGGGACTGGTGGCCCGCGCCGAACCCGATGCCGTCGATCGGTTCGGGGGAGTCGTGCAGATCAACATCGGCGACGAGTCCGCATGGATCGGCCCGTCGGCGGACGGAGTCCGTTTGCGGCCGGGCCCGGCCCCGACATTGCCCAAAATCTCACTGAATAGCGACATCTCGACGCTCGCCGCTCTGGTGACCAATGAGCTCGATGTAGCCGACGCCGTCGAATCCGGCGCGCTCACGGTGGAGGGCGACGACGGCGAATTGCAGTCCTTCCTCCGCGCCTTCGGCCTGACGAGCACCGGTTAATTCGTCACTCGTGTGGGTGCGGGACTCCTCCCGCACCCACACGAGCGACGCGCGCCCGAGTTCGGTTATGCCACTGGAGTATTCACAATAAAGTCGCCTCCCACACGGCCGCGGACCGCGTCGGCCGAGCGAGCGGCGCCATCGTGCGGCGCCCCCAGGGAAGGGGCACTCGCCGTAGTCAACCTTGTGTACTGCTCATCCTCGAGGGTCACATCGAGTGAAGCCAGGTAGTCGTCGAGCTGCGCACTCGTGCGCGGCCCGATGATCGGCACCACCGCGGTCGCGCGGCGTCGGGCGTGTTCTCGCTGCCATGACATTGCCACCTGGGCCGGGCTCACGCCGATCTCACCGGCTACGGCGAGAACGGCATCGACGACGGCGGATTTCCGAGTTGTGTCCTCCCGCTGGATAACCGCGCCCAGCGTCGTCAGCCGCCCCTCGTCGCTGGTCCGATATTTTCCGGTGAGTAGACCGCCACCGAGCGGTGAGTAGAGTGCGACACCGAGTCCGAATGCCTCTGCCATCGGCATGATCTCGCGGTCGGCGGTCCGCTCGACCAGGCTGTACTCGGTTTGTACTCCCACGATCCGTGCGCCGATTCCGCGCTCGTCTGCCAGTGTCGCGGCATGAGCGGTGCGCCATGCCGGGAAGTTGGAGAAGCCCGCGTGCAGAATTTTTCCCGCTCGTACCAGGTCGTCGACCGTTTCGACGATTTCCTCGACGGGTGTCACGAAGTCCGGCCAGTGCACCCAGTAGAGATCCAGGTAATCCGTGCCGAGGCGGCGTAGCGATTTTTCGAGTGCTTGCACCATCACCTTCCGGCTGTTGCCGGTCTTCGATACGTGTGGTTGCGCCGTGTCGCCCTGGGTGAACTTGCTCGCCAGCACGAAGTGCTCGCGATCAGTGGATATCAGATCGGCCAGGTACGTTTCCGACTGACCGAACTGATAGATATCGGCGGTGTCGATGAACGTTCCGCCGGCTTCTGCGAATGTATCGAACATCGCCCTGGAATCTTCGAACTCGGCACCGGCACCCCAGTTGGTGCCGAAATTCGCTGTACCCAAGGCGAATTCGGAGACTCGCAAACCGGTCCGCCGACCGAAAGTGGTGTAGCGCATGCTCTGGATGACCTCTCTGGCCTGCTGCACGGACGAATCTGTAACCGGCTCGGCTGTCGTCGGTACGGCCCGCCGTCGCTAAATTATGATCATAATACTATTGATGGTGGCCGGCAGCGGCGGAGGATGGGTCGTGAAAGTCGGTGTCGGATACCGCGAGCCACCGGCCTCGCACGGTTGGCACATTTTGCCGAGAAGGAGGTCCCGCGATGGAGTGGACTGGCGCACGCTACGCCGACACACCGACGGTGGAGGTACGCATCTGGATCGACGCCCCGCCGGAGCGGGTTTGGGCGGTGGTGTCCGCGGTGGAGTCGATGCCCGACATGAGCGATGAGCTCCAGTCGGTCGAGTGGATCGACGAACCGACCGGCCCGGTCGTCGGTGCGCGATTCATCGGCCGCAGCAAGCATGATGCGCTGGGGGAGTGGGCGACCACCTCGCACATCATCGAATGCGACCCGCCCCGGGTGTTCGCGTGGGCGGTCGAGGATCCGGAAAATCCTACTGCCGTCTGGCGGTTCCGGCTCGAACCCAGGGACGGCGGAACCGAGCTGTCGCAGTGGATGCAGATGGGCCCCGCGCGTTCGGGCCTATCGCTGGCGATCGACCGGATGCCGGACAAGGAACAGAAGATCGTGTTCGTGCGGATGCGGGAGTTCGAACGCAATATCACCAGCACGCTGGAGCACATCAAGAAGCTGGCGGAAGCGTGATGCGTACTGCGACGACAATCGAGGCATCCGGCGGGGGCCGGTGGTCGGAACAGGTCGACTTCGTGGTGGAGGCGGAAAAACTCGGACTCGACATCTGCTGGGTCGCGGAGGCGTGGGGGTCGGATGGGCCATCGGCCCTGGGGTACTACGCGGCGCGCACGGAGCGGATGCTGCTCGGATCCGGGATCATGCAGATCGGTACCCGCACGCCGGTTGCGGTGGCGCAGACGGCTATCGCCTTGTCCAACCTCTCCGGCGGTCGGTTCTTGCTCGGTCTGGGTGTGTCCGGTCCGCAGGTAATCGAGGGCTTGCACGGAGTGCCGTTCGCCCGGCCCCTCGCCCGGATGCGGGAGACAGTGGAGATTGTGCGCCGGGTACTCGAGGGCGGCAAGATCTCGTACTCCGGCACCGAGTTCCGGATCCCCTTGCCCGGCGGTGAGGCGGTGCCGATGCGCCTCTCGATGCGGGCCGACCATCCGATCCCCATCTATCTCGCCACACTGTCGCCTGCCATGCTCCGGCTGACCGGCGAGATCGCCGATGGCTGGCTTGGCACCAGTTTCGTGCCGGAGGGCGCGGCCGACGCCTACTTCCGCTACCTGGACGAGGGGTTGGCTCGCGGTAGGCGGTACCGGGCCGATCTGGATATCTGCCAAGGTGCGGAGGTGGCGTTCGCACCCGACGAGGATGCGCTGCGCCAGATGGTGGCCGGGCGAAAG
The DNA here is from genome assembly GCF_044465765.1 of Nocardia sp. NPDC049526. Taxonomy (NCBI): domain Bacteria; kingdom Bacillati; phylum Actinomycetota; class Actinomycetes; order Mycobacteriales; family Nocardiaceae; genus Nocardia; species Nocardia sp. NPDC049526. The sequence continues at coordinate 241,248 of NZ_JBITMA010000010.1, read as the reverse complement.
AAGGAGTTGGCGTTCAGCCTCGGGGGCATGGGATCGGCGTCGACCAACTTCTACAATCAGGCCTACGGTCGGCAGGGCTGGGCCGAGATCGCCGCCGAGGTGCACGAACGTTGGCAAGCTGGAGACCGTGACGGCGCGGCTGAACGGGTGACCGATGAAATGGTGCTCGGCACCACGCTCATCGGTACCGAATCGATGGTGCGCAGTCGATTACGCGACTGGCGCGATGTCGGTGTCGATACCGTCCGGCTCTATCCGGCCGGGGACACGTTGGACGCCAGACTGTCCACCTTGGCCAGAGCGATCGAGATCGTGCGGGATATTTCCTAGCAGGTTAGTTCGACAGGAACTCGCGCAACGCGATGATGGTCTGCTCGGAGGCTTCCTCCGGGACGAAATGCCCGCAGTCCAAACCGTGTCCACGAACATCATCGGCATACTGCCGCCATACCTCGACCACGTCATAGCGGGTTCCGACGAAGCCGCGCGCACCCCACAGAACCAGCAGCGCACAGGTGATCCGGCGGCCTGCCGCGGCGTCGGCCTCGTCGTGTTCGAGATCGATGGAGGCCGCGGCGCGGTAATCCTCACAGCTCGCCCGGATCGCCTCGGGGTCGCTGAAGCAGCGCACGTACTCCGCCACCGCCTCCTCCTCGAATACCGCACCGGGACCGGACCATTGCTCGAGTTTCCGGCGCAGAAAGTACTCGGGCGCACCGCCGATGAGAACCTCGGGCAGATCGGGTTCCTCGGCGAGGAAGAACCAGTGGTCGTAGACAGTTGCCAAGGCGCGATCCACGTTCGCGAAAACATGGCGGGTCGGGACGATGTCGAGGACTGCGGCTCGTTCGACCCGCTCGGGATGGTCGAGGCAGAGTCGATGGGCGACTCGGGCGCCGCGGTCGTGACCCACGATCGCGAAACGGTGGTGCCCCAAAGCGGTCATCAACCCGACCTGGTCCGCGGCCATCACGCGTTTGCTGTACGACGAATGATCGTTGTCCGAGGCGGGTTTGCCCGAGTCGCCGTAGCCACGCAGATCGGAGACGACGACGGTATGCGACTCGGCCAACGCCGCTGCCACCTCACGCCAGATCACATGGGTTTGGGGGTAGCCGTGCAGCAGTAGTACCGGTGGCCCCTCACCGCCCACACGCGCATGGATTCGAACGCCCCCGACATCGATGTCGTGGGTGATGAATTCGCTGAACATACAGGCGATCTCCTGTTCGGCGTGGGCGGTTCTCAGGATGCCAGGAATTCGAGCGCCTCGCCCACGAACCGGTCGTGATATTGGAAGATGCCGCCATGTCCGGCGTCCGGGTAGATCCGCAGCGTCGCATTCGGGAGACGTTGCGCCAGATCGAATGAGTTGCTGGTCGGCACCATTCGATCGTCGTCACCATTGGCCACCAGGACCGGGTGCTGGATGCGACTCAGGTCGGAGGGCTCCTGAAGGCCCCATGCATGGATGGCTTTGAGCTGAGTGCGAAAGGCGCGCAGTGCGATTGACTTGTCGCGGTCGACGGTGCGTTCCTGCAAACGCTTCACGAACGCCCGAGCCTCCGACTTGCCGTGCGCGGTTCTGGTGAAGAACAGATACTCCTTGGGATCTTTGAAAGTGGCGATCGCCTTGAAGGTGTCACGGTAGGTCAACGAGGTCACGTTGACGATGCCTTCACCTCCCGCCGGACCGGTTCCCGCGAGGATCACCTTCCGAATCAGTCCCGGCTCTTCGCGAGCGATCACCTGCGCGACGAAGCCTCCCATCGACAGCCCCAAAAGGTCTACCTGATCGAAGCCCAATGCGCGTATGAAGGCCACGGCATCTCGTGCCATCGTTTCGATCGAATCCGGTGTCGTGCCTTCGGACGCGCCGACGCCGCGGTTGTCGAAGGTGATCACGCGGTGCTTCGCCGCAATGCCGTCGACCACTCGGGGATCCCAGTTGTCCAGGTTGGCGGCCAGATGATTCAAGAAGATCACCGGTACGCCGGTTTCGAGACCCAGCTCGCGGTAGGCGAACCGTGTTGTGCCGACCTGCACGGATTTCGTCGGCGCATCTTTGTACAAGGTGCCGCTCGCACGCGTCATGACTTCCTCCTGTTGTAAACCGATTGGTGTACTTTCGGTGTTGACGGTACTCAACCATGCTCAGCTTGTAAACAGATCGGTATACTTAGCTCATGACTTCGCTCACCGGTACCCAGGAAACGACGCGTCGGGGAGGGCGTGGCGCGCGTCAACGCATCCTGAACGCGGCTGCGGAGCTGTTCTACAACGAGGGCATCAACGCCACCGGTGTCGAACTGATTTCGGCCAAAGCCTCGGTGTCGAAAAGGACTCTCTACCAACACTTTCCGAGCAAGACCGCGTTGGTGGAGGAGTATTTGCGCATGCTACGACAAGCCGCGGGCAACCTCACGGACCCGCCACCGTCGGACTCCGATTCGAACCCGCGAGCGCGGCTGCTCGCTTTGTTCGACAGTCCGGATGCCGCCGATACGCCGATGCGCGGCTGCCCGTTCCACAACGCGGCTGTCGAAGCGGCCGAGGCCATGCCCGGCGTACAAGACATCGTCCACGCACACAAGCGGAACTACATCGACGGACTCACCGAACTGGCCCGACAAGCCGACGCCGCCGACCCGCAGCTGCTGGGCAGCCAGCTCGCCCTCCTCTACGAGGGCGCAGCGGCATTGTCCACGTCGCTCAATGATCCGGCGCCCTGGGCGCATGCTCGGACAACAGCCGAGGCGCTGATAAACCAAGCGACGCGCGACGTTGCCTGACCTCGGTGTTAGTCGCCTACGACCACCCGTAGCGTGGGACCACCACGTCCCGAGCGCAGGCAGCGGTAGTGGATCACATTCCGTTCGGCCTCGAACTCGATCGGACGCCTGAACCCTCTGATAGCGGCCGAGCGGCGCCATGTTGGAAGGATCGATTAGATCTTACTTAGATCGAATCTATGTAAGATACGTTCTATCTTTCGTTGTGGAGGTGCTTGGGTGGAGTTCAAGGGGCGTGTAGCGGACATCGACCTGTTGGGGCGACAGTTGCAGCAGGTGATAGATGGAACCGGTGCGACGCGCGGGCGGGCCGTGATCATGACCGGTCGGCGACGGGTCGGGAAGTCACGTCTAGTCCAGGAGTTCTGTGATCGCTCCGGTGTTCCGTACGTGGTGTTCCAGGCGACGCGTGGACGCAATCCGGTCACTGAACGCGAGGACTTCGTCGCCGCCTTGGCTCATTCGCCGCTGCGGGGGGCCGAACTCGTCAATGGGATATCGGCGGCCGACTGGAACCAGGCGTTGCGGACCTTGGCCATCGCGTTGCCGGATGACGTTGCGAGCATTGTCGTAATCGACGAGGTGCCTTGGCTGGTGGAGCAGGACTCCGAGTTCGAAGGGGCGTTGCAGACGGTGTGGGATCGGCACCTGTCGGCCAAGCCGGTGCTGTTGGTGTTGGTGGGCAGCGATATCTCGGTGATGGAGGCGTTGCAGTCACATGGTCGCCCCTTCTTCGGGCGGGCTACGAAGATGACCGTGCAGCCTTTGCATTTGGCGGATGTGCAGGCCATGACCGAGCTCTCGGCGGCCGAGGCGGTGGATGCGCTGTTGATCACCGGTGGATTCCCGGAGATCGTCCAGTCCTGGCGACCGGGCATGAGCCGCAAGGACTTTCTGCGCGATGCCACGACGAATCCGCTGTCACCGCTCTTGGTGGCGGGAGAGTTGTCGCTGCTCGGTGAGTTCCCCGAGGCGTCGCGTTCCCGGGCCGTGCTGGAGGCGATCGGCAGCGGTGAACGCACCTACAGCGCCATCGCCGCGGCGGCGGGTGGCACGGGCGCGCTGGCGGGCGGAACCCTGACGCCGTTGCTGAATACCTTGCAGGCCAAGCGGATTGTGGCGGCGGATCTTCCGCTGTCCACGAAGCCGGACAGCAAGAACAAGCGCTACCGTATCTCCGATTCCTATCTGCGGTTCTGGCTGGCTTTCCTCGAGCGCGGTATTCCGCTCATCGAACGGGGCCGGGGAGATTTGGCGTTGGAGCGGATCGAGCGTTCGTGGACGACCTGGCGTGGTCGCGCGGTGGAACCGGTGATCCGGGAATCGCTGCTGCGTTTGCTGCCCAACGACCGATGGCCCGATACCGATGCGGTGGGTGGATGGTGGAACCGGCAAAACAATCCGGAGCTCGATCTGATCGGTGCCGACCGCGAACCTGTGGCGGGTGCAGTGCATTTCGTCGGGTCGATCAAATGGCTCGAGGATCGCCGGTTCGACCGTCATGACTACGACGCCCTCGCCCGTGGCGTGCTCTCTGTTCCCGGCACGCGGTTCGATACTCCGTTGGTGGCGGTTTCGCGGTCCGGCGTAGATGGTGATTTGCCGATCGCCGCCTGTTGGGGACCGGATGATCTGCTGCGCGCGTGGCAGTGATCCATTCGCGAATGAATCTGCGGTATGAGCGGCAGTATCGCGACCACCGTGAACAACGTGGTGCCCGATCAGCGGGCACGTGGGTCGTCGACACTGTCCAGCAAACATCCCGTGTGGCTCACCCGTGCATTCCCGTGTCGGCGGGGTGTGCGAGGGATCGCTCGTGCACGCGTTGGTTGATGGTGTGCGCGTTTGCCAAATGTTCACTGACGCTGATGTTGTTCGGTGTGTCGGAATATCGACACGCCAACGGTGGGCGAATCCGTAGATCGGATCGGCCCCTTGATCGTATGCCTACGTCAAGGCGCCGACCATAGCGGTCGGCCGGGGTCGCCGACCTCGGAGTCGATCGCGGGTAATTTGCCGGTCTCACCAAAATCTCACACTTTCAGCCGGAATCTACGGGGATATTTCAGGTCATGTTGAGCATCTCTGGATCATGAAAGTATCGGTCTACCAGTCTTTTTCAGTGATGTTGAGACACGATCAGAAAACTAGAACCTGTGTCAGGTGGTCGCAGGTTCAAATCCTGTCAGCCCGACAGACAAAACCCCTTCCGACCAGCATCGGAAGGGGTTTTCGCGTTTCTGGAGAAGCTCCGGGATTTGAACGATCTCACAAAAATCTCACGTTTTCGACTGGCAGTCGATCTGACACTGCGTGTTGGCGAATGCCTCCGTCGGCGGTCAAGCGTCTGCGCGGATTCCGTGTAAACGTGCTCGGAAAGCAACTCCGCTAAGCAGCCATGTGCGGCGTTCGCTCGCATCCATACGGTAGTAATGCACGTCGCCCGTGCGTGGGATACATGAGGCTGGGGCGATGGACGCCGAGTCGACGAGGCACCGGCGGCGCCCGAGCCGGTCGACCGTTCGTTCTGACGGGCCACGGTAGTGGTCGTGGCCATGGTGGTGATTGCTCTACCGCAGGTAGGCGGGATTCGGATTGTTTTCGGCGGCAGCTACGAATGTTGTTGTGGAAGGTGTGATTCGGTAGAGCTCAGGGCTTGGGTGTGGTAGTCGTACAGCGTGGATGGCACTGCATTCGGGCGGTACCGGCTCCTCGAGTTACTCGGTGCGGGTGGTATGGGTCAGGTCTATCGGGCCTACGACACCGAGACCGATCGCCTGGTAGCGCTCAAAGTGCTGTCGCAACATCTGGCGCACGACCCGAAATATCGCGAGCGGTTCCGGCGCGAGGCGCACGCCGCGGCGAGGTTGAGCGAACCGCACGTCATCCCGATCCACGACTACGGCGAGATCGACGGGCGCCTGTATTTGGATATGAGGTTGGTCGAGGGTCACGATATCGCTGCCTTGCTCGCTGCCGGGCCGATATCGAACGACACTGCGGTGGCATACATCCGGCAGATCGGTTCAGCCCTGGATGCGGCGCATCGGGCTGGGCTCGTGCACCGGGATGTGAAGCCTTCGAACATCCTGATCACCGCGGGTGATTTCGCGTATCTCATCGATTTCGGTATTGCCGTCCTCAGCGGCGAATCCAGCTTGACCACCACGGGTGCGGCGATCGGCAGTTTCGCCTACACGGCACCGGAACGACTCCAGCACGGCACCTGTGATGCCCGTTCGGATGTGTACTCCCTGGCTTGTGTTCTGTACCAATGCTTGACGGGCTCCCAGCCGTTCCGCGGTGAGAGTGTCGAGCAGCAGATCACTGCACATCTGCATGCGCCGCCGCCACGACCGTCCGCATCGGCAACGGTTCCTTCGGCATTCGATGCGGTCATCGCGCGCGGGATGGCGAAGTATCCAGGCGACCGTTATCGCACAGCGGGGGACCTGGCCGCGGCGGCACGAGCCGCGCTCGACGCGGCACCCGCATCCACAGCCACTCTGGACCCATCCAGGCTTGCCACCACCCGGGTCAATCCGAGCGCACAACCACGAACCCGCAATCGGCCCGGGTTGACGTGGATCGTCGTTCTCGCGGTCGTAGCGGCCCTTGCGTGGTGGGTGATCAGTGCTCGTATACATCGGGATTCACCACCTGCACAACCGATTTCGGTCACCTGCGTGACGACGAGTCCGACATCGGCGAACAACCCGGGAGGCCCGACAGCACCCCCGTTGGGCTCGCCCTCCGATTCCTGTCCGCGATGATGATCGCGGACTTCTGATCGACACTCGAGCTCGCCGATCCGCCCGGCGGCAGATGAGAATGTTGGCGTCGACGGTCGGCGTTTTGCGTTGCAGCGGTTGGAGTTCGGCCCGGAGCTCATCGAGCATTCTCTGCGTGAAGCTGGTGCCGACGTTGCCGATGTAGGCGAGTTTGCCGCTCGAGTCGTGGACGGCCATAAGAAGAGAGCTGATGTGGTCGGCCCTGCGGCCGGTTCCCGGTGCCGGTAATCCGAGATGTCAGAACATGTCGAATAGGTTGTCCAGCACGGAGATTAGATTTGCAGCCGAAGGCTTTCAGCTGGGCGGACTAACTCTGCTCACGAACCGTGGCCACGACCAGCTCCCGCACCCGGGCGCGGTCGGCGGCCAGCAGCAGCGCTGCCGGACGGGGCAATCACCAACTCGACCTACCCGATCTCGGACCTAGGAGTACCACCGGACGGTCTGAAGCCAGCCCGGTACGCCATCTTTCTCGGGTCCACCGCGAGCATGGAGCTCTGTCTCACCAAGAATGACGTCCTTCAGCCCGGCTCGGAGCAGTCCGCTGTTCTGGTATCGAGCGTCGGGCGCAGAATCTGCCCGCGCTTTCCTGCGCCGAACTCTGAGACTGACGATGTTCGCAGACTCATTTCCGCACAGAACATTTGTTCAGGCGGATGGCAAGCCGGCCGAATTCATGTGCCAGGTATCCCTACTGGAGCTGACTCCCGAACGCGCTCGGGAGCTTCGGCACATCCACCGATTCCACCACCCGGACGAGTGCATCGTGCATCTGAAGGCAGCGTATCTGCTGCTTTGCAAGGATGGCCGCTGAGTGATGGTGTCATTCGTCTGGTTCCTGTGGCCGGGTTCGGTGATCTTCACGGCGGTGCTGAGCTACCGCATTGGGGCCTACCGGACATACGTGGGCACGTCGAATTCTTCGCCACCGAAGCGACGGGGAGGAAAACGCGATAGAACCCGGCGGCGCGAAACTGCTCACGCATTGCGGGCGCGTACGTGCCATGTTCGTCGGTCGTCGCCTGCACGGCCGGCAGTTGCTGTCGCAATTCGCGAGCACGGTGGACCAATTCCTCGGGACGGAGGTCTAGTTCCTGCGGTGCGATCGTCACATCGGTGCTGGTAATTATCTGATTTAGTCCTCTATTTCTCACGTTGCAAAATTCGTACGGCGTCCTACTGCGTATTCGAACCGGTGGTCGGACAAGAAAAACCGAGGACGCTGTCTGCTATTCGGAAAACAGCTGGATGTGCTGGCGGCCATGCTCGCATGAATTACTCACTCTCAGCGGATGTATCGAGGAGCCTGGCTCAGGTCAGCGGCGTGCCGACGGGCGAGGGCTTGGCACGCCGCGACCGGAATGCGCACGATCTCGACCACACCCACCAGCGCGCGAATCATCGTCGCGATGCGAGCCCCGTAGACGCTGATCGCGATCGCCATCCCGCCTTGGGCCGCGTATGCCGATCCGCCGCCGGTGAACGGAGCCGCTATCCAGCCGAAAGCTTGATCCAGCGCCACCAGCGCCACGAGTTCGCGTTTGATCGCGCTCTTGGTCTGCTCAACCGAATTCGGGTACGAGTCACAGGAAGTCGCGAGTTCCTCACACCCCCGCCAGCGACTCGAACTCACCTTTGACGATGTCGGCCTGCTCGAGCGCCTGCTCTGTCTCCGGACTCTGCTGTGCCTCGATCAGCTCCCGGGCCGTCGGCAGCGGCGCCGCAGATACCCGCAGACCATTGGCCATCGTCCGCCACGTCGCAGCCATCTTACGCAGCACATCGGGGTTGATCGTTCGGCCACTTACACCTCGCCCTGAACCCAGTCTCTAACCAAGGACCAGCCTGTCAGCTCCGCGTCATGCCGCCATACGCGGCCGGAGGCTCGGGCGGGTTGTAGACCTCGAGGGTTCCCGGCGGAAATACCAGGTCATTCGGGTTCGGTTCCGGCGCCGACTGCGAATTCTCGTTGGCGTGGTTGGCGGCGATGAACTGCAGCAGGTCATGCATCTGCCCGACCGCCGACGCGAGGTTACCGAGCGCGTCGACGGAGAGGATTCCGCGTCATGGCCGCTACCGAGGCGCAGTAGGGAGGCTGCTCGCACTGCCTCTGTGCCGCTACTGGATAACGGATCCGGTGGCCGGTCCGGCATCGTCGAGCAGAGCAGCGGTGGTAACGCAGGCATAGGCCTAGCGATGGGGATGGATGCGCATCCCGACTACGTCGGCACTCAGGTGGATGCACGCTGAACGAGCCGCGGGATGATCGGGACGAAGGTCGGCTGGCAGTCGTCGCCGGACAAGCCGGCGACGACTGCCTCGGCGCGTTGCTTGCCGACTTGGTGCAGGTCGAAGTGGACCGTGGTGAGCGGTGGGGTCGCCAGCCGTGCGGTGGGGATGTCATCGGCTCCGATCACCGCGAGGTCGTCGGGGGCGATGAGGCCGTGTTCGCGCATGCCCGCGAGGACGGCGATCGCGGTTTCGTCGTTGAAGGCGCATATCCCTGTCACGGCATTGCCGGTCCATTGCGTCACGGCCCGCGCCGCGTCGGCGATCTCCAGGCTCGTGCTGACGACCACGGGGGCGTCGAGGCCGGCTGCGGCGCAGGCGTCGGTGACGCTGCGCAGGCGTCCTTCGGCCATCTTTCGAAACCCGGGATGTGCCGGCAGCGCGTAGCCGATGCGCCGATGTCCTCGGCTGATCAGATGATTGGCTTGAAAGCGGCCGATTTCCGCGGTCGCCGGGGGAGTTCCCGGATTGTCGGCGGGGATGACGACATCGGCGCCGGCCCGGTGCAGGGTTTTGACGGTCTCGCGGTCGAACGGATCGAATCCGATTACTGCTGAGGCGTCGATGCTCGCGCACACATCGGGCAGGGGCCGCCCGTGTCCCGCCGCGACGTGGATGACCAGCGTGAGGCCGTGCGCCGCGAGTGCCGTGGCCAGTTCCTCGACGAAGCGACTGATACCGGGACCGATGGGCAGGTCGGGGATCGCAAGCAGGACAACGTCGCTGCGGCCGGCGGCGAGAGTACGTGCTGAGGCATGGGGGTGGTAGTCCAGGCGTTGCGCGGCGTCGATAACGCGGCGACGGGTCTCCGCGGGGATCAACTGGCCGGGTGTGTTGTTGAGGACGAAGCTCACTGTGGTGCGGGAGACGCCGGCGGCGCGGGCGACGTCTTGGCTGGTGCTGCGTTTAACGGGTCGCGCCATGGCTCTCTCGTCGCAGGGGGCGGTTTCGTTGACGTTGTTTCGATCTAAAGCCTAGAACCACGCGGTCCGTACTGATGCTAGGCTCACTAACACGCTTCAGTAACGCGCGTTAGTCCGGAGATTCCATGATCCGCATCTCTTTCAACGACAACTGGCAGAGCCGACCCAAGGTCAATCCGTTCGCCGAACTCGGCGGCGAGGTGGCGCCCTATCACCCGGTCACGCTGCCGCACGATGCGATGATCACCCAAACGCGAGTTGCCCCGAGCGGTGCGGTCACCAGGGAGGGCGGCGCCAGCGCATTCTTTCCCGGTGGTGTCTTCGAGTACCGCAAGGATTTCTTCGTCCCGCAAGAACATCGGGGCAAGCGAATCATTCTCGAATTCGAGGGTGTCTACCGCGACGCGACCGTGCATATCAACGGGGACTATGCCGGGCAGCGACCCTATGGGTACTCGCAGTTCCACATCGACGCCGACCGGTTTCTGCGATTCGGTCAGGACAACGAGATCCGCGTCGAGGCACGCGCCTATCAGGATTCGCGCTGGTACACCGGCGCGGGCATCTACCGCGACACATGGATGCTGATCGGTGAACTGGTCCGAATCGCGCCGGACGGCATCAAGGTTACGACCCCTGATATCGACGCGGACCTCGCAGTGGTCGAGGTCGCGACCAGAGTCGAGAACGACTCGATCGCGATCCGCACAATCGACGTCCGCACCGAACTCCGCGACGCCATGGGAAATCTCGTCGCCACCGACGCCTCGAAGCTCACGGTGCTGCCCGGCGAGCCCGCGACGTGTCGTCAGCGCCTCTATGTGCACGGTCCATCGCTGTGGAGTCCGGACGAACCTGCGCTGTACACCGGTGGCGTCGCCTTGGCCGATGTGGACGGCGAAATCGACACCGAGACAGTCACTTTCGGCATCCGCTCAGTGCGGCTCGACCCGCGACGCGGCTTACGCATCAACGGCGAGACCGTCAAGCTGCGTGGCGCGTGCATCCACCACGACAACGGGCCACTGGGCGCGGCGACCTTCGCCCGCGCCGAAGAACGCCGCGTCCAACTGCTCCGGGATGCCGGATTCAACGCGATCCGCATGTCGCACAACCCGATGAGCAAACCGATGCTGGATGCCTGTGACCGCCTCGGCGTGCTGGTGGTGGACGAGGCGTTCGATATGTGGACTTCAGCCAAGAGCGACTTCGACTACAGCCTGAGCTTTCCGCAATGGTGGGAACGCGATATCGAGGCGATGGTCGCCAAGGATTTCAATCACCCCAGCGTCATTCTGTACTCGATCGGCAACGAGATCCCCGAAGCCGGATCGGCGGTCGGCGCTGCGTGGGGCCGCAAGCTGGCCGAGAAGGTTCGTGCGCTGGATGGCACCCGTTACGTAACCAACGCCGTCAACGGCATGCTGGCCGTTCTGTCGGACCTGGCTGCCCTGCGTCAGCAGGGACGGAGTCGACAAGGGCAGGGTCAACAGGCGCCGACGACTGCCGACGAGAACAAGGGCATCAACACCCTGATGACCGATGCCGGGGCTGCGATGGACGCGATCGGCTCGTCCGAGCTGGTGACTCGGCGCACGGCCGAATCCTTCGCTCTGCTCGATGTCGCCGGTATGAACTACGCCGAATCCCGGTACGGCCTCGACCGGGAGCTGTTCCCGAACCGGATCATCCTGGGTACCGAGACCTTTCCCACGCGCATCGACCGCAACTGGCAGCTCGTCGAGCAGTACAGCCACGTCATCGGCGACTTCACCTGGACCGGCTGGGACTATCTCGGTGAAGTCGGCCTCGGCCGACCCCGATACGTGACTCCAGACAATGCGCAGCCCAGCCACGCGGCACCGTATCCATACCTGCTCGCCGGCTGCGGTGACATAGATATCACCGGTCACCGCCGACCGGCCTCGTACTATCGCGAAATCGTCTTCGGTCTGCGCGCACAGCCCTACCTGGCGGTACGCAAGCCGGAACATCACGGGCAGACGTTCGCCGGCGGGCCATGGGCATGGAGTGATGCGATCGCCGGCTGGACTTGGCCGGGTTTCGAAGGTTCCCCGATCACCGTTGAGGTCTACAGCGCGGCCGAGGAAGTCGAACTGCTGGTGAACGGCCGATCCCTCGGGCGGCGGCCGGTGGGTGCGCAGCACCGCTTTCGCACCGAATTCGAAACCAGTTACGAACCGGGGGAACTGCTCGCGATCGCCTACCGGGACGGTGCCGAATCCGGCCGTGACGTCCTGCGATCCGCGACCGGCCCAGTACGGCTGCGCGTCGAGGCCGATCGCCCGGTCCTCACCACGGATGGCGGCGATCTCGCCTATGTCACCCTCTCCCTGGTCGACGAGCACGGAACCATGCACACCCACGCGGATCGTCCTGTGCGGGTAGCGATCTCGGGAGACGGTGTACTACTCGGTTTCGGTAGTGCGGCCCCCTCGACCGAGGAACGATTCGACGCGATCGAGCGGCGCACATACGAGGGCCGCGCTCTCGCCGTGCTGCGGCCGACCGGCCCCGGCGAGATCAGTCTGCTCGCCTCGGCCCCCGGGTGCGACCCAGTCGAGATCCTGATCGCCGTCGAATAAGACGACCACGGCGTCGAGCACGACGAGACGCGGATATCGAGGACATTCAGAATGGTTGATCAGTTATGAGCGAGACCGCAACGGGCGAAGGATTTCACCCCGACCGGCGCCGCAGAGCGCGGTTCCTGCCGCGGCAATTGGTGTCGCCGGCCACGCTGCCGCTGCTTCGTCGGCTGCAGGCGCTGTGGAGCTGGCGGCGTCCGCGCGATGTGGAGGTGGCGCAGCTCGGTGACGGGGTACGCGTTCGACTACATCGTCCTTCGGCCACGATGACTCCTTCGCCCGCGCTGTTGTGGATTCACGGTGGCGGATACGTGATGGGCCGAGCACAGCAGGACGCCGCGCTCTGTCGCCGGTTCGCGGCCGCACTCGGAATCGTGGTGGCGGCCGTAGATTATCGGCTCGCTCCCGAGCACCCGTTCCCAGAACCGCTGGAAGACTGTTACCGTGCGCTCGGCTGGCTCGCCGATCATCCCGCGGTGGACTCGACGAGGGTGGCGATCGGCGGTAGCAGTGCCGGTGGCGGGTTGGCCGCGGCACTCGCGCTGTTGGTTCGTGATCGTGGTCCGGTCGCCCCGGTACTGCAATTGCTCATCTATCCGATGCTCGATGATCGTGCGGTGGCCGACCCCGATGTCGTCGACAATTACCGGATATGGAATGCGAAGAGCAACCGGTGGGGGTGGAAGTCCTATCTCGGTGGAGCGGATCCCGATCGTGCCGTTCCCGCGCGGCAGGACAATCTGGCCGGGGTCGCGCGCGCGTGGATCGGTGTCGGAACCTTCGACCTGTTCCATGACGAAAACCTCACCTACGCAGAGCGGTTGCGTGCGGCCGGGGTGCCGTGCAATGTCGAGGTCGTCCCCGGTGCCTTCCACGGCTTCGATATGGCCGAGCCGACCGCGCCGGTATCCGCCAGCTTTTTCGCGAGCCAATGCGCCAGCATGCGAACGGCATTCGCCATGGAAACCGGTCGAGACGCTCGGTAGCCTAGTCGGGAATTCGCGCACAATGCGCGAAAGGCCATTCGGCAGGCCCCACGATCCTGGAATGGGCAGCGTAGGCAGGCTTCTCTGCACTACGGATCATTCGAATCCTGTTGTGGTGGTGGCTGGTTTTTGCCAGTCCTGGCAAGCAGGAGGCTCGAGGTGGGGTGCGGCGGTGTCGAGGCCATCGAGATCACAGACGCGGTGGGTCGTTGCCGAAACAACGCCGGCGTCCTCCCCTGGGATGGGGAGGATGCCGAGGCGATCCGGTCGTTGCGAGCAATAGGATGTGAAAGTGTCAGCGGGGAAGCATGATTCGCTGTTCACCAGACCCGGGAACGGGGCCGTCGCTCGTAGGAGAAGCCCCCCGGGGCGGAACGGAATTACGATAAACACCAACAAGAACACCAGCAGGCGGATCGCCGCAACCCTCGGGGCCATCTCGGTCGCCTTTGCCGGCAGCATCGTGGTCCTGGGCGCAGGCACCGCCTCCGCTGCGGACTGCCAGCCCACTACCGATACCTACACCACCGAAAACACCGACAACGAAAACACCGACAACGCCGACAGCGAACGCGCCAGCGAAAGCTACCAGGTCGAGAATAGTTGTTAAGCCGAACCTGAGACGGACATCGTTGCCGTCGGTCGGAGCCGGGCGTGCGGCTCGATTTGCGGGGCCGGTGGAGGCGTGAGCTGTAGTCGGCCCCGGCCGTGCCCGGACTCGGCGATCACACGCGTCGGGTGGTGAGCCGATCGCCGGTGAGCCGATGACGGTGTACCGGTCGATTCTGATCCTCGGTGATCGATGTGCGGCGGTCGCGTCAAGCGGCCGCCGCGACTCTTGTGCCCCATATCGATAGAGTGGGTTTCTCCGAAGCCAGTTTTCTTGGGGTAGAAGACCTTCCGGAGATGCTCTCGAATGCTGGCATGGCGAGTTCGGTTGCCGCCGTATTCCGTTGGAGCGTAGGGTCGATCTGGCCCAGCTTGTCCTTGACGCCGGTGTAGCTGATTTGGAGTCCTTCGACTGAGAATGTCGGCCGGCTCGGGGCTGACCAGGGGCAGGCGCTCGGTGTCGGTCTTGGACGATGCGATCTGCAGCAGCGGCACCAGCTCGCCTGTGCTGGGCAGCCGGTATTCGGTGATGCTGTGGTGGGTCAGTTCGAGCAGTTCTCGCAGCGGATGCCGGTCAGGCGCAGGACCTCGATGCTGGCGAACGCCAAGAACGCTTCCTCTTCTTCGTAGGACAGGTTGCGGCGTTTGCCGGTTGTGGCGTCCTCGGCCCAGACGAATCGCCGGATCGCGTGGGAACAACAGCTTTTCGTAACTTTCCGTCGGTGCCGTCGATGATCGCCCCAGGTTCTGCCGCTTGGGCTGCGGCCAGTACTCGGGCCGCAGCGAGACGCCGGTCGTTGACGGTGCGCACGAGGACAGGCAGGACGGGCAGCCGTTCGCGAGTGCGCTGGTCCATGCGTGCCTTGCGGTGCTTGCGCTCCTTGGCCTTCTGAATTTCGGCGTTGGTGATCGGGCAGGGCGCGACCCATGGTCCCCAACGAGCCGGGTCCTCGACAGCCCAGTGCGCGATGTCGAGGTAGAGGGCCCGCACTCGCATCAGTTCGTCTTTCAGGTTCAGCCGCGGCGCCGGCACTTTGATCCGCTCGCCGTTGCTGCTGATCGTGGTGCGTTCGATGGTGCCGAGGCCGTTGTCCTAGCGCGCTGGATCTGATGCTGACTCAGTGAATGTGATGCGCTGATGATGCGAATTGATGCAGTCTCACTGGAACTGATGCGGTGCCGTACGTGGTGGGGTTATGAGTGACTTGGTGAGGATGTCATCAACCGGACTGGGTGCATGGGTCTCCGGTGAAGTCTTGGCTGAGCAGTTGCGCCGCGATGTGCTGGTACGCCTGGCCACAGTGCTGACCGATTAGGGTCTGACCGTATGGCAGTCCTCTCCCGCCCCATCAGAAGCCTGCTGATCATAAGCCTGGCGACCGTACTCGGTGTGTCCGTTGCGATTCCGATGCTCGCGACCCTGGCCTTCGCGGCGATCGGCCACCCTGAATGCGCGACTATCCCGGAAGATGTGGGTCCCTGCGGATACTGGGCCCGCGTGGCGTATTACGGGCCGTTCATCATGCAGTGGGGAACGGTCTTCACCGCGGGCGTCGGAGTAACGGTGTGGCTGGTGGTCGTTGCCGCACTCGTTGTTTTCGCAGCGCTGCGCCCTCGCCGCGAGGAATAGGGGGTAGCCGTAGCATCGGCCGAATTTCGGGCGGATATGCCGTAAGCGTCTGGTAGGGCTGAGTTTTCTGGTTGTCGGACTGCGGAGGTGGGCGTGGGGTGCTTTGCTGGCCGGTGATGGGGTCGGTTGTCGTTGGGCGTCTCACGCAAAACATCTACCGGCATCTCGACCGTGGCGGATGACATCCACGTCGAGGATGGCAACGCGACCGCCGAGCCGGACGATCTGCCGAGCCGTTTCGAAACCGATTCCGCGAGCTCCACCGGTTACCACGACCGTGCGCCCGGCGAGATCTCCGTGCATACGAAAACTCCTATTGATGAATGTATCAGATGTGACTCTAGCATCATGCAAAGGGTGGCTGATAGCCTCATCACACTTGATCAGATCAATCATTAATGGAAGCGGTGTGAGATGGCCGACGGTCTGCTGAGCAAACCTCTCGAGATCGGCCCCATGCGGGTCGAGGGACGTCTCTACAAGTCGGCGACAAGCGAAACACGCGCCACCACAGACGGTTTCGTCACCGATGACCTACTGGCCTTCTATGAGCCGATGGCTCAGGCCGGCACGCCGATGATCGTCACCGGAAACCTCTATGTCTCGCTCCAAGGCAAATCAGCGGGCAGACAAGCCGGAATCGATAGCGATGACAAAATCCCGGGCCTGCGCGAGTGGGTCGACCTCGCCCACACCGGGGGCACCAAGCTGGTGGCGCAACTCAATCACGGCGGGCGTCAAATCGCGAAACTCGCCCCCGGCGCCGACCGTATCGTCTCCGCATCCGACGTACGCGAACCGCTGTACGGGACCAAGCCCTCACCTTTGCGACTCGACGAAATCGCCGGTGTCGTCGAGAGTTTCGTCGCGGCGAGCGTCCGCGCGCGGGAGGCCGGTTTCGACGGCGTCCAGATCCACGCGGCCCACGGTTACCTACTCGGCCAGTTCCTCACCCCACATACCAATCGGCGCTCGGACGACTACGGCGGCCCTCTGGAGGCGCGCGCCCGCTTGCTGCTGGAAGTCCTGCGCGCTATCCGGAAGCGGCACGCGGACGATTACCCCATCCTCGTGAAGATGAACGGCACCGACGACCTGCCATTGCGGCGCGGCGCGACGACACCCGAACTGATCCGAGTCGCACGGTGGCTCCAGGACGAGGGGGCCGACGCCATCGAGATCTCGCGCGGCCACTACGAATCGTGGCCCGGCATGGTCCAGGGCAACTATCGCGGCTTCCTGAAGGCGAGCGTCACCGAGGGCCCGGGAGTACGGTCCCCCCGAGTCCGCAAGCTCGCCATACGAGCCGCCGCACCGCTGGTCGAACGCATCGCCGGACGCCTGCGGCCACCCCGGGAAGGGTTCAATCTCCCGTACGCGCGCCTGTTCACCGAGGCCCTCGACATTCCCGTGATCGTCGTCGGTGGCTTCCACACCAAGGACGCCATGGAAGCCGCGATCACCAGCGGCAGCGCCGATGCCGTATCAGCTGCCAGAGCGTTTATCGCTGATCCGTATCTCTACCGCGCCGTCACCGGGGACGGGCTCGAACACCCGGTCTGCGGTTACTGCAACGGATGTATCGCACGGTTCAGTGGTTCGCGGATCGACTGCTACAGCAACGACATTCGCGCGCAACGCGAAGTCATGCTCAGCATCGCGCGCAGCCATTCCCGCCATGCCGGATGAGAAGGCGAGCTGTCACGAGGGGCACGCTCGCGGCGCACCGACGCGACCGCGGCGGGCCGCAGCGCCACCACCGCACCCGCCCGTTCGATCTCGACGCGCACGACACCACCACCATCGACATCGGGTACATCGAGAAAGTGACCACCAAGTGAGCTTCAACGACAAAGTCGTAGTGATCACCGGAGCCGGGTCGGGCATCGGCCGTGCGCTCGCGGAAAACCTGGCCGGGAAGGGCGCCAAGCTCGCGCTGTCCGACATCGACGAGGTAGGCCTCGCCGAAACCGTGCGCCGCTGCCACGCGCTCGGTGTCGAGATCAAGTCCGACCGGCTCGACGTCTCCGCGCGCGAGGCGGTGCTCGCCTACGCCGCCGCGGTGCATGCGCACTTCGGCAAAGTCGATCAGATCTACAACAACGCAGGCGTCGCCCACCACGGCGATGTCGAGACGACGGAGTTCAAGGACTTCGAGCGCGTCATGGACATCGACTTCTGGGGTGTCGTCAACGGTACGAAGGCGTTTTTGCCGTATCTGATCGAGTCGGGCGACGGGCATGTTGTCAATGTCTCCGGTTTGTCCGGTCTGATCGCGTTTCCGGGCCAGAGTGCCTACAACTCTGCCAAGTTCGCGGTACGCGGGTTCAGCGAAGCATTACGTCAGGAGATGTTGATCGAGAAGAAGCCGGTGAAGGCCACCTGCGTGCATCCGGGCTTCATCAAGACGGCTGTTGCACGCAACGCGACGATGTCCGCGGGCCTCGACCACAACTCGCTGGCCGAGGTGTTCGACAATCAGCTGGCGATCCACTCGCCGGAGATGGCCGCTGAGACGATCGTGCACGGCGTGCGCAAGGGCCACGGCCGTGTGCTGATCGGCTGGGAGGCCGAGGCACTCGATCTGCTGGCACGCGTCACCGCGTCCGGCTACCAGCGTGTCGTCGCGCTCGGCACGGGGCGATTCCTGAAATAGTCTGGCACCCAGCGACATTCGGCTGCCGCTGCCGGTGGTCGCCGTAGCGCTGTATCCGCTGTACCGGTTCGTCTTCAATCCGTGTTCCATTCGGCGCATAGCGGGTGATCTTCGACCTCGCGTCCGCAGATATCGGCGCTGACGGCTGGCACGGCCATCGAATCGATCGCCCTCGCGCGCGACAGACTGAACGGATCACGCTCGGCGACATAGCACCGGTACCAATGCGGTGCTGTATCTGCACGGCAGCGTCCTTCGGCTCGCTCATCGGGCGTATCGCTCGTTCTCCGCGCACATCGCACACGCAACCGGCAGCCCCTGTTTACGGGCCGACTGCCGACGCGCACCCGCGCATCCCCACCCCCGAACCGGCGGCACTCGACGACGTGGTGGTGGCCCCTCGAAGTGATCGGCCGGTTCATATATCGACTGCTACAGCGTGACATTCGCACACAACGTGCACTCGTGCTGCGCATCGCGCGCAGCACTTCCCATCGAAGAAGGAGCAGATATTGAAAGAGAACACCCACGAGGCTGCAAGCTCGAGGCGCGCATTCGTCGTCGGCGCGACCGCAGCGGGCCTCGGGGCCATCCTGGCGTCCCATCTCCCGAAGGCAGCCGCAGACCCGTCGCCGGATCCGATCAAGCTCGTGTGCGTCCTCCGACGCCGACCGGACCTGACGCCCGCACAGTTCTACGACTACTGGCTGAACCACCACGGGCCCTTTGCCACTGAGCAAGTCAAGACACTCGGCGCCTACCGCTACATCCAAAGTCACACCAAGGACTCGGCCCTCAACCTGGCCCTCGCCACCCAGCACGGCACCGGCGAGGCATTCGACGGCGTCACCGAAGTCTGGTTCCCCTCGGAACAAGCACTGATCACAGCCGCCGCCACGCCGGCAGGGATACAGGCCAATCAAGCGCTAGCCGAGGATGAGAAGAAGTTCATCGACCTGCCGAGGTCCTCGTTCTTCGTGACCAAGGAGTACGTGCTACTCGGATAGCTACCGGCACCGGATGAAGGTTAGGGCCATCGAAACCAAGCGTGGTGTGCGCACCGTGAATGCGGCACGTGCCTGTTTCTCCATCAGCCACAGCAGATTCCGCAATTGAGTGTTCTCAGCGCACTTGGTGTCGAGTTCGCCGGAAATCGTTCCACGGGCCCACAGCGTCCATCAGTTGATACGTATCGCGGCTTCGGGGAGCAGTCCGAATTGCGGACAACCTCAGGATGATCGAGGGCGCTCGATCACACGGCCGCGGCGGAACGGAATGTAGAAGCCGCGTCGCCGTGTGCGAGGGATAGAAGGATCGCTTGTGCACGCGAACCGTCTCAGTTGTGCCGTAGCCGTGTGTCAGAGGGGCGAGCGGACTTTACTCGTGCACGCGGATGTGTCACCGATAACGCAAATGTGTGCCGCGAGCGGCTTCGCTGTCCCATCTGGGCCACGGCTGACCGGCCCGAGCGAGGGAAACGTGCGCGAGGAGGTGTTCGAGCACCGATTTGCGTCCTTCGGCGGATGAGGCCGATCTGATGCGGGCCTTGATGAACTTCGTGTGCACCACCGACGAGGAGATGGACGAGAAGGCATCGGGTGTGCGCACCCCTCGCCCAGGACGAGGTCGTCGTGGTCGGACCGGACGACGACGACGCCGATCACGATGCGGTATGGATCTTTGTCGACGGCCCGGCGAAGCTGAGCCCGGATTCGAGGATCGATCTGTGGCATCGGGCGGTCGGCGATGGTGATGACGAGCCCGACTGGAATATGTGCTTCAGGATGAAGGCGCTGCTGGGCGACTCCACGCTGCGCGAGTGCACACTCTCGTTCGCCGCAATGGATTTCGACGAGGACCTCCGCAGTACCGGCATGATCGTACTCGATCGTGTCCATCAAGATCGCTGGCGCGACCTCGATCTCGGTCTCGTCGACGTCATCGTCGCACGCGGGATCACGGTGTGCCCCACCGTCAACCACGAAGCCATGGTCGCACGGGTCGGCTCGTATGGACGGTGCGCCGCGAACAGCTCATCGTGATGTTCGGCTACTGCGTGCTGCGGCGGTTGGCGCCCTTAGGTCACGTTTCGATTACGACAACGGGGGTACCCGACTGACATCGAACTTCATAGGAAGTGAGGGGAGACTCGGATGAGTAGTACGACAGTTCCAAGCGACGGATCCCGCTACGCCACCGGTGCCGGAGACAGCTACGACGACATCGAGCCATGGTTCGAGAAGCTGACTGCCTTGGAGCCCGGGGACGCTCATCGGCAGGTCGTGCGCGAGGAGATCGTGCGCCGGTGTCTCCCCTTGGCCGACCACATCGCTCGCAAGTTCGCGGGCCGCGGTACCGAATTCGACGATTTGCAGCAGATCGCTCGGCTCGGGCTGGTGCAGGCAGTCGATCGTTTCGACGTCACCCGAGGCAGTTCATTCCTGTCGTTCGCGGTGCCGACCGTCATGGGCGAGGTGCGGCGCCACTTCCGCGACCACACCTGGGCGCTGCGTGTCCCGCGCCGGGCCAAAGAACTACAGGCGCTGATTCGGCCGACCGTGGAGACGCTGGCGCAGCGGCTCAGCCGAATGCCGACTGCGCGGGAGATCGCCGCTGAACTCGATCTCGAACTCGGGGAGGTCACTCAGGCGCTGGTCGCGGCCAATGCCTACCAGACCAACTCGCTCGACATCGGTGTGGGCGATAACGACGAAGGCACTCGCCTCTCGGTCATCGACACCCTCGGCGCCGTAGAGCCGTGCTACCGATTGTTGGAAGACGCGATGTCGGTGCGTCCGTTGATCGCTGCGCTTCCCGACCTCCAGCGTCGGGTGCTGATCATGCGTTTCTTCGAATCCAAGACTCAAAGCCAGATCGCCGCGCGCCTCGGCGTCTCCCAGATGCAGGTCTCCCGCATCCTCACCAAGACTCTGAACACGCTGCGCGAGCAAGTGATCGGAGCGGACAGCCGCCGCGAAGTGGCCTGACAGGCTCTGTCGCAGACGAGCGCTCGATCGTCCGATCGAGAGTGTTTCAACCCGAATGATCCACTCGCTGTTGCCATTTTGGTCAGCGCCGCGTTGTTGGGGCGCAGCAGGCATCTGTCATCGCGCGTGCACACGATCCTCGCCGAATGCCACAGGCCCGACTCGCTGCGGGTGACTTCGTATCGCGCGGGCGACCGTGGTTTTGGTTCGTGTGGTTCGGCTCGGGGGGTGGCAGAGGTGGTCCATTTTTCTTCGATGCGGGCGTAGCGCCAGGTGAGTAGCGCGATGGCCCAGGTGAGGATGAACAGCCCGACGATGAGGAACCCGATGAGGTTGAGGTCCAGTGCACTGATCCAGTCCCAGAACCCGCCGCTCCAGCCGAGTTGATCTGCGAGCAGGCCGAGCAGTTCGATGGTGCCGATAATGAGCGCCACCGCGACCGAGAGCGCGGTGATGGTGATGTTGTAGTAGACCTTTCCTACCGGTTTTGCGAAGGCCCACCCGTAGGCGAAGTTCATGAAGCTGCCGTCGATGGTGTCGAGCAGGCTCATGCCGGCGGCGAACAGGATCGGCAAGCACAGGATCGCCTACCACGGAAGTCCCGCTGCGGCGCTGGTGCCGGCGAGGACCAGCAGGGCGACTTCGGTGGCGGTGTCGAATCCGAGGCCGAACAGCAGCCCGATCGGGTACAAGGTTCTCGCAGTAGTGAGTCCGGATGCGCGATTCAAGTCCCCATCGCACACGGCACCGCGAAGCGGCAGCCCCGTACAAACTGCGTCCGGCTCGTCGGTCTAGTCGTTGCGGAACAAGTCGGCCCTATGGTGCAGACGCTGAGAGAAGCTCTCGGTCCAGGCCGCCGTTTCGCTGTCGTCGTCTTGCGATGCGCCGCGCTGCGCGAGATCGCGAGGGACTCGCAGCGACCGAGCGCGGGGCGGTTATTTTGTGTGGGGTTTGCTGATGGCGTCCTTGGCACGGTCCATCATGGCCGCGAATGGTCCGACGAGCAGATTCGCGCCGGCGGACTCGACGCCGGGGTGCGGACGTGTCGGCGCCATGGCTTCGGCGAATTTCACCGCGTTCCGTAGGCGCACCAGCTCGTCGGGTTCCAGCTGGGACCGCAACCTGTTGAACTCCTCGTGCTCCTCGTGTTCGGCATGTGCCAGCACCCCCTCGCGTAGAGCCGCGAGTTTGGCGTCGAACTCAGCAGAATCGATGTCGACGGCTTCGATATCGGCAAGCTGACGCTTGGCTTTGTTCTCTTCCTCGAGACGCGCCTGGATGATGTCGGCGCCGTCATGAACTTCTCGCCGGAAGCGCGGGTGGATGATCTCTTCCTCGGCGGTTTCGTGGACCGCCAGCAAGCGGCGCAGTTCGTAGAACTTCTGCTCCCGCTCTTCGGCTGTGGGGGCCCGCTCGACCTCGGCGAACAATTCGCGGATACGCATGTGCTGCTCGATCAGGAACGTGACGACATCATCGGTGGTGTTGATCGACGTTGCTTCCACGATCGCCTCCTTGGACAAGTAGTACGGACAGCGCGAATTGCGCTGCTGCGGCCTTACCCTTGGGAGGGGACAGCAAACACATCGCAAGCTGAGTAAAGGGATCCCCGAGGAGCTGTGCCGCGTTCGCCTATTTGGAGCGCACGATGATCATCGGGATTTCCGCTGGCCGTCGAATCCCTCGAATTGGATGACGAACATCCGTCTCTCAGAACTGCGGTCCGTTCCCACACTCCACCGGCACCGGCTGCCCCGGATCGAGCGCGTTCAGGATTATCGAGTCCACGCTGGGGTCGTAGGCCAGGCCGCTGTGCCCGACCGGGTCGTCCGGGCACTGGTCCTGGACGATGATGTCGGTGACGCCAGGCTCGTCTATGGCCGCGGCGGAGGGCGGGGACACCATCGAGTCGTGTGCCGACGCGACGGTGGTGTAGCGAATGCCGGTCCGGGCGATCGGGCCGTCGTGCAGCCGGGCCATCGCGGGCGAGCCGGGTGAGACGTCCTCGCAGATCCCGCATATGCCCGCGACCAGCCCGCGTAGCCCGAGCCGTGTCGCGTCGGCGACCACTCCGCCGGTGATTCCGCGCGTGGGTGGTGCCAAGGCGACGACCGCGCCGATCTCCTCAGCCGCTGCGGTATCGGTCTTGGCGAGGTAGAGCGAGACGAACGCGCCACCAGAATGCCCGACGAGGTCGACCTCGGCGGCGCCGGTCTCGGCACGCACCTTGTCGATGAAGGTGGATACCTGCGGCACCGACACCGACACCCCGGCGATGCCGCCGTCGAAGGCGTTGGTCCCGCCGTAATTCAGGGAGTACACACAGTATCCGGCGTTCGCCAGTTTCGGCCCGATGTGCGCGAACCCGTTGTATTGATTGGCGGGGAAGCCGTGCACGAGCACCACCGGCTGCGGGTGGGTCGTCGACGGTGTGCACGGCACGTTCACCCCAGGCGGCGATTGCGCGGGGTCCTGCCCAGACATCACGAACCAGGCTTCGCGGGCGATCATCTCCGCGAAAGTCGCCTCCGGGTACGGACCGGCGGCTGCGGCAGAGCCGGGCGCAACTATGTTCGGTCCCAAGGCAATCAAGGTGGCGGCCAGGATGGGGCCAAGGTATCCGCGTGTTCCCATTTCGAGCTCCCAGGAACGAACGAACTTTTCTATAAGTCTAGTCCTATAAAATCCTCGGATGCTGGTTCGGGGAGCCCGCTACCGTCGCCACGGGCGTCCGCACACTGTCGCCGCTTATCGCGGACCACGGTGGAAAAAGCCAGCATCGATCCACGGCCGTGGGTGGGCCGCCGGGCCGTGGACCAACGATGGCACTAGGAAATGAAGCGATCCGTGAGACAAACGTCGGAATCGTCTCTGCTGCTCGGATATCACCAGCGGAGCGTGGCCGATGTGCCACACGATCGGCCCGTCGCGATCGGCGTCCGTGTTCGCCGAGTGATATGTGCTCAACACTGAACTGCAGCGCCGGTCAATGGCGACGGGAGTTCATCAGGTCTTCCATATCGAGCACGCCTTGCCCTGTCGAGGGTCGTGGAGAGCCTTTCTGCATGAATGCCCGCCTCTTCGCGGCGAAGCCGAGAGAGTCGTCGAACAGGTTTGCCGCCATCTCTGCCAGTTCCCGGCACTCGTAGACCTCCAGTGGTCGGTGTCCGAGATCGTGGGCGAGGTGTTGGTGCTTGCGGCGGATGGTCTTCTCCCACAGTTCCGGCAGCGCGTATTCGTGGGCTAGCTCGTTCAGCCAGAGGTCGAACTCGATATCGGGGCCAACGTGGTCGACCAGACCGATATCCAGCGCCCGTGTCGTGTCGACTGGCTCGCATTCGGTGAGCAGGCGGTGTGCTGTGGCCGCTCCCACACGTCGCGGCAGCGTAAAGGAGTGCAGTTCGGAACCACGCAATCCCATCGTGGCGTAATGCACGTCGAGGACGGCACGACCGATCGCGACCACGACGTCGCCGGCTTGCGTCATCACCGCACCGCCCGCACCACAAGATCCGGTGACGGCTACGAGGGTCAGCTTGGGGCACAGCAGAAGTTCCTTGCACACTTCGTTGAGGGCGACGATGTTCTGCCAAGCCGCATTGGCGGGGTCATCGGCGCACTCGATGGCGCCGAGGTGCAGTCCGTTGCTGAACGTCTTCCCGGTCTCACCGCGCACCACCAGTACGCGACTGTCGCGCAGCGACACGGCGCGGATCGCACGCGCCAGCCGTCGACACAGATCTGTGGACATCGCACCGTTGTAAGCGCGGAAGGTGAGCTCACCGACCTGTTCGTCGATCGATCGGTAGGCGATGTCTTCGAATACTTCTGGTGTGGCCGACGCCGAAGCCTGTCCCGCGATGGGCGAAAGTGAGCGGGCCGGGACCCCGGCTCGGCCCAGGACCGAGACTGCGGGTGCTTTACACGACCAGCGGTCGCCCAGATCGACTCGCAGGTGCCCTATCCAGATACTCTTGCCGTCGCCGCACGCGATTTCCAGAGCGTGATGTCGTCGTCCGACCACCGCTCCCGCTGATGCGACGACGTCTCTGCGTCCTGGATGGGCGTCGTAGAGATACACCGACCGGTCAGCGATGTGTGAACGCACTCCGGGCGATCCATCGGCGGCGAGGATACGTCGCCGAATCAGCTCGGAATCGTCTCGCCAATCGAAGGCACGGTCGGACTGACGCATCCTCGGCCGGGTTCGTGCGTGCGCGATCGGGCGATGCGCGTCAGCTTGGTCGGTCGGCCGGTAGGTGGGGTCGGCGGCTTTGTCGGCGACCTCCACGATGCATTGAACAGCGGCATCGGAGATGATCGAGCTATAGATATCGGACTTTCTCCGGCCCTGTGGGAGCGCGAAAGTTCGTGTGGCCCAGAGTGGTCCAGCGTCCATGACATCGGTGGCTGTCACCGCGATCACGCCCCACACGGGTTCCTGGTCAGTGATGGCCCAGTCCAGGCTGCTGGGGCCTCGGTCGCCAACCGGTCCGGGATGGATGACGACTACTTTCGGCCACCAGCGGCGAGTTACCCAGTCGGGGATGCGTGCGGTCAGGTACGGGCAGATGATGAGGTCGAAGTCGGTTCTCGCGACGACTTTTCCGATGTCGTCGCTGTCAGCGACCGTCGCGGTGCGCACGGTGTTCCCGCTGCGTTGCAGGACGAGCCGCGCGCGGCGGCACAGCCCGTTGTCCGTGCTGCACAGTAGAAGAATCCGCAGTCCCATCCCAGCTCCTGTGATAAGAAGGCGCACCCATCGGGTCACGGTAGCCTGCCGCGCTGTGGCGCGGGCCGGATAGTTCGGTTAGTGCGCGAAGTCTACGGGTTGACCGGACCATCGACTCGGCACGCGGCGGATTTCTGCATCTCATAGTGAAAGAATCAGCTCGGAGCCTGCCAAACCCGGTGAGACAGACCAAGGCTACGAATTCTGTCGATATCTATTTCATGGGCTGGATCGCCCGGACGACTGTCGTCAGCCTGGGCAGATCGGTGGCCGAAAGAACCAGGCCGAGTGGACTACTCACACGGTGCCCATGACTTTCCAGATTTCGGCGTGACCGGCGGCCGCGGCACCAACATGAAACCATTTGCAGATGTGGGTAACCCATTCCTGACAGCCGGTACTGCAACATGTCCGAAATCTGCAAGCAGGGATATCGCCCCACTAAGGCTCCACGGCATAAACCGTTCCTCAGCGCTTCGGTGGCTCGAACCCCTCGGCTGCGGCCGGATCGCCCGTACCGCTAGCGGGGTAAGATCAAGATGAGGGATCTGATCAGTCGGGGTTGGGTAAACAGCCCGGGACCCCGGAAACACCCCCAGGTGCGGCCATCGACAACTGGACGGCAGGAATCTTCGGCCCCTATCTATCGCGTGGGTGTGAGAAGAATGCGGGATTCACGCTATGGCTTCCAAATACCTGGCTCCGGTGACAAGAAGCAATCCGATGGATGCGGGCTCGGTCGGGCCCTCGATTCCGGAATTCGCACGCGGTGGCATATCTTCGCCGATCGACGGACGCCGACGACCACGAACTGCTGGGGTCCGTGTGGTCCGAACGCGGCCGTGTGTCGGTGTCACGCTCTACAGCGTGCTGGGTGAGGTCGACTCGGGCACCGTGGCCGAGTTCGAGCGGCAGCTGCTCGCAACGCTGCACACCGCTGCACCGACAATCGTCATCGACCTGTCCGAACTCGGTTTTCTCGGTGTGGCAGGCCTGGAAGTGCTCGACGACGCACGGGCGTGGTCGCGGTACACCCACGAGATGTACCTCGTCACCGGCACCGGTTGCGCGGACCATGTGATCGCGGCCAGCGGTATGACGGCGTGCTTGGACACCTTCGCCAACCTCGACGACGCGCTGCGTGAAGTGGCCAAGCGGCACGGTCACGGATAAGCACACCTCGGGGCGATGACCTCGACCCTGCAGGTCGAGCCGGTCATGTGCATATAACTCGAAAGTAGAGACGTGGTGGCGGTTCCGCCGAGTAGCCTACGATTCCATGAGCGCATGCGAGGTTTGCGGTAACGACTACGCTATGCCGATCGTCGTCGAGGCTCAGGGAACGCGGCATGTCTTCGACTGCTTCGAATGTGCGATCCACCGCATGGCACCTATCTGTGAGCACTGCGACTGCAAGATCATCGGCCACGGTGTGGAGTCAGATGGCCGATTCTTCTGCTGCGCGCACTGCGCCGTGTCCGAGGGTGCCAAAGGCTTGGTCGACCACGTGTGAGGGCGGGTGTCGTCCCGGGCCCAAGGGTTCTTTCCCGTCCTTCATTCCGGGCAAAGTCCAACGCCATTCGGCGTGGGACACCGACGTCGGTATCCAACCCGCTTACTCCGGTGTCCGGCGATATCGGCCACTGTCCCTCCGGCAACCGGCAGCGCGAGAACTTCGCCTCCGGGCCGCTATCGCCGAACGCCTACACCTCGGCGTCACCACGGTCAAGATGCATATCGGTAACCTGATGACGAAAACCGGTGCCACCAACGGTATTCAGCTCGCGGTACTCGGCGCCGCTCACCACTGAATTCTCAATGCAGATGCTGCGCCGCGTATGCCGCCCGCTCCAGCGCCCGGCGTGCGTCAACACATCCCGGGGTGACGCTTATCCTGTCACATTCGTGCCGGATGGTCGCATCACTGCCGATTGGCTTCGCGACACCAGTGGCCTGCGACCTCGGGCCCATGACCTGGGCAATGAGTTTGGTCAAAGGAGCTCGGTGACGGTGGGCGTTGGCGTGTCATCGTCGTATGGAGGCGCGAGGGGATGGGGCTCGCCGGTGAGTGCGGCGAGGGCCGATGCGACTTCTTCGACGGATGCTCGAACGTAGGTGAGGGTGGTGCCGTCGTGGCCGCTGGGTGTGGCGTGTGCGGCGTAGGCGTGGGCGATTGCGTATCCGAAGTTGCGTTCGACCCGGGTGAGTGTGGTGTGTCGGAGCCAGTGAGTGGTTATCTGTTGTGCTGCGACCCAGAGCAGGTGGCGTCCGATTCGATTCCAGAGGTGGTCGTAGCGGCGGCGGGTGAGCGGGCGCGCGCGAAATTGATCGGGCCGGAATATTACGGGTGCTACAACACGATGGTGGGGATCGGCATTCTGGCGGGCAACCTGGCAACCGGTGCGGTGATCGGCGCCGCCCGCGCGGCCGGAGTCGATTGGGCGTGTGGTCCGGGATCATCGTGATCGGCGTGATCGCCGGTTCGCGTTGCACCGGCTCGAACGGACCCAGCCCGGGTACAACGAGCGCCGCGCACCCGCGGCCGCAGCAATCCGGCGGGCGTCATCGACTGCCCGACACCCGCAAAAGGCGGGCCGAGCGCCGATCGGCCGAACATCGGACGGCATCGGGGCCACACGAATTCGGCCTTCAATGGGCCCCCATCGCCACCTCAGCAGCGAACGACCCGAGCAACTCGATTCAGCCACCGTCGCAGCGTCTCTGGAGTCGCTCGAGATCGAAGCAGGCCCAGGCAGGCCGCGAATTCCAGGGCGAGCTAGGCCGGGCGCAACCCGCGGGTTCGCGAATCGCAGCGGTCACCACACGATGTCGTTTCGCGAGACCGAGAATTTGCGCTCGAGCACTGTCGGACTGGGGACCAAGCGGCCACCGCCAGCGCCTCGGCGATTTGACCTATCGCGCGCTGCGCGTATGGCTTGACCATCGCCGCAACCTGGCCCAACAGCCCGAATCAGCACGTCCTCGTCAGCAAACGCACCTCACTCGGCACCGGACCGGTCTCCCACGAATTCGTACGATTCACCCTGGGCCCCAACGGTTTCAGCATCGACCGGATCCGCGCCGACCGCATCCTCCACGAGGCGCTCACCGGCGGCCCGGACCCGCTGCGCCTGTCGATGGTGTTCAACATCAGCCACGAAACCGCGCTGCGCTACACCACCATCGCCGAGCAGCTGCTCGCCGATGAGCTCGAGCAGCCGGCCCTCGGGAACCGTTAGAATCCGGCTGCGAACCCACCGCGATTTCGTGCATTCGTCCGTCGAAACGCCGTGAGTTCCAGCTGAAATCGCTTCAGTCCGGCTGAACCCACGGGAGAGCTCGGAATCCTGGAGCCGGCCCCCGCCGCAAAGTTGCCGGGCGGCGCGTATCGAGCTGGCGCGAGGCAGTGTCAGCGGGGTGGGAGGAAGCGCCAATTCTGTTGCGGCACATCGAGGCAGGTCCACTGATGGAGCGGGTCACCGTCGCCGTTTCCGCCATGATCGACGTCGAGGCATGAGTGGTTGTCGGTGTTGCCCGAGCGGAATTTCCACATATTGTTGCCGAGATAAACCGGCGTCCACACCTGCGCTGGGATGTTCTCGCAACCCATGACTCGAATCGGGGCGCCGTCGACGCGGCTCCCATTCTCCACGTCGAGGCACAGCGCCGATTTTCCCGGCCGCGTCAGAACGAACTTCTTGTCGGTTCCCGGCGCTCCCGCGCCGTCGATGAACCAGTGTTGGGCGTAGTCATCTTGGCAAGTCATCTGGAGCGTGCGCGAGGTCGGAAACACGGGGAATTCTTTGAACCGGGGCGCGGCGTCCATGCACTTGCCGCTGTTGACGTTCTGTAATCGAAAGACGCCGGTTGGCAGTGACGATGGAGCAGCGGTGGCAGGTGCGGCCGTGGCCGCCGCGAGGATTCCGATCGCTAGGACAATGATCTTCCGCATGTCGCACTTCCCCTCCGATGCAGGCCCGGAGGCCCGACTACCAGCAAAGTATCCCAGTCGCCAGAGCGAGAGACCAGCGCCGGACCGGTCGGTTCTCGGAGCGCGGATGCCGACCGAACCGGCGGCCAGGTGCGCACCCCCCACATTCCTGACCCACGCCCCGCATCAGTAGACGAATCAGCTTGAGCGCGAAGCTACTTTGCGGCTGGGGACAGCTTCAGGATTCCGGGACCCGCGCGGATTCGAGTCCCTCGAGGGTCCCTTCGCTGATGAGGTCCGCGGTCATCTCGTCCATCGCGGCGATGACGTGGAACACGAATTGTCCGGCGGGGGTGGTGGTGTCGATTCCCTGCTCGAGCACGATCAGGTCGATGCCGGTTCGTCGAGCCGGATCACTCTCACCGACATCACCCCCGTCGAAACACGCTCGCCGAAGCACGGTCCGAATCCGACCGGGGCACAACCGCAATCGTCATGGTTTGCCCGACACCACTGAGTCCGGGAATCGGTTCTGGGGCCGTTGTAACTTGTCCGCGTCGTAGAAACCGCGCGCCCAGTACGAGTTTGGTTCGGCCAGCCTGATCACACCGAACCACCAGATGGGGTGGATGAGCACACCGACGGCGAGCATGCCGAATTTGCCTTCAACGCGGTGACGACGATGGGCAGGACGAACAGGACAGCAAATGCCGTGATGCCCGGCAAAGCGGCCAGCACATCGGTGGCGCCTGAGTCTTGCATGGGGTCTCGATTCATCGAGGGCTGATAGCGCACAGCACGCTAGCCAGACATCGCGGGACCCCTCCTGAACTCGCCTGTGACGAGCGGCGCTAGATTCCGAAAACCTGTGTCTACCAGCGGTCTACGCCATATCCGCGCGATTTCGGCGGATACTACGGCTACTCCGTGACCGAAGCACTTCTCCGGAAGGAAACATCCGGCCGGTCCGGTGCGATCTACTTAGGGATTGCGGCTGGCGGGAGGGCGCGATGGACATCAAGCTGGCGACCAGACTGGCGACGATCGCCGCTTCGGTGGCCCCTGGGATGCTCTGGCTGGGTGTCGCCGCGCAGTTCGCCGAGGCGATCGTCACCCACCTGGACAGCAGCGAGTTCGAGCAGAACACCCGGAGAGCGCTGAATGATCTCAGGTATGAGGTGAGTCAGGTCAGCACGCAGGTTGCCCGTCAGACCTACCGGCATCATATGGGTACCGGCCGCCGGATCCTGCAGGATCTTCGGTTGCACCAGACTCCGGAGCGGTACCAGCAGGCTGTCGAGAACGCGAAGACGGAGTTCCAGCGGGCCAGCGCCGTTGCCAAGGACCTGGGGAGCTCCGATCTGGTGATCACAGCGGAACTGGCCATCACCGGGTGCTGGTATCTGCTGCAGTCCCCGGAGGGTGTGCGGGCCACGCTGGACGCCGCCCTCACGATCGCAGAACACAATGTGTTGCTCGGCGACCGGGCAGTGGTCAACCGCTATCGGCAGGTGCTGAGCCTGTGTCGGACCTTCGGTGTGGTGTCCGCGATCTCGGTGGACCCGATCGACCCGGCCAAGGCACCCCGGCTGGGCGCGGCACTCACCGCCCACGCCCCACTCGGCGTTTGGGCAGACCTGTGGGGCGCGTGCGTGCTGGTCACAGCAGTCGGACACGGGGCGGCGAACGTGCAGTTCGACAACCAGACCGCCGTCGCGGTGACCGTCCGGCTACGCCCACTGGCCGGGGAGCCCCTGCCCGGCGCGCGGCTGATGGACACACTGAACGGCGCCGCGGTCACCGACGCCTACCGGGTGAACCCGGACGCGAACGTCTTGCTGGAGCTGCGGCTGATCCGCCCGTCGAAGGCCCGGCTCGCCATCACCGTCGCACTGCCCGTCGCCTGGGGACGACCAGGTGCCCAGGTCGGCCCCTCTATCGCCTTCCTGCTTCCCAAGCCGGGCAAGTTGCCCGCCGCGCCACCACAACAGCAGCAGGTCCAGCCGGGGTACGCCGGCCAGTATCTGCTGCCGCCGGGTTACCGGCCGTACCAGTAACCCGGCCCGTGCCACCTTGGCCTGGCGTGGGAGGTGTCGTGGCCCGTGGGGGCGCCCGGCCTATGTGTCGGCGACTTCGCTGACGATCTCAGCGAGATCGGTTGCGCCGCAATCATCTCCAGCTGCGGGACTGCGCTGGTCGCACGACGGCGCCCAAGCGCCAACTGCGCCTGGGCGAACCTGCGTCCCCGGTCCCGGAACGGGTCGCCGATCTCCTTGTCGCTTGGATCGACAGCCGCCCCAACTCGGATGCGGACCTCGTGAAATTTCCGTGCAAGCTGATAGCAATAGCGCTCTTGTGGGGGAACGTAATCCGTAGCTGCATCTCGCGCGGGTGGATGTCGATAAACGTTCTTGGGTTTCTCGACATCCCGGCTTTGGTATGGCGGCCGCGGCTTTGGATCCACGTGGCCGCGCGGAGCGGCGCGAGCGGGTCGATTCCGATGTGCACGAGTGTATTCGGCGGCAGTCTCAGTGGCCGAGAACTGATAATCTACACCGTTGGTGACCCCTTGTATGTCCGGTTTCGGTTGTGCCGCTGCCAGATTCGACCGTCTGCAACGATGCCCGCGCGTGAATCCAGGATAGGCGAATGCCCATCGGCGTAGCCGACGCCGGAGGCGCCCGGCTGGGTGCCGGTGAGGCCGAGCTGGGCGGCCACGCCCAGCGGGAGCAGGAATGTCGTTGAGGTGTGCCCGAGCAGGTCATCGAGCCCTGTCCGGTCGATGATTCGCCAGCGCGGAGTCTCTGCTCCCTTCCCCGGTCTGTCGACGGATGTGCGCCTTGGATGGTGTCTGCGCTACCGCGTGATCCATGCATGAACTTCGAACATCACAGCCATGCTCGAATTCGATCCTCGTTCGTCCGGTCGAGATGAGCTCGGCTCGTTGATCTTTCAGAGCTCGAAGCACCCGGGCTCGGCCTCAGCTCGCGGCCGCCAGCACCCTCCACATCTTTCTGGTACGCGAGCGGATCTGCGGAGCCGCGTATTCGATTCGCCGGCGCGCTTCGTCAGCACTGATCCGCAGCAGGTCGGTCAACAGCTCCACGGTGTCCCGATAGCCGGTGTCTGCGGCGAGGCCACGACGCTCGGCTTCGGCGACGGCCGCGCGCATGGCAGCATCCAGTCGCCTCCGGCGGCGTTCGGTTTCGACGAGGGTGCGCAGCAAGTCGACATCGGCCAGTTCCGGCCATCCTGGTGTTCGAGCATCCGGCGCCAGCGCGGTCGAATGTATGTTCACCCGCAGCAGCCTACCTCAAGCCTAGAACATATGTTCGATAACTCGACTTGTCGGTCATGCCCGAGTCGGTGTCACTGGATGAAGAACACGTTCCCTACGGGAACGCTTGTGTGATTGCCGCGCCTCCCACAAGGTTGCCGATCGCATTGGCGCCGCTCATGAGAGTAGTTTGCAGACCGAAGGTCGCGTGTCGTTGCCGCCGGTCAGTATTCGTTCTTGATGACGAAGTAGGAGCCGCGAATCGTCCCGGCCAACTTCGACTTCTGCCTCGCGAACTTGAACGAGCCGAGTTCCTCGGGGACGTCCATCCCTTCGGAGAGTTTGAATCCGACCGCCCGCTTGTCGCTGCCGTCGACGGAATACATGACGTTGATGGCGAGCCCGTTCTCGTAGAAGACATAGGCGAAGCGAATATTCGCCACCTCGAACGCCGTGGCTTCCAGGGGCCGTGACGAGATGACGATGCCGCGTTCCTCTTCGAGGATCCGGCTCACCCAGTCGACGGTCGATTCGGCATCTCCCGCAGGTTCCACCGTGAAGTCGTGGCCGTACTTGTTCCTGAAATATCGGGCCTCGTTCGCCCGCAGGCCGGCCAGGGCATCCGCGACCGGCGACGATTCCAGGCCGACGGTCGATACGGTGGTGAAGTCCACGGTGTAGGGCATGGCGAACTCCTCAGCGAATTTGTCCGTTCAACTTCCTGAACCGGGTATCCATCTCGTCCCGAGACGGCATGGCGAGGTTGAATCGAGCTGGACTCTACAACGCCGTGGGACCACCGCGTGGAGTGCGAAGCGGTCGAACGGACGTATGCAGTGCTCATAGGGTGAGCCAGGCGGAGACGACCTGGTCGGCGCGGCGTGTCGCAAGGTGCGCACAGCCGAATTTCAATGCGCCCGAGATGCGGCTATGTGTGGACGTTCAGCGCCTGCTTACGTCGCCCTGGTAATCAGTCAGGAGTCGCGCCGCCGCGTCTGCTATGAACGCGGACAAGGCACCCTCCACCGCGCGCTCCCGGGATCTGAGATCTGTCAAATTCTCGGCCTTGATCAGATCGTTGACATGGGCCGCCGCTGTGTCCAGCAGTGGTTCGGGACGCGCGGACACCAGCTCCAAACGCAGCTTCGCGGCGTGTGCGAGACTGCCCAGCCGGTCGGCCTCTCCGTACGCCGCAGCGGTATCGCCGGAGTCCGCCTTTCGGAGCCAAAGAGTCACCAGACCGCGCCTCAGGTCTGCAAGCGCTGCAGCGCACTCACTGTAGGCAGCTATCCGCTCTTGCCGAAGACGTTCAGCGCGTGCAATGTTCTCTGCTCTGATGGCATTTCGTCGCTGAAACCCGTATGTCGTAACCGAGCCGAGCAATGTGCCGACAATAGCAACGACGCTTGCCCAGACAGCGCTCATATGACACCCCTCGATCATGACGCAAGCCCAAAGCGATTGCTGCTCAGGCTTGCTCACGACGATCCATATAGATGATCAACCCAGCTCCGAATCATATCGGCGCCGAGTGGCCCAACTGCACACAGAACAGCCGGGACCCGGATTACGGCCTGAACGCACCGGCCACTTCCAATTCGATCGAATCGATCTCGTCATCAACCGGTGCGTAGGGACCAGCCATGTAGGTCGGAAGGGGCGTTTCGCTCTCGAACTCGGGTGATTGCTGTCGCGGGTCCTCGGCTTTGCCGGATTGCTCCATAACTGCTCCCGCGATGCTAAGCGTTCACCAGTCGGCGAACCGCGGCAGCGACTTGCTCGGGTCGCTCGGCGGGGATGATGTGCTCGGAGACGGCATCCTCGTATTGTCCGCCGACCTGTTCGGCGTATCTGTTCTGGTATTCGCGCATGAGGTCGAGATTGCGAGCCTGGTAGCGGGCGGCATGTATTGCCGAGATGACGATGATGCCGGATTTCGGCGGTTCTGGTGGGCAGCGGCGGAATTCGTCGATCGCCCCCGCGACGGCCGCTATTTCATGCCGGGTTGTGGCGAGCCCAGCGGGGGTAAAGTCCTCGGCCAGCATGGTCGCGTAGCTGTCGGCGGGGAACTTGCGCCCATAGGAGCGGGTCAGCATCCGCATGAGCGGTGGAAAGTGGCTCAGTGCCTGCTGCACGGCGAGGATGCGGTCGGTCTTCTTGGCGGTCGGCGCCCAATTGTCGTAATTCGGAGCGGCTTCCGGTGTCGGGTCGATGAGGACGAGCCCGGTTGGCGACAGCGTTTCGGCGGCGCGACGGACGATGAGCCCACCCATGCTGTGGCCCACCAGGATCACCCGCCCTGGCGTGAGCGCCTGGACCAACGCCACCAGGGTGGCCGCCATGTCGTCGATGGTCTGCGGTTCGGCGGCGCTGCCACTGCGGCCGCGACCGGCCCTGTCGTAGACGACGGTATGCGCGATTTCCCCCAGTAACGGCACCACCCGATCCCAGAGCGTCCGCCCGGCGCCCCCACCGGATTCGAACACCACCCAGGTGTCCCCGGTCCCGGACTCTTCGAAGTAGATCTCGGTGCCGTTCACCATCATTCGACGCCCAGGAACATCCCGCATCACGGTCACCCTTCCGTTCAATACCAACTTTGGGAACGGTACCATATGTGGGATAGTTACGATATGGACCCGACCGAATTGCTGCTCCACCCGGTGCGATTGCGCATCATCCACGCACTGTCCGGCGGCCGATTACGCACCGCAGGAGAGTTGTGCGACCGCATGCCCGATGTGTCCCGGACCAGCGTCTACCGGCAGCTCGGCCTGCTCGCGGAGGGCGGAATGCTCGAGATCGGTGACGAGCGACGCGTGCGCGGCGCAGTGGAACGTTCCTACCGATTGCGACCCGACCGCCCGACCGTCTCCCCCGAGGCGAGCAGCGCGATGACCCCGAACGATCACCGCCAAGGGTTTGCGGCCGCCATGGCCGTCCTGATCGCCGAGTTCAACGCCTACCTCGATCAAGCCGACGCCGACCCCAGCGCCGACGCGGTCGGCTACCGCCAAGCCACGCTCTGGCTCAGCCCCGAGGAGCTCGACACCATGCTCACCGGCTTCCGCGACCTCGTCGCACCCCTCGCGGCGAACCAGCCCGGGCCGGGTCGCAGACCGTACTTGATCAGCCCGATCCTTTTCCCAGGCGAGAAACCAGCATCGTCGAGCTGACAGTGCTACCGCACGTTCGCCGCACCCGGCACGCCGACAGCTTCGGGACTCCGGGGTCCCAGGTATCGCCACGGATTGAAACTTCGATCGTTGCAGGCGATTCGCTGCTGGTCACCCACGACGTTTGCAGATCCTGGGTCCCGGTCCAGCTCGCAAGCTCGCTGTGTCGGCCTGAGTCAAGGCTCGGCAACAAGATCAGCGAGTTCTCACTGCGGGAAATCGGGCAAGGAAGGACGCCCACTGGACATCCGCTCATAGCCGCATACCGAGCGACCGACCCTAGCCGACGCTTGGGGTGCGCGGTGGTCTCCGATGTACTAGCGCAGCGCCGATCGCCGACAACTCGGTGACTTTCAGCAGTTCACGCCATGGCTTAATCTGCCGAATGCCTACCGGCCTGATCCGAATCTCTGGTCCATCGGCCGTCAGGGTGTTCAGGTTGTGGAGCGTCAGGCCCACTCATTTACGCAGTTCAGGGCCATTCTTTGTATCATCCCTTTTCTTGTTTCACGGCTCAGTGTGTCAACGGGTGGGAAGTCGCGCATAGGTGGCCCTGCATCTCGGATAACCGCAATCCAGGGTGCCGATCGCACATCGGTCAGGTGGCGCGCCCAATCGTCCACTCGGGCAGCGGTGCACGGCGGCTGGACATCCGCGAACGTGATCGAGGGGCCGGAGCTGAGTCATGCCCGTCGAGCAGCCGAGCCTGACGGCGGTCTCGGTGCCCGCGTTCGGTGACTACCGGCGGGTAGGTTGCTGCCCGGACGTCAGGTAGCGCCCGAGTCGCGTGCGGCGGTGCTTGCCAGGGGTGCGAATACGTACTGGCGCAGCGCGATACGGTCGGGGGTGAGCGCAGGGAAGGTTCGGTATGAATGGTGATGGTGGGGCGGCGGCGTTCGAGCGTGCTGAGGCGTTGACGCGTGCGGACCGTGCGGCGGAGGCGGAGCCGGAATATAGGGTGGCGGCGTCGGCCGGGCATGTCGGTGCGAT
The DNA here is from genome assembly GCF_044465765.1 of Nocardia sp. NPDC049526. Lineage (NCBI taxonomy): Bacteria > Bacillati > Actinomycetota > Actinomycetes > Mycobacteriales > Nocardiaceae > Nocardia > Nocardia sp. NPDC049526. The sequence goes on along the minus strand of NZ_JBITMA010000010.1, from coordinate 203,870 downwards.
GCGGACGTTGGGCATGCGGGCTGTCGAACGCGACGATGAGTCCACCGCCGAGACGTGGTGGGTGCAGGCGGCCGCGGCTGGGGATGCGAAAGCGATGCACAACCTCGGGTTTCTGAAATCCGAACAGCGGCAGCTCGCTGAATCGGAACGCTGGTATCGGGCTGCGGCGGGGGGTGGGAATGCTGACGCGGCATTCAATCTGGCATTGCAGCTGGTCGAGCGAGGGGATAGAGAGGAGGCAGTCGAATTCTATGCGCAGGCCGCCGAGGCGGGGGATACGAAGGCGATGAGCAACCTCGGCAACCTGCTGTCGGAGCTGGGACGGGACGAGGAGGCCGAGCGGTGGTTGCTGGTGGCCGTCGGCGCTGGTTCCGGTGCGGCGATGGCCAACCTCGGCTCGTTGTACTTCCGGTGCGAGCGGGTCGCGGAGTACGAAACGTGGTGGCGCCGTGGGGCCGCGGCGGGCGATGTCACCTCCATGTACAACTTGGCGGTGGTCCTCGAGGTACGGGACCGAGACGAGGCGGCGGAGTTCTTTCGCGCCGCCGCCGCGGCCGGCCACCCGTATGCCGAGGAAAAACTGCAGGGGCTGCTGACCGGCTGGACACGCGGCGGCGCGCCGTACATCGCCGGGATCTTCTGACCCGCCGGAACCGGTGCCTGCCAGGTCGACTCGAGGCTTCTCGGAGCCATCCACGGCTGGTGGCGTCCTCGGCGAGCCTGTGTTCCAGGCAGAGTCGATCGTTCAGTCGGGGCGCGTATTCGGTGGTGGTCAGAAATTTGGAGCAGGTGAGGAAGAGGTCGCATTCGCAGGGCCTTCCTCGGGCAGGCGCAGGCAGTGGCCGAGTTCGAGTGCGGTCCTGTAGTAGTGCTTTGCAGCCAGTCGATCGTGGTTCGGGGTCGCTCGTTGTTGCGGAGTGCTGCGGCGGCGGGTCCGGCGATGAGGGAGCCTGGTTGGAATGCGTCTTTATCTTGGCGACCCCGCCGATCAGGATTGAGACTCCATCAGCTGTGTAAACCAGTTGTTAAATTTGATCTGGTAATCGTATAAAATCGCTGAGGAACCCAGCAGAGCGTTTGCATCTTGCTCGGACTCTAGGCCGGACAAGTATGCATTCAAATTATGCCACATGGAGGTCGTGTATCCGGAGAATTTAGATAACAGTGGCAAGATGGCGGCCATGTAGTCCGCGCTTTCTTGACCGAGCGCTTTCGATCTCGCCTCCAGGTCGTCGTTCAGATCGCTCACACTCGAGTTATTGTCCGATATCTGCTGCTTGAGAATATTCGCGAAATCCGCCTGGCTTATTTGACCCGATACGCGCTTTTCTGCAGCCGACTCGACGCATGGATAATTGTCCTCAATCTGATTTGAGGTGGGCTGTTGCGCATATGTCCAGAAAAGGTCCTGAACTGGGGGTGGGATTTGGTAGAGCTGGGCTCGTGCGAGGTGATCGGGTAGCTCGTACTCGGGCGGCGCATCGTGACCGGCCGCGATGGCTTCCGCTCGGGCTCTACGATGTGCATGCATGGCGTCGATAGTGGCTTGGAATTCTCGCGATGACAGCATGCCGGGCTTGGGGGGCGTGACCATTGTTTTCCCTTTCATGGAGAGGGTTCGGCTTGTCGAATCAGTCCTGGCGGACCGGTAGAGAAGTGGCGCGGCAGCGGTCACTCGATTCAATTCATTGCAGCCATCGAACCGCACCGGGCTTGCGGGGTGCCGGACTGCTGAGGTCGCATATTCAACCGTTTCCGGATGATGTGTATCTCTGGCCGTGGCCTGCTGGTGGTGCCTATACAGGCTGGAAGCGCCAGAACCCGAGAAATGGATCCTCCCAAGGGCCGACCAGGATCTGCCCACCAGCCTGCCAGATGAGGATATTCATGATGTCTTTGTTGAATACGGTGATGTCTGTTCCCTGATCAGCGTCGCCGTCGATCCTCCACAGAAAGTTGTCGCCGTCGGGACGATCCTGGCAGAGGGGAACAGACCCTTCGTATATTGCAGGGGCTGCGAGCTGGGCGCCTGTTTCTTTACTGATGACGAGGAACTTGTCACGTCCCTCTTTCTGCACAGTCCACTGCTGCCGGGCGTCGTTGTCTTTAGACGGTTGCAAGCTCACATTGACTCGATTGGCGCTGAGCGCCATCGCGTCGCCGGAATCGCGGAAGATGATCTGGTACGTGCGATCGGTCAACTCAGCCATGGTCTTGCCCTCACTGTGTGAGCGCACCGTCACCGAGCTTCCCACCGCCGGTACACGCTGCGCTGATCTCGTAGTCGTCGTCCAGGGCGAATCTCCAAGATCAAGTAAACCAGGATGACCGCCATACCGGACCGGATCCCACCAACCCGAGCAGTCGTCACACCACCTCGTCGAACGGACCGGTGATGTGTACCGACCGCCAACGAGTGAGCTTGGAATCAGGCCGGCGTGTCGGGTCTTAGCCCGGTCAACACATGTTTCTGGTGTCGGGTGTGAGAACACGGCGTTGATCAACGCCAGCGTCAAGCCTAGGGGAACAGCGCCGATGACTATCGCGGCAGGTTCGCGCTCGAGCCGTGCGCTGCTGATTGCGGATGGCGCAATGAATTCGTGGAACGTGGGAAGCTGTGGCGGGGCGCCGGGCCAGGTCGGCGGTGCGACGTGTCCGAGATAGGTTGACGGCAACAGCATTCTGGCGTCGATGTCGCCGCCGTCGCAGTACCAGTCCAGGAAAGCGGCTATAGAACGAGCGCGACAGTGATGAGTTCGATCTCCCCGGATCCGCCTGTTGTTGCTGTGAGCGGTGGGCGATGGTGTGGAGGACAAGTGTTCGATCACTGGCAGGAACGTGCCGAACGATCCGAGTAAGGTTGGCCGGCAGTATTACTCGATGTGCTCGCTTGGCACACGATGCGCTCGAGTTCGCGCAGAACTCGGCTGGTGCTATGGCGACTGAACGGCGTGCCGTCGGCGGGCAGGGCGGATATCGGACCAGAGCGTGCGGACAAGTGCACGGCACTCCTCGATGGTCCCGGGGATGCCGACTGCTGTCCAGCCGGTGGGCACGCGACGGTGGGCGGGCCAGATCGCGTATTGATCGTCCTCGTTGACCACGATTGTGCGCAGGGTCGGGTCGGAGCCCGGTGACTTCGGCGGCGCGACGCCGTCGAGCAGGCGGCGTCGATCGAGTTTGCCGTGGGCGGTGACCGATGCCTCGGCGCGCAGCACATAGACGTCGGGCCGAAGGTGGTCGGGGACCGTGGCAGCCATGTGCTCGCGCAGGTCCGAGTCGTTGGCGGCGGACTCGGCGCGCAGCGTCACGTACGCGGCAAGGTATTTGCCGCGTCGGTCGTTGTGTTCCGCGCTCACGTAGGTGGTGACGACGTCGGGGTGGTTCAGCAGCGCCTGTTCGACTTCGCCGGGTTCGATTCGGCGACCCCGGATTTTGAGTTGGTTGTCGAGGCGACCCAGGAACTCCATCCCGCCATAGCCGATCGTGCGCACGCGGTCGCCGGTTCGGTAGAGCCGGTCGCCGGGCCGGGGCGCGTGCGGGTCCGGGGCGAACCGCTCCGCGGTGAGTTCGGGGGCGCCGAGGTAGCCGCAGGCCAGTCCCGCTCCGGCGATGCACAATTCGCCGGGTTCGCCCTCGGGTACCGGGTTCAGGTCCTCGTCGAGGATGTAGGTGCGCACGCCGCTGATGTCGTGACCGATGACCACGACCGAAGGCAGTGGATCGGCACTCGTCTGGACGTGCGCGGTGACGAGCACGGTCGATTCGGTAGGGCCGTAGCCCACGATTATCGAGGTGTCGGGCAGGTGGCGCGCGGCCAGCTCGAGGTGGGCGGGGAAGATGGCCTCGCCGCCGAGCAGCAGATCGCGCAGTGGACGCAGCGCATGCGGCTGTTCTTCCAGGATCAGCCGGAACATGGTGGGCGTGAGGAACGTCGCGGTCGCGCTGTGATCACGGACCAGGCGGGCCATTTCGCCCACCGAAGGCGGTCCGGGCGGTGCGATCGCGAGTCTGCCACCGTTGAGCAAGGCGCCCCAGGTCTCGAATATCGAGGGATCGAAAGTGGGTGCGGTGTGCAGCAGGTAGCACTGATGCGGTCCCACCGTCATGTAGTTCTGGGCGGTTACCAGATTGGCCACCGCCCGGTGCGGAATCGCGACCGCCTTGGGTTTTCCGGTGGAGCCGGAGGTGAACATGATGCACGCGAAGTGATCCGGTCCGACGGAGTCGGACAGCGGCTCGTCCGGATGGTCGATGAGCTCGTCGAACTGCACGGTTCGGACGGTGCCGGGCAGCCGGTCGCGGATGGCGGCATCGGTGATCACCACGGGCACCGCGGCGATCGCGATCTGATCGGCGAGTGCCCTGTCGGGTTGCGCGGGATCCAGGGTCAGGTAGGCGCCGCCCGCGGCCAGGACGGCTAGGTGCGCCATGACGAGTCTTTCGCTACGCGGAAGATGTACGCCGACCGGGACATCGGGCCCGACACCCTGACGGCGCAGGCCAGCCGCGATCCGGCGTGCGGCGGTGGCGAGTTCGGCGTAGTCGTAGCGGCGATCGCCGAATTCCAGCGCCACCGAATCCGGTGTGCGAGTGGACCATTGCAGCACTCGACGGTGGATCGCGGTGTCGGAGGAATCGTCGCCGTACACATCTTCATGGTGCATGTGATCCGCCTGCCCTCCGCGCTGGGTCGAGTCCAATGATGTTATTGCTACAGCGATTTCGCGCATCTTGCCAACCAAGGGAATAGCGGCGCCGCGGTCATGGACGACGCTCGGAGGATGGACAGTCTGTACCACCGGATCCGGCGCGGGATCGAGAACTTCGCCGACACCGTGGCTCTTGTCGACGACGGTCGCGCGCTGACATATCGAGAACTCGGCCATCGAATCGATGCCGTTGCTAATCGGTTGCGGCACACCGGAGTTGGACACGAGCAAGTTACGGCGATCTGTGTCCGCCAGCCCGCGGCGGCGATCGTGTCGGTGCTGGCGGTGTGGGCCGTCGGGGGCGCGTATCTGCCGCTGGACGCGGACTTTCCCGATGAAACGCTGCGCCGCTGGATGGCCGGATCCGTTGTGCGGCTTGTACTTACCGATTCCGAGCAGCAGGAACGACTGTCCGAGCTCGCCGGGGTCCCGGCGGTGATCGTCGACGCGTCGGAACCGGAACCGTCCGTCTCTGGCGACGCACTGTTCGAAGGACCGATCCATCCACGGAATCTGGCGTACGTGATGTTCACCTCCGGGTCCACGGGGGAGCCGAAAGGCGTTGCCGTAGAGCATCAGAGTCTTGCCGCCTACCACACCGCGCTTGCGTCGTACGTCTTGCTCGAGCAGCACCACGTGGTACTTCAGGTGGCGGCGTTCACCTTCGATCCCTGGCTCCGGGATGCGCTGATGCCGCTCGCCGCGGGAGCCAGGGTGGTGGTGACCTCGAAGTCTGTGCGCCGCAACCCGGAGCAACTGCTGGCCGCGGTGCGGGCGCATGGTGTCACCCACCTGTTGAGTGCCACACCTGCCTTGCTCACCGGCTTGGTTACCTCGCCGATGTTCGCCGCCGAACCGCCTCGGCTGGACACCACGTTGGTCAGCGGTGAAAGTTTCCTGCCGCTGCGCGCCTACCCGGCGGCTCTGGCCCGATTCGGCCGCTTGGTCAATCATTTCGGGCTCACCGAGACGACGCTCATCGCCACCCAGCACCCGAGCGATACCGCGACGGCCGGTACCGCCGATGTGATCGGGACGCCGCTGCCGGGGGTATCGGTGCACCTGCTCGACAGCGCGCTGGATCCGGTCGGTCGGGGCGAAGTGGGCGAAATCTACATCGGCGGAACAGGAGTGAGCAGGGGGTATCTCGGCGCGGTCGGCCGCACGGCGGTGCGGTTCGTCGCCGATCCGTTCGGTTCGGCATCCAGTGCAAGGCTCTATCGCACGGGCGATCTGGGACGCCTGCTCCCGGACGGCACGCTGGAGTACCTCGGTCGCCGTGATCGCCAGATCAACCTGCGGGGGCACCGTGTCGAACCCGCGGAGATCGAGTTGGCGCTGACCCGGCATCCCGCTGTTCGTGCTGCGGTCGTCGTCGGTCATCGCCGCCCGGTGCACGGGATCGTCTTGGTCGGCTATGTCGTGGGCGAAAAGGGCACTGCGGGAGGGGTTCTCGACGGCGGTGCGGTGCGGGCACATCTGGCCGGGCTGCTTCCGGCGCACATGATTCCGGCAACGTACGTGTTCCTGGACCGGCTGCCTTTGGGGGCTACCGGCAAGGTGGACCGTTCCGCCTTGCCCGAGCCCGAGTTCGGTGGACGCCGGTCGGGCGCCGAGGACGAAGTCGCTCCGAGCACCGCGGTGCAACGCGCCATTGCCGAGGTGTGGTCGCAGGTGCTCGATGTGGCGGATATCGGTCGCGACGACAACTTCTTCGATCTCGGCGGGCATTCGCTGCTGGCGGCGCGGATCGCGAACCGCCTTGCCACCGAGTTGGGCCGTGACTTCACCACCGAGCGCATTCTGGGCAATCCCACCGTCGCGCTGCTCGCCGCGAATCTGCCGGGAGCGATGGCCGCCGCACGGCCGACGGATGAGTTGGTACGCCGGACCGCGACCCGGTATCCGCTGTCCGTGCTGCAGCGGGGGCTGTGGAATCTGGCGTCGCCCGAAGCGCCGCCACCGGTTGTGGCACGCGCATTCCGGCTGAATGCTCGGCCGGACCTCGAGCGGCTTGCCGGTGCGGTGGCCGCCGTGATGCGCCGACATGCGGTGCTGCGCTGTGTATTCGACGCACCGCCGGGCCGGCCGCCGGGCCAGATCGTGCGGCACCGGGCGAGCGCGGTGGTCAAGACCGCGACGGCGGCTGCCGACGAGATGGCCGCGGAGCTCGCGCTGGCGTGTGCCGCCGTCATGGATGTCACGCGGGGGCAGATCATCGATGTGACCCTGTACGAACACCCGTCGCGAGCGGAGTGGGCGTGCACGTTGCTGGTGCGTTGTCACCGTCTGGTCGCCGATGAGCCTTCGCTCGATGTCCTGGTACGTGAGCTCGGTGAGCTGTACTCGGGGGTTCGAAGCACAGTCGAACCCGTGGCCGGTTACCCGGAGTACGCCCTCGCTCAGGACTCATTGGCGGATGCCGGAAAAGCGTTGCGGTACTGGCGGTCTCTCCTGGACGAGGACGATCGTCTCGCGCAATCGGGGGGTGCGCTGTCCTCGGCACGGCTGTCGCTGCCCGCGGCCGTCGTTCGCCCGCTGCGGGCCGAGGCGCGGTCACTCGGTCTGGACCTGCCCGCGGTATTGCGTACCGCCTTCGCGGTCGCGATCGCGGCCGAGCAACCGGGCGTGAACCGAATTGCGTTGTGTACCACGGTATTACGTCGCCCGGCACCCGAGTGGGAGCCGGTGATCGGACCATTCGCGGGATCAGAGCCTGCGGTGGTCGATGTCGGCGGGCATTCGCTGCGGCAGCTGCTGCCGGCGACCGACCATCTGCGCGACGCCGCCGATTTCCCGGTCGAGTTCCTGTGCGGAGAGCTGGGTTTGTCCTCGTCGATGCTGACCAATCGCGTCCTCGTGCACCCGGCTGCCGCGGAACCGCTGCAGCTCGACGGCATCGAGGCGATGCCGATCGAACTGCCGATCCTCGGCGAACACACCATGCGTTTATTGGAGGTGACCGAACAGGCGGGCGGTCTGACCGGCGGGGTCTATCTGCGCGGCCACGATACGGGGGCGACCGATCGTATCGCCGCACGCGTACTGGAGGTGCTGACCGAATTGGTCGAAGGCCGGAAAGTGTGATGACCGACTTCCAGAACGCCTCGACCGGCGATACCCGGACCTTCGCGACGATCGGCATCGTCGGCGCGGGAAATATGGCGCGCGCCTTGGCAACCGGGTGGGCGACACCGATCCTGTGCACCGACAGCGGCTCGGGACGTGCGGTCGAGCTGGCCGCCGATACCGGCGGCGTCGCCGTGGCGACCAATGCCGAACTCGGCGCCCGTGCGGACGTGATCGTGTTGTGTCACAAGCCCGGACAGCTGGCCGCGGTGGCCCGGGAACTCGATGGGACGCGGGCCGTGGTGGTCTCGGTATTATCCGGCGTGTCGTCCGCACAGCTGAAGGCGGTCTACTACCGGTCGACGGCGGTGCGGGTGACGGTCAATCTCCCGGTCCGGGTACGTGCGGGAATTGTGTCGTTGCCGAGCGGCCAGGGCGTGGACGCGCAAGTGGAGTCAGCGGTGGCGGAACTGTTCGGCAGAGTGGGCACGGTTGTCCGAATCCCGGAACATCAAGTGGGAGCGTTGATTCCGCTGGCCGGTGTGGGTCCCGCACTTGTCGCGATGTTCGCGCAGGCGCAGGCGGATGCCGCCGTCCGCGCTGGATTACCGGCGGAGCTGGCGAGGTCGCTGGCCACCGAGACGCTGCGCGGCACGGCTGCCCTGTTGGCGGAGTTCGAGTACGACACGTTCGCTCTGCGTCGTTCGGTCGCGTCGCCCGGTGGGCCGACCGAACGGGCTCTGGCGGCGGCCGAAGCTCATGGGCTGCCGCGCGCGGTGCGCGCGGCCGCGGCGGCGGCATTGCCCGCCCAGTGACCAACTGGATTGCGGCGCAATGCCTTTTGTGTTTCCACTGCAGGGAACTCGTGCCGTGTGGTGGCGATTTCGCGTCGATATCCTTCTCCGAGACCGAATTTCAGCGTTGCGCCCGTATTGGAGAACCGATGGTGAATGCACGGACCGCACTTCCGGTGGATGTCGACGGCGACAGTGTGCTGGTCCGCTACTACGCGGAACTGCGCACGGCTGCCCGTCTCTACCGGTCGGAGAACGGAACGCCGAATACGCCGGGTCTGCCCATGGATCCGGAGCTTCCCGAGCTGACCGAGTCGCTGGCCCAGTTGCTGGGGAGTGCTCGGATGCGGATGATCGGGCTCGGTTCGCACGCGGGCCGGGAACTGCGGCTGCTCGACTTGCGCTGCACCGCGTCCACCCGGACCACGAAGACATTCGCCTCGGTGCTCATCGTGGCCAGGGCGGTGGCACATATCCAGCGGACCGGTGAGCGGATAATGATCGTGACACCGACATCGGCGAACAAGGGCACCGCATTGCGCGATGCGGTGCTGCGGGCGATTCGGCTCGGTCTGGTGTCGGCCGCGCAGCTGAGCATTGCTGTTGTCGTGCCCGCGGGGTCGCTGCCCAAGTTGTGGGCTTCCGAGCTGTCGCAGGACTCGGAGTTGTTGCAGCGCAACCCGATTCTGCTCTACGACGGTGAACAGTCGGACGGGGTCAAGGCGTTGGCCGCGGAGTTCGTGCGCACGGCCGCGGACTCCTTCGAGCGGGACCGGGGAGTCCGACTCTGGTACACGATGGACTTGGCCAATTACATCGTCGCCGATACCGCGCGGGCCTTCTTCGAGGCGGATGCGGCGGGTGCGCCGCCGCCGGCAGGGCGACTGCACGCGCATGCCGTATCGAGCGCGTTCGGGCTGCTCGGCTACCACCTCGGCAGGCGGGTGCGTCACCCCGAGGCCGACCCGCAGCATCCGCAATTCCTGCTCGTGCAGCACTTGGCCACACCCGACATGGTGACGAGCCTGCTTCGGGCGAAGTCCGGTGCCGAGATCGCGCCGCGCTACGTTCGCGACGAATCCACCGAAGCGTTTGTCCAACACGATGATCCGCACTTCCCGGCGATCACCGACAGTCCCACCGAGGATTTGGACAGCACCTTCTACACGCGCCGACCGGCCACGTCGCCGACGATGAACGCGATCATCGAACGCCACGGTGGCGACGGCATCGTGGTGTCGCGGCGGGAATGCCTGGCCCGCTACGACGAGCTACGCGTCCGGCTGGCCGTGGTGGACATCGCGCTGCCCGCCGACTCCGCCGCGCTGCGGGAATGGTCGCTGGTGATGGCTCTGACCGGCGTGCTGAATGCCGTCGACCGCGGTCTGGTGCCCGAGGGTGCGGAGGTAGTGGTGCACGGTTCGGGCAGCTACTCCACCGACGACTACGAGCCGCTGCCGCAGGCGTGTACCACGCCGGTTCGTACGGTGGCTGATCTCGAGGCGCCGTTGACCAAAGCGGCACTGTGACAAGGGAATCCGCCGAGCCCGACCGTGCGCCCGAGCAGGCGCCGCTGGCGGACGAGGCCCGGTACCGGCCGGTGTACGCCGCGGGGGACTGGAGCCCTACGCTCACCGCGATCTGGCAGCAGTGCTACGGCGCGGACCTCCCGGACGGCCTGGAACCGCTCGGCTTCAGTTCCGCCGGCGAGCTGGGTTCGTTGCGGCGCTGGCTGGACGTGGGACCAGGTGATCGCATCGTCGATGTAGGGTGCGGGCGCGGCGGGCCGGGCCTGTGGATCGCCCGGAACGCCGGGGTCGACCTGGTAGGCGTGGATCTGCTCCCGGAAGCCGTTGCCGCGGCACAGCAGCGGGCTCCGAAGCTGTATCCGGGCGGGGCGGCGACATTCGTCGTCGGGGATTTCCTGGACACCGGGCTGCCGACGGGCTCCTTCCAAGGCGCCGTGAGCATCGATTCGCTGTGGATGGTGCTCGACAAAGCCGCAGCGATGCGGGAAGTCGCGCGGCTGCTCGAACCGGGGGCGCGCTGGGTCTTGTCCACGTGGGAGCCGAGCTATCTGTCCTATGCCACGCTGCTGACGGCGGCGGGCTGGGAAGTGCTCAGCTGTCGGGAACCCGCGGGCTGGTATGAGCGGCAGACCGCAGTGTACGACCGGATCATCGATGCCGAACCGGCGTTGGTCGCGGAGCTGGGCACCGCGGCCGCGCGTGTATTGGTCTCGGAGGCACGGACCATGACGCCCACGTTGCGCGACTACCGCAGAGTGCTCGTCGCGGCGCGACGATAGGCCCGCAGCCCGGAATACCAGGCAACGATCGCCGCGCCCGCCACCAGCGTCCCCGCGCCGAGAAATACGAACCTGGGATCGCCACCGAGTGCGAGCGTGAGAGTTCCGGCGACTACCACACCTATCGGATCCACTGCCAGGAACAGCAGTTTCACGGTGCTGGTCACCCGCCCGAGCATATCGGCGCGCACCATCAATTGCCGCTGAGTGCGATTCACCAGGCTCGCGGCGACCAAGGCCCAGAGATAGACCGCGTTCGCCGCCGCCAGCACCGGCCAGGTGCGCGCCGAACTCATTGCGGCCGTGGCGACTCCGCAGATTACTACGCCCCCGGTGAAGACCACGACATGTCCGAGCCGGGATCCGAGCCAGGGCGCCGTCAGCGCGCCGACGAGCCCGCCCACACCGCCGGCGGCCACCACCACACTCACCAGCGAGGCGGCCAGCCCCAATGTGTCCTTGGCGTAGAAGAAGAGCAGCTTCTCCACGGCCAGACCGAAATTCACCACCATTTGCAATGCGGTCAGCACAACGAGAACCCGCATCGACAGCAGATACCGCAACCCGTCCCGGAATTCCCGCCAGATGTAGCGGATGCGCAGCGGCGAGACCGGCGCCGGCGCCGCGGACCGCAGTGACGACACCGCGAGCACACTCGCCAGCGACACCAGGAAGGTAATGGCGTTGACGAGCAATGCGGCATTCAGACCCACTGTCGCGGCCAGCGCGCCTACAGTGACCGGCCCCAGTATCAGCGCGAGCTGATTGCTCACTTCGAGCACCGAATTGGCCCGCAGCAGAACGTGATCGGCGCACAGATCCTTCACCGCCACCGTGACCGCGGTCTCGAAGAAGACATGACTCGCGCCCGCCAGCACACCTAGTGCGAGCAGCAGCGGCACGGTCAGGTGATCGGTTACGGTCAGCGCGTAGAGCGCGGCGAAAAGGCAGGCGCGCAGCGCATCCATGGCGACGAGCACCCGCCACGGACCGAATCGGTCCACGAGGACACCGGCGGGCACGCCTACACAGAGGTACCCGATGGTGACCGTGGCCGCCGATATTCCGGAAACGACCGGGCTGCTGCTCAGCTCGAGGGCCAACAGCGGCACCACCAATAGCGCGAGCCCGTCGCCCAGCAGCGATACCGCCTGACCGCCGAGAAAGAGCCTGACCCGGCCCGGCCATGCGTGCGCGGCTGGGCGCGTTGTCATACCCGGGGCACGGCCCGCAGCGCCATCGTTTCGGCGATGCGTTCCAAGCTGGCGATTACGGTTGCACGGTCCAGGCCGAAGTCCACCAGGCAGGCGATCTCGTCGACACCCATATCCGCCAATCGCTGTGCTCGGGAGCGGAAGGTGTCCGCGCCGCCGAGCAGCGCGCTCGATCCCCAGTACCGCGCGAAAGCGAAGTCCATCAGGGTCTCCCGGTCGGCGGGGGTGAGCCGGTCCAGGTCCAGATCGCCGAGCACCGCCTTGGCCGCGGTCTTGATGATCTCCGAGTTCGCCCAGAGGTATTCGCGGAAGGGCTGCTCCACCACCGCCCGAACCTCGTCGTCGTCACCCGCGCCCAGATAGGCGTGCACCATGACGGAGACGACACCTGCGGCCGGGTCGAGCCCCGCCTCCGCCCGTCCGGCCCGATAGGCGAGGATCCGCTCTTCCAGTTCGGTGACGTCCAGGTTGATCAGCGCGGTGAGCACGTGGTAGCCCGACCGTCCCGCCGCGGCGAAGGTCGCCGGATTGGTGGCCGCGGTAATCCACACCGGTAGTTCGGGCTGTACCGGCCGGGGAAAGGTGCGCAGGCGTACCCGTTCGCCCAAACCGTTGACGTCATCGATCGATTCGCCGCGCCACAGCTTGCGCACCTTTTCGACACGGTCCAGCATGACCTGCTGCTTGCGCTGGTAGGAGGCCTGGCTGAAGACGAAGTCGAGCGGCACGAATCCCGGCGCGAATCCGAGTCCGACCCGGCCGCCCGAGAGGTTGTCCACGATCGACCACTCCTCGGCGATGCGTGCCGGATGATGCAGTGGCGCAACGACACTGCCCGCACGCAACTGGATCCTGCTGGTACGGGTCGCGATGCCCGCTGCGAGCACCGAGGGGTTGGGAAACAGGTCGCCGAATTGATGGAAGTGGCGTTCCGGCGTCCAGATAGCGGTGTAGCCGAGTTCGTCGGCGCGCTGCGCGCAGTCGAGGATCAGCCCGTAGCGGTCGCCCTCGACGGAGTCGGCGGAGAAGAAGAACACGCTGAACCCAGGGCCCGACCGCGGGCCGGGCGCGGTGGCGGCGCCGTCGGATACGGAAACCGCCGCCGGGCAGGTCTGGACCGACAGGACGGTGGTGTCCGGCGAAGGCGCCGTTATGGCGGTGGGGGCCGCGGTTTCTCGGCCTGCCAGCAGGGCGGTCAGTTGCTCGATACTCGGGTTGTCGACGAATTCGCGCAACGACAGGTCCCGTCTCACCTTGGTGCGCAGAGCCAATACCGCCTGCACTGCCACCAACGAATCTCCGCCCGCGTCGAAGAAATTCGCGTTGTCGTCGAGCCGACGTCCGATCACGTCTGTGTAAGTGGAGCGAACTGACGCGAGCAGATCCCCGGCTTCCGGGTCCGTCTCTGATTGCGCGGGCACAGTAGCCGGTGCGGCGAGGGATCGCGGCGGTGCGTCGGATGGCCAATGGCGGGTGCGCTGGAACGGATAGGCAGGAAGGTCGACTTTGGTCGACGGTGTGTCGTGCTCCCATAGCCCCGTCCAGTCGACCGGCGCGCCCGCGGTCCACGCCGCCGCCAAGGCCCGTGACAGACATTCGGATTCGGATTCCGAGTCGCCGGGAGCGGGCAGTGCCGCGAGGATTGGAAGGCCTTCCGGCCGTGCGGGATCGCGCTGTGCCAACCTGCTCAGCGCGCGGCCGGGACCCAATTCGACCATCACGTTCGGACCCGATGCGAATACGGTGGCCAGCCCATCGGCGAACCGCACGGTGCGCCGCGTTTGTTCGACCCAGTAATCCGGACTCGTCGCTTGCTCGTCGGTGATCCAGGTGCCGGAGATATTGGACACGAAGGGAATGCTCGGCGGGTGCAAGGAGATACGAGCGAATTGTTCGCGCAGGCCATCGAGGCAGGTGTCGGTCATCCGGCTGTGGAAAGCTCGCGACACCGCAAGGCGTCGAAAGGGGATGCCCGCGCCGGTCAGGTCTGCGGCGACAGCGTCGATGACCTCGACGGGCCCCGAAAGCACACATGACTTCGCGGCATTGACGGCCGCCACATCCGCTCCCGCGGCAACAAACCGAGCGGCGTCTTCCTCGCTGATGGCGGCGGCGAGCATGGCTCCCGGCGCGAGTTTCTGCATGAGCTCAGCACGGGCCACCACCAGCGGCGCCGCGTCCTCGGCGGTCATCACGCCCGCGATCACCGCCGCGACATATTCGCCGAGGCTGTGGCCGATCATGCTCGTCGGCCGCACTCCGAGGTGCAGCCAGGTGCGGGCGAGCGCGTATTCGACCGCGAAGAGCGCGGGTTGGGCGACCAGCGTGTCGTCCACCCGATCCGGTTCGGACAGCAGTGTTTTCAGTGATCGGTCGGAAGCGGCGCTCAGCAGGTCGAGGCACTCGCGGTGCGCGTCACGGAAAACTTCGAAATCGGGCCACAGCCGCGTGCCCACGTCCGGGTACTGGCCGCCGTGGCCGGGAAAGACGAACGCTACCTTTGCCTTCGACACCGCGGCCGCGCCGGCCGCCGGTGTGTCGGCGAGCGCGGCCACCAGTTCGGAACGATTGCGCGCGAGCACGAAACGACGGTGCGGCAGTGCACTGCTGCCGATCTGCGTGGTGCGCGCGATGTCGGCTGGATCGGCGTCGGGGGCGGCCTCGAGGTGCGTGCGCAGGTCCCGGGCGCGGGCTGTCAGGGCGGTAGCGGAGTGCGCCGAGAGCGTCACCACATGACACGAACGTCCGGCGGACCGACGGGCGGTTTCGGCCCAACCTGCCAGCACGACATGGGCGTTGGTGCCGCCGATACCGAGACTGCTTACGCCGCAGCGCCGGTCCGCACGGGTTTGCGGCCACTGCGCCGCCGCCGCGTTGACCGCGAACGGGGACCGATCCCAGTCGAAGTTCGGATTCGGCTCCCGGAAATGCACTGTGCCCGGGATGATTCCGTGCTCCAGCGCGAGCACCGCCTTGATGAGGCCGGTTACGCCCGCAGTGGCGTCCAGATGTCCGATATTCGACTTGACCGAGCCGAGCAAACAGTCGCCGGGGGTGGCCGTACCGTCGCGGTGTCGCTCGAATGCCTCGGCCAGCGCTGAAACCTCCAGCGGATCGCCGATCGGCGTGCCGGTGCCGTGGGCCTCCACATATCCGATGTCGGTACTCGCGACACCGGCGCGCGCGAGCGCACGGGATACGGTCCGCACCTGGCCTTCCCAGCCGGGCGCGGCGTAGCCGACCTTGTGCCGCCCGTCGTTCTCGACCGCGGAACCGAGGATCACCGCGCGAATCGGATTGCCGTCGCGCACGGCGTCGGCGACGCGGCGCAGCACCACCGCGGCCACCCCATTGCCTCCGACCGCCCCGGTGGCGGCGGCGTCGAACGGGCGGCAATGCCCATCCGCGGCGATGATGGCGCCGTCCACATGTTCCTGCAGGGTCGCTTGCGGAAGGAATACGGTGGCGCCGCCCACCACCGCGACCCCGCAGTCGCCCGCCGCCAGCGCGCGGGCCGCGAGGTGCACCGCGACCAGCGACGACGAGCATGCCGTCTGCACGCCGATGCTGGGGCCGCGCAGGTCGAGCTTGTAGGAGGTGCGGGTAGCGAGGTAGTCCTTGTCGGTTGCCAGCAGGATGCGGTGCTGCTCGGCGGGATTCGCGTGCTGGAATCGGGTGAGCAGGGTCCGGAGCAGATATGTACTCGGACTGGCGGAGGCGAAGACACCGGTCTGCGCACCATAGCGGTCCGGTGGGCAGCCGCCGTGCTCCAGGGCATGCCATGCGCATTCCAGGAACAGCCGGTGCTGCGGATCGAGGAGTTCGGCCTCGGCGGGCGCGAACTTGAAGAACTCGGCGTCGAACAGATCGATGTCGGCCAGTACGCCGTAGGCGCTCGATCCCGGTGCGCCGTTTGCCGTGCGGATCAGCGACTCCTTGCCCGCCACTAGATTCCGCCAGAACTCGGGTACGTCGGCCGCGCCCGGAAAGCGGCCCGCCATACCCACCACCGCGATTGCATCGTCCGCCGTCATCGTGTCCTCCCGTAGAGGTAGTCGGCCAGCTCCGCCACCGTGGGATGACGGAAGAAGCTGATCAGCTCGGTGGTGATGCCCAACTCGGTGTCGAGGCGGTCCTTCACCATGAGCAGTTGGAACGACGTTCCGCCCAGATCGAAGAAGTTGTCATCCGGGCCGACCGCGTCGAGATCGAGGATCGCGCACCACATCCGGGTGAGGTATGCGGTGATGCCCGCGCTGGTCATATCGGTCAGCGGTTCCACTGGGCGAGCTCCTCCAGAAGGCGGTCGATGAACGAGGCGACGGTCACCCGGTCGAACAGATCGGTGCTGAACTCCACCACGCCGTCCAAAGCCGGTGTGGTGTCGTGGATCTCCACCGTGAGATCGGTGCGCGCGGCGTCCTGGAGCACCGGCTGCGATTCGATTTGCGTTGCGCCGAGGCGCAATTCGGCGCATGGGTCGGTTGCGAAAGTCAGGACGGACTGGAAGAGCGGCGTGCGGCCGAGGTCGCGCGGCGGGCGCACCGCCTCGACGATGCGCTCCAACGGAAGATCCTGATTCGCATACGCGCGCAGCAGGTTGCGGCGGACCCGGTTGAAAAGCTCCGACCGGCCGGGTGCACCGGAACAATCCGCCTTGACCGGAATGGTGTTGACGAAGAATCCGACGACATTGTCGACGGCGGCGGGGCCCCGGCCCGAAACCGCTGTGCCCACGACGAATCGGTCTTGTCCGCTGAGTTCGCAGAGCACTGCCTGGAATGCGGCCATCAGCACCATGTGCACGGTGCCGCCACAGCGCCGGGCCGCCGCGCGTATTCCGGCAGTGATGGCCGCGGGCACCGTGAAATGCAGGGATCGGCCCTGTGCGGTCCGGATGGTTGGCCGGTCTCGATCGGTCGGAAGGTCTAGGATCAGCGGCCAGTCGGCGAGTTCGGCGCGCCAGAAGGACGACTGGCCATCCCAGTGGCCCGCCTCGACCATGGCCCGCTGCCATTCCGCGTAATCGCCGTAGTGAACCGGAATGTCGGGCAGCGCGGGTACCGTCCCGGCCTGGAAGGCGTTGTAGCAGAACGATAATTCGCGGAACAGGACGTCGATGGACCAGCCGTCGGCTATGGCATGGTGCATCGCGAGCACCATCAGCTGATCGTCGGCGCTGAATCTCGCGACGGCAATGCGTAGCAATGGCAGCGCGCTCAGGTCGAACGGTGTGCCGGTTATCCGATCGACGAAATCCGCTGCGGCGGTTTCCGGGATATCTTCGACCTGGATCGATATCCGGAAGTCGGCTGCCACGATCTGTTCCGGGATGCCTGCGGTGTCGGCGAAGCGAGTCCGCAGGACATCATGCCTTTTTACAATCACATCGGCTGCCCGCTGCAGCGCCGCGAGATCCAAAGCACCCCGCACTCGGGCCGCCACCGGCACGGTGTAGGTGGTGCTGTCGGGCTCGAGCCGCTGCATGAACCAGAGGCGGTGCTGACCGAATGATGCGCGCGCGGGGATGCGTTCGGACGGGCCGAGTGGCACCGAAGTCGATTCGGCCGCAACAGGATTCGTGGCGGCAGCGAGCAGTTCGGAAAGCCCGGCGACGGTGGGCGCGCGCAGGAAATCGGCCAGCGCGATACTACGTCCGGTCCCGGCTTCGACCCGGCTCAGCAGCCGGATGGCTTGCAGCGAGTCGCCGCCGCAGGCGAACAGGTCCTCGTGCACGCCGACGGTCTCCAGGCCGAGCACTTGCACCCAGATGTCGGCGACGAAGCGCTGCAGGTCGGTTCGCGGACCGTCGACAGTCGTCTCGACGGGAGCGGCTGCGCGTGGGGTGACCGGCGCCGCTGGGCGGGCGTCCGTGCAGAGCGCGCGGCCCGAACCGGTCGCGATGTCATCCAACAGCCCCAGCAGTCCCGCGACCCATCCAGCGGCACGTTCGTGGTCGATGAGGGCGGCAGGTCGAATCAGATAGCCCTGCAATTGTTTTCCGTCGTCGTAGACGATGAGATCGAGGTCGGAATGGCAGCCGCCGGAGGGCGCCACCGGGACGTACTCGAGCTCGATGCCGGGCAGGCGGAGTTCGGCAAGCGGATGCGGGCTGTAGGTGAGGATCGCCTGGAACAGCGGAGTGCGCGCCGGATCCCGCGGTGGCCGGACCGCATCCACGATGTGGTCCAACGGCAGGTCCTGATGGGCGTAGGCGCGCAGCAACTGCTCCCGAACCCGGCCGAACAGCTCCGGAAACCTCGGCATGCCGGAGCAATCCGCTATGACGGGAATGGTATTGACGAAGAACCCGATCAGGTCCTCCACCGCTGCGGGGCTTCGGCCGGACACCGCCGTGCCGACGACGAACCGGTCCTGACCAGCGATATCGGCGAGCAGTGCCTGGAACGCGGCCATCAGCGCCATATGCACGGTGCCGCCGAGCCGGCGCGCAGCCTCCCGAATGCCCGCGACGGTCGGCGCGGGCACCGTGAACGCAATGGCTTCCCCGGCCGACGATCGCACCGATGGCCGTGGGCGGTCGGTCGGCAAATCCAGTATGAGCGGTACGTCTGCCAGTTCTGCGCGCCAGAACTCGGCCTGATCCGCCCACCGGCCGGCCGCGACGGCATCCTGCTGCCATTCGGCGTAATCGCCGTACTGCACAGCCAATTCGGGTGGATCCGGGATCGCGCCCGCGCGGATCGCCGTGTAGCTGTCGGAAAGTTCCTGCAGTAGCACTTCATACGATCTGCCATCGGTGATCGCATGATGCATGCTGATCGCCAGCAGGTGGTCTTCGTCGGCGAAGCGGGCGACGGCGATGCGCAGCAGCGGCGCGACCGCCGGATCGAATGGCGTGCTCGCGACCCGGTCCAGGAACTCCGATGCGGCGGACTCGGGTATCTGTTCGACCGCGACTCGCACCCGGCAGGAGTCGAGGACCACCTGTTCCGGTGTCCCGCCGCGATCGGCGAAACAGGTACGCAGCGCATCGTGTCGGTCCACCAGCAGATCGACCGCTCGCTGCCACGCCGCGGTGTCGAAGTTTCCGCGCAGGCGTATCGCCAAGGGCACGTTGGCGATCGGACTCGCGGGCTCCAGGCGCTGTGCGTACCACAACCGGCACTGCCCGAAAGATGCCGCGTAGACAGTCGCACCCTGTTGGGTGATGTCGCCGCTCATGTCATCGCCACCAGCACGCGGCGCGGACCGCGATACGGCATGCGGCCGTGCGCTGCCACCATATTGTCGACCACCATCAGATCGCCGCGCCGCCATGGGATCGTGAGCGCGCATTCCCGGTAGACCTCGTCGATGCGCCCGAGATCAGCCGCGGACAGCGGACTGCCGTCGCCGTGATAGGCGTTGCGGGGGAGATCACTTTCGGGATAGCTCAGCAGCAGTGCCTCGCGGATCTCCTCGTCCAGCGCCGACACGTGGAACAAATGGGCTTGATTGAACCACACCGGACTGCCCGAATACCCCTCGGTACGCCAGGCAGGCCGGTGGAACCGGGTTCGCAATACCGGGCCGTCCCACTCGCAATGCTGGCCGTGCCGGGCGCAATATTCCTCGACTTCGGACCGTGAATCGGTCTGGAAAGCCTCCTGCCAACCCAGCCCCAGCTCGTCACGGTAGGTCCGGGTGTAGACGATGCCATCAGCGAACCGCGTGCGGATATCGGCGTCGATCCGGCCGAACACCGCGCGACTGTCGGCGACCGGCGTCTGGCCGCCCTGTTCGGCGGGTGTGGCGCAGAGAAAGAACAGCGTCGCGGGCCAGATATCGGCGTAGGAGTTCTCGTTGTGTAGTGGAATCCGCTGGTCCGCAGGGTATTCCGTGGAAGTGTAGATATTGCCGTCGACGTGCGAGCGCGGCGTTGACCGGTCGCGATAGGGGAGCGCATCGCCGCCGACAGCGGTGACGATCTGCCCGAAGAGGTTCAGATCCACGGTCACCTCGCGCAGCAGCACCACACCGAATCGGGCCAGCGCGGCCCGTATTTGCGCGCGGTGCTCTCGCGCCCATCCGGGGATATCGACGAGGTCGTCCGGGAGCGGATAGACCGCCGCCGAGGTGATCCCGTTGCTTTCGAGCACGCCTGCGACCGGACCGAGATGGGCGAGTTCGGCGGGCAGTGCCGGTGCCATATCTTCTCCTCAGTGCCCGGCCGAGCGGAACGGCGGATCGAGCAACCTGCGCACCGTACGATGGCTGAGTACGTCGGTGAGGGTGAAATCCACCCCGTTGCGACGGGCCCGGGTCACCAGGCGAGCGGCGGCCAGGCTGGTCCCGCCGAGGGCGAAGAAATCGTCGTCGACGCCGACCTGTTCGAGTTCGAGCAACTCCGCCATCAGCTCACACACCAGATGTTCGGTGGGTGTGCGCGGCGGCGGTGACGAATCCGCCTGCATCCCAGTGCTTTCCGGTAGTGCGGCGTAGTCGAGCTTGCCGTTCGCGGTGAGGGGAAATGCGTCCAGCAGCATGATGGTCGTCGGCACGAGGTGTCCGGGCAGCCGGTCGGCGAGGTATTCCCGCAGTGTGGCAGGGGTCGGGGTGGTGCCTGGTGCCGGTATCGCGTACGCGACGAGCCCGTCGTCGAGAGCCACCACCGCGGCTTGATCCACTTCGGCGGCCCGCGTGAGCATATCGACGACTTCGCCCGGCTCGACCCGGAATCCGTTGACGGCCAGCTGATCGTCGACCCGGCCGGTGAACTCGAGCAGGTCATCGTCTCGGCGGCGAACGCGGTCGCCGCTGCGGTACATCCGCGTCCCGGGCGGCCCGAGTGGATCGGCCACGAAGGCGGCGGCCGTGAGCCCGGGACTACCCAGATAGCCGCGCGCGAGTTGCTGCCCGGCGATATACAACTCGCCTTCGGCGATGGGAAGGAGTCGGGAGTCGAGCACATACAGCCGGGTGCCCGGGGTGGCCAGGCCGATCGGGACGGGCCCGGGTGCGAGTGCGTCGCCGGGCAGCACCCGGTGGAGGCAACAGCCCACCGTGGCTTCGGTGGGACCGTACTCGTTGACAACAGTGGCCGCCGGATTCTCGCGCCGCCAGTCGGCGAGCATCGCACCGGTCAGCGCCGCGCCGCCCACGACGAGATCCGAGGTGGGCGCGCACTGTGGGAACGTGGCGCGCAGCAGCGGCAGGTGCGCCGGAGTCACCTTGAGAAACGTTGGCGTGTCGTGGGTTTCGCTCGGATCGTCGAGGGGCGCGATGTCGAGAGTTCCGCCCGCGACCAGTGTGCCGAACAGACTTGTCACCGCCATGTCGAACGCCGGCGCGGCGTGCACGCGCACCAAACCGGCAAGGCCCGGATACCAAGCCACGGCCCAGCGTAGATACGTCGCGAGGGCACCGTGTTCGATGACGACGCCCTTGGGTCGGCCGGTGGAACCGGACGTGTGGATGATGTACGCGGCATCGTGTGGCGACGGGCCGGGGCGCGGATCGCCGGGTGGATCGTTGTTGTCGTAGGTCTGGACACTGACCATCGGAGCTAGTCCGGTCAGCCACTGCGGGCCGTGCTGGTGGACCAGCACGAGCTTCGGTTCAGCCGCTCGCAGAAGCATTTCGGTACGCCGCGGCGGATCGGTCACGGCCAGCGGTAGATAACACGCCCCGCTCTTGACTATCGCGAGCAGTGCGATGACGAGCTCGACGGAGTTGTCGAGATACACCGCGACGAGGTCACTCCGGCGCACTCCGTGGCGGTGCAACGCTCGGGCCTGACGCGTGGTGACGTCGTCGAGCTGGCGATAGCTCAGTCGGCCCCGGGGGTGGACGACAGCCGTGGCATCGCCGATCCGGTGCACCTGTCCGCTGAAAAGTTCCGCGACAGTGGATGTGCCGGTCGTCATGTCAACTCCTGCGGCTGTATCGCGTCCATGACCAGGCGTGCGGCCTCGGGTGTCCGCAACAGGTCACGGCGGCCGACTGTGGTGTGGACGCGGTGCGCGGTGAAATCCGGATCCTCGTCGTCTTCCACGGAGATCAGAGCGGTCGCCGACGACCACTGCGGGCGCGGCGCCATGGTCGAGGCCGCCCGCAGATATGCGGTGTAGGAGGCGAACACATCGATCAGCTCGGCACCGACATCCGGTGCGATACCGACTCGTTCGAAGGCGGCGTGCGCGGCGTTGCGGTAGAGCGCGAGGAGTCGATCGAGAACGCCGGGAATATCCCGTGGCCACTCTCGCAGCAGCGCCCTCGCCTCGTCGATGTGGTCGTCGCGTTCGGCGGCCGACAGCGGAGACAACGAAGCCAGGGTGGTGCGCATATCGCGGAACACCGAATCTCGGGTTGGCCGACCAGGATTGAAGACGACGGTGGCGGGTCGGCGGCCATCCTGTCGCGCCACCTCGTCGGTGAGGGCGCAGGCGAATAAGCTGCCCGCGCAATATCCGAGTACCGCGTCGATCTGCGCACCGGAGGCGTCCAGACGTTCCCGCCACCACGCCGTATACGCCTCGCCCGAGGCCGTGTCGGCGACGCTCGCGGGCGGCTGGGCGGTCAGCCAGACCGTCACCGAATCCGGCAGCAGCGCCGCGAGGTCCCGAAACCCTGCTTCTCCGCGGGTAGTGAGATCGAAATCGACTGCTACCACCAGGAATTCGCTCGCACCAGGAGTGAGCTCGGTGAAACCTGGCGCGACGATGCCACCGTATCGGGTGGCCGCCGACGAATCTGACCCCACGTAGAAGCTCCATCGCAGCAAGGGTTGGTCCTGCAAGTAAACCCGACGGCGTGCGGGACCCCCGTTCCCGATCATGGGAAGGGATTCAGTGAATGTTACTGGCGCGCAGCAGAATCGGTGGCTATCGAAAGGTGACGCGCGAAATCGCATCACCTACCGCGACGGCGTGATCGGTTTGCGTAGCCCAAGCATCCAGGCCCAAGGCGATCTGATGGTAATTCCGCACCCGATCGCCCAAAACGCTGTCACCGAACGGCCTTTCGCGCATTGTGGGCGAATTCCCGACTGGGCTACCGAGCGTCTCGACCGGTTTCCATGGCGAATGCCGTTCGCATGCTGGCGCATTAGCTCGCGAATACCAGCGCGGTCGGCCGGTGTGAAACCACATGAACGGCTCGGTCGCTGCATCGCCGCGGCCCGCGAACTGCATGCTCGGCTCGACGATGCCGGACCGGCTACCGGACCGTTATCCAGTAGCGGCACAGAGGCAGTGCGAGCAGCCTCCTAACTGCGCCCCGGTAGCGGCTCTGCCGCGGAATCCTGTCGCTCGTCCCGACAGCAAACCTCGATTGTCATCGAACAGTCCGGTGGCTCAGGCCTGCGAACTGGGTTGTTCTTGCTTCGCTACAGCTGGACCGGCGCGCGTCAGTCCGTGGTCACGTTGATGATCGTTCTGCCGCGGGTGCGTCTGGCGGGGCTGAAGGCCGCGGGTGCGTCGGCTAGTGGGCGGACGGTGTTGACGAGGGGGATGAGCCGGCCGTCGTGGAGGCGGGTGGCCAGTTGGGCCAGTTGCTCCCGGTTGGGTTCGACGACGAAGAAGATTGCTCGGCCGTCGTGGGGATGGATGGTGGGTGGACCGGCGATGGTGACGAGGGTGCCGCCGGGGCGTAGTAGCGCGGTGGAGCGGTCGCGGATGTCACCGCCGATCACGTCGAGTACTACGTCGACCTCGCCGACGTCCTCCAGGAGTTCGCCGTCCAGGTCGACGAACTCGTGGACGCCGAGATCGCGGGCCGCGTCCTGGTCGGAGGCTCGGCCGGTGCCGATGATGTGGGCTCCCGCCTCGTGGGCCAGTTGTGCGGCGACTGAGCCGACGGCGCCACCGACTCCGTGGATGAGGACGGTTTGGCCGGTTTTCAGGTGAGCGTGGTCGAACAGGGCCTGCCAAGCCGTCAGACCGGAGATCGGTAGCGCGGCTGCGGCGATGTGGTCGGCGTCGGCGGGGAGCGGGGCGAGGTTGCGGGCTTCCACGGCGGTGTACTCCGCGAGCGAACCGTTGCGGGCCCAGTCGGTCGGTCCGAAGACGTGCTGGCCCACCGTGAGACCAGTGGTGCCGTAGCCGAGTTCGACGACTACACCTGATAGTTCGTGGCCGGGGACGCTCGGGGTGCGGTCGCGGCCGGCGCGGTCGGTCCACGTCCCTGGCCAGTCCAGCTCGCCGCGGGTGAAGCCGGCGGCGTGGACTTGCACGATGACGTCGTTCTCAGCGGCGTGGGGGTGGGGCAGATCGGTCAGGGTCAATCCGCCGATGCCGGCTTCGCGATCCCGGACTGTGATGGCTCGCATGAAGGTCCCTCCGGTAGTCGTTGTGCTGGCTCGGCTTCGACGGTACGCACTCGGGGGCCGCCGCCGGTGGGCCACGTGGAGGTGTAGTCGATGGGCCGCCTTCAGCAGTGAATGGCCCACGATCGTGGCGTCGGAAAGGACCAGCGGCACGGGCCTTCCACGTCGTACTGTCGAAGCATGATCGGTTTGGACGATGTCGTCATTCCTGACACGGCCGCCTCATCGGCTGCCTTGGAGGTGGCCTCCGCTTACCATTCCGCCGCATTGCTGAGCCACTCGCGCCGCGTCTACGTCTGGGCGGCTGCCTACGGCGAGCAGCGGGGCATCCAGTACGACGCTGAGCTGCTGTTCGCGGCTGCGATGTTGCATGACATCAGCCTGGTGCCGGAGTTCGACAACCACACCCTCTCCTTCGAGGAGGCCGGCGGCCATGTCGCCCGGGTGTTCGCCGCCGGCGCCGGTTGGCCGAGCGCGCGCCGCGAACGCCTCGGCGAAGTCATCGTCAGGCATATGTGGCCCGACGTGGACGTGGCCGATGATCCTGAAGGTCACTTGCTGTGGCGGGCGACGGCGTTGGACATCGTGGGGAAGAACATCGACGACTTCAGCCCCGCCTTCTGTGCCGAAGTACTCGAGCAATACCCCCGGCTCGGGCTCGCCCACGAGTTCCTTGCCTGCTTCCAGGCCCAGGCCGACCGGAAGACCGGCAGTTCCGCCGCACGCGCAATGCAGTCCGGCCTCGCCACCAGGATGGCCGCGAACCCCCTCGACGCCGGTTCCGAGCACACCCCCGACGAAAACTAGCGACCGCGCTATCGCCTTTGTGGTTCCCGGTAGACCCGGGTCACCCGCCCGGCTCAGGCTGCGATATCGAAGAGCGTCAACTCCCGCGCGGCCTGGGCGCGCAACTCGGCACGCTCGCGGGCCGCACACGTCGGGCCGATACGCTGTGCGACCGATTCCGGTGACATCAGCCAACCTCCGCAGCGGCGGCAGTGCACAACCAGTCGAACTGTGGGCTGCTCGTCGGACTCGGCCATATCGCTCTCCCTCCCGGCCACGGGCAGATGTGGCGACAGCCTCGCATACGGGACCGACACACGCGATGCGTCGCCGCCGCGGCGCGATAGTCACAACGACGCGGCGATATGCCTACTTCGCCCGTGTGCGCTGGTGATGGTAGGCGGGCCGGAGGGGCACGAGGTACTCGCCGAGGGGGTTGGGACAGACGACGCTGTAGGCCACGACCCGGCTGGCGTCGGTCCGGCTCCGGTGCACCTGGGCGATATTGCCGGTGCGGCGCACCGCGTCTGGATCTTCGGGCTCGACGCCGCGACGGTGAGTGTCCGACCATCAGGTGACGCCATCACCGACCGACCGTGTCTTGTGTCAAGTACTCGGAGGTTCTCGCCGGTCAGAAGGTTTCCGCCGCGGCCGGCGAGATCACCTGAGAGCGCTCGGTAGCCGAATACCGAGCGCTCCGAGCCTGCCCATCGGTGGGCTGGCGACCTCGCGCCCGATCGTCACCCAACAGCCGGCGAGCGGTTCCCTGAAACTTGTTGCAGGCCTTGGTTTTCAACTGGCCATCGCATTCGACGTACACGGAGCGCAGCAGACCCTGGCTGCCGCACGCCTCTACAGCCTGACGATCAGCGGGTCGAGATGGCGTGCGAGCTGTGGTCTCGGTGGGTCGGAACGGCCGGCGAAAAAGGGTTGGCCGAGGGATATTCGAAGCTGATAGCGTCCGGAGCACCGTGGCAGCACGCGAGGAGGTGAGACCCATGAACACTGTATCGATGTGGGGGCTCCCTGTCGTCGTCACGGTTGGGCGAACAATGTAGGTGTCGCCGGGAGCGCCTGAGCAACAAGGCAATCCCGAAAGGCGACAAACAATGAATTCTGATTCCACTGCGGGTACGGGTGAGCCCACCGCAGTAATCACACGGGTCGCGGAGACGCAGTGGCACGCGGTGGCCGACGACCGGGTGGTCGGCCGCGGCGACGCTTCGCGGCGGCCCGACGGTCGGATTTTCCTCAGCATCGACTCGTGGCACGACACGGTCTTCGACCAACTCGCTGCCGCGATGCTGACGGAGCTGTCGACGCCGCTGTACACGGTGGTCGACGAGGTCGACGCGGACCTGAGGTCTGCTTGGGAACGGGCTGGTTTCGCGACCCGCCGCCGTGAGTGGGAATACCTCGCATCCACCGACCCGCATGACACCGGACTCGACTCGGTGCCGACCCCCGCGGACGTGACGATACTGCCGGTCGGTGCGGCACAAGAAGCACCGCTCGTCGAGGCATACAAGACGATCCGCGGCGAAATCGACGCGGCCGTCGGCTGGGACTGCATGCCCGCCGAGGTAATCTCCCGCCCGGATGGTGCCGTCCCGATCGATCCGGCACGGTATGCGGTCGCAACCCGGTCCGGCCAGTATGTCGGATTGCTCCGAGTCGCAACGCGACGCCGGCATGCACGTATCGAACTCATCGCGGTGCGAGCCGACCATCGACGCGACGGCATTGCCCGAGCACTGCTCGCCCGGGTGCTCGGCACGCTGCACCGGTCCGGGATCGACACGATGTCGGCGTATGTGAACGACGCCAACGCCGCCGCCGTGGCACTGTTCGACGGCATCGGCAGCAGCCGCCGCGCAGGCAGCAACCTGGAGTTGGTGCTGCGATGACGAATACGGCAAAGAACGGCAAGGGCATCGAAATCGAGGGCACCATCGTCGAGTGCCTGCGCAACGCCACCTTCACAGTGGAGCTCCCGAACGGGCACAAGGTACTCGCACACATCAGCGGCAAGATACGCAAGAACTACATCAAGATCCTGCCGCAGGACCGGGTGCTCGTGGAACTGAGCCCGTACGACCTCACCCGCGGCCGAATCCTGTTCCGGTACAGGACATAACAGGAGACGCGGGGTCGCGACCGAATCGACGCCGCTACCCCGACCGACCCGGTATCGGCGCCCGGCTCGCTGCCAGGCGCCGATACCGCCAGAGGCAGACCCACCGTCGATGGTTCGTTCGGCGACGCAGGCGATCACCGGCCCGGATGCGCTGCGGCCCAAGATATCCGCTACTGCCGAGTCGAGCGCATTTGCGTGGCATCGTGATGACACGCGCGCCCAACTCCCTCGAGCGAACCGGGTCGTCGTCGGGCTGGCGGCTGGACGGATTGTGATCGCGGCGCGGCTGCTGTCGTGTGGCCATATGCGGCGAGCACGCGGTCCGGCCAGTCGGGGATGGTGACATAGCGGCCCTAGCAGGAGCCGATGAGCATGCTGGTGAGCACCTCGAGGTCAGCGGACTCAGGCAGGCCCCCAGCTGCCGCGGCAGCGCCCGACGCGGCTCGACGATGCTGGTCTTGAAGAGCTGCAGCAGTTCGGGGTGGCGGCCCTCTTCGGCGAGTAGTGAGCCGCGGATGGCAAGCGCGGGCCGGTAATGGGATTTGTCCCGGAACTGGCGGTGATATCGGGCGCGATAATCGGGCTCGCCGAACGTCTTCAACTTCAACATATATCGCTTGCGGCAAGACTCGGGGGTGCCGCACAATTGGCGGCCGATGCCAGGACCTGCGGAAAACCGGAATCAGCGAGACGCGTGCACGCGCGGCCGCGCCTGCCGACGGGACGCACGGCGACTGGGTGGGAGAACTGGGCGAATGGGTGGTTCATGTTCGATGTGATCATTGCCGGGTGCGGGCCGACCGGTGCGATGCTGGCCGCCGAGCTGCGGCTGCACGATGTGCGGGTACTCGTGCTGGAGAAGGAACCCGAGCCCGTATCGTTCGTCCGCATAGTCAGTCTGCATATTCGCAGTCTCGAGCTGATGGCGATGCGCGGACTGCTGGATCGCATTCTCGAACGCGGAAGACAGCGTCCGGTCGGCGGTATCTTCGCCGCCATCCCCAAACCCGCGCCCGAGGGTCTGGATTCCGCGCACGCCTATCTGCTGGGCATCCCGCAGCCGGTTATCAATCATCTGCTCGAAGAACACGCGATCGAACTGGGTGCGCAGGTCCGCAGCGGTTGTGCGGTGGCCGGTTTCGAGCAGGACGGCGAGGGTGTGACCGTCGAGCTGGCTGACGGGGAGCGGCTGCGGTCGCGTTACCTCGTCGGCTGCGACGGTGCGCGCAGTACTGTGCGCAAACTGCTCGGCGTCGGCTTCCCCGGCGAGCCCTCGCTGACCGACACGCTGATGGGCGAGATGGAACTGGGTGTGCCGCAGGAGGAGATCGCCGCCAAGGTGACCGAAATCGGTGACACCAATAAGCGATTCAGTCTCAGGCCCTTCGGCGAAGGGGTCTATAGCGTCGTGGTCCCCGCCGCGGAAGTCGACGAGGATCGCGCGGAACCGCCCACCCTCGAGGATTTCAAACAACAGTTGCGCGCCATCGCCGGAACCGATTTCGGCGTGCACTCCCCGCGCTGGCTGTCCCGCTTCGGCGATGCCACCCGGCTGGCCGAGCGTTATCGGGTAGGTCGGGTCCTGCTGGCCGGCGATGCGGCGCACATCCACCCGCCCACCGGCGGTCAGGGCCTCAACCTCGGCGTTCAGGACGCAGTCAACCTCGGCTGGAAACTGGCCGCACAGATCCGCGGCTGGGCGCCGGAAACCTTGCTGGACACCTACCACACCGAACGACATCCGGTCGCCGCAGACGTACTGGACAACACCCGCGCCCAGATGGAACTGCACTCCACCGAACCAGGCCCGCAGGCCGTGCGCAGGCTGCTCACCGAGCTGATGGACTTCGACGAGGTGAACCGATACCTGATCGAGAAGATCACCGCGATCGGCATCCGCTACGACTTCGGCGCAGGCCCCGACCTGCTCGGCCGCCGACTGCGCGACATCGACCTGAAACAGGGCCACCTCTACGACCAACTACACCGGGGCCGCGGCCTGGTGCTCGACCGCACCGAACGTCTGACCGTCGAGGGTTGGTCGGACCGAGTCGACCTCATCGCGGATCCCACTGCGGCACTGGATGTTCCGGCCGTCCTGCTCCGCCCCGACGGCCACGTCGCCTGGATCGGCGAGCACCAGCAGGACCTGAACGACCACTTCTCCCGCTGGTTCGGCAAGCCCGCCAACTGATTTCACCTGAGCAACCCGGCACCGCCAATGGGACAGCAGTAGATCAGTGGTCGCGGTCGCCGCCATCACCTGGCGCAGCCACTCCCCGGGTGTCGGCGGGGAGGTTTCAAGGTAAGTTCATGCGTAATGCGCTGGGGGAGAAGCAGTTGCGACAGGGGGTGTGGAGCATCGGGCGGGCCCGGGCGAGGCGGCGCCGATCGGTGGTCGGGCTGTGGCGCGAAACCGGCTGCTGGGCATTCTGTGAGCCCACCACGGCGTCGCCTGGATCGATGTGAACCGCGGCCGCTGTGGCACATCACCCTGTAATCAGATCCGGCTGACCACTCGACCGTGAAACGCGCAGCCACGCAACCGATTCCGATACCGACCGAAGAAGCCGCCATCTCGTCATGACCGAATCCGTCACCGCCGCTTTCGCTGCCCGCCGCGACCTGGTCGGGCAACTGCGCGAGCAGGCTGTCGCTGCTTTCTACGACCCGCCCGCCGAAAACACTCCGGCCGAGGCCATCGCGCTCGTGTGGCGCCTCGCCGGCGAGCTCACCGGCGCAGACACCCTCGCCCACTGCCAGATCTACCGTGCCGCGCTGGCCTGGGGGATTCGGCAGGTGCCGGCCGACATCGACGAGGTTCTCGCCAGCGCGCCCGCCGCGCCGTTGTGTGACACGGTCGCCGCGCTCGTCGCCGCCGAGGCCTGCGCCGTCACCGAGCCATCCGACGCCGAGCAGTGGATCCTGGCCCGCGATCAAGCCCGCATCCTCGCGGTGGACCCCGATGCCACCGCCGGAATCGCTTGTGAGACATTGCTGTTCGGCGCGTTGGCCCGCGCGCGGCGACGCGCACTGGCCAGTGGTGCCTTCCCGCGCCACTGCGAACTCGTATTGTGGCTTGCCGCAGCGATATACCGCAGTCGCGACGCGCGCTGGACGGCGATGGAGCTGGGGTCGGGCAACGGATGGGTCCTGACCGACCGCCACGACCGCCTCGACGACCCCAGCAGGCGCACCTACCACTTCGACCTGACCGGCGCGCAGGAATTCGTTCTCACCGAGCGGCATGCCACCCGCAGGCGGGTGCTGGCCTCGCGGATCGCTGCGGGGCAGAACCTCGAGCCGGTCACCGGCGCGTACCTGCGTTATCTGATCGCGGTCGACGCCGACACCCGTACCGGGATCTTTTTTGTGCCAGGGGAATTCACCGAAGTCGAGTACAAGGCGTGCGCCTTCGAAGCCCTCGGGACCGATCTGGAACCGACGCTGCATGTGCACTCCGACTGTCAGGTGTTTCACGCCGCGGATGTGGTGTGGCATCAGCTTGCCTCGCAAGATCCGCGCAACCCCGATGCCGAACCCGGAGCGGGAAATCAGTGAAATCACTGCTACAGCAGATGATTTCGGCTTCGGTGGCGTGAGGATCACGCTGTTCTGGTAGCGCGACACGCAGCGCGTCGACCGCTAACCACGGCATCGCCGGTGCCGGATCCGCGGCCCGGTGTTATAGAGCACGGCCCCTACAGGCCGCCAGGGGCGATTGCTGGTGCGCCTTTCGAGTCTGGGGTACGCGTACGTCATCTGTCGCGCGCATACCCATGCGGGCGCTGTCGACGGGGCTGGGCCAACTGTGCCGAGCCGCTTGACATGTTGTGTCTCGTCACGGGTTCGCGCCGTCGGCGGGGTTCGTCGGAGAACTGTCCGTCTGTGTCGTCGTCCTGCGTGTCCAATGGGCTACCGGTGAGCCGTTGATAAATAGCGTCTGGGCATTGCCGAGTGATGTTTCATCGAGGCTGATTTGACAACAGGATTGCGACTATATGCCTGTATCCAGGCATTTCGACGCTCTAGTCAAATTGAAATCAGTTCAGTATGCTGACGTCGAAACCAAGCGAGGAGACGTCGCCATGACGCAGACCACAAGTCGTTCCGAGACACCCGATCGAGATCTGGGCGGATGCCCCGTCATGCATCGCGACTTCGCACCCCCGCAGGCGGCCGGCCGACATTGGGAACTGGCGGACGAACTGCGCGAGACGAGCCCGGTCTTCTTCAATACCTTCGCCCAGGGCTACTGGGTGTTCACCCGTCATGACGCGGTACGCGACATCTACAAATTGCCGGAGGTGTTCTCGAGCGAGTCGATCACACCTTGGGAGCCGGATCCGATCTATCGCTTCGTGCCGACGCAGATCGACGCGCCCGACCACATCAAGTACCGCAAGATCGTCAACGCGTGGTTCTCGCCGCACGCGATCGACGAGGCGGAACAGACGATGCGCGATCGGTGCCGCAGACTCGTCGAGGAGGTGGCTCCCACGGGCGGGTCCAACTTCGTCGGCGAGTTCGCCCTGCGCTTTCCCACCGAGGCGTTCCTCAGCGTGATCGGTATCGATCCGTCCGACGCGGACCTCTTCGTGCCGTGGGTCGAGGACTTCTTCGGCGGGTTCAGCGGTGACCCCGCCGGTCTGGAGCCGATGGGGAAGGCGCTCGAGGGTATCCGCGAGTACTGGGTCGCCGCCCTCGCGCAGCGACGGGCCGATCCGGTGCCTCGCCAAGGTGATCTCGCCACGCACCTGCTGCATTCGACCTTCGACGATCGTCCGCTCACCGACGCCGAGATGCTCGACATGCTCACGGTGCTCGTGCTGGCCGGGCTCGACACGACCCGTGGCACCCTCGGCTACCTGTTCCGCCACCTCGCTACGCACCCCGAGCATCGCAGGCAGCTGATCGAACAGCCGGAGCTGGTCCCGTCCGCGGTGGAGGAGGTGCTGCGGTTGTACACGATCGTTTTCGGCGACGGCCGAAAGGTGACTCGCGACATCGAGTTTCACGGTGTTCAGCTGAAGCAGGGCGATATGGTCTATGCGCTCGTCTCCGGCGCGAACCGAGATCCGCGGGCGTACGACCAGGCCGACGAGTTCGTCATCGATCGCCGGCGCAATCAGCACATGGGCTTCGCGAACGGTCCGCACCGGTGCCTCGGCTCCCATCTCGCGCGGCGGGAGTTGCGGATCGCGGTCGAGGAGTGGTTGCGGGTGATCCCGGACTTCCACATCGCGGGCGAGGAAGAGCTGACCGAGCGCGGCGGCGGCGCGATGATGACGCTGACCAGGCTTCCGCTGGCGTGGGCGGTGCAGTCGTGAGAATCACGATCGACGGCGCGAGCTGCACCGGGCACGGCCGCTGCTATTCGATGGCTCCGGACTTGCTCACCTGCGATGACGAGGGTTTCGTCGCAATGCGGGATCAGCCGATCGAGGTGCCCGACGATCAGGCCGGGGCCGCGGCCGACGCGGCCGGGACCTGCCCCGAAGGGGCCATCACCTTGGGCGCGTAGCGACTTGTCGCTATCCGAATGCCCACACCACCGATCGACGCTCATCGAGGAGACGCAAATGGCAAGACGCATAGTGGTGGTCGGCGGCGGCTCGGGCGGTTGTGTCATGGCCGCCCGGCTGTCCGAGGACGAACACAATGATGTTGTGCTCGTCGAGGCCGGGCCGGACTATCCGACGCTCGACGATCTGCACGAGCATGTGAAGGATGCTTTTACCTTCGGATTCACCTCACACGACTGGGGCTATGTCTCGGAGGACCACATCCCCGGTTCCGCCAATGCGCCGACATTCGCCATCGTTGAGCAGGGCGTACTTCCGGTGCTGCGCGGCAAAGTGATGGGTGGCTCGTCCTCGGTCAACGCCACGAACGCGCTGCGCCCGACCCCACGCGATTTCGAACAGTGGGTAGGCCTCGGCTTGGACAAATGGTCCTGGGACGATGTCCTGCCATATCTGAAGCGACTCGAGCGCGATCTGGTCGGCGGTCCTCTGCACGGCGTCGATGGACCTGTCCCGATAAAGCGATGGAGCGAAGGCGACGGTCTGCGGCCGTTCATGGCGGCCTTCGTCGAATCGGCCGCCAGCCTGGGCTACCAGGTTGTCGACGATCTCAATGGCGAAAGCCAGCTCGGCGTCGGCCCGGTCCCGATGAACCAGCAGGACGGAATCAGGCAGAGCACCGCGGTGACTTATCTCGCTGCCGCCCGCGGCCGCAAGAATCTCACGGTGCGCGGCGGCGCCGATGTCGACCGGCTCGAGATCGTGGACGGCCGACCACGTGCGGTCGTGCTCGCCGACGGCGAACGCATCGACGCGGACCTGGTGGTGCTGTGTGCGGGGTCGATCGGCACGCCGTCGATCCTGATGCGATCCGGAATCGGACCCGCGGAGGTGCTCGACCAGTTGGACATCCCGGTCGAAGTGCCGCTGGCAGGCGTTGGGCGCAATCTCCGCGACCATCCCTTGGTGTACATGACCTACACCGGCGATGCGGAGGCCATCGGAGAACTCCTGCCCCCGCTGCAGGTCGTGCTGACGACCAGCGCGGCCGGGCCGGACGGTTCGGCGGAGATCGACCTGCACATGATCCCGTTCACCCTCGAGTCCGGCTCGATTCTCGTCGCGGTCGGCCTCGTTCGGCCGTACTCGATCGGCTCCACCGAGATCAGATCCGCTGATCCCGGCACCGACCCGCGGATCCTGCTCAACCTCCTGCATCACCCCGACGATCTGCGCCGCCTGGTGCGCGGCATCGAACTGACGCGGCAGGTGATGAACTCCGGACCACTCGCGAAATACGTCGGCGAAGAGTTGTGGCCCGGGCCGTCGGCGGTCACGACCGGTCAACTCACCCAAGCGGTCCTGGCGGCCAAGAACACCTACGCGCATGCGGTGGGCACCGCGGCCATGGGCGAAGCGGGCAGTCCGTGGGCGGTGGTCGGACAGGACTGCAAGGTGCACGGTCTCGATGCGCTGTACATCGCCGACGCGTCGGTGATGCCGACCATCGTCGGTGTGCCGACCAACACCACCACGATGATGATCGCCGAAAGGTGCGCGGACTTCATCAAAGAAATATCGAAGTAGATCAAGGCATTTCGAGTCGTACCGATCAGGCGATAGGTAGGTATATGACGATCGACTTGGAGTACTCGGCTGAGATCGCGACATTGGTCGAACGGACCCGGGCGTTCACCCGCGAGGTCGTCCTTCCGATCGAGGACCGGCATGGTGGCGATATCACCGCCGCCGGTGGCGATATCGTGCGCAAGGAGCTACAGGCGGCCGCCAAGCTCGCAGGCGTGTTCGCCCCGCATGCGCCGGTCGAGTACGGCGGGCTGGGATTGTCGATGTCGGATCGGGCGCCGGTCTTCGAGGAGTCCGGATATTCACTCTTCGGTCCGATGGCATTGAACATCGCGGCGCCCGACGAAGGAAATGTCCACCTGCTCGCGCATGTCGCGAGCCCGGAACAGAGGTCGCAGTACCTTGCGCCCTTGGCGAGTGGGGAGATCAGGTCGGCGTTCGCGATGACCGAGCCCGCTCCGGGCGCGGGCTCGGATCCGTCGGCGCTGACGACCCGGGCCGAGCGGACACCGGCCGGGTGGCGCATAAACGGACGCAAGTGGTTCATCACCGGAGCCGACGGCGCCGGGTTCTTCATCATCATGGCGCGTACGTCGGGCACGCCCGGGGAACGCGGCGGCGCAACAATGTTCCTGGCTCCGGCCGACACGGCAGGACTTCATGTCGGGCGGCACATCCCGACCGCGGACCGCTCGATGCTGGGTGGTCACTGTGAGGTCACCTTCGAGGATCTGGTGGTGCCCGATTCCGCGGTGCTCGGTGCGGTCGATCGAGGTTTCGAGTATGCGCAAGTTCGGCTCGGACCGGCGCGGATGACGCACGTCATGCGCTGGCTGGGCGCCGCGCGCCGCGGTCACGATATCGCCGTACACCAGGTGGCGCGGCGCGAGGCATTCGGCGCCAAGCTCGGTGATCTCGGCATGATTCAGCAAATGGTCGCCGACAACGAGATAGATATCGCCGCAACCCGGTCGCTGCTCGTCCGGGCGTGCTGGGAACTCGATCGCGGCGATATCGCGTCCAACGCCACATCGATCGCGAAAACCTTTGCGGCAGAGGCGATATTCCGAATCGTCGACCGCTCGGCGCAGATGTGCGGTGGTCTCGGCGTGGCCGAGGACCTGCCATTGGCCCGGCTGGCTCGTGAGGTACGACCGTTTCGGGTGTACGACGGCCCCTCCGAGGTCCATCGCTGGGCCATCGCCAAGCGCAGCGTCGGTGCGGCCAAACGCGCGATTCGTGAGGAGTCCGCATGACGTGGCCGGGCATGGATGCCGAAGCGCTGCACCGGTTCCTGGTGGACAGCGGGGTCGAGGTACGTGGCGAGCTGGTGGTCGAACCGATCAGCGGCGGCCGCTCGAATCTGACCTATAAGGTTCGCGACGACGAGTCGACCTGGGTGGTCCGTCGGCCACCGGTCAGTGGGTTGACACCATCGGCACACGATATGGCCCGCGAGTACACCGTTGCGCAAGCCCTGCAGGGCACTGGGGTGCCGATCGCCGCGACCGTGGCGTTCGATGCTGCTGGTACTGCACTCGGCGTACCCATGACCGTCATGGAATTCGTTGCGGGCCGAGTGGTGCGGGATCGACACGATCTCGCCGGTTTGACCGACGCACAGGTGGCAACGAGCACCTCGGCGTTGGTGGCGGCGTTGGTCGACCTCCACGCTGTCGATTACCGCGCCGTCGGACTCGGATCGTTCGGTCGGCCCGACGGATTCCTCACCCGTCAAGTGACGTTGTGGGCAAGCCAGTGGGAACGGGTGCAGACGCGCGAACTCGACGACGCGACGACGCTGTTTCGAGCCCTCACCGAATGTGTCCCGAAGAGGTCGGGCGCCGCAATTGTGCACGGCGACTTCAGGATCGACAACACCATTCTTGATCTCGATGGACCGCAGATCGTGCGCGCGGTGGTCGACTGGGAACTCTCGACGATCGGCGATCCGCTCACCGATGTCGCGCTCATGTGTGTCTACCGGTCTCCGGCATTCGACCACGTCCTCGGAACCGAAGCGGCGTGGACGAGCCCGCGGTTTCCTCCTGCGGATGAGCTGGCGCAGCGCTATGCCGATGTATCCGGCACAGACTTGGGAGAGTGGAACTTCTATCTCGCCCTTGCCAACTTCAAGCTCGCGGTCATCGGTGAGGGAATCACCCACCGAGCTCGGCAAGGTGCCGATGCCGGGAACGGTGCGGCCGCTGCGGCCGAGGCGACACCGGAGTTCATGGCCGCCGGCCTGCGGGCACTACGTCGGATGTGAACCAGGACAGTCAGTTGGCCGCGATGGCACGGTCGGCGGCCGCTCGGTCTGCTGCGGCAAGCCCGAACACGAGTGCGGCGGCGATTCCGCCGGTGTACGCGCGGTCGTAGAGGCCGCCGGTATCGGCGCCCGCCGCGAAGAGTCCATTGATGGTTCCGCCACCTGCGGCGAAGACCCTGCCGTGCCGGTCGATGCGAATGCCGTGGAACGGAAATGTCAGGGCCGGGCATACCTCGATGACGTAGTACGGGCCGTGGTCGAGCGGCCGCGCGTCGTAGGTGCGCGCGGGCCGCGCGGCTGCGCCCGCGGCATTGACGGCACGGATCTGCGCGGCAATGTCGATACCGTCGTAACCCCATTCGGCGGGCAGATAGGCGAGGTCGTCCAGGCTTTCGGCAACGCCACAACGTCCGCCGCGGCGTTGTGCCAGATCGAATTTGTCGAGCGCCTGCGCGCCTTCGACGTAACTTCCGGTGATCCAGTCGCGGTAGACCCGCTCGTCGGCGACGAGTAGTCCTCGGGACTCGGGTTGGTCCAGCAATTCCATGGTGGTCAGGTGGTCGCCCACGGTTTCATCGGTGAACCGGCGATTGTGGAGGTTGAACAGCAAAGCGTGCTCGCTGTAGTACAACGACAGCGCGACGAAGTCGGACGGATCGCGGAACTCTACCCCCGTGGGAATGAGGTGGCCGTAGAAACCGGAGCGTTCCGTGCCTGTCGCGGCACCGACGTCTTCGGCAAGCCGAAGCCCGTCGCCGACGCTGGTCGGATTGGACCGCAATTGCATTGCGCTCGCAGCGGGATGGATGTATTCGTCGACCAGCTCCGGATTAGCCTGGAACCCGCCGGTCGCGAGTATCGTTGCGCCAGCGCGAATCTCGCGGTCGGTACCGTCCGGAAGTCGTACCCGAGCGCCGACGACGGAACCGTCCTCGGTGAGTAGGGCTCGCGCGTCGGTCTCGGTGAGCAGCTCGCCCTCGGCGCGGATCCGACGGCGGCATTCGTCGATGTACCGGTTGGTGTCGAATTGATGGCCGGAACCGTAGCGCAGGACGGTGACCGCATCCGCGCATTCGACGCCGAGCGACCGGATCCAGGCGATACCAGGGCCGAACCCGTCGACGAGTGTGCGGCGCAGCTCGATATCGCCGCGGGGATTGACCTCGTCCATGATCGCGTGGGAGGGGGCGGTCCAGGCATATCCCGCGAATCGCGCGGATCCGCCTACTGCGGTTGCCTTTTCGACGACGATCACCGAATTGCCCAGATGCAGTGCTCGGGTTGCCGCGGTGAGCCCGGCCATCCCGCCGCCGATGACAAGTACGTCCGTGTGGACCTCTGACATTCGATGCTCCTCACGCGTCGCGGTGCTGCCGGCGTGCTCGTCACCCTAGCTCTAAAACTGAAGTCAGTTCAAGTACCGATTCACTTGTGAAGTGGATCACGGTACATGTACGGTGAAACCCGAACCGAGTTCAACTCAGTTTCGTTCGGCGATCGCGCGCCGACGACAGGAACCTTGCCTACGAGAGGAGCATCGCGTGATCGATCGCGAATTCACTGGATTCTTTATCGGGGGTTCTTGGCGAAAGACGTGCTCCGATGACCGATTCGAGGTGATTTCGCCGGCCGGCGGCAAGCCGATCGGTTCGGTGCCCGCGGCCACCGAAGCGGATATCGACGCGGCCGTAGCCGCCGCCCGGGAGGCTTTCGACGGGTCCGACTGGCCGAGACTCACGCCCGCGCAGCGCGGTGCGCATCTGGTCCGGCTGGCAGCGGCGATCGCTGCCAACGGGGCCGAATTCGCCGAGCTCATCACCGATGAACTGGGCTGCAGCCATCTGCTCTCTCAGGTGTACCAGGCCGTCGCGCCGGTAATGAGTCTGAATTACGTCGCCGAAGTAGCGAAGTCGCTACAGACCAGCGAGCTCCGCGTCAGCGACCTGTCCCCGTTCGCGGGATCCGGAGATGCGGTCGGCGTCATCCCGATGGCAGGCAAGAGCCTGGTCGTCAAGGAGCCGGTGGGCGTTGTCGCGGTATTTCCCGCGTATAACTTCGCCCTTCCGGCCGTGGCCCAGAAGATCGGTCCGGCCTTGGTTGCCGGATGCACGGTTGTTGTGAAGGCGACGGAGCCGAACCCGCTGGCGATCTTCAACCTCGGAAATCTGCTGCAGGAGATAGGTTTTCCAGCCGGAGTCATCAATATCGTTGCCGCGCGAGCAGGTGAGTCCGAGTATCTCGTCGGACATCCCGGCGTCGACATGGTGAGCTTCACCGGATCCACCGAAGTCGGCAAGAAGATCGGTGCGGTGTGCGGCGAACTGATTCGACCGGTGGTCCTGGAACTCGGCGGAAAGTCGGCGGCGATAGTCCTGTCGGATGCCGACCCCGAGATCGTCGTTCCCACTCTCGTCGGAGCAAGTGTCGCAACCAATTCCGGTCAGAGCTGCGTCGCCCAGACCCGATTCCTGGTGCCCGAGGAACAGTACGAGTTCTATGCCGATGCGTTCACGCGAGCGTTCGAGGCGCTGAAGGTGGGCGATCCGCGCGACGCCGACACGGTAGTGGGACCGGTGATCAGTCGGTCGCATCTCGAGCGCATCGAAGCGCACCTGGCCCGGGCCGTCGAGCAAGGAGCGACGATACGCACCGGCGGTCGACGACCGGCGCATCTCTCGGAAGGCTGGTACATCGAACCGACGTTGGTCACCGGCGTCACCAACGATATGGATATCGCGCAGAACGAGATATTCGGGCCGGTAGCAGTTCTGATCGCGCACAACGGTGAAGAGGATGCCGTCCGGATCGCCAATCGGAGTCGCTACGGTCTTGCCGGATCAGTCTTCACGGCCGACTCCGCACATGGTTTCGAGGTCGCACGGAGAATTCGAACGGGAACATTCTCGGTGAACACATTCGCCGCCGATCTCGGATCTCCTTTCGGAGGTTACAAAGAGTCCGGCCTCGGGCGCGAGCACGGCGTCTCCGCGGTACAGGAGTACCTGCTGCAGAAGACCATCTCCATTGATCCCAGCCTCGACCTCCCCGAAGAAGTCGTGTCCGGCGTTCCGGTCGGACACGGTCCGGGCATTACCGCCTGATTTCAGAATCAGTAGTAGTGCCGAATTGTTTCGACAAATGAAGAACCGATGAGGATTCAAGCAATGAAATTCAAGAAGTTCGCGGTAACGGCTGCGCTCGCCACCGCCGGGCTCGGTATCACCGCCGGGACCGTCCATGCCGCGCCCACCGCCGGCGACAGTGCCGTCGATTTCACCGCGTCGGCGACCGACCGGTCCACGATCATCACGACCAGCGCGGGAGCGATGGTTGTCGAGGATGGTGTTTTCAAGATCAAGTCGGCCGATGGGGCCACCCTGGCCGGTACCGAATTGCGGTTCCGTGTCGATGATTTCGAGTTCCCGATCGCGGCGGAGATCAACGACCGCACGGCGACCCTGAGCCCCCGATTCGATATCGCACACGCGACCTACAAGCCGGTCGCGTTGCCATTTGAGGATCAGGCGCCGTGGAAGACCCAGTATGACCGTGAGCAGGCCGCCTGGTCACGCCTGACCAGCACCATCACCACGGGTGCCACGGTCGGCACGCTGGTCGGCGGTCTGGCCGGCGGTGCGGTGGGCTGTGTACTCGGCGGCATCGCCGGAGCCACGGTCGCCGCGGCCACCATCGTCGGCTTGTTCGGTCCGTTCATTCCGGCCGCCGCCATCGGTTGCCTGGGCGGCATCGTCGCCATCGGCGCGCTCGGCACCCTGGCCGGTCAGATCCTGGTGACCGCGCCGGTCGCGATCGGTGCGGCGATCCAGTACTTCACCACCATCAACCAGCCGATGCCCGCCCCGAAGTAGTTCGCCGAGTGCGACAGTAAGCAACGGTCAAGCTCACGCCCCGCTCGGATCCCGTGCCGAGCGGGGCGTGAGTAGGTATACGGGCTACGGGCTAACCCGATCGGGCAGTCGTGTCCGTGATCGCCTGTGCCGCAGCGTATCCCTCAGCCACCGCGTGCGAGACCCGGCGTGGCACGACCGCATCCCCGATCACCTGCACTCGTGCTCGCGGAAGGGCCTGCTCGATGTCCTGCCAGTCGGAGGCGATTCTTTCTCCGACGGCAACAGCGTGCTCGCACGCAAGCTCGAATGTCCTGCCCGACAGGAGATGTCGGCAGTAGGCTACGGTGCCTGCGCTGTTCGCTCGTATCTCTGTCACGGCCGCATCGACGACGAACTCCACCGGGCTCCCGGTGAGGCGTTTCATCAGTTGGACTCGGCTCTCCGGCGGGATGGTTGCCGCAAATGCGGGTCCTGGGACCACCACGGTCACCTGTGCGGCTCCTGCTTCCAGCGCGGCTTCCAGCGCGCCGACGGTAAGCCATGAGCCGAAGCCGTCGTCGGCGATGACCACCCGATCTCCCGGTGTTATCGCATGCCGATCGGCGATGAGACCTGTCGAGGACAGCGCGCCGGGCGTTGGCAGCTCAGTGGCGCCGGTCGCGATGATGACCTCATCGAAATCGCCCAGTTCATGGGGTGTTACGCGGTGTCCGAGTCGCACATCGGCATTGCCGAGATTGTCTGTGTAGAACCGCAGCAACTTCGACCAGCCCGCCCGGTTCGGCGCCTGCGCCGCCACGGCCAGCTGCCCACCGATCCGCTCGCGCGCTTCGAACAGCGTCACGTCGTGCGTCGCGGTGAGTTGGAGCGTGGCCTCCAGGCCTGCCGGTCCGGCGCCCACCACCGCGACTCGCCCCGACGCTGCCGGTGGCGGTCTGAACCGGAGCGGCGATGCCGGGCGGGCATCGTGGCCGGGCGGGGCCAGGGTCGGATTCACCGAGCAGAGCAGGACCGGAGTGAATGCCCGGCAGTCCTCATTGCAGGATACGCACGGCCGGATCTGAGAGTCATTGCCCCGCAGCAACTTCAGCGGCAGTTGTGGATCGGCGATGAGCGGCCGGGCCAGCCCGATCATATCGGCCCCGGCCGCCAACGCGGATTCGATGTGCTCCCTGGAGCGAAACGCCTGCGACACCAGCAGCGGCCGCGCCGATGCCGCGCGCAGCCTCCGCACGTGCGTGAGCAGCGGCGGCTCGGAGGTCGCCATATCGCGCACATATGTCGTCCGCACCCCTGCGGTCAGATTCACATAGTCGAACCTGTCGAGCAACGGCATCAGCTCGCACAGTCCGTCCAGGTCTAGACCAGCCTCCTCCGCACCATCGATCGAAACGCGCACCCCGAGTACCACTTCCGGACAGGACGCCTTGATCTCGGCATGCAGCCGGTACAGAACCTGCACCCGCCCCGCAACCGTGCCGGACTCGGCCCGGACATTGGAAGAGGGCGAAAGAAACTGAGCCAGCAAATAGCCATGGGCCGCATGCAGTTCGATCGCGGGGAACCCCGCTTCGACAGCATGGCGGGAACTGACGACAAAACTCGCGATCATCCGATCGACGTCGGCGTCGGTCATTGTCCTGGCGCGCACCGGCTCTCGCGGCGATCTGATGCTCGACGGCGCGATCGGGTGCTCCCAGATCTCGGCACCGAGTGTTTCGCGTCCGAGGTGCACGAGCTGGCATACCGGAACGGCGCCTTCGCTACTGATCGCGGTCGCGCGCGCCCGCAGCCCGCTGATCGCCTCGGGCCGCCATGCCTCGGTGATATTGCCGATTCGATTCGCCGATTCCGGACTCACCACCGTGCCGCCCGCGATCACCATCGCCGCACCCCCGGCGGCGCAGCGCCGCCAGTACTCCGCGTCGCCGGGCTGTGCCAGGCCGCCGCCGACCACCCCGGATCCGTGCGCGGTGGCGACCAGACGATTCCGCAGCTGTACTGCGCCGATCCGCAGCGGTTGGGATGCGTGGCCACTGGAAACAAGATCTTCCTGAACTGGATTCACTTCACGAGTTTGCACTCATGTGATTGACACCACAAGGGGCTGCGGATAGATTCTCAAACTGAGATCAGTTCAGTTTCGGAGGCTAGATGTCGTTTTTGCTCGTGCACGGAGCGGGTATGGCCGCCTCCTGCTGGGATCGCCTGCTGCCGTTGCTCACTGGGCCGACGATCGCCGTCGATCTGCCCGGCCGCGGTAAGCGATCCGACCGTGACATCCGCGGCGTAACCCTCGACGACTGTGCTGCGGCGATCGTCGAGGACGCGGCCGATCTCACCGACATCGTGATGGTCGCGCATTCGTTCGCCGGAGTGTCGGTCCCGCGGGTGCTACCGGAGCTGGCCGATCGCATCGAGCACGTCGTGTTCCTGTCCGCCGTCGTACCGCCGCACGGGACACGCGTGCTCGACCAGATCGATCCGGCCGTCCGGACTGCTGTTCGGCAGTCGATCGTCGGCGGGGTTTATCACCAGGATCGCGCTGCCGCGATTGCCATGTTGTGCAACGACATGTCACCCGAGCAGGCGGAATGGACCGCAGATCAGGTCATCGACGATTCGGCGGCATTGCTCGAGGAAACGGTTGATCTCTCAGGCCTGTCGGCCGACCTACCGCGAACCTATGTTCGCCTCACCGAGGATGCGTGCTATCCGCCGGATCTGCAATCGCGGTCCGCCGACCTCGTCGGCGGGAGCACCCGTTTTCTCGAATCTGGCCATATGCCGATGGTTTCGATGCCCGGCGAGCTGGCCGCTCTTCTCGATCAGGTAAGGAAACAGATTCCGTCATGAAAACTCTGACCAAGGCGGTCGCGGCTCTCGCGATTGTCGCCTCGACATTCGGCCTTGCCGCCTGCGGTGGGAATTCGTCGGCCTCGAAGCCCGTCGACGGGAGCTGGGAGGACGTGGTCGCCGCGGCTAACGGGGAGGGCGCCGTGATGCTCTACTCGAGCCAGAAGCCGGCCAACCTCGAAGCCCTGAAGGCCGCATTCCAGGCGAAGTATCCGCGGATCAAGCTGGACTTCGTGCGCGGTACCGACGCCGACATCAACCCGCGGGTGGAGACCGAGAAGAAGACCGGCAAGGGCACAGCCGATGTGCACATGCTGACCGATGCGGCGTGGATTACCAATGCCGCGAAATCGGGTTCGTACTCCACCGAGTTGGTCGGGCCGGATCTGAAGGCTCCCGAGTATCAGCCGGACAAGAGTGTGCTCAGCAACCGGTTCTTCCTGACGAGCGCGGCGGTTTTCGCGCTCGGCTGGAACACCGGTGCGGTCCCGAACGGCCTGAAATCTCCCCAGGACATAGTGAATCCCGCCTACCGGGGCAAGATCGGAATCGTCAATCCGTCCGGCATCGCCTCCTACGTCGATCTGTACCGGTACTACGCGCGCACCTATGGCGAGGACTACTGGAAGCAACTCGCCGCCCTGAAGCCACGGATCTACCCGAGTGCTCTGGGTGTCGCCCAGGCGCTGACCTCCGGTGAAATTGTCGTGACGCCTTCGGTTCAGCCCTTGGTGACCGAAGTGGCCGCAGGGGCGCCGGTCAATTGGGCTCTGCCAGCGTCACCGTGGGGCACCCCCTGGTACAGCCAGGTTACGAATGTGGCGCCGCATCCCAATGCCGCTCAGGTACTGGCGAATTTCATGGTCACCCGCGAAGGGCAGACAGCGCTCAACGGGGGATACGCGGCGGCGTTGGCCGATATCCCCGGCGCGGTAGCCCGAGCGCAGGACATCGCTGCACCGGACACCAGTGATCTGACCCCCGAGAAGATCGAGAAGTACTCCCAAGAGTGGTCACAACTTTTCCAGAGCTGACAGTGGACGGGAGTACTGAATTGATGCGCGGAGTCAACGTATTGGTCACCGGAGCGTCCGGCGGA
Source organism: Nocardia sp. NPDC049526 (assembly GCF_044465765.1). Taxonomy (NCBI): domain Bacteria; kingdom Bacillati; phylum Actinomycetota; class Actinomycetes; order Mycobacteriales; family Nocardiaceae; genus Nocardia; species Nocardia sp. NPDC049526. The sequence continues at coordinate 159,395 of NZ_JBITMA010000010.1, read as the reverse complement.
ATCGGCGGCGCGACCGCCGAACTGTTCGCGAGCAAGGGCGCGACGGTGTACCTCACCGACCTCGACGACGCGGCGGGAGAGCGCCGTGCACACGAACTGGGTCCGACGGCGCACTACCGTCGACTCGATGTGACTGCCGAATCCGATTGGCAGGCAGTCACTTCCGATATGGATCGTGCGGGACACCCCCTCCAGGTGCTGGTGAACAGCGCCGGAGCGGCGATGAAAGCGCCACTGACGCAAACCACACTGCAGCAGTTCCGCAGGATGATCGACCTCAATCTGGTCGGCACATTCCTCGGACTACAGGCGGCCGCCGCCGCGATGGCGGCAGGTGGCTCGGTCATCAACATCTCGTCGCTGCGGGGCGTGCTCGCGACCGCCGAACTCGGTGCCTACGGCGCGTCGAAATTCGGTGTTCGCGCCCTGAGCAAGGTCGCGGCACTCGAACTGGCCGATCGTGGCATCCGTGTCAACACGGTGTGCCCGGGCAGCATCGACACCGAGATCACCGCGGTTCCCGACTTCGCCGCAGACGATGTCGAAGCCTATGTGCAGAGCATCCCCATGAAGCGACGTGGCAGCCCGATGGAGGTCGCGAAGGCGATCTTGTTCCTTGCCGGTGACGACAGCAGCTATGTCACCGGGATCGACTTGCTGGTCGACGGCGGCACGGCCGCCGGAGTCCGCACACCCAAGAAGCAGACCTAGAAGGCATGAGATGAGCTCGCAGTTCACAGTTTCCGGTCTCACCAAGACCTATGGATCGAATGTCGTCGTCGACCAGCTCGACCTCGCGATCGAGGAAGGCGAACTCCTCGTACTACTCGGCCCGAGTGGCTGCGGCAAGACAACCACCCTGCGTTGTCTCGCCGGATTGGAGACGCCCCAGGATGGTTCGATCACCTTCAAGAACCGGCGCGTCTTCGACGCCGAGGCGAAGCTGAATGTGCCTGTGCACAAACGGAATATCGGAATGGTATTCCAGTCGTACGCGCTGTGGCCACATATGACCGTGCGCAAGAACATTCGATATCCGCTGCAGGTCCGCAAATTGCGGAAGGAGATCTCCGGCGGAGCCGTCGAAAGTGCCGCTGCCATGGTCGATTGCACGGAGCTGCTCGACCGGTACCCGGCGCAGCTCAGCGGTGGACAGCAACAGCGCGTCGCGGTGGCCCGTGGCCTGGTGGCCCGGCCCGATCTGGTGCTCTTCGACGAACCTTTGAGCAACCTTGATGCCAGATTGCGGGATCAGGTTCGCTCGCAAATCCATCAGCTGCATCGCAGCCTCGGATTCACAGCGGTTTTCGTCACTCACGACCAGGCCGAGGCATTCGCCCTCGGCGACCGCGTCGCCATTATGAAGGCGGGCAAGATCGAACAGTACGATGCGCCCGAGCAGGTTTTCGAGCATCCGGTATCGGAGTACGTGGCCGCGTTCATCGGTATGGCAAACCGGCTGGAACTGCGCCGCGGTCCCGGCGGCTGGATCACCTCGGCCGGCGACGATATCGACCTGACGCGCGCGGTGGTGCGCGGACGAGCCGACGAAGGAACGTCCGCGGTCGCACGGCTACGTCCCGACGATGTCGTGGTGCATTCGTCGATCGACGAAGTGCCGCAGGGCGATGTGGCGTTGCATGCCGAGTTGGTGACATACGAATACGGCGGCCGCCACTTCGATGTGACCGTCCGAACGGGTGGCGAACAGCTCGCGGTACGAGTCGATGCGGCCACCCACGGCGCCACCTTGCGCCGAAGCCGCCCAGGAGATCCCATGATCGTCAGTTTCTCGCCGGCGAGCTTGCGTGTATTCGCGCAGCCGGACGTCGCAGGCGCCGATGTGCCGGTGCTGGCGACGGCGGGGGCGGGAGGGCAGTCGTGATGGCCACGCTTACCGCTGCGGCCACCCGGTCCTTTGCGATACCCGCGCACGTGCGAGCCAGAATCGGATACCTGGCCTTGCTGGCAGTTCTCGCCTATCTGGTCGTATTGCCGATGATCCGGCTGCAATCGCTGGCGTTCGAAAACGGCGCGCAGGGTTATCGAAACCAATACGGGCGCTTCGATATCGCGGAAACGATCGGGACCACCATCGCGCTGGCCCTCGGATCGCTCGTGATCGCGATGGTTCTCGGCACGGTGCTGGCGTTCGCGGCGAGCCGACTGCCGGACCGACTCGGCTTCCTGCGGATCATTCCGATCCTGCCGATCGTCATGCCCGCGGTCGCCAACGTCGTCGGCTGGGCCTTTCTGCTGTCGCCGGGGCCCGGCTATTTGAATCTGGTGCTCCGGAAGTTGCCGTGGTGGAGCGGATCGGATACCGGACCGATCGATGTCTACACCGTTCCGTGGATCATTATTCTCACCGCCTTCGGGCTGACGTCGTTCGTCTACCTTTTCGTCAGCGCGGGCATGCAGAACATCAGTTCCGAACATCTCGAGGCCGCACAGGTGAGCGGGTCGTCCACGCTCGGAGTGTTCTTCCGGGTGGTGCTGCCTTTGCTGCGCCCGTCGTTGATCTACGGCGGCGGAATCGCGTTGTTGCTCGGCCTCGGCCAGTTCACCGGGCCACTGCTGCTGGGCCAGAACAGTGGCGTCAAGGTGCTCACCACCGAGATGTATCGGCGAGTCTCCGAATCACCGTCGGACTTCGCCGCCGCCGCTGCGGCCGGTTCGCCACTGGTTATCTTCGGGCTCGTTTTGGTGTTGATCCAGAAGGCTTTGCTGGGCAACCAGACTCGCTTCGTCACGCACGGCGGCAAGGCATTCGCGCCATCCACCGGCCGCGCCACCTGGGCCGTAGTGATGATCGTCGGCTACGCGTTGTTCGCCCTCGTCATCCCTTTGGTCGGGTTGATCATCGTGTCCTCGACGCGGTTCTGGTCGGGGTCACTGTCGTGGAACCTGTTCACGCTCGACAATTTCCGACAGTTGGCCGCTACGGACGCGATTGTCGAATCGGTGATCACCAGTGTGCTGACATCGCTCGGCGCGGTGGCGATCTGTGTACCCATCGGCTACGTGATGGCCAACCTGTTGGTACGCGGCCGACGTTACAAAATACTGGCGCTCATCGGTGATTTCATCACGGCATTGCCGCTCGGCATCCCGGCGGTGATCTTCGGCGTCGGTTTCTTGCTCACCTATACCGAGCCGCCACTGATCCTGTACGGCACGCGAACAGTGATCGTCCTCGTCTACGTCGTACTGATGTTGCCCTTCGCGACGCGAATGCAGATGACTGCGATGCTTGCCCTCGGCAACACCTATACCGAGGCGTCGGCAACCAGCGGAGCATCACCGTTCGTGACGAATGCGCGGATCATGCTGCCGTTGATGCGTCCCACCATCCTCAGCGCGGTCGCGCTGATGTTCATTCTGCTGACGCACGAATTCGCGGCCTCGCTTTTGGTGCGTGCGTCGACCACCCAGGTGATGGGGACTCTGCTGTTCGATATGTGGCAGAACGGTTCCTATCCGCTTGTCGCGGCGATGGCATTGCTCATGACCGCGGTGACCACGATCGGCGTCGCACTCGCCATGCTGGTCGGCGGCCGCAACGTACTCAGCAAGCTCTGACCGTCGGAGCCCGGTTCCGACTTCGAAAGGACTGCACAGCAATGACTCTCTCGAGGCTCGATGGCAAGGTCGTGTTGGTGACCGGTTCGACAGGGGGGATCGGCGTCGAAATTGTGCGCCGCCTGGCCGAGGAGGGAGCCTCGGTGGTGGTGACCGACGTCGACGTCGAGGCGTGCGAGAAGCTGACCGCCGACCTGGAACACGGTGCGCGGCATCAGGTTCTGGGATTGGACATCACCCAGGAGTCGCAGTGGCAGCAGGCGATGTCAGCGGTGTCCGAACGCTTCCCGAGTCTGGACGCCGTCGTCAACAACGGTGCCATCGGCAGTCTGGCTTCGGTGGTGGACGAGGATCTGCATCGGTACAACCGGGTGATCGAGGTGAGCCAGACCGGCACCTGGCTGGGCATGAAGTACGCGGGCGCGCTGATCGAGCAGACCGGCGGCGGATCGATCGTCAACATCTGCTCGATCCTCGGCACCGTCGGCGGTTTGGGCAACAGCGTGGCCTACGCGGCGGCGAAGGGTGCCGTGCGCAGCATGACGAAGAACGCCGCATTGCATTGGGCGACAAAGGGAGTGCGCGTCAACTCGATCCACCCGGGATTCATCGAAACGCCTCAGCTCCTCGAACGATACGAGGGCACCGAGCGACACCAGGCGATGGTCGCCAACACCCCGATGGGCAGACTCGGCCGCGCCGAGGAGGTCGCCGCCGCCGTCGCATTCCTGGCGGGCAACGATTCGACCTTCATCACCGGCACCGAACTCTACGTGGACGGCGGCTGGACCTGCGCCTGACCCGCGAAGCTGTCGCGTCGCCGCTGATAGTGAGGCGATCCCTGCACAGCAGAAAGTCCCGCACCTCGATCACTTCAGAGGTACGGGCTTGCTGTGTGGGATCATCTCGTCATGCGGCCATCCGGAAGGCCATAACGCCGTCCGCGTCCTTCGCGGACAACACATTTCGGGCGACCAGGACGTCGAGATGCGCCATCGTCTCGCAGGTCGCGACCATCTGATTGAAGTCGTCGAGCGTGCCGAAGGCGCGGTCGCGCCGCGTCCAGGTCAGAGCGCGGGCCACCGCCACGCCGCTGCACGGTCCCAGATCGCGGACGACAGTGACGATTTGCTCGAATCGGTGGTCATGGTGGGCGAGAAGTTCACGAGCGCGTTGCCCGACGCTGCCTCCGGTGGGACCGTGCGCGGGCAACATCTTCTGCTCGTCATCGTGCTGCAGCAACACCAATGACCGGAGGAAGTTGTCCAACGGCAGTTCCCACGGGCCCAATTCGAATCCGATCGATGGGGTGATCGTGGGCAGCACGTGGTCTCCGGTGAAGACGAGCCCTTTCTCGCGATCCTGAAAGATCATGTGGCCCTTGGTATGTCCGGGTGTCGCTACTGCATACAGATCCAGCCCGGCGATGGCCAGCGCGCCCGGTCGCAGCCAGTGGTCGGGCTGTTCCCAGTCGTCGCGGTCGAACGGTTCGGCGCTGCCCGCCGCATGAGCTCGTCGGGCGATATCGTCCGCGCCCGCCCGCCGCAGTTCCCGCAGCGAACTGTCGGGGATGTTGCTGTTCAGTTGGTGGATGGCGTTGAGTCCGCCTGCTTCATCGGCGCCGAGATGAACTCGACAGCCGTGCCGACGACGCAGTTCGATGGCGAAGGTGTAGTGGTCGCGGTGGATATGGGTGACGAAGACATCGTGAATCTCGGCTGCGGACCGGCCGATTCGGGCCAATGCGTCGGAGAGCTCTCGGTAGGTGTCGGGCCGGTGCCAGCCGCCGTCGATGAGCACGAGGCCGTCGTCGGTTTCCAGTACGTAGACGTTGACCGCGCGCAGGCCGTCCTGCGGCATCTGCAGCGGGATGCGGTGGATCCCTTCGGCTATCGGATAACACCCGGGTTCGGCCCATTCGGCGCTCATTCGACCGCCGGGGCGAGCGGCACCATTGTCTTCTCCTCGCCGTACCAGATCATGCGACGTCCCCGCATGGTGCCCACATTCTCGACAGCGGCCTTCCATTCCGGGCTCGCCAATGCGGCGTCGAGCGCCTCGCGGGATTCGAAACTCAGAATCGACAGACCGTCCCAGCCGGACGACTTCTCGTCGAAGGATTCGAGGAGTTCGGTGTGCTGCCAGCGCAGCAGGCCCGGCAGCGGGTAGGTCACCTCCGCGTGTTCACCGCGCCACCATTCGATGAACTGCTCATGGGTCCAATCACTGGGACGCGATGCGAGGACGATCAGGTTGTACATGCGACTCCTAACTGAATTCTGTTCAGTTTCAGCGGGCGTAGAGATCCCACTGTGTGGGAAGTGGGATCTCAGTTACGCACGATCCGTACTGCTGCTTCGGTGACCGACTCGGTGATCTGCGCGAGGGTGACGTTGCCCTTCGGCCGGTACCAGCGCCAGACGCTGATCACCAGGCCGAGGACCATTCGACCGAGCATGCGCGGATCGCCCGGAGCGAAGACGCCGGCCTCGATTCCGTCCGAGATCAGCCCGGTCCAATTCTGCTCGATCTGTCGCACGAGCTCACGCGACCGCAGGCGTTCGGCCTCTTCCTTGGCCGACTGACGCGGGGCGGCGAGCAAATCCATATGGTTCTGCAGGATGCGGCGCTGCAGGGCATCGGTCGGCGAGGCGGTCAGCGCCGCGGCGATGGCGGCGCGCAACGCTTGCTCCGGGTCGGGCTGATCAGCGACCGCGGCGTTGAACCTTTCGGCCGAGTCGGCCAGTTCGAGTCGCATGATCGTCAGCAGGCAGTGGGCCTTCGACTCGAAATAGTGGTACAGCGCGGTCTGGCCGATGCCGACCTCGTCGGCGATCGACGCCCATTTGGTGTGCTCGTAACCGACTTTCCCGAATTGCTTGATGGCGGCGGTGAGGATTCCGCTTCGTTTCGAGCGCGCGCTTTCGCGGCGGACCTCCGAGTCGACGGTCATCAGCTCTAATACCCCCGCATTCGTTGGTGTGGATTCGACATGACTCTACCGGAACTGAGGTGAACTCGGGTCAACTGCGGTCGCCAGCTGTGTCGCTAATCGCACCGCGTCGGGCCGGGACAACTTGCCGACGGTGTTCTGCGGCAGGTCTCGCACCGTGAACAGGTACTCGGGCCACTTCGACTTGGGAAAGTCCGCCGCCGCAAGCTGATCGGTGACAGTGGCCAATGTCAGCGATTGGCCGTCGGTGACAACCAGCGCTGCCGCTCGTTCGCCGAGCATGGCATCGGGTACCGGGACCACGCACACCTGCACGATGCCCGGCACGTTCGCGATGGCGGATTCGAGTTCGTTGATATCGATATTGCGGCCGCCTCGGATAATGATCTGCTTCTGGCGCCCGGTCACCCGGATCGAGCCATCGATGGCGACCTCGACCAGATCGCCGGTCGGGAGGAAACCGTCCGCGGTGAGCGCCGGGGGAATCACGATGCCGCCCCGGGCGTAACCGACGAACAGGGACGGGCCCTGTACCTGCGCATCGCCGATCGCACCGGCGGCCACGACGTTTCCAGTGGTGTCGACCGCCCGTACGACGGTGCCGCGGAACGGCCGCCCGTCCCGGCCGAGCCTGATGGCGGGCGGGTCGTCGAGTTGTGGCGTGGTGTGTCCGAGACATTCGGACATACCGAAAACCCGCAGGAACGTGGTACCGAGCTTTTCCTCGGCCGCACGCAGTGCGCGTTCGTTCATCGGACCACCGCCGACGGTCATCGCCCGCAGGGCGGACAACATGCCTTCGGAGCCCTCGGCCACCGACAACTGCAAGGCCATGGTCGGAACCAGCATCGTCCAGGCGACGCGGTGTTCGGCCATGGCCGCCAGGGCGGCGGCGGGTTCCCATTTGCCGATCGACACCATCGCGCCGCCGAGATAGGCGGGCAGGTACATGCCGAAACAGAATGCGGCCACCGAAGACAGTGGCACGAAGGCTCCCACTGCCTCATCCGGCTCCAGCCGAACGGTGTCGATGGTGCACTGGCAGGCATACCGGATGGCTTCTTCGGATTGCACAACACATTTGGGACGTCCGGTCGAGCCGGAGGTCATCGCAATGGCAGTGCCCCCGTGCCATCTGTCCACCGAATCGAACGGGCCCGTTCGCGAGCGCAACACGCGCGCGTCGAAGGCGGTATCCCGAATCGGGAAGCGATCGTCCCGCACACCCCAGCGCAGCAGCGAGTCAGGTGCCGCGACCACCAGATCCGGGGCAATATCCTCGACAGCCAGTGCGAACTCGGATTCGGTGGCATGCGCACCGAATACCGCGACGACACCACCACGCAGACCGACAGCCACGGCCGCCGCCACAGTGTGCCAGGTGTTATCGGCCTGGATGAGGACGGTGGGCGGGGCCGGATCGATGGACTCGATCCGCTCGGCCAGCGCTCGGGCCGCTGCCACGATCTTTCCGAGGGAGTGGCGACCGAATTCGTCCACAACTGCGGTCTGCTCCGGCGTGCGCTGTGCCCGCTCGATCATTTCGTGCGCAAGTGTCTTCATCGCCCTACTTCTCTCGCGACGCTCGATATCTGTCTACTCGCTTCGACTCGTTTCGGTGCTCGGCTCGTCAAAAGAGGCGGCACGAGTACCGCGCGTCCGGTGACGGTCCCGGCCCGAAGGCGCTGGTAGATGTCGACCGCATCGGTGAGGGGATACGTCGTGGACTCGACGTGGAGTGTCCCGCCGATAGCCATATCGACCACCGCCTCCAGATCCGATCGGGCACCCCAGAACGGTGCGCCCACCTGCCACCCGGCGGCGAGGCCGATGTGTTTGCCCACTGCCAGGCGGCCGCCCGAACTGCCGACGATCGCGAGCCGGCCCCCTGGCGCGAGTGCTCGCGCGGCCGACTCCATCGTGTCGGACGTGCCGACGAAATCGAGGATCAGGTCGGCCCCGCCGTCGAGTGCCGGGATCGCCGCGGCGAGATCGGCAAACGCCGCATCGCTGCCCAACCGCAATGCGGTAGACAGTGTTTCCGGCCGGTTGTCGATGGCGAGGACACGTCCGGCACCGAAGTGGCGAAGGATCTGAATCGCCAGGTGCCCGAGCCCGCCGACACCGATCACGACACAGATCGCGGATTCGTCGATGACATCGGCGTGCTGGCGCACGGCGTGGTAGGCGGTCGTCCCAGCATCCGCGAGTGGAGCGGCGACGGCGGGTTCGAGATCGCCGGTGCGAACAAGGAATCGGGCCGAGGGCACAACCATGGCCGGTGCCAGACCGCCGTGATAGCCGAGGCCGTTGCCGATCGCAGCCAGTCTGCCGTCCGGACGAGGCCGCAGCGTCAGACAGTAGTTCTCCCGTCCACGCGCACAATTGCGGCACCGGCCACAGCCCCAGATGCCATGGACCACAACGGCTTCGCCGAGCCAGGACTGGTCCGCACCGGGACCGGCATCGATCACCGTGCCCGCTACTTCATGGCCCAGGGTGAGCGGCAGCGGATAGTCGAAGCTCGATTCGGCGGCGTCCATGACGTGCAGATCGGAGCGACACAGTCCCGCCGCGGTGACCTGTAGCAGGAGTTCTTCTCCACGCGGGTCCGGAACCGCAACTTCACGCAACTGTGGTTCGGTACCCCACTCGGTCAGTTGGACGGCCAGCATCAGCGAGCCGTCCAGCCGCCGTCGACAATGAGCGTCTGCCCGGTCATATAGGACGACGCATCGGAGGCGAGAAACAGGACCGCGCCGTCGATTTCACCGGCATTGCCACCACGGCCGAGCATGGTGTTGCGGCGCACCCACCCGGCCGACTTCTCGTTGTCGAACAGGCCATCGGTCATCTCGGTGTCGAACCAGCCCGGCACGACGGCATTCACCCGAATCCCCTTGCGCCCCCACTGCCCGGCGAGTTCCCTGGTGAGTCCGAGTATCCCGGCCTTGGACGCGGCGTAGCTCGCGCCGCCGATCGGTGCGGTCGAAACCAGCCCGATCACCGAAGAAATATTGATATACGACGCGCGTGCCCCCTCGGGCAGTCGCGTCGCGGCATAGGTGGCGAGGTGAAACCCCGCGACCAGGTTGACCTCGAGGATCGATGCGAACCCGGCTACCGTTTCGTCTTCGGCATGCGGGGGACCGGGCTTGCCCGCATTGTTGACCAGCACATCGAGCCGTCCGGACTGCTCATAGCAGCGGTCGACCAACATCCGGCGGTCCTCCTCGGATGTCACATCACAACGAACCGGAACGACCCGGGGGTTATCCGCGGCCAGCGCCGCCAACCGGTCGAGCCTGCGGGCCGCCGCGTACACGGTGGCCCCGGCACCGGCGAGAGCGTTCGCGAAGCCCACTCCGAGGCCGGACGAAGCGCCGGTGACGATGGCGACCCGGCCGGACAACCCGAACAGATCGTCCAGCGTCGTTCCGGTGTCGGATCCGATGGCACTCATGTCGTTTCGCATGTCAGTACACCGCGGTCCGGCCGCCATCGACCGGGATGATCGCACCGGTGGTGTAACCGGCGGCAGCGCTCGCCAAATGGGTTACCAGACCGGCGATTTCCTCCGGCCGCCCCAGCCGGCCCGCGGGCAGGCGATCGATGATCTTCCCGACGAACTCCTCATCCCAGTTCTCGGCCATATCCGTCGCGAATCCACCCGGCATCACGCAGTTGACGCGCACAGTCGGCGCGTACTCCTGAGCGAACGCCATGGTCAATGCGTTGAGCCCGTTCTTGGCCGCCGCGTACATCGCCTCGGGCGGACTCGGCCGGACCGCCCCGATACTCGAGATATTGATGATCGACCCGCCACCGGCGGCGGCCATCCGGGCACCGGCAACCGCCATCAGGCGAAACGGGCCCTTCAGGTTGACCTCGATGGTCTTGTCCCACAATCCCTCCGAGACCGACAGCAGATTGTCGGCCAGCGGTGCGATACCAGCGTTGTTCACGACGATATCGAGACTGCCGAAATCGGCGATGATCCGATCCACGGCTGGTTCGATCGAATCCCACTTGCCCACATGCAATTCGAACGGGTGCGCGCTGCCCGGCCCTTCGCCGTCGCCGAGTGCGGCAACGGCCTGCTCGCAGGCGTCGCGTTTGCGGCTGGACACGATAACCGTGCAGCCCGCGTCCCGTAGTCCGCGCGCGATCGCCAGTCCGAGGCCGCGGCTGGCGCCGGTGACCAAGGCGACCTTTCCGGTCAATTCCGTTGTGCTCATTTGTGCTTCTTCAATTCGAGGCGGGCGATGGTACGCAGGTGTACTTCGTTGGGACCGTCGGCGATCTGCAGTGCCCGGGTGATGGCGTACAGGCGGGCCAGGACGGTGTCGTCACTGACGCCGGCGGCACCGTAGGTCTGCACCGCGCGGTCGACGACGGTGTGCGCCACCTCCATCGCCGAAACCTTGATGGCGGCGACTTCCGACCGAGCGGCCGCGTTGCCGTAGTTGTCGATGAGCCAGGCCGACTTCAGGACGAGCAGCCGGATCTGGTCGATCTCGATGCGGCTGCGGGCAATCCACTCGCGTACGACCCCGCGATCGGCCAGTGGACCGCCGAATGCGATGCGCTTCAGGGAGCGTTGGCACATCATGTCGAGCGCCCGCTCGGCCATGCCGATGGCGCGCATCGCGTAGTGCATTCGACCCGGTCCCAACCGGCCCTGGGCGATGGCGAATCCGTCACCTTCGGCGCCGAGCATGTTCTCGGCCGGGACGCGGACATCGGTGAACTGGACTTCACCGTGGCCGAGCCGGTCACGGAAGCCGAACATCGGGAGATCGCGCAGCACTTCGATTCCCGGGGTGTCACGGGGGACCAGAATCATGCTCTGCTGGCGATATGTCGGTGCCTGCGGATCCGATTTGCCCATGAAGATGATGAGTTTGCAGTCCGGGTCGAGAATGCCGGAGGTGTACCACTTGCGGCCGTTGAGGACGTACTCGTCGCCGTCACGGACGATGGTGGAGGTGATGTTGGTGGCGTCGGAGCTGGCCACCGCGGGTTCGGTCATCGCGAATGCGGAGCGAATAGTGCAGTCCAACAATGGTTTCAACCAAAGCCGGCGCTGTTGCTCGGTCCCGTACATGGCCAGAATTTCCATATTGCCGGTGTCTGGGGCCGAGCAATTGATGGCTTCGTTGCCGATGATGGATCGACCGACTACCTCGGCCAGTGGCGCGTACTCCAGATTGGTGAGTCCGGCGCCGAGGCCGTCGTGGGTCATGAACAGATTCCACAGCCCTAGTTCGCGGGCCTTGACCTGCATATCTCGCATGACCTGCGGCTGCTCATGGGGGTTGTCGTTCGCCGCGATCTGGGCGTCGAACACCTGCTCCGCGGGATAGACGTACTCGTCCATGAAGGATTCGAGTTTGCCGAGCAGATCCTGCGTGCGGGGGGAGTAGGAGAAATCCACAGTGCGGCTCCTGAACTGGTGCGGTCGATATCAACCGGCGAGTAGCGCGGTTCCGGTCTCGATCAGGCGGTTGATGGTGGCGGGCAGCTTTTCCTGATCGGGGTCGTAGTGCCGACCTTCGCGATGGCGGCGCAGGTTATGGCCCATGATCGCCGCCATCTTGAGGCGGCCCAGCGCGTCGAACCACGTCATATCGGTGAGCGCGGGCCCGTCGCCGACGTACAGGTCGGCCAGCTCTTGCGCCGAAGGCAGCCCGGGCACGTCCCGGCCGACGCCGGGAAAGTTGCAGCCATCGGCGAAGACGAGAAACCAGCCCAATTCGACCCGGTGGTCGCCGGCGCTCCAGATCTCCCAATCGATCAACGCGACCGGTTCGACGCCGTCGGAGATGATGTTTCCGAGGCGGTAATCACCATGTACCAGTGTCGGTGCGGTCGGTTCGGGGGTGGTCCGGCCGAGCAGTTCGAGCAGTCGGTCGCCACCGGCGACAAGGTCGGGCGGGACCGCGCCGAGGGTGCGTGCCCAGCGGGCGAGCTCGTCGCCCGGCGTGAGTGGCGCTTGCACACCGGGCACGGTGTTCGGATCTATCGCGTGCAGGCGCGGCAGAATTTCCGCGGCACGCCGCATCCGGGCCGCGGCCAAGCCGGGTTCGACGGCCGGATCGTCCAGTACCGGTTCCAATGCCTGCCCGGCCACGAATTCCATGGCGAACCAGGCGGGTTCGACGTCGTCGACCGCGACGATGCCTGGTACGGGAACAGGCGTGTGCGCCAAGGCCTGCATGATCCGGGCCTGCCGCAGCATGTCGTGTCGGCCGATGGCCTGCTGTCCTTCGGGAACTGCCTTGACCACGAAGTCGCCGCCGGTCGTTCGCACCCGGTACGTCAAGCCGGAATGTCCGCCGAGCAGCGGTTCGAATGCGGTGACCAGGACGTCGAGGTCCGCCTGCAACCGGGTACGGACGCGTTGTTCGAGGTTGCCGTGCCCACCCGTCGCCCGACCCCCCGCGGAATCGCTACCTGAACTCATGGGCGTGGCTCCCTCGGTAGTCCGAGAACTCGCTCGGCGATGATGTTGTGCTGAATCTCGTCGGTTCCCCCGGCGATCCGATAGCCGGGTGCGCCGAGAATGTGCTCGGCCCACGCGAAGGTTCCCCAGCGACCGGAATCCACGGTGAGGTCTCGCCCGAGTAGCAGGCGCACCACCTCGGACGTGCGAGCCATCGTGTCGGTGGCCAGTAGTTTCCCGATCGAGGCCTCCGGTCCCGGGTCCTTGCCCGCGACGACGGCGCCCGCCACCCGCATATTGCCGATTCGCTGTAGATAGCTGCGTATCACGAGGTCGGCGACCTTATCGCGTTCGATCTCGGTCAGCTCCCGTCCGAGATGCTGGGCCAGCGCCACCGCCTGATCCGCGTTCGCCAGACCGAGGTTGCCGCCGTCGAGGCGTTCGGCGGCCAATACGGTGAGCGCTACCGGCCAGCCCTGCCCCACCGGTCCGAGCCGGTAGCTGTCGTCGAGTCGGACACCATCGAGGAAGACCTCGTTGAACGAGCTGCCACCGGTCATCTGCCGGATCGGGCGAACGGTCACCCCGGGTGTGGTCATCGGCACCAGGAAGACAGTGAGCCCGGCGTGTTTCGCTGCCGCGGTATCGGTTCGGCACACGGCGACGCCGATATCGGACACCCGCGCGCCCGAGGTCCACACCTTGTGGCCGTCGAGCGTCCACGTGCCATCGGTGGATCGGACGGCGCGCGTCCGTACCGCTGCCAGATCGGAACCGGCCTCGGTTTCCGAGAACAATTGGCAGGCAATGATATCCGTGCGCAGCATGGCCCGGACATAGCGTGACCGCTGCTCGTCGGTGCCCCACTGCTCGATAGTGGGAGCGACCAGTTGTTGTGTCACCGAGAACATCTCGGTGCGTCGCGGCACATCGAAGTCCGCTTCGGCGCGCCGGAAAGCAAGGACGTACGACAGCGGCAGACCGCGGCCGCCGTAGGTCTCGGGCCAGTTCAGTGCGCCCCAGCCCGCGTCGAATTTGGCGCGCTCGTACTCGCGGATCCGGTCGGTATGCGCGCGTTCCTCCTCGGCGCTCCAGCTCTCGAAAACGGCTACCGAATCCGAACCCGAACCCCAGACCGATTCCGCCCGGGGAGCTGCCACACTGCTCAACCAGGCGAGGGCCTCATCGGTGAAGCGGACGAGGTCGGGAAGTGTCTGTGTGGTCACTGATTCACCTCGAAACGTATTGTCATCTCACACCGAAAGCACGGTGCAGGCGCTGATCCCGGGCGCCCCGTACACGTGCGTGAAGCCGACCTGCGGCGCTCCGGGTACCTGCCGATACCCGGCTTCGCCACGCAACTGGGTGACTATCTCGTGCACCTGGCGCAGACCGGATGCGCCGATGGGTTCGCCGTTGGCGATGCAGCCACCGTCGGTATTGACCGGAAGCCGCCCGCCGATCTCGGTGTCGCCTGCCGCGATCATCGACTCCTGTTCGCCGTGCTCGCAGAAGCCGCATTCGGCCATATGCATGATCTCGGCACCGCTCTCGGTGTCCTGTAATTGCGCGACGTCGACATCGGCGGGGGAGATGCCGGCCTGTTCGAAGGCGGCCGCGGCCGCGTCGGCGCTGACGCTGGTCGGTTCGCCCCCGCCTTGGACGGCCGGGCTGAATACTTCGAAAGAGCCGAATCGGCGGGTGCGGTGGCTGATCGCCCGCAACCGGACCGGGCGACCGCCGAGTCGCCGGACGGCGGCCTCGGTGGCGACGATGACGGCGGCCCCGCCCTCGCCCGGGGAGCAGAACATGTATCGCGTCAACGGGTCGTTCACCATATCGGTGGCGGCGATCTCGTCGGCCGAGATCGCTTCACGTCGCCAGGCATTCGGGTTCAGGCTGCCGTTTCGATACGCCTTTTCGGCAACCTTCGCCAAGGTCGTGCCGGAAATCCCGTATTCGCGCATATATCGGCCGATCTTGGCGCCGAAGAACTGCGTGGTGACCATGAGCCCGGCCGAACCGTATCCCTCGGACAGTCCCCATTCGACGGGTGTCGGATCGAAGGCACCGCGCGGGTGTTTATCGAATCCGACCGCCAGCGCGATTTCGGCGGTTCCGGAACGGACCGCATTGACCGCCGAGAACAGTGCGCTGCCACCGGTGGCGCAGCCATTCTTCACATTGCTGAAAGGTATTCCGGTGAAACCGAGTTCGGCGACGAGGGTGTCGGCGAGTCCCGAACCGTCGCTACCGCCGAAGGCGACCTCGATGTCGGGCCAGGTCACCCCGGCATCGTCGAGCGCGGCGGCGATCGCGCTGACCGCCATCTGACGGCCGGTGATGCCGGGCTGCCTGCCGAACTTCGACAGCCCGGCTCCGATGATCGAAACTGTTTGTGTCACTGCGCTTCTCTTTGTTGTGGAACGACCGCGAACCGGGGCACCGGTGCGGTGCCGACAAGATGCACCGGTGCCCGGTCCAACTCGGTGAAGTCCTCGCATTCCAGGATTGCTTGAATGCGAATACCTTCCGGAAGTTCGACATAGCCCACCGCGAATGGGGAAAAGCCTTCGGCAGGAGGGATATACGGTGGTGACTTCGGTGGGAACCGTTGCACGGTGTAGGCCCACACCACGCCCCGCGTGCTCAACTCCATTGCGATGGCCGTCGGCTGCACGCATCGTGCGCACATGGTGGTCGCCGGATATGCGACCGTGTCACAGACCGTGCACCGGCTACCTTCCAGTACCGACGTTGCGTGCTCACCCATGTCGATCTCCTCTTCGAGTCGTATGGAGCGGCGTCGTTCAGCGACCGACCCACTTCGGTTCGCGCTTCTCGAGGAATGCGTTCACGCCCTCGCGTGCGTCCTCGGACTGCAGGGCATTGCCCACCGCGAGATGCTCCATCACCATGAGCGATTGGATGTCCGCATCCAGGCCGCGGTCGATGGTCATCTTCGTGAGCTTCATGGTGAACGGGCTCTTGTCGACGATCGGTGCGATGAACTCGGCGACCAGGTCGTCGAGTTCGGCCGCGGGCGCCGAAGCGTTGATCAGATCGAAGTCCACGGCTTGCTTGCCGGACAGCAGCTTTCCGGTCAGCATCAGTTCCTTGGTCTTGCGGATACCGATCATGCGGGGCAACCGGTAGATCGGACCCGCGCCACCGAAAAGCGCACGGCGAATGTGGAAGTCGCCGATCAGCGCGTCCTCGGATGCGACAGCGAAGTCGCAGGAGATCATCAGCTCGAATCCGCCGGCCGTCACATGACCCTCGAGGACCGCCAGGGACGGCGTGTTCATCGAGTACAGGCGGTCGCACACCTTGGCCGAGAGCACCGCGACATCCATCGCGTTGGTGCTGCCGACGTAGTTGGCGAGCAGTTCGTCCAGGTCGAAGCCTGAACAGAACGTATTGCCGCGGCCGCGTAGCACGAGGATCTTGAGCTCCGGGTCGTTGTCGACCTCGACGATGATTTCGTCGAGTCGGTGCAGAAGTTCGACGGTGACGGCGTTCTTCTTGTGCGGGCGGTTGAGCCACACGCGTGCGACGTCACCGTCCTTCTCCAACACGATGTGGTCGGTGTCCACCATCTCGAACCTCTTTCTTGAACTTGAACTGGATTCAATTCAGTTTTACCTAGCCGACCGCTCCGCGTCAACAGCAGCGCCGGCGCCGTTGGTTGGTTCAGATACCGAGCAGGGTGGCGATGCGCGCTCTGTGCGCACGTGAATCACCCTGTAGCGCTTCGTTTCCCATTGCCCTGCGGAAGTAGGAGTGGGCGGGGTGTTCCCAGGTGAAACCGACGCCACCGTGCAACTGGATCGCTTCTGCCGCCGTGTGCACCGCCGCATCGGTGCACACGGCGCCGGCGACCGCCACGGCCAACGAGGCCGATCCCGGATCCTGCGCATAAATAGCCGCCGCATACCGGGAGGCCGATCGAGCGCGTTCGAGAGTGACCAGCAGATCGGCAAGCCGATGTTTGACGGCCTGGAACGAGCCGATGGGGCGACCGAACTGGTGCCGGGTCTGCACGTACTCCACGGTCATTTCGAGCAGGCGGTCGACAATGCCGGTGTTCTCACATGCCAGCGCCAGCGTTGCCAGCTCGCCCAGCCGCGCGGCGGTCGCCTCGGCGGCATCGACGTCGGTGAGCGCGATCGCTGGACATCGATCGAAGGTGAGATCGGCTCGACGGCGCGTGGGGTCGAGTACTCGACGCTCGGTTCGGACGAGTGATGCGCCCGGTTGAGTAGCGAACAGGCGGCGGCCGTCCGGACATTGCGCCGAAACAACGGCCACATCGGCATTTCCGCCGCTCATCAGGTGGGTCGCTGTGCCGTGCAACAGCCACCCGGTCGGCGTCGACTCCGCACGTACGTGATCGGTGGTGGCGGACAAGGCGCTGACCGTCGCCAGCAGGCTTCCGTCGAGAACTCCGGCGAGCAGGTCCGCGTCCTGGATGGGATCCGCCGAGAGCAATGCGTGGACGCCGAGGACTGCCGAGGTGTACACCGGCTCGCATGCGAGCGCGCGCCCGCATTCTTCGAGCACGATCCCCATCTCGACCATCCCGTAGCCCAGGCCGCCGCGGCCTTCGGGGACTGCCAGCGTGGTCACCGACATTTCGTCGACCAGTGTTTTCCACAGCTGTGGTGCATAGCCGAGTTCGGTGGAAGCGACCGTTCGCACCTGCTCGATTCCGCTGTGTTTGGCGAGTAGGCCGCGGATGGCCGCGCGCAGCTCCGACTGCTCCGGTCCGGGTGTCAGCGCAGGTGGATCCGTGCGGGGCCATGGCATTTCTATTGCGGATGCGGACATCTAACCTACCTAAATTGAGTTCAGTTTGATAGTTCGAGAGTATCGCGCCGAAGCCTGGACAAGAAGGGCGATACTGAACTAAGTTCATTTCATGAATTTGGCCATCGAGGGCTACTACGCAACCTTGGACAGCGGGCGGCTGGACGACGCGGTGGCGTTACTCGCCGAAGACGTCCAGTTCGCGATGCTGCTCCCCACTGGAGTGAACCTCGGACACGGCCGCGCGGCCATGCTCGAGTACCTGGAGGGCCGGCCGAAGGTGAACCGAAAGCACCGGCTGTTGCGGGTGGCCGCCGACAATGGTGTGGAGTTCGCGCACGGCGCCGTCACCGAGAACGAGGTGACGACAACCGGCTACTTCGTCGGCGCGATGCATATCGATGCCGACGGGCTGATCGATCGCTACCAGGTAGCATTCAGCGCCGAATTCGCGCTGATACCAACAGGTTTCGACGTCGAGAGAGGGCTCGGATGACGATTGCGGCGCCACCGGTGCTGGCCAGGTGGTTCGAATACATGGATTCGGACGACCCCGATCGCGTGCTGGGCATGATCTCGGGCGACTTCGCGATGTCGGTGCAGTTCTCCAAAGGTGCCGGGCAGTCCGCCGAATTCGTGGGAGACCGCGAGGGGTTGGTCGGCTACTTGGCGCAGCGCGAGAAGAGCACGCTGGTCCATCACATCGACACCGGTGCGGTGGTGGGCGATTGCGAGTTCGTACTCGGTCGGACAACCCGTGGCGGTGCGTTCGAGGCTTCCTTCAACGCCACCGCACAGCTCGATGCGGACGGCAAGGTGCGGCGCCTTCTCATCGCTCGTACCCCCGAAGTGTCCTTTGTTCGCTGAGTTCGTCCCGGAACGGTGAACCGCCGATCCCTTCGGCAAGCCGGTTCGCCGCGGTGATGCGCAGGAATGCCCGCGCCCCGGAACCCGAGGTGAAGTCGTCTGGAACACCGATCCGCACCGATGCCCCGCATCACCCACGTCTTGGATGAAGACGACGTCCGGCTCGAGATCTCACATGACCTCGAACTGAACGTGCGACGGCAGCGGATTCTGCTTCCCCTCGCCCGAATATCCGGCGATATTTCAGGCCCGTGCTGCGATGGCGCGAGGGAGTGTCAGCGGCAGATCGTTATAGGTCGCGATGCCCGGCGCCGCCGCGACGACCGCGGCGATCGCGTGGATCGGTGGCATCGCAGTCAAGATATGTCCGAGGACCATGAAATCCGCGAGTGGGCGGTTTCGATGGGGATCCAGATGTCGTGCGCACCATGGTAAAGAAACAGTGGCACACCGGATTTCCGGTCGTGTGGCCGCTTCGATTTCGAGCAGGCGACGGCCGAGGCCTGGAAACCGGCCGATTTCGAACCTGCCACGGGCCTCTACCGTTGCGACACAACGCCGTGCACGGCGACCCCGGTCGCTCTCATCCTCGTGATCCGGCTACAGAGAAGGCCGTTTCCGAAGCAGCACATGCTCCAGCCCCACCAAGATCACATCGATCTTGAACTCGAGCTGGTCATCATCCTGACGTCCGGCCACGACTTCACGCAGCACAGGAAGATCGTGCTCGTCCGCGGCCTGCAACGCACTGATCACCTCGGGAGTATCCGGATGCACATGGTGTGAGCGATGAGTAAAGCGCTCAGCCCAGAGGAGAAGCCCGTCTCGGTGATCAAGGTGAGGGCGGCACGTGCGTCATCGGTGTCGAATCCTGCACCCACCAATGCCTCGAGCACGCGCTCGACAGGCCTCAGGGTTCCCAGTCCGCGGACGCCGTGGAGATGGACCGAGGTCGCCCAGACGTCGACCTTCACACCGCATCCCGCAACGCTGTCGCGTACAGGAACGCGACATCCTGCCACGCGCGATCGACCGGCAATGTGACCCGAGCCAACTCGGACTCGAAAATATCCAACGCCACCAATTCCCGCAGACCGTCTCGATCTCCAACGTAATAGTTGAGGGCTTTGGGATCGACGCCGAGCTCGTCTGCGACAGCCTGCATCGTCAGCGCCTCCGGCGCCACTTTCCGTGCGGCAGAAGCGATCCGCGCCAGACTCAGCTGCCGTGGGCGACCGCGGCGCCGGGGCCCCGAGTCGCCGTCCGACCCATCGAGCTCATCAAACCTTCCCGCCATCCACAGCACCAGGCTATTGCCAGGCACTTGGGCACCGGAACCGACGGTAGGCATGCTCGGCAAACGCAGTTCGCGGTGCGCGGGAGTCGAGTATCTCAGCGAGTTCGGGCTATCAGGTCCGCATGCGGTTCAGCAGCCCACCCCGATCGAAGGAATCTATCGGAGGTGCGTGTGCCACAACGTCTTTGGGCTGGTACAGGCACGTTGTGAGCGGCATGATTCGGATATCATCGAAGCTACCGGGCTGAGGCTGCGGTGACATCAAAACTGGCCGATACCAACATCTTCCGCGTGATGCTGGGGTCGATTGCCATTGATCGGCGGTGTCGTAGATGACCGATGTAACCAGTCAGGAGTGCCCGCGTGCCACGTGAAATCGATTCCGCTGTCTTCCCACATCTGGAGGCGGACTTGGACCGCGTCCGTGACGTTCTCGGCCCCGTGCAGTTCCGGGGCAGGCCAGAACTGACCGCACTCACCGACGAAGGGCCCGACACCTCTCGCCGCTTGGTCCGTCCCACCTTGACCTTGTTGTCGTACTACCTGCTCGCCGATCCTGCGGCCCCGGCCGCCGACCGCGCTGTGCGCGCCGCTGCCGCCATGGAGCTGCTGCACCTGGGCTCGCTCTACCACGACGACGTCATCGATCACGCCTTTCAGCGCCGAGGCAACCCCAACGCCAACGCGGTGTGGGGATCGCACATGGCTGTATTAGGTGGAGATTCCGTGACGTCCTCGGGCACGCGCATACTGGCCGAACTCGGCCAGCGCGAGGTTCTCGCGGGGGCGATCGCCAGTGAGCAGATGTGCGAAGGCATGGTGATCGAGGCCGCCGACCTCTACGCCGCCTCCCGCAGCGAGCAGTCCTACCTGGACGCGATCGATGGCAAAACGGCGGTGCTGCTTTCGCTGGCATGCCGGGTGGGCGCGATGCAGGCCGGTCGGCCGGAGGATCAGGAAGAGGCGCTGGCACAGTTCGGCCGATACTTCGGGCTGGCCTACCAGCTGTACGACGACATCTTCGACCTGACCTCGACCGCCGAAGAGATGGGCAAACCTGTCAACACGGATCTGTCCGAGGGGATCTACACCCTTCCCGTGATCCGCGCGGCTGCCCGCGACGGGGACCTGGCCCGCCTGCTGCGCAGAGCGATGACGGGTGAGCAAGTCGCACGTGCCCGTGAACTCGTCATCGCCTCCGGCGCCGTGGACGAAGCGCAGGCGATGGCCGATGAATTCATGGACCGGGCTGCCGGTCAACTCGCCGCCCTGCCTGCTCACCCGAGCGTCCGCCAGGCGATGACCGCCTACGCACGGTCCGTACTCGATCGGCGAACTACGCTGCGCGCGGTTCCTCCGCAGGCGACACAGCCACCCGAGGCCCAGACTTATGGGCTCCCGCAGGAGCTCACAGGATGGGTGCGGAGCTGGATGGCGGATACCGGCCTCGTCCGTTCCTTGGCCGAATTCGATGACCACCACCGATGGGCAGGAGCGCTGCGGTTCGGGGCGGCAGAGATCTTGGCCCCAGCGGACGGTGTCCGTGAACGAACTGCCACCGGCATGGCGATGCTGTCCGTCGTGTGGGATGACCTCTTCGAGGATCCGCAGTTGAGGGACCCGGAAGCCGTGACGGCGCTGAGGCGGGGCATGGTGGCGATGCTGCGTCAGGACCCGCAGACGCCGTGGCGGCCCGGTGCGATCGCGACGGCGTGGGCGAGTTTGTGGCCGCGCCTGCGCGAGGGCCGGACCACCCGCTGGCAGGAGCGGTTCCTCGACAGCATCGAGGAGTGGTTCGAAGCCGCCGAACGTGAAGCGCACCATCGCATCAATGGCTACATCCCCTCCGTGGCCGACTATCTGCCGCTGCGGATGTCGACCAGCGGAATCGAAACCGCCCTCGCCTGCATGGAGGTGTATCACGACCGGGAACTGCCGTCGAAGCTGCGTAACCACCCCGTGATCCGCCGTCTCGAGGAACTCGCTTTCTGGGTGACCTTCGTGGAGAACGACCTGGTGGGGTTGGACCAGGACGAGGCCGACCAAATCCCCTACAACCTGGTGCGGGCGGTGCGTCACGAGACCGGCTGCACCCGCCGCGAAGCCGTGGAGCAGGTGCAGCGCCAGGTGGCCGAGCATCGCGCCCAGCTCGAGGCGCTGATCCGCTACGTCCCCGTGCTCCTGCGTATGCTTCCCGGCCTGTCGGGTCAGCGGAAGGAATACGCGTTGATCTATGGAAACTTGACGAACATGGCGTTCTGGGTGAATCGGACCGATCGGTACGCGCAGACCGCTTCCGCAGCGCCGGACTTGGAGCGGTTGCGGCGTGAGATCTACTACCCGGCCGCCGAACCGGCTGCTACCGCGCCATAAGCCGGCAAGGCAGGTGTTGTCTCGCGCGAGCCACTGTGGTGGTCGCGCGGGACGCCGCTCCGGAAGACACATGTGCCAACCACAGAGATCGACCTGCGGAGACAGTAGCTGCGAGTGAGCGGCTATTGAGCTAGTTCGGTGAGTGCGTCTTGGAGGTAGGTGGCGATTTTCCAGACGTCGGGGATGGTGTCGGTGCTGGCGAGGATGCCGAAGTCGAGGTGGCCGTTGTAGGACATGACGGTGATGTTGAGTGGGCCGGATAGGTCGGTGAGTACGGAGATGGGGTAGCTGCCTGCCACTCGAAATCCTGCGGCGTACAACGGTATCTGCGGTCCGGGCACGTTGGAGACGATCATGTTGGCCAGGGGGAGTGCGGGGGCGGCAATACGCAGGAGTAGGCGGGTGGCCAGGCCGTGCAGGATCTGGGGTAGGGCCGCGGTGGCGTAGTGGAGCAGGTTCGGTGGGGTGGTGTGGAAGTGGTCTTTCGCGGCCAGCATTGCGGCGTGGGTGAGTTTCATGCGGTGCTGTGGGTCGGGTTCGCCGATGGGTAGTTCGCACAGCATGATCGAGAACTGGTTGCCTGCGGTGCCGAGTTGCTCTTGGGTGCGCACTGATACCGGGATCGCGGCCACGGCCGGGTCGTCGGCCGGTGTGTCGTGGTCGTGTAGCCAGCGGCGAAATGCGGTGGTGCACAAGGTCATTACCACGTCGTTGACGGTGCCGCCGAAGCTGTTCTTGACTTGTTTGACGGTGTCGAGTGATAGCGAGACGAAGGCGTAGGACCGGTCGGTGCCGTTGGGACCGTTGCCCAGCAGCGTGGGATTGGTTTTGCGTATGTCGGCGAGTGTGTTCGGCAGCGTCGGTCCCAGGCGCAGTGGCAGGCGCATCCGATCGGCCTGGCGGGTCACCGTGTGTGCGATGCCGCGGCCGAGTATTTCGGCGGGATTGGGGGTTCGTCCCAATCGAAGCCCGTCAGGCGGTGGCGGTACGGACTGGGAGTCGGGCACGATATCGAAGAGCGCGGCCATGACCTCGGCCCCCGACACGCCGTCGATCAGGGCATGGTGCACCTTGGTGTAGATGGCTTGGCGGCCGTCGGTCAACCCTGAGATGAGGTGGCATTCCCATAGTGGTCGATTTCGGTCGAGGGGCTGTGCGTGTAGACGGGCGGCGAGATCGGCCAGCGCCACGTCGGTCGAACCTTCGGGCAGGCGCGTATCGCGCACGTGATATCCGAGGTCGATGGTGTCGCTGTCTTCCCAATAGGGAAGGTCCAGGCCCAGCGTGACGGTGCGTAATCGCCACCTCAGGGGCGCGATCAGATGTAGTCGGCTCGCGATCAACCGCCGCAGCGCCGTGACGTCCAGTGCGCGACCTGTGGTGGGTGGTTCCAGCAGTGTGACCGACCCGACGTGGAGCAGCATGGTGGGTGATTCGGCATCGAGCAGCAGGACGTCGAGCGAGCTGAGTTGCCGGGACGGCCCGTTCTCACCAGATAGCGGAATTCTTTGCGGTGTCGCTGGTTCAGCGGATGTGTCGGAGGCGATTTGGCCTGGTGTCACGATGCGGATGTCGAGGTGGCGGGCGGGTTTCAGGTCGGCGTGGGACATGAGGACTCCCCGTTGTCGCTGGTTTCAGGACAGACTGCCGATTCAGCTCAATCGGCGGTGATAGTGCCGCGCCGCATTTATGGTCTGTCGATATCTGTGGGCGCTGAGAACCGTTCGAGCCGCTCCGCTCTTGCGGTGATGCCGACGTCGGTGTCGAAGACGTGTCATTGAGGTTAGTGGTCGGCGGGGCGCCGTCGGCCGCGATCGTGTGCTCTCTACGTTAATTCTGTGCAAACGGATGCGCGGCACCGATGTCTTTATGGACGCGTCCATGCTGGTTGGCGGTGATCCACGATCTTTCCTGGATTGTGGGTGGTCAGCGGCTTGCCGGCGCCAACGCGGTCGTGAAACCCCGAATCTCACCGACTTTTTCGGCGTTGCGTAGCAGCACAAGCGCCCCGGCTCTAGCTGAGGGCGCGCCCGGCCATCGCTGCCCCGAGCCTGCCCGATACCCCGCTGGATCGGACCGATGGCGAGGTGTCGAGTGCCGGGAAACCGCCGAAGAGTCGGTCATCACAATTCTCCCGTCATACCCCATGGGGTATATTCGCCTTCGAACCGAAGATACCCCTAGGGGTATATGACCGGGAGGAATGGCATCCGACACAATCGGTGCCGTGGCCCGCTGGGAGGCAGATGATGAAAGTTGTGATCGTCGGCGGAGTGGCCGGTGGCATGTCGGCGGCGACCCGCCTGCGAAGGCTGCAGGAATCAGCCGAAATCGTCGTCATCGAACGCGGTGACCATGTGTCGTTCGCGAATTGCGGTCTGCCCTACTACGTCGGCGGGGTGATCCCGAAACGGGAATCGCTGCTGCTGCAAACGCCCGAGTCGCTGGCGGCGCGGTTCCGACTGGATGTGCGAGTGCGTCACGAGGTAGTGGCGCTCGACCCCGACGGTCGGACCGTCACCGTGCGTGAACTGGACTCCGGTCGCGAATACGCCGAGCCCTTCGACGAATTGGTATTGAGCACCGGCGCCGGGGCGATCGTGCCGCCGCTGCCGGGTGTCGAGCGCGCCTTGGTGCTGCGCGATGTCGCGGATGTGGACCGACTGGCCGAGGCGGTGGCCGACGTGCGGTCCGCGGTGGTCGTCGGCGCGGGATTCATCGGTGTGGAGATGGCCGAAAATCTTGTGCGGCGGGGGATTTCGACCACCGTGGTCGAGCGCGCCCCGCAGGTGCTGTCACCGCTGGACGTCGAGATGGCCGCGCCCGTCGCCGCCGAGATGCGCGCGCATGGGGTCCGGTTGGAGTTGGGGGCGGAGCTGATGGGTATCGACGCCGAGACGGTGACCCTGTCCGATCAGCGAGTCGTGCCTGCCGACCTGGTGGTCATCGCGATCGGCGTACGCCCGGAGAGCGCGCTCGCCCGCGACGCCGGCCTCGAAATCGGTTCCGGCGCAGGCATCGTGGTCGATGATCGGCTGCGTACCTCGGTGCCGCACATCTATGCCGTCGGCGACGTGGTCGAGAAGAAGGATGCGGTGACCGGGCAGTCGATGCTGGTCCCGCTGGCGAATGCGGCGAACCGGCAGGGCCGGCTGGTCGCCGACGTGATCGCCGGATTGCCGGTCACCGACCCGCCCGCGCAGGGCACCGCGATCGTCGGGATCTTCGACCTGACCGCGGCGATGACCGGGTGGAGCGAAAAGCGGCTGAGCGCCGCGGGGCGTCGGTTCCGCGTCCTGCATTCACACCCGCTCGCCCACGCCGGCTACTACCCGGGTGCTCGCGCGATGTCGGTGAAACTGCTCGTCGATCCCGACACCGACCAAATCCTCGGCGCGCAGGCCGTAGGCGCAGACGGCGTCGACAAACGCATAGACGTGCTGGCCACCGCGATGACCGGTGGTCTTGCGGCCTCGCGGTTGATGGATCTGGAACTCGCCTACGCTCCGCAGTTCGGTTCGGCGAAGGACCCGGTGAACATGCTCGGGTACATGGCCGACAATCTGCGCACCGGCGCGCTGCGCACAATGCAGTGGTATGAGATCGACGAGGCGCTCGCGATGGGCTCACACGTGGTCGACGTTCGCTCGCCCGAGGAGTTCGCGGACGGCTCCATTCCCGGCGCACGCAACATACCCCTGGACGAACTCCGCGATCGAGCGACTGAGATCCCGGCTGGTCCGGTCCTGGTCTTCTGCCAGGTCGGGCAGCGTGGCAACAGTGCGACGCGGTTGCTGTCCCAGCTCGGCCGGGACGCGGTCAACCTCGACGGCGGATACCGAACCTGGCGGGACGCCGTCTCGGTCCAGACTCGGTAGTTCAAGACAGAGAAACCTTGCCAGAGAAGGAATAAGTAATGTGTCAACGAATCGTCTGCCGGAAGTGCGGCAAGCCGAGCTACTCAGGGTGCGGTAATCACGTCGAGCGAGTGCTCGGCGATGTGCCGAAGGCCCAGCGGTGTTCGTGCGCTGATCAGCCACCGCCGCGTAAGCGCTGGTTCTTCGGCGCTTGACGGCGGCAGGCACTCGGTGCGACTGATGCGGACCTCGATCCCCAGTCGCGACACGATGCGCACGGTAGAAAGAACTCCATGACACTGGGTCTGCTTATGAGTGGTCAGGTTCGGCGGAAGTCGTTCCGCCGGGTGTCGACTCGGTCTGGTGGCAGGTTATCTACCCGGTAGCACAATAGGTTTGATCGAGCTGTGGTCGTCGCGGCCGATGGTCAATGCTGCGGCCACTTCGTCGAGGCCGAAGTGGCCGGTGACCAGGCGGTCGAGATCGACTCGTCCGGTGGCGGCGAGGTCGATCGCGGTTGGCCAGGTGTTCGCGTAGCGGAACGTTCCGGTCAGCTCGAGTTCGTGTTCCTGAAGGTAGGGCAGGGGGAGTGGAATATCGTCGCCGCCCATGCCGACCAGCACCACCTGTCCGGCTCTGGCCACAGTGCGTATCGCGTCGTTGATTGCCCGAGGGTGTCCGGAGCATTCCAGGAGGACATTCGGTTCGAATCCGATGTCGCGCAGTGCGGTACCGCCGACGTCCACCGCTTGCGTGCAGCCCAATTCGATCGCCAGCGCCAGCCGCTGCGGGTTCACATCGGTGATCACGACCTCGGATGCGCCGAAAGCCAGCGCGGTCTGTGCGGTGACGAGTCCGACCGGGCCCGCGCCGTTGACCAGCACCCGGTCGCCCGCACTCACCCGACCTTTACGGCATGCCCATACGCCGACCGACAGTGGTTCGAGCAGGGCGGCCGCCTCGTCGGTCAGTGAATCCGGTACCGGATGGGCGAATTCCTGGTGCAGCACCACGTATTCGCAGAATGCGCCGTCGACCGGAGGTGTGCCGAAGAAGCGCATGTCCGGGCACAGGTTGTAGCGGCCTGCCCGGCATTGGCGGCAGGTGAAGTCCGGTATCCCGGGCTCGATCGATACTCGTTGCCCGAGGTGATGGTGTCGCGCGCCGGTGCCGAATCCGACCACCTCACCGCAGGCTTCGTGGCCGAGCACCAACGGTTGGTCGACGATGTGATGGCCGATCCGACCGTGCTCGAAGTAGTGCACGTCGGAGCCGCATACGCCCACCGCGCTGACCTTGATGAGCACTTCGGCCGGACCCGGTTCGGGCACGGCACGTTCTTCGATCGCGATCTTTCCGGCGGCTTCGAGGACCGCTGAGCGCATAGTGTCACTGCCTTTCGTCGCGGGCCAACTCGGCCACTGTCGCGTGGGCGCCACGATCATGCAGTGCACGCAATGCCGTGACATAGACGTCGAGGAATCGGGGTTGGTCGATCAGATCGCCGAATACTGTTCTGTCGCTGAGGAATGCGGTGGGGTCGTCGCGCTGGCGGCGGGCCAGCGGTGTCAGCTGGTCGCGGAGCCGGTCGATGATCTCGATCGGCTCGCCGTGCTCGTCGACGCCTTCGGCGTAGCGCGCCCAACCGGCGACGATTGTTGCGGCACAGTCGATCTCGCCGGATCCGTCGCGGGTGTCGAGCTGCTGACGGATGACCGGCAGCAGCCATTTCGGGATGCGGTCCGACGACTCGGCGCACAGTCTGGCGATGGTGTCGCCGATCGCGGGGTTGGAGAACCGTTCGATGAGGGTGTGTTTGTAGCGGTTCAGGTCGACGCCGGGCACCGGGCGCAGGGTGGGTGTCGCCTCACGGTCCATGTAGCGCAACAGGAATCGGCGGAAGTCCGGATCCTGTACCGCTTCGTGCACGAGGCGGTAGCCGCTCAGATATCCCAGATAGGCGAGTGCCTGGTGGCTCGCGTTGAGCAAGCGCAATTTCATCAGCTCATACGGTGCGACGTCGGCGACGAGCTGGACCCCGACGTCATCGAAGTCGGGACGGCCGAGGGTGAACGAATCCTCCAGCACCCATTGGGTATACGGCTCGGTCACCACCGGCCACCGATCCTCCAGGCCATAGCGGCGCGAGAGCTCGGCGGCCGCCTCGGCGGGTGTCACCGGCGTAATGCGATCGACCATCGAGTTGGGGAAGCGCACCGCACGCTCGACCCAATCACCGAGCTCACGATCACGCAGCCGCGCGAACGCCCCGAAGGTAGCCTGCGCGATATGCCCGTTGCCCTCGATGTTGTCGCACGACATGACGGTGAACGGCGCGATGCCCCGCGCCCGGCGACGCACCAGCGCCTCGGTCACGAGTCCGAATACGGTGCGGGGCAGACCGTCCGGCGCGAGATCGGCCCTGATCGCCGGGTCGGCAGCGTCGAATTCGCCGGTGGTCGCGGAGAAGTTGTATCCGCCCTCGGTGATGGTGAGTGAGACGATTCGGGTTGCCGGATCGGCCAGCTTCTCGATCACCGCTTCCGGATCGTCTGGCGCATAAAGGTATTCGATGATCGAGCCGATCACGCGGGTCCGCCAGGTACCGTCCGGCTCGGTGACCGACAGGGTGTACAGGCCATCCTGCGCCGCCAGCACATCGCGCATGCGCCGATCGGCGGGCAGCACTCCGACTCCGCAGATCCCCCAGTCGGTCGCGCGGCCCTGCTCGAGTAGTCGATCGATGTACATCGCCTGATGGGCGCGATGGAACCCGCCGACACCGAAATGGACTATTCCGGTGCGGATCCGGGTGCGGTCGTAGGTCGGCACCGAAACTTCCGGGGCGAGCCCGTCGATCGTGTCGGCACGTAGTGCCGTGGTTGTGGCCCCGTTCATAACGACCCTTCGACTGTTGTGTGCGTCACACTCCGATGGTAGCCTCTTGAACAATAGCTCACCTACTGAGCAGATGATCAGGCATCGATGAGGAGCGCAGTGGCTACCGAAGCGTCCCGGCCGGGAAATCCGGACGATGTCCGGTTGGCGTTGCGGGCTGCACAGCTCTATCACCTCGAGGGCGCCACACAGGCGGAAATTGCCGCCAAGCTGGGTGTTTCCCGTCCGACCGCGGGACGGCTCATCGCCCGTGCCCGGGCGCAGGGGCTGGTGCGCATCGAGATCAATGTGCCGGACGAGCTCCGCTCGGCCGTGCACGCCGATGTCGAGAGCGAGCTGGAGGCAAGGTTCGGGCTCACCGAAGCGGTGGTGCTCGGGGAAGTGCCCGATCGATCCCAGGCGAGCCTGCTCCCGTTCGGCCGCGCCGCGGTCGGTGTTCTGAACCGTCGGCTACGGCCGACGGACACTCTCGGATTCACCTGGGGCCCGGACACTATCGCGGTCGCGCATGAACTGTGGACGAAGTCGGCCCGGTGCGCGACCGTTGTCCAGCTGGACGGTTCGATGACCTCGGGTGACTACCAGACCGGCGTCGACTACACACTCGGCCGCTGCGCCGTTCAGCTGCAGGCCACCCCTGTTCGGTTGCACGCGCCGCTCTACGCGGATCCGGCGACCGTGACCGCGCTGGAGCAGGATTCGTTACTCGGCCGCGCCATGGCTCTGGGGCGAGATGCCGACGTCATGATGTTCGGTGTCGGACCGGTCTCCACCGCCACCACTTTGTTCGAGGGCAGCTATCTCGACGCCGCGATCCTCGACGAACTGGGCGAACTGGGCGCGGTCGGTGAAATCGGCGGCCGGTTCTTCCGCGCCGACGGCAGCGATGTCACGGGATCCCTTGCCGCACGCACGGTTTCGGTCGGACTCGACGCGATCCGGGACTGCCCGACCTCGCTGCTGATTTCCGGCGGAGAGTCCAAGCACGAAGCCGTCCTCGGTGCGCTGCGGGGCGGACTGGCCACCATTCTCGTCACCGATATCGAGTGCGCGCGGTGGCTGCTGGAAAAGAAGGAGAGTTCTGGCCGATGAATGGACACCATGCGAAGGCTGCTGCGGCACTGGCTGTGGCGGCCGTGATGGGGGCGGGCGGCTGCGCGGGCGCCGGATCGTTCACCTCCAGCGGCGACACCGTCACCATCGCGATGGTTTCGAACTCACAGATGCAGGACGCCATCGCCCTGTCCGGTGAGTTCGAACGCGAAAATCCCGGGATCAAACTCAAATTCGTCTCGCTGTCGGAGAATCAGGCCCGCGCCAAGATCACCGCCTCGGTCGCCACCCACGGTGGTGAATTCGATGTGGTGATGATCAGCAACTACGAGACACCGCAGTGGGCCAAGAACGGCTGGCTGGTCAACCTGTCGAATTACGAGCGCGAGACGCCCGGCTACGACGCGCAAGATTTCATCCCGTCCCTGCAGAAATCCCTGTCCTACCAGGGGGATATGTACTCCGTGCCGTTCTACGGCGAATCCTCGTTCCTGATGTACCGCAAGGATCTGTTCGAACAGGCGGGGCTGACCATGCCCGCCGAACCGACCTGGGATCAAATCGCCCAGGCCGCCGCGAAACTCGATGATCCCGCCGGTGGTCGCTCCGGTATCTGCCTGCGCGGTAAGCCCGGCTGGGGTGAATCGCTCGCACCGTTGAATACCGTGATCAACACCTTCGGCGGACGCTGGTTCGACGAGAACTGGCACGCCCAGCTCAACAGTCCCGAAGTGGTTCGAGCCGTCGAGTTCTACATCGACCTGGTGCGCGAACATGGTGAACCCGGTGCGGCCGCCAGCGGATTCAGCGAATGCGCCACGCAGCTCTCCCAGGGCAACACCGCCATGTGGTATGACGCGACCTCGGCGGTCTCGGTGCTGGAAGATCCCGCATCCAGCAAGGTGGTCGGCAAGATCGGGTACGCGCCGGCGCCGGTCATGCAGAAGCCGAACTCGGGCTGGCTGTACACCTGGTCGCTGGGGATTCCCCAATCCAGTGAAAAGCCCGATGCGGCATGGAAATTCATCTCATGGATGACCGGTAAGCCCTACATCAAGATGGTCGGCGAGAAGCTCGGCTGGTCACATGTGCCACCGGGCAGCCGGATGTCGACCTATCAGATTCCCGAATACGCCGCGGCGTCGAAGGCATACGGACCGTTGACGCTCTCGTCGATGCAGGGGGCCGATCCGGAACATCCCACCGTGGCGCCGGTGCCCTATACCGGAATTCAGTTCCTCGCCATCCCGGAGTTCCAGGACCTCGGAACCAGAGTGAGCCAGCAGATCAGCGCCGCCGTCGCGGGTCGGATCAGCGTCCATGACGCACTCGACCAAGCCCAGCAATATGCCGACGCGGTCGGCCGGTCGTATCGAGGAAACCAGTAGTCATGTCTGAAACCACCACAGCGCCAGCAGCTTCCGAGTCGACCATCGAAGAAGCACCACCACCGATCCGCGCACGGCGCGACCGGCTCGCACGGGCCGAAGGCTGGCGCAGGCGCGGTCCGCTGCTACCCGCCCTGATCTTCATGGTCGTGGTCACCCAGGTGCCGTTCGTCTTCACGCTGTACTACTCGACGCAATCGTGGAACCTGGTCCGGCCGGGATCGCGCCATTTCATCGGATTGCAGAACTACGCGGATGTCTTCCGTGACAGCCAGTTCCGGCAGGTGGCGCTCAACACCGTCATCATGATCGTCGGGACCGTCATCATCTCGGTGATCCTCGGACTGCTGCTGGCACTGCTGCTCGATCGCGCGTTCTTCGGCCGCGGCATCGTCCGTACCCTGCTGATCACACCGTTTCTGGTGACTCCCGTCGCGGCGGCACTGATCTGGAAGACCACCATGCTGGATCCGGTGTTCGGGCTGGTGAATTTCGTACTGAAACCGTTCGGCGCCGGCCAGATCGACTGGGTGAGCAAGTATCCGCTGCCCGCGGTGATGGCGGATCTGGTATGGCAGTGGACGCCGTTCATGATGCTGCTGATCCTGGCCGGGCTGCAATCGATGCCACGCGATATCGTCGAGGCCGCCCGCGTCGACGGCGCGAACTCACTGCAGGTCTTCCGTGAACTCACCCTCCCGCATCTGCGCCGGTTCATCGAACTGGGGGCCGTGCTGGGGGCGATCTACCTGGTCAACACCTTCGACGCGGTGTACATGATGACCTCGGGTGGGCCGGGCATCGCCAGCTCCAATCTGCCCTTCTATATCTATCAGCGCGCTTTCCTCGGTTTCGATATCGGTCAGGCCGCGGCGATGGGGGTCGTCACCGTCATCGCCACCACCATCGTCGCGACGTTCGCGCTGCGACTGCTGTTCAAGTCCTTCACCGGAAAAGAGGAAGCCGCATGAACGCGCATGCGCTTGCCGACAAACCCACTGCGGCACAGCAGGTTCCGATACGTCGTCGGCGCAACCGGGCCGGGATGCTGTGGGGTGTGCTGGCCTGGGTGATCGGCATCGGAATGTTCTTCCCCGTGCTGTGGATGGTGCTGACAGCGTTCAAACAAGAGGGCGACGCCTACACCGATCCGCCCAAGCTGTTCTTCACCCCGACGCTGGACCAGTTCTCCGCGGTCCTCGACAGCGGTATCGGCACCACGCTGCTGAACTCCACCTTCGCAACCGGGATGTCGACGATTCTCGTTCTGGCCCTGGGGATTCCAGCCGCGTTCGCGCTGTCGCTGCGTCCGGTGCGCAACACCCGCGACGCGCTGATGTTCTTCATCGGCACCAAGATGCTGCCGATCGTGGCGGCGATCGTGCCGCTGTATGTGATCGTCGGCAATATCGGTCTGCTGGACAACATTTGGGCGCTGGTCATCCTCTATACCGCGATGAATCTGCCGATCGCGGTATGGATGATGCGCTCGTTCTTCCTGGAGGTACCCGGCGAGCTGCTCGAGGCCGCGAGCATGGACGGCGCGAGTCTGTGGACCGCGGTGCGCGAGGTGATCCTGCCGCTGGTCTCGCCCGGCATCGCCGCCACCGCACTGATCTGCGTCATCTTCTCCTGGAACGAATTCTTCTTCGCGGTGAACCTGACCGCTGTACAGGCACAGACGATTCCGGTGTTCCTGGTCGGCTTCATCACCGGCGAAGGCCTGTACTGGGCGCGGCTGTCCGCCGCCGCGGTGCTCAGCGCCCTGCCCGTCGTCCTCGCCGGCTGGCTCGCACAGAACAAGCTGGTGCGCGGCCTGTCCTTCGGCGCCATCAAGTAAGGAAAAACTCATGGCCACAATCCATTACGACTCCGCATCGTGTGTCTATCCGGGCGCGGAGACGCTCGCGGTCGACTCGCTCGACCTCGATATCGCCGATGGTGAGTTCATCGTCCTGGTCGGTCCGTCGGGCTCGGGCAAATCCACCGCGTTGCGTATGCTCGCAGGCCTCGAGGAGATCGACGGCGGCTCCATCCGCATCGACGGTCAGGACATGGTCGGTGTGTCGTCCAAGGACCGCGATATCGCCATGGTGTTCCAGAATTACGCGCTGTACCCGAACAAAACCGTCGGGGAGAATATGGGTTTCGCCCTCAAGATGATGAAAGTGCCGGTAGCCGAACGCAGACGTCGCGTCGCCGAGGCCGCCGAACTGCTCGGTCTCACGCCGTATCTGGACCGGAAACCGGCGAAACTGTCTGGTGGACAACGGCAACGGGTGGCGATGGGGCGCGCGATCGTGCGTGAGCCGCGGGTGTTCTGCATGGACGAGCCGCTGAGCAACCTCGACGCCAAATTGCGCGTGCAGACCCGCACCCAGATCGCGGCGCTGCAGCGACGGCTGGGCACCACTACCGTCTACGTCACCCACGACCAGGTGGAGGCCATGACCATGGGGGACCGGGTGGCGGTACTGCGCGACGGCCGGTTGCAGCAGTTCAGCACCCCTGCGGAGCTCTACGACCGGCCCACGAACGCGTTCGTCGCCGGATTCATCGGATCACCGTCGATGAACCTGTTCCGGGTGCCCCTCACCTCCGGTGGCGTCGATATCGCAGGCACCACAATGGAATTGCCGCGCGAGCAGATGACCCGCCTCGCCGAAGCGGGCCTGGACGAGGTGACCATCGGCATCCGGCCCGAACAGCTCGAACTCCGCCGCGACGGAACAGGTTTCACGGTCACCGTGGAACTGGTCGAGGAACTCGGCAGCGAATCATATGTATACGCGCGCATACCGGGCGCTCCGATCACGGGCCTCGACGGCGAGCCGGCCACCTTCGTCGCCCGCTCGGCGAGCCGTGCCCCGGCCAAACTCGCCGAAACGGTAACACTCCAGGTCAACGACCCCGCCGCAGTACATCTGTTCCATCCCGAGAACGGAACGCGAATCGGGGGCTGATACCCGGCGCAACCAGCATCGCCCTCGCTGCGTGCGTAACGGACAGCCGAGACCGCCCGAGCGCCGCGAGCACGAGGACCTCCGCGCTCGAGAAGCAGCCAAGGAACGCGAATGAGCGGGCCGATACCGAGGCGAGTAGCGCTGAACGCGGGGCCTCCGGCTGTGCCGGATTCGGCAACCCCAATCCTGGAACCCTGCGTGCGGAGTACCTACCGGGGTGCGTCGCGGATCGAGACAGTCATTGTGAACCGAGGAGCGAGTGCGTCGGGGTGATGGTGCGGATCCGGAGCATGATGTCGAACCAATCACCCAGGCCGGAACCGGCGATGTAGTGCTCGGCGTCGCGGTCCGGCGTGTAGGTTCCGATGACGAGACGGAGCTTGACGGGCTGGTGCAGCCATCGTTGTACCGCATCCGCGGGCGGATTCCGCAAATCGAGCAGGTAGTTCTCGCGTTCGGGAAGGTCGAGCACAATGTCGGCGAAATCTTTCGCTGGCGCGGGGATTGCCATGTTGGCGCGGACCTTGCCGTGATGGAAGGTGACCGCCACCGAGAGGTAGCCGGTGCCGAACCGTTTCCGGAGCAGAGATCCTGTGGTTGGGAACTCCTGTGACATCGCAGCCATGGTGAGCCGGTCTGCGACGGCTGTATTCGACACCCCTTCCCAGTACACGATCCGGTGCCCGGTGCGGTCGTGCCAGTCGGTGATGCGGTCGGCGGCGTCCGCGGTTTCGGCGGCGAAGTCACGGCGCCCGGAGGCGGTGCTGAACTCGTGGTATCGCACGATGAGACGGGCTGCGTCGAGCACGGCGGGCGCATCGGCAGCACCGGGCAATGACTCGACCAGTGTCAGCGCATCTCGGGCATAGTCCACGAACGGGCGCCCGGGGTGGGTGCCGTTTGCGCGCTGTAAGTGCTCACCCAACCGGTGGGCGGTGACAATCGGGTCGTAATGCGAGCTCAGCTCGCCGAGTCGTTCCGGCGCAACAGTTCTGACGAACGCTGTCACTTGCCCATAGTGTGCAGGCTTCGCACCCTCCGGCGTCAGGCCGAACAGCCGCAGTGGATCGTCCGGGTGCGCCCGATTGAAGGCGCGCGCCCATTCCAGCACCGCGAGTGTCTCGGAGTTGCGCCACGGGACCCAGACATCGTCGAGCAATTTCCGCGGGTCGCCGACACCCGTGCGCGCGTACTCGTCGATGGCCGCGATGACGGCCTCGTCGTCGAGCATTGCCAGCGCTCGAAATCCGTTTTGCTCCACCAATATCCGCAGTATTCGATGCGCGGTTGCAGACAGTTCGTGCCCGGCGCGGATGGTCATGCCGATACCGACGACGGCGACGTCACCGGCCCGATCAGCCAGCACCTCGAGATCGGCAAGTGGCCCGTCGGGCTCGACCACGTCGAGCGGGTGGGCCGTGTCGCGAATCCATTGCATGACCTCGGTGGCGTCGGGTGTTGGGTACGACATGATGCCCTCCTACAGAACGTCCTCTGTCGTGCCGGGCCGGCAGAGGAGAAGCGACAGCTAATATGTTTATCCACAAAGCTAATTTGCTTTTATAGCAAAGATAATTGGAGGTATAGCAGCTGTCAACGACGGGGTCGGGACCGGATTGAGCAGGGCCGGACACCGTTCACGCGGTGAACGATGCCGATTCTGTCGGAGTGTCGACAGAATTCGGCCAGGTGGTCGTATACGGCGAAGAAGAGGTGGGCCAGCGCATACGGCTGCGGCACTCCGAGGTCGCGGTGTGGATCTGGCGGCGCTGAGCTGCGCGTAGCGTGTTCGGGGTCACAAACCGAGTCGGCGACGGGAGTAACAGCATGGATCTACATCTGTCGGGCAAGACCGCCGTCGTTACCGGCGCCAGCAAAGGTATCGGGCTCGCGATCACCCGAGCGCTGGTGGACGCCGATGCCCACGTCGTGGCCGGATCACGCAGCCGCGGCCCCGATCTCGCGGCGCTGGAAACGGCGGGGAAAGTGACTTTCGTGTCCGCCGATTTGTCACAGCCCGGCGGCGCCGATGACCTGGTTGCGGCCGCAGCAGACCGCGGCGGCATCGATGTACTGGTGAACAACGTCGGCGCGGTCACTGTGCAACCGGGCGGAATCGCACACGTTACCGACGACCAGTGGCAGGCATCCTGGGATCTCAATGTGATGGGGACGGTGCGGCCGACCCGGGCCGCGTTGCCACAGATGTACCGCCGTGGCGGCGGCTCGATCGTCATCATCGGATCGGTCAACGCCTACTATCCCGACCCCGGGATCTATGACTACTGTGCCACCAAGGCTGCCGTCACCAACTTCGGCAAGGCTTTGTCAAAGGAATTGGGACCGAAGAACATTCGCGTCAACTCGATAAGCCCCGGACCAGTAACGACCGGGCTGTGGCTGGATGAAGGCGGAGTGGCCGACACGATCGCCGACGCCAGCGGTCAGACCCCCGAAGAAGTCAGGTCCGCGACAGCCGGTGCTGCCTCGATGGGCCGGTTCACCACTCCGGAGCAGGTTGCCGACCTGGTCGTGTTCCTGGCCGGCGATCGATCCGCCAATATCACCGGATCCGACCTGCGGATCGACGGCGGCTTCGTCACCACCATTTGAGGTATGGCCTGGCATTTGTGTGAGAGTGCGGTTCATGACCGAAGGAAGCCGAGTAGCTCGGCGTTGTGCAAACCCTCGAACCGGAAACCCGCGTCCGCCGGCATCACCGGGGGCAGATTGCCATGGATTCGCGCCGGCCTGATCTCATCGATCACGCTCCCCGCAACCGACATCGAGGACATCGCCATGGAATCTGCCCTGCTCGATCAGCGTGGCGAGTTCCGGCTGGCGGTTCGCCGATACTCCACGGCGGCTTGACGCCGGGCCCGCACGGGCCCCTGAACGCCGATCTCGTCTGCGGAGCGGCACGGCCATGCCGCTGAGCGAACGGTCGCAGGCGAGAAGCGTCGGGCTCAGCGCATCTCGAATTAGCTGACTGGACGCTGTTGCTGGAACGGCGCGGTAATCCGGTCGGTGAAATCCCACTGGTGGAGGGGTTTACACGACAGAATGTGGCCATGCGGACATTTGCCAGATTGTTGCAGTCTGTCGTAGTCGGGGCGCTGGTCGTCGTAGTCGGTCATGGCGTCACGGCCGCTCCCGCCGCGAGCGAGGCCCATATTCAGTTGCCCTGGATGACTTCTGAGCCGGACGCAGTGCAGGCGACGGGAGCAGCGCTGGCAGACGGAGTCACCGGCACGATGCTGTGGTCGCGACAGCCGAACACCCCGGTCCCGATCGCCAGCATCACGAAGGTGATGACGGCACTGGTCGTGATCAACGCCGGCGACCTCGACCGGACCATTACCGTGCCGCAAGAAATCATCGCCTATGGCGCCAAGTACGACGGCAGCAACGCAGGCCTGGTCCCCGGCGAGGTGCTCACCGCGCGACAGCTCCTATACGCGATGATGCTGCCGTCCGGCTGCGACGCCGCCTATACCCTTGCCGAGGCATACGGGCCCGGCCAAGACGGCTTCATCGCCAAAATGAACGACACCGCACGTCAAATGGGCCTGGCGGGAACATATTTCACCGACCCCAGCGGGCTGCCCGCCCCCACCGACTACTCCACCTACTCCACACCGGCGGACCTGGTGACCCTCGGCATGCGCGCGATGAGCCTGCCGGTGTTCCGCGACATCGCCGGGTCGCAGAGCTATCACCTGCCCGCCGGCCCGGGCAACCGCGATCACCTCTGGCAGACCACGAACAGGATGCTGCACGACTATCCCGGCACTATCGGCATCAAAACCGGATCCACCGACGCTGCGGGAACCTGCCTGCTGTTCGAGACGGTCAGGGCAGGAATACCGTTGATCGGTGTGGTCCTGCACAGCTCACCCGACAGCGCCGTCGCCGCAAAGAACGACGCCGAACGCATGTTGAACTGGGCTTACGACCCGATCCTGACCGCGCTGCCGATCGGTTAGCGCCGAATTCGGCTGTTACGTTGCTGCATCATTGCTACAACGCCACTCCTGCAGTGACGCCCGGCGGTCGGCGAGACCGTATGGTCGGTCTCGCCCAGATCGTCCTGCGAGAAGGAGGAGACCGGAATGCCGAAGTATCTGTGGCGGGTCAGCTACTCACCGGAGGGGGCGCGCGGTCTGCTCGCGCAGGGTGGCAGCGTCCGCCGGGCGGCCATCACCGAAATGGTCGAAAGTGTGGGCGGTCAGGTGGATGTCTGCTATTTCGCCTTCGGTGAGGATGATCTGTTCGTGATCGGTGATGTCCCGGACGAGGTTTCGGCTGCGGCACTGGCGATCCGTACTGCTGCTTCCGGTGCGGCGTTCTCGCATACCGTGGCGCTGTTGACTCCTGAGCAGGTCGACGAAGCCGTCGCTCGGGAGGTCACGTATCAGCCGCCGGCGGAGCCGTCCTAGCCGTCCGACAATGGGTAGTTCGCAACGCGCACCGCCCGAACCCGCGGAGGGTCGGGCGGTGTCGCGGCAGCCCGACGCACCGAGGAGAAGCGCAATGATCTTCATCGTCGTGAAGTTCAAGACGAAGCCCGAGTGGACCGATCGCTGGCTCGACCTCGTCACTCCGTTCACCGCCGCCACCCGCGCCGAGGAGGGCAACCTCTGGTTCGACTGGTCCCGCAGTGTTGATGACCCCACCGAATTCGTTCTCGTGGAAGCCTTCCGTGACCAGGCCGCGGGCGCCGCCCACGTCCGCAGTGCCCACTTCGAGACCGCGATGGACGAGTTGCCGCAGGCCCTCGAGTCGACCCCACGGATCATCAGCCAGACCATCGAGGCCGGCGGCTGGTCGGAGATGGGCGAGATGACCGTCGGATGAACCGGTCACATCACGCAGTCCGCGCCATTCTGTACGGGTTGTGTTTCATCGTGTCTGGAAAGTTCGCGCAAGTGCTGTCGGATCGGGGTTTGTCGACAGACCGTGAGGATTGACGAAGACCATCGGCAACCTGTGGCCGTACGACCATCGGCTGCTGGTGAGTCTGTCCGAGCAGACGATGGCGCGGATCGAAGCGACGGTTCCAACGGCTGCGGTGTGCCGGACTGCGGGTCGTTCTCGCCCTCTCGACGAGATCGTGCGCGAGGGTGCGCGGGCGCTGCTGATTGTGAATACGCGGTGATGCGATGCCCCAACTTCCGGCGTGCGCCGGCGACGATGGACCGATCGCAAGGATCCCGGCTGTCCGAATGGCTATCGCGGGTACCCGATCTCGCCGAGCACGCCGCTCCGACGCTGAGGTTTGCCTCCATCGAGTTTGCAGTGCTATTTTCCCAGCGCATCGGCTATTTTCGGCGTATCGCTGAAAGTTTGCCGATAAGGTCGCACGTGAGCTCGGACTTGCTGGTCAAACGAATGCCGTGAACTACCCATGGAGGTCATGGTCGTGACTCGTCGGTTTCTTCGCTTTCTCCGCAGCAGGCGCAGTGGTTCGGTACGGATCCTGAGTGCGCTCGGGAGCGTGGCACTCGGGCTGCTGCTGGCGACGACGGCAACCGCAGAACCGTTGTATCCGCAGCCCGATCCGGACCCGTTCTTCGCCGCCCCGGCGGATCTGGCGGCGCACCGGCCTGGTGACGTGCTCGACGTGCGGGCGCTGCCGCCCGTGGTCCTGTTCCCCGGCACCACCGTCACGCAGGTCGCATTCCGGTCCACCAACTCGCAGGGCGCGCCGATCGCGGCGACCACCACGATCCTTACCCCCATCGGTCATCAACCCGACGGGCCGCTACTGTCGTATCAGCACTTCATCAATGCGCTCGGCACCGCCTGCGCGGTATCGCACCAGCTGTACACCGGCGATCCGAATCTGGTTACCACGGCGTCGATTTTGAACATGGCCCTGGCACAGGGCTGGAGTGTCGCGCTGCCGGATCATCTCGGCCCGAACTTCGCTTTCGGCGCTGCGCGTTTGGGCGGCCAGATCGTATTGGACGGTGTCCGCGCGGTGAAACGGCTGCCCGAACTCGCCGTGCAGCACAGCCGGGTGGTGCTGGCCGGTTACTCCGGCGGCGGCATGGCCACCGGATGGGCAGCTGCGCTGCAGCCGTCGTACGCGCCGGAACTGGAGCTTGCGGGTGCGGCCATCGGCGGCGCTCCGATGAACATGGAGACAATGGCGGAGGCGGTGGGCATGGAGACGCATCCGGCCTTCGGACTGGCCATGGCGGCGGCGATCGGCCTGGAGCGGGAGTACCCGAAGCGGATGCCGGTCAGCGCGTATCTCAACAAGCGCGGCTTGGCCGTCCGGGACGCCATGGCCAACAGCTGCACCAACCAGATCCTCTTCACCGGTGTCGGCGGCAGCGCCCGCGAATATCTGGCCAGCACCCCGACTGCTGCCCTCCCCGAAGCTCGGGCGGTGTTGCGGGAGAACAGTCTGGAATTCTACGATCGGGTGCCGGAAATACCGGTGTTCGAATGGCATTCGCCGACCGATCCCCTGATTCCGATCGAAGCGATCGACCATGTCGACAGCCACTGGTGTGCGGCCGGGGTACAGGTGCAGACGCTGCAAGTGCCAGCGTTCGAGCATCTGTCGGCCGCGGTGATCGGTGCCCCCGAGGTGCTGCCGTGGCTGAACGCCCGGATTCTCGGCGAGCCCGCACCCGCCACCTGCTGACGGATCGGCGTTCGATGCCGGCATATGAATACCGTTCAGCCGAGCGACGGCATCGCCAAGTCGATCATCTCGACAACAAGCCGGTCTCCGATCCATTCGGGTCGGTACCAGCGGTATCGCATCGACATACGTACGAGGGTGTTGGTCGGGCCCGAGGACTACTTCGACATCGACCCCGTCTATCGACTTTCCATTTGGCCGGCCGACGTGCGCGATGCCGTCAGCAGACCGAACCTGACGCCGTCACCGAGGCTGGTCGGCATCCGATAGCCGGGGGATCGATCGCGCTGTCAACGCGGCGAGCACCTGCTGGGTCTTGGTATCGCCGGTCGCGACGTGCAGACCACGTCGACGTACCGCGGCCTCGAATTTGCGTTGCCGGTGGAGGGCGCGGTTTCGCACCTCGGTGTGTGACTCACCGTGTGCGGGAGTGACTCTCAGGGACAGCTCGAGCAGGTCGAGGTCGGCGATGGTCCAGCGTTCGGCATCGACGTGTAGATCGCCCACGCGCACGTTCGTCCACTTTGTCGACGCGATGGGGCCCATGGCCAGGAGGCGATCGACTGCTACCCCCGGAGGTGTGCAGCTCACCAGGAGTTGGCGCTGGGCGGTATCCAGAACGGTGGTGACGTCGGCGCCGTGCACTGTCGCGTCGCGCAGGGATCCGGCCGGTCGGTCACTGACTGCCGAGGCGGACAGGACCCGGCGTTGCGCGTTCCAGTCTTCTTCGATGCGGTACCGCAGTGCATCGTCGGTGAAGGAGGTGGTCCATCTGCCGACCAATTGCGATGGCAGGCAGGGGCGCAGTTTTACGGTCAGATCGTCGGTCTCGCCGCAGCGCAACCGGATAGCGATTCGGCTCGACAGCAGTGTCGGCGCTGTGTCCGGACCGGTGGGACGGGGCTCGGCGAACCAGATGCGACGGTCGACTGCCGGCCGGCCCGTGCACTCCAGCCGGGTCAGTGCCTCCGCGACGTCGCCGTCGAGATTGACCTTGATTTCGATCGGAGTGATCACCCGAGCGCCCCTTTCTCGCAGTTGCCGGGATCCTCCCGCTGCCCGGCAGCACCATCTAAGACAGCGTTGACCAACCGGGGCCGGTGGGCGCGCGTACCGCGCTACCCGATTGGGTGCGTTGGCACCTGCTGCCGCGCGACGTCGGCGGCGTGTGTGGAGTAAGAGGCCGGATTGCTCGGAACGGAACGGCTCGCCCTGGCGGTGGGTCGTCGCTGTAGAACAGTGTCGTGGTCCCGGGGGATCGGCACTTCTGCCGCAGCAATCGGGTTTGGCGTAGTCGACTACTCGCGACTGGTGTCCGGTCGCCACGGAGACTGGCATGCGAATTCGATCTTGGCGCGTCGCAGCTCGCGCCAGCCACGTGGAGGTTCGTCATGGTCAGTGAAAAGCCGACAATTCCACCGCCGGTGACCAATCCACCGTCGTCGCGTCGCCTGCCGCCCGTTACCCGGCTGTTGGTCGCGGTCGCCGAGGCGCTCGATCGCGGTGTCGGCTGGTTCAGGTTGCCCTCGCCGCTGGGATTGGCCGTCCTCGTCGGCTTGCGCAGCCGCCTGCGCGCCGAGAATCTCTTCGACACCGGTCCTCATCCGGACGGACCGTTGCCCACCGACGGGTCTGCTGTCGGCGAGCACCTGCGCGCACGAACCGTCGACGGGACCTACAACACTCTCGCCGAGCCCCGCGCGGGTTCGGTCGGCTGCCGGTTCGGTCGCAACATCCCGCTGGAATACACCTACCCGGAGGATTCCGACCGGATAATGGAACCAAACCCGCGGCTGATCAGCCGGGATCTGTTGACTCGCGACCGATTTCAGCCGGCGACCACGTTGAATCTGCTGGCGGCGGCCTGGATTCAGTTCGAGGTCCACGATTGGGTCAGCCACGGTGACAGCGATACGGAGCCCTGGACGGTTCCGCTGACCGATCTGGATCCGTGGCCGGTGCCGCCCATGACGATCCCGCGCACCCCCACGGTCCCCAGCCCCGAACCCGGCGGCGCCCCGACTTACCCGACCCAGGAATCCCATTGGTGGGATGCCTCCCAGATCTACGGCAGCACACCGAAATTCGCCGCGGCACTACGGGCCAGGGAGAAAGGGCGAGTCCAGGTCGACGAATTGGGACTACCGCCGCTGGATGTGGAAGGCCTGCTGGACCTGTCCGGCACCGCGGCCAACGCCTGGGTCGGACTCGCTCTGTTGCATTCGCTGTTCATGCGCGAACACAACGCGATCTGCGAGCGCCTGGCCCGCCGCTACCCCGATATGAGCGACGAGCAGCTCTACGACACCGCCCGTCTGGTCAACTCGGCATTGATCGCCAAGATCCACACCATCGATTGGACACCGGCCATCATCGCCCACCCCACCACCGTCGCCGCCATGCGCGCCAACTGGTTCGGCGTCCTCGGGGAGCGGATCGCTCGCCGGTTCGGTCGCCTCAGCGGCAACGAAGTGTTGTGCGGCATACCCGGTTCCGCTACCGATGACCACGGCGTCCCGTATTCGCTGACCGAGGAATTCGTCGCCGTGTACCGGATGCATCCCCTGATCCCCGACGACTTCGTGGTCCGCAGCCTGGCCGACGACAGTGTCGTCGCCGAGTATCAGTTGCCCGATCTGGGGGTCACCCACATCCGCGAGCGTCTGGCCGAGACGCCGATGGATGCGTTGTTCTACTCGTTCGGCCGCGCCAATCCCGGTGCGCTGACCCTGCACAACTATCCGGTCCACCTGCAGAAACTCGCCCGCCCCGGCCACCCGCTGACGGATCTCGCGACCGTGGACATCCTGCGGGTCCGTGAACGAGGAGTACCGCGCTACAACGAGTTCCGCCGCCAACTGCGCCTGCCACCTGCAACCTCGTTCGACGAGTTGACCGACAACCCGGTATGGGCGCGTGAACTCGAGCGGGTCTACGGCGATGTGGAAGATGTCGATCTCATGGTCGGGCTCTACGCCGAGCCCAAACCACCCGGATTCGGTTTCAGCGACACCGCATTCCGTGTGTTCGTACTGATGGCCTCGCGGCGGCTGTCGGGTGACCGGTTCTTCACCACCGACTTCCGTCCCGAGATCTACACCGAGGCCGGCATGGCGTGGGTCCGCGACAACACTATGCGCAGCGTCCTACTGCGTCACTTTCCCACTTTGGCGCCCGCGCTCGACGGTGTCGCCAACCCGTTCGCTCCGTGGCGCGGCGTCGGCCCGCTGCGTGAGCCGGAAAGGAAACGACCGCGATGACCGACCTGACCGCACCGCGCACGACCACCCCTACCTACCTTCGCTACCGCGACGACCTGGAACGGCCACGACCCGACGAAGACCGCGACATCGACAAGATCATCGCGGTGCTGCGCAGCAACAACGAGCGGGCCTATCGCAAGTACAAGCACGGACTGCGCGACGCGCACGCCAAGAGCCACGGCATCCTGCGCGGCGAGCTCACCGTTCACCCCGGTCTGCCACCCGAACTGGCCCAGGGCTTGTTCGCCACCCCGGCCTCGTATCCGGTCGTCGCCCGGCTGTCGAGCACCTCCGGCGTAAT
Organism: Nocardia sp. NPDC049526; assembly: GCF_044465765.1. Taxonomy (NCBI): domain Bacteria; kingdom Bacillati; phylum Actinomycetota; class Actinomycetes; order Mycobacteriales; family Nocardiaceae; genus Nocardia; species Nocardia sp. NPDC049526. The sequence continues at coordinate 114,688 of NZ_JBITMA010000010.1, read as the reverse complement.
CCGCAGCGACCAGCTGCGCGGCGTGCGCGGGCTGGGAATCAAAGTGCTCGGCGTGGACGGGCCGCGCGCCCTGCCCGGCGACGAGGCCACCACCCAGGACTTCATCATGGTGACCCACCGTGAATTCCTGTTCGCCGACGCCCACGCCTACTACACCCGGGGAATGCCCACCGCGTGGGTGCTGGCCCGGTTGCCCGATCCGGTCCTACACACGGGCAGTACCGTCCTTTCCGCGCTCGACGAGCACGTGTTGCGGCGTATCGGACGTCCCGTGCCGCCCAACCTGGGCGTGTTCGTACGGCCCAACACCCACATCCTGGGCGAAACGTTCTATTCCTCGGCACCCCTGCGCTACGGCGACTACATCGCCAAGATCCTCTACACGCCGGTTTCACCGGAAGTCAGCGCCCTGGCGGGTCAACCGGTGGGCCACGACGCGGGCGCCAACGCGCACCAGGACATGGTCGTCGACTTCTTCGCCTGCCACAGCGCCGAATACGAGCTGCGCGTGCAGCTGTGCACCGACCTCGACACCATGCCGATCGAGGACGCGACCGCCGCATGGCCCGAAGCCGAATCACCGCACCGGACGGTGGCGACCATCCGCTTCGACCGCCAGGACCCCTACACCCCGCAACGGCGCGCCTTCGGTGACGACGTGTTGTCGTTCAACTCCTGGCGTGGTCTGGATGCCCACCGGCCACTGGGATCGATCAACCGGCTCAAGCAGCGCGTGTACGAAGCATCCAGCAACTATCGTCACAACGTCAACAACGCCCCCCGCCTCGAACCCACCCCCGACCAACTTCCACAATGACCACCGCGCCGCCCGCGCGATCGGCGGCAGGAGGCCGGGCCGGTACCAAGGCAGTGCGCTCGCCAGCGAAAACCCGTCGCAGCACCGGTGGGCAAGATCTAGAATCATTGCTCATGGGGGAGCGCTGGCAACTGCTCGATCGTCCCGTCGAATACGAGGCCGTTCGCACAGCGTTGACGAGCGGCGATGTCGGCGGTGTCGTACTCGTCGGTGCCGCCGGGGTCGGCAAGACGACCCTCGCCCGACTGGTGACCTCGGCACTGGGCACTCCCGTCCGGTGGGCGGCTTGTACCGAGTCGTCCCAGGCCATTCCACTGGGTGTATTCGCGCCGTGGATCGCCCCGACCGCGTCTCGCGATCCCATCGCACTGCTCTGCTCGGCCAGGGAAAACCTACTCACCCAACAAAATACCGTGATCGGCGTCGACGACGCGTACCTGCTCGACCAACTCTCCGCGACTCTGTTGCACCAGATCGCCGTCGACCGCGCCGCTCCTATCGTGGCCACCGTCCGCACCGGCGAACCGGTCCCCGATGCGGTCACTTCGCTGTGGAAGGACGGCTACCTCGAACGCATCGAACTGGAACCACTGACGAAACAGCAGTGCGTCGCACTCGTCGAGACCGTCCTGAGCGGCACCCTGGAAGGCCTCAGCGCCGACGTCATGTGGGAGTCATCGGGCGGAAATCCGCTGTTCCTGCGCAACATGGTCGAAGGCGCCGTCGAGGCGGGCACCCTGACCGAAGTCAACGGGGTCTGGCAGCTACGAGGACCCGCCGCGGTGCCGTCCGGACTGGTGGACCTGCTCGACGGCAGGCTCGCCCGGGTGGGCGAGCCGGTCCTGGAAACCCTGAAGATGCTGGCACTCTATGCGCCGCTCGACATCGATGTCCTCACCGACCTCGTCGGCGAGGACGCCGTGGACGCCGCCGAGATCTCCGGTCTGATACGCACCAGCCGCGACGGCTGGTCTGTCAGCGCCAGCTTCAGCCACCCGCTGCTCGGTGACGTGGTGCGCCGCCGAATCGGCACCGCCGCTGCACGCAAGCGGCGGGGTCGCATCGTCGAGAGGCTGCGCGAGCAGGATCTGAGTACCGCCGCCCACCGCATCAGACTGGCACAACTGTGCGTCGACAGCGCCCAGCCCATCGACAACGACCTGTTGATCACCGCCGCCAAAGATGCTGTCGCCCTGTCCAACCTGTCGCTGGGCGAACGCCTCGCGCGCGCCGCATGCGAGCGCGGCGGCGGGCTGCCCGCGGCCGAACTACTCTCCCGCGCCCTGCTGTGGCAGGGCCGACCGCAGGAAGCCGACGAGATCCTGGCCGACTTCGATCCCGACCGCCTCGATCAACTTCAACTCGTCCAATGGGGTGTTCCGCGTGCCAGCCTGCTGTTCTGGTGTGTGGGCGATGTCGACCGCGGCCATGAAATAATGGACCTGCTGGGCGACCGCGTCGAGCATCCCGCCCTGCGTCTCATCATCGATGCCGTGAACGCGACCATGGCGATACACGAGAACAAAATCGCTGTCGGCATCGAGGGCGCCGAATCTGTACTCGCCGACGTGAACTCCCCGAAACAAGCTGTCGACTGGGCCGCGTTCGCCCTCGGCCTGGCGATGCCGGTAGCGGGGCGTGGCGCCGACTTCGCACCGATCGCGGCCCGCAGCCGGGCGCAGCAGAAAAACACCGACGGCATGATCCGGGTCATGGTGCGCTACGGCGACGTGCTGTCACTGACAATCATCGGCGAACTCGACCTCGCCGAACAGCGGGCCACCGAATACAGCGAGTTCTCCTCCGCCGCACAGTTTCTCGGCTGGGCAATCGCCAAAATCGCGGGCGGTGTCGTCGCCACCTACCGTGGCCGCTTCCGCGAGGCGATCACCGCATTCGAACAAGCCCTCGCCGCACTCAACGCCGAAACCTCACTACCCTGGAAACTGCCTGCGCAGCTGATTCTGGCCCGCGCCTACGCGGCGCTGGGCGACTCCCAACAAGCCGAACGGGTCCTCGGCGAGGCCGAAGAATACACCGGACCGCACCTGGCCCTGCACGAACCGCAACGCATGATCGCCCGCGCATGGCTGGCGGCGGGCTCCGGCAGTCAGCATGCCGCGGTCGAACTCGCCCGCCAGGCCGCAGCCCTCTCCCACACCGCGGGCCAGTACGCATTGGAAGCCGAAGCCCTGCACCACGCCACCCGATTCGGCGACCGAACCCTCGCTTCGCGGCTGGCCGCACTGGCCGACCGCGTGCAAGGGCCGGTAGTGGCGATCTACGCCCGCCACGCCGCCGCCTTCGAAAACTCCGACACACACGCGCTTTCCGCAGTCAGTGTCGAATTCGAAAGCGCCGGACTACTACTGGCAGCCGCCGACGCCGCCGCGCAAGCAGTACCGATCCATGACCATGCAGGTCAACGCCGACTCAGCGCCCAAGCCGCGGCCCGCGCCCTGGACCTTGCCGCACGGTGCGATGGAGCGACCACTCCCGCCATCGCATCCGCTGCCCGCCCCTTGCCGATCACCGACCGCGAACGCGAGATCACCGCCCTCATCGCGCGCGGGCTGTCCAACCGCCAGATCGCCGAGCGGCTGTTCGTCTCGGTACGCACCGTCGAAGGCCACATCTACCGGGCCTGCACCAAACTCGACGCCGTCGACCGCGACCAACTCGCCAAACTGATCTGGGGCGACGTCACACGATAGCTACCACGCTTGCACAGCAAAGTATCCGCGGTCGCGCGTCGTTCGGTATCGGTGACCGATAGCCATAGCGGCATCCAATTCCGTTCGGCCGCACCCGAAGCGGGCTTTCACATCGCGGGCGACTGTAGCGGTGCCGAGGTGCGACGGCGTAGTGGCGGCGGCCCGTTGTGGCCAGTGCAGTTCGCCGTGGGCAGTGAATCAGCGTCCGGAAAAGGACTACCTCGGCGGCCAGGAGGAGTGCGGTGGGTACTGGTGTTGCGGGTATTGGCCGGGTGGTTGTTGGGCAGGTGGTTGCTGCCACTGCGGCGGGGTCGGGGTTCGCGGCGCGGACGACCGGGACGACGCGATGATCGCCGTCACCGAAGCGACCAGGGCGAGTAGCGCGGCGGGAACGCCGAGGGCGAAATCCTTGACCTCGGCGTATTCCGAGTGCTGCGCCATACCTATCACGAGCGAGAGACCCGGGGCGAACAGCGCGCCCGCGGCGACGGCGGCGAGTGCACGGAAAGCACCGTTCTTGGCGCCGGCGCCGGTCACCAGGATAATGGCCGCCACCACGGCGATCGCGGCGGTGAGCAGGAACGGGATTTGGTCCCCGAAATCGAGGTAGTCGTCGGTGAATCGCCAGATTCCCATCAGAATCGCGGACAGGACGAGCAGCCCTGCGGTGATCCAGTCCAGCGGCGAGGCGCCCGCCCGCGGCGGTACACCGAATCCGGGCGGCGGATACTCCGGACGCTGCTGCGGATAAGGGTACCCTTGCGGATTAGGGTAATTCCCTTGCGGCGGAAACGATTCGGGTTGATGTGGCGTAACCACGGCGAACTCCTTGCTGACCCCCGGGGCCGACGTGCAATCGATCAGGTCGGTCCGGCAACCATACCGAACCGGGACCCACAGGCCAGCCGGTTCTACGGCCCGGCATATAACTCCTCGTTGGGGAGCCGCGGCAGCCCGCGCCCGTCGCCCGGGATTACCGAAACAGCGTCGACATAGTGGTGGGTCTTGTGGTCCTCGATGAACTGCTCGGCGGCGCTGGCCCGCGCTATGAAGTCCAGGATCACTCCGCGCAGGTTGACTCGAAGGTGCACGTCCGGCTCATGGGATGCTCTGACGCTCGTTGCATCTCCCGGGGATACGCGGGCATCGGTGAGCATGGTCGACCGTGCTACAGGGTGCCAGTTCATCGGTTCACGCAATTCCGAACAGCTAGTTTCTCAGTGCGGCGGTATTCCAATATTCGTCCAGGACGGTCGCCCGACCCTTCCCACCGATGGTGAACGCGATCCGGCCCCGGCCATCGGAACTTCGGCGCTCGTCATCCCTTGGAAATGCGGCTGCACGCCGTCATGGCTCGAACTCGAAAAGGGCGCGGAGGTGCCGTTTCCGCTGCACCGCACCGTAGCGGCGACTTTCGCTGCGGCCGTGGTGATTTGGTCGCACTACGGTTGCGGCTGATCGAAGTCGCCTGCGGTAGCCGTCGGGCCAGGACAGCCACGGGTTCGGCGGCTCGGGTACTCCAGGCCGGTGGCACCTGTCCGGCTTCTTGTGGTCGGCTAAATAGTGGGTGAACAGATCGCTCCGCTATAGCAGCCGGGATGCGCGCGCATGAAAATGTCTGGGTGAGCGCTGAACTGATCGTGCTTCTGATCGTCATAGTGACCGCGTTGGCGTTCGATTTCACCAATGGGTTTCACGATACCGCCAATGCCATGGCGACCTCGATCGCTACCGGTGCGCTGAGCCCGCGGGTAGCGGTTGGTATGTCGGCCGTACTCAACCTGATCGGTGCCTTCCTATCGGTCGAGGTGGCCAAGACGGTGTCGGGTGGGCTGCTGAATATCGGCAATGTGCACCATATGGAGTTGCTGCACATCGTGTTCGCCGGTCTGGTCGGTGGGATTCTATGGAATCTGTTCACCTGGCTGTTCGGTATCCCGTCGAGTTCCTCGCACGCGCTGTTCGGTGGTCTCATCGGTGCGGCGGTGGCTGCGCTCGGCGCCAGTGGGGTGATCTGGACCGGGAATGAGAAGACGGGTCTGATCAGCAAGATCCTGGTGCCCGCGCTACTGGCGCCGTTCGTTGCCGCACTCGTGGCCGGGCTCGGCACATTTCTGGTCTATCGGCTGACGCGTCGATCGGTCGAGAAGAAGGTGAACGACGGGTTCCGCTGGGGGCAGATCGGATCCGCCGCGCTCGTCTCGCTCGCGCACGGTACGAATGATGCGCAGAAGACGATGGGCGTCATCTTCATGGCGCTCGTCGCGCACGGCACGTTCACCAATAGCGACGCGATTCCATTGTGGGTCAAGATTTGTTGTGCGGTGGCGATCGCCGCGGGCACTTACCTCGGCGGCTGGCGCATTATCCGCACCCTCGGCAAGGGTTTGGTCGAGCTCGATCCGCCGCAGGGGTTCGCGGCCGAATCGTCCTCGGCTGCAATTATTCTCACGTCTGCGCAGTTCGGACTTCCGCTCTCGACGACGCAGACCGCGACCGGTTCGATCCTCGGTACCGGGCTCGGTAAGCCGGGCGCGGAGGTGCGCTGGGGTGTTATGGGCCGGATGGTTGTCGCGTGGCTGTTCACGCTCCCGCTCGCGGGTCTGGTCGGCGCGGTGTGCTGGTGGATCGCTGATCTGGTCGGCGGCCTGGGCGGCGTGCTCATCGACTTCGCGATTCTGATCGCGATGTCGGCCTACATGTACCTGCGGTCGCGGCGCGATCCGGTCGACACCAGCAATGTCAATGACGAATGGGAGGGTGGGCTCACGCCTGCGTCCAACGTCGAGGCCAAGGCCGGCGCGTCGGTCTGAGGAGGTTGGATTCATGGATACGTTCACCGCTATCGCCAAGTCGCTGGGCGAGGTGACGCTGATCGCCGTCTTGCTGGGGACCGGGTTACCGGTGATTTTCGCGACCGGGATTCGGCTCTGGTCGATGGAGCCCGCCACCGCCGACGGTGCCGGTGCGCGCAACCAAGTCGCCCAGGTCGTCGCGTACCTCTGCTTCGCGATTGTCATCGTCGCGGTGGTCTTCGGAATCCTTTATATCGCAAAGGATTTCATCAGCCACACCTTCGACATCCAGCTGTTCGGCGCCAAACCTCCCAAGAAATGAACTCATGACATCCAAAGCATCCATACTCGGATCGGTTCTGAACTGGCTGCGTGCCGGGTATCCGCACGGCGTCCCACCTGAGGATTACGTCGCATTGTTCGCCGTGCTGCACCGCAAGCTGACCGAGGACGAGGTCGGTGAGGTTGTCGAACAGTTGATCGCGGCGGATACCGATGGCGTGATCGACCGGGGGCAGGTCCAGGACGCCATCGGCAAACTCGCGCACGAGACGCCGGGCGAGGACGATGTGAATCGGGTCGCGGCCCGGCTCGCAGCCGTTGGGTGGCCGCTGGCACACCCCTCCGACGCCTGATACCTCCTATGGCCCTATCAGATCTCCTCACCAGAATCGTCGCGTGGTTGCGGGCCGGATATCCGCACGGCGTGCCGGATCCGGACTATGTGCCATTGCTGGCCCTGCTCTCGCGGCGACTCCCCGAAGCGGATGTGCGGCAGGTGGCGAACGCGCTGATCGAGCAGGGTGCCATACCGGCCGATCGGGTCGATGTCGGCGTGCTCATCACCAAACTGACCAATGAGATGCCACTCGAATCCGATATCGCCCGTGTCCGAGCGCATTTGCAGGCCGCGGGCTGGCCGATCGATGACGCATGGCCCGATCCGGACGGGGAAGAAAGCTGACCGCCCCCGCACGGACCGGCCGAGTGTCATGCCAGGTCGGTGGCGATGATCTTTTCGATATTGCGTTCCGCGAGGCCGGTGATCGTCAGGAATGGGTTGACGCCGGTGTTGCCAGGAATCAGCGACCCGTCGATGACGTACAGCCCGGAGTATCCATTCAGGCGGCCGTAGTTATCGGTGGCCTGTCCGAGTAGGCAGCCGCCGAGCGGGTGGTAGACGAAGTCGTCGCCCCAGACCTTGTAGACGCCGAACAGATCGGTCCGGTAGATCGTGCCCGCCTTGGAATTGATGGCGTCGAAGACGCGCTTCGCCGCATCGATCGACGGTTGGGTGTACGACGCCTGCCAGGACAGATCTACTCCGCCGGTGGACGAGTTGTAGGTGAACTTGGCGCGGTTGGGGTTCTTGGTGATCGCCAGATAGAGGTTCACGCCGTTCTCGGTACTCGTTGGGAACGGGGCGATTTCGGCGAATACCGGACCATTCGCATCGGCCCAGTTGTCGATGCCCATGCAGGGAATCGCGGATTGGAGCGCGCCGGTCAAATCCAGTCCGGCCCGGCCGACCATCACATTGCCGTTATTGCCCCAGCCCGCGCCGACCGAATCGGCCAGGTTGGGCAGCTTGCCCAGCGCCTTCATGGTGACGAGCAGCTTGCTGGTGCCGACGCTGCCCGCCGCGAAGAAGACCTTGTCCGCGGTGACGGTCTTTGTCGCCACCGTATTGCCGAGCACGTCGATCTGCGTGATGACCACCGTGTAACCGCTCGCGGCCGGTGCCACGCTGGTGACCTTGTGCAGCGGGGAGATGCTCAGTTTGCCGGTCGCGGCGGCCACCGCCAGATAGGTCTTGTCGAGTGAGCGCTTTCCGTAGTTGTTGCCATAGATCACCTCACCGGCCAGCGCCGAGCGAGTGACGGTATTCGCCTGCTCCTTCTGCATGTAGCTGAAGTCGTAGACATTGGGCACGAATGTTGTTGTGTAGCCTGCGTTATTGGCGGTTACGCGACTGACCCGCGCGTATTTGTAGCATTCGGCGGATTCGAACCAGGACGAGTCGACATTGTTGACGCCGAGCGCGGCCTGCGCGCGCGGAAAATAGGTGGAGTACATCGTCGTCGCGTCGACCGATGGCAGAATCTGTTGGAAGTAATCCTGTTTCGGCAACGGTGCCATACCGCCGTTGACAAGCGAGCCGCCGCCTACACCACGGCCCTGATACACCCGCGTCGCCGCGAAATGCTCCGAATCGAGCACGCCTGCGTCGCTCGGGCTGATGTCTCGGTTGATATCCGCCCCGACGAAATAGCCGACCGGCTGCTCGGTTCTGGTCCGGAACCAATATGAGCGCTCGTCCGGATCGAGCATGGTGCAGAAGACTTTTCCGTCCGAACCGGGTGCGGTCCAGTTCTGGCCCATCTCGATCATCGCCACCTGCTTGCCTGCCTGACACAAGCGCAGCGCGGCGACCGCGCCGCCGTAGCCGCTGCCGATGATCAGATTCGGCACGTGATCCCCGTTGCCGATGGGTGCCGCCGACGCCTTGGCGGTCCACGCGGCCGGGCTGAGCGCCATTGCCCCGGCCGCAATTGCAGTGCCCGCCAAGAATTTCCGGCGATTCATCCCTTGGCGAACGACGGTGTTGGCCGAGGGGCGTCGGTCGTACATGAGCGAAACCTTCCGATGTGAGGCGTGGGAGAGTGCCTCGAATCGGCAGACTGTAACAGGTTCTAGTTGAGATTTGAGCGAATTCCGATGTTGATGTGTCAAACCTGGACGCGGTACTTTCGAGTCGGCTTCGACGGATCAATGACATTGGGTCGCAGCAAATTTCGATCACAGCATCGATGACTGCGATCCGCGAAGGCGCCGCTGGACAATGGCTCGACAGCCGATTCCGTGGGTCACGAGTCCAGGTGTCGGCTCCGCAATCGGTACTCGAATATGCCTCGAGGTTCACCTGGACCGAAATACTGGTCGTCATGTTCGACGAATTCGAACCCGGCCTGCTTGAACAAGGCCGCCGCGGGCTGGTTGTCCGGGCGCACCGTCAGGTAAACCACGTCGGCCCCGTCTGTCCGACACTGCTGCAGCATGTGGTCGAGCAGGGCGCGACCGTAGCCTTTGCCCTGGTACTGCTCGAGCACCGCGAACGTGAACAGGAGGGCTCGGCCCGCCTTGTGGAGCGTCAGCGCATAGCCGATCACCCTGCCGTCCAGCTCGGCGACCAGCCAGTCGGATCCATGCAGGTCGTACAGCTGTCGCAACATCAGATACAGGTACGGCTCGGCGAACACCTCGGCCTCGATGGCCGCGATATCTTCGATGTCGGCGAAGCGTGCCTGCCGGTATTGCGGCTGCGGCGCTCTTACGATGTCCATGAGCTTCCTAGTGCCGGGGCATAGGTCATCGCGGACCACTGCACCAAGAACGATACGCGGCTGACCCGTGTCTTGAGAACGGCATGCGATCGGATGTGGCGGCGGGGCCGAGGTTCGTTCGAGGTTGCTTGTGTGCCAGTAGTTTTCGGAAATTTGGGTGCGGCCAGCGTGTCGGGCCTGCGCAGTCGTGACAAGTTCGAACAGATCCGAGATGTTGTTCCGCTGCGACATAGTCTGGCCTTCGTCGGGCGGTGTCGAATTCGGGAGGTGGCAGATGTCGAGTCTCCGAGCTTTTGTCGTCGCGAGCATGGTGGGTTGTTCGCTGCTGGTGGGGCCGGCCCCCGCGCATGCCGGTCCGACCGAAGGCCCGGCCGCGCCGGTGTCGCCCGGCCCGTCCGACCTGCAGCGGTGGATCGATGCCCACATCCCGGCCCCATCGTTCCCGACCGCCGCGTCACCGCCGCCCGGTGCGTTGCCCGCGGACTTGGCGGCGTTGTGGCAGGCAGTGCGGTCCGCGCCGTCGGGGGATCGGATGTTCGACGAGTGGCCGGATGGGCTCGATCGTCTCGCTCCCGGCGATATCGTCGAGGCGCGCGATGTGACGGCGACTTCCGTGCTGCTGGCGATCGTGCCGATTCAGCGTGCGATCCTGCTGAAGTTCCGGACGACGGACGCCTCCGGCATGCCATCCTTCGGCACCGCGACCTTGGTGATTCCCGCCGCCGCATGGACGGGTCCGGGGGATCGGCCGGTGTTGGTGAACGCAGTGCCGATCAACTCGCTCGGACTCAGCTGCACGCCGAGCTACGCGATGGCCCACGGGCTGCACAGCAAGTTCAACGCGGGGGATCTGTTTCCGCCGAACACAGCCTGGGGCCTCAGCCGCGGCTATGCGGTGCTGATTCCCGATCACGAGGGTCCATGGATGGCCTACGCCGAACCGAAGGTCGCCGGGCATGTGGTGCTGGATTCCATTCGCGCGGTGCGCAATGTGCTGCCGACGGAGTTCACGGGCAGCCGTTTCGCGACAACCGGGTATTCCGGCGGGGCGATCGCATCGTATGCGGCCGCGATGCTGCTCGACGAGTACGCGCCGGAATTGTCGGGTGTGGTGGTCGGGGCGGCCATGGGCGGGCTAGTGACCGATTATCGAATGGTCGCCAGCCGCTTCAACGGCAACTCCGCATCCGGCATTCTACTGGTAGTGGCGCTGGCGATGGGCCGGGAGCATCCGGCGATTCTCGGCTATATGAATCATCTGGCGCAGTGGCTGGCGACCTCACCGATCAAGGACACCTGCGGTGACAGCAATGGCCCGCTCGGCGTGGTCGGCGTTCCCATCGATGCCGCTGCCAATATCAGTAGCCCGCTGACCAGCGGTATCGCCGATCGGATCTTCGAGCAGCTCAGCCTGACCGACCGTAAGTCGGGTACGCCGCTCTACATCTATCACGCCGCCAGCGACATCTGGATCCCGCAGCAAAACGGCGACGATCTCTACCGCGCCCAATGCGCGCGCGGCGTCCGCGCGGTGCACCGCACCGAACCCGGCGAGCACGTCATCGCCCTGGTCACCGGTTTTCCCGGGGAGATCGGCTGGATCGATGGACGTTTGCGCGGCGAGCCCGCCCCGAGCGAATGCCCTGCGCGCCGGTGAGTTCGGATCAGTGGTGAGACTCCAGGGAGACCGCCGGGCCGGGCGCATCGGGTGGTGTCACCCGGTCGTATTCGACGCCGACCTCGACCGCTGGTTCGCCGACCAGCCCGCCGGGGTCGCAGCCGAGACCGATTCGACCTGTCCTGGTCGGCCCAGTTCTTCGCCCAACTGGGCCTCGTCCTCAGCGTCGCCTACCGCTCCGCCGCCGTAATCACCGACGGCAGCACCGCCCCAGGGGCGACTAGTGCCTCGTCCAATTACCTTCTGCGGTAACCGAGTCTGGCGTTCTCCCCGTCGAGCGCAGTCGAATTGTGGTGTCGGACGGCGTGGTAGACCGTATCTCGACTGCGCTCGCGCACAGCCGGACCTGATGGCGAAGTAATCTATCTGGACGGGGCACTAGTGTGTCGCGGTTGCGAAAGGCGTTGCTACCGGGGCGGATTCGATGCGATGGGGGTGCGTCCACAGGCCGCGACGCTCCAGGATGGGCAGTACACCCTCGCCGAACCAGTACGCCTCTTCGACGTGCGGGTAGCCGGAGAGGATGAAGTGGGTGATGCCGAGGTCGGCGTACTCGATCAGGCGGTCGGCGACTTCCTCGTGTGAGCCGACGAGTGCAGTGCCCGCCCCGCCGCGGACCAAACCGACGCCCGCCCACAGGTTCGGCGCGATCTCCAGGCGGTCGGTGCGGCCACCGTGCAGATCCAGCATGCGGCGCTGGCCTTCGGACTCGCTGCGCGCGAGACTGGTTTGCACGCGGGCGATTTCGGCGGGGTCGAGGCCGGACAGCAGTCGATCGGCGACGGCCCAGGCCGCTTCGGAGGTGTCGCGGCTGATGACGTGAATGCGTAGGCCGTAGCTGAGTTCTCGGCCTTCGGCGGCGGCGAGCCCGCGGATCCAATCGAGTTTCTTGCCCACCGCGGCGGGTGGTTCGCCCCAGGTGAGGTAGGTGTCGGCATAGCGGGCCGCCACGGGTCCGGCGGGTCCGGAGGAGCCGCCGAAGAAAACGGGTGGGATCGGGTCCGGATGGTTGTTGAGCAGGGCGTCGCGGATCTGAATGTGGGTGCCCTCGAAGCTGATCGGTTCGCGGGACTCCCACAGTCCGCGCACCACGTGCAGGAATTCGGCGGTGCGGGCGTAGCGCTGTTCTTTATCGAGGAAGTCGCCGTAGGCCTGTTGTTCGTGCGGTTCGCCGCCGGTCACCACATTCAGCAGCAGGCGGCCGCGGGAGTGACGCTGATAGGTCCCGGCCATCTGCGCGGCCAGCGTCGGGCTGACCAGTCCGGGGCGAAACGCCACCAGGAACTTCAGCGTCTCGGTGGTTTCGACGAGCATGGCGGTGGTCAGCCAGGCATCCTCGCACCACGCGCCGGTAGGGGTGAGGACCGCCTCGAAACCGTTGTCCTCGGCTGCCGCGCCGATTTGGTTGAGGTAGCGCAGCGATGCCGGCCGGTCACCGGACATCGAAGTGCCGTGACCACCGGCGATCAGGCCACGCGAATCGCCGTAGGTGGGCAGAAACCAATGGAACGACAGTGACATCGAGAACTGCTCCTCGCCGGTTCGGATGCCGTTTTCAGGCATGGACAACCGCGATGCTGCCAGCGCCGCTGAGAGCTGTCACCGGTTGGAATCTACGTGGTTCTTACCCCCTGCCAGCGTGTTTTGATCGCTGTGCGGATAACTGGTGAGCTGACCGTTGGTCCGCGCGATCGTGGGGTTATGACATCCATCGACGCGAAATTCACCACAGACTCCGACCTGGATGCGATCTTCGGGCCGATCTTCGACCGTATCGCGCAGGGCGCGGTCGAGCGCGAGATCGATCGTCGGCTGCCCTTCGAGGAGGTGGGCTGGCTGCGCGAGGCAAAATTCGGTGCATTGCGGGTGCCGGTCGAATTCGGCGGTTACGGCGTCACCGTGCGACAGCTGTTCCGGTTGCTCATCGAATTGGCCGCTGCCGAATCGAATCTGCCGCAGGCGTTGCGGGTGCACTTCTCCTTCGTCGAGGACCAGTTGCTCGCCGAACCGGGGGAGCGCCGTGCGCATTGGCTGCGCGCCGCGGCCGGGGGCACGCTCGTCGGCAATGCGATCACCGAGCCGGGCGTCGGCGCGGTCGACCACTACCGCACGCGGCTGACCGAGGACGGTGACCGGTGGCTGCTCAACGGCACCAAGTACTACAGCACCGGTTCGCTCTACGCGGACTACATCCTCGCGGCGGCCGATCGCGACGGTGAGCGAGTGGGCGTACTCGTCGACGCGAATGCCGACGGGGTCCGCCAGCACGACGACTGGGACGGCTTCGGCCAGCGGCTGACCGCGAGCGGCACAACGGAATTCGCCGACGTCATTGTCGAGCCCGAGCGCATTCTCGGACCCGGCTACGGCGCGCCGGGACCGACCTATGCGACCTCTTACCTGCAGCTGGTCCAGCTGTCGGTGCTCGCCGGCATCGCGAAGCGAGCTGAGCGGGATGCTCGCGAATGGGTGGCGGCGCGCACCCGCGGCTACACCCATTCGGCCGCCGATCTGCCACGCCAGGATCCGTTGGTGCAGCAGGTGATCGGACGACTCTCCGCCGCCGCATTCGCCGCCGAGGCCTCCGTGCTCGCCGTCGCCGATGTGCTCGACAAGGTGCTCGCGGGCGGTGCGCAGGACGAAGACTCCATCGTGGCAGCGGAACTCGCCGCCGCACAGGCGCAGCTCGCGGTGATTGATCTCGTATTGCCGGCCACCACACTGCTGTTCGAGGTCGGCGGTGCATCGGTCGTCTCCGAGCAGCTGCGGCTGGACCGGCACTGGCGCAATGCCCGCACCATCTCGGTGCACAATCCGGCCATCCAAAAGGCCAGGGCGATCGGTGACTATCTGCTGAACGGCACCCAACTGCCGTTCGCGTGGAGCGCGGGCGAGCGCAAGCCCGCGACGGGAGAACAGCAGTGACGCGCCGCATTCGCTTCAATGCCTTCGACATGAACTGCGTCGCCCACCAATCACCCGGTCTGTGGCGACATCCCGACGACCAATCGCATCGGTACAAGGAACTGAGCTACTGGACAGAATTGGCAAAGTTGTTGGAGCAGGGACGTTTCGACGGCATTTTCATTGCCGACGTGCTCGGCACCTACGACGTATACGGCGGCAACGATATTGCCGCGCTGCGTCAGGGCGCTCAGATTCCGGTGGCCGATCCGCTGCTGCTGGTCTCGGCAATGGCCGCGGTCACCGAACATCTCGGCTTCGGCATCACCACCGGCACCGGCTTCGAGCACCCTTATCCATTCGCGCGTCGGCTCTCCACGCTCGATCACCTCACCAACGGGCGCATCGGCTGGAATGTGGTGACCGGCTATTTGCCTTCGGCAGCACGGAATTTCGGGGCCGACGACCAGCTGGACCACGATGAGCGCTACAACCAGGCCGACGAATACCTGGAGGTCCTGTACAAGCTGTGGGAGGGCTCTTGGGAGGACGACGCGGTGGTTCGCGATGCCGCGCACGGCATCTACGTCGACCCGGCGAAGGTGCATCACATCGGCCATCGGGGTACGCACTATCAGGTGCCCGGCATCCATCTCGCGGAGCCGTCGCCGCAGCGGACGCCGGTGATCTACCAGGCGGGCGCGTCGCCGCGCGGTGTGCGCTTCGCCGCCGAGAACGCGGAGGCGATCTTCGTCGCCGGGCCTTCGAAACGGATTCTGGCACAGACTGTTTCCCGCATTCGTGATGCACTCGAGGCCGCGGGCCGGAATCGGTATTCGGCCCGCATCTACGCACTGGCCACGATCATCACCGACGCCACAGACGAGGCGGCGCACGCCAAACACGCGGAGTACCTGTCCTACGCCAGCGTCGAGGGCGGGCTGGTCTTCATGTCCGGCTGGATGGGCATCGATCTGTCGAATTACGACCTGGACGATCCCATCGGCGAAGTGCAGAGCAATGCCATTCAGTCCGCCGTGGCCGCCTTCCAGGAATTCGACGACGACGGCCGGGAATGGACCGTCCGCGATATCGGCCGCTGGGCCGGGATCGGCGGTATGGGCCCGGTATTCGTCGGCTCCGGTGGCACTGTCGCCGACCAACTGCAGGACTGGGTCGCCGAAACCGACCTGGACGGCTTCAACCTGGCTTATGCCATCACCCCGGGCAGTTTCGAAGATATTGTGCGCCATGTGGTTCCGGTGCTCACCGAACGCGGCGCCTACGCCACGGAGTACACACCGGGCACCCTGCGAAACGCCTTGTTCGACAAGGGAGATCGGCTGCCGCAAGAGCATCGAGGCGCGCGCTATCGCCTCGGCGGGTCATTGTCGACGGCTCTGCCCGATGACGTATCGCGGCCGGGCGCCATCGTCACGGTCCCTTGATCGAGCGAATTCAGGAAGGCCTGGGCGATCGACTCCAGGCCTTTCCTATCGACATCGTCGAAGCGGTTCGGTTGCGGGCTGTCGAGATCGAACACACCCACGAGGATATTGTCGCGCACCAGCGGAACCACGATCTCCGAGCGGGTATCGGCATCGCAGGCGATATGGCCGGGAAATGCGTACACGTCGGGCACCAGCTGCGTTTGCCTGGTATCGGCGGCGGTACCGCAGACACCCTTGCCGACGGCGATGCGGACACACGCCGGTTTGCCCTGGAACGGTCCGACGACCAATTCCTGTCCGTCGTAGAAATAGAATCCGACCCAATTCACTTCGGTGAGCGCGTGGAAGACGAGCGCGGCCAGATTCGCGGCATTCGCGATCCGGTCCGCCTCGCCCACGACCAGTGCCTCGGCCTGTGCGACGAGCTGACGGTACTGTTCGGACCGGTCACCGGTCAGTTCGGAGACAGTGAACGACATGGCTGGATCCTAGAACGGCCACGACCGGCGGCGCGCACCGCGATCGCGAATTCCAGGTCACCCCATTGATTCTCGATGATCGCAACACTGCAATCCTCGCGTTCTTGGACGGACCATGTTTGGCATGACATCGCAGAGTTCCCGCTCCACACGTTCGGCCGCGGTAATCGGCGCCGGTCAAACCGGCGTCACTGCGGCTCTAGGATTACTCGACGCCGGATTCGACGTCACGCTCTACAGCGACCGCGATCAGCGATCGTTGCGCGACGACGTACCGGCAACCGGTACCGCACTCGAATTCGGGGAGACCCAACAAGCCGAAACCGCACTCGGTCTGGATACCTACACCGGCCGCGCACCCCGGCACACCGGGCTCAGCGTCCGCATCGCAGGACCCGAGCGCGAGGAATTGATCCAATTCGACGGTCATTTCGACGGATATGTCGGGGTTGCGGTCGATACCCGTTTGAAGGCCGACGAACGGCTGACCACATTCCTGGAACGCGGTGGACGTTTCGTCGTCGAGCAGGTAACGCCCGACAAACTCGACGCCATTGCCGCGGCCGCCGATCTCACGCTGGTCGCCACCGGCCGCGGCGGCCTGTCCGACCTGTTCGCGATCGACCAGGCGCGCACCCCCTATGACGCTCCGCAGCGGTCGCTGCTCACCGTCACCGTAACCGGAATCGGCCACGACGAAAGTGTTTTCGCGCACCGCAGCCGGGCCGGCGGCGCGCACAGCGGCTTCTCCATCTTCGCCGAACAGGGCGAGGGCTGGTGGGGGCCGTACCTGCACAAGGACGCCGGCCCGAGCTGGGCGTTCCTCGGCTGGGCGCGGCCGGGCAGCGAATGGGAAAGCCGGTTCGCCGCAGCCGATTCGGCCGAATCGGCCCATCGGATCGTGCAGGACCTGTACCGCGATTTCATTGATTGGGATCTGCCCGAGGTGCTCGAAACCCGGGTGATCGCCGAGGATCCGCATTCCTGGCTCAAGGGTGCGGTCCGGCCGGTGGTCCGGTCCGGTGTCGGGCACACCGCCGGTGGCCATGTGGTGGCCTCGCTCGGTGACACCTCGGCTGCCTATGACCCGATCGCGGGGCAGGGGGCGCAGAGCGGGCTGATCCAGGCGCAGCGACTGGTCGCGGTGGCCGCCGTGCACGAGGGTCCGTTCGACGAGGACTGGGTCAGCGCGCAGTACGCGGCATTCCTGGCCGCGCGCGGTGATGCGGCGAATAAGGTAACCCGATTGTTCCTCGGTGATCCGGAATTGGCGGATATCGGCAATCAGCTCTTCGCCGCCGCCGCGGTCGATCCGCGCTTCGCGAGTGCGCTCGTCGGGCTGCTGCACCGCCCGCAGCCGTTCCTCGGTGTCGATTCGCTCGACGCGGCCGCCGAATTCATCACCGAGGTCACCGGCGAGGATGCGGCGGCACTGCTCGGACGGTTCACTCCGGCCGGCCAGTTCAGTCGATCCGGTTACCGCCTCGCCAACGTCTGATCGCTACACCCAAACAATCGCACAGATTCAAACCCTCCTGCCGGTGGGCTTGCGGTGCTGGAGTGGAAGGGGCGCATAGTGCGCCCCTTCCTGGCGATAGACGGTTCCCCGACACCAATGGAGTAAGTATGACCACAGAGCACATCGCCGATCAGATCCGGTTCGCCTACTGGGTGCCGAATGTCAGCGGGGGGCTG
This sequence comes from Nocardia sp. NPDC049526, assembly GCF_044465765.1. Classification (NCBI taxonomy): domain Bacteria; kingdom Bacillati; phylum Actinomycetota; class Actinomycetes; order Mycobacteriales; family Nocardiaceae; genus Nocardia; species Nocardia sp. NPDC049526. The sequence continues at coordinate 96,811 of NZ_JBITMA010000010.1, read as the reverse complement.
GTCACCAGTGATATCGAACAGCGCACCAGTTGGGACTTCGAATACAACAAGAAGTTGGCGCAAACCGCGGAGAACAACGGTTTCGATTACGCGCTGTCCCAGGTCCGCTACACCGCCTCCTACGGTGCGGAATACCAGCACGAGTCGACTTCGTTCAGCCTCGCGCTGCTCGGTGCCACCGAGCGGCTGAAGGTTATCGCCGCGATCCATCCCGGACTCTGGCATCCGGCCGTGCTGGCCAAATTCGGCGCCACCGCCGATCACCTCTCCAATGGCCGCTTCGCCATCAACGTCGTATCCGGTTGGTTTGCAGGGGAATTCACCGCACTCGGCGAGCCGTGGCTCGAGCACGACGAACGGTACCGGCGCAGCGCCGAATTCCTCGAGGTGATCCGCAAGATCTGGACAGAGGATGATGTCAACTACGGCGGCGATTTTTACCGTATCCGTGATTTCACGCTGAAGCCCAAGCCGCTGAACACCCCCGAGCGTCCGAACCCCGAACTGTTCCAGGGTGGGAACTCGACGGCGGCGCGCCGCAATGGCGGTCGCTACGCCGACTGGTACTTCTCCAACGGCAAGGATTTCGACGGCGTCACCGAACAATTGGATGAGCTGCGCGCCATCGCCCGGGCGAAGCAGCGTGAGGTCAAATTCGGCCTCAACGGCTTCATCATTGCCCGCGACACCGAGAAGGAAGCCCACGATACCCTGCGCGAAATTATCGAGAAGGCGAATAAGCCTGCGGTGGAAGGCTTCCGGGACGCGGTCCAACAGGCCGGTGCGTCCACGAAGGACCGCAAGGGGATGTGGGCGGATTCCACATTCGAAGATCTCGTGCAGTACAACGACGGATTCCGCACCAAACTGATCGGCACGCCCGAACAGGTTGCCGAGCGCATCGTCGCCTACAAGGAACTCGGCGTCGACCTGATTCTGGCCGGTTTTCTGCACTTCCAGGAGGAGGTCGAATACTTCGGCGCAAAGGTGCTGCCGCTGGTTCGCGAACTGGAGGCCGCACGCACACCGGCCGCTGTGGGGCACTGATGACCGCCGTCGTCGCCGACCGGATCGAATCCGCCGAACATGCGTATTCTGTTGCGGCACAGCTTGCTTCGGAGTTCGCCGTCGGCGCGGCGGCGCGTGATCTCGGCCGCGAGCTGCCCTTCGCCGAGGTGGATCGACTCGCGGCCAGTGGGTTGCTCGCGATCACCGTGCCTGCGGCATTCGGGGGCGCGGATTTGCCGCCGAGTGCCGTGGCGGAGGTGGTGCGGATTCTGGCGGCCGCCGACCCGAATATCGCGCAGATTCCACACAGCCACTTCGTGTACCTGAATCTGTTGCGGTTGGCGGGGGCTGCCGATCAGCAGGCGCGTTACTTCGGGCAGGTGCTGGCGGGTGCTCGGATTGCCAATGCGCAGTCCGAGCGCGGCACTGCGACAGTCGCCGATATCGCGACGACGGTGCGGCCGGTGGGCGATCGCTTCCGCATCGATGGCGTCAAGTTCTACTGTACGGGTTCGCTTTTCGCGGATCTGCTCGCGGTGCTCACCCGGCTCGATGATCCGGAAGGACTCAGCGGACTGCCGGTGGGGGAGTACATCGCATATCTGCCAGCCGATACCCCCGGCGTACGAATCATCGACGACTGGAACGGCATCGGCCAGCGCACCACCGGAAGCGGGACCATCGAATTCGGCGAGGTCATCGTCGAACCGGATCAATTGATCGCCCGCTCGGCGGCGGTGCACGCGCCCACCGGATACGGTGCGTTCGCGCAACTGCTGCACGCCGCTATCGACACCGGCATCGCCCGCGGTGCACTCAGTGCGGCAACGGAATTCGTGCGCACCTCGAGTCGGCCGTGGTTCGAAGCCGGTGTCGGCAGGGCTATTGATGATCCGCTGCTGATTCAGCGTTTCGGCGAGCTGTCGATAGCGGTGACGTCCGCCGAGGCCACGCTCACCGCCGCCGGTGTGGCCGTCGACACCGCGGTCCGTGACGCCGAATCCGCCGCTCCCGCATCGCTTGCCGTGGCCGGCGCCAAGGTGCTCGCCGATCGGGCGGCCAACGAGGTCTCGGCCGCATTGTTCGAGGTCGGCGGAACACGCAGTGCCGCAGCGGATCTGAACCTGCACCACTTCTGGCGCAATGCCCGCACCCACACGTTGCACGACCCGGTCCGGTGGAAATATCAGCACATCGGCCGGGCGTTACTGCACGACACCGCGCCACCGTTGCACGGCGTGATCTGATCGAGCGAGAAGAGGATACGGAAGTGACAGTTACGGTCGTCGTCGGGAATCCGAAGCCAGCCTCTCGTACCCTGACCGCGGCGACGCTGGTCGCCGCGGGGTTGCGTCCGGACGTGGAACCGGAGGTGATCGATCTGGTCTCCTTCGGCCCGAGCCTGCTGTCCTGGGGTGATCCCGAGGTCGCGGCCGCCGCTCGCACAGTGGCGAATTCGGAGCTGGTGGTCTTCGCCAGTCCCACCTTCAAGGCCACCTACACCGGTCTGTTGAAGCTGTTCCTCGAACAGTTCGAGGGCGGCACCGGACTGACCGATGTGGTGACGGTCCCGCTCATGCTCGGCGCGGGCCCGGCACACGCACTCGCCCCGGATCTGCTGCTCAAGCCGGTGCTGGTCGAGCTCGGCGCGACGGCGGCGCTGCCCGGCCTCTACCTGTCGGACAGCACATTTTCCGAAGACGGCGCCATCGCGCGCTACACCGAACGCTGGCGCCCGGTCGCCGCGGCTCTCGCCTCGAAAGCGGCCGATCATGCATGAGCTCTTCGAATTTCCGTCCGACGGCTCCGGCCTACGTCGTGTCTTCGCCAGCTTTCCCAGTGGTGTCGTCGCGGTATGCGCCGAAATCGAAGGTACACCACACGGTTTGGCGGTGAGCACCTTCGTTCCGGTCTCGCTGGACCCGCCGCTGGTGTCGTTCTGCGTGCAGAACAGCTCGGCGACCTGGCCGAAGCTGGATACCGCCACGCACCTCGGCCTGAGCCTGCTCGGCACCGATCAGGAGCCCGCGGCGCGGGCACTGAGCAACCGCAACGGTAACCGCTTCCACAATGTGGATGTGCACCGCGGCGCGGCCGACGCGATCTTCATCGATGGTGCGACGGCGTGGATCGAGGGCGCGGTCGAAGCCCGCATCCCCGCGGGCGACCATACGGTTGTCATCCTGCGTATCAACCGCCTCGCCGCCCGCGCCGATGCCGAACCACTGATCTTCCACGGCAGCAAGTTCCGCAGCCTGCACCCGCACCGCGAGATCAGCGAGATCGCCAGCTGACGGCTGCGAACTGTAGTTCCTGAGGTTCGCCGGCAATACCGCCAGGTATCCGGCGATCATCCCGATCGCGGCACCGTCCCCAAATGAATCTGTCTCTTCGTGAATCGGTTACCGCGCTTGCTCCCACCGAGCGCGGGACCGTAGTCGAACCTGGTTAACAGAGCAACACGCACTGTCGTCTGGTGAATTTCGGGCCTACAAGTTGCCCATCGGGACGTAGCCCATCACGCCGACACAGAAACAGATGATCACCGCGATGAAGACCAGCAAGGCGACCAAGCCTGCCACATTCGACACGTGGCCGGGCTCCTCCGCGGTGGCGAACACCTTGCTGTCCTCGGTGTAGTACACAGTCACGACGTCGCCCTCGAGCCTGGTGGCCGGTCCGCCCCGCTCCTCGAAGCGGACCACCCGGCCGTCGCGGGTGGTGAACTCGTAGACATGGTGCACTGTCGTGTGCACGCTCGTGTTCCCCTGGCCGCCACTGGTTTTCGTGAACACATTCAGACAGCGCGCGTTCGCTGTAAGCCCGCTGTGCCATGCGCGCTGCAGTCCGACCGTGCGGCGGACCGCCGCAAACGCCCAGAACAGCATCATTGCGATGATCAGGCTGGGCACGATGTAGAAGAGCAGTTCCATTGCAGTCCCCCCGGACGTGGTGACCGACGCCCGCGCGTGCGGTCTATGTGGTTATCGGGCCGACCGGTCCTCCCGCAACAGATTCCGTCAGGTCGGGCGGGGTTCCGTTCCGCCTGGGAAGGTGGCGACGCGGACGCCCGCGTATTCGGCCTGGACTTTGTAGTAGCGGTTGGTCGGGCCGTAGGCGGCGTAGAAGACGAAGCCGCGGTTCTCGGGGTCGGCGAAGGGTGCTTCGGCGACGAAACGGGCCAGGACAGGGTCGAGATGGGTTGGGAAGCTCGATGGTTCGCAGCGCACCGGGAAGCAGATGCGCTCCATGTGCGATGAGGTCCAGGAGAAGGTGCGGTAGAGGTTGAAGGTACGGGCGAGCAGGGCCAGTTCGGTGTCGGTCGGCGCGGTGAAGTCGAGTTCGGCCAGGATCCCGGTGATATCCGCCGGCGCGAGATGGCCGGGCTCGAAGACGTTCGAGTAGAGGTTCATCGTGTGGGCGTCGAAATCTACAGCGAGAATCCCGATTCGGCCGCCATATCGGGATAAGTGGTCGGCGTGCGCACGTGCCGACTCCGGAATTCCGGCGAAGCCGAGAACCCGCTCCACGCTGAGCAATTCGGGAAAGACCAACCAGATCTTCTGCACCCCACCGGCCAGTGCGAGATCGACACCCGAATTGACCGGCACCTCGGCCGCGATCTCGGCCAGCAACTGCTCCATCGGATGTCCGGTGTAGGTGAGAAGTCCTGCGCCACATAGCTTCTCGATGAGCTCGGTCGGCTCGCCCGGGTACATCACCCGGGCGTTGACCTCGCGCTCGCGCACCGGATGCGTGGTGGTGCGCACGCCGACGACGGAGTTGGTCCACAGGTCAGCGAGTGTTTCCAGTACCGGATCCGCGATCGCGGGGTCGTAGCGAACCTCGGCCACGCGCGCATACTCTTGCAGATCCTTCCGGAGTTGATCGAGTGTCCTTGCGCTCACGACGTTCATCGTCCCGGAAACGTCCGCCTGATCGCAGCGCTTCGCATGATCTCGCGGCCGGATTCATGGAGTGGGCAGCCTGTCCCATTGCATGCGCGGGTCTTCATTGGGGAAGTCGTTGCGGATGGTGACATAGGACGTGCCTGCGGCGTAGGGAACGCTCAGTTTGCGGTCATCGAACTGGGCCTTGTAGATCTCGGTACCGGTGTGGTCCGGAAAGAGGACGTATTCGACGGTGAAGTTTTGTTTGTAATTCTGTTGATCGCAGATGTTCAGAAAGGCCAAACCCCAACCGCCCGCAGCGTTTTCGATGCAACGATGCTGCCCTTTCGGGTTCACCTCGTAGGTGCTGAAGGCGACGGTGTCCGGCCCGCTGGTGGCGCGCAACCACCACTGGCGTCGATCGTTGGGATCGCACGGGGCGAACCGGGCGGTGCCGGTGATTCCGTTGGCAGGGTCGTCCTGCGTCGTCGCGCACATGCCGATACCTCGGTTGTACATCAGGTAGTAGGCGAACTCGGCATGGGCTGACCCGGCCGCGCCGACCAGGCTGGTCACCGCGGAGGCGGCCAAGGTCACGGCGGCCGTGCGGATCGCGGAAATGGTTGTGCTCGAACGTTTCATGTGTGTCTCCTTGATCAGTGCGTCGCCAGTGGCGGCAGCGAGAATCCTTACCCTCGGCCGTTTCACGACGATTTCAATGGCGTCTCACCGGAGCGTGCCGATCACCGTCCCCGACGTGTGCCCGCTATTGCGGTAGGTTCCGCCGGTGGTTTCGAACTGGAAACCCGGTAATCGACACCAGAGCGTCTGGAAGCGTTGGGAGCCACCCGCGTTCGTGAAATCGAGAACGGACCCGCCGGTCAGTGGTGGATCATGCATGCCCCTGAAGGCAACGAATTCTGCGCCGCATAGGGACGCATGCCAGCCGGAACGGTCAGGTGCCCCTGGCTCGACCGGGAACGGCGCCCGAGCAACCGGATGCCGTCGAGGATGAGGTCGATGCCGTCGAGGAACTGGGCGCGATCGTCATGGTCGCGCAGCTGTCCCGCGACATTGCGGGTGAAGGGTACTCATCGTGGATCGAGTTTCGCCCGCGCGGCCGACACTGTGGTGCGGAAATCGGCCCGGTTCGTGCCGTGTTCCAGGGTGCGGGCGTTCGCTGCATTGAGGCCGCCGACGCCGGGGATGTAGTTCAGCAGCGCTGACGCCGAGGTGAACTCGGCGGTTTCGGGAACGCCGAGTGCTTGAACATGCCGTCCGATGAGTTCGAAGATCCGCAGCATCGCCGGCTGCGACGGAGTGCGGGACAGCTGCGTGCCGACCCACGGGTGGCGTCGATCGCGTCGAAGACGGCGAGCGCGACCGCTCCGGTGGGACCGTGTCCCGGGCGTCACCCCCGCCGATGCCGCGCAACTTCTCCCGCTCTATCTCGACAGCACCCCCCCGCACGGCCTCATCGACATGTTCACCGGCTCCGAGCCGGGTGACAACCAGTCACAGCGATGAAGCCGCGCGCCGGGGCGGGTGTCACAGCCGGGTGCCGTTGACTACCAGTGCTACGTCGATGTTGTTGCGGGTGGCGTTGGAGTATGGGCAGACCTGGTGGGCCGTCTTGGCAAGTTCGGTTGCCTGATCGTCGGTGAGCGACGGCAGCGAGATCTGTAGTTCGACGCCGAGCTTGAAGCGGCCGCCGTCGATCGGGATCAGGGAGACCGATGAGTCGATCTCCGCGTCGTTGGCCTCGAGGTTTCCGCGCTGTCCGAGTAGGGCGAGCGTCGTGCCGAAGCAGGCGGCGTAGCCGATTGCGAAGAGTTGTTCGGGGTTGCTTCCCTCGCCGTTCCCGCCCAGCTCTTTGGGCTGTCGCAGGTCTAGATCGAGTCGTCCGTCGGATGTACGTCCTCGGCCGTTTCTTCCCCCGGTGACGTGCGCCTCCGCCGTGTAGAGCGCCTCGGTCATCATGAACTCCCTTCAGTGGCTACTAATATATGAACTTGGCACTTTCAAAATAGGAAGTCAATGGGTAGTTCAAAATCGGGAAGCGTGGAGTCTAGAGTGAGGAAGTGGACCAGCGAAGTTACAACCAGTACTGCGCGACCGCGCGCACCCTCGACCTCGTCGGCGAGCGCTGGACGCTGCTGTTGATCCGCGAACTACTGACCGGGCCCAAGCGGTTCGGCGACCTCCAGGCCAGTCTGCGCGGCCTCGGCACTGGACTGCTGGCTGCTCGTCTGAAACACCTGGAACGGGAGGGGCTCGCGCGCAAGGTCATGCTCCCGCCGCCCGCCCGTACCCCCGCGTACGCCCTCACCGAGGCCGGCGAGGAACTCGGAGCGCCGATTCTGGGACTGGCCCGATGGGGCCTGAAGTGGGCGATGGGCGAACGTCGCGAGTCCGAGACGTTCCATCCGGGGTGGGCGGTGCTCGGCCTACGGGCCTGCTTCGATGCCGAGGTCGCCGCCGGTCTGCGCGCGGTGTACGAGTTCCGGATCGACGACGAGGTCTTCCACGCCCGGATCGACGACGGGACAATCGAGGCTCTGCACGGACCTGCCCAGCACCCTGACGCGACCATCACGATCAGCGAGAATGCGTTCCTGGACGTGACCAGTCAGGGGCTGAGCTTCGCCGATGCGATCGAGAGCGGTGCCGCGTCGGCGTCGGGTGACAGCGAGGCGCTGCGCAGGCTGAAGGGACTCTTCCGATTGCCGCCCTCGCGTTCGCGCGAGGCGGACCTGCCCCGTCCCGATCACGCGTAATTGCGCTGTTCGAGCTGTCGCATATCCGATGACCTCGCTTCGACCACGTCGCGGTGGAGGCGGAGGTTCGCGAAGCAGCAAATGGGACAAGGGAATCGGTGTGAACAGAGGCTGGCCCGCTCAGGCGTCGAGGTCGGTGGCTACGAGTTTGGCTACGAGCTCGAGGGCGTTGGGGTCGTCGCTGGTGACGACTACGTCGGTGCCGTGGGCGGCACCGAGGGTCATGATCATCAGCGCTGAGCCTGCGTCTACGGGCTCGCCGCCGACCAGGGCCAGGGTGACTTCGGCGCCGGAGTCGGTGACGGTTTCGGCGATGATGTTGGCGGGGCGGGCGTGCAGGCCGATGGTGGAGGCGACAGTGACAGTCGTGCTGGCCATGGGGGGATTCTCCTTGGGTGAGAGGGGATTTCAGGCAGTGGCGAGGGCGGGGGTGCGTGGCTTGATGAATTCCTTGGCGGCGGTGACGCAGAGGGCGCCGACGGCGGTGCCCGCGACGAGGGCGGCGAGGAACCAGACGATGTGGCCGACGGCGAAGAAGACGAAGATGCCACCGTGCGGTGCGCTCAGGGTGGTTCCGGTGGCCATGATCAGCGCACCGGTGACCGCGCCACCGGCCATCATCGACGGGATCACGCGCAGCGGGTCGGCGGCGGCGAAGGGGATCGCACCTTCGGAGATGAAGGTGGCGCCGAGAAGCCATGCGGCCTTGCCGTTTTCGCGTTCGGCCGTGGTGAACAGGCGGGGGCGCAGGGCAGTGGTCAATGCCATGGCCAGCGGCGGGACCATGCCCGCGGCCATGACGGCGGCCATGATGCGCAGCGAGGCGGGATCGGTGACCGACAGTCCGGCAACGGCGAAGGAATACGCGGCCTTGTTGACCGGGCCGCCGAGGTCGAAGCACATCATCAGGCCGAGGATGGCGCCGAGGGCCAGGGCGGAGGTGCCGGTGAGGCTGTTGAGCCAGTTGGTGAGCCCGCTGGTGATCGCGGCGAGCGGTTTGCCGAGGAAGATGAACATCAACGCGCCGACTATCAGTGATGCGAACAGTGGGATGACCACGACCGGCATGAGTCCGCGCGCCCAATGCGGGGCAGGCAGTTTCGCCACCCAGAGTGCGGCGAATCCGGCGATCAGACCACCGACGAGGCCGCCGAGGAATCCGGCACCGACGAATACCGCCACGGCACCGGCGGTGAATCCTGGTGCGAGACCTGGCCGGTCGGCGATGGCGAAGGCGATATATCCGGCGAGGGCCGGTACCAGGAAGCTGAATGCGAGCGAACCCAGTTGGAACAGCACCGCGCCGAGGTAGGTCGGTAGGCCGCCGTCGGGCAGTGCGGTCAGCGAGTTGTCGAGCACGATCTTCTTGGCGTGGTCGGCGATTTCGTAGCCGCCGAACAGGAATCCGAGCGCGATCAGCAGGCCGCCCGCGGCGACGAACGGGATCATATAGCTGACGCCGGTGAGCAGGATCTGGCGCAGCCGAGTACCCCAGCCGAGCGCTGCTGGTGCCGAATCGCCTTCGGGGCGTGCGGATCCGGCGACCGTTGCCGCTGTGGGGTCGAGGGCGGCGCGTAGTGCGTCGGCGACCATCGTGTCGGGCTCGTTGATCGCGCGCTTGACTCCGGACTCGATAACCGGCTTGCCCGCGAACCGTTCCCGGCCGCGCACTCCGACATCGGTGGCGAAGATGACCGCGCTTGCGGCGGCGATGGTTTCGGCGCTGAGCGGAGTGCTGCCGCTGGAACCCTGGGTCTCGACGTGCACCGTGACGCCAGCGCGATCACCAGCGGCGACGAGCGAGTCGGCGGCCATGTAGGTGTGGGCGATGCCCGTCGGACAAGCGGTAACGGCGACGAGCGTTCGCCCGGCGACCGCGGTTGTCTCCTCAGCCGAAACGCTGTCGGGCACAGGGGTTGTCGCGCTGTGTGGTGCTCCGGTCGCCGACAAAGTAGTTGCGCTTGGCGCGGTAGTGCCGTTCGAAGCCGCTTCCGGCGCGGGAGTGCTGTTCAAAATTGCCTGCGATGCGGGCATGCCGATTGCAGCGGATTCAGGTGTGAGCGCACCGTCTGAACCCGGTCCTTGCGCGGAAGCCGTCCGGGACGCTCGCGCCCCGTTCGGTGCGGCTCCGGCATTCGCAACAGCCTCGGGCGCAGGCGTTCTGGGTGTCATGGCAGGCTTCTGCGCGAGCACTTCCGTAACCAGCGCAACCACCTCATCTGCACTCGCAGCTCCCCGCAACGACCCCACGAACTCCGGCCGAACAAGCGCCCGAGCCAAACTCGACAGCAACTTCATATGTTCCGCACCAGCACCTTCGGGCGCCGCAATAAGGAACACAAGATCCGCGGGCCCATCAGCAGCACCGAAATCCACCGCAGGCTCCAACCGGGCGAACCCGAGCGACGCACTGGTCACCGCTGCATTCCGGCAATGCGGAATCGCAATCCCACCGGGAAGCCCTGTCGCGGACTGTGATTCGCGCGCCAGCGCCGCATCACGCAATGCCTCGGCGGAGGTAGCCCGCCCATTGTCGGTGAGCCGCTGGGCGAGTGTCGCGATCACCGTCTCCTTGGCGGTGCCGAGGTCGGTATCGAGGCTGATCAGCTCGGTGGTGATGATCGAATCAGGGGAGTGGGCCATCGCAGTGTCCTTCAGCGACTGTGCAGGGATTCCAACGTCGTGACGGCCACGGCGCGGGGGTCGGTGTGGTGTGGTCCGGGCAGCCCGGTCCCCGGCAGCGCGGCGGCGGCGCTGCCGTAGGCGACGGCGCGGCGCAGCCGATCCGGCGCGTCCAGCCCGTCGAGATCGGCGAGCAGGTATCCGGCCAGCGCGGAATCGCCTGCTCCCACGGTGCTGCGCGGGGTAATGGCCGGCGCGGCGGCATGCCACGCACCGTCCGCGGTGACCAGCACGGCTCCGGCGGCGCCGAGCGTCGCGAGTACGGCATCGACGCCGCGAGCCACCAGTGTGCTCGCCGCACGCGCCGCGGCCACGGGATCCTCCAGCTCGGTGGGGTCGCCGTGGGTGAGCTGGGCCAGTTCCTCGGCATTCGGCTTGAGTAGTTGCGGCGCAGCCGATTCCAGTTCGGCGGCCAGTGCGAGCAGGGGAGCGTCGGAGGTATCGACCGCGATCCGGACGCCGCGCAGCCGGTGCAGCAGATACGCGTACCAATCCGTCGGGACGGCGGGTGGCAGGGATCCGGACAGCACCACCCAGCTCGCCTTATCGGCGAGTCCCTCGAGCTTATTCGTCAGCGCGGCAAGGCATTCGGCGGACAGCGACGATCCGGGTTCATTGATCTTCGTGGTGGTTCCATCGCGTTCGGCTACGGTGAGATTGGTACGCGCCGGGGTGGCGCACGCCACCGCCCGGTGTTCGATATCGGCATCGGTGAGCATGCGCAGCAACGGATCCCCGGCATTGCCGGGCAGCACCGCAATGGTCTCGCACCCGGCGGCGGCGATCACGCGGGAAACGTTGACTCCCTTGCCGCCCGGTTGCGACAGCACCGTCTCGGCACGGAGTACGGCACCGCGCCGCAACGGCTCCGGCAAGCTGACGGTGCGGTCGATGCTGGGATTCGCGGTGAGCGTGACGATCATGCCGTCACCACCTCGATGCCGTACTCGGTGAGTTCGTTGTGTACCGAAGGCAGCAGTCCGGTATCGGTGACGAGCACGTCGAATTCCTCGACCGAACCGAAGCTGAGCAGATCCTCGCGCCCGACCTTGGTGGCATCGGCGACCACCACTACCCGGTGGGCGCTGGCGATCATGGCGCGCTTCACAGCTGCCTCGTCGGGATCGGGGGTGGACAGCCCGTGCCCGATGGTCAGTGCATTGGTGCCGATGAACGCCACATCGACCCGCAGCTCACCGAGCACCCGCAAGGCCTCCGCACCGACCGCGGCCTGCGTGACACCCCGCACCCGACCGCCGATCAGATGCAGCCGCACCCCGGCGAATCCGCTGAGCCGAGCCGCGATGGGCACCGAGTTCGTCACGGCGACCAGTTCCCGGTCGGCGGGCAGGGCAGCGGCCACCCGCGCGGTGGTGGTCCCGGCATCGAACAGCACGCTGCCGCCGGTCGGTGGCAGATAGTCGAGGGCCGCCTTGGCGATGCGGTCCTTCTCGGTGGCGTGCGTGTGCTCGCGCTCGGTGGTGCCGAGTTCGATCGCGGTGAGCGCCGCCGCGGGCACCGCACCTCCGTGCACCCGGCGGATCAACCCCATCCGATCGAGGACCGCCAAATCTCGGCGCACGGTTTCGGTGGTGACCCCGTACTGCTCGGACAGATCGGCGACCGATACGCGCCCGCGTTGCCCGACCAGGGCGGCGATGGCCTGCTGGCGCTCCTCTGCGTACATCCGATCCTCCGATTGGCAATGTGTGTTTATGTTGTTTTATGCCCGTCTATGTTGCTTTGTCAAGAGATTTGAGTAGTCTGGATCACATCGAGCCGAGCTGAGTAATCGGTCGCACTCACTCGACATCGGCGTGGAGGAGGAATCGAATGTCCGGATCACCGCAGGCCATGGGCACCGCGAAGGTAGCGCGTAGCGCCATGACATTGCGTGGCACCCCGGCGGTGCCCGGAATCGCCGCCGCACCAACCGTGCGTCCGGCCCCGCGGATTCGCGTGGACCTTCGTGCCGAACCGGTCGCCGAGTCCGATCGGGCATCGCAATACGAAGCCTTCCTTGCCGCGACATCGGTGGTTGCACGGCGCTTGCGCGAGCGCGCCACCCGCGCGAGTGGTGCGGCCGCGGAGGTGCTCGTCGCGAATGCCGCGATGGCGGCCGATCGTGGCTGGCTCGGCGCCGCCGAGAAATTGATCGCCGCGGGTAGTCCCGCCGCCGTCGCGGCGACCGCGGCCACCGATCAGTTCGCCGAGGTGTTCACCGAACTCGGTGGGCTGATGGCCGAACGCGTCACCGACCTTCGCGATGTCTGCGACCGGGTGGTCGCCGAGCTGGCCGGTGTGCCCGAACCGGGCATTCCCACGCCCGCCCGCCCATCGATCCTGCTCGCCGATGACCTGGCCCCGGCCGATACCGCTGGACTGGATCCGAAACTCATTGTCGGCCTTGCCACTTCGCGTGGCGGTCCGACCAGCCACACCGCGATAATCGCCCGCCAGCTCGGTATCCCGTGCGTCGTCGCGATCGCTGGACTCGACGATGTGCCCGCCGGAGTCGACGTGCTGATCGACGGCGCGGCCGGACAGGTCGCCATCGGCCCGAACCCGGAAACCGCCGCGCGCGCGGTGGCCGAATACCGCACGCAGGAATCGCGCACGGCGGGCTGGACCGGTCCGGGCGCGACCGCCGACGGGCACCGGGTCGAGATTCTCGCCAACGTCCAGGACGCGGCCGGAGCCCGCGCGACAAGCTCACAACCGGCCGAGGGCATCGGCCTGTTCCGCACCGAATTATGTTTCCTGGACCGCGAATCCGAGCCGAGCATCACCGAACAGGCGGGCATCTATCGCGAGGTCTTCGATGCCTACGCCGGGTCGAAAGTGGTCATCCGCACCCTCGATGCCGGTTCGGATAAGCCACTGCGTTTCGCCGACCACGCCGAAGAAGCGAATCCGGCGCTCGGCGTGCGCGGCATCCGCATCGCCGCCCACGACAGCGGAATCCTGGACCGTCAACTCGACGCGATCGCCCAGGCCGCCACCGACCGCACACCCATACCGTGGGTCATGGCACCGATGATTTCCACTGCGGCCGAAGCGAAATCGTTCGCCGCCAAGGTGCGAGCGCGTGGACTCGTTCCAGGCGTCATGATCGAGGTCCCCGCGGCCGCCCTCCTGGCCGAGGCCATTCTGGAGCACGTCGACTTCCTCTCGATCGGCACCAACGACCTCGCTCAATACACCATGGCCGCCGATCGCATGTCCGCCGACCTCGCCGCACTCACCGACCCCTGGCAACCCGCCGTCCTGGCACTGGTCGCCCGCACCGCGGCCGCCGGCGCGACTGCGCACAAGCCCGTCGGCGTCTGCGGTGAAGCCGCCGCCGACCCGCTACTTGCCTGCGTCCTAACCGGATTCGGCATCAGTTCGCTCTCCGCCGCCGGTGTCGCGGTAGCCGCCGTAGGTGCCGCGCTCTCCGCCGTCACCTTCGAAGACTGCCGCCGCGCCGCAGCCGCCGTCCTGTCGACCTCGGATCCGGACAGCGCCCGCACCGCCGCCCGCGCCGCTCTGCACCCGGCCGGATGACCGACGATTGCGTTTGCTGATGTGCGACTTCGTGATCCAGCAAACTCGAGCGAAACAGTCGGCGGTGTTGCGGCGATCTGGTGAATATGGCCACCGACACCATGAATCTCGCCGAGCGACGTCAAGCGATCCGCCGACTCGTTGCGGTCTGCCACGTAGTCAACAAGCTGGTAGAGCTAGCGGAGACGGAATCATCCCAACCGTTGATCGCGCAGGCGCACACCACGCGCAGGGTGCTCCAGGATCTGGTGCTCGACCTGGTGGCGCTCGAGCCGCGATCCGGAGCTGAGCCGGAAACGGCAGGGCCGCAGTAAAAGTTAGCTGTCAAGCCGACGGCCGCGCTCCGCTACCGGGAACCGGGCAGGCATCGGCTGCCTCGGCGACTACCTGTGGGTCGCTCGACCCCGCAGGACGGTCCCCTCGCTCCCAGCCCGCGCCCGTCACCGGTTCGATCGCAGCCAGAACCGCGAGCTCGTGCTCATCGAAAACCCGTCCGCGACTGAGGAACCGGAATCCTTCCGGCGATTCCAGGCTGAACCCCGAACCGCGACCCGGCACGACATCGAGAACGAGCTGGGTGTGCCGCCAGGCCGCGAACTGCGGCCCCGAGATCCACACCGGCGCAATATCGTCCGGCTCCGGCGCAGTGGCCGGCAACTCGTCTACCCGCAATCGCAGATCCAGCAATCCGAGCAGCACATCGTGATCGCCGACTATGAATTCGCCTGCGGGATAACACATCGGGGCAGATCCGTCGCAGCAACCACCGGACTGGTGCAGCATCAACGGGCCGTGCAGCCCGCGGAGGCGACGGAGCAGATCCATCGCCGCCGCGGTGGCGCGCACGCGCCGGGGGACTGCGGCCATCAGAAGAAGCCTTGTGCCTTCGATGCGTAGCCGACCAGCAGGTTCTTCGTCTGCTGATAGTGGTCGAGCATCATGCGGTGGTTCTCGCGGCCGATGCCGGACTGCTTGTAGCCGCCGAAGGCCGCGTGCGCCGGGTACTGGTGGTAGGTGTTGGTCCACACCCGACCGGCCTGGATATCGCGTCCGGCCCGGTAGGCCACCGAACCGTCGCGCGACCAGACCCCTGCGCCGAGTCCGTACAGGGTGTCGTTGGCGATCTTGATGGCTTCGTCGTAGTCCGCGAACGAGGTCACCGAAACAACAGGTCCGAAGATCTCCTCCTGGAAGATCCGCATCGAATTGCTGCCCGCGAAAACCGTTGGCTGCACATAGTATCCGCCGGACAGGTCGCCGCCGAGGTCGGCGCGCTCGCCACCGGTCAGCAATGTCGCGCCCTCGCCCTTGCCGATTTCGAGGTAGGACAGGATCTTTTCGAGCTGATCATTGCTGGCCTGCGCGCCGATCATGGTCTCGGTATCGAGCGGATCGCCCTGCCGCACCGCCTTGGTGCGCACCACGGCCGCGGCCAGGAATTCGTCGTAGATATCGGCCTGGATGAGCGCGCGGGACGGGCAGGTGCAGACCTCACCCTGGTTCAGCGCGAACATGGTGAAGCCCTCGAGTGCCTTGTCCTGGAAGTCGTCATTGGCCGCGAGGACATCACTGAAGAAGATATTCGGGCTCTTACCACCGAGTTCCAGCGTGACCGGGATCAGGTTCTGGGATGCGTATTGCATGATCAGGCGACCTGTGGTGGTCTCACCGGTGAAGGCGATCTTCTTGATCCGCGGGCTGGAGGCCAGCGGTTTACCCGCCTCGACGCCGAAACCGTTGACAATGTTGACCACACCGGGCGGCAGCAGATCACCGATGAGGCCGATCAGGAACATGATCGAGGCCGGGGTCTGCTCGGCGGGCTTGAGCACGACCGCATTACCGGCGGCGAGCGCGGGCGCGAGCTTCCAGGTGGCCATCAGGATCGGGAAGTTCCACGGAATGATCTGGCCGACCACGCCGAGCGGCTCGTGGAAGTGGTAGGCGACGGTGTCGGCGTCGATCTGCGACAGCGAACCCTCTTGTGCGCGAATGGCACCGGCGAAGTAACGGAAGTGGTCGATGGCCAGCGGGATATCGGCGGCCAGGGTTTCCCGGATCGGCTTGCCGTTGTCCCAGGCCTCCGCGAGGGCGAGAGCGTCGAGGTTCGCTTCGATGCGGTCGGCGATCTTGTTGAGGACGAGGGCGCGCTCGGCGACCGAGGTCTTGCCCCAGGCGGGTGCGGCGGCGTGTGCGGCGTCGAGAGCGAGTTCGATGTCTTCGGCGGTGCCGCGCGCGACCTCGCAGAACGTCTGACCCGTTACGGGAGTTGGGTTTTCGAAGTACTGCCCCTTGACGGGCGCGACCCACTCGCCGCCGATCCAGTTGTCGTATCGGGTCTGGAACGACATGGCGGCGCCGGGTGTGCCTGGGCGGGCGAAGACGGTCATCGAATGCTCCTCGATCTGCTGACTTTTCACGTCAGGTGTGATCCGGAACACTAGAAGCGCCCATGTTGCACGACAGTTGCAAGAGACTGGTCAGATGCCCAATTTGCGATCGAGTAGTCGCAATTGTGTCTTTACCTGGGCATACAGCGAGGACTGACGGTCCAGCGAGGAGAGGTAGGCGGTCCACGCCGCAACGTCCTCGCGTCCGTCGGCCGAACCGGTCCAGCGGGCGAGCAGGCGGCGATCACCGGCCGTCAACAGGGCCGCGCGCAGCCGTCCGCGCAATTCGACGCGCAATTCAGCGATGCCCGGTGCGAGCGAGCGGGGCAGGATCGGGCCGGGATAGGCGCGCAACGCCGCCGACGTATCGCCGTGCGCGAGTGCGCGCCGAACCTCGTCGACATCGGTATCCAGATCCATCAGCAGCCGATACGGACGGGAGCCGAGACCATTGGCGCCCAACATCTTTCGTACCCGCGACATCTCTGCGCGTACGGTAACCGGATCCAGCTCGGATTCGTCGAGCAGCATGGCGAGGTGGTCGGCGCTCAGTCCCTCCGGGTAATTGGCCAGCAGCAAAAGGATTTCGGCATGGCGCTGCGATAGGCGGATGCGCTCACCGTCGCGGATCAGGGTCGGCCGGGCCGGGCCGAGCACCTCGAGGCGTGCCGTCGTCGACGCGAGTGGTTTCGGCGCGTCGAGCATGAGCAGCCGCAGTTCGGATTCCGCGGCCGATACCGTCGCGCGGATCAACGACAACACCTCCGGCGCCGCCACGCGGGGTCCGCCGGTGATATCGATGGCGCCGATGATCCGGCCGCTGCGCGGATCATGTACGGGCGCAGCGGAACAACTCCATTCGTGCACCACGCGGCTGAAGTGTTCGGCCCCGAAGATCTGCACATGGTGATCGAGGGCGAGTGCGGTGCCGGGTGCATTGGTGCCGACCCGGTCCTCACTCCAGTCCGCACCCTCGACGAAATTCATGGCCAGCGCTCGGTCCTTGACCTTCGAATCGCCCTCCACCCACAGCAATCGGCCCTCGGCATCGCTGATCGCGACGAGCAGGCCGGCCTCGGCGGCGTCCTCGACCAGCAGTTTGCGCACGACCGGTCGGATCAGCGCGGTCGGATGCGTGGCTCGATACCGTTGCAGCTCGAGACCATCGAGGTCGACGCCGGCGCCGAAGCGGTCCGGATCGACGCCGTTGCTGCGGCTGCGCCGCCAGGAATCCAGCACCACCGGGCGCACCGGATCGATCGGCGGCTGCTCGTCGCCTTCGATGAAGCAGCGATGCGCACAGGACACCTGTCGCGCCAATTGCGCGAGGTCGTCCTCCGGCCGAACGGCCACCCAGGGGTTGCCGTGCGCTGCTGTGCTCAATCGGTGTCCTTCGTGTCGCCCCTACCTACTGTAATGCCGGTCACATGTCGTATGGCCAACGGTGGGGCGCTCGGTACGCGCCGACCGGGCAGCCGACGTAGGCTGACTCTGCTCTGCGCAGGCGGCACGGATGCGCCTGCGGTCGCGCACCATGCTCATCGCTTCTGCACAACGACTGGAGTCACGTCTCTTGACCACGCCAGAGTCGGCAACCACCACGACCCGCCCGTTCCCGGTCGCGCACGGATCGCCGATCGATACCGACGGCCCCCGAATCTCGTTATTCTCAGCGGAATTCGCGGCGAACCCGCATGACGCATACCGCGAAATGCGCGCGAGATACGGTTCGCTGGTGCCGGTGGAGTTGGCTCCCGGTGTACCCGCGACCCTGGTGATCGGCTACTACACCGCACTGCAGATCCTCAATGATCCGGACCATTTTCCGGCCGATTCGCGAACCTGGCAGCGGGGCGTGCCCGATGACTGCCCGGTGCGGCCGATGCTCGAATGGCGTCCGGCGGCAATTCGCTCCACCGGTCTCGAGCACACCCGCTACCGGGAGGCGACCATCGCCGGCCTCGGTGTAGTCGACCTGTTCGCTTTGCATTCCACCGTGGAGCAGATCGCCATTCCGCTGATCAATACCTTCTGTCAGGACGGTACGGCGGATCTGGTCGGGCAGTACGCATTGCCGCTGGCTTTCGCGGTGATCAACGCGATGCTCGGTTGCCCGCAGGAGATCGGCCAGCGTGCCGCGACTGGTATGGCGGCCATGATGGAGGGTGCGGATGCGGCCGTCGAGGGCGGCAAAATTGTCGCCGATGCCATGTTCGAACTGGTCTGTCTCAAGCGCGACCAACCGGCCGACGATATCGTCTCCGGCCTGCTCGCCCATCCGGCAAACCTCGACGACGCCGAGATGATCCACCAGGTCCTCAGCCTGTACGGCGCCGGAATGGAACCGACGCAGAATCTGATCGTCAATACGCTGCGACTGATGCTGACCGACGACCGGTTCGGTGGTGGCATTCTCGGCGGCACCCTATCCACGCGCGACGCGTTGGACGAGGTGCTGTTCACCGATCCACCACTATCGAACTACTGCATCACCTTCCCGAAGCAGCCGGTCCTGATCGAGGGCTCGTGGCTACCCGCGCACCAGCCGGTCGTCGTCAGCATGACCGGCTGCAATAACGATCCCGCGATCACCACCGGCGCGTACACCGACAACAGCTCCCACCTGGCGTGGAGTGTCGGTCCGCATGCCTGCCCCGCCCGCTCGATCGCGACCCTGATCGCACAGGACGCGATCGATCAACTGCTGGACGCCTTACCGGAAATGAAGCTGGCCATTCCCGTCGAAGAATTGGAATGGCGACCGGGGCCGTTCCACCGCGCGGTGGTTGCCCTCCCCGTCGCATTCCCCAAATCCCCTCCGCTGCAAGTCTTCTGACGCACTCTGGGGTGTCGTGGCCGCGCGGTGGAGCGAGAACCCAACGCCGGGCTGCGACGGACTAGCGGAATCGCCTTCGGGCACGGAGACGGGGAGGTCGATACTCCTGATTCGGAGAGACCGGGCGCGTACAATTTCTCTAGCTGGACGAATGTCCATTGGGCAGGGTTTGTCGCGCCCGGACCCGTGATTCGCAGCTGTGGGCGGTGTTATGGCCGATCGAATACACGCATTCTCCGATGATGTGCTGGCCGACCACGATGCCGTCGCGTTGGCGGCCATGGTCCGCTCGGGGGCGGTGAGTCCGAAGGAATTGGCGCGCGCGGCGATCGACCGCGTCGCGCTGGTGGAGCCGCAGCTCAACGCCATCGCGTACTCGAGTCTCGACCGGCCGCGATACGCCTCGGGGCGTGCCGGTGCCTGGTACGGCGTTCCGACGTTCGTCAAGGACAACGCCGATGTCGCGGGCATGCCGACCAACCAGGGCAGCGCCGCATTCGTGGCCCGTCCGGCCGCTCGCGACGACGCCTATACCGCGCAGTTCCTCAGCACGGGGGTGACGGTACTCGGCAAGTCGCGGATGCCCGAGTTCGGTCTGAACCCGACGACCGAATTCCAAGCCGCCGAGCCGACCAGGAATCCGTGGAATCCGGAGTATTCGGTCGGGGGATCCTCCGGCGGTTCGGCCGCCATGGTCGCGGCCGGTGTCGTGCCGGTCGCCCATGGCAATGACGGCGGAGGATCGTTGCGGATCCCCGCCGCCTGCGCCGGACTCGTCGCACTGAAGCAGAGCCGGTATCGGCACCTGGACAATGTCCTGGACAAGCATCTGCCGATAAAGCTGATCTCCGAGGGCGTGTTGACCAGGACGGTGCGCGATACCGCCGCGTATACCGCCGCCGCCGAACGCTATTGGCGGAATCCGGATCTCGTGCCGATCGGCGAAGTACAGGGCCCGGCCGACCGCCGCCTGCGTATCGGATTGCTGACCACCGCCGGAACCGGCGCCGAACCCGACGCGGAAACACGCGGCGCGGTCGAATTCGCGGCCGAACTGCTCGAACGCTTCGGACATCACGTCGAGCCGATGGCCGTCCCCTTCCCGCCGCGCCTGGCCGACGACTTCCTGTTGTACTGGGCGTTCCTTGCCGATATGTCGGCCATCGGCGGCAAGATCCTGCACGGCAGGTCATTCGATCGCCATGCGCTCGACGAT
The DNA here is from genome assembly GCF_044465765.1 of Nocardia sp. NPDC049526. NCBI lineage: Bacteria > Bacillati > Actinomycetota > Actinomycetes > Mycobacteriales > Nocardiaceae > Nocardia > Nocardia sp. NPDC049526. The sequence goes on along the minus strand of NZ_JBITMA010000010.1, from coordinate 76,466 downwards.
CTCACGCGCGGTCTGGGCCGCTATCACCGCGAGCGCATCCTCCGCACTCCGGCCGCGCTCTACCGGCTGCGCCGGGCGTATCGGATCTATGCCGAGATATTCACGCGGTACGAGCTCGTCCTTTCGCCGGTGGTCACCCACGTGGTGCCGCAGCTGGGTTATCTCGATCCGAAGGTGCCATCCGAAGAGCTGATCGAGCGGCTGCGGACATATGTGGGCTACACCCCGATCGGCAATGTGACCGGGGCGCCCGCCCTATCGCTGCCGATGCGCATCGGGTCCAGCGGTGTCCCGATCGGCGTCATGTGCAGCGCGGCCTACGGCGACGAGCGCACGTTACTGGAAATCGGGTACCTGCTGGAAGCGGAGAACCCGTTCCCGCGGATCGACGCGGAGCCCACGACGCCGCAGATCTGATTCCGGCGATCAGTCCCCAGTTCCGCGGCCGCCTGCTCTCCCAGAACCTGCGAATGTTGTTGTGCCGCACGCAGATACTGCTCCGCGTAGGTTCTGGTAGCGGAAGGGTCCCGCGATGAGCCTCGGCAACTGCCGCTGATGTCCGTCGGCGAAGGGGATCACCGGCGCCGTCGGGTGCCGGTCCGGTGATGGGACAGCTGGCATACCACTTGGCGAGAGTCGGGCTCGGATGCTTCGATCATGGTATGACCGACGACAGCGAGGTGCCACGCATTGTTTCCGCCAGCCGGGAGATCGCGGCCGGTGCGGATGAAATCTTCGAATTGATTGCCGATCCCGCGCAACAGCCGCGGTGGGACGGCAACGACAACCTGGCCGAAGCCCCGGCGGGCCAACGCGTCAAGGAGGTCGGCGATATCTTCGCCATGACCACCACCAGGGGCCATATCCGCGAGAACCACATCGTGGAATTCGAAGAGGGTCGCCGGATCGCCTGGCTGCCTGCGGAACCGGCGAGCGAACCACCCGGCCACCTGTGGCGCTGGGAGCTCGAGCCGGTGGACGCGGCGCACACTCGGGTCACGCATACCTACGACTGGTCGCGATTGACCGACGAGAACCGGCTCCCACGCGCCCGTGCCACCACGTCCGACAAACTCCAAGCCTCTATCGACCGACTCGCGGCCATCGCCGAAGGGTAGGCGTTTGCTGAACTTCGCCCGGCTCTGTGCCGAAATCCCAAGGCAGACCGGCACGCTCGCAGCGCTCGTCGAAATTGCCGATCCGACGCTTCCGGTGCCGGACTGCCCGGGATGGAATCTCGGACAGTTGTTACGGCACGTCGGTGGCTACCACCGCTGGATGGAGACGATCGTGCGCACCCGCGCTGCGGAGCCGGTCTCGGACGCACAGTTCAACGACCTGTCCGACCATCCGAGCGCGGTCGTGCCATGGCTTGCCGAAGGTGCGACCCGGCTGGCCGAAACCCTGTCGGCCGCCGGGCCCGAGACGAAGGTCTGGACGCCGGGACCCGGTGGTACGACGGTCTTCTGGGCGCGGCGCGCAGTGCACGAGGCGGTCGTGCACGGTTGGGACGCCGCGGCGGCGAAGGCAGAACTCGACGTGCCCGAAGACGTGGTGGCAGACGGCTTCGAAGAGTGGCTGGAGGTCGCCGCCTCGCCCGAAGCCTATGAACCGCAAGACGGTCGGCCCGGTTTGCTGAGGGCGGATCGGCTGCTGTCATTTCATACGCCGAACCACAGTTGGGTTGTCGATCTGACCGGCCCGGTCCCCACTTGGCGCCGCGCCGACGAAGCAGCATCCGTGATCGTCCGCGGTACCGTCGCCGATCTGCTGCGGTTCGTCTACCACCGCCCAGCACTCGGCACGCTCGAAATCAGCGGCGACCGCGCCCTGCTCGACCTGTGGCGCGAGCGAACCGGATTCTGGCTCACCGAGGACGGATCGTGACACAGTTCGCCAACGGGTAGCCCCTGGAGTGCGCTGCGCGAATAGTTTCGGCGGTCCGGACATTCGGTGACCAGGATCGCCTGCACCGCAGGCAAATGCGGCGGCATCTTACCGAGCGCGCGCGGAATCGTCGCGACGGGAATATGCTCGAAGTAGCTGGCTGGTAGTTGTAATCGGGGTCGTCGTGTCGCATATCGATCCGCTTTCCACGCAACGCGACCTCACCTCAGGGTTCGCGGCAGAGCTGGCCGCCGCCGGGTTCACCGATGCCGCCGAGATCGGACGTGGCGGATTCGGCGTTGTCTATCGATGTGCCCAGCCCGCGCTCGAGCGCATGGTGGCGATCAAGGTGCTCACCGCCGATCTGGAATCGGAGAACCTCGAACGTTTTGTCCGCGAACAGCTCGCCATGGGCAAGCTGTCGGGACACCCCAATATCGTCAGCGTCTTCGAGGTCGGCTCCACCGCGACCGGGCGGCCCTACATCGTGATGCCGTACCACCCGCACGGCTCACTGGACACCCGCATCCAGGAGCACGGTCCGGTCGGCTGGCAGGACGCGCTACATATCGGGGTGAAAATCGCGGGCGCACTGGAGACCGCGCATCGACGCGGCCTGCTGCACCGCGATGTGAAACCCGGCAATATCCTGCTCACCGAATACGGTGAACCGCAGCTGGCAGATTTCGGCATCGCCCGGCTGGTCGGCGGCTTCGAGACAACCGCGGGCACGATTACCGGTTCGCCCGCCTTCACCGCGCCCGAGGTGCTGCAAGGCCATGTCCCGGACGTGACATCCGATATCTACAGCCTGGCCTCGACCCTGTTCTGTGCCTGCACCGGTCACGCGGTCTTCGAGCGACGCAACGGTGAGCAGTTGGTGGCCCAGTTCCTGCGCATCACCAAACAGCCGATTCCGGATCTCGGCGAGGCGGGCCTGCCACCGGACGTGACCGCGGCCATCGAAGGCGCGATGTCCCGCGAGCGTGCGGAACGGCCCTCCAGCGCAGCAGAATTCGGTGCACAACTGCGCGAGATCCAGGAGCGGCACGGCCTGCCGCCCGACGATATGCCGGTCCCGTTGGCCGCCGCCGAACCCGCCGGACAGCGGCCGTCACCGACGCCCACCTCCGGCCGCCGCCGCACCTCGGCGACGTCATCGACCATCACCCCACCCGTGCCCGCCACCCGCTTGCGGCCGCCGGTGGCCAACCGTCCGCTGGTCGACCGCCGGCGCCTGATCGCGCTGCTGCGCGCCGGTCGCAACCGCAGGCTCGCGGTCATCCACGGTCCCACCGGATTCGGCAAAACCACCCTCGCCGCCCAATGGTGTGAGGCGCTGACCGCCGAGGGCGTTGCGGTGGCCTGGCTGACAGTCGATCACGACGACAACAATGTCGTCTGGTTCCTTTCTCATTTGATCGAAGCCATTCGCGCCGCACGACCTTCGCTCGCGCGCGAGCTCGGTGAACTGCTCGAGGAGCACGGCGACGAATCCGAACGCTTTGTGCTGACATCGCTGATCAACGATATCGACCGGCGCGGTGAAGAACTCGTGGTCGTCATCGACGACTGGCACTGCGCCACCGATCCCGCCACCACCCGGGCACTGCGCTTTCTGCTCGAAGGCTGCAGTCCCACACTGCATCTGGTGATCACCAGCCGCAGTCAGACCGGACTGCCCATGAGTTCGATGCGGGCTCGCGACGAGCTGGTCGAAATCGGTCCCACCGCATTACGCTTCGATGTCGCGGAGGCGTATACCTTTCTGGTCGAGCTGGGCGGACTGGACCTCGATCGCGCCGATGTCGAAGATCTCACCGAATCCACCGAAGGCTGGGTCGCGGCACTGCAATTGGCGGCACTGTCATTGCGCGGCAGTGACGATCCCGGCGAGCTGATCAGCCATCTCACCGGTCGCCACCATGCCATCAGCGAGTTCCTGGTCGAGAACGTCCTGGACACCCTCGAACCCGGAACGCTCGACTTCATGGTGGCGACCTCGATCACGCCGCGGATCTGCGGTGAACTCGCCTCGGCGCTGACCGGCGTACCGGACGGGCAGGCGATGCTGGAGCATATCGAACTCCAGGATCTGTTCCTGCGCAAGCTCGATGACGGCAATTGGTTCCGATATCACCACCTGTTCCAGGATTTCCTGCAGCAGCGGCTGGAACGCGATCGGCCCGAACGAATCACCGAATTGCACCGGGTGGCTTCACGGTGGCTGGCCGAGCATCGGCATGTCAGCGAGGCGGTCGATCACGCCCTGCTGGCGGGGGACGAGCAGCGGGCCATCGAGATCGTCGAGCGGGACGGGATGTCTTTGCTCGAATACGGGCAGTTCGCCAGTCTCATCGGTCTGGTCAACAAGTTGCCCGCCACCATCATCGAAACCCATCCTCGGCTGCAACTGGATCTGGCATGGGCGAATATCCTGCTGCACCGGGCCGCGCCGGCCGAACGTGCACTGCGCCTTGCGGAATCGACGCTGGATCTCGGTGAACTCGACGAAGGCGGCATCGCGCGACTGCGGGCCGAGGCCGGTGTGGTGCATGCGGTGGTCGCGGTACGAGCGGACGCGCTGGCCGGAGTCGACGATTTGCTGGCGCCCTGCTTTCTTCGCGCCGAGGAACTGTCACCCTACGTGGTGGCGATCGGAGCGAATGTCGCGACCTTCACCGCGGGCTATCGCTACGACTTCGAGGAGGCGCTGCGCATCCAGGAGTGGTCCGCACCCTATATGCGCCGGAACAAGGGCTTCTACAACAACATTCACGGCCTGTGCTTTCTCGGGCTGGCCGCGAGCCTGCAACTCGATATCGCCGGTGCCGAGAAGTATTTCCGCAAGGCGATGAAGGTGGCCAAGCAATCCGGCGGCAGCCATTCCTACGGCGCTCGGCTGGCGGGATCCCTGCTCGGCGAATTGCTATATGAGCGTGGGGAAGTCGCGGATGCGGAGCGACTGCTCGACGAGGGCTACAAGCTGGGGCCCGAGGCGGGTGTCGTCGATTTCAAATTGGCGCGCTATGTCGTCGGGGCCCGTATCAAAGCATTGCGAGGTGATCGCGCGGCCGCGATTCGCCGATTGAACGAGGGTGCGCGCGTCGCGCGTTCGATGTCATTGCCGCGGCTGGGCGCCGAGGTGGAGAACGAGCGGCTGCGACTCGGATTGCCGCCGCATCCGGAATTCGGTCCGCTGCCCGTTGTCGAATACGGAAATCGCCGCGAGCCGGTCGACGCGATCGACGAATTCACCGTACTGTACGAGGAATTCACCGCGATCCGGCTGCTGCTCGCCGCGGAAGTACCGGAGAAGACCGAACTCGCCTGCACATGGGCCCAGGAATGGGTTGATCTGCTCGAATCCGTAAAGCGGCCGAGGGAATTGCTGAAGGCACGCCGAATGTTGATCGCCTGCCTCGCCGCCGCTGGTCGCACCGATGCGGCAAAGACCTTGCTGGCCACGGTAACAGCCCAGTGTGCCGAACTCGGATCGGTCCGCTATCTGCTGGACGGGGGACCACATGTCGTCGCCACACTCGCAGCCGTGCACGAAGATCAGCTCGCCGGACGGTGGCATCCCGAATGGCCGGACGTGCCAACGGAATTCCTGTTCGCATTGGTCAATGCTCATGCGACACAACGAATCTGACGCCATCACCTGGTCAGTAGTTCGGTGATCTGCTCGACGGGCATGGGGCGATGGAAAAGCCAGCCCTGAGCACTGTCACAGCCGAGCGATTCCAGCCGATCGGCCTGATATTGCGTTTCGACGCATTCGGCGGTGAGGGTGAAGCCGAGGGCGTGGGTGAGTTCGACAATGGATTCGAGCACCAGCCGATCGGTGGCACCGGGGGATTCCGGGGTGCGAATGCAGCGGATGAACGGTCCCGCGAGTTTGACGACATCGAGCGGAAGTTGGCCCAAGTAGGCGAGATTGGAGTAGCCGGTGCCGAAATCGTCGATGGCGATGTGAACCCCCGCCTCGGACAACGTGCGTAATGCCTGGAGCGGGCGACCGGTGGTGTGCATGAACGCCCGCTCGGTCAGTTCGAGTTGTAGCCGATCCGGTGGGATGCCGGTCTCGGCGATGACGTCCTGAACCCGATCCAGCCAGGTCGGGTCGGCGACCTCGGCGGCGGAAACATTGACGCTCACGACCGGCGTCCGGCCCGGAAACCGGTCGTGCCAGTCCCGGCTGTCGCGACACGCCCGTTCGAGCACCTGCGCGCCCAATGCGCCGATATGGCCGTTGTCCTCGGCGAGATCCACGAACTGCGCCGGGGCGAGTACGCCGAGATGTGGATGCCGCCAGCGCACCAGCGCCTCCACCGCGACGATCCGCTGGTCGGTGAGGGCGACGATGGGCTGGTAGTCCAGGAAGAGTTCGTCGCGGAGCAGGGCGGCGGGCATGGCTGCCGAGAGTTCGGCGCGGGTGTGTTCGCGGCGGCCGCGATCGGCGTCGAAGACGGCGTAACGGCCGCGACCCGCGGCCTTTGCCCAGTACATCGTGGTGTCGGCGGCCTGCAGGAGTTCATCGGCGGTGGTGTGTTCGGTGCGTCTCTCCATGACGCCGATGCTCGCGGTGACGGTGAGGTGGTGGCCGTCGATGTCGAACGGTTTGGTGAATGCCTCGAGCATGTGCTTCGCGACCGAGGCCACGGGTTCCTGGGATTGCGGGACCAGGATGACGAATTCGTCGCCGCCCATGCGCGCCACCAATTGGCCGGGTTGGGCGCAGGCGCGTAGGCGGGTGGCGGCCTGGATGAGCAGTTGGTCGCCGAATGCGTGCCCGAAGGTGTCGTTGACGAGCTTGAAATGGTCGAGGTCGATATAGCAGAGGCCGAAGTCGGCGCTCGGATCGGCGAAGGCGGCGGCGAGCGTTTCGATGAATTTCGTCCGGTTCGGCAGGCCGGTCAGATGATCGTGGTGGGCGCGGTATCGCAGCCGCGCCTCGCTCGCGCGCAACTGTTCGGCGACGGCGCGTCGGGCGGCGATTTCGGCGGCGCGGACACTCTCCTGCTCGGCCAGCAGCCACGCCCGGAATGCGCGGATATACCCATTTGTGAAGGCTGCCAGCAGTTCTGGCAGCCGATCCGCCGCGATGGTGCCCGCTTCGGTGAAATGCGCGCTGAGCGCCGCGATGCTGCGCCCGAGCACCTCGTCGCCGACGAAATGCGACCGCGCCAGCTCCGCACCCAACTCGGCGACCCGATCAGCGGATTCGGTTGTCCGCGTTGCTGTTTCGAACTCCATAGCCAGCTGCGTCAGCAGCATGCGTGCCTCACCCGCACTCATCGGTACCACATGATCGCGCGCCCCACCTGTCAGCGCGGCAGTCCAGCGTCCGGTCAGGTCGCCGCGCGAGCCGTCTCCTGAACCGGGCCCGGCTTCCCAACCCATGAGACCTGATCCTACAGCGCATCTCCGACCGATGATGGTGGGAGACAGCGCTGTTCCCAGTCGTCTTCGACGCACACTTGTGCAGTGTGACCGCTGGTCTCGGTGATACTCGCACAACGATGAACATGCGCGATCGGATTTCGACCACAAGTCGCTGCTGGAGGAGTTCTGCTCCAGGGTCGCGGCGGCAGATCCAGTACCTTCGGCGGCGCGCGTGGTGGGGACGTCCAGTATACGATGGCGGCGGTTTCGCCGGTGTGGGGGCGATCGAAATATGGGCGGTACGAGAGGTTTTCATGACCAGACCGAGCTGGGCTCCCGAGGGTATCGATCTGGATCGGCCGAGTGCGTCCAGGGTGTACGACTATTTCGTCGGCGGTATGCACAATTTCGAGATCGATCGACAGTTGGCGCGACAGATCGAGGCATTCACGCCGAATGTCGCCGAGACCATGCGGGCGAATCGGGATCTGTTGCGGCGGTGCGTGCGGTTCCTCGTCGATGCGGGGGTGAATCAGTTCCTCGATATCGGGTCCGGGATTCCGACGGTCGGCAATGTGCACGAGGTCGCTCAGCAGCGCGATCCGTCGGCGCGGGTGGTCTATGTCGACATCGATCCGGTCGCGGTCGCGCACAGTCGCGCCATCCTCGACGAGGATCCGCGCACGGCGGTCGTCCAGGCCGATATCAGCCAACCGGATGCGATTCTGGCGGACCCACAGGTCGCGAAGCTGATCGATTTGGACCAGCCGGTCGCGGTGCTGCTGCTCGGGGTGCTGCATTTCGTCGCCGACGATGCCGATCCACTCGGTTGCGTTGCCACCCTGCGAGATGCGGTGGGGCCGGGTAGCTTCCTCGCGATCACCCACGCCACCTCCGATGGACAGCCCGACGAGGTGCTGGAGGCGCAGAAGCTCTCCGGCCGTACCTCGACCGAGATCGTGCTGCGGTCCAAGGACGAGATCGCCGCATACTTCGACGGGTGGTCGCTGGTCGAACCCGGACTGGTACATCTGCCCCTGTGGTGGCCCGACAATCCGGACGAGATCGCTGCCGCGCCCGAGGAATCCGGTGCTTACGGTGGTGTGGCCCGCAAGATCTGATCGCAGCGGGTCAGTCGAGGATCTTGCCCGGATTGAGCAGGCCGAGCGGGTCCAGCGCACGTTTGACTGCCGCCATCACCTCCACCGCCGAACCGTGTTCGGCGCGCAGGTACTGCTTCTTGGCCAAGCCGATGCCGTGTTCGCCGGATGCGGTACCGCCGAGTGAGAGCGCTTGGCGGACAACCTGATCGGAGAAGCGTCGCGCTCGCTCGAGGGTGTCGTCGGTGTAGGGCACGGCCACGTGCACATTGCCGTCACCGATATGTCCGGCGATGGCGACGTCCAGACCCAGTTGCGCGGCAAGCTCTTCGGCCTTTGCCACGGCATCGGCGATCCGGGAGTACGGCACCGCGGTATCGGTGACCAGGAACTGGTGGCCCGGATGCCGGGCCTTGAGCGCGAAGAACAGCGTGTGCCGGTCCTCCCAAAGCTCGTGCCGGGCGGTATGGGACTGGGCCACAACGGTTTCCACCGCACCGTTGTCGGCAGCGAGCTCGCATATGCCGTTCTGGTCCGATGCCGCGGCGGCGGCCGAGGTCGCCGCGATATCGATCAACAGCGTCGGCCCCACCGGATATCGGGTGCCGCGGTAGGCATTGATCGCTGCCATGCTGGGGGCGTCGATGAGTTCGAGTCGGCTCAACGGTAGCGCCGACCCCAGCATCTGCACCGCAGCCGCCACCGCGCGCTCGACACTGGGGAACGAAATACGCAGCGACCGTAGCCATTCCGGAATCGGATGCAATCGCACAGTGAGTTCGGTGATGATACCGAGTGTGCCCGCCGATCCGATGAGCAGATCCTTCAGGTCGTAACCGCTGCTGGATTTGCGCACCGGCCGCCCCAATCTGGCCACCGTGTCATCGGCGAAAACCACCTGCATGGCAAGGACATTCGCGCGCATCCCGCCGTAGCGGACGCTGGTGGTACCGCTGGCATTGGTGGCGGCCATCCCGCCGAGACTGGCGTCGGCGCCGGGATCGACGGTGAACTGCAAGCCGAATTCGGCCGCGGCGGCATTGAGTCGGGTGCGGGTGACACCGGGCTGCACGGTCGCGGTGAAGTCGGTGGGGGAGATGTCGAGGATCGCGTCCAGTCCGGACAGATCCAGCACGACTTCGTCGCCACGGGATAGCAGATGCCCCTCGAGGCTGGTGCCCGCGCCGCGGGCGATGATCGGGGTGCGAGTATGCCTGGCCCATTCGACGGTGGCGAGCACGTCGTCGAGGCTGGTCGCGTGCACGACGCCGAGCGGGCGGTGTCCGGTGTGTCCGGTCTCGTCGACGGTGTAGAGCTCGAGTACCGCCGCACGCGCATCGATGCGTTCGGTCAACGCAGTCATGCCGCGCGCTCCAGAATCGAGGTGACCAGCATGGTGTGGTCGTCGAAGGAATGCGTAATGGTCCAACCCAATTCGGTGAAGGCCGCCTCGTACTCCTCCTTCGTCCACAACCGGACGCCCGTGATGGTGTGGTAGATCTCGTAGGTCGGCGAGAACCACGGCTGCCCGGACCACTGCGGTGCCTCCAGCAGGTAGCCGTCGCCGATGACGAACCGGCGCAGATTCGGGAACCAGCGCATCCACTCCCGTAGTACGGCCGCGATACCGCCACCGTCGCTGGCGAGTTGGTGCAGCAGGAAGAACGACATGGCGGTGGTTACCGCGTCCCGGTCGATGGCGGCGAGCCATGCGGGCTCGCTCGCCTCGGGCTGCACCGAGCCGGGCAGCACCGTGATCCGATCGGCCAGACCGGCATCACGGACCTCGGCCGCGGCCGCGGCGATCACCTCGGCCTCGATATCGACGCCGACGAAGCGCTCCTCGGGAGCCAGCGCCGCGAGCGCGAGCACCCGACCGGCGCCCGCGCAGCCCAGATCCACGGTGCACCCGGGACCCGCTGTGGCTATGGCCTTTCCGATGCCGCGCAGGATTTCCGGGCGACGCCGCGAGATATCGGTGCAGCCGCGCGATACCTCGCCCGGTTCGGTGGCGGCCGGGATGTGGGACTGATCGGCGCAGGTGGCGAGCTGCCGGAAGGTCGGCTCCCAGCCACGCGTCGAGACTCGAATGAAGCCGCGGTTCTTGGCGATATCGTGTCCGGCGTGGGTGAGCTGGTAGCGGTGCCCGCGCTGGTTGAGGAATCCAGCACGGACCAGACCGTCGGTGACGGCGTGCTGGATACCGCTGGTCGGCGCGATCGAATCGCCGTTCAACAGCGTTGCCCACCAACCCCAATCGTCGGCGGCGACCACCAGCTGTGCGGCGGTTTGACCTTCGATGACATCTCGTACGGTGAGTCCGGGTGCGGGGTTCTGATTGAAGAAGGCGACGGTGGTCGTTGCGGCGGTCATGACGGATCCTCCTGATATACGGGCTAATCGGCGATGGCGATGGCCTGGATTTCGATGAGCAGCCCTTCGATGGGCAGCGTGGTGACGGTGGTGGTCCGGGCCGGTGCTTCGGTACCGAAGAAGGCCGCGAATGCGGCATTCCATTCCGGAAACCATTGGCGGTCGGCCAGATAGCAGTCGAGTTTGAGGGTGCGTTCGCGGGAGCTGCCCGCTTCGATCAGCGCCTTGTCGAGTTGGTCGAGGACGGATTCGACCTGGGCGGTGAAGGTGGTATGGGTCGGCGTCGAGGTCGTCGGGTCGATGGCGGCTAGTCCAGAGGTGAAGACCAGGCCGGAGCCGCGGCGAGCGGCGGGGAAGGGCACGTTCATGATTCGGCCCCGAAGTATTCGGTGCGGACGAGGCGGGTGGTGTCGAGGCGGTCGATGGTTGCCGCGCCCGCCAGGGTCATCAGTGTGCGGAGTTCGTCGGTGAGCAGTTCGAGCACCCGGCTCACCCCGGCCTCGCCGGCGGCGGCCAGACCGTAGAGCGCCGATCGTCCGATCACCACCGCGGTCGCGCCGAGCGCCAATGCGAGGAAAACATCGCTGCCGGTGCGTATTCCGCTGTCGAACAGGATCGGCAGGTCGGCGCCGACTGCGGCCCTGATACCGGGGAGCGCGGTCAGGCTCGCAGGGGCCGGATCGACTTGGCGACCACCATGATTGGACACGATAATCGCGCAAGCGCCTGCGGCGATGGCGCGTTCGGCCGCCTCCGTGGTGAGCACGCCCTTGGCGATCCACGGCAGCCGGAATTGCTTCGCCGCCTGGGTGAGATCATCCCAGTTCCATGCCGTCGCACCATGTTTGAGCAACTGCCCGAAGACCTCCGCGACCCCGGGCGCGCCATCGCGGCCGGTCAGGTTGCCCGCGAAATGCCGCATATCCGGGTCGAACCGGTTACCCATATTGCGGGTGCGGAAGCCGCCGATGGGGCAGTCGACCGTGACGCAGAGCGCGGAATATCCGGCGCGGCGAATGCGATCGGCGACGGCGGGCGCGTGCGCGAACGGATGCAGCTGGGCGATGTCGGCCGCCTCCGGCGCGGCGGATTTCACCTGCTCGTAGGAGTAACTGCCCGCCTCGGGCACGATCGAAACGGTCCCGTGCCGCTGTGCGGCGCGCGCGACCGCCAAATGTCCGTCGGTGTGGAACATCGCATCACCACCGAATGGTGCGGTGAGAATAGGGGTTTCGAGCTTCATGCCGAGTAGTTCGGTGCGGGTGGATGGATTCGCCACCCCGCTCATCGGCTCCGGCACAATCCGCCACCCGTCGAAGGCGGCACGGTTGTCCCGCAGTGTGATCTCCTGTCCCGCACCGCCTTCCACGAAATCGAATACCTCGCGCGGCAGCACGTTCTGTGCGGCGCGGTGGATCTCGTCCAGCGTCCCGAAATCGACTCTGGTCGGGTACATGCTGTCGAGCTGCATGGTCATTCGGCGGCACCTTCCTGGGTTGGGGCAAGGGAATGACTGCGGCCGTAGCCGAAGTAGACGGCCGCGCCCAGCGCACTCCAGATGGCGAAGCGCACCCAGGTCAGGCCCTCGAATGTGGTAGCGAGCCAGACACATCCGGCGATTGCCACGATCGGCACCAGCGGCATGAGCGGCACCCGGAACGGGCGCGGCCGATCCGGATCGGTGCGGCGCAGGATCACCACACCCAGGGCGACCACAACGAAGGCGAACAGCGCACCGATATTCACCAGCTCGGCGACGGTGCCGATCGGCAGCAGCGCCGCGACCGCGGCGACGCAGGTGCCGAGCACCAGACTCAACCGCACCGGCGCACCCCGGCGGTTGGTGCGGCAGAGCGCGCCCGGTAGCAGTCCGTCGCGACTCATCGCGAAGATCAACCGAGTTTGGCCGTAGCACAGCATCAATAGGCCCTTGGTGAGCGCGAGCACCGAGGCCACCAGGATCACCTTGCCGATCCAGCCCGCGCCGATGGCCGCGAGCGCCGTCGCGACCGGCGCCGCATTGTTCAGGGTTGGGTATGGGGCCACACCGGTGAGTACGGCGCTGACCGCCACATACAGGCCGGTGGCGAGCACGACCGAGCCGATGATGCCCCACGGCAGATCCCGTGCCGGATTGCGGGTTTCCTCCGCGGAGGTCGCCACGATATCGAAGCCGAGATAGGCGAAGAATGCCAGTGCCGCGCCCGCGGCTATGCCATTGACGCCGAACGGCATGAACGGTGCCCAATTGGCTGTGCTGATATGTGGTGCGCCGATGGCGATCACCACGATCAATACGGCAATCGTCACCGCCACCAGTGTTTTCACGACGGCGGCGGTTAGTTTCACATCGAATATCAGCACGCCGACTATTGCGGCGGTGACGAGCAGCGCGGGCAGATTGACGACACCACCGTCGGCTGGTCCCGAGGTTATTTCAGGTGGAAGTGTCACGCCGAAAAGGGAATCCAGCATCGCGGTGCACAGTCCGGACCAGCCGATGGCGACCGCGGCAGCGGCGACCGCGTATTCCAGCAGCAGATTCCAGCCGACCAGGAATGCGGTCGATTCGCCGAGCGTCGCCCTGGTGTAGGTGTAGGCACTGCCGGAAATCGGTGTCATCGCTGCGAGTTCGCTGTAACACAGCGCGACGAGCACACAGATCGCCCCGGCCAGCACGAACGAAAGCATGATGGCCGGACCCGCCTTGGTTGCCGCGGCGACGCCGGTGGTGACGAAGATGCCGGCGCCGACGATGGCGCCGACCCCCATGGCCACCAGATCGAAACGGCCGAGTGTGCGTTTGAGTGTTCGGTCGGACGCGGTGTTGCGCTGGAATGCGAATCCGGTCGGTGGAATGCGGCTCGGCGAAGCTGGGTCGGTGCGGCCATATCAACGGTCCGTTCACTATTCGGTATGCAGTGCCCGGTACTCTTCGGTCCGGGCTGTAATCCAGTGAATCAGTGGACCTTTGTGTTCCGGTGAACTCAGGTAACGTATCTGTTTCGCAATAATCGTGAAATCGATTGGTGATGAACACAATTCGGCACGCCGAATTGCGCAGCCGGTCGCTGCGCAAAGAGATTCGAATATCTTCCGAGTCGATTTCGATTATGCGGTTGTGGCGGTTCGTATTTCGGGCTGTCGGGTGTATGCGTACTTGCGGACGGTCGTGGTGGCCGCCGCGACGGCGAGCAGCACGATCGCGGCGGTAATGACGGCGTGCTGCATTGTGCCGATGGTGGCGACGACGCCGAATCCGATGGTGGCCACGGCCGCACACAGATATGCCACGGCGGCATAGCGCGCGGCGATGCGGGCGTGCTGGTCGGGCGGGGTGGCGGCGCTGACGATGCGCAGCCCGGTCCGGTAGGCGATGCCCTGGCCGCTGCCGGCGAGCACCGCGCCCGCCAGCAGCAGCGGCAGGCTCGGCGCGATCGCGACTGCCGCGGCGACGGCGACACCGGCAATGATGATGAGCTGGGCCAGGATCGGTTCGCCGGGCAGCCTCCCCGGCGGTACCGCCCGCTGGATCACCCACGCGCTGACCAGATACAGGCTGACCGGCAGGGCCAGCAGAGGCAGGTTGGTGGTGCCAAGCAGTTCGGCACCGTAGCTGGGCAGCAGTGCGACGACCAGACCCGCGGACACCCACGCGGCAATTCCGTTGAGATGACCCGCTATTCGAGGCTCGTTCGATTGCGGCTGCGTTGCGCGCGTCGCGCCGACTCGATGTCCGGGTGATCGATCGGTGATCACAATGAGCGCGACACCACCGAGCAACACCGCATGACCGACATAGACGGTCACGCCCGGCGCTGGAAGGTATTGCGCGACCCACGCCGCGGCGATGGTGCCGAGGGCCGAGCCGAGCACGGTGGCGGTGGCCATCGCGGTGCGCCCGCGTTCGCCATTTCGTTCCAGAATGAGTCCGGCCAGCGAACCGGTGACCAGGCCGACCGACAGTCCCGCGAGCACCCGCGCCACACACGCGGGTCCGGCCGAATCGGCAAGGCTCATAGCGATATCCGCGCCGATACTGCACGCACTGCCCACCCCGATCCGCCACCACCACGCTTGCCGTGCGGGTGGAGTACCGATGAAGGTGAGCGTCGGGGTCAGTGCGAACAGGTACGCCGCGAATATGACGGTGATGAGCAGCGGGGCCAGATCCCAGGCATGGCGGTAATACGGCATCATGCCGGTCGCCATATTGGGCTGAGCCATGATCAGCACGAGCAATACCCCCGGAGCTGCTGTCCGCATCCGCCCTCCCAAATGAGGAGATCTTCTCAATTAGTAGCGTAGCGAACTGAGAAGATCTTCTCTACTCGGGCATGCCGATTGGGTTCGGTGTCACCCGGGGCCGACCAGCGGGCAGGATGGAGGCGTGCCAACCGTGAATACCCGCAGCGATGCGCAGCGCAGCCGATCGGTGCTGGTCGACGCGGTCGGCAGCCTGCTCGACGAGGGCCGGATCGGTTTCTCGATCCCGGAACTCGCGGCCGAGGCCGGGGTCGGCGTCGCGACGGCGTATCGGCATTTCGCGACGCCGCAGGATGCCATGCAGGCATTCCATCGGCGCGCGATCGAACAACTCCTCGAGGCCTTCGCCGCCATCGATCCCGCGCTGGATCCGATCGAGCGTTTCCAACGGTTCTGCCGCACCTGGGTCGACCAAGCCCGGCGGTGGGGCCCCGCGGTCCGTCATATCCGCAGCCACAAGGGCTTCATCGAACGGCTCGCCGCCGGAGACGAATCCATTACGGCGCTGCACAACATCCTGGCCGATGTGCTGGAAGCCCTTGTCCACCAGGGTAAAACGACCCAGCCCGATCTGACCTACGCGGTCCTGCTGTGGATCACGATCTTCGATGAGCGAGTTGTCTACGACCTCACGGTCTTCCAGCATTGGTCAGCTGCGCGGGTGACCGATCAGCTCAGTGGTGCGGCCGCGGGGGCGCTCGGTATTCACGTGTGAATCCGGCCGGGTCGGTCGAGGCAGCGACGCAGTGCCTGCACGACGAAAGGCCATGCGGTGGAATCGGGATCGATGAGTTCGAAATGTCCGATGCCGGGCAACTCCACGAGTTCGGCGCCGGATTTCGCGCAGTACTCGCGCGCCATTTCGATCGGCAGGCGTTGGTCCCGATCACCGTGTACGACAACGATGGGGATGTCAGCGGTGCCGAGCACCGAGGGGTCGGTGGCGGCGTAGCGCTCGGGAAAGTCTCGCGGCCCGCCGCCGAGCAATTCGGCGACCGCGCCCTGGCCATTGCCACGGTGATAGGCATCGACCAGATTCGCCGCCGGTGCCAAGGCCACGACACCGGCCACTCGCGGCGCAACCTCTGTGTGCCAAGCACTTTCGTTCGACAGCCGATGCCGTAGTGCCGCCCACAACGCCAGATGCCCGCCTGCGGAATGTCCGATGTAGAGGATGCGGTCCTGGTCGATGCGGCCCGGCCGTGCATCTTCGATCAATCCGGGCAGAGCATCGAGTGCCCGAGCGACATCGTCGAAGGTTGTCGGCCAACCGCCGCCGGCACCGACCCGGCGATATTCGAGGTTGGCGACCGCGTAGCCCAGTGCGGCCAGTGCCTGCGCCTCCGGCCGGGCATGCTCGCGGTCGAACTGCGCCCGCCAGAATCCGCCGTGCAGCACCACCACGAGCGGTGCCGGACCGTCGGCGGCGGGCAGGTACAGGTCGGCCACCTGGTCGCGGTGCGGGCCGTAGGCGATGGGTTCCATCACTTACAGGCTGAAGAAGATCTGACGCAGGACCAGGGCGACGATGAAGACCACGGTGAACGCCAGGTCGATGGAGAGTCCACCCAGCCGGACCGGCTGCAGGTACCTGCGCACCGGGGCGATCACCGGTTCGGTCGCGGAATGGCTCAGGTCGCGGGCGCGATTCACCCACTGAGGGTGCCTGCCATCGGCGAGCACGCCTACCCAATCGAGTACCAGCCGGGCGAGTAGCAGCAGGATGAATACCGTCAGGGCTAACCCGAGCAAGGTGCCGATAAGGGTCATGTCGAACTCCTTCGTGGGTGGCAGCTACCAGTATCAACGGTCGGCACCGGCTGGGAAGTGTCCCAATCGTCGGGTTCTCAGCCGACTATCAGGTCGGTTAGCCTGTCCCGATGCGCCGACCGCTTCGATATCTGCCGCTAGCCGTCCTGTCGACCCTGAGCTGGCTGCTCGCCACCGCGCCCGTCGCGACCGCACAGGAGACTTCGCATCTGGCCACCGTGCAGCAGTCAGGCGTGCTGCGCGTCTGCACCACCGGTGACTACCCGCCCTACACCCTGCGCGAAGACGACGGCACCTACCGCGGCGTCGACATCACTCTCGCCACCGACCTGGCCGCGACCTTGCATGTTGTCCCGCAATGGATTCCGACCACCTGGTCAACCCTGACCGACGACTTCCTCGCACGCTGCGATATCGCCGTCGGCGGCATCTCCGACACCCCTGCCCGCCGTGTCGTCGCCGATTTCTCCATCCCCACCTCCATCGACGGCAAGACCCCCGTCGTTCGCCGCGCCGATGCCGCCGACTACGCCACCGTCGACCAGATCAACCGCCCCGAGGTCCGCGTCATCGTCAACCGCGGCGGCACCAACGAAGCCTTCGCCCGCACCAACTTTCCCGAAGCCCAACTCACCATCTGGCCCGATAACCTCACCATCTACGACCAGCTCGAACAACACAATGCCGACGTGTTCGTCACCGACTCGGTCGAGGGCCGCTACCGCCAACGCACCCACCCCACCCTCCAGGTCCTACACCCCGACACCCCCTTCGACTCCGCCCCCAAGGCCTACCTCTTACCCAAGGGCGACACCCTCTTCAACGTCGTCGTCAACACCTGGCTCGAATCCGAAATCCGCACCGGCAGAAGCGATCAGCTGCTTGCCGACTGGATCGGCTGACAGGCCGTGACCGGCACGTCGAAACTCCCGTTTCCCTCGTTGCGTCCGACGTCGACATCAGAGCCCGGCATCATCCGAAGCAACGACTGGTCGGCGTTCCGCGAGCTGACCGAACTCCATGACCACTGGACGTTGAAGGGGTGGGCGCCGGACCGTTGCGGCTACTACTGGTACCTGACGTTCAGTGATCCGGCGCTGGCCGATCTGGCCTCGAAGTGCCAGGTTCAACTCGGAACCGACACCCTCGACCACGTGCCGCTGAACAGTTTGCACCTCACCGTACTGAGCATCGGCAACACCGATCAGGTATCCGACGCCGAGCTCACTCGACTGACCGAACTCGCTCGTCAGCGGCTTGCTGGGGTCGATTCATTCGAACTGAGCGTCGGCCCTCTCGCTGGATCTCGCAGTGCCATCAGATTTTCGGTTGCACCATGGGATCCTTTGCTCGACCTCCACCGGTCACTCAGGGAATGCACCACTGCGATGCGTCCGAGCAGCCAATTGGCTGAAACATCAAAATTCCGACCACATCTCGGAATCGCCTACATCAACGAACAACAGGCGGCCAACGGTCTCGTCGACGCAGTCGAACAGCTGCGGGGCCTCGCACCGGTGACGGTTCAGGTCCAGGATGTGCACCTTGTCGAACTGCGACGCGATGGCAGACAGTACGTCTGGCGCGACCACACGATCATCCCGTTCGCGCGCTAGCCACCCGCTGGCGCGGCGAAAGATCGCGCCGACGAAGACCAATCGTGCAGGGCCCGCAAGTAGTCCCTCGACGCCGAAGTCGATACCGCCCCGATTACGTCGCCCAATTCGTGCGCACGCTGCCATACCGACCGGATCGGCCGGTCACTAGATGCAGCCAGCGCCTCCATCCCTAACTGCACGGCCTGCTCGACCTCTACGGGCTGTCGCTGAATGAGCGCGGTCGCAACATCCAGACGGACCAGGGACCGGCTCCAGACCGAGTCGGATTCGTCGACTCGATCTTCGACATGTTGACCGAACTGCAAGGCCTGCTCATAATCGCCAGCCGACAGATACGCCGTCGCCGCGTTTGCCATCAGTCGAGCCTCGCCATATGGGGCAAACGTCAGTGCCGGTGTCAGGCCCAGCCCGGTTTTGTGTCCGGTCGCTATCTCGGTCGCGCGGTCGATCGCCTCGGCGACTCCAGCCGCGTCGCCCAGCTTGCCGAGCGCACGGGCAAGGCCATTCGAGTACAGGCGAATTGATTGAGGACGCTGGCCCGACAGGCGGATCCCTTCGCGCGCCAGCACAACCGACTCTGTGAAGCGCCCTTCGTAATAGGCGCAGAAGCTCTCGGTGCCGAGCACCCAAGCTTGCAGATCGTGGTCCTCCGTACGTGTCGCGATGGCAGATGCCTCTCGGCAATACATCTTGGCGCGGCCGAACATCCCTCGGTTGACCGCCATATAACCGAGGACACCGGACAACTGTCCCGCAAGCCGGTAGAGGTGCGCGATCTGCGCCGGATGGCGCCGCTGCTGCAGCAACTCCTCAACTCGTCGCCGCGCCGCGACCGCCTCCGGCGCGAGAACACGCGGGCCTTCGAGCTCGTAACGCTCGACCAGATCATCGATGGTGAGCGCCAAAACCGCAGCTGTATCGTCATCGGCGTGGAGGTCCCCGAGTCGCTGCATTCGTGCAGCAATCTCGAGGCCGGTCTCGAAGCCGCCGGCGTCGAGAGATCGAAGCGGGGTTGGGGGAGCCGTCGGCTGGCCGGGGATATCCGTCATGCTCGCCTCGAACCGCTGACGCTGGTGTTCATCGAGGCGCCCCAAGAGCGTATCCATCGCTGCCGCATACTCTCCGGCCAGAGTTCACCCGATTTTCTCGGCGAACTCCTTTTGCGTCACACGCAGAGCCGCCAAGCGCATGACTTTAACCTCGACCCCTGTCCATCTGGTCACGATCATCGCGATTCGCCGACCCGTAATCGTCGGTCCGTAGTCGCAGCGTAGAGGTTCCGTAGCGGTCGTGTGGCTTCAATCTCCCGGGAACCGGAGAGATGGTTTGTACGCATCCCGCGGTTATTCAGCGGAACGGTTGTCCTGCCACCGCTGCACCGCTGATTGCACGGCCGCTTCGTCTTCGAGAGCGTGGGCTCCGGATGCGCCTGCGGCGCCGAGGATCAAGTCACCGTCGGTGATCAGGACACCGCCAGCCCATGGGACGAAGTCGCCGCCGTAGAGGTGCTGGATGCTGTCGACGATCCCGCCGGGCAGTTCGATCTGGCCGGAGGGCCGCAGTGCAAGTAGCGCGGTGCGCGCCTTCGCCACCGCGATTCGGCTGGTCATGGGCATACCGCCGTCGCCTCGCCGCAGGGCGATCACCTCGCCTGCAAGGTCGACAATTGCTACCGCCAGCGGCGGGAACCCTCGTTCCGCACCGACCGCCAACGCGGTTTGCACCAACCAATCCGCATCGGCCGACTTCAGTCCAGGAAAGCGCGGAGTACCAGACACGACACAAAACTAACGACGATAGCCTCGGCCGTCAAAGGCAGGCGCCTCGGCGGTGCTGATTCTGGTTGTGGGCGTGGGCGATTCGCACGGCGCTCGAGTCAGGGGGTTTCCGAGGATGCATCCGCCCCGGTTGCGGTGCAGGTCAGGATGGTGCGCAGGACCAACTCGGGGTCGTCGATCATCGGAACGTGCCCGACACCGGGCAGAACCTCGAAGGTGACACCCGGCAGGCGCTGCTGGGCGATCGCGCCGTTGACCGCCACCGGAAAGATGTGGTCAGCCTGCGACCAGGCTACGGTGACCGGGCAAGGTAGTCGCTCGAAATCCGCGATCGCATCTCGGGTGTTCAGCAGATCATCGGTGACCGTACAGCCGAGCAGATCGGCGACGATGCCCGCGGCTGCCGATGGTCCGAGGCGATCGCCGTGTTCGGCGATGACCCGCAAGGCCAACCGCCGCACCAGCGATGACCGTAGCGTCAGCGGTGCGAGCGGCCGGGTCAGGCGCGCGAAGGTGACGTTGCGCGCGATGGTGGCGGAAGAATCGGCATGCCCGGCTCCGCCCGCATCCCAGAATCCGGCGGGTGAGAGCGCGCAGACAGTACGCGCACGACCCCGCCGTGCCAACTCGATGGCGGTCCACCCGCCGAGCGAATTACCGACCAGATGTGCTGTCGCCCAACCATTTTCATCAAGCAGCCGTTCGACCTCGTCGACAAAGTCGGTGATCCGCACCGGGCGCCGCGACACCACCGCCCCACCCCGATGCCCCAGCGCGGTCGGCGCGAGCACCTGGTATCGGGCAGACAGCTTCGGAATCAACGGATCCCAGACCCGCGCCGACATCGCCACACCGTGCAACAGCACCAGCGGCTCACCGCTCATCGGACGCGTCCCGCATTGACGTTCATGGCCTGTCTCCTCGTCGATGTCGCCTCGGTACAGGTCTACATCAACGGGCCTGCGTGCGCCGAACGGCCGAGCGGAATCGTGGATTACATACGATAGCTCCTGGCCTGCGATCTGCTTGCGATCGAGGACTGGGCAGCCTGGGCTTGTCGCGCCACAGCCGCCTGCGCCACGTCACGGGCAACCTTGGCGTGCGCCTCCCTCGTGCTCAGTTTGTCCGCTGCCACCTCGCTGAGCCGGGTGAGCTGCTCGCGGCGCAACCCATGCGCGACCGTAGTTCGTAGTTCGCAGTCGAGCTGGTCCAAACGGCGATACAGCTCGGTGAGCTGATCGGCACTGACCTTCGCATGGTCGACTCGCTCGACTTCCTCAACGAGATCGCGATACCGCATTTCCAGACTGCGCATTTCGTGGCCCTCCTCGCTTGCCCCCGGCCGATCTGCCGCTATGAACCCAGAATACGGACACCCGAGGGCGCGACGAGTTATTGTTCCTTTCCCTTGGGGCACTCCGTGTTTCATGCTTGTCGTAGCTCGTGGGAGGGACGCGTGGGCGTGTTGGGACCTGCAATATCCGCACTGGCCGTGCTGCTGGGAGTCGTGCTCGGCGGGTGGCTGACGATCCGGAATCAAGAACGTCAATGGCACCGTGATCACCAGCGCGAGTGGCGAGATATCAGGCTGTCGACCTACAACGAGTTCGCATCGGCATACCGGCAGTATGTCGCCTTTGCGCTCGAGCCGACCGCACTCATCTCGGCCGTTCCGCATCCTGAGGCACCCGACGAGCTGATGCCGTTTTTCGACGAAGCCGGGCGGCCGTATAAGGAGAGACTCGAGTCCGCGTGGGTCGCCTTGCGGATCGTGTGCAAGTCGGAACAGACAGTTGCGACCGGACTGCAAATACTCACAGCCGCACGTCAAGTCGCGGCAGCACGCGCGAACCACGGTGCGAACGAAATTCCGCCAAAGCTGTTCCAGCAGTTGTGGACCGCACAGGACGAGTTCATCGCCGCCACTCGCGTCGAACTAGGGGTAGAAGCCGTGCGCCCGTTCAATGAGCTCGAGTGACGATCCGCAGGCGCTGCGACCATCCGATCAGTCGCGGTCGGTTTGGGTGACGTGGACGGGGACGTCGTCGGCCCAGGGTTGGCGGGTGACCATGTCGGCGACATTTACTGTGCCGCGTTCGAATTCGCCGGTGGCCGCGTCGACCAGGCGATAGGACTGGGTTTGTCTGTGGATGGGTTGGGCGTCCAGTATGACTACGCGGACTTCACCGGGTTCGAAATGGCAGCGCTCTTGCATCGCGGTGATGAGTTGTTCGTTGTGCATGTGGCCGTCGCCGAAATTCCAGCCGAGGGCGGTGCTGCAGATGCGTTCGCCGTCGGTGAGGGTGTATTCGTCCTCGCGGTCGGATGGCATGGCTCGGTGCACGAGGGTGAACAGGGCGCGGCCGTGGGTGTTCATGGCGCGGAAGGCATATCCCATGAACATCGGGATCTGGGCGCGGTCCTTGCCGTAGAACCGTTCCAGTTGGGCCTGCGGCATGCTGGCGATCGCGACGATGCCGCGCCCGATCTTTTCGGCGGCGGAGGGTTTGATGCACCACATCGTTGTGTCCCAGTTACCGGCGTAGTAGCGCATGCCCGGTAGGAACGAAATCTTGTGCGGGAGAAGGTTTCCGGCGGCCACGATGCCCGCGATGACCAGAAACAGCAGCACCACCGGCACCGGGTGGTGCAGATCGGCGAGGCCGAGATCGGCGTGCGCGACGAATAATACGAGCACACCGAAGATCATGAAGACGTTCCATTCCAGCGGGACACCCATCGGAATGGCGGTCAGGATCGCCAGATGGAAACACACCATCACGAATGCGGCGACCGCCGTCAGCCAGCCGCCGTGGGAGAAGAACAGCACCAACGGAATACACATCTCGATGGCCGTGCCGCCGTGAGCGAAGATGCGCGAGAGGCGACCCGGCCGCAGGTCGTCGGGAAAGTTCTCGAAGAACTTGCGCTTGAGCGACTTTCGCCGGAACACAGGACTGTTCGACATCATCGTGGAAACAACGAACGGAAAGTGCTTGTTCAGCTTCGATGTCGCCGCACCCATCCAGATCACGACAAAGACCAGCTTCGCGGCGACGATCATATCGGCGGCGAAGAGGAAGGTGACCGCGAGCGTGGCATAGACCTCGCCCCGCGCCGCCAGGAATATCACCTTGTCGCGCAATCCGGTCAGCACCAGCAGGCCGAGGATCATCACGATCTGCCACACCGGAAGCAGCCCGACCGACGTATCCAACTCCGGCACTGCACCGGTTCCGTTGGATAGCAAGGCGACCACGGTCATCACCAAAAGCGCCGCGTACAGCGCGATATCCACCGGCGAACGGCCGTTTCCCTTGGTCAGCGGTACGACGCCCGGCCATGGCGGCAGCCGAATGGTCTTGGGCCGCAACCAATACAGAATCGACCCCATCGGCGGAAAGAACCTGTTGTTCAACGGACCGAACCCGCACCCGAGCCCGACCACCTCGAACAGCAGCGTATACAGCACAACCTTTTCGAAGACGATCGGCTCGGACCACCATGTATCGACATTCGCGAATCCGTCGATCCCCTCGGTGGACAACGCGATCAGCCAGCCACCGAAAATATACAGACAGACCTTGCCGACATAGAACAAATGCAGCGCGACCGGCGTCCCGAATCCCACCTCGGCCCAGTGCCGCGCCATCGGCCGGATCCGCTCACTGCGCGTGCCCTTGCTCCACTCCGCCATATCGACCACAGGCAGGTCGGGTTCGAGAAACCCCATCAAGCACTCTCCGATTCGCCGACACCGGAGCACCAAGCCGATCACGACCCCGATGTGCTCCGATACGTTGACAGCTCGACCATTTGCTGTCAATAACCGGTTTCAGTATCGGCAGATCCGCTGCCCGGAGAACTGGTGGCATGTGCCATTGATGCGCTTCTCGAGCAATCCGCGAACTTCTCTGTGTGGTCCGGTGTCGATCGGCGGGCGTGGCCTGCCGCATCGGATCGTGAATTGGGGGGTAGTTCGGATGATGAATCGGGTGGGTATTGCGGCATTGGCGGCGGTTTCCGGGTCGATGCTGGCCTTCGGGGTGGCGGGGGCGCAGCAGCCGGATCTGTCGAACGGGTTTCGGTCGCCGTCCGGAAATATGACCTGTGTGGTTGCCGATAAGGGCGCGGTCTGCGAGATCGGCGACCATTCGTATGCGGCGCCGGCCAAGCCGAGCAACTGCTATCAGGCGTATGGCGACCGCATCGTGCTGTTCCAGGGCGATCCGGCGCGGTTCACCTGCCACGGTGACACGATCCGCGACAGCAGTCTGCCGATCCTCGACTACGGTCAGTCGTTCCGGTCCGGCGAAGTGGTCTGCGAGAGCCAGACCTCCGGTATGAAGTGCGCGAATACCCGTACCGGACATTGGTTCTCGCTTGCACGGGAGGGCTATCAGCTGGGTTGATCGGATGGCGACGGGACCGGAGCGCGCACCCGGTCCCATTCCTCACCCGAAGCTGTAGCGGACACCGGTCAGTTCCTCGGACACGTCCCAGAGCCGCCCCTGCCGCCGGACATCGCGCGACCGTGCGCTGGATTCGACCCGCACGGGATAGCCCTGAATCTCGAATAGCCCTGCGGGGCCGTAATATTCGCCGCCTTTGACGTCCGGGTCGGTGGCGGCGCGGAGAGTGGGCAGCGCGCCCATGGCGGGAGTGCGGCCGAACAGGCGGGCGATGGCGAGATTCGGCAATCGGAAGCACGCGGGGGAGTAGCGGAAGATCTCGGTACTCGCGCCACCGGGATGCGCGGCTGCGGCTATCGCACGCGTATTCGCGAGGCGGCGGTCGAGTTCATAGGTGAAGAGCAGATTGGCGAGTTTCGATCTGGCGTAGGCATTTCCGGTCGGCACGGCCGGGTCGTCGGCGTCGATGCGGCCGAACCGATGGCCGATGCTGCTGACCGTGACGATGCGTCCGGCCGGTGCCGCGACGATCCGGTCCAGTAGCAGTCCGGTCAATGCGAAATGGCCGAGATGATTTATGCCCCATTGGATTTCGAAGCCATCGGCCGTAGTACCGGTCAAGCCGGTCACTCCGGCATTATTGATCAAGAGGTCGATCCGATTGTAGCGATCGCGGATTGCCGCGGCCGCCTCACGGACCGACGTCAGCGCGCCCAGGTCGAGTTCGGCGACGTCGATAGTTGCGTCGGGCGCCGGCGTGCGGATCCGATCGGCCGCATCCTTGGCCTTGTCGGTGTCGCGGCAGGCTAGGACGACGATGGCGCCGTGTTCGGCCAGCACCCGCGCCGTCTCATAGCCGAGTCCGGTATTGGCCCCGGTGACCACGGCGATGCGTCCGCTCTGGTCGGGAATTTCGGTGTCGGTCCATCTGTTCATCAGCGTTGCTCCTAACATGAACGGTGCGTTCACCATTAAAGTGAACCAGTAGTTCATGTTCTGGGCAAGGAGAACGATGACCGAACGCCCCACCCGGCGCGCCGATGCGCTGCGCAATCGGGAAGCGATCCGCACGGCCGCCCGCGACCTCGTGATCGACCGTGGCCCCGGCATCGGCATGGACGAGATCGCCGCGGCGGCGGGCGTCGCGGTCGGGACGCTCTACCGGCACTTCCCGACCAAAAAGGACCTCATCGACGCCATCGTCGCCGACTTGGCGGCCGTAATCGGTCGATCGCTGGACGCGGCACTGGCCCGGGTCACCGACGGCACCGGTTCGGCGATCGACGAGATCGTCGCGCTGCTGCAGGCCGTCGTGATCGATATGCGCCAGGAACGACTGCTCAGGTTCGCGGTCACAGGACTGGCCGAGGATGCACTGCACGAAATCCAGCAGCGTGGCCGCGCCGCAGTCGAACAACTCGTCGCCGCCGCGCACCGTGACGGTTCGCTCTATCCGGATATCACCGTCGACGATGTGATCCTGCTGCTGGCCACCGCACCCGACGACGCCGTATCCGCGGCCGGACAACTCCGATGGCTCACCCTGGCGCGCCGTGCCCTCGCACCCGCGACCGAGCGGTGAAACTGTCCGTAGTCACTCGAGATACGGAGGCGCTATGCACTGGGATCTGATGACCGCAACGCCCGATGACCTCCGCGAGCGGGTGACGCGGGGGCGTCGAAGTGCCGGGCAACTCGGGATGCTCGGATCGATCATCGATGCGGCAGAAGGTCCGTGGCTCGGCGCGATGGATACCGATGGCCGGGGTGCCGCGGAGTTGCGGATGCACCTCGCCGGGCGTTTCCGCCTCACCGCGGTGGTGACGAGTGCCGGAAAGTTCGACCTCGTGCAGCTGACGGGACCGCGCGCCGATCGGGTGCTGTCGTCGAAGCCGTCGGTGCGGCGCGGATGGGATGCGGATCAGCGCATGCCCAAACAGCCGGAGTGGCTGGATTACGTTGTGGGCTGGGTGATGTACGCCAGCGCGGAGATCGACCGTCGCGCGGTTGTCGAGTGGCGGCTGGCCGGCGCCGACCGGAACCTGGCGGCGATGAACGACACGGTGGACAACCTGCGCGCCGGCCTCCGGGAACGCGAACAGCTGCGAGACGAGCTGGCCGCCGAGGTCGCGGAGTTGCGCAATGAACTCGAATCCCTCACCGGGAGTACATAATCGTTCCCAGCGGTGGCAGATGGTCGCCCGTCCAGACATACTCGACGCTTGACATGACAACGTCGGTGAAAGGTGTCCGGGCATGACCGTCGGCACGCTGACTGCACTGGTATTGCTGGCCGCCGGCCTGCTCTTCGTGACGGCCCTCGGCCTCGGGGTGTGGAAGTGGTTGGCGATGGTCGGCGCACCCGATGGCCGGGCGCACCCGTACGTCGATATCGCCCACCGCTCGGCCCTGCTCTATTCGTTCGCGACCGCGATGATCGCGATCTTCGTCGAACTATCCGGCTGGCCCACACCGGTCAACGCGACCGCCGCCACCGTGCTGGTCCTGATGTTCGTCATCACGATCGCCAACTACATCAACCACGGCATCCGCCGCGACACCGACAATCAGATGCACAATCCGCCTCCCGCCATGCGCTGGGTGCTGGTCGCGCTGATCGTCGGCGAAATCGGTGGATTCTGCGTCCTGCTAACGGGATTCGCCGCCGCGCAATTCTTTTAGTCAGGCGACCCGATCGAACTCCGGCTGGAGTTCTTCGGGCGCTCCCACGCTGATGCCGACCGCCGGACGAATCGTTGTGTCCGGTACGAGCCGGAAGTTGGTCAGCCGGGCCAGTATTCGGTCCAATGCGATCTGCGGTTGCAGCCGGGCTGCCACTGTGCCCAGATCCGCGTACCGCGTGACGATATGCATCCCGCCGCCGAAATCCGAGCGGACGACCGGGCACTGCGCGCGTGCCCACCGCAGCTCATCGCCGAGCCGAGCACAGTGCCGCTGATCGAACCAGTCGAGCTGATCGAAGAAACGCTGATTGCTGCCGGTCATTTCGCCGATCGTCCGCCGGGCACCCGCTGGCGTCAAGGGGTGCCCGGCGCGTCGAATACCTTGTGCCGCAATCAATTGCGGCGCACAACCTACTTTGCGGTCTGCCGCTTCGGCAGCTTCCAGCCCGGTCGCGGGAAGTGGCAGGTGTAGCCGTCCGGGTAGCGCAGCAGGTAGTCCTGGTGCTCGGGCTCGGCCTCCCAGAACTCACTCGCCGCGGTCACCTCGGTGACCGCCTTGCCCGGCCACAGGCCCGAGTCGTCGACATCGACGATGGTTTCCAGCGCGACGCGCTTCTGCTCGTCGTCGAGATAGAAGATCGCCGAACGGTAGCTGGTACCGATGTCGTTGCCCTGGCGGTCCTTCGTCGTCGGATCGTGGATCTGGAAGAAGAACTCCAGCAGCGCCCGGTAGTCGGTCTGCGCCGGGTCGTAGATGATCTCGACGGCCTCGGCATGGCCCGGGTGGTTGCGATAGGTGGGGTGATCGTTTTGCCCGCCGGAGTAGCCGACTCGCGTCGAAATCACCCCCGGCTGCTTACGGATCAAGTCCTGCATGCCCCAGAAGCATCCGCCGGCCAGAATCGCCTTTCGCGTGTCACTCACGCGTCCTCCTTCGTAAACAGGGTCCTATACCGACCGTAGCCTTCCGCCTCGAGGTCATCGAGGTGGATGAACCGCAGGGCCGCCGAGTTGATGCAATACCGCAGGCCACCCGCCGCGCGCGGTCCGTCGGTGAACATATGCCCGAGATGGCTGTCACCGTGCGTCGAACGCACCTCGGTGCGGATCATCAGATGACTGAAATCCCGCTTTTCGACGACGTTCTCGCTGTCGATCGGCTTGGTGAAACTCGGCCATCCCGAGCCGCTGTCGAACTTGTCGACCGAGGCGAACAACGGTTCACCGGAGACCACATCCACATAGATACCCGGCTCGTGATTGTCCCAGTACTCGCCCGTGAACGCCCGCTCGGTCCCGTTCTGCTGGGTGACGTGGTACTGCTCGGGCGACAGCGCGTCCACCGCGGCGGGGTTCCGGTTGTATTCCTGTGCCACCTGACCTCCTCATATCGGCCCCACGTACAACCCGCGGTCCGATCCGGAAAGTCCCCGTCGAGCAGCGCGTCACACTTCCGTCATTATTGTCCGGCCACGACCTCGCGCAGTACGCGTGCGAAGGCTTCGGGCCGGCCCGGATACCCGTAGTCGCCGCCGAGGAAGCCGCCGTGATGGCTCGGGAATACGGTTTCCTGAAGGCCGAGCAGCCTGGCGGCGGCCGCCGATGTGCGTGCGGTAAAGGTGCCCGCGGACTCCTCGCCGACGGCGATCACGACCCGGGTCGGTGCGGCGGACAGCGCGGCGACATCGGGGTGGTAGCTGCTGATCGCCCAGGACCGGTCGGACAGCAGCGGATCGTCCCGGGAACCGTCGTCCTCGCTCGGCATTCCGAACATGGCGGGGTCGGCGGCGGGCTGGGCGAAGTAGTCGTCGGTGAATTCGCCTTGCCACGAGGTCATCGCGATGAACGTCGCCATGCCCGCGCCGAAGCCCTTGGCCTCGTATGCGTCGCGAACTCCCGCACGGGCGCGCTCGGCGGCGGCCGCATCGGGCAGCACCGGAATGAGCGGCGGCTCATGGGCCACCACCGTGCTGACATCGTTCGGATAGGCCGCTACCAGCGCGAGCGCTGTGACCGCACCGCCGCTGCTCCCGAACAACTCGACCGGGCCCGCGCCGAGCGCCTCGATTACGGCATGCACATCCTCGGCCTGGACCATCGGCGTGTTGTCGACCCGACCGTCCTTCCGTGTGCTGCGTCCGAGTCCGCGCGGATCGTAGGTGACCACCGTGCGATCCGGAAAGTACGAGGCCAACGTGCTGAACCCACCGGCATCCATGGGCTGCCCGATCATGACCAGCGGCGGGCGTCCCCCATCAGTGGGCAGCGGCCCGTGCACGTCGTACACGATGTCGGCTCCGGCGGTTTGCAGCGTGTGTGTCGTCATACCGGTAGCGACGTCGCTCCCGTCGAAAATTCATCGGTTCGTGCGGAAGGCATCGCGGAGCCAGGGCGCCCGGCGGTGGTGCGGGCGGAACCGGTCGGCCCAGCGGGGGTTCGATTCGTCGCGGCGGTAGGCAGCGAGCTGGCCCGCCATCGCGAAGTGCAGGCGGGTGGCCTTGCCGATCACCTCGCCATCGGTGGCCAGTGCCTCCGGCCTGGGCAATTGCACATACAGTTCGGGTAGGCGGCGCTCGCCGTAGACCTTGCTGTGGCCGATCGCGGCCAGCAGCAGCGCCACCAATGCGCGCGTGCGCGACCAGCGCAGATCGGCGCGCAGCCAGCGGACGTCGAGCAGTCCGGCGTCGAGCCGGTCGCGGAAGGCGGGCACGGCGCCGTGCGGGTGGTAGGGGCCGTTGCCGATGAACAGGAACCACACTCGCTGCCAGCGATCGTCGAGATAGATCTCGATCGGTTCGGCCCGGCGCAGGGTGACCACCAGCGCGGCCGCGAAGGCGGGCCATTTGCCCCAGCGCACCTGCCACTGCTCGCGCAGCCGCACCAGGTCCGGATAGGCGCCGATGCTGGCGGTATTGATCAAATGCCTGGTGTGCGAGCCGGTTTCGTCACCGTATTCGACGCGCGCGATATCGACCGCGACCGCCTCGCCGGTACCGGTCGCATCGATCACCTCGCGCAAATCGTAGACGCCGAGATCACGCGCGAAATGGTTGAGCGTCCCGGTGGGGATGACGGCCAGCGGCAACTCGTGCCGCAGCGCAACCGCGGCCGCGGCCGCCACGGTGCCGTCGCCACCGGCGATGCCCAACGCCAGTACCGGCCCGGCGTGTTCGGCGAGTGCCCGCTCGAGTTGTTCGGCGGCATCCAGGTCGGGTTCGGTGCGCAGGACAGTGGCGGCGGGCAGGGCCGCGATGATATCGGCGGTGGGATCGTAGTTCGGATCGCCGGAAACCGGATTCACCAACACCAAAAGACCCTTGCCCGCCGCCAGTGCGGGCGCCTCACGGACCAGCCTGGCCTGTGCCTCGTCCGATTCACGCACGGGCCACCAGCGGCGGGTGGCCAATGCGATACCGGAACCTACGGCCGCCCCGACGAGCACATCGGAGCTCCAGTGCACGCCGGTGTGCACCCGCGAGTAGGCGACGGTGGCCGCCAGCGGGGCGACAGCCAGTGCGGTGCGCGGACTTTCGAGCGCGACCGCCGTGGCGAATGCCGCCGCGCAGGCGCTGTGCCCGGAGGGGAAGGAGGAGGATTTCGGGGCCGGCGTCAGCCGCCGGTATACCGGCAAAAGTTCGGCGGCCGGTCGGCGCCGCGCAATGAGGGTCTTGAGTCCGAGGTTGACGGCCAGGCTCGCGCCCCCGACGGAGACGACCCCGCGAAGCGCGGCCCGCCGCGGTGTGCCCTGGCGGGTGGCGAGCAGCGCCGCGCAGACCAGCCACAGCGCGCTGAAATCGGCGCTCTTGGTGACCCGCAGCAGGCCGCTGTCGACCATGGAGGCCGGTAATTCGGCGACCGCGCTGCCGACCGCCCGATCGAATCGTCCGACTCTGTAGAACTTTCGGCGCACCCAGCTACTCACCCGCTCGACATTACCGATCGCGGCGGACGGCGTGGTGCCGCCGTCGTCAGCGCTGTGGATCTTGCTCGCCAGTGATTTCGCTGCCAGGGGAGCGTGATCGGAGCATAGGGTTCACCTATGACGAGCAACCCGTTCTTCGAGCCAAGTGCGCTGCCGTATGAGCTTCCTCCGTTCGCCGAGATCGGTACCGAGCACTATTTGCCTGCGTTCGAGCGAGGGATGGCCGAGCAACTGGCAGAGGTGGCCGCCATCACCTCGAACGAGGAGGAGCCGAGCTTCGCGAATACCATTGTGGCCTTGGAGCGTTCGGGTCCGGTCCTGACTCGGGTCGCGAATGTGTTCTTCAATATCACGAGCTCCGATTCCAGCGAGACCACCGACGCGATCGAGGCCGAGGTATCGCCGAAGCTGGCGGCGCATCGGGACGCGATCTATTTGGATCCCCGGCTCTTTGCGCGGGTCGAGGCGCTCTACGGCCGCCGGGAGGAATTGGGATTGGATCCCGAGCAAGCGCGGCTGCTGGAGCAATATCATATTCGGTTCGTGCGGGCCGGGGCTCGGCTGGAGGCGGCCGGGCAGGCGAGGTTGCGTGAGTTGAATGCGGAACTCGCCACGGCGGCAACGGAATTCGGGCAGAACATTTTGGCGGCGACCAATGGTGCGACGGTGGTCGTCGAGTCGACGACGGAATTGGCCGGGCTGGGGCAGGCGTCGGTGGCAGCGGCCGCGGAGAACGCTCGGGAGTTGGGGCGCGACGGCGCGTGGGCACTTCGGCTGCAGAACGTTTCGAATCAGCCCGTGCTGGCGGAACTGGCCGACCGGGATGTTCGGCAGCGGGTGATGGCCGCCTCGCTCGGGCGCGGGTTGGGTGATAACGGCGCGCTCGCCGTCCGGATCGCGGCATTGCGAGCCGAACGCGCCGCGCTGCTGGGCTATTCGGACCATGCGGCGTATGCGGTTGCGGATCAGACCGCGAAAACCGCTGCGGCGGTGGAGGAAATGCTCGGGCGGTTGGTCGCGCCCGCGGTGGCAAATGCGGAGCGTGAGGCAGCCGAGTTGGCACAGGCCATGGGCGGGCCGGAGCTGCGCTCGTGGGATTGGCAGTTCTGGTCGGAAAAGGTTCGGGCCGAACGGTTTTCGGTGGACGCGGAGGCATTGCGGCCCTATTTCGAGCTCGAGCGGGTGTTGCGCGACGGTGTCTTCTTCGCTGCCGAGCAGGTGTACGGGATCACTTTCCAGGAGCGGGAGGATCTGGTCGGATACCACCCGGAGGTGCGGATCTTCGAGGTCTTCGACGCGGATGGCGGTGCGCTCGGACTGTTCCTCGGTGATTTCTTCGCGCGACCGTCGAAGCGTGGCGGAGCGTGGATGAACGAATTGGTCAGCCAGTCACGGCTTTTGGGGAAGCGGCCCGTGGTGGTCAACAACCTCAATATCGTGAAACCGCCCGCGGGCGAACCCGCACTGCTCACCTGGGACAACGTGCGCACGCTCTTCCACGAGTTCGGGCACGCGCTGCACGGGTTGTTCTCGGATGTGATGTACCCGTTCTTCTCCGGGACCGAAGTACCGCGGGATTTCGTCGAATTCCCGTCCCAGGTGAACGAGATGTGGATGTCGCGACCGGAGGTACTCGCCAACTACGCCAGGCATATCGAGACCGGCGAACCGATGCCCACCGAACTCGTCGAGCGGATGGCGGAGGCCGAGCGGTTCGGTACGGGCTTCAAAACCGTCGAATACCTCGGCGCGACACTGCTGGACTGGGCGTGGCATCGCGTCCCCGTACCCGAGGCACTGGCCGACACCGATGCCGAGGCGTTCGAGGAGGAAGCTCTGCGCAAGGCGGGTCTGGCCATCGACGCGATTCCGCCGCGCTACCGGACCGGCTACTTCGCCCACATCTTCTCCGGCGGCTACGCGGCGGGCTACTACTCCTACATCTGGAGCGAGGTGCTGGACGCGGACACCGTCGAGTGGTTCGACGAGGGCGACGCCTCCATCCGGGAAAAGGGCGAGGCCTTCCGCCGCGAACTGCTCTCGCGCGGTGGCTCGGTCGACCCGCTCGAGGCCTTCGAATCCTTCCGCGGTCGCGCCCCCGAAATCGAACCGCTCCTGGTCCGGCGCGGTCTGTTGAACTGATCCGGTGCCGCTGGAACCGGCTGTGGCCCAGCCGGTTCCAGCGCGGGACGGGTTATCCGAACAAGCCGCCGAGCACGCCGCCACTCTGTCCGGCCTCCTGACCACCACCGGTGCCGCCGATGAAACCGCCAGGCGGCAGTTCCGACGGCTGCACGATGACGAAGCCGCGCCCGGAGAACGACAGCGTCAGACCTTCGCCGGTGCTGCGGCCGATGAGGCGGCCGAGGCCGAAGGAGTCATTGCGCTTGATGCCGGTGGACAAGCTCGACGACCAGGCCACCGCTGCCTGCGGGTCGGCGTAGGTTGGCTGGTCGACATTGAGGACGACGGGCGAGCCGTGGGTGGTGATGGCGATGCGCCCGCGCCCGGTGAACACGCAGTTGAAGAAGCCCGCGTTACTGGCGAAACCGGCTGCGCCCTGGACCCTTTGGATGTTGTAGGACAGCGAGGTGTCGAAAGCGAGGACATTCGAGCCGTTGATCGTGAGCCCATCGGTGCCGTCGAGATCGACAGTGTGCACATCGGCGGCGGCATCGGCGAGGAAAAGATCGCCGCGACCGGACACCTGCATCAGCGGCACCCCCTCGCCGGTGAGCCGATGCTGGATCGCACGGCCGATACCGCCCGAACCGAGCGCCTTGAAGTGCAGATCGCCCTGGTAGGCAACCATCGAGCCGGCCCGCGCCATAGTCTCGCCATTGACGGCGACCTTGATCATCTTGCCGCCCTGCTTCTGGATGCCGATGCCGTTGACCTCGGCGTGGCTCGGATTGAACAGTTCGCTCTGCATCGGCAGCGCTCCTTGCTGTGGTGCAATCGGTGGGGGCGGCGGCACGGCGCCGGACGGGGGATAGGCGGGCGGAACGGGAGCCTGCGGCTGGTACTGAGGCTGGGCTGGGTATTGCGGCGGCGCCGGAGCCTGCGGCTGGGCCTGGTATTGCGGCGGGACCGCAGCGGGCGGCGCTGCTTCGGGTTCGTCGTCGATATTCACACCGAACGCCGTCGCGATTCCGGCCAGCCCGTTGTCGTAGCCCTGCCCGACCGCGCGCACCTTCCACGCACCGCCGCGCCGGTAGATCTCCACGCACACCACGGCTGTCTCGGTGCTCAGTCCGGTCATCGGGAAGGTCAGCGTTCCGGAATCGGATCCGATCGTCGCTGTCAGCGAACTCGCGCCCGCGAAGGTCGGCGGCCCGCTGCCGTCGAGGCTGGCCGTGACCACCACCTTGTCGACATCGGCGGGCAGTGCGGAGGTCTGCACATCGACCATATCGCCGGCACCGCGGCCGTGCCGATAGGTGACACCGGGGCCGGCCGGCTGATTGAAGAAGACGAAGTCGGCATCGGAGCGGACCCGCCCGTCGGCGCCGAGTAGTAGCGCCGACACATCGACCGGCGCTGCGCAGGTGACGGTCACGATCATCCGGTCGCCGGGCGCGGGGCGATTTTCCCCGCGTGCGAGTGCGGTCACGGCGGACCGCCCCGGTCGATATGTCCGAGTGGCATGCGATTCACGGGATCAAGTGTGTCGCGAGTCCCGTCCGATTGCCACCACCCGTGATAGATCCGGCCACGGCGGCCTGCGCAGCACCGCGAGCGTGGCGATGACCGCGGCCAGCAGACCGATCAATTCACCCATCAGCGCGATCCGGGTCGCATCGACCGCGGGCGTCCAGCTGACCTCGCCGTCATGGACCACGAACGCACCCACCGGACGAGCGGTGCGTAGCAGACCGCCCGTCCTGGCGACGGTGATGATCGTGGTGCCGTCGGAAGTTTCGTACGGCTGCCCGTAGGCGAGCGAATCCTCCACTGTCCGTAGTGGATTCAATTGGTTTCGAAGCATTGATTCCTCCCCTCGATGCGGAACCGGCGGTGGCGCGGCCCCCTTGGAGTATCGGCGGCACCACCAAATGTGGCAAGGGTGCCCTGTGGCGAGCTGTGGTACGAAGTTGCGGGATTTGGCGGTGAGAGGTGTGGGTTGTCGGCGAGGCTTTTGCGGTGGTTGGTGCTGGTAGCGGTCGGGGCGGCGCTGATCACCGTGCCCGGAGCGCAGGTCGATCCGGCATACCGGTTCTATCACCAGCGACTGCATTGGCACGCCTGCGGTGTCGAGGATTTGGACAAGGCCGGGGCCCAATGCGCGGATGTGCTGGTGCCGCTCGATTATCTGCGGCCCTACGATCGCAAGCTGAAGATCGCGATATCGCGGGTCCGGGCCACCGATCCGGATCAGCGCCATGGCGTCCTGCTGGCCAATCCGGGTGGTCCCGGCGCATCGGGTCTGGACACCGTCGATCTGCTCGGTGACGTGCTCACCCCGCAGGTGCGGGCCCGTTTCGATCTGATCGGCATGGATCCACGTGGCGTCGGCGACTCCGGGCGCACGCCGCGCTGCGGATGGCCGGTGGGCGAAATGATCCATTCGGCGGGTCTGACTTCGCAGGGCTTCGCGCGGGAAACCGCGCTGGCGGCGGATATGGCCGAGGGTTGTCTGGCCGATGATCCGGTGAAGGCGCGTCAGCTCACCACCCGCAATACCGCTCGCGATATGGATGTCATCCGAGTGGCGCTGGGTGAGCCGAAGCTCAGCTATTACGGCGTTTCCTACGGCACCTACCTCGGTGCGGTATTCACCCAGATGTTTCCGGAACGCAGCGACCGGATGGTGTTCGACAGCGCCATCGATCCGGATCGGTATTGGACCGGCCTCGTCCAGGATTGGGGTCCGTCGGACGAGCGCGCGATCGACGAATGGTCGAATTGGGCTGCGGGACAGGATGATACGTATCACTTCGGTTCGACTCCGACCGAAGTGCGTGCATCGCTGACGGAGCTGCTCGCCGCGGCGGCACGGCAACCGATCGTGATCGACGACTTCCCGGTCGACGATCATTGGCTGCCATTTCTCTTGCACAACATGGTGACCGATTTCCGGCGTAACCAAGCGCTGGCCGAAACGTTGCGTGAGATCGCCGATGCGGTGGGCGGCCCGCCTGTGGCGGCGCGGGCACCACGTCTGCAAATCGTCTTGCAGGCCTTGCGATCCGAGGAGAACTCCGTCCTGGCCCAGATCGCCTGCGGTGATGCCGCGGCACCGACAGATCCGGCGTGGTACGCGAGCAATATCGAAGCCAGCCGTGCCGCGCAGCCGATATTCGGTCCGCTGGCCAACAATATCCAGCCGTGCGCATTCTGGCCCCGACCGGTCGAACCCGCCACCACCGTGCGGAATTCGGTTCCCGCCCTCATCCTGCAGGCGACCGGTGACGCCCGAACCCCGTATACCCACGGTGCCCGACTACATCAGCACCTATCCGAATCCCGCATGGTCACACTGCAGGACATCCGCATCCACATGACCTTCCGTCCCGACCTGAGCGCCTGCGTCAACAATGCGATCAATACCTACTACGCCGACGGCGCCCTGCCCGCCGCTGACGTCACCTGCCACGCAGACCTGTAGGAATCAACCGGGCGCGACGGCCCACGAGTGGTACCGCGACGCCGCATTCCACAGAATGAAGCTGTTCGTCCCCGCAGCCGCCGCGGCATCGATCTGCGCTTCGACCTCGGCATCGCCGTAGTTCACCCCCAGGCTGAAATCCTGTAGCCACGGAATGACTTTCGCGCCGGTACCTTCGGTCTGTCGGAAGAAGTCGGCCAGCGATCGGAAAATAATGTCGTACGGCTGGGCATTGGGGTTCGCGACGCCATATTCACCGGCATTCCAATGCGATGGGTAGAGCATCGGAGCCACATAGTCGACATACCGAGCGATCGCCGGAATGTCCTGCGCAATCTCATCCGGCCGGGTCGCTGCGATGCCGAACACGGCGGCACCGAGATTCGCGCCTTTGTCGCGTACCGGATCCCGGCTCTCGTGCAGGAACTCGGCGATGGATGCACTGGGCGTGACGGTCAGCCCCGGAAACTGCATCTGCGACAGTGCACCATCCGGCCGCCGGACATAGTCGTACATTATTCCGTCGAAGCCGAGCTCGGCCGCCTCGGTCGCGAGATCGATATTGTACTTGCGGATTTCGGGATCGGCGAAGTTGGTGAAAGCGATCGCACCGTACTTGCTGGCATACGGCTGACCTGAGGGATTCTGGATGACCCAGTCCGGATGTCCTCCGTGCCAGGCCCATTCGGCCATGGTCGGATCGCGAAATGCCACGATTCGCCCGATCACCCGCAGATTCATCTCGTGCAATTGCCGCAGTGCGGCGCGCACATCGTAGATATTGGTGGCCGCACCCGCCTGCCGTGCCAGCGGCACCTGCGAGTCGTAGCCGATAACCCCGTCCTCATCCTTGATATCGAGCTGAACGGTGTCGATGCGCCCCTCGCGGGCCATATCCAGAATGGGCTCGCGTAAACCCTCGTATGCCCATCCATACGCCGTGATATGCACGGCCTTGACCCGGGGCATATCGACCGAGGTCGTAATCGCCTGCGTCGCCCTATTTCCCGCCGCATCGACCGCGGTCACCTCACCGCCGACCGGTGTGCGCGGCAGTGTGATCTCGAAGGTGCCGTCCGTGGCGGGGGTGACCGACTGTGTGCCGACTGAGACGTGCACTGCGCCGGATTCCTTGCCGCGCAACGTGATCGGCTGACGATACGATCCAGCCGTACCCGGCTGGGTCACCTCGAGTTTCGGCGCCTCGGTATCCACGGTGAAGGTCGCGGTAACCCCCGGACCGGCGCTGAACAGGCCGAGTATGCCCCCGCGTGGTATCTCGGCGGTGAACTTGTGGTCGCCATCGGTGAGCGGTCCCGGCCGGTACACCACGGAATCGCCTTCGACCGTGCCGTTCACCGCGTTGCCGTCGAGTTCGAGCCGCATATCGTTCGGGTTGTGGCCGTGGGCGTCCACACGCAATGCCAGACCGGTCAGCGTGCCTGCACCGACGACTCCGTCCGGTAATCCGGCCAGCGCCAAACCCGCGGGTTCGGACCGATTGGCACCGATGATCACGGATGCGATGAGGATTGATAAAACTCCGATAACCGCTATTGCCGCGAGCCGCCATCGCCCGGTAATCGGGACCAATTTGTCCAACGCGCACACCAACTTTCATCCGTGCCTATTGCCTAACTATCTACCTTGGACCGCTTCATCGGGCGTGGTTATGCCGATTCGCAACCGAGATTCCGTGCGACCGCGTACCGTTCGAACGGTGGCGTGGTGCTCGGCGATCGGAACTCGGGTTGTCCTGTCGGCCTTGATATTCGCAACCGCCACCGCATGTGGTGCAGCGCAGGCACCGGTCCCGGCGGCCATCGAAAAGGTTCCGGTGGCCACATCGACGCCCGATCCGATTGCGGTGGGAGCCAACGAACTCGGACTCGTCCCCATCCTGATGTACCACCAGGTGACACCGACTCCGGTCGGCGAATACGACCAGACTCCGGAGAAGTTCCACGCCGAACTCGAGCGGTTGTACCGCGAGAACTATCGACCGGTGACCGTCGCCGATTACATCTCCGGCCAGATCGACATCCCCGCGGGCACCCACCCGGTGGTGCTCACCTTCGACGACTCCACCATCACCCAACTCCGGTTCACCGAGGACGCAAAGGTGGCCCCCGATACCGCGATCGGGATTCTCGAGGAGTTCGGCGCGCGCAATCCGGATTTCCGGCCCACCGCGACGTTCTACGTCAACAACGAGCCGTTCGCCGGTGACGTGCGCGCACTGCCCTGGCTGGCCGCGCACGGGTACGAAATCGGCGCGCACACCGCGAGCCACGCCAACCTCGGTCGCCTGGACGGCACCGGAGTGCAGCGCGAGCTGGTCGAGAACCTGCGCGCGATCACAGCCGCGGCCCCCGGCAATCGCGTGCGCACGATGGCCTTACCGCTCGGTATCTTCCCGACCGATCGTTTACTCGCCACAGCGGGAAGCTGGGACGGCACCTCTTATACCTTCGAGGCCGTGCTGCTGGTCGGCGCCGAACCCGCACCCTCTCCATTCGGCCAGGTCGATCCCGCTGGCGTGCCGCGCATCCGGTCGGGGAAGAGCGAGGTCGACTTTGCTTCCGCGTACTGGCTCGACCGCCTCGACCAGCATCCGGACCAGCGCTACACCTCCGACGGCAACCCGAACAAGATCTCGGCCCCCGAACCCCTTGCCGACGAACTGAATCCGCGCTGGCGCAACCAGTTCAACGCCTATTGAAAACCTTGCCCCCAGCATGCAACACGGCCGCTGAGGGTATGGATGTCGGGATGATCCGACCAGGCCGTTTCGCCCTGAGCGGCCGTATGTATATTAGCGAGCGCAACTAGTTACGGGTGATCGGCGTGTGGGGGCAGATCGCTTGTGGCGCAGTGTGCCAACTGCTCGACCGGCTCGACTCAGGTTTCGAGACACTTCCACCACGGATAGCCGATCAGAACTAGGGCTCAAATTATGACGAATTCGACCACCCAGGCCCCGGCAAAGTCGCCGGACCTGGATGCCGGTGAGGGTACGTCACTGTCGCACCGGCAGATCCTGACCATCCTGTCGGGACTGCTGCTCGGCATGTTCCTCGCCGCGCTGGATCAGAACATCGTGAGCGTCGCGATCGTGCGGATCGCCAACAGCCTGGACGGATTCGATGAACAGGCCTGGGCGACCACGGCATATCTGATCACCGCGACGATCACCACCCCGCTGTACGGCAAACTGGCCGATATCTACGGCCGAAAGCCGTTCTACCTCACCGCGATCGGACTGTTCGTCATCGGTTCGGTGGCCTGCACCTTCGCCACCTCGATGTACGAACTCGCCGGATTCCGCGCCTTCCAGGGCCTGGGCGCGGGTGGGTTGATGTCGTTGGCGTTCACCATCATCGGCGATATCGTGCCCGCTCGGGAGCGGGTGCGCTACCAGGGCTATTTCATGATGGTCTTCGGTACCGCGACGGTGCTCGGGCCGGTGCTCGGCGGTTTCTTCTCGAACTACGACCAGCTCTGGGGTCTCGAGGGTTGGCGCTGGGTGTTCCTGGTCAATGTGCCGATCGGCGTGCTCGCGCTGGGTGTGGTCGCCAAAGTGCTCAATGCGCCGCATCAGCGCCAGGATCACCGCATCGACTGGTTCGGCGCGGTCGCGTTGACGACCTGTGTGGTGCCGCTGCTGATCGTCGCCGAACAGGGCCGGGATTGGGGGTGGAGCTCGCAGCGCGCGCTCATCTGCTATGGGATCGGTGCGGGCGGGCTGCTGTTGTTCGTGCTCGTCGAATCCCTGATGAAGGACGCGGCGCTGATTCCGCTGCGGCTGTTCAAGAATTCGACCTTCAGTGTGACCATCGCGGGCGGCTTCATTGTCGGTATCGCGATGTTCGGCGCGATCGTCATGGTGCCGCAGTACTTCCAAGTGGTGCGCGGATATTCGCCGACCAGATCGGGTCTGCTGATGCTGCCGCTGGTGCTGGGGATCATGTTCGGCTCGCAGCTGGCCGGATTGACCACCAAATTGACCGGGCGCTACAAGATTCTGCCGGTGATCGGGACGTTCATCATCGCGGTCGGCGCTGCGCTCTACGGCCAAGTGCATTACGACAGTCCGCTATGGCAGCCGCTGGTCTACGGCGGCGTCATCGGCTTCGGGCTCGGTTGCTGCATGCAGACCCTGATCATCGCGGCGCAGAATGCCGGTCCACGTTCGGATATGGGTGTGTCGACCGCGGCGGCGACCTTCTTCCGGCAGATGGGCGGCACCCTCGGTGTCGCGGTATTCCTGACCATCCTGTTCAATCTGTTGCCGCACCGGATCATCGACGCATTCGGTGGTGCGCTGCCCGCCGGGTTCGATGCCGCGC
Source organism: Nocardia sp. NPDC049526 (assembly GCF_044465765.1). Taxonomy (NCBI): domain Bacteria; kingdom Bacillati; phylum Actinomycetota; class Actinomycetes; order Mycobacteriales; family Nocardiaceae; genus Nocardia; species Nocardia sp. NPDC049526. The sequence goes on along the minus strand of NZ_JBITMA010000010.1, from coordinate 35,310 downwards.
AGTTGAGCACCATGCAGAGCAATACCAGCGGGATCGCGGCGCTGCCGGATGAGCTGAGGGTGCCCATTCTGATCGGGTTCACCGATGCGATGCATGGCGTCTTCTATGCCGCGGCGGGGGTGGCGCTGCTGGCCTGTCTGGTGCTGATGTTCATGAAAGAGATTCCGCTGCAGGATAACCCGGCCCCCGCTGTGGAGTCGGTGACCCTGGAGGCCGAATCCAGTTGGGACGAGGCGCAGGTTTGGGAGGGTGCCGCCGAGGTGCTCTCCGAACCCGAACCGGTGCTGGCGGGTGCGGTCAGCCGAGTTACGGTGGATCACGACGGCAATGGGGTATATGTGGCCGCCGTTGTACCGCAGTCGCATTCGAGCCTCGAATACGAAGGCGCATCGATCGGCGGCCGGATCGGACGCGAGGACGGCAGACCGGTGCCCGGCACCGTGCTGACCCTGATCGACCAACGGGGACATCAGGTTTCGCGCGCGACCGGGGATGCCGACGGCGGCTACCGGATCGAGGCGCCGGCCGCGGGCAACTACGTCTTGATCGCATCGGCGACCGGACATCGGCCGGAGGCGGTCAGCGTGGCCATCGGACAGCGCCCACAGTTGCTCGACCTGACCCTCACCGGCTCCGGCGAATTGTCCGGTGTGGTCCGATCGGCCGGTCGCGGTACTCCGCTGCCGGGTGCCACCGTCACACTGACCGATATCCACGGCGAGGTCGTCGGCGCGGCCATCACCGCGGGCGACGGCGCGTATGTCTGCCATGGCGTCGTCTCGGGCACCTACACCCTGGTGGCCGTCGCCGAACATATGCGCCCCAGCGCCACCACCCTCACCGTCCCCGACAGCGGTCTCCTACATCACGACATCGATATGGCATCGATGGCCGTGCTGGCCGGATCCGCCTGGGCCGACGGTGACCGAGCCGTCCCGGACATCCAGATCACCGTCCTGGACGCATCCGGCGACCTCACCGCCACCGCCCGCACCGACGCCAACGGCCGCTACCTGGTAACCGACCTCCCCGAGGGCCACTACACCGTCATAGCCCGTGGCTACCCACCCGTCACCACCCGAGTAACAGTCTCCGGCGGCGAAGTAACCCACGACGTCCGCCTCGGCTACGAGCCCGCCGAAGCGCCCGACCCGCGCTGACGCCAGCTCAGAATTCGCCGGCGTCTATCCGAGTCGCATGGACGCATGGACGCATAGGCGAAGGCGTCGTGCGAGTCGTTGTCGCGGATGTCTACGCCGTTGAAGCGATCAGTACTGCCACCGCCATCCGCGTCATCGGTGTGGACATGACTCTCCTCCCCGGAACCCGCGTCGCGTGACCGGCCCCCTTGCTCTATTCATTGCCAGGGGGTGCTCCGGCGTTACCGCACCGCTCAGTCGACGTGCGGCAGGACCTCCGCGGCTATGCGCTCCATTTGAGCGGCCTCGTCGAACAGCGGGTTGATCAGGATCATTTCGGCCCCGGCGTCGGCCACCTCGCGTAGGCCCTGGATGCAGTCCTTGGTCGTGCCGTGTACGGCGACGGGCAGCAGGGTTTTGCCGAATTCGCCGTAGAAGTCGGTCAGGGCGGTGGCCATGCGCTGTTCGGCCCGTGCAGGGTCGTCGTCGACCGCGATGTAGACACGTTTGGCAATGCGGAAATCCGATGGGGCGCCGGAGTTTTCGGCCAGGGTCTCGCGCACGTACCGGACCTGCTCGGCGAATTTGGCCGTCGTACTCGAACCGGCGCCGAAGAATCCGTTGCCGTGCCGGACCGCCCGCCGCAATGCCGCCGGTGTGCTGCCGCCGAACCACAGTGGCGGATAAGGTTTCTGGAACGGTTTCGGCTCCATGGTGGCGCCGGTCAGCTGCCAGAACTGGCCGTCGATATCGATTCGCGGCTGGGTCCACAGTGCCTTCATGACGCGCAGGCTCTCGTTGAAGCGAGTCACCAGATTGTCGGCGGGGTCGACGTCGAAGGCGGAGAACATCCGGTTGCGTCCGCCGATCCCGATGCCGATCTCGAGCCTGCCGCGGGTGAGCTGATCCAGCGTGCTGATGCGTTTGGCGAGGTGCACCGGATTGTGCAGCGGCGTCACGAACACCGCGCATCCGAAGCGCAACCGCTCATTGCATGCGGCCGCGAAGGTCAACAACTCGATCGGACTCAGATTGGGCGCGGATCCGAGCAGTTGCTCGGTCGTCCATGCGCTCTCGAAGCCGAGCGCCTCGGCTCGAGCCAGGTAGGCCCGTAGATTTTCCGGTTGGAATGATCCGTCGGGAATGAGCTGCGGAACCGAAATGGCGTATCGCATCGTCCGAGCCTAACTCGCGCATCGAAGCAGCCGTTGCGGGTGATCGAGCCCAGACCTGAACATGCCGGTAACTCGACTGTAACCACCCGCCGAGCCGCAACGGTGCTCGCAGGCTAGATTATCCGAAAGCCATTATCCCAGAGAGGAAATCACCCCCGTGGGGCAGTTCTGCAGAGCCGTCTTCCTGGACGCCGACCACAAGCTGATCGGGTATCTGGAACCCAAGATCCGATTCCTGAGACGTGCCTGGATCGGCGACGATTTCGTCCAGGGGGTGGAGCGCCTCCTGACGGTGCCGACGCGGGTCGTGTGGGCCGGACCGCAGGTGGGGGAGCAGACCAGCCTCTACGACAAGGCCGCCTCCGTCGCACCGCTGGTCGCACCGCAGAACGGTTTCATCGGCCGCTACATCCTCAATCACGACAAACGCACCTATGTGGACAAGGCGACGGTCCGGCACGGCGACGACCGCCACCGCATTCACCCGCTGCCGATGCTCACCGCCGAAGGCGCGGATTGCGCCGACGGCAATGCCGCAGTGGTCGGTACCTGGTCCGGGGATCGCATCTCGATGAGTGCCACTGTGCCCACCGGCTTCGAACTACTGAAGTACGACATGGTGGCGAACTAGTTCACGGGTTCCGGCGCTCGCGCGGCACGCGGATGTGTGTGCCGCACTGCGAGATTCGGAGGCGTGTCAGAGCCGTGGATCGAAGACCAGCCGAAAACCGGTCAGCCCGTGCTCATCACCGGAGGCCCAGAACTCCCGTCCTGGCAATTCGTTCTGCGGCAGCCCGGCCTGTTCGGCGATATCGGCAGCCGGTATCCACATGGGCGAATGTGCCGGATGCCATGGTGTCTGCACCTGCGCCCGATCGCCGAACAACAGGATCACCCGCACCCGCACTGGTTCAGGTTCCATAGTTACATGATGCGCGCTCGCAACGGCTTTGCCGAGGTCGCGTGCATCAATCGAAACGTACTTCCCACCGTTTGATGCCATTGAGCCATCCGGAGCGCAGGTGCTCGGGTTCGGCGACCTGACTCAATTCGGGCATGGTGTCGGCGATGGCATTGAACATCAGATCGATCTCCAGCCGGGCCAGGTTCGCGCCGAGGCAGTAGTGCGTGCCCGCGCCGCCGAATCCGACGTGTGGATTGGGGTCGCGCAGGATATCGAACCTGAACGGATCCTCGAAGGCGTCCTCGTCGAAATTGGCCGAGCTGTAGAACAATCCGACGCGCTGGCCCTTGCGGATCAACTGCCCGCCGAGCTCCACATCGCGCATCGCGGTGCGCTGGAATACCGAGACGGGGGTGGCCCAGCGCACGATCTCATCCGGTGCGGTACGCGGCCGCTGCTCCTTATAGAGCTGCCATTGGTCCGGGTTGTCGACGAAGGCCTTCATGCCGTGGGTGATCGAATTGCGGGTGGTCTCATTGCCCGCCACCGAGAGCAGGACCACGAAGAACGCGAACTCGTCCGAACCCAGATGCTCACCGTCGATATCGGCATTGACCAGCTGCGTCACGATATCGTCCGCCGGGCAGGCGTGCCGCTCCTCGGCCATGGTCCAGGCATAGCCGGTCAATTCCAGCAGTGCGGTCGGCGCATCGGTGGTGTATTCCGGGTCATCGGCGCCGATCATCTGATTGGACCAGTGGAACAGCTTCTTGCGATCCTGCTGCGGCACCCCGAGCAGTTCGGCAATGGCCTGCAGCGGCAATTCGCAGGCGACCTGCTCCACGAAATCACCGCTGCCGGACTTCTTGGCCTCGTGCACAATTTGGGCCGCACGCTCGGTGAGCGCCGCCCGCAGGCCCTCCACCGCGCGCGGGGTGAAGCCCTTGGACACGATGCGCCGATTCTTGGTGTGGGCCGGCGGATCCATATTGAGCAGAATCAGCCGCTGCATATCGATCTGTTCGCGGGTGATGGTGGACTGATAGCGGATGATCGCGCTGTTCGCGGTGGAGGAGAAGATCTCCGGATGTTTCGAGATCTCTTTGATGTGTTCGAGTTTCGTGACCGCCCAGTAGCCGCCGTCATCGAAGCCGCTGGAGCGGTCGGGCTGGGCGCACCACCAGACCGGCGCGGTTCGGCGCAGCTCCGCGAATTCCGCGGTGGGTCTGCGTTTCGCCCACAGGTCCGGGTCGGTGAAATCGAATCCGGCAGGAATCGACGGCGTGGCCATGGCCACCTCCCAGAGCTGGAACACGTTCTACATACGATTGAAGCACAGTGCGCGCTCCGAGATGGTGAAATGCGTCGGCAGTCAGTGCTCGAGCTTGCGTAAGAGCTGATGCAGCGAGCGCAGGTCGTCGGGGGAGAGGGCGGCGACGGCGGCCGGGGCGGGGTCGGGGGTGGCCATGGCCTGTGCGAGCACCGCGCGACCGGCGGTGGTGATGGAGACCTGTTTGCGGCGGCGGTTGGTCGGATCGATCTCGCGCACGACGAGGCCGAGTTCGTCCAGATTATTGACCGCGACCGTGGTCGCGGGCGCGTCCATGCCGGTCGCCTGCGCGATCTGGTTGAGCGTGAGCGGGCCGGGACGCAGGCGACGCAGAATGCGAATTCGACTGAACGGCAACCCGGTTCGTTCGCTGACCGCGCGCTTCCACGAGTCGCGGGTATCCATCACCAGGTGGGTGAGCTGGCCCCACACATCGTCGGCGGTGGGTACGTCATCCGGCATGTGCGGGGACCTTCTCTTCCAATATCGGGGCGACGCGATCGCGGGACCGCGCGGCCCACCGGGTGTTCGCGACTATGCCGAGTATGGCTATTCCGGCGGTGAAAACCGCAATCAGCCACCACAGACCGGCGCCGGTCAGCGCGCCGCACAGCGCGACACCCATGCTCACGCCGACCTGTCTGCTGGTCGAGGCGACCGCCGCTGCGGCCCCCGCGCGATCCAGTGGCATCCCGCTGACCGCCGCCGTCGTAATCGGTGCATTGACCATGCCGAATCCGATTCCGAAGATCGCGAAGATGATGAGCAGGTGCCAGACCGGAGTCGCCACATCGAGTCGAGTGAGCAGCACGGCGGCGATGGTCATCGCGACCCCCGCCGCCAGCAGTGAGGGTTTGGTCCCGTAGCGCCCGACCAGGCGCCCCGACAAGGGCGAGAAGATGAGCGTCGCGACCGCCATGGCCAGATATAGCGTCCCGGTGTGCACCGCCGAATAACCGCGCAGCTCTTGCAGATACAGCGAGCAGGTGAACAGGAAGGCGCCGAGCGCCGCGAAGGCGAAGATCGCGGTCACCGTCGCCGACGTGAATGGCGCACTGCGGAAGAAGCGCAGATCGATGAACGGATCCGAGCGCCGCGATTCCTGCCACAGGAAGGCCGCGAGGGCCACCGCCGACACCACGAAGACCACCGGCAACCGCTCGATCAATCCGAATACCACTGTGAACAGAAATGCGATCGCAAGCAACTGCCCGATCGGATCGAGTCCGCGCACCGTGGCCGACTTCGATTCCGGCACAAATAGAGTCGTCAAGACCAGCGCGAGCGCACAAATCGGCAGATTGATCCAGAACACCGACTGCCACCCCAGCGCATCGATCAGCACACCGCCGACCATCGGCCCCAAGGCCATCGAAATGCCGACGACCGCACCCCAAATGCCCACCGCGCGAGCGCGTTCCACCTTCCCGGTGAAGACCTGCGTAATGATCGACATCGCAACCGGATTCAGCATCGACCCGCCGATAGCCTGCAAAAACCTTGCCCCGATGAGGGTTTCGATATTCGGCGCGAGGCTGCACGCCAGCGAGCCGAGTGCGAAGACCGTCAACCCGATCCGGAACACCCGCCGCCGCCCGAACCGATCCGCAGTTGCACCCGCGAGCATCAGCAGACTCGCGAGCGTGAGCGTATAGATATCGATGATCCACTGCAGCCGAGCCAGCGGCGCATCCAGATCCGCTCGAATCGCGGGCACTGCGACATTCACGATCGTCGAATCCATCGACACGATCAGCAGACTCAGGCAACACGTCGCCAATACCACCAACTTGCGCCGCGGCGTCAACTCTTCAACAGTTGTATTCACACAACGATTGTGTATTTACAACTGTTCCGAATGCAAGGGCATGTCCCAGGATGTGAGCCGTGGAACATCCGGCTGATGTTTCAGTCGCCGGTGTGCGCCGGGAGGCCGAGGACGGCGAGGAAGGCGTTCGCCGCGGGTGTACCACCGGCGCGGCTCCAGATGACGTACTCGACCCGGGCCGGAGCGTCGGTGACCTCGATGGTGACAACGCCGGTGAGCTGCGGCGCATAGGCGGCGGGGAGCATGGCCACGGCGAGGCCCGGCCCGACGAGCCGGGCGATGTAGTCGGCGCTGGTGACTTCGAAGGCGACGTCACGGTCGAGACCGGCGGCTGCGAAGGCCTGGTCGGATTGGCTTCGCCCGGCCGTCCCGGCTGGGAGGTCCACGAAAACCTCGGAGGAAAGTCTGTGCAGGTCGACCAATGTTTCGGCGGCGAGGGGATGGTCCGGGGCTACCACGGCGACGAGTCGATCACGGGCGAGTTCGTGAACGGCGACGCCCTGGGGTCGCGCCGTGGTCGGCAGCCCGAGGAAGGCCACGTCGATGGCGCCGTCCCTGACCTGTTCGATGAGGTCGTCGCTCGCGCCCACCCGCAGGTCGATGCGCACCTGCGGGTACTGCCGACGGAAATCGCGCAGCGCACCCGGGATATCGACCGCGGCGACGGTCGGGATCAGGCCGACGGCGAGCCGCCCCCTTACCTCACCGATTGCCGCGGCGACCTCAGCGGCTGCGCGCTCGGCGGCGTCGAGACACTGGCGGGCGGCGGGGAGAAACGCCGTACCGGCCGGTGTCAGCCGCACCCGGCGGCTGGTGCGCTCGAAAAGTCGCGCGCCGAGTTCGCGTTCCAGCCGCGCAATCTGGTGGCTGAGGGCGGACTGGACTACCAGACATCGTTCGGCGGCTCTGGTGAAGCTTTTCGTCTCGGCGACCGCGACGACGTAGCGCATCTGCTGGAGCTCCATGGATCAATCTTGAATCGAGATTGATCCGGTGACAAACATGTGTTGGACTCATTGATCGTGGCCGGGTGAGACTGCGAGTGTGAAAAGTTCAGTAGCACAGCGGGTTTCCGGTGCTTCGAAGGGAAACCTGCCTCGCGCCGCCCTGACGGGGCTCGCGCCTTTGGCGTGGGGCACCACCTACGTCGTCACCACCGAACTTCTCCCGCAGGGACATCCACTCTTCGCGGGACTCCTGCGTGCGCTGCCCGCCGGTCTGATCGCGTTGGCGGTCACCCGGACGGTGCCGCGCGGGACCTGGTGGGGGAAGGCCACGGTGCTCGGTGTGCTGAATATCGGGCTGTTCTTCCCGCTGCTGTTCGTCGCGGCCGAACGTCTGCCTGGCGGGGTTGCCGCGACTTTGGCGGCAGCTCAGCCGCTCATCGTGGCGATCCTGGCCGTGACAGTTCTGCACGAGAGCCCATCGGCATGGCGGATCGGCTGGGGTGCCATGGGGGTGGTCGGCGTCGGTCTGGTGGTGATCGGGCCGAATGCGACACTCGACGTCATCGGGATCGTCGCGGGTCTGGCCTGCGCGGCCACGATGGCGCTCGGCGTGACGCTCACCAAACGCTGGGGACGGCCCGCCGAGGTGAGCCCCACCGCCTTCGCCGGTTGGCAACTCACCGCGGGCGGTCTGTTCCTGGTACCTGTCACCTTCGTTTTCGAGGGCCCACCTCCCGCGATCGATCCGGACGCCGTCCTCGGCTACCTCTGGCTGGGGCTGATCGGCGGTCTGATCGCCTACGTCCTGTGGTTCCGCGGCATCACCGCATTGCCTGTCAACTCCGTCTCGATTCTCTCCCTGCTCTCGCCGCTGGTGGCCGCCGTGCTCGGTGCCGTCCTGCTCGGCCAGACACTCGGCCCGATCCAGCTCGTGGGGTTCGGGCTCTCACTCGCCGCCATAGTCGCGGGACAACTTCCGGTTCCGACCCTGGAAAGGTCGGCTCGGTGAAGATTGCCGTTGTCGGAGCCACAGGCATGGTCGGTTCGCGCGTCGTCGACGAAGCCGCAAGCCGAGGCCATGAACTCGTCGCCGTATTCCGGAAACAGCGGCCCGCCCTCCTCGAACCCGGACATCGCACCGGGAAATACCGACGCGGCACCACCACCCTCATCACCGCGGCCGACGGCGCATCCCGAATCTCGGCTGAAGACCTCGCCGTGGCAGTCCTCGACGAACTCGAAACCCCATGCGAAACCCAACATTTCACCGTCGGCTACTGAGGCGACTTCTCGGTATCGCCGCCACGCTCGCCTGCCTCGGCGTCGCGGTGCTGGTACCCGCGGACCGGACAGCAGCCGATGCTGTATTCCCCACCGCGATCGACCTGCCCGCCGGATTCCGGCCGGAGGGTATTGCGATCGGGACGCTGCCGGTGGCTTACCTCGGCTCGCAGGCAGACGGCTCCATCTACCGCACCAGTCTGATGACCGGGGAGGGCGCCATACTGAGCCCCGGTCCGGGTACACCGTCGCTCGGGCTCCAGCTCGACCACCACGGTCGGTTGTTCGTCGCCGGTGGCAGCGCCGGCGATGCGCGTGTCGTGGATACCCGGACCGGCGCGGTGTCGGCGAACTATCGACTCGGCACGTCGCCGGACACATTCGTTAACGATGCGGTGCTCACCTCCGCGGGCGCGTGGTTCACCGACTCGCGCACGCCCGTGCTGTACCACCTACCGGTCGGGCACGACGGTGCGTTACCGCCACCCGAGGCCGTGGTGCGCCTCCCGCTGACCGGCGACATCGCTTATGTGCCAGGAGCTTTCAATGCCAACGGAATCGTGCGCACCCCTGACGGCACGGGGCTGATCATCATGCAATCGGTGACCGGCCGACTGTTCCGTGTCGACCCGGCGACGGGCACGACGCGCCGGATCGACATCGGCACCGAGACCGTGCCCGACGGTGACGGGCTGCTCTTGTACGGCAGCACGCTGTTCGTCGTCCAGAACCGGCGCAATGCGATCGCCGTGATCGCGCTCGACGCGGCGGGCGCGACCGGCACGGTCGAGCGGCGCCTGACCGATCCGCGCTTCGACACACCGACAACCATTGCCGCGTCCGGTAATCGCCTGTACCTGCCGAACGCTCGCCTCACCACACCGCGGTCACCGACCACGCCATACAACGCCGTCGCGGTCGACCGACCTTTTCAGAGCCTGCACCCGATCCGGACCGGTACGACGAAATCGGCGACCGGGTATCGGCGACCGACACGAAGCCGGTCGCCGATACCTGTTACGTCAGGCCGGTGATGAGCCGTCGGGGCCGAGATGCCGCGCGAAGAAGCGGGCCGCGCTGTCGACTTCGAACCTGGGTACCGCGGCGTGGCCGCCCGCATTGGCGTGCAACGTCTTTTCCTTCGAGGCGAAGGCGTCGAACAGGGCGAGCCCGGATCGGCGGTCGACGAGCTCGTCGTCCCACTGGAGCAGGAATTCGATCGGGACGGTGATCTTCGCCGCCGCCTCGGTCAGGGATTCGTGTCCGAGGCAACCGAAGACCGCGGCGCCGATCCTGGGTTCTACCGCCGTCAATGGCACGCCGATCCCGGTGCCCTGCATGATGCCGTAGAAGCCGATCGGCGCTTCGGTGCCGATCTCCGGAAGTTTCCGGAGGGCGTCGATGGTTGCCTGCCATTCCGGTACGGCGCGCGCTGCCAGGTCGAGGTGGATTCTCACGACGATCGGGCCGATGGGCTCGCCCGCCGACTGAGCCTGTCGTAAGGCGGCTACGTTCTGCTCGTCGGTCGCCGTTCGGGGCCGGTCGCCGTGTCCAGGTGCGTCGATGGCGGCGACATGGAAACCGCAGGCGGTCACGAAGCGGTGGGCGCGGCCCAGGATTCCAGGTGCCCTCTTGTGCTGGCCGCCGCCGTGTGCCATCAGGATCAGGGGTGCACCATCCGCCCCGGACTCGGGTGACCAGAGCACGCCGGGTACCTCGCCCAGGGTGAAGTCGCGTTCGATGACACCGTTCGACGATGTCTGCGAGGTGAAATGCATTTGGTTGTTGCCTTTCGGGATTGCCTTATAGAGAGGCACTCCCGGCGACACCTACCTCATCGCCCGGCCGTGAACCCGAAGGGGAGCACCCACATGGATACAGCGTTCATGGGTCTCACCTCCTCGCGCGATGTCACGGCCTCCGGCACGCTACCAGCCCGGATTCCGTCGCGCCCAACCATTTTCCTATCGGCGACTCGGATCGATCAGGAATCGCATCACCGCCGCCCAGCCCGCTACGAGAAATATCAGCGCAAAGCCGATGCGGAATACCCGGTGGTCCGACTCGGCTCGCGGCCCTGAGCGGACTACGCCACGAGTGTGAGGTGAGTGCCCGCGACCTTGCCGGTAGCCCCGGCGCGCGTCATCAGGCGGCGGATGGCCTCGGCGACCTCCGTCGGCCGCTCGAGGATCACCGAGTGGCCGGCGCCGTCGACCAGGACGAAATCCGAGTATTCGACGGCGGCGGCCATCGCGATGGAATGCGACGGCGGCGTCATCAGGTCGGCGCTACCGCACAGCACCACCGTCGGGATCTTCGACAGGACCGCGAGGGCGTCGGTCTGGTCGTAGACCATGAAGGCACTCAGGAAGCTCGCCATCGTCACGATCGGCGTCTCGTTGTGCATCGCGTTGGCGAGGGCGAGCACCCGCGAGCTCACCTTGCGATCGCCGAATTCGGCGGTGCGGATGATCGGGGCGAAGGCTTTGCAGGCTATGAGCTTCGCGTGGTGCATGAGGACCGGAGCGCGTCGGACGGCGGCCTGGAATGCGGACACGGCCGGGTTGCGCAGCAGACGGCCGAAACCGGCGTCGGCGAGTCCGCTCGCGGCGGTCGCGATGAGTGCGACCCCGGTAATTCGCGTGCCGATCTCGTGCGGATTCTGGCTGACGTAGGTGAGCACCGTCATGCCGCCCATCGAGTGGCCGACCAGGACGACCGGCCCGGTGGGGGCGACGGCGTCGAGAACGTCGCGCAGGTCCTTGCCGAGTTGATCGAGGTGGTAGGTCCGCCGGGAGGCCGCGGCGGAATCGCCGTGGCCGCGGTGGTCGTAGCAGACGATCCGGGCGCCGGGGTACTGGCGCAGCAGCGTGTGGCGGACGTAGCTCCACGACGCGGTGCGCAGGCAGTGTCCGTGCAGCAGGACGACGGTGAGGTCGGCGTCTCGTGGTCCGTATTCGCGAACCGCGAGTTCCACCCCGTCCGCGGTCGAGACCGTGGCACGACGTTCCGCCGAGGTGGCGATGGTGCTGGTGATCGACATCGGGGGCTCCGGTTCGGTTGCGGTGACTTGATTAACTGTCCGCCGCATCGCCCGCCGATATCAGGTCCCCGAGTGCTGAGCTCGCGCCCCCAAAGGTGGACCGGATCACCACCAAGGTGTTACCGGTCGGCGCGCCACCGTGCTGTCGCCCGTCCGATCTCGGTTGCCGGAGGTTCGTGGTAGAGCCATTCCCTGGCGATGCGGTGCCAGTTGTTCGTGGTCCCCAATTGACCCAATACGGCGAGGGTGAACAGGTCTGCTCGCCGCGAGAAGACATGCTCCGGCGGGAGCCACTGTTGTCGCATACCGCGAAACTCGGCGACCCTCGGGTCGACCGCGAGAACCACTGCGCCGGTGGCGAGTTCGGGGGTGACCGTGATTTCCTCGTCGGTCAGATGCCAGCCCGCGGCAGCCCACACATACTCCAGGCATTCCTCTGCCGTCACATCCGAATCCGGGTCGATAATGCCGCGGCCCACCCACGCCGCATAAAGGTCCTGGGCCCGATTTTCACCGGCGGCCTGCAGACACGCACGCTCGAGTTCGACGTGCACCCGATCCATATTGTTGTAGAGCCCGAAATCCACGAAGCCGACGCGACCGTCCGCGGCGAGCATGATATTGCCCGGATGCGGGTCACCGCAGAATTCGAAATCCGAAAACAGGGAACTGACATAGAAGCGATAGATCAGCTCGCCGATCCCATCGCGTTCGGCTGCGGGCAGGTCCTGGATCTGCGAAAACGACTTCCCTTCGACGAACTCCGTCACCAAAACGTGGTGTCCGCAGAGTTCCTCGACACTGTCGGGGACCGTGATGAACGGATGGTCCCGGTAGCGAGCGGCGACTCGATGCTGTGTCTGTGCTTCGCGCACGTAATCGAGCTCGCTGCCGATATTGCGGGCGATTTCGTCGAGTACATCGGTATCCGCCGCGCTCGGCAGAATGGATTTCCAGAGTCTGCTGATCATCGCCAGATTGCGCATATCCGCCTCGACGGCCTCGTCCACGCCCGGATATTTGACCTTCACCGCGACGGTGCGTCCATCATGCAACTTCGCGCGATATACCTGGCCGATCGATGCCGCGGCGATCGCCGTCTCGTCGAAGTCGGCGAAGGCCCGCGCCAATGGCCCGAGATCGTCCTCGATCACCTGCCGCATTGCCGGAAACGGAAACGCGGGTGCTTGATCGCGTAGCTCGGCGAGCTTGTCGCGGAACATCTCACGATGCGATTCCGGCAGCAGAGCGACATCGAGCACCGACAGCATCTGCCCGAGTTTCATTGCCGCGCCCTTCATGGCGCCGAGCACGGTGACGAGTTGCTGTGCGGTGCGCAGCGTGGACCGTTCGGCGAGCAGCTGGCGGGCCTGTTCCGTGCGCCCGATCATCGACAGACGGGTGCCGACTTCACGGATGGCCTGTCCCGCAACCAATCGGCCCACCTTGCCGCCCCGCGCGAGACGACTCTTCGGTACCCGACCGACCACCATCGCACCTCCATCGACCGCGCTCGTGGCTCCATCACATTCCACCCCATGGCGGCGTCATCGGATCAGGAATTCGTCGCATGAAAACTGATGCCGCCGTTAAACTGAGCGACGCTCATCTTCTCAGGACAGTTCGGCAGGAGGAGTGCGATGCCGCCGAAAGCTGTTGGGCAGCGCCGTCGCCCGACACAGGAACGCGCCAGGGCGACCCGCGAACACATACTCGACGCCGCCGCAGAGCTTTTCGGGGAGCGCGGTATCGCCAACACCTCGACGAACCGGATCGCGGCCGAGGCCGGGGTGAGCATCGGCACCGTCTATCGGTACTTCGCCGACCGCTCGGTCATCGTCGAAGAGCTGCTCAGGCGTCTGCTCGAAAACGTCGAAAGGCGCTTTACCGAGCGGGTATTCGGGCTGTCGGACAAGCCGATGCTGGAGATGATCACCGGCATTCTGGAAGTCATCACCGATGAACTGGTGGCCAATGCCCGGTTGGTGCGCGCGCTGGTGGCCGGAGTGCAGTTCTACAGCAGCGGTATCCCCGAATTCGAGCCGCGGCTGCGGCTGCTGGTCAAGCTGCTGGTGATCCAGTTGCTCGGCCCCGGTGACGATCACGAGTACGACGTGATGACCTTCGTGCTGATCAACACCGGTTTTGCCGCGGTGCTCCGCGCATCGGCGCTGGAGGTCGACAGCCGGGAGCGCAAAGAGGCGATCGAGATGACCGCGCGAATGATGACGGCGATGGCCGAGGCCGAAATCAAGGCCAAGGCGACCTGACGTCGCGGCTTCAAAAGTGAGCGCCTCCCCATCTATTGGTAGGTGAGCGCTCCTCGATGTCGCTCGAGAATCACATCTATGCCTGGTAGCCGACTGTATTTGCGACCGTTGCGGATTGTTCAAAGAGGAGTAGAAGGTGAGCTACCGCTCGGTTTAACGTTTCTGACACAGCAGCCGGTAACAGCGAAGTTCTCGGCGCGGCAGTTGTTCACCCAGCTCGTAGCGACTGCGTGACTACGGTGACAAGGAGGTCATACGTGACGATCGAGAGTCTCGTCCGGCCCGAACGCAATGGGCTGGATCGGCCGCTTACGCCGTCCGCGCGCGATATCGACAGGTTGACCCACGAGGTGATGGCACATCTCGCGGAGTCCGACGAACAGTGCGGTGCGCTGCCGGGGCAAACGCTGGTTCGCGATGTGAAGGCTGTGGTCCGGATCTGCCTGGGGTGGTTGATCCACCGCGTCAACGGTCACGCGCTCCCGACGAGCACCGACCGGCTCGCGATTGCGGCCGCCGGATGTACCCGTGCGGGGATCCCCGTCGATACCGTTCTGCATGCCGTTCACGAGGGCTTCAAAGCGGGGCTCGACCTGATGGTCGCGCGTACGGGTCCGGCGGATGTACTCGGCGTCGTCACGGGCACCGCCACGGTGCTGGAGCTGTCGAAACTGATTACCGCCACCGTCAGCAAGGCCTACGTCATCGAGCACAAGGCCGTTGCCGCCGAGCATCAGACCGCGGCGCACAGCCTGACCTCGGCGTTGCTCGCCGGTCATCTCGATTCCGCGGCAGCGCGGGAATGCGGCTTACCGATCGCCGACGAGTACTCGGTGCTCGCCGTCGCGATTCCGGCGCATCCGGATGAGCGCCATCCGCAGCTCGACGGACAGGTTGTCGCGCGCCGCAAGCTCCGTCGCCTCCAAGCCGCACTCGCGACCATATTCGGAGGAACGGCGCTGTCGCTGTTATCCGTCGACGGCGGAACGATTCTCGTCCCGTTCACCGTGCAGACCGATCCCGAATTCGACGGACTGGTGCAACGGATGTCCTCGGCCACGCAGGTGCCGCTCACCGTCGCCGTTGTCACCGCCCGCCCCGACGAGGTACCCACCGCCGCGCGCCATGCCCACGAACTCCTCGATACCGTGCAACAGCTCGAATTGGAGCCCGGCGTATACAGATTCACCGAACTGGCGCTGCAGTATCAACTGACCCGCCCTGGGCTGGGCCGCGATGCCCTCGCCAACCGGCTCATCCCACTGCACGAACACCCGGACCTGTTGGAAACCCTCCAGACCTACATCGATTCCGGTCTGAGCCGAACGCGCGCCGCTCGCCAACTATGCGTCCACCCGAACACCGTCGACTACCGACTTCGCCGAATAGCCCATCTCACCGGCTTCGACCCCGCCGACCCCAGCGGACTGTGGTATCTCCGCTCCGCCCTCGTTGCCCGCAAGGGCCGCGCCGCATTCGGTTCGACATCACCCACCGCCTGTTAGCCTTCGGTCTACGAAGTGGGGTCGGCGACGATGAGGCTCGACGATCATTGGGACCAGATTCGGGAAATCGTGACTCGCGGGCGACGCTCGACCGGGCACTTCACGATCGCGTCGGTAGGCCCCGACAGCATGCCGAATGCCACACCGGTCGGTACCGTTTTCCTGCGCGACGACTGCACCGGCTTCTACTTCGACCAGTACACCAGTGCTCTGGCGGCCAACCTCGAGGTGAATCCGTGGGTGTGTCTGATGGCGGTCGACCATCCGGTGATGATGTCGCATCTGTGGCAAGAAGATTCCGTCCCGGAGGGCGATCGGCGAAACTCTGCCTTCGCCCCGGGGCGGTCCACGGACTCAACGTTGTAGGCCGACGGCCTTGGCGATATCGCGCGTCGGGATGCCGACTTCGGCCGTCCCCGAATCACGGCATGTGATCGGCGGGGGAGGGGGACGGCTGCATATCCCTCGCTCCCGAGACGCGCGCCTGTCGAGCAGATCCACGGCGGGACAGTAGCGACTGCAGCACGACGAGCCCACCCGCGACGAGCACGAGCAGGCCGATCACCCGTAACCCGCCGTCTGCACCCGAAATGAACGCTGCGACAACATCATTGGTGCGGTCTGAGATGGCGAGTGCCTGGGCCACGGTGCGCGGATCGTGGTCGGCGCGGATCTCCGACGGTAGAGCGGCGACGAATCGTGCGGTGAGCACCGTGCCGATGACCGCGACGCCGAGGGCGCTGCCGAACTCGCGGGTGGTGGCCTGCAGGCCGGCTGCGACCCCGGCCTGCTCCGGCGGCAGTGCACCGGCGATCGCACCGGACAATGTCGGAAGTGCCAGCGCCACACCGATTCCCATTACGACGAGCCACGCGGCATATGCGACATAGGGTGTCCGCACGTCGCTCGTGGACAGCCCGAGCAGTCCGCCGCCGACGAATACGAATGCGAACGCGGTGGTGGCGTCGAGTCCGATCCGCTGTGACAGTCGTCCGACATGCTTCGCGCCGAGGATGATCGGGACGGTGATCGGGATGATCCCGAGACCGGCCCGCAGTACGCCGAATCCCTTGCCGTACTGTAGGAATGACGCGTTGACGTAGAACAGCGCGAACATGCCGAAGAACACTGCCGTCATGCCGAGGCAGGCACTGCGCAGGGCCGGGAGGCGGAACAACCGCGGATCCAATAGCGGGTGTCCGACTTTCAGCTCGAAGATCGTCCACGCGGTGAACAACAGTGCGGCACAGGCGAATCCGGCAATGACGGTCGCGCTGTCCCAGCCCGCCTCTGGGCCCTGGACGATTCCGAGCAGCAGCGCGACCGACGCACCGACCAGCAATACCGCGCCCAGCGGGTCGAGCCGACGGTCATGGCGCGGCGACACCGGCGCGATCTGTCCTACGAGAGCGGCGAGCACCAGCGCGATCGGCACGACACCGGCGAACAGCCAACGCCACGAGCCGCCCGAAAGGACCGCCCCGCCACCGACATTGCCGACGACTCCACCGATACCCGTCATCGATGCCCAGACCGCCATAGTCGCACTTTTGCGCTCAGCGGGAACAGCGTGCAGCAGGATGGCAAGCGTATTGGGCAGTACGGCAGCAGCGCCGACCCCCGTGACCGCCCGGCCGGCGAGCAGGAATGCCACGTTCGGTGCCACTGCCGACACGAGCGCGCCCATGGCGAACAGCCCCAGTCCGAACAGCAGAATCCCCTTGCGCCCGAAGCGATCCCCCGCCGCCCCGCCGGGGATCACCAGACAGGCGAAGACGATCACATAGGTGTCGACGATCCAGACCAGCGCCGATGCGGATGGACGCAGTGCGCTGGCGGCGAGCATCGGGACCGCGAGATTGATCGCGGCGACCATACCGACGACGAGCACGACGCAGGCGCAGATGACCGCGAGCAGGCCGCGCTGCGCGGCCGGACGCCTTGGCAGGTCCGGAGCGTGATTCAGGACATTGAATTGCATGACCACGACGGTATGGACCTGGGTAGTCTCCGTGCGACGCAACTTTTACAACTACTTCTTGCGTATGATGCAACTGTGCCAGAGCAGCTCGATCTGAACCTCCTGCGCGTATTCGATGCCCTCCTCCAGGACGGCAGTGTCACGGCGGCGTCCGAGCGCCTGCATCTGTCCATCCCGGCGACCAGCCGGGCTTTGGGCCGGTTGCGGCGGGCGATGGGCGATCCGATTTTGGTGCGTGCCGGTCGTGGGATGGCTCCGACACCGTTCGCGTTGCGTACCGCGCCGCGGGTGCGGTCCCTGCTGGACGAAGCGTCGGCACTGATCAGCGCCGATCGCGAGGTCACGGTCGCAGATTTGCAGCGCACCTTCACAATTCGCATCAACGACGGTGTGGCCGCGACGCTGGCGGCGGTAGCAGTAGACACGACGGCCGCGGTCGCGCCCGGCGTGACATTGCGCTTCGTCGCGGAGGGGAGCGAGAGCATCGAGGCGCTGCGTGATGGCTCGGTCGATCTCGATATCGGCGCGGGCGACATCGTCGCTCCCGACATCCGGTCAGCTGTGCTGTATCGCGAACGAATAGTGGGCATCGTCCGGGCCGACAGCCCACTGGGCCGCCGCCCGACATTGCGGCAGCTGTGCCGACATCCCCACGTCTCGGCCTCCCGCCGCGGTCGTGCTCGCGGGCCACTCGACGACGCACTCGACGCCGCGGGTTTGCAACGCCACGTCGCCGCCGTCGTGCCCACTTCCGCCGTCGCCGCACTCCTTGTCGCGTCGAGTCACTACATCGGACTCGTCCCGCAACGCCTCGCCGAACAGTACGGCCAGTCCCTCGGCCTGCGCTGGTTCGCCATCCCGGCACCCCTCCCGGAAGTCGAAGTGCGACTGCTCTGGCACGCCCGCCTCGACGCCGACCCGGCCCAGCGCTGGCTACGGGACACCATCCGCGACGCACTCCGCCCGGCGCGCCAATCTTCGGATCGCATCGATTGATCAGTTTCGAAGAAGCCCGGCGCGGGGTCGGTTCCATAGCATTGGAAACGTCCCCAGCGAGACGATCACAGAGGAAAAGACCATGAGCCAAGCGCAGAAGTCCACCAAGGCAACCACGGCGAAGAGCCGGGCCTCCGTCGGATTCTCCGAAGAAGAGCGGGCCGCGATGAAGGAGCACGCCCAGGAGTTGAAAACCGCCGCGCGTCGCGGCTCACGGGCGGCCAAGGCGGATGGGGAAGCCGACGTGGTCGCCAAGATCGCCGAGATGGCGGAACCGGATCGAATCATGGCCGAACGGATCCATACCATCGTCAAGGCCAACGCACCAGCTCTTACACCGAAACTCTGGTACGGTATGCCCGCATATGCCATGGGCGGCAAGGTCGTCTGCTTCTTCCAAACCGCCGAGAAATTCAAGTCTCGGTACGCGACGTTCGGCTTCAACGACATCGCGACCCTTGATGAAGGCACCATGTGGCCGACCGCCTTCGCACTGACGAAGTTGACGGCCGCCGATGAGGAACGGCTCGGCGCGCTCGTGCAGAAGGCGGTCAGCTGAAACGAGAGCGATTGTCGCGCAAACTATGATGATCTTTCCGATCGGTAGGAGGTGTGCGAGTGGGTGCAGCACGGTCTGGAAATCATTGGGGTTGGCTGCGCAAGGCCGGCGCTGTGCTGGCCGCGGCTGTTCTGCTGTTATCGATCGGTGCGGCGGTTGCTACCGCCACACCGAGATTGCGCACCCCCGCGGGTGGTTACGAAGACCTGTTCGTGCCGTCGAGTATGGGGCCGATCAAGGTCCAGGTGCAGTGGGCGGCCCGGGGCGGGAACGCGGCCCTCTATGTGCTCGACGGTCTGCGCGCGCCCGCCGATCACAGTCAGTGGATCAGCGATACCGACGCACTGCGCCAATTCGCAGGCGACAACGTCACTTTAGTGTTCCCGGTCGGCGGTCGCTCGAGCTTCTACACCGACTGGTACCGGCCCAGTAGTACCAATGGTCAGCAGACGACGTACAAATGGGAAACCTTCCTCACCGAGGAGTTGCCCGCTTACCTGGCGCGGTTCGGCGTTTCGCCGACCAACAACGCGGTCGTCGGTGCCTCTATGGGCGGCAATGCCGCACTCACGCTGGCCGGGCACCATCGGGACCAATTCAGGTTCGCCGGATCATTTTCCGGCTTCGTGCACCCGACTTTTCCGCTCTGGAACGAAGCGATGCGCGCTGCCATGTGGGACGAGGGCAACTTCAATGTGGACGATATGTGGGGGCCGGCCGGTGACCCCGCCTGGAGCCGCAACGATGCCACCCAGCAGGCAGAATCGCTGCGTGGGCTGCCGGTCTACGTCTCTACCGGCAATGGCCAGCCCGGACCGCTCGACCTGCCGTACGGACTCGGCAACACGGTGAATGCGATGGCCCTCGAAGCAATGACGTTGACGTCGGCCCAGATGCTGCGTGATCGTATGGCGGAACTCGGCATCCCCGCGCGCTTCGACATCATCAACGGAACGCACACTTGGCCCTATTGGCAGCAAGCGCTGGCGTCGGCGCGTCCGATGATTCTCGATGCGCTCAGGGCGCACTGAATTCAGGATCGGAAGATCGCCGATGTGACGGCCACATCGGCGAAGCTGTAATACCAGCCGTTCCACGTATCGGCGACAATCACCTGGATCGCATGGCCACGCGCCGGACCGTCGGTAATCAACCACAGGCCATTGCCGTACCCGGTCGCCGGGCTGATGCTGCCGTCCGACCATGCGAACTGGGCCGAACTGGGCGTACCGGGTGCGTTCCACGGAATGATCACATCGAACTGTCCGGAGCCGATACCCGGAAGCAGCGAGCTGACGCACTCCCGCAGTGTGGCCGTACGCCGGATATTCTGCTCCGCGCTACCGGTGCCGGGCACCAACCGGCCGGTCATCAGACCGCCCTGGCGGCAACCGCCGCTGCCCTCACTCGGTGGGTAGGCCTGCACCTGCGCCGCACCCAGCACCGGCAGGGCGCACAGCACCGCCGCTATCAGCACGCTTCGACGAACAGACACCGCACCACCTCCCTACGACGGGACAGCAATCCACGCGGTCGAGCTGGACGCCGATGAACACGCAACGCGAACCACTGCTGACTCGATCAGCAGTTTAGCGGTCTCCGGCGCGTACTCGATCAGCTTCGGGAGCGGGAATCCGCAGGTCGTCCGGGGCTGGCACGGGGCGGGGCTCTCGGGTCGGCCTGCCGCCGCCGGCTTGCACCGGAGTGTCCCGGCGAACCATGGCTGGCAGTCGCCGACGTCGCATGGCCTCAGTGCACCAGGGCGGCTCGGGTTTGTGCGTACGCGACGACATCTTCCGCGTAGGCCGAGGCATCTCGCTCCGCGAAACAAGCTCGGAGCTGGTCGAATGCGTCGTCGAGTTGTGGTCCCGGTCCGCGATCGGCGAGCAGGACGACGATCGCCTCCCGGGTACCGATGTGCGGGTCGGGATGGGTGAGCAGTTCGTCGAGGTACCGGTCCGGTTCCACCAGCCGTAATGCGCGGCGCGCGTAAGCGTGTACGCGCCGGGGCAGTTCCGTGCGGATGGTATCGATATCGGTTTGCAGTACGTGCTGGCCGGGTTGTGCCGGGTCGAGCCGCAAGGACCACAAGGCGGTCAGTTCGTCGGGCAGGGTTTGGGTGTTGATCAGGTCGGGACCGGTCGCCTCTTCCAGCGGTGTGGGCGGTCGGCCCAGTTGTGTGTTGCGCCAGTTCGCGAATTCCCACCAGGCCGTTGGGGTGGCGCTCAACTCCAGGCCGAATCCGAGCACCTGCTGTCCGCTGGTCCACGTGCGGGAAACTCGGGTGCGACCGACGGCGGCGACACCGCCCGGCTCGACCCGTATCCACCTGGGGTCGGAGCCGTCAAACCCATACGGTTGCAACAGTTTTCCTGTTTCACGCAGCAGGCGGCGCAGTGCCGGCTCAGGTCTGACCATGTCCGCAGGTTAACGATGTGCCCCGACAGATTTGTCGCCATGGGGGCAATAGGCCGATTTCGATGAGGCGGCCCCGGCAGCGCCTGCCTGCATCGGCGATGCGCGCGAACGACTTTCCCCTACCCCACCATCCCCGGTCGTGGCGGATCTCCTGAACAGACGGCCACCAGGTCGATGTGGGTAACGTAGCGGCCGAAGACCTCACCATCGGGACGATGCACTACCCGGCAGCGACGGGCGGCCGGCAGGAGACAGGGGCGATGCGGCACTTCACAATTCACCACGACGGTGTCACGATTCCGGTGTCTCGCGGTGGCGAGGGAGGACCGCTGGTCCTGTGCCCTGGGCTGAGCTCCACACAGGCCGACCTGCACGAACTGGCCGAGCTACTGCGGCGCGACCACGACGTGGTGACCTTCGACCTCAGAGGCCACGGCCTCGCCCCGGCAGCCGACCGCTACTCCTTCGAGGCATTCCGCAGCGATCTCGCCGCCGTCATGGCGGAGCTGCGACGCCTCGACCTGCCCTCGTCGCCAGTGCTCGTGGGCTACTCACTGGGCGCGGATCTGGCCGTGCACTATGCCTCCGAGCATCCTGAAACCATCGCCGAGCTCGTTCTCATCGACGGCGCGAACCCGGTGCCAGAACCGTTCATCACCGAGGCCGACCTGCCGGAGTTCCGCGCGATGTTCGACGACCCGGCGATGCGACACGAGGCCGAGCAGGCCAAGGGCACTCCGCGTCAGGTGTTGCTCACCGCGCAGGACATCCTCGACCTGAATCTCGAGATCGATGCCGTTCGGTCCGAAATCCTCGACCGATACCGCAGGATCGACCGTCCGATCAGCATGATCATGTCGACCTCGATGGCCGGCGCCGGCAGCGAAGGCCGTACACCGTGGCGCAATCGGAACTGGCGTGCCGGTATCGAGCGTCTGGTCCGCGATCGCCCGCACATCGCCACAACCTGGCTCGATGCCGATCACGGGCTGGTCTTCACCCACGCCACGGAAATCGCCCGGATCATCCGGAATACCCGAGGCGCAGTAGCCGAGCCGACTGCCGATCAGATCGTGCGCGAGGTCGTAGTTGCCACCACGGTCTGAATGAGGAAGGCCCGTTTCCGGTCGAAGGCATCGACATCGCGACTGTTCGAGATGCCCACGTGTGTCGACTCGTTCGGCGACCTCGCGCAACCGCGACCGGACCCTACCGCGCTCGGGGTATTCCGGTCGGCACGTCGGTCACCGTGTACGGTCGCGAGCTTCCTTCCACAGGCCGTAGAGGGCCAGTAGTGGCTTTGCCGCCATCCACTCACCGAACCGGTAATCCGCTCCCCGCACCAGACGCGACGCCAGCTCCGGGCACTGCTGGGCGAGGTATTGCCGCCCCTTCTCGGCGTGGAGGGGAATCGAGACGATCTTGATCCGGTCGCTGTTCTGCAGATATGGGATCGCGAAACTGATATTTTCCCATGTGGTCCGGCTCTGATCTTCCAGGACGAACTCGCCGCGGTACCCGCAGGTCTCTGTGGCGTAGCGGGCCATCAGGGCTGCCTCGGATTGTGGACCGGCGCATGCACCTCCGCAGAGCACGAGACGACTGCTGACCGCGGTCGGGTCGATGGACCGCAGACCGGCTCGCACGCGCCACCGGTTCATGATGTTCGGGCGTGTGCCCGCGTTGCGATAGCCCAGAACCACGATGGCCTCGGAGGTGCCCGTGGCCGATCCCACGAGCCGGTGGGAAGCGCGCCAGTTCTCCCACTCGCCCCACAGCAGCACGAGCACGAGACCGGTCGTTGAAAGCCAAGTCCGTTTCCGCACGAATGCAGCCAAACACAAGCTCCTCGAAAAGCCGGTCCGCGACATGGCTTTTCACCGATATCTCTTGTTGCGTCCCCGACGTCGTTCGCCGACAATCAACGTCGCAATTCACCGGCATAGCGACCAGGGCAGGTTTCCGGGAACCTGCGGTGCAGCCGGTCGATGAATCGGTGTATGGAGCGCAGTTCAACCGCTAGTTCCGCGCGGGATGCCGGGTGCAGGCGATGGGCGAGTCCGAGTTCACGGGTCAGCGTCTCGGCCCGATTCGTCAGTAGTTCCAAGAAGACCTGTGCCTGGGCAAGGTCGGGATCTTCGTGCATCTATGAGGCCGTCCTGTGGGCGTCGCATGTTTCCAGGTGCGTCCCGGCGGTCGCGGCCCTCGACAGCGTGGGAATCGGACTGATGCTATCCCGCTACAACACACTCCGTGATGACTTCGTACCCCTTGATCGCGAGTCTTTATACAGCCGATGGGAAGTCGTGCGGATGCCACTTCTGAAATGGGTATGTGAGTGCGAGGTTTCCCGCGGGCACTTCGCACTCACATACCGGCGAGGTTCAGCGGCACATCTCCACCGCGTCGGCCTTGTTGTCCGCGCTGGATGGCAGGGTGCCCCGAGCGTTGTCCGCGACGGAGGCGAGCAGCTGCCAGCGTTCGCCCGTCCAGTTGTACACCGCGACGGTTACGCCGGTGCGGTTCCAGTACGAGGTCAAACGGTCGCCGACGCCGCCGTTGCCGATGTCGTGCAGAAAACAGCCCGCGTCGTACTGAAAGAGCATGCTGCCCGTGCCATTGGCACCGTCCCAGCCGCAGAACATTCCGCCCGGGCAGTCGTAGCTCGGTGACGCGGATGCCGGGGCGGCCGAGATCATCGCGCCACCCGCGACTGTGCCGAGTGTCAGCACGGCTGCGGCGAGCGGGACCAGACGGCGAACGGCGTTGGCGCGGTGGTTGATTTTCATGGTGACTTCCTCTGTGAGAATCGGTGTCGGCCTTCCGACGGCTTGACACCAACTCTGTGCGGACTCACCAACGGCCGGCCAACGACCGACTAATCGGGCAGCTCAGCGCCCAGCGCGAGGCTATTCCGTTGCTGCGCAATGTCGATTGCGACTGGCGCCATCGGTGTTTGCCGGCTCGGCGATGACCTGATCGGGACGCCCGGAACACGGAATTATGTTGCGTTCGAGCCGCTTTGATCGTGACCGGGTACCGGTGGTTCGAATGCCTGGGCAACGGCGAGGCTGTCCTCGTAGACGTGATGGCGGGTGATGAGGCCGTTTTCGACGGTGAGGTGCAGTGCGAATCGGGATCGGTAGGCGCGGCTGGTTGGTCGGGCAGTCTGGCGGATTTCGCCGAGCACCACCGCATCCGGGCCGTCGACGAGGATGCGTTCGATCACGGTGCCGACCTGTTCGGGCACGTGGTGGCGAGCGATCTCGCGAAAGTGCTCGGCCGCGTCGGCACGGGTGGCGCGGTGTCGAATCCATGGGGTGGCGGGTCGGTTGTGCTCGTTCTCCGGCCAATTCAGTTTCCAGTCGCTGACCGGGGCGTAGAGCGCGGCGGTGGTGTCCGGATCGCCCGCACCGATTCGGCGCAGCAACTCCTCGACGACGGTGCGGGTGGTGATCGTCCCGAGATCGTT
This sequence comes from Nocardia sp. NPDC049526, assembly GCF_044465765.1. Lineage (NCBI taxonomy): Bacteria > Bacillati > Actinomycetota > Actinomycetes > Mycobacteriales > Nocardiaceae > Nocardia > Nocardia sp. NPDC049526. The sequence goes on along the minus strand of NZ_JBITMA010000010.1, from coordinate 10,462 downwards.
CATACCGCCACCATGCCCGCATCGATGTGCCCCGTCGATTACCTCCGACGTAATACCGTTGGCCTGTTGCACCGCACAGGCTCTCGTGTATCGACGGGCGGAGGGGCACTTCTACAATCCGTGCGTGACGCTTACCCTCGCCGACCTGGTCGGCTACACCGACCGCGACCTCGACACCGATCTGGCGCGTTGGTTCCCGGCTACCGAAGCCGTCCAGCTTCCCGAGCAGACCCGACCGGTGGAACCGTTTCTCACGCGCCTGGCTCCCACGGACGCGGCGGCGCTGGCCGCATTCGACCGCCGGGTGCGCTCGGGCCTGCTGCCGCAGTTCTTGGACATCTTCGATTGGTCCTATGGCTTCGATTTCGCCGGAAATGACTGCGGCATCATCGATTCGGACCACACGACCGAGCTGACCGACGACGATGTCTACTCGATCGGTGCGGACGGCGGCGGCAATCTGTATGTCGTACTCACCAACGGCCAAGTGGCCGTGTGGTTCCACGAGGAGGAGGTGCTCGAAGGCGGCACCCGTTTCGACAACCTCGACGTCTTCCTCTGGTCGTTCGTGCGCTATCGCGCGGTGCGCGCTGGGAAACTCGACCGCTCTGCCGTAGCGGCAGACTTTTCGGCGCTCGGCCAGGACGGCGCACTCGAACCGGAACTCGGCCTGCTGAGCCTCATGAAGTAGGACGCCCGGGCCAGGAACCATCCGGTGCGGACGATGGCTTGGTCGGCCTCGTTCATGCTCGTGCCGCTGAGTCACAGGTCGGCCCAGGGGGGGGGACACCACTTGCGCCGGCGGGCTGGGGCAGTGGCGTTGCGGATGGCGATCGCGAGTCCACCACCGGCGGAGTCGCCGGTCCGCGCGATCCGGTCCGCGCGCAGCCCGCCGCAGAGTAACTGGCCGTACGCCGCGACCGCGTCCTCGATAGCCGACCGAGACCAGCCGCTCGACGCACGAATCAAACGCTGGGGCCAGGAAACCGGAATACGCCCTTCACAGAGGGCGCGGTCTGAATTGGAAGGAACTCCCTTCCATATTCAATCTATAGCGCACCCGGGGGCTTGCGGCAAGACCCCGGTCGTGCCGCAGAATCACTGGCCGAAGCCAGAACCTGCGGAAATGGGAGTCGCGAATTGCGTGTTTTGCTGTCGACGTATGGGTCGAGCGGGGATGTCCGCGACCACGCCATCGGCGACCAGCCGTGGCCGGCGACGGATCCGGTCCTGGACCCGGCGCAGCAGACGCCTGATCTCCACGTCGTACAGACCGGCGCGTGGATCCCGCCGGATGAAGGCCCGGCCGAGTTGGCGGCGTTGCTGGAAGCACCACCGGTGTATGTGGGCGTGAGCCCGTCGCGCCAAGAAAGGGAGGGACATATGACGACTCAGGGGCACGAAGACGAATTGCAGTCCGAGCGAAGCTACGTGGCCGGGCTCTACACCCGGCTCGACGCCGAACGCGCGCGAGTGAAGGGAAAGTACACCGCGGCGTTGCGGGGAACCGGTGGGACACCCATGGAACGGGATGTCGAGGTGCGCACGTTGGCCAAGGAGGCGAAGCGGCTGGACGTGGCTGACAACGGGCTGTGTTTCGGCAGGTTGGACACCGTTTCGGGCGAACATTCCTACATCGGCCGGATCGGCATCTTCGACGAGGAGAACGAGTACGAGCCGCTGTTGCTCGATTGGCGGGCACCGGCGTCGCGGGCGTTCTATGTCGCCACTGCCGCGACCCCCGAGAACATGCGTCGCCGCCGCCAGTTCCACACGCACGGGCGTCGAGTTGTCGATTTCACCGACGAGGTGCTCGGCCGTCCGAGTAATGGCGAACGCGGGGATGCGGCCTTGCTCGCGGCGGTCAATGCGCCGCGCGGTGCGGGGATGCGCGACATCGTGGCGACGATTCAGGCCGAACAGGACCAGATCATCCGGCTCGATCACCCGGGTGTCCTGGTGATCGAGGGTGGCCCGGGCACCGGGAAGACCGTGGTGGCGCTGCACCGCGTCGCATACCTGCTCTATACCCAGCGGGAGCGGATGGAACGCCATGGTGTGCTCGTGGTCGGGCCGAATCCGGCGTTCCTCAACCACATCGGCCGAGTGCTGCCGTCGCTGGGTGAGACGAATGTCGTGTTCATGACCACTGGCGATCTGCTGCCCGGGTTGCGCGTCACCGCGGAGGACACCCCGGATGCCGCGCGGCTCAAGGGCTCGCTGAAAATTCTGGACGTGCTCGCCGCGGCCATCGCCGATCGTCAGCGGGTGCCGGAGCATCCGGTGCCGATCGAACTGCAAGACGTCACGGTGCGGATCGACACCGAGACCGCGGAGTGGGCGAGGGAGGAGGCACGCGCGAGCGGACTGCCGCACAACGAGGCCCGCGCGGTGTTCAGCGAGATCGTTACCTACGTGCTCACCGAACGGGCGATCGGCCGGATCGGCCGTGGCTGGCTGACCAGGAAGGACCGCGAAGCATGGGAGAACCTTCGGACCGACCTGCTCGCCGAACTCGCCGACAACGACCAGTTCACCGCCGCGCTCGACGAACTCTGGCCGATAATGATGCCGGAAACATTTCTGGCACAGCTGTATTCGTCCGCTGACCGCCTGCGTGCGGCTGGCGCCGACCAGTCGCTGTGGCGCGCCGACGGCGCGGCCTGGACGGTGTCGGACGTGCCGCTGCTCGACGAACTGGTCGACTTGCTGGGCCGCGACAAGGCGGCCGACGAGGCCGCCGCGCGCGCCGTCGAGCGGGAACGCAAGGCCGAGGCCGAGTACGCCGCAGGCGTGTTCGACACTCTCATCAAGCGCGAGGATCTGAACGACGACATCGGCCTGCTCGCCCAGGACATGCTCTACGCCGAGGACCTCGCCGAGCGCTTCCTCGAGCGCGACACCCGTGAACTCGTCGAACGCGCTGCCGCAGACCGGGATTGGACTTATCGCCACGTCGTGGTCGACGAAGCCCAGGAGCTGTCCGAAATGGACTGGCGGGTCCTGATGCGGCGCTGCCCGGGCCGATCCTTCACGGTGGTAGGCGATCTCGCGCAACGCAGGTCGGTGGCCGGAGCGACATCGTGGGACACGATGTTCGAACCGTACGTGCCCGGCCGCTGGGTCTATCGGTCGCTGTCGGTGAACTACCGCACCCCGGCGGAGATCATGACCGTCGCCGCCGCGGTGCTCGCCGAGTTCGCACCGGGAGTCCAACCACCGGAGTCGGTCCGCGCGTGCGGCGTCCGACCCTGGTCCAAGCAGGTGTCCGAGGACGAATTGCCCAATGCCATAGCGGAATTCGTACGTGACGAGGCCGGTCGCGAAGGCACCAGCATCGTGATCGGGCCACCGGGTGTGCCGGGCACGGTGCCTGCCTCGGAGACGAAGGGCCTGGAATTCGACGCCGTCTTGGTCGTAGAGCCGGAACGAATCCTCGCCGAGGGGCCACGTGGCGCAGCCGAACTCTACGTCGCCCTGACCCGCGCCACCCAGCGCCTCGGTGTCCTGCGTCAGGGCTCCCTGCCGCAGGCCCTGACCGGACTCGCCGAAATCGGCGGTCTCGCCGAGGCCGGTAATCGAGGGTCGGCTTGACGATTCGTGTGCGGCCCCGGACGCGATGCCGGGGCCGCTGTCGTCAGCGAGCCAGCCTGCGCCTAGATATCTCGTCGGGGTCGTCGAAGTGCAGGCGGACGGACGGCTCGGCCTGTGTCGTCACCGGGTCGTTGCGGCGACCTCGGCCAGGGGGTCGTCGGCGGCTGAGCGGGGGCCGGTGGTGTCGTCGTGGGTCGCGGTGGATCCGACGACGACGATGATCACCAGTATGAAAGCGACTAGTGCGCAGCCGGTTCGGGTGAAATGGAACAGTTCCCAACGTCGCAGGATGTCGGCGTAGTCGCTGGGAGGCGTGCCTACCGCCCAGCGTTTGATCTGCTGGTTGATCGGCACGTTTCCGAAGCGGGTCACCAGGAATGAGATGACCGTCAGCGCTGAGGCGCCCGCCGCGATCCACCGCGACGATGACTTCGACCGCACCGCCAGGAGCAGCGTGCTCAGGACGGCGAGACCCATCAGTGACTGCATCACCGGGCCGTTGACGCGCATCAGTGCGGTGTGAAAAGTGAACCGAACATCAAGGGGCACTTCGCGAAACGCGTACAGCACGTTCACCGCGCCGTAGCCGAACGCACCGGCGAGCAGGCCGGGGAACAGCAGCACCGCGGCCCGGACGGATTTCGACAACATCGGAACTCCCATCTCGGATCGCAACATCTAGTTGCGATATCGTCAGCATGCCTGCCGTACGCCGATATCGCAACAAGGAGTTGCAATGACCGCACCCCTCGGACGCGGACCGAAGGTACGCGCCGCCGTGCTCGCCGCGACCGTCGACGAGTTGAGCGAGCACGGGTATGCCACGTTCACCGTCGAGAACGTCGCGCAGCGCGCCGGTGTGCACAAGACCACCGTCTACCGGCGATGGGCCGACCGGGACGAACTGATCGCCGATGCGCTGGCCGACAGCGTCGAAGCGGAAATTCCCATCCCCGATACGGGTTCGGTCGAGCACGATCTTCGCGCGCTGGCGCGGACTCTGGTCGCGTGGATCAGCAGCCCGTCCGGTCGGGCTGTCCTCGCTGTCATGCTGTCCAACGCCGCGCCACCTGATCCGACCCGCCATGCCTTTCGTGACCGCATCCGCAAAGCGCTGCCGGTCGTGACGCGCGCGGTCGAACGCGGTGAACTCCCCGCCGGCGCAAACCCCGCCGAGCTGATCAAAACTCTTGTGGCGCCGATCTATTTCCGCGTGCTGATCACCCGTGAGCCGGTGGACGACGGCACCGCCGACGCGGCCGCGGCAGTGGCTTTGACCGCTGCGCGCGCCGGTCTGTTCGGCTGAGCCCGGTGCGACAAATCGGTTGTCGGAATCGTAGCGGCCGAGCCGCCATCGGTTGGATCAGCTGGCATCGGATGGTGGTGGAGAGGGCGGACTCGAGTCACTCTCGCTCGGCTCCATCCGGCCAAACGATCTCCACCGGCAAGCCACGGGCTCGCGCCAGTTCGACCACCGTGCCGGTCCCTCCTTTACCGCCGGCCTCGCCATCCCAAACCGCGACGAGCCGATCGCAGGATGACAGCACGGCTTCGTTGGCGGCCTCGTAGGCTTCCCGCCCGGCGTCGTCGAAGTCCATGACGCGCACGGTGTCGGCGCGTGCGATCAGCTCGTCGAACAGCTCCGCGTGGTCGGGTTTCACCTTCCGCTGTCGATAATTCGTCGACGGCAGCACTACTTCCAGCCGCCCACCGGCATCGAGCACGGCCCGGGCGAATACCGAGTCAGCGCCGCGCGCAATGCAGCTGACGCCCACCAGATCGTCGGGATCTCCTTGTCTGGCAAGGACTTTCCTGATCTCGTCGTACACGAACGGAACTGTGTCGGCCGTGATGTTCATATGTCCGGTGACGCCGATGCGAGCCATGAGAACTTTCTATACCGCTACCGGAGGTCGCATTCGGGCGCGGTCGGGCAATAACGTCGATTGGTGACCTCGACCGACACGGACTGCCGCCCGGTCACAGCCCGTAATGGCTGATGCCGATATCCCATCGGCCGCTGTTATCGGTGGTGTTGTCATCGTTCTGGGCAAGCCAAAGCGAGGTATCGGGGCCGTGGTAGGTAATGCACCCACTATCGTCGCCGATCCAGAACGCCTGCTCGGTGGCGACGAAGTATCCGTAGAAGCCGTATTCGGGAAAATCGGCATTGCCCCAGAAAGTGGAAAGCCGTTCGGAATCGCTGCCGGATGGCCCGAAAGACGGCCCCCACGGCCACGAATCGACCTTGATCGACCCACTTGCACGCAGCCGCACGACATCTCCGTCACGGACGGGCATACTGTCGTGCCATGGGTCGCCATAGGAAATGGGTTGCCCGTTGACCACGGCGAGCGGATCCGGCGTCACGTAGGTGCTGATCTGGTTACCGCGACACAGTTGCAGCGAGAGTGATGTTCCGGCGTACGCGGATCCGGTGGTCATCGTGGCCGCGGCTGCCGCCGCGAGTGCGGTCACCAGGGTTGTCGCAAAATGTCTTTTCATGGCATCTTCTCGAGGTCAGTAGTGCGGTGCGTAGCCTTCGACGCGGATGAGTACATAGCCTGCGCTGTACGCGGAGTCGATGGTGGTCTGATCGACTGCGATGACGTTGTCCTGGCGCGCTTCGCTCCAGAACTGGTACAGCGGGCTCGTACCGGGCTCCTGGCCGGTGTTGATATATCCCTGAATACCGATGTAGGTGTATCCGGCACTGTAGGCGGAATCGATGCCTACCTGTGTCGCTGTGCTGAAGTTGTCCTGGCGGCTGTCGCTCCAGAACAGGTGCAGCGGTACGGTTCCCGGCTGCTGGGTCTCGTAGACGAATGCTTCCTTGCGGATGGGCAGGTAGGCGGCGGCGGTGGCGCTGTTTTCGTCGTTGCGGTTGCCGGTGGTGAAGTTGTCGCCGCGGTCCGGATTCCACCATGTGTAGAGCGGGTACAGCGACGGTACGTCCGCGTGTGCGACGGGTGCAGCAGCGAGAGTAGTCCCGGCGATTCCCGCAGCAGCCAGCAGCGTAGCTGCCGAGATCATGAGTCGCTGACGACGGAAACGTGCATTTTCGCGCGCCGCCGACACCGACCCCATCAATACCATGGTCCGTCCCATCATGATTGTCCCCTGTTCGAGTCTCCCGACACCACTGCTGTCGAGCCTTGATTGCCTCGAAAGCGCCTGTCGGCCAACTGGTTACGTGCAGTACAACGGTAATTCCGCGCCGCGTCTGCTGCTATACGCAGACTTGCGTATAGCGGTCGGGCCTTTCGGCTGATATGCGAGATCTGTTGGTGCACAATGCAGGAGTGAGCGATCGGCCGGGTGGGGACGCCAAGAAGATTCACGATCTAGCGCTGGAGATCATCACCGAGAAACAGCCGGTGCGGGTCTGGCCGCTATTGATGCAGAGGTTGACCGCTGACCTACCGTGTGACCTGGCTGTCCTGGTCGACCTGAACTGGGACGCCGGCACGGGTCACGCGCTCACCGGTTCCCCGGACTGGTTGTACGAGGCACCGCTGGACGTGCTCATCCACGCGCACATGCGATCTCATCCCTTGCTGCGGCACTACGCACACACTCGGGACATGACACCGTTGAGCATGGACGAGGTCGCCGACGACCGCTGGTGGAAAGGGGAGGGGTATCGAGCGGGTAAGGACGCGATCGGCATAGATCGCCAGCTCGCTTTGCCGTTGTCCGCGGGGCCGGGCAAAATCCGCAGTGTCATCATGAGCCGCAGCGGTCTCGGATTCAGCGATCGCGACCTCGAATACGCCGTGCTCGCCAGATCATTGCTCGATACCGTCGAAGCCCACGAGGCAGCGGTCATCGCCCGCGCGGGACCGGGGGACCCCGCCGAGCACAAGATCACTCCGCGTGAGCTCGCGGTCCTGACGCTGCTATGCGATGGGCTGACCGCTCGCGCCATCGGCACCAGACTCGCGATTACCCAAGCGACCGTGTCCAAGCACATCGAGAACATCTACCGCAAGCTCGGTGTGCGCGACCGCATCTCGGCACTGCGCAAAGCGCACAGTCTCGGCCTCGTCCGCCCAGGTCAGCCCGCGGCCCGGACCGCGGCGGCGCTGAGATCGTCGACGTTGGCGCAGGCGTCGGATGGAAGCGGTGGCCAGCTGCCGTCGGTCGGGTGATCGGGATCGCCGTACTGGGCGAGCGGGACCGCGCTCCAAGCGATCGCAAGGCTGATGAGATGACCGTTCAATCGGCCGTCGCTACTCGGCCGGTATGTGAGGCTGACTGCGCACCGCGACGGGACAGGACCGTAGACGTTCGATCGGAGGATGATCCCGTTCAGGCCCGCTGCCTGGTAGGGGCCGTTGTCGAGTCCGGGTGATGCCTTCTGCTCTGCATCCATGCGGAACTGGAGGTCGACCTGGAGGGTGTATTTCGCGCCTGGTTTGCTGAAATTCAGCTGGCAGTAGTACGGAGCGACCCAGCTGGTCGAGTTCAAGGTCCAATCGCTGTACTGCGCCTTCACCACGTCGGTGGCCGTGCAGGGATCCTTGCCGTACAACACTTTCCCGTCGGCCGGCTTATCGCGGGGCGTAAGGCTGTCCAGCCGATCGACGATCTTGCCGACGTAACTCTTTTCTACATCGCATCTTTCGGGCCACGGCGTCTTGGCCGGCGCACCGTCGGCCGGAACCTTGCGCAACCGCAACCGGTGTGCGTAGCCGGTATGCCCGGCGGGCACGTAGTAATAGCACGTGTCGGCGAACGTAGGATCGTCAGCCAGGTGGGACCGATAGATCGTGCGACCGTTGACCGTTTCGGCCTTGTCCTGCGCACGGTCTTCGTCGCCGTATACCTCACCGAGTGACAGCTCGAACAGGTACACCCCATCCGTCGAGGCGGGTTCGCCGACGTGATCGCCCACCCTGAGTTGGCACCCGGCAAGGCCCGGCCCCGCACGTGTCGCCGACTTCGCTCCGAGATTCATCGACCTCAACGGCTCGAGGTCCAACATCGAGCACGGATCGGTGGCGCGGATCCTGGCCATCAGCGGCTCAGCGTCCGGGCCGGTGACGATTTCGTCGTGCTTGCCGACCGAATCCGCGGTGGTAGCTGGCTGCGCGGTGGTGGATGGTGTGGAAGTCGTTGTTCCGGTTGGCTTTGTGCTGGTGCTTGCCGCTACTGGGTTCCCGGTTGCATTCTTTCCACAGCCGGTCACCGCGCACACTGCACAGACGAATGTCAGCACGGCGGCTGCGGCCGCGGTACGGAGTTTCATTACATCCCTGTCCAAGTGCTCGCCCAGCGTGGAGCTATTCAGTTCTGGCGTTGTCGGCCGCGAGCCCCCGCATTGGAAGGCGTAGCTCTACGGCCACACAACCCTACAACTTGTTGTCTGACAACGGACTTGCCAAGCGTCCGCCCATCGGCATTTCCGGATGCCCCGAGCTGCACGGAAACATTTGCGGCGTGAGCTGATCAGGAGTCCAAGCGGTCCTGGTAGACAGTAGCGAGATTGCGCAGCGCAGCTGCCCCGTCTCCGATGAAGCTGGAACCGTGCATGATCGCCAGCGTTGTGGGTTCCAACTCGGCCAGCCGATTCAGGGTGGCGGGCACGGCGGGCCCCAACGAGGTGGCGTGGAACACATCCTCGGCGACAGTCGCCTGCTCGACGAGGTCGGAATCGGTCAGTGCCGGGCCATTTCCCAGCTGGGTCATCAGGTCACCGCAGAACAGCACGCCAGTGGTCTCCTCGTACAGCACGCGCGCCTCCCAGTTGTGCGGTGCGTGCGGAGTATCCAGATGCCGTACTCGACGGTCACCGAGATCGATGACCTCACCGTCGGTCAACCGACGCGGCAGCCGATCCGCCATATCGTCGATCGAGACGAGACAGCCGAGCTCACCGTGCGCCACCTGCGCATCAGGTGCGGCAGCGAGGAAGAGGTTCATCGCTCCGCATTCGTCCGCTTCCACATGACCGAAGGTGATCCAGCGCAACCGTTCCACCGGCAGGATCCGCGCGATTTCGGCGGACACCACCGGGAACAACGCACGCATGCCGGCGTGGAACAACAACGGTTCCTCGGCATCGATGAGGAACTGGTTGAAGGTGAAGCCGGTCGGCCCGACCTCGGGAATGAAGGTAGAGATGCGGTAGATATCTTCGGCGATCTCGTCGGTATGGGTTTCCATGAAACCTCCCTACTTGTGCCGTCCCCGCCATTTTCCTCGCCATACGCGCTCACGCACACCGAATTCGCAGGCTACTACCGATCTTGTCGGCTCGAATGAGAGAGGCGTATTCATCGGGAATCAGACAACGACGTCATAGGTCAGGTGGGTCGCCGTCGATGTCGAGATCACGTTTCGCTGCACCAGCGTGCGCGGCGCGGCGCCGGTGAACAGCGGCGTCCCGGCGCCCAGGACGACGGGCACGAGGTGCGCGACAGCACCTCGACCAGCCCGGCGGCGAGGGCCGAGCCGATGGTGGCGCCGCCGCCCATGAGGATGACGTGGAGGTCCGGCCCGCGTTGCGAGGACGCCGCCAGCGCCCGTTCACGCGCGGCGGTGACGGCGTCGGACAGACCGGTGGTGACGAATGTTCAATCGAGGTCGGTGAGCCGCACCGATTCCGGTGGTGAGTCTCGTCAGGACGACGAATGCGGGCTTGCCGATCTCGCCGTTCCAGCCTTTCGGCCCGTCGACGCGTCGAAGAGCCGGCGGCCCAGGACGACCGCGCCCGAATGGGCGGTCGCCTCGCGCAGGATCCGGCGATCGTCGGCGTCGTCGGAGAACACCTAGGTCGTGTTTCGAAAGTCGGGTCACCGTAGCCACAGGTCGATGGCGGCGATGTGGACGGTAGCCAGGAAGCGGACGGCGAGTTTGTCGTATC
>NZ_JBITMA010000009.1:146857-479527 GCF_044465765.1 Nocardia sp. NPDC049526 | reverse complement strand
TTCACATCCGGTCGGCGATATGGGTTAGGACGAAGCGGGAGTCGGAAACTCATCGTGGTCGCGCCAACCTGGTGAGAGGCACGCTCATCGGCATGTGGGTGCGTTGAGTTGTCATGTCCCAGAGGCCATATAGGCGGCAAGGACGTAGTTGGCGTGCCGATCCAGGTTGGAGCGTGCGCGGTAATACCGCATCGTCGGGCGTGGGTCGGCATGACGGGCGGCGATCTGCACATCGCGTAGGTCGACACCGGCGTCGAGCATTGTGGTGACGAAGGTGTGGCGCAGCATGTGCGGATGCATATGTGGAAGCCGGACCACCGACACCTTGGCCAGCGCACGAAGGCGCCGCGTGGCGCAGTGGCGATCCATCCGCCGGCCACGAGTGTTGAGCAGGATCGGCCCGAGGTCGCGGGCGGCGATCGCACGGTCGATGCCGCGTCCGACCGCGGGCGGCAGCGGGATCAACACGATCTTGGAACCTTGCCTACCACCCGCAGCACTCGGTGGCCGTGTTCTTCACCGACATCGGCGATGTCGGTGCTACAGGCTTCAAAGATCCGTAACCCGAGCATTCCGAGCATCACCACGAGCGCGAAATCGAACCGGTTGGCCGAGTCCCGTGCCGCCGACAGCAGCGCCTCGAACTGCAGATGCGAAAGCCCTAGCGTGGGTGACTCGTTCGAAACGCGTGGCCGGCGAACATATTCGGCCGGGGAGTGTTCGAGAACGCCGTCGATGACGCAGGTGCGGTAGAAGCCGGTCACGACTGCCATGCGGCGCGCGACGGTGGCGGGCTTGAACCGGCGGACTTCGCGCATCCACCCGACATAGCGTTCGACCTCGGCCCGATTCATGGCCAGCGGGCTGGTCTGGCGGTCGATGCACCAGCCAAGGTACAGGCGCAGGTCCGAGCTGCAGTGGACGCGGGAGGTTCCGGAGAACCTGGCGAGGTACGCGGCTGAGGCCAGCCGCAACACGAGGTCATCGCGAGCGAAGGCGACATCGATGTCTGCTGAAGTACTCATGCACAACGATGCGCACCCTCGAGCGAGCGCTGGCTAGCGTCGGCGCCCTGCTATCGCGCGGGTCGCGGCAGAACAGGACGTTCGTTTGGGTGCAAAATACGTCACCGACGCCGTGTGGTCAGCGGTAAGAACGGACGTCGACGCCTCCGGCGACGAAGAACGCCACAAGCGCAGTCGAGTCGCAAAGGCGCGGCCCACCCGCTGTGGCCGCCGGCAGCGGCCCCTACTCGTCGAGGTCGCCCTCGACGAAGGGGCGGCCCAGGTGATGCAGGACGCGCAGGCAGTTATCGATGTCGGCGGCGGTGAGGTCGCCGCCGACATCGCGGAGCACGGCGTGCTCGCGGGCGATGGTCGCGGCGATCACCGCCCGCCCTTCCGGGGTCAGAGCGATCAGGGGTGAGCGTTGATGCCGCGGGTTGTCGCGAGTCTCGACCAGTTGCGCCGCGTGCGCATCGTTGACCATGCGCTGCACGAATTGGCGGCTCAACGCCAAAGTTCGTCCCATCTGCGGAACGGTCGCGGGTCCACTCACGTCGAGTAATTCGCAGACGGCGCGGACGCCGACCGACAGACCCTGCGGCAGTGCCTCCTGCTCGATCCTGCGATAGACGTGCCGGTAAAGGATGCCGATCTGCGCGAAGACCTCCCTCAGCCGTCGGGCGAGTTCGTCGGGTGTCAGGGAATCGGCCACACCGCAATTATGACACCTCAGTTGTCACACTGCGATGTTTATGACACCTTGGTTGTCATGTTCACCGCTACTGATGTGCTCGGATTCGACTCCGCCGACGGCACTTTGACGTATCGCGACTCCGGCGGAGACGGCACCCCGGTGGTGTTGCTGCACGCGAGCTTCACGGACTCCACCATGTTTGATCCGCAGCTGTCGGCGCTCCGTCACCGCTGCCGGGTGATCGCTCCGGACGCCCGTGGACATGGTGCATCCGCCAATGCGGCCAAGCCATTCCGTCAGGTCGACGATCTAGCCGCGCTATTGTGTCATCTCGACGTGAAATCCGCTGTGCTGGTAGGGGTCTCGATGGGGGCGATGATCGCGATCGACGCCGCGGTCGAGTATCCGGAGCTGGTCGATGGGCTCGTCGTCAGCGGGCGCGGTATCGGAGAACCCGAGTATCGGGACCGATGGTCCCGGGAGGTCGCCACGGCCCAGGCGGGCGCGCTGGCACGGCGGGATGTCGCCGCGTGGATGGATGCTTTCGCGCTCTGGGCCGCCGGTCCAGATCGTGCGCTGGACGAGGTTGATCCGGGCGTACTCGCGAAGCTCCGACGAATGGCGGCACGCACCCTGGCCAAACATACTGTCCCGGAACCGGATTACAGCATCCCGGTTGCGGATGTCGTGATCGGCGCACGGACTATTCGGTGCCCGGTGCTGGCCGTCGACGGCGTATACGACTCACCCGACCTGATAGCGACGGTGGATCGTCTGCTCGACGCGGTCCCCAACGGCCGTCGCGAGATGATCGATGACGCGGGCCACTACCCGAATATGGAACAGCCGGCGACCTACAACCGGCTCGTAGAGGACTTCCTCGACACCATCACCTCCACCTCTCGCGGAGCGCCACCGGCAACATCTACCGAGCAAACCGCTTCGAAGGGGACGCCGGATCACACTGCATAGGCAAATAGCCGTGTCTGGCCGCCGCCCCGATCTCGCACGCACATCGGCATTTCCGCGTGTTCCGGATGGCAGCATCGGTGTCGCTTCGTGAGCTCGTACCGCTTTCCTTTAATGAGTGAGGCTGCTGCCGCATCGGTTCCGTGGGCCTGCCGCACCGATCGTCGGAGAAGCATCGACCCGTTGTCTTCGTGGGTGTCGTGACTTCGAGTGAGATAGATTTTCTGACTGGAGCGGTGGGGTTCCCGCTCGCCAGTTGGACCAGGAGGGGGACAGCGTGTTGGAACCGATCAAACGGGCAGCGGCGGCTCTGAGTCGGCGCTTGAAGGGCACGGCGAGCGGGACCGCGGCCACTTCTGGTGAGGCCGATCTCGTCTCGCTGATGGAGGAACTTCTGCCACTGCAGGAGCAAAGCCTCGGTCACGACCACCCGGACACCAACGAGACGCGCGATCGTCTCGCCGACGCTTATCATCGGGCAGGGCGTGGGGAGGACGAAGTTCCGCTTTTGAAGCAGCTTCTGGCGTACCGGGAGCGGGTCCTCGGTCACGATCACCACGACACCAACGTCGTACACAATCGACTCGGCGGCACGTATATGTCGCTGAGTCGATGGGACGAAGCCATTCCGCACTTCGAACAACTTCTCGCGTATCGCGAGAAAATGTTCGGACCCCAGGTGTATTCCGTCGTTGGCGCTCGCCGCGTGCTCGGTGTGGCGTGCTACCGGGCGTGCCGATATGCCGAGGCCGTCGCGTTGTTCGAACGGAACTTGACCTACGTCGACAGAAGCGGCGCCGACACCTACGAAGATCGCTGCAATCTCGCTGCCGTCTATGAGGCTGCGGGTCGCTGGGATGAGGCGATCCCGTTGTATGAAGAGATCCTGGCTTACCGGGAACAGCTTGTCGGGCACAAGGATCCCTTCGCACTGCGCGCCCGCGACGACCTGGTTCGCGTGTACCGGTCGGCGGGCCGACCCGACGAGGCTGCCGCCTTGTCCGAAGCAGGACCGCGCCGACCGCCCTCGTCGACACAGGAGTGACGGCATCTCGAACTTGCACGGGGGGTGCGGCACGTCGCGACTTTCCGCACTACGTGCACGTCCGGAGTGTTCGTCGTTGGCGCATGCGAAGACCCGGAATCGGCATGTGGGCGCGTCCGGCCACAGTCGAGTTCCGTTGCTGGACAATAGTTTAGAAACCTCTCACCGACCGCTCAACGGCATGGCCGTGCGTTCTCTCGGGGCTAGTACTGCAACGGCACCCGGTTCGGTAGTGTGCTGGGGGCGGTGTTGGATGTTGTTGCGGCGGAGTTGGATTCGCTGTGTGGGAGGATCGGTGGCCGTTCGCGCGGTCGAAGCCGCGGGGCCGGGCGCGGGGGTGGTGGCCGGGTTGGATCGGAAAGGTCCAAGTGTCGTGTCCCGGCGTGTTCCTCTTGGCCACGCCTGCAGATTTTCCGGCTACGCGATCGCACGGCAACCCATCAGGTGTGACTGTCTCGCACTTGATGGGTTGCCCGTCGGTACCGGCGTCGTCAGCCATGTTCACCAGCATTCGATGCCTGGTAGTTCGTCGGCGATGCTGAGCGACCCCTGCGATCTCGGCGTGGGTTTGTCTGGGGGAGGACCGGAAACGGGGCGTTATGCGGCGGTTCCGCGCGTGGAGTGAGCGCGCGGTTTGGTGCGTGACTGACCGTGCGCCGCGCTGGGGTTGCGACGGCCGCTGCCTTGGCGCGGTCGGCCACTGCCCCTGCGCGTTGCGCCACTGCTACGGTACGGTCCGCTGCTGCTGCTGCTGCTGCGGTCGTCTTCACGTGCCGCCCGCTCGCTGTAGGAGGGCGCGACGAATGGGGCAATCGTGCCGACGAGCTCGGCCACCACGGGCGAATCGGCGGTGACCCGTTGCGGAGTCACAGTGATCTTGGCCTTGCGCATGAGGGCGGCCAGGTCGCGTCGTTCGCCGGGCAGCACCAGGGTGATCACTTCACCGGAGTTGCCAGCCCGCGCGGTACGGCCCGAACGGTGCAGGTACGCCTTGTGTTCGGCGGGCGGATCCACGTGCACGACCAGCTCGACACCGTCGACGTGCACGCCGCGCGCGGCCACATCGGTCGCCACCAGCACCAGGGCATCACCGGCGGCGAAGACCGCGAGGTTGCGGTCGCGGGCGCCCTGCGAGAGGTTGCCGTGCAGATCGACGGCCGGAATTCCGGCGAGGGTCAGCTGCTTGGCAAGTTTGCGAGCCTGATGTTTGGTGCGCATGAACAGGATTCGCCGACCCGAGCCGGAGGCGAGCCGGTGTACGACCTCGCGCTTGGCTTCGACGCTCGCGGTTTCGAAAACGTGATGGGTCATGGCGGCGACCGGGGAGTTCGCCTCATCGACGGAATGCAGCTTGGCATCCGGCAGGAAGCGGCTGACCAGCTTGTTGACGCCGTTATCCAGGGTGGCCGAGAACAGCAGGCGCTGACCGTCATTCGGGGTGGCCGCGAGAATGCGGGTCACGCCTGGCAGGAACCCGAGGTCGGCCATGTGGTCGGCCTCGTCGATCACGGTGACCTCGACGGCATCCAGGGAGATCAGACGTTGGTTCATCAGATCCTCGAGACGGCCGGGGCAGGCGACGACAATGTCGACACCGGCGCGCAGCGCCCGGACCTGCCGGTTCTGCGGGACTCCACCGAAAATCGTGGTGACGGTCATGCGATAGGCCGCGGCGAGGGGTTCCAGCGCGGCCGTGATCTGGGTGGCCAATTCCCGAGTCGGCGCCAGTACCAGGCCGGTCGGGCGGCTCGGTACGCGCCTACCGGCGAGACCACCGCCGAGACGGTTGACCATCGGGAGGGCGAAGGCGAGCGTCTTGCCGCTGCCGGTCCGGCCACGGCCGAGCACGTCGCGTCCGGCCAGCGAATCGGGCAGGGTGTCGGTCTGGATCGGAAAAGGTTCGGTGATCCCGGCGCGAGTCAACGCCTTCACCAGCGGTGCGCTCACGCCGAGCGCGGCAAAAGAGAGGTCAGCAGAACTCATAGGTGTTGCGGTGCCTTTCGGACATCAGGTGGTGCCCGAGCCGTCCGTGGACCTTCCGGGTCCGCGCCGGGGCACGAAATGGCGAGATTGCCAATGGGCAAAATCGATCGCCGTAAGAAGAGCGGATGCGGCAAGCGCTGGTTGCGAAGCGAATGCGATCTACGACGCTTGGCGTGACATGTCACGCACTTGATCAACAATAGCCTGTGATGGGCGGTTCGTACTCATCGGGTGAGGTTTCTCGCCTCTAGCCAGGCCGCCAGGCTCGTGTTTCTAGGCCGGGACCGTATTGGCCGGCGGTAAGGGAACAGAGTCCGAGGTCAGACTTCGGCGCATGATCTGCAACTGGCCCCCGCGCTATCGCGGTTACCAGTGCGACATTGCTCAGTTTGGTAGACCGAGAGCGAGACCCGTTGTGGGATGGTTCCTGGACTTCTGGTACTTGGCCGTCCGACGAGGACCATCCCATCCTCTTGGTCTCAGTAGGTTAGACGCGGACCACGCACGTTCGGTTCCATCTGTTCATCGCGATCCGAACCACGCATCGGTGGCCACTCGTGAACAAGCTAGTCGCCGGAGAGGACGACAACTCCGGTGGTCTGAATCTTCAAGGGCGGCCGTAGATGTCGGTTCGTCGCCGCGAGCGCGCGGATGAGATCTGTGACGAGCTTGCGTTGCTCTCGACCGAGGAGCGCTGCCTCCGGTGGAGGCAGGTACGGCTCGTCGAGCTCGAGCGCGATACCGGACCAGTGCGCGACATCGCGCACGTCGAGCTTCAAAGCTTGGGCGACGGCGCGGATGGTGTCGATCGAGGACGGGTGCTCAGGGTTGTCGATCAACCGGCTGACGGTGGTCGGGTGTACACCGGCGGTGTCGGCGAGTTCGTTTCGGCTGGTAATACCCGCTGCGGCCATGGCGGAGGCCCAGGGCTCGGGTACGGCGCGCTTGCGTGGCATGTCCACAAGCGTAGGGCATGTGTCGACACCGATATGGGTATTGGTGAGGAACCGAGGGTATGTGTGCAGTTATTTCAAACTATCGGGCATATCTAGCTGGTCCGATGTATCTCATAGATGTGGGTTTGAGTAGATATCATTAGGTTCTGTTGTTACTGTTTGCTCAGGGGTAGGAGGACACTGGAGGGAGGCCAGGATGGTCTATCGGGCGAGGTTGAAGTCCCGGACAGCATTACGTGAGGCGATGCAAGCCCAGGGTGTGCCGGTGCGGGTTCTGGCCGAGCGCGCCGGGTGCGGCAAAAGCATCGTCGGGTTGTTGCGGTCGGGGGCGCGGAGTTCGTGTAGCCAGGAGCTGGCGGCGAAACTCGCTGCGGCACTGGATGTCCCGGCCGAGCACATGTTCCGGATCGAGGAGAAGGGATAACCGCAAGGGTCGAGCACAGTTTGATCTACGGGAGAAAAAGGTTGACCCGGCGGGCTAGCACTCCGCCGGGTCGGTGCACATCTACGGGAGTAGTTATGCAGTATCAGTTTAACCCGGCCACCGATGTCTTGGTGGCCGGGCTCGCCGTCTATCCATCGATCGGGTGGTGGTGATGGCGTTCGAGTTCAAGCCCGCAGTCCGGCGAAAGAGCAAGGCGCGCATGGCGTTAGCCGGACCGTCCGGGTCGGGCAAGACCTACACCGCCCTCGCGCTGGCCTGGGAATGGGCCCAGCGCGAGGGCGGAATAGTCGGCATGGTCGACACCGAACACGGCAGCGCCAGCAAGTATCAGGGCCTCAACGGCTGGCAGTGGCAGACCGTCGAACCGGAGCGATTCTCACCGGCCAGTCTCGTTGAAATCCTCGGCGTAGCGGCCGGTCACGGCTTCACCAGCTTGATCATCGATTCCTGGTCGCACTACTGGATGGGCCAGGACGGGATGCTCGAGCAGGTCGACCGCCGCAAATCTGGTAGCAACAGCTTTTCGGGGTGGAAGGAAGCCAACCCCGACGAGCGCCGGATGGTCGACGCCATGTTGACCTTCCCGGGGCATCTGATCGTCACTATGCGCACGAAGACTGAATACGTCGTCGACGAGGACGGCAGAGGCCGTTCGGTGCCACGGAAGGTCGGCACTCGCCCGGTGCAGCGGGAAGGCCTCGAGTTCGAGTTCGACATCGTCGCCGACCTCGACCTGCGCAACAATCTGCACATCTCCAAGACCCGCCTGCCGTTTCTGACTAACCAGGTGATTCCCACACCCGGCGCGGAGCTGGCCAACCAGATCGCTGATTGGCTCGACGGCGGCGAAGACGTTCCCACTGTCGCTGAGTTCCGGCAACGGATCCTCGACGTGGAATCCATGGACCAGCTGCGCGCGGCCATGGGGACGGAGCGGTCATGGTATCGGCCGCCGAGGCGATCGCTTTCACAGAAGTCGCAAACGTCCAGGCCCGCGAGCCGTTGACTGCTCAGCATCTTTGGGCTGCGCTCCACTTTGCTCGATTATGTAAGGAGCGCGAGGTTGAGATCACTCAGGAGGGACGCAGAAGGGCAGATCTTCCGCATCGCTCGTATGCCATGGCAGCAGTGAAGTTTTCGGTTTCATTCCTGGAATCTCTCGTGAATGATTTATTTAGCGACGCCGCGGATCCGTACATGTCCACGAATGGGCGCATGAAAATCTTCACTTCTGAGGTAATCGCGGATCTGGGGGCCGTGTGGATTGAAACAGAAATTAAGAAGACTCAGCCACGAATCCAACTTTTCGACAAATATCAACGGTCCCTTTCGCTGGCTGGCACTAGTCAGTTCGCCAAAGATGATCGTATTTACAGCGCGGCATCTGACTTGGTTTTTCTTCGGAACGAGCTCGTCCATTTTAAGGTGGGTTGGCAGAAGGTTGGTGCGAAGCAGAACCAAGCTAGCGACATTCAGAGGCGACTCAAGCCAAAGTTCGCGGAGAACCAGCAGCCGATCGGTGTGCCGTGGTTTCCGAACAGGTGTTTAGGTGCGGGGTGCGCTCGATGGGCTTGCGATGCAGCCGCAGCCTTTGCGGATGAGTGGCTCGACCGACTGACGCTTCCGAAGGAATATAAACAGACGGTTCAGGATCTCGGCACTCCCTGACCTTGGCACGCGGGTATTTGCGATCCCTGCATGTCTAAGGTTGTCGAAATGCAGAGGGAGGCCCAGGGAGCAGGAGGATGATCCCGGTTGAGGTCTCATGACCACGATGTAGGGGAAACGGCCCGAAACGCGTTGTTCCGGGCCGTTCTTCGTTCGTTGGCGCGACCTGACATCGCACGCTATTTGTTCTCGAATCGGCTCCAGCGAGCCAGGTCTTCAACGATCGGCCCAGAGTCGGGTACACGGAACCACCACCATTCACGTCCGGTTATGTCAATGTTCGCGACCGCTGCCATGCGCTTCCCTGAATCTTCGATAGTGATAGACATGAATCTATTATCTGCTTCGGAGACGTAACTCGTCATCTTAGCGCCGAGTCTTGCGGGCAGATTATTTATCGCGCTTTCCAAGTAATCCCGGATTGCAAAAGCAGCGTTAAGATCGAATTCGTTCCAGACAGTGCGGTCCGACCAGGGTAAGCTTCTGTCTCGATCGATCTTCTCGACATGGGCCTCCCATGAGTCTGCCAAGCGGATCGCATCGCGTTCCTCGCCCGATTTCAGTGTGATCGGGTGGTTCTTGATATCGACGATCTCATCTTCGGAAAAATGAACTCGTGCGCGATCCTCGAGGTTCGACATTCTTTTCCTCACAGTTTCCAGGCGGTGGATTTCCAGGGCATTTCGTAGTTCACAACCACCTTAATTCCCTTGTATACAAATTGCTCGGCCTGCTCCGCTGTCCGTCCGTCACCCATCGGTTCTGGTGTGCCTTTCGTCAGGGCGTCATGAACTTGCTCTGGAGTTGGTCTGTCCATCGTCGGATTCCCGTCGCCGGTATGGCCGTTGATGAATTCTTCTATCTCGGCTTGAGTGTATTCGCTGTGGCGGAAGTCCGGCTCATCGGAATCACCGGCGTGGTCGTCGTCGATGGTCGAGGTCATGCCGATGATGGCGGCGAGACCGGCGATGGCTTTGTCGAGGTCGATGGCGGGGAGGGCATGGAAGGCGTCGATAGTGCCGACGGCGCCCGCCGCGAGGCTGGCGAGGCCGATGACTCGGACCATTTGGCTGGCTCGGTAGGAGGATTGGATCGCGTTGATGGTGACGACGATGTCGGCGTCGATGGCCGCGGCTGCGGCGACGGCGGAGGAGCCGAGGCTGAACAGGAACGCGACTCCGGCGGTGATGGCGATCAGGCTGATGGACAGTTCCAGTGCGTTGATCGCGCTGGCGTTGTCGTTGCCGAGGGCGACGGTCGCGTCGTGATAGTCCTTGACCGGTGCGGCCATGTTCTGGGAGGCGGTAGCGACGGTGTCGGCGCCGGTTTTCAGGGTCGCGAAGTGGTCCTGGAGTAGTTGGCGGTTGGTGGGGTCGTCCATGCCATCGAACAGAGCCGAGATCGCCGAGATGCGGGCGGAGGCACCGGTGATGGTGTCGTGATTAGCGAAGGTGTTCCAGGTGGAGTGCGCCTTATCGAGCTTGGACGTGTCGCCGTTCGGGAGCTTGCCGAACACGGACAGGACCTTGGCAACGAGTTTGTCGAAAAACTCCTTCAGGCCGCCGTGGTCGCCGAAGCCGATCCCGTTGTCGGCCACCGAGGACGGGATGCTGACCTTGTACTCGCCGACTTCCTGGGCGTGGACGCGAGGCGGGGCGGGATTGCTCTTATTGGCGATGGCGTAGTTGTAGCCGTTGGCGTACAGCACGGCGCCGTAGTTGGTGAGGGCGTTGGCCAGGCTCGAGCAGGCCTGCATGGTCTGCTGAGCGGCTTTATCGTAGGTCTCACCCCACTGTTTGCAGCCAGGAGCGTCACCGGCCATCCCGACGCATTCACCTTTGACCGCATCGTGGACCAGCTTGTCGGCCTTGCGGAGATCGTCGGCGAGATCGTGGCACTTCTTGGCGGCGTCGTAGTAGGTCTGCCAGTCGACGATCATGCCTGCCCCGACTGCAGCATGCGGCGGTTGACCTCGACGGCGCGGGTGTAGCGGCCGTGCGCTTTCTGCGCCGCGTCACTCACGGCGGCGACGCCTTCGGCGAATTCTCGTGCGGCGGTGAGCCATTGGCTGTGTGCGTTGGCATAAGCGCTGGCCGCGGCGGATTCCCAGCTGCCGCTGTGTAGGGCCGCGACCTTGTGGTCGAGTTCGTCGAGGTGCTCGTGCAGGAACCCGGCCAGACCGCCCAGGCGCGACACGATCCGGTCGAGTTGATCGAGATCGACGCTGAATTGAGAGCTCATGGCAGATCCAGGCTGGAGATACCGGACGCGTTGCCGGTATCGGTGCTCTTGTAATTGGCCGCGGTGACACCCAGCTTCTCCGCAAGAGAAGTCAACGCTTGCATGAGTTGTGTTCCGCCGTCACGGGTTTCGGTCCATCCCGTGGAGAACTCGTCCGCCGCGTCGCCGGTCCAGTCCGAACCGAGCAGGGTCTCGACCTCACGGGCAGCGGAATCGAGGGCCTGCCTCATAGTATCGGCGATGTTGTAGACATACTGGCCGATCGCCTGCACATCATCGGGCACGACTGTCAGATTCTGGCCAGCTCCGACAGGCCCCCCGCTATCCGTCATGCACACGACCATAACGGCACGGTGTCTCGGGCGTCTACAACTGTCGGCGGTGCCGATCGCTTCGCATGCACGTCGCGCTGACATGGTCGCAACTTGATTTCAGGGCCCACGAATGGGAACGAATTCGAGAGCGAAACGCCTCGGATCGGTCGCGGAGTGAGACCTCGCGGACTGCCAGATCGCGGCCAGGGCCCGCCGACCAGCACGTACGGCACGCTGTGAGGCGCGAGATCAAGTGTCGGTCGGCTCATAGTCCACCGGGCCTCAGGTCCACATTGCCCAAAGGAGCGAAGCCGCTGGTGCCCTGCACACGCGAGGACCGTCCGGCACTCCGTATTTACTCCTTATTTTCAGCCGAGTCCGGCCGAAACCGGTGCGGCACATCATGATTCGACAGAAGATAGCCATGAGCTATACATGCTGGTAAAAGTATGTAAGCGAAGATTGCACAGAGTCGAATCTTGTTGTGCCAGAAGCAGAAGTTCTACCATTGAACTGCTGTCATTGAGCCCCGAAGGGGAGTGGCGATGGACATGGTCTCGCGTGCGCTCCGCAATCTGCAGCGGGACCGAAGAATTCGCGACCAGGCCGACTGGTCTCGACTTGTCCGCTCCACCAGCGCCGGTTGCGGTATAGCAGACTGAGCGGCGCGGTTTACCGAAACGCAAGCTCGGGACGAAACCGGTTTCGTCCCGAGCTTGCTCCTTGCGTGCTCGACTGCTTCTTACCTGGCCGCCACGGCCGACCAGCCGTAATGCGTCTCGGATCCACCCGGAGCTACGGTCGCAGTGGGTTCGCCGCTGCAATCGTTGGATGCGTACACCAGGAAGTTGCGCTTACTACGGTTCTCGAAGCGTATGTCACGCGGGAAGCCGCTAGCCCAGCACGAGTCCAGGTTGCTGAGCTCCAGTTGGCCGTCGACGATCACCACTTCTCGGTCGTCCCCAACCCCGGCTGAGCGGTGGGGAAGGCTGAGGCAGCGGGAGCCGCAACGGACACTGCAGCGATGACGAGAGCGCCTGCGACAGAGCACATTCCAGTTTTCACCAGTTGATGGTACAAGTAGCCGACTCCCGGCCTCTCACCTGTCTCTTTACCACCGCTGCCGCCGGATCCCCGACTGGCACAAGCACGGTCACCTCGACGGCGCCCGGAGTGGCGGATGTGCAGTATTCGAGCGTGCAATTTGCCAGGCCGCAGCCAAGTTCGGCCCAAGGTCACGTCACCACGGGGAGAGCCAGCATCAGTTCGGTTGGCCGCCCTGTCCGAGGGGCGGCGGATCGGTGAAGATCTTGACAGGCACATGTGGAAGGTTGAGTTCCTTCCGCGCTGCTTCGATGAACTGCTCGAACGCCTCGCGGGCCGGTCGTCGTGCTCGATTCCAATCGGGCAGGGCATGGATTCGTCGGTCAACGGCTGCGTAAAACAACTCGCCGACAGCCTCGTCCAACCGAGTAACGGCATGAACCACGTCCGCAGATCCGTGCAGCCAGACCGCGGCGACAGCACTGTCCCACGACGCAAAGCCTTCAATCCGCGTATGTTCCACCAGCGCCTTGAAGGCATCATCGTCCAAGGAGGCGAGCGCAACAACGCGGATCGCTTCGTACGTCACCTGGAACTGCTCGGCAACACGCTGATAGCTGGCGGTCTTTTGATCCCTTCGCCATCGCGCCGACTCCGATCTGGTGTCCCACATTCGGCCTATGGCTACGCCGAAAATGCCAGCAAGCGCCACCAGTAATGCTGCGGTCACATCGCCCCTCCCCATCCGTCGATCCTGCGGCCCGACCTTTGCTCAAGCGCGCTTTGGATACTGCCTGGATCACGGAAACCATTGCAGGATGGAATGATATCGGACACGAACGTACCCAAACGCGTTGTCCGACTCGGTCCTGGTGCTCCAGCGTCGGAATCACGAGGGGTACGCATGGACCAGGCAGCCCAGCCCCCGGTCAAGGCCGGGACCCGCGGATCGGCGGCGAAACCTGTCGGTCCGCGCGGGAAGTTCTACCGATCCACGAGCGCAGTTGCTGTCGAGGCTGCCGATGCCTGGCGAGCGAGTTCGCGACAAGTCCGAAGCCTTGCTCGCGACGCGCGCCGTGGTCACCATTTACTCTCTATTTTCATCCGAATACGACCGAAATCGATCGAACGTCAACACATCCCAGGTTCTCGCCCTCTTGGAGTATTCGTGCAGCTAAACCGATAAAATCGAACGTAGTCGAATCCGCTCGAATTGGCTGGTCAGCCGTAGACAGATGCTCTCTCGCTACGGCGCCGCTGTGGCCGACAGTCGCGCCAAGTCAGGGCACCGACGAGCACGCGTACCGCGGTCAGCTCGATGAACTTGACCTGGCGATGATCGCGTATCGACATCGGGAGCCGGAACGACCTGGACGCGCGAACAGCAACAACGGGATCAGCGTGGTTTGCGAATGCGGGCGCAGAATCCGTGTCGCACACCGTACTTATCAACGAGGTCCTGTCACATGCGGGATTTGTGACGCGGAGTTCGTCAGCAATGCGGCTGTCATGGCTGTTGCCCGTCTCGATGGACTACGCGGTAACGCAGATGTGTGGCGCCGCGGCCTTCGAGCCGACGGACGAGTTCCAGTTCGATGTGGCCTTGTGCCGTCGGCTCGAACAGGCGCCGTCCCTCACCCAGCAGTACGGGGACGAGGTGCAGTTCGAGTTCGTCGAGCTGGCCTGCTGCCAGCAGAGCCCGTGCCGCGCCCGCGCCGTGGACCAGCACGGCTCGATCTCCTGCTGCTTCTCGGGCCTCGTCGGCACACCGGTCGACGTCGGTGTAGAACTTCGCGCTGCCCGGTGGCACGTCGGCCGGGTCGATGGTGTGGGTGAGCACGTGGATCGGCACGCCGTCGTGGTGGTCGCCGTTCCATCGCTTGGCCAGCTCGAACGTGCGGCGTCCGGATATCACGGCGCCGGTGGACGCGGCCTCGGCGTACACCTGCCCGTTGACCCCTTCGGACATCCGGTCGTCGAGCCAGTCGAACAGTCGCCCGCCGTTGCGGCCGAGTTCCTGGCCCGGCCGGTCGTCCGGCCCGGTGATGTACCCGTCGACCGACACGGACATGTAAAGGCGGAGCGGCGTCCTGTCCATCCTCATTTTCCTTTCTCCGGCCAGTCGGCGGCGGTCATGCCGTCGGCGTGGCCCGCGGGCCACTGGACGAGTTCGATCCGGCGACCGTCCGGGTCGGCGATGAACGCCGTCTTCAGGCCGTCATCGCCGTCGTGCCCCGGGGCGACCGGCTCGATCCCGTGGCCGGCCAGCACATCGAGCGCGTCGGCCATCGACTCGACCTGCACGACAACATGACTGACGTCGGTACCCCGGTCGACCGGGTCGCCGTCGTGCACCAGCTCGATGGTGACGAACTCGTCGTCAGGGAGCTTCAGCATGGTCAGATGCCCGATCGGCGTCTCGGGCACACTACCGACGACCTCGTAACCGATGGCCGTGTAGAACGCCAGCGACCGCCCGAGATCGGTCACCCGCAACCCGATGTGCAACGTTCTCATCCCAGTACCTCCTTTGCCTGCGTCGATCATGCTGCGACCTGGATTCTTACGGCTATCCCACATTTCTGGGGGTTCGGCTAGGTTGAGGCATGGCCACCTCCCAGCCCGTGCACGACCGGCTCCGCAACACCATCTCGCGGCTGGTCCACCGCGGTCTGGGTGTGGAGGACTACTGGCGCGCGGTGAGCGATGCGCTGGATGGCGCGGTGCCGTCGGAGGGCTCCTGCCTGATGACGATGGACCCGGCCACCATGCTGCCGACCGCGGAGTTCGTCGAGAACGGGATGCCTGCGGACGCGATCAGCCGGCTCGTCGAGATCGAGTTACGCGAACCCGACTACACCAAGTGGGTCGACATGGCGCGCGCGGGCCGAACCGCGGCGAGCCTCAGCGACGTCACAGCGGGCGAGCTCGACCTCAGTCGGCGCCACCGGGAGGTCCGACGCCCCGGGGGTTACTCCGACGAACT
The DNA here is from genome assembly GCF_044465765.1 of Nocardia sp. NPDC049526. NCBI lineage: Bacteria > Bacillati > Actinomycetota > Actinomycetes > Mycobacteriales > Nocardiaceae > Nocardia > Nocardia sp. NPDC049526. The sequence continues at coordinate 464,178 of NZ_JBITMA010000009.1, read as the reverse complement.
CCGAGTCATCCTGTCCAGCAGCACCGGCACTTGGGGCGCGCTCACCGTGTTCCGCGAAAAGGACCGCCCACACTTCTCACCCTCCGAGGTACGGCTCGTCACATCGCTGACCGGTTTGATCTCGGACGGTCTACGCCGGTCGCTGCTACTGGACGACGCCCTCGCCGACCGCCACGACACCGGAATGCTCGTCCTGGATCCTTATGACGGCGTCGCCCTCGCCAATCAGGTGGCCGAGAAATGGATCGACGAACTCGGCATCGGCACAAGAACAGGCACAACCCTCCCACTGGTGATCCGTGCGGTCGCCAGGCAGGCCCGTGCCATCGACGGCCGGGAGGACGAGCACTTGTGCGAAGCGAGCACCAGACCAGCCAGAGCGCGCGTGCGCACCAAGGCAGGGCGTTGGGTGACAGTCCGGGCATCGCTACTGGGCGCGGGCACAGCGGTACCGGTCGCGGTCCTACTCGAAGCAGCTCGCCCGGCGGAGATGGCACCACTGCTGGCCGACGTATACGGCCTCACCCCTCAGGAACGCCGGGTCACCGAATGTGTCGCCCAAGGCCTGCCAACCAGACAGATCGCCAACCAGCTCCGGATGTCGACCTACACCGTCCAGGACCATCTGAAATCGATCTTCTCGAAGACCGGCACCGGCTCCCGCGGCGACCTCGTCGCCCGCCTGTTCTTCGATCAGCGCGCCATGCAACTTACAGCCCCGCCGACAATTCCGGACGAGTTGCGCGGCGTTTCGGTAACGGCCCGGTTGTGAGGATGTGCGACTTTCCCAAGGTTTCTCGCACTTCCCTTGCGGTGTTGGTGTAGCTGCCGCTCGCCAGCGCGGCGGCCTTGTCCTCCCAGATTCTTGCCCGGATAAAGCGTCGATAGCGCGCGGCCGAGAATCCATTTCCGCGGTGTGTCTACCGCCGTCCGGTGGGTTCCATGCGCATAACCGGCTGGGCGTCGAGCATTCGGCGCAGCGTCGCATCGAGGGGCCAAGGAAACAGCAGGTCGTGGCCGAGCCGATTGTCCACCGCAGACACCGCTCCCGGCAGCATTGACGTGGTACCGACCCGGTCGACGATCGAGTCGAACAACTGGGGCGGCGTCGCTAGGTAATACAGGCGCCGCCGCATTGTTCCCGCCGGTACTCGGCTAGTGGCCCTTCGCCGCAACGGCGCGCTCAATCCGGCGGCATAGAGCAGACCGTCGGGTGTTATCAGCAAACGCTCCGAGGTAACAGCGACGTTGCCGGTGGATTCGCTACTGCCCCATTCCATCGCCGCAAGTCGACCGTGCATCACACGCCATCGGGCGTCGTCGGACAGCACCCTTTCGACGTCGTCCCGGCACAACCACGGATACGGCCCGGCGCCGGAATCGAAGCATTGCCGCAGGGCCTCGTCGATGAAATCGAACAATCGCTGGTTCATCACATGCTCCTCGATCGCGCTACATCCGGACAAGCCGCGTGTCGTCCGGCATAACTTCGCACTGAACATCGCCTCGGCGGAGCGGTCGAGATCCATCATCGCGGCCTCGATATCGAGACTGGCTGGTGGTCGAACGACAGTTCCGCCGCCGCACCCCGTCCACTGCATCGTGACCCTGCGGCTCGGGGCGCGCGGGCGCGCTTGTTCCTTCTTCGGCCAGATCAGCGGGACCTACGTGGTACGTCCGGATAGCTTCGGCTTCTCCGTCGACGCTCGTCACTTCGAACGCGAAGATGGCAACGCGTTCTCCCTTGGCCGGACGCCCTGACGGCCCGGGAATGTCGTACCGTCCCCCCAACGGATTCCCGATCGTCTTCGCGATTATCGTTGTCGACTCATCCATGATTCCCGTTCCTCACTTTCTTCGGCTTCCGAAGCGTGGGGTCCGTCGCGGATCGAAAAAGCTGGTCAGCTCCACCATGACCGCATAGTCCACCCTAGCGCCGGGGCGCTGGGCCGGCCGCCCTTCCGGTCGAGATCTGTGAATCCTTGCGTGGCCTGTGCGCACGCCTGTGTGACTGCGCCCCGACTGCTCCCGACACCCTGCCCGACCAGGGCATCGGGAGCTGATTGTTTGCTATCCCGTGGTGACCACCTCCGGGCATCGCAAGGACGGCGGGTCGGACCGATGGTCCTGGGGGAACCAATGCGCATCATGGTGCATCGAATCCAGGAGATTATGCCGGTGGATTCGGGGGGGGGGCTAAGAGCGTCGGCCATCCGTTTTGGTCGCCACGCCGATAATCAGCGGTCGGACAATGGGGACCATCATTCCCCGCCACGTCGCTTCCTGGACGTCGTCGAGCTCCAATACGGATGCCCGGATCAGCTCGAGCGTGGCACGGTTGCAGCGGCAACCCTCCGCGAACCGGCGCCACGGGCCTTCGAGGCGGTCTTGCCAATGGGCAAGTCGCGGCGACTGTGAGCGGACGTGTTCGAGGAACAGCAGCCTGCCGTCTGGGCGCAGCACGCGCTTGATCTCGCGCAACACCGCTTCGGGGCTGTCGACAGTGCACAAGACAAGCGTGGAGACGACCGTGTCCACGGATTCTTCCGCGAACGGCAGCTGATCCGCCGACGCGTCGAGCACCTTCGCCCGACGTTGGGTGCCGCGCAGCCTCCGGTCCAACCGCGCACGCATCGCGGCCTCGGGTTCGGTCAGGATCAACTCATCGAGGTCGTCGGGGTAGTACTGCAGGTTGAGACCGGTACCGCTGCCGAGCTCGACAGTCCGTCCTCTTGCGCGGCCGAGCAACTGGCGTCGACGCGCCCCCATGCCCGCCCGCTCGCCTCTCCACAGGAGCGGGTCGTACAGTGCCGCGAATGCTCGCGCCCACAGGTCCGATCCCTGCCGGGCCGCCGCCGGTGCGGTGCCACTGGTCATAGACTCGACTATACGTCGGCAGGCGTTATCGCGAATCTCCAGCTACCTCAACTGAGGGCCCACGCGGACGGAGTAGGCGGCGGTCTCGCCGCGCAGTTGCGACTACGGCGCCGCCGCAGCGGCGTAGCGCCGTGGGTGTCGGTGGCGCGGGTCTATTCGCCTCGACCTTCGGTCACGCCCGCACCGCCGGACTGATCACCGCCACCGAGGTCAACTCCCGCGACAAACTCTCCGAAGCCACCCGCCACTAGAAAATCAACTACTGGAATGCCGAACTCGCCCCGCTCGCACGGACTATCACGATGGCAGCCCTCGCATTCTCCAGCGGCATTCTCCCCGCATACAATTCTGCGGCAATCGCGTCGGCGCAGGTGTTCCACGCCTCGCCCGCCACAACAGCGCAAACCGAGCTCTACACCGAGATGCGGACGCTATGGGGTCAGCACATGGACGGGACCTGGTCGACCGTGGTCGCGTTCGCCGACGACGTGTGCAGGCCCCGATCTGCGACGAATTCGTCGACCGGGTCGTATCGAATGTGCGGGCGCTGTGGCTGGGCGTCGACGGCCCGGACATCGGTGCCGAACTCGGGGCGATGACCTACACCGCGCAGGTCGAGCCGGTCATGCGTACATGACCCGAAAGTAGCGACATGGTGCCGGTTCTGCGGAGTAGCCTACGGTTCCATGAGCGCATGCGAGGTTTGCGGTAACGATTACGCTATGCCGATCGTCGTCGAGGCTCAGGGAACGCGGCATGTCTTCGACTGCTTCGAATGTGCGATCCACCGCATGGCACCTATCTGCGAGCATTGCGACTGCAAGATCATCGGCCACGGAGTGGAGTCAGATGGTCGATTCTTCTGCTGCGCGCACTGCGCCGTGTCCGAGGGTGCCAGAGGCTTGGTCGACCACGTCTGAGGGCGGTGTGTCGTCCCGGAGGGTCCTTCCCGTCATCCCGGGCGGTGTCCAACGCCGTTCGGCTTGAACACCGGTGCAGGTATGCGCCCACTTGCTCAGCGGAGCGGATAGTGAAACCGAGTCAGGGAATGCCGTGCCTGAGTGCCCCGGATACGAGGTCACTGAGCGCTTTTCGGGCCTCGTCCCGGGTCGGTGTCCTGTGCGGGGGTTGTATTACTTGCGTGCGACGCCCGCGTAGGCGGACACTTGCGCGTCCATTTTCTTCGGGGGTGCGACACCGTCCGGGTGCCAGCGGTGCGGCACCTCTATACCCGGATCGACCAGCTCCAGTCCCTCGAAGAACCGCATGAATTCGTCTCGGCTTCGAACTTGGCATGGCAGGCCGCTGCGGCGGTAGATGTCGACCACGCTGGCTATTGCCGTCGGATCGAAGTCGGGCGTGACGTGTGTCATCACTAAATACGAGCCAGGAACGAGCTCGTCCATCAGCGTATCGACGATTCCGTAGGCATCCTGCTCGTCGGGGATGAAATGCATCAGTGCGTTGAGACTGAGCGCGACCGGTTGGGTCAGGTCCAGTGTCTCGCGCAATCCTGGGGCGTTGAGGATCTTTTCGGGTGTCGTGACATCGGCGGAGACGTAGTTGGTACGCCCCTCCGGTGAGCTGACCATCAATGCCCTGGCGTGGACGAGCACGATCGGATCGTTGTCGACGTAGACGACTCGCGCGTCAGGTGCGACCTGTTGGGCCACCTGATGCAGATTCGGCTCGGTCGGGATACCGGTTCCGATATCGAGGAATTGACGAATGCCCGCGTTTGCAAGGAACCGCGTCACGCGGTGTATGAAGGCCCTGTTCTGCTGGGCGGCCGCCCGCACTCCTGGCCAGATGCCCACGACCTGTTCAGCCGCTGCCTCGTCCGCGCTGTAATGGTCCTTGCCGCCGAGGTAGTAGTCATACATTCGGGCGGTGTGGGGTTGATTCTGCCGCAGGTCGACAGGGGAGCCGGGTTCCACGGTCGGAGTCCTTTCGTAATCGAGGCAACATCAAGGTAGCAAGCCGGGGGGTATGCGGGCCTCTCGTTTCAATCTTGTTGGGGGGGGTGCACCTTGCGGCCCGCTGCCAGCGTATGAGCGCGCCGCGCACTTTGCCGGCGGTGACGGTTGGTCGGCGAACAAGGCTGATTCCATGCTTGCGACGCAAGTCTACTGGGCGCCTTGGATCTGGCTATCGGTCAGCGCTACTACTGGACCCGAGATGGCAAGCACTGGACTGAGTTTCGAGCCCTCCGGGCACTGTGCCAGCGCTGGCCGGACGAAGTTGTATGTGATCGTCAGGGCTGAGTTGCGTTGGTGCGGCGCTCGTTCCATCGCTGGTGCAGCTAGGGTCCTCCAGCGGGCTGGGGCGCCGTCCGGTGCCGGTATCGATCAGCAACTTGTCGACGCTCGCGGCGTGCGCAGCGGCGCAAGGCCTTTCGGGCAAGACGGAGCCGTGCGCCACTGAGCGGATCAGCGGCGCAAGGGAATCGGCAACCAATCGGCCGGTGAACCGTAGACTGCGAAACCCTTGCTCGGAGTGCGCTTTCGCGGGTCATCGGCGCGGCTAAGTCCTATCGGAGGCTCTGCACCATATGTCGGTTGGCTTCCGCCGCCACACTCGCTGTGCGCCAGAGTGAATCGCGAATCTCCGAGTCCGAGGTGTACGGGTTTCCTTGCCTGGGTCCATTTTTCGGCCCGATCGCCTGTTCGACGGTGAACGATGAATGTCGAGTGAACAGTGCCAATTGCGTCACCGTATCGAGGATCGAGTGCTTATGGCTTGACATCATTGTCGAGCCGGTCGCGCTCGTCGACGGCCGCGGCGAGGACGGAGGGACCCGGTCGTTTGCCGAATTTCCATTCGTTGAAGGCCAGGTTGAGGACGACGGCGGCGACTGCGGCCGCGCTGATTCCGGAGTTCAGGACCACTGCGATTTTATCGGGGAGGGCATCCCAGAATTCCGGTGCCGCAACGGGTATGAGGCCGAAGCCGATGCCGACCGCGACAATGATCATGTTGAGGTTGTCCTGGTAGTCCACCTGGGACAGGGTGCGAATCCCGCTCGCCGCAACTGATCCGAAGAGCACGAGTCCGGCGCCGCCGAGTACCGGGTACGGAATTCCGGCGACGATCGCGCCGACCACCGGGAGCAGGCCGAGCATCAGGAGTATCAGGCCGCCGGTTGCCACTACGAACCGGCTTTTGATTCCGGTCAGTGCGACCAGGCCGACGTTTTGTGCGAACGCGCTGCAGGTGAAGGATCCGAAGACCGGCGCAACCGTCGTCGACAGCATGTCGGCTCGCAGCCCGTCCGCCACTCGTCTGGCATTGACATCGGTCCCGACGATTTCACCGATTGTGAGGATGTCGGCCGTGGTTTCGATCAGGGTCACCAGGATCACGATTGTCATCGCGACGATGGCACCGAGTTCGAAGGTCGGGGACCCGAAGTGCAGCAGCTGTGGCGGCGCGACCAGGCGGGCGTCGCCCACGTCGGAGAAATCGGCCTTGCCTGCGCACGCCGCGATTACAGTACCGAGCACCAGCCCGATAAGAATCGACAGCCGCGACAGCGCGCCCTGGAAAAGGCGACTGATCACCAGGATGATCAGCAGCGTCAGGCCGGCGAATCCGATGTTGGCCAGGGAACCGTAGTCGGCTGCGGCGGAATTGTTGCCCATGGTCCAGTTGAAGGCGACCGGCATCAGTGAAAGGCCGATCACGGTGATGATCGTGCCCGTAACCACCGCGGGGAACAATCGCACCAGTTGCGCGAAGAACGATGACAACACGAGGCCGATTACCCCGGCGACGATGATGGAGCCGAATACCGGACGTAACCCGCCGGTGGTGGCAATCGCCACCATGGTCGATACGCCTGCGAAAGAAACCCCCTGCACGATGGGCAATCGGCTGCCGAACGGTCCGATCCCGAGGGTTTGCAGCAGCGTGGCGAGGCCCGATACGAATAGGGCCGCCGTCACCAGTAATCCGATGTCGGCGGGGGAGAGCCCGGCCGCGCCGCCGACGATGAGCGGTGGCGCGATCACGCCCCCGTACATCGTCAGAATGTGCTGGGCTCCGTAGGCGGCCAACTGTCCCGGCGAGTGTCTTGCATCCTCCGGTCGTCCACTGTCCGCGCGGCCGCGACGCCAAGTCAACATCCCCATACCTCATCCTCTCCGAGAGCGGAAATGATGTTCCGCTACAGGGAAATGTGACAGGCATCACTCGAGGGTGGCTACGGTAGGTATGTCCAGTCTTCGGTCCCTCGTCGCTACACCGCATTGTTGGTTCGGCTAGTTGCCTCTGTGCCTACTGTCGCCCTCACGTAGCGTGTGTTCCCGGCCAGCAGCATGTTCAGTGCCTAGGCGGGTGTGGTCCGAATCGGCGACGGAGGCGGCGTGGTCGGTGTCGGCCAAAATCAACGTCCGGTTGCGAGCGCGGCACCGGCCAGTGTTGTGGTGTATTCGTGCGCGCCAGGCAGACTGGCGACATCAACTGGTCAGCGCAGGGACCAGGGTGCGGCGGCTCGCTGCTGAGCCCACCGATGCGGATCGCATTCGAGTGTGCTGCGATCCCAGTGGCCGAGTTCGGCTGCGGCCGCGTATGTTTCGTGGAGGAACTCGGCGACCACGGCATTCGGATCGTCCGCGGTGCGCACCGTTTCGTAGGGTAGGACGAATTCACCCAGGTTGGGGTCGTAGGTCGCGCCGGGCACCTGCAGCCGGCGTTCGCTGTAGCCGTCCGGTTCGGGATAGGAGTAGGCGTAGAACGCGCCTTCCTCGCCACCGCCGGGCCAGAATCCGCAGCTGCTGAGTTCGTGTGAATATCCCTCCACCATGACCCAGTCGGCGCAGTGCGGTGCGCCGCCGCCGTGTTCGGGAGCGGTCCGTCCCGAAAAGCGTGTGTAGGCAAGATCCATTGCGCCCCAATAGAAATGAACCGGACTGGTCTTGCCGGTATAGCCGGAGCGAAATTCGTTGAGCAGGCGGTTGGCATGTACGAGCTGCCGCCAGAACGCCTGCGCGGAGGTCGGATCGTAGGAGGCGTGCTGGGTGTCCTCAGCGAACGGAATCGACACCTCGACTTCATTGGGGCGCCCTTGAATTCGGGTCTCGAACCCGAGTTCGTCGAGCGCTTGCATGGTTTCGGTGTAGAACTGCGCCACCGATTTCGGTGCGAGTGCCACGGTGCGGGTATCGCCGTTGTCGGCGCGGATGACCAATCGGTGCGCGAGGAAATCGAATTCGATATCGAACAGGTGGTCGGAGTAGGGGATTGCCGAGGTCGTCAGCCCGCGCGGGCTCACATACAGGGTCACCTGCCACCAGTGATTCAACAATGGTGCGTGCGCGAGCCGGATCTTTCCCACCACCTGCGTCCACATGTGCAGGGTTTCACGCGTATCAGTCCAGTCCGCCACGCGCAGCTGCGGCCACGTCGCGGTGGAATTCGCTCCCGACAGCTCCGACATGTCAGTATTCCCTTCGTCGCTGGATTCGATTCAGTTGCGGATTCCGCGGAACGGGCCGGATTCAGTGTGTGAGAGTTCGTTGCGTCCGGTTACGAGATGGCGAGAACGACGACGCCGCTCGATTCTGCTCGAAACCACGCCCTGCCATCCAGTAGGCGCACCGGCGCAGTCACTACAGCCTGTCATCCGCGCGGGCCGGATGCCGGCTTCGGATGCGCACCGAAGGAACACTCCCGCCGGTGGTTTCCGGTGCCGAGCATGGCGATCAGGGTCTCACGCCGTGGCGCTACGATCAGCCCAACGTTCTGAGAGGAAATCATGACCAAGTCGACGGCTTTCGCCGCTGTGCTCTCTGCGGCCGCTGCCGCTGTGCTCTTCCTGCCCGCCGCACCCGCGCACGCCCAGTCCCCCCACTGCGCCAAGGCCATCGAGCTGATCAACATCGCGATCGACACGAGCGGCGGCACCATGGACGCGGCGACAGCGACAGCGCTGTCCGACAGGCTGAGCGGCCTGGCCGATCTGGCCCAGGGCGCGGAGAAGGATGTCATCGCCGCCTACGCCTACGCGCTGGTAGATGAGAATGTCGCCGACCTCTACCCCTACACCGACGAGCTCAATCGCGTCTGCGCCTGAGCGCTAGCAGACCTGAGCTGATGGGTCTATAGCTACGTAATCTCGAGGCTCGTCAAGCTCGCCGGATGAGCGGCTCGACAGCAATGTATTTCGTTCGAATGCTCTGTCCCGGCCAGCATTTCGACTGGTCAGGACAGCGGCAGCGCACTCGGGAAGAAGCCACTGTGCTTCCGGCCGACCGCCCGATGGAACCTCGGCGGTGAACTGGTTCGCCGCCGCGCTTCCGATCACAGTGGACGGCTGAATCTGCCGCACCAGTTGGGCGCCACTCACCGCCGGCCTGTCACCGCTGCGCGGGGTGTCAACTGCCGCAAGGAGTTTCCGGTCTCCCGACGTCATGCGCGAATCGCTGGAATAACCGACGATCCGGTTGGAGATGCGGCGGTCCGAGTGTCGGAGCCGGTAGCGTCGGCGACGTGCGGGATCAGTTCGAGATGGGGCTGTCGCGGCGTTGGAGGGTACTGCTGGTCGCCTGCACCATTGCCACGTTGTTGCCGGTAGTGCTGTTCGTTCCTCAGGCGGTGCCAACGGCCGCGGGCCGCGTCGTCGTGATCGGGCTGGTGGTGTGCCAGGCGGTCGTCGTTTGGTGGATGGACCGTCGGCCGGTTTTCGTCACGATTGCCTCCCTGTTCGTGGGAGCAACGTTGGAACTGCTGCGCGTTCCGGTGGGTTCGGGCGTCGCCTTGATCGTGTTGACGACCTTTTCCTGGGTGCGTCCCGCGCGCACGTCGTTGTCGGGTCTTGCCGCGGCGGTGTTGTTCTTCGTGCTCGCGCTGGGAACGACCGGGCGAGGGTTGCAAGCCTTGCTGTGGTCTGGCGCCGCCCTGCTGGCCTGGAGCTGGGGCGCATTGGGACGCGCGAGATCCGCACAGCGCGACGCCGAAGCCCGGCGTCTGGTCCAGCACGAACGTGCCCGGATCACGCGCGAACTACACGATGTGCTCGCGCACACGGTGTCGCTGATGGTGCTGCAAGCCGCGGCGGCCAACGATGTTTTCGACACTCACCCGGACAGGGCCCGGGAGGCTGTCGCCGCACTGGAGTCCGTCGGGCGACAAGCTCTCGGCGAAGTACGCCGGTTGCTCGAGGTGATCGACCGCGACCCCAGCGTTTCCCCGGGACTGGAGGATCTGGACAGGTTGGTGGAGTCGATGTCACAGGCGGGAGTCGAGGTCGTCGTGAAACGGCACGGGACGGACGGCGCCGCCGTCGCGCCGAGGGTTGCGGAAACTGCCTACCGGATCGTGCAGGAGTCCCTGACCAACGTCTTGCGCCACGCGAGAGCCGATCGAGCCGAGGTCGAGGTTCGGATTACCGCCGGGCAACTCATGGTGGCGATCACCGATAACGGCGGCGGTAGCCGACTCGGTCACGGTAGTGGTCGGGGCCTGGACGGTATGCGAGGACGTGCCACAGAGCTGGGCGGACGATTCGAGGCCGGCCCTTCCAGTGCTGGTGGCTTCCGTGTCGCGGCATGGCTTCCGGTCCGGTAATCGGCAGCCTTGCGATGGCTGTCTCCAACTTTCGACAGAGGCGAATACCCGCCTGCAAGTTGATGTTTCCGGCTCGGCGACAAGAAACACTGAAGTTACGCCGTTAGGGATCCCGCGGCGTGCACACTCGGCGGAGTAAGGAGTCGATCGGTGGTACAGCAGGAATGGCGGGGGACGGTTGTCAAGAAGTCGCGTGGGTTGTTCGACGGGGCGAATCTGTACCGGCGCTTGGTTGTCCGGCTAGCGGACGGCAGTACGGTGAAGGTCCGGGTGAACCGGGAACTGTGGAATGCGGTGGAAGCCGGTGATTCGGTGACCAAGCACGTGGGAGCCGATCCGGTGAAGGACTGACATGTCCGCATGGATCTCCACACCCGGATGATTGGATGCTTGCTATGAACCGGCCGCCGCGCCGCGCGTGCACCCAGCAGATCACACGGAGGCGGGGATGACTGTCAGCGTGCTGGTCGCCGATGATCAGGCCTTGGTCCGCACGGGCCTCCGGATGATCCTGGAGGCCCGTGCGGATATCCGGGTCGTCGGTGAGGCCGGCGACGGGGAGGAAGCGGTCCGCCTGGCCGCTCAGACGCTGCCGGATATCGTGCTGATGGATCTGCGGATGCCTGGCGTCGACGGTGTGCAGGCGACACAACGACTTTCCGCATTCCAGCGCAGGCCCTCGGTCATCATCCTGACCACCTTCGACGAGGACGAACTGCTCTACGCGGCCCTGCGCGCCGGTGCGGGCGGGTTTCTGCTGAAGGACACCCGCCCGGCCGAACTGGTCGAGGCGATCCGGGTGGTGGCCAGTGGCGAGGCACTGCTCGCGCCGCGGGTGACGCGCCGGCTGCTGGATCGGTTCGTCGCCGACATACGCCCCGTGACGGCGGCAATGCCGGATCTCGCGGATCTCACGAATCGAGAGGTCGAGGTCCTCACGCTCATCGCGCAAGCGGCCTCCAACGCCGAGATAGCGGCGAAACTGGTTGTCACCGAAGGCACTGTAAAGAGCCATGTCTCGGCGATTCTGCGCAAACTCGGCCTGCGGGATCGAGTGCAGGCGGTGGTGCTCGCCTACGACATCGGCCTGGTCCGACCCCGGCCTTCCTAGGGTCGGCAGCTGGTCGAGTGGTCCACGGATTGTCTGCGTCGTTGAAATCGTCTTTGCGAGACTGCTCATCGGCCGGTGAAGGTGGGCGGTCTGCGCTCCAGCATCGCTGTGACCGCCTCGCGGTGATCTTCGGTGTGGTGGGCGGCGGCCTGCATCGCGGCGGACAGCTCGAGGTGGCTGTCCAGGCTCTGGTGTCGGCCCTCGCGCAGTAGTCGCTTCGTCATTCGAAGTACGTGCGGTGGGTTGGTGGCTATCCGGGCGGCGAGGCGGTGGGCGGTTTCGAGGAGGGCGTCGGGTTCGACAACATCGGAGATCAGGCCCCAATCGAGCGCGGTGCGCGCATCGATCGGTTCACCGGTGAAGGCCATCTCGCACGCTCGGGCCATGCCGATTGCCCTTGGCAACAGCCATGAGCCACCGTCGCCGGGCACAAGTCCGACCCGGACGAAGCTCTCGGCGAATATCGCGGTGCGCGCGGCGATCCGCAGGTCGCACAGCAACGCCAGATCACACCCCGCACCGATGGCCGGACCATTGACGGCGGCGATGGTTGGGATCTCACAGTGGTACAGCGCTTTTGGAATTCGCTGGATGCCGTGCCGGTACCCCTGGCGCAGCTCCGCCGGTGCGCCACCGAACATTCCGGCACGATCGCGCATCTGCTTTACGTCGCCGCCGGAGGAGAAGGCTGTTCCCGCGCCGGTGAGAATCGCCGCCCGTACGCTGTGGTCTCGATCGACCGCCGTCACCGCGTCCTCGAGGGCCGTTATCGTGTCGGCCGCGGATATCGGGTTTCGCGCTGTCGGACGGTTCAATGTCCAGACCACGACATGGCCGACCCGGTCGACGCGGATCGGCTCAGTCATTGTCGTCTCCGGTGCTCTCGCACAATACAATTCGGACGTCGACCGGGACTATGTCGGAACCGGAAGCAATCACCGGATTGAGATCGAGTTCGGATATCTCCGGGTGCGCGGCAACGAAATCGCCGATGTGGACCAGAAATCGAGCCAGCCGGTGCCGATCGACCGCCGGTAGCCCGCGGTAGCCGTCGAGCATCCGGGCGGCGATCGTCTCGTCGACCATTTCGCCTGCCTCGAACTCGGTGAAGGGCGCCGCGCGAAATGTGATGTCGCGCAATGCCTCGACCAGCACCCCACCGCTACCGAAGGCCACCACCGGCCCGAAAATCGGATCGCGAGTGGCGCCGACCAGCAGTTCGATTCCGGCATCGGCCATGGGCGCGACGATCATCCCGTCGATGCGGGCGTCGGGCACATGCGCGTGGACGGAGTCGATGATCGCCTGTGCGTCCTGAGCCGCTTGGGCGGCCAGCACGCCGACCCTGACCCCGCCCACCTCGGATTTGTGGATGACCTGCGGGGAAACAACTTTCAGCGCGCACGGTCGCTGATAGCCGGCGACAGCCGCAACCACATCCTCGACGGTGCGTGCAAAAGTCCATGCGCCGAGGTCGATTCCGGCGGCGGCGACCACCCGTCGTGCGGTCGGTTCATCGAGGAGTCCCGATCCGGGGATGGCGGGTGCCGGCGGTGGAAGTACCAGCGCAGAGCGTTGCGGGGCAGTCGCCAGCAGGCGACCACGCTGCTCCAGGGCCGCCACGACCCGCACGGCGTGATCGATGGAGCTGATCACCGGTACGCCCCCGGCTCGCAGGCGGTCGTGGTTGGCGATGTCGAGACCGGCATAGCAGCTCTGGATCACCACGGGGACATCGTGTTCGGCGATGAGTGTGAGCAACACTCCGGCGGCGGCATCCTCGATTGTGCGCAGTCCCGAGTCGAAGCGCAGGTGGTAGCCGCCATAGAGGCCGACGACTAGCACGAGACCGACCTCGGGATCGCACATGAGGATTTCGGCGGCCTCGGCGAACACCAATGGGTCGGTGTCGGTGGCGCCGGCCACGTCGACCGGACCAGCCACGGCCGCGGTAGCGCCGAGCAGGTGCCGCAGCCGCTTCTGGGTCCGCTCGCCGAGCCGGGCCAGTTCGATGCCGCGCGCGGCGAGGGCGTCGGCGGCCAGCGTGGCGTGCCCACCACCGTCGCTGAGGATCGCGACCTTGCGTCCGGGGGCGATCGGGGCGCAGTCGGCAAGGGCGCCGGCGACGACCGCGAGCTCGTCGGAGCGGTCGACCAGCTCCACCCCGGCTTGCCGCAGCACGGCAGTCGCGACGGCGTCGAGTCCGGCGATCGAGCCGGTGTGCGACCGCGCGGCGCGGCGTCCCCCTTCCGAACGGCCACCGCGCAGCACGGCAACCGGTTTATCCGGCACGACACGAGCGGCGGCGATCAGGAACGACCGTCCGTCGGTAAACCCCTCGGAATGGATGGCGACGACGCCCGTACCCGGATCGCGGACGAATTCGGTGAGGCATTCGTCGTACCGGATATCGGCCTGGTTACCCAGCCCCACACAGATATGGAAACCGGGGCCTTTGATCGCCCGATCATCATTGACCAGCGACAGCAGCATATTCCCGCTCTGCGTGATCACACTGATCGGGCCACACGGAACATCCTCGAGGCCAACGAGATTCGCGCCCGAGGCGACGTTGAGCAGGCCGGAGGTGTTGGGCCCGATGACCCGAATACCGGTCTCGGCGATCGCCGCTGCGAGCGCGGCGGCGAGTTCGGCGCCGGTTCCCCCGATCTCTGCGAAACCGTTGGCGAGCACGACGGCTCCGGCGATACCGGCAGCGGCGCACCGGCGCAGCATGTCGGGGACGGCGGCGGCGGGTAAAGCGATCAGCGCGACGTCGATGCCGTGGGGGAGCCGATCGATCGAGGAGTACACGCCGAGGCCGAGGATCTGCAGCGCTGTCGGGTGGACCGGGTAGATGGGGTGGGCGTAGCCGGACTGCTGCAGGGCGCGGATGGCCTGGAACCCACGCTTGGCCGGATTGCCGGACGCGCCGATGATGGCGACGGAATGCGGGTCGAATAACCGCTCGAGTGCGGTGCGGGCCGACGCGCCGAGGCTGGACGTGCGGTCGTCGATGCTGGTCATCTCTACTTTCCTTCGAAGACGGGGACGCGACGTTCGGCGAATGCGACGACGCCCTCGGCCCAATCCCGGGTCGCCATCAATGCCAGGAGTTCGTGCTGCTCAGTGGCGAACGCGACGTCGAGGGGGTCGTCGCGGTGCAGTGCCGCCTTCATCCGGGCCAGCGCGAGTGGAGCCTTCGCGGCGAGAGTTTCCGCGAGCGCTCGGGCCGACCCGAGCAGACGATCCGTGGCTACTGCGGAATGCGCCAACCCCCAATCGAGTGCCTGCCGACCGGTGAATCGCTCTCCGAGGATCAGCATGTCCGTGGCCCTGCGCAGGCCGACCAGACGCGGGAGCCGGTTGGTCACGCCACCACCGACGAAGGTGCCGATGCTCACCTCGGGAAACCCCATCTGCGCGTCCTCGGCCATGACCAGGAAGTCCGCGCTGACGGCCAGTTCCGCACCGGCACCGAGGGCATATCCGTTGACCGCCGCCACCACCGGGGTGCCCATCGTCTGGATCTGCTCGCAGGCGCGTTGGCCCAACTCGACGTAGCGCGCCTGCTCCGCGGGAGTCCTGGTGCCGGAGTTGTGTGCTTTCAGGTCGGCACCCACGCAGAACGCCCGTCCGGCACCGGTGAGGACCACGCAGCGGATACCCGGATCGGAGTCGGCGGCATTCAGTTCGTCGACCAGCGTCCGGTACAGCTCCGCACTGACGGCGTTGAGTCGTTCGGGCCTGTTGAGAACGAGCGTTGCGATGGAACCGGATCTGCTCACCAGCACGGTGGACATGGGCCTCACTTCTTCCTCGGCGGGTTCGACGACTGAACTATGCCATAAATTTTGCATTGTTCGCATGTTCTGCAATTGCTATTGCGTCGAACCGGCTGGGCGTGTTCTATGTCACTACTGCCATCGGGCAACGGCCCACTGCTTATGGAAGAAGGCATCGTGCCTACCTCGGGAAATCTGAAGCACAGCATCAACACTCGGCAGCTGACGATGATCGGCATCGGTGGAGTGATCGGCGCCGGGTTGTTCGTCGGCAGCGGCAAAGCGATCTCCGCGGCAGGCCCGGGCATCGTCATCGTGTACCTACTCACCGGCCTGGTGATCATCCTGGTAATGCGCATGCTTGCGGAGCTGGCGACGGCCAGTCCCGAAACGGGATCGTTCTCGAGCTACGCCTCCCGTGAACTCGGTACCTGGGCAGGACTGTCGGTGGGTTGGGTCTACGCCTATCACTGGTGTGTCACAGTCGCTTTCGAAGCCATTGCCGGCGCGGCGGTCGCCCATCAGCTCCTGCCATCGGTGCCGACCTGGCTGTATTCCCTGATCTTCATGAGCGCCTTGACCGGCGTAAATCTCGCGGCGGTAACCTCTTTCGCGCGTTTCGAGTTCTGGTTCGCGATGATCAAGGTCGTCGCGATCGTCGCATTCATCGCAATCGGCATCGCGGCCATCTGTGGCCTGCTTCCGCACTACCAGGCGCCGGGAACGGTCAACCTGCTCGGGCACGGTGGCCTGTTCCCGAATGGCGCGATGCCTTTGCTCGTGGCGTCGTTGACGGTGTTCTTCTCGTACTTCGGCACCGAGCTGGTAACGATCGCCGCGGGCGAGGCGCAAGATCCGGTCAGCGCGGTGCGCGCGAGCATGCGCAGCGTCGCCGGCCGCATCCTGATCTTCTACGTCGGCTCGGTACTTGTTGTCGTCACGCTATTGCCCTGGAACACAACGCAAGTCACGGAGAGCCCGTACACCGCGGTGCTGGACCAGCTCGGCGTTCCCGGTGCGCGAACAACCATGAATCTGGTCGTACTCACGGCGGTGCTGTCGTGCCTGAACTCGGGTCTCTACTCGTCATCGCGGATGCTGTTCTCGCTCTCGCGCCGCGGTGAAGGCCCCCGCGTGCTGGGTAGGACCGCCCGCTCCGGAGTGCCGGTCGCCGGTGTTCTCGCCGCTTCGAGCGCCGGATTCCTGGCGGTCGTGGCGAACTACTTCCTGCCCACCGGAGCGGTTTTCACCTTCCTGCTCAGCTCCTCGGGTGCGGTCGCGGTCGTGGTCTACCTGTGCATCTGCGCCACCCAGATCGTCGGGCGTCGCCGTAAGACCGCAGCGCAGATCACTGCACTGCCGGTGAAGATGTGGGGCGCCCCGTACCTGTCCTACGCGGTCGGAATCATCCTGCTGGCCATCGTCGGTGGAATGGCCCTGAATTCCGGTACCCGTACGCCGCTCGCGCTGACCCTCCTGGTCACCGCGACTGCGGTCACTGCAGGCGTGATTCATCAGCGCCGGACCGGTGCGGCTCAACTGGCTACGGCGGAGTAGCCGACCGCGCCGATGTCAATCGGGGGCGTAGACGCCGAACTCGCTCAACAGCTTTTCCTCCTCGAGCAGTGTCGGGCGCACTTCATGCCCCAGGACTTGTGCAACGGCACCCGTCATTGCCTGGGCGAGGGAGGTGAAGGCGGTCATCGATCGCAGGATGCCGGCGCTGGACGCATCGACGTAAAACGTATCGTGCGCCGACACCGCCAGCGGTGATACGGCGGTATCGGTCAATGCGATGACGTGGGTACCGCGCTGGCGAGCCCACTGCGCGGCGCGCACGGTGTCGAGGCTGTATCGGTGGATCGACATCGCCACGAAACAATCGCCCGCACGCACCCGGCGCAGTTCATCTGTCAGCGTTCCCGCAGTGGCATCGATCGCCGACACATCCTCGCGCAGCATCCGCAGCAGGTAGGTCAGCAGATACGCCGGAGCGTGGCATTTGCGCAGACCCATCACATGTACCCGGGGAGCGTGGGCCAGCCGATCGACCGCCGAATCCCACATCGCGTCGTCGATACGCGCGAATGTGCGGGCGATATTCGCTTGATCCAGCGCCACGGTCTGTTCGCGCGTCCCGACACCTTCGGCGACGAGGTGTTCGAGATTGTCGAAGCGGCGTAACAGTTGCGCTTGCTCCTGCAACCGTTCGCGACACAATCGCGTCAGCCCCGGGTACCCCTTCAGACCCAGACCATTGGCAAAGCGCACGACCGTGGCCTCATTGACATTGACCGCGCTGGCGAGCTCGGAGACAGTCATGAACGCCACCGCTTCGGGATCCGACAGCACTCGCTGAGCCAGCTTCTTGTGCGCGGTGGACAGTGAATCCATCCGGCGGCGTATCTCGACTGCCAGTTCGTCGAAGCTCGCGGAACCCGTCGTCTCCGCGTTCATATCCACCGAACCTCCTCCGCAACCTCGCACCGCTTGCTTTGCCACGCGGTTCTCTGTCAAGTTAGCCGACTCCGCTGATCGCCGATCACCAGGTGCGATGGCGGCTGGGGGTCACTCACCATGACGTCCCACCCGGCACCACCAGACCGCCCCGCTGGCAATTCGCGCAATCCGGCCGCGGCGGAGCGAACGCACCGGTGCCGTGGCCGCGGTGCGGTACGTATCGGCGGCGCAGGCGCTGGACTGCGTCGTCCATGTGCTCCACGAGGAGGTAGCCAGGTCTGGCCGTGCCGTGCGCATCATGTGCTGCTCATGTCCGGGTCGATTCGGCGTAGTGCGGAGGCCAGCCATTCACTCTCGCGATGTTCGGTTGGCATCGCAGCCAGGCCATGCGTCGCCTCCTCAACTGCTTCGGCCGCGTGACCCAGTAGAGCCAGGACGCCGCCGCGTTGCACAGCCGCGAATCCGGTGCTCCACCAATACATCGACGTGGGGGGTTCGATGTCGTCCGCCTCTTCCGCCGCAGCGTCGGCCATGGCCAGCGCGCGCTGGGCTTCGCTCCTCTCTCCGTGCGCGGCCAGCAGTTCAGCTCGCCGCATTCGCCCGTAGGCAGTGACGATGGGGTGCGCGCCGGGTACCGCCAATGCGGCATCTGAGAGGGCGATGACCTCGTCATAATTCCCCGCACTCACAGTCACATAGCCGAGGAAGCCCAGGCTGTGCGCAACTCGGTCCGGGTCTCGGGACTCCTTCGCCAGGCTTACGGCCGTGCCGAGGCTACGCCGTGCGGCAACGTCAGCGCCGATCGCGTGTTCCAGCCAGCCGCGGTACTGCGTGACCTCCGACGCCAGAGCTGCCGCTTGGGCCTGCGCCGTGCGCGCTTCACGGGCAAATGCCTCGGTCATGGCAGACAGGCCCCGCGCCGCCGGAAGCACCGCCACCGCACCGGCCGCGTCCTCGATCCTGCGTGTAGCTGCCAACATCACCGCCACGCCGGACAGTGCCGTGGTGTCCACGCTGGCCGGTGTTCGCGCCACGACCGTCAGCCGCTCCAGGTCCGTGCCCAGCACCCTCTCGTAAGCAGCGGCGACACCGGCAGGTACCGGCCGCTGGCCTGTCTCGATCAGCGACAGGTACGCCTTGCTGTAATAGCTCCGCTCGGCCATTGCGCGCAGCGAGATGCCCGCCGCTTCGCGAGCGGCACGCAGGAGCGCACCCGGTTCCATAACTCCAGCCTAACGGGCTGGTGGAGCTGTGGACGCCTGTGAACAGCGAAATCGTATGCGGCCCAGCCCTTGCCTCATAGCGTCGATTCCAGCCTCGCCGCCGGGGCGACTGTTTTCCTCGGCGGTGAGCTTGCCGACGACAGGGGACGAAGGGCAGGGGAAATGTATGCGCTCGGATGGATCGACCCGACATCGCCGACACCCGAATGGGATTCGGCTCAGGTGCGCCGGTTGGCGCGTCGGTTGGGGTATCCACTGCATTGGGCCGACTCTGATTCGGTGCTGGGTCTGGCCGAACAGGTCGAATCGTCGGGGGCCGATGTGGTGTTGCTGCCTTCCTCGGCGCACGTGGACGCTGTGACGCTGGATCGCGTGATGGCTGTTGCCGATGTCGAATGTGCCGCGCCGCGCGCGTCGTTCGGCCGCTGGACTTCAATGGGTGGGGTGCGCCGGTGAGCGCGGCTCAGGTCGGATTCGTATTCGTCATCGGCCTGCCTCTTGCCGTGGTCGTCGCAATGATCTTCTGGCCCTCCGACTACGACGGATGAGATCATCGGTGGCAGCTGTGTTCGACGGTCGGTGCTTTGCCGAACTTCTGTCGCGTTTCAGTGCCGAAAGTCCTTGTGGCACTGCTCAATACCAACCAGCCGTACGGGAGTATCTGATTCACGGCGGATCTGGTCCCTGTGCCGGTTGGGGTGATCCGTCCTTCGAAGGTGATCGTGAACGCGTCATATGATGCTGGCATGGTTGGCCAAGTTCTCGGAACCCTGTCGGGGGTGGCTGTCGGCGGCGCGCTCGCCTTCCTCGCCACATACGCCAACGAACGTGCAAAGTGGACTCGGAGCCACGCAGTGCGATGGGATGAGCGCAGGTTGGCCGCGTATGTCGAGTACTCGAATTGTGTTCGTCTGATGCAGGTGCTGGCAAATCGAATAGCCGTGTCCCGCAATCTTCCTGGCGACGGCGAACCATTGTCTGTGGATGAGGGAATCCCACTTCTCGCGGCAGCCGAAGCCGCACGCAGTCAACGGTGGCAAGAGGTGCTTCTGTTAGGAGGTCCGCGGGCGATTGAAGTTGGATACGAGCTGAATCGATGCTCGTGGACTCTCGAGTGGTTCGCCCGCGGAAAGCTCACAGGCGGCGACGACTGGCGATTGGCATCGGCCGAAGCCTACCGGCTACGTCGGAGGTTCGTTGCCGAAGCGAGAAAGGATCTCGGAGTTCCGGACCCGGATCGGCAAATGCCCGCCTGGATCGAAGACTGGACGCCTGAAATACTTTTGAGTTCGTTGCGACAGGCAGCGACCGAAGGAGCTTGAAACTGCTTGGTGCGGTTCGGGGCTCGGAGGTGTTTATTGCCAGAGTCGCTGACAAGGCAGGGGCTGCAGGGCTTCTCGCATATCTTGGTCGATCAGAATTGTTGCCAGTTGCATGGCATGCACTGCCTTGGCGAAAGTGTGGGCTGCTATGGAGTCTGCCCAGTAGTGCAATGACGGCCAACCCGGAAACTCGACTGTGACATGGCATTGCATTGTGTTACTCGGCTATGTGGTGGACGTGCGGTGCGCGGTCCGCGGTCGGTAGGTGCATAGGGATGTTCGCTTGGGCGTAGCATCGGGCGGACTCGTGGTCCGGTTGCGGGCATTCGGTGGGATTTACCCGTGCCAGCTGCGTACTGCGCTGACCGATGGAGACTGACTTCTCCGGACCTGCTGGTCCGACGGAGGGAACCTCCGATAGGTGGTAAGTACATCGGTTCGCCGACCAGGTAGCCAAGTAACAGGAAATCCAAAGTCTGGTCCGGTTTGTCCGGTCGTCTTTGTGTGATCCTCCAAATCGCCCCGTGTATCGCCCGATCTGGGTGTTGTACCTCCGGGTTGCGATAGTGCACCAGCCAGGGGTTTCTCGACGTGGCGTCACCGTCGCGGCGGCCTCCTGCTCATTAGTGGCGGATAGGTCCGATCTGCTGCGGACCCGCCACGGATCGCCGCATGATTGGTGATGTGGGGTATAGCCCCACGGTCCAGCCGAGTTCGTTGTGCTCTCCATGACGTAGACGATGGCGCCACAGTATGTGCAGCTCTCGCGGGTAGCGAGGGCTGTGCCGCGCCCCGACAGGCAAGGAGATTTCCATGGCTATCGGCGACACGATCAGCGGCTCCACCTTCGTTGTCGATCTGGGAAAGTTTCAGGTGGAAACGGTTCAGCAGATCAGTGGGCTATCGCTCGGGGAGGACGCGGTCGAAATCAAACAGGTGACTCCTGATGGCGAGGTGCTCATCAGGAAGCAGCCGGGCTCCGCACGCAGTGGTGAGATCACGATCACCCGCGGGT
Source organism: Nocardia sp. NPDC049526 (assembly GCF_044465765.1). Taxonomy (NCBI): domain Bacteria; kingdom Bacillati; phylum Actinomycetota; class Actinomycetes; order Mycobacteriales; family Nocardiaceae; genus Nocardia; species Nocardia sp. NPDC049526. Next base: position 442,819 of record NZ_JBITMA010000009.1, on the reverse strand, counting down.
TGGACCAGAGCAAGGTGTTCACCGAATGGATCCATACGACCATGACCCTGCGAGATGTGGATGATGCTCGCCAAGACATCACGTTGATGGTGCTGGATTCGAATAAGAAGCCGGTCAAGCGGGTGTACCTGTCGCGCGCTCGGGCGTCGGACTGGCAGGGGCCGTCGCTGGATGCCGGGGCGAACAGTCCGGCGACTGAAGCGGTAACGATCGTCTACGAGGACATCACGGTCGAGAACGCCTGAATGTCGTCGCGGACCGAACAGCAGGCGGTCCGTGATCTGCGAGCGCCGCATCACATCTCCCTGCGGGTGCGCCCCTGATGCGGCGTCTTCGCGATGCCGTGTATGGGACCTCGTCACAGATTCTCGGCATGCCTTGTCTTTCGGTGCCGGCCGCACGTTCGGGTCCGCGCGAGGTCGTCACCGAGCCGCAGGCACCGTATTTCGGGGCGGTGCTGGAGCAGGCGAGCCTGCTGCCCGGCGAGCATGCGCGGGTCGCGCAGACACGGCTGTCGGAGTGGTCGGCGCGTCGGTAACCCGATCGCGCGGGCGGACGCCCGCGCAAGTACTCGCCATCATCGGCCACCGCGTATCGCGGCAGACGGCGGCGCGGCAAGCGGGGGGCGGGGGCGGGGTGTGGCAGGATCGCTGCGGTCGATCTCTGCAGCGAAGGGGCAGCTGGGAATGCGTATCGGGCGCAGTAGGTATCGCCGATCTTGGGTCACGATTCTGGTTGCCGCGCTGAACGCCGGTTGGCTCTTGGTGCCGGCACCGGCACTCGGGGGTGTCGATGCTGTCGACCCCTACATCGACGCGCTGGCCGAAGCGGCGAACACGCCGATTCTCCACTGGGCCGACTGCGAGGACGGATTCCAGTGCGCGACAGCCGAAGTGCCGCTGGACTACAACCGTGCGCACGATGAACAGATCGAACTGGCGGTGATCAAACTTCCCGCCGCGGATCCGGTCCGCCGGATCGGTACTCTGTTCGTCAATTTCGGTGGTCCCGGTCCATCCGGTGTCGATCGCCTGCGGGAGCGGGCGAGGTGGCCATGGTTGTTCTCCGACGAGCTGCGGTCCCGGTTCGATATTGTCTCCTGGGATCCGCGCGCGGTGTCGCGCAGTGCGGCGGCACGCTGCTTTTCCAGTGCCGCCGAACAGGAGCAGTTCCTCGCGTCGTTTCCAGAGATCCCCAGCGACATTGGAGCCGAACCCAATTTCTTCGACCGCTCCAAGGAATTCGCCGACCGCTGCGAGCAAAACGCCGGGCCGATCCTGGACCATGCTTCGACCGTCAACACAGCACGCGACCTGGAGTTGTTGCGCCGCGCGGTGGGTGATCCGAAATTGACCTACCACGGCATCTCCTACGGCACTCAGCTCGCGGCGATCTATGCCAACCTTTTCCCCAGCCGGGTGCGTGCAATGGCGTTGGACGGGTCGCTCGACTTCGAAGGCAACATCAACGGCCACGATTCGCAGGGCACTACGTTGCCGATCGATACCCGACAAGATGTGGCCGGCGGTATCGCTGCATCCTTTGATGCATTCCTGCGAGATTGCTCGGCGGCCGGGCCCCGCTGCGCATTCTCCACGGGCGATCCGAAATTCAAGTGGACTGTGCTGGCCGAACGGGCACGCTGGTCACCCATCATGATGGACGGCCAGTTGTGGACCTATTCCGCGATCGTCGGTGCCGCAGGCGATCTGTCGGAGCCATCCGCGTACCCGGATCTCGCTGTGTTGCTGCAGAAGTTGTTCGACGCGGGCATCTCGGTCCCGAAGTTGGTGAGCCTCGCCGCCGGCGGCGAGCCATACCTGGCCAACCGCACCGAGGCGTATCACGCGATCCAGTGCAGCGACAGCATTGTCCCGACCGATCCTGCTGCCTACACTCGCGCAGGGGTGGTCGAGGATCTGCGGGTGCCGTACTTCGGTCGTGCCTCCGTTTTCGACATGACCATCTGCGCGTTCTGGCAGGGTCACGACGCCGACCGATACACCGGCCCGTGGAACCGCAGCACCGCCGCGCCGATACTCGTGCTGAACAGCAGATTTGATCCGGCGACGCCGCTGCATGGCGCGTATACCGGTGCAGCCGAACTGAATCGGGCGCAGGTGGTCGTGATCGAAGGTGTGGGCCACAGCACTATGTATGTGCCCAGTACATGCGCCGAGCGGGTGAAGCGGGAGTACCTGTTCACCGGCGAACTGCCACCGGCGGGCACCACCTGCAGCAGAGACAAGTCGCCGTTCGACTAGAGACTCACCGTATCTACCTCAGGTCGCCACACACGAGTCACCTTGCGAGACAAGCGATCAGCGGCAGCCGCCCGAATCCCGACCGATACGATCGGAGAATCAGACGGTCGGTGGGGCGGCCGAGCTGTGCATGATCTACTGCGGCGGAGCGGGTTTCGTGCTGGCAATCCGTGAGGTGTGCGGCCGGTGAGGAGTGGTTCTCCTGGTCGGAGCGCCCCTGGGGCAAATAGCCGAGCGGATCATGTGCCGGTTGCGAATTTCCAGTGGGCTGCGGACCGATTGCTGCGACGGGTGTACGCCAGAGGAAGTGGTCGCGGCTCAGCAGGAAGTTGCGAAGGGTATGGGCAGCAGGCGCCTCAAGTCGCCTGCTCGCCGAGGTTGTATTGGTGGTGGAGGCGATGGACCGCGTCGTCCATGTGCTCGACGAGCAACGTGCGCGCCCGGCGCGCTGGCCCCGAGCCGATCGCATCGCGCAGTTCGACGTGCTCTCGTGCTTGCTCACGCAGGTCCGGATACGTTGTCTGCAACGCCCCCAAGCACATTCGGGTTTCGATCAAAAGGGTGCGGGCGGCGCGGACCAGGCGGGGGCTGCCCGCGCTGTCGACGAGCGCCTCGTGGAAGGCCTGGTCGGCGTCGGAAACGCCTGCGGCGTCGCCGTTTTCGGCATGAGCGCACATGGCGGTGACGCTGGGTTCCAAAGCCGCATAGGCGATATCTCGGCGGCCGTCGAGGATGAGGGCCAGAGCGCCGCCTTCGATGGCAGTTCGGGCGCGGTAGATGTCGACGACGTCGTCGACGGCCAGTTCGATGACGAAGATCCCGCGGTTGCGGATGCTGTACAGCAGGCCCTCGGTGAGCAGGCGCTGCAGTGCCTCGCGGACCGGGCCGCGCGATACGCCGAATCGGGTTGCGAGGTCGGCCTCGCCGAGTTGGGCGCCGGGGGCGAGGTTGCCGCGCATGATCGCCTCGCGGAGCCGATCGGCGATCATTTCCGCCGTCGACTGCCGGTTCACCGGCTCGAAATCAACGACCGACATGGATATGCCTTTCCGAGAACAGAGAGCCGAGCACCGCGGATGCCACCGTGCTGCCGGTCAGTCGCAGGCCTTCCCAGATGGTGACCTGATTGGCCGTCAACACGATCTTGCCCAAGCGGGCTTCGAGTTCCGGCAATACCCCGAGGGTGTGCATGGCGGTATCCGGGATCAGCAGCGCCTGCGCGTCGGGATGATCGTTGGCGGCCGCCAGCTCGCGCACCTGCTCGGCGGTCAAGGTGCCGACTTCCGCGGCGGTGTCGATACCGGCGCTGGAGAAGGCGACCACTTCGATCCCGGCATCGGCCAGAAACTCCACGAACAGTCGCGCGACCTCGTCCGGATAGCTCGCGGCGATCGCGACGCGGCGCACGTCGAGCGCCTGTGCTGCCGCGACAAAGGCGAGGCTGGTGCTCGAGGCAGGTACCCCAGCCGCCGAAGCCAATTCGCGCACCTGCTCCCGCGCACCCTGCGGTCCGTATACGAAACTCCCTGAGGTGCATGCCCAGACAACTGCGTCGGGCTTGTCCGGTGCGAGCAGTGCGGCGCCGTGGCGCAGCTTGTCCGGACTGCCCAGATCGAGCAGCTCCGGAATGGCGTGCAGATCGGTGCCGTAGATGTGGGCCACCGGCAACCGCACGCCGAGCAGCGACGCGGCGAGTGGGTAGTCGTCCTCGGCCGCGTGGTCGGGGTAGATGAAGCCGACGGTGGGTGCCTGCATGTTCTTCCAATCAGAAAACGTTGAGTAGCCACTTTCCCGGACCCGTCATCGGCAGCTTCATCCGGCCCAGGCAGGCCCACATGGTGAGCTGATTCGCGGTGAGTACGGGTTTGCCGAGCGCCTGTTCGAGCGGCTCGATGACGTCGTAGGTGGGCAGGTTGGTACAGCTGACGAAGATCGCCTGGGCCTGCGGGTCGTCCGCGCCGACAATGCGTTCGGCGATGGTGCGGTAGTTGACTTTCCAGATGCCGCCGCCCAATCCCAGGTGGTCCGAACGGATCACGGTGCAGCCGGCCTCGGCGAGGAAGTCGTGCAGTTTGTGGGTGAGGATTTCGTCGTAGGGGGTGATCACCGAGACTCTGTTGATGTCCAGATGCTGGATCGCCTCCACGAGCGCACCGGAGGTGGTGACGGCGTCCTGCGCTCCGGCCCGGCAGATGGTGTCGCGCAGTGACCTCTCATAGGCGAGCCCCCTGATGAAACTGCCCGAAGTGCACAGGTAGGCAACGACTTCCGGCTCGACGTGCATCACATCGCGCGTCGCCGCCGTCAGATGTACCGGGTTGGAGACCAGCTCGGCCATCGCCATCGAAACCGGCACCGGTTCATACGGCGTGCGGGCCAGGTGCAGGCTGACGTCCAGCGGCGCCCAGCGCCAGAGTTCGCGTTCGAGCGCGAGGTCGAACGGTGCGATGATCCCGATCCCCCGTTGTGCTACGGGCCCTTCGATATCGGGAAAGCCGAGTTCCAATGCGGCCCCTCTCGCGCTCAGCCGTCAGACCTCCGAGAACGATCGGATTGTTGACAATCATACGATGCGATTTTAGTGTGTCAATGTGGAACAGGGCCCGATTGTCACCGTCCTGCACAGTGACAGTGTGCCCGACGCGGACCGCATGGCCCCGGTGGCCGATCGAGCCGAAGTACGGTACACGGAAGCACCCGGACTCGCCGACGCACTGCGCGGCGCCGACGTGTTGTTCGTCTACGACTTCCTGACTCGCGCGATCCCCGGGGCCTGGCATGCGGCCGATCGGTTGCGCTGGCTGCATATGGGTTCGACCGGGGTGGATCCGGTGATGTTCCCTGAACTTCGGGAAAGCGGGGTCGTGGTCACCAATACACGTGGCGTATTCGATACGGCCATCGCGGAATACGTCTTGGGGCAGATTCTCGGTTTCGCCAAGGATCTGTCCGGATCGCTGCGTTTGCAGCAACGGCACGAATGGCGGCATCGCGAATCAGAACGTATTTCGGGGGCCTCCGTACTGATAGTCGGAACCGGCTCGATCGGCCGTGCCATCGCGCGGTTATTGCGCGCGGCCGGGATGACCGTGCGGGCCGTGGGCCGTCGCGTACGGGCCACCGACCCGGATTTCGGCACCGTGAGCACCGACCTGCTCGCCGAACTTCCCATTGCCGATTACGTCGTCGCGGTCGCGCCGCTGACGCCGCACACCCGGGAAATGTTCGATGCCAAGGCATTCGCCGCGATGAAACCACATGCGAGGTTTGTCAATGTGGGCCGTGGGGAACTCGTAGTGACCGACGACCTTCTCGCTGCACTCAGCACCGGCTCGATAGCCGGGGCGGCACTCGATGTGGTGGATCCGGAACCGCTACCGGCGCGGCATCCGCTGTGGGATCTGCCGAATGTGCTTATTACTCCGCACAATTCGGGTGATTTCAGCGGCTGGCGAACCGAGGTCGTCACGGCGTTCACCCGCAATTTCGATAATTGGATCGCCGGCCGGCCTTTGGACAACGTGGTCGATAAAGAGCTGGGGTACGTGCCCGGCTGAAGGAGCCTGCCGTGAGCGAACGAAGTGAGCGAACCATGTGCCAGCGCGCTGTGCGCATGCCGGAGCCGAGCGTCAGCGAGGCGCGGGCATGAGCTACCCGGACAGCAATACGCAACCGGCCGCGATGACCGCCGTCGAATTGGTCTCGGCCTACGCGGCAGGCACCCTGTCTCCGGTCGAGGCAACCGAGGCGATTCTGGAAGCCATCGCGGCGCGCGACGGTGAGGTGAATGCCTACTGTCTGGTCGATCCGGATCGCGCACTGGTGCAGGCGAAAGATTCGGAGGCGCGCTGGAATTCGGGTTACGCCCGTGGGCTGCTCGACGGCGTGCCGATTTCGATCAAGGACATTTTCCTGACCGAGGGCTGGCCGACTCGGCGCGGCAGCACTTCGGTCGATCCGAGTGGTCCCTGGCAGGTGGACAGCCCGGTCGCGGCCCGGCTGCGCGAGGACGGCATGGTGTTCCTCGGGAAGACGACAACGCCCGAAATCGCTTGGAAGGGGGTCACCGACAGCCCGCTGACCGGCATCACTCGCAACCCGGCCGACCTCACGACAACCTCGGGCGGCTCCTCCGGCGGCAGCGCGGCGGCGGTGGCGGCGGGAATGGGTCCGGTATCGGTCGGCACGGACGGCGGTGGGAGCATTCGCATTCCGGCCGCATTCTGCGGCATTGTCGGTTTCAAGCCGACGCATGGTCGGGTCCCGCTGTATCCGGCGAGCCCGTTCGGTCCGCTGGCACACGCCGGGCCGATGACCAGGACGGTCGAGGATGCCGCGCTGCTCATGGACATTCTGTCGCTGCCCGACCCGCGCGATCCAACCGCACTGCCGCCCACGGTGGCGACCTTCCGCGGCCAGATGTCGCGCGAGGTGCGCGGACTCACCGTCGCCTACTCGCCGACGCTCGGCTATGCGCAGGTCGATCCAGAGGTCGCCGTGGTCGTGGATGCGGCGGTGCGGCGGCTGGCCGATGCCGAGCTGCGGGTCATCGCGACAGATCCAGGTTTCGAAGACCCGCGCGACGCATTCGAGGTGCTGTGGGCCGCCGGTGCGGCGACCATGTTGGCGAAATTCCCGGATGGCGCGCGCGAGAAGGTGGACACGGGACTGCGCGCGGTCTGGGAGCGCGGCGAAACCGTCAGTGCTGTCGACTATCTCGACGCCCGCGCGGTTGCCGCCCAAGTGGGCATCACCATGGGTGCCTTCCATAACACCTACGACCTGCTGATCACCCCGACGATGCCGATCACCGCATTCGAGGCGGGGCACGATGTACCGCCCGGCAGCGGGCTCGACGGCTGGCCGCAGTGGACGCCGTTCACCTATCCGTTCAATATGACCCAGCAACCCGCGATCAGCATCCCCGCGGGCAAGACGGCCGCGGGACTGCCGGTCGGACTGCAGATCATCGGGCCGCGCCACTCCGATGATCTGGTCCTCGCGGTCGCCCGCTACGCCGAATACGTCCTGGGCTGAAGCGCTTCCTCGGGGTCAGGACCCGTCAGGGACGGGGCTGTAGTCGATCAGCCAGGAGTCCCTGGAAACGCGGGCACGTCATGATGTCGTCGTAGGGGCATTCGCCCTCGAGCATGTCGAGTGCGGCCTGCGCCCGCGCGATCCGGGCCAGCAGCCTCTCGCGGTGGCGGACGGTCACCTCGTGGCGGGCCGGTGCGGACCGGGCGGCCAGCATCGTCCGGATGTCGGCGAGTCCGAAGCCCGCCTCCTTCGAAATCAGGATCGCCGCCACCCGGTGCAGGTCCGCGTCGGTGTAGCGGCGACGGTCACCGACGCGGGCCGGTGTCAGTAGTCCTTCCGCCTCCCAATGTCGCAGCACATGTGTCGGCAACCCGAACCGAGCCGCCACCTCGCCGATTGACTTCATGTCGACATTAAGTCGCACACTGGCGGCCATGTCTACGTTGCTGACTCTCCTCGACGCCCTTGACGACCTGCCCCAGGCTCGTAACCTGCGGGAACGCACGTATGAAGGGTTGGGCGACGCCATTGTCGACGTCGGCTGCGGGAGCGGGCGCGCCGTCGGCGAGTTGGCCGTTCGCGGGGTAAGGGCCATCGGCATCGACCTGGACCCCGCCATGATCGAGATCGCAATCGAGCGCTGGCCCACAGGTACGTTCCATGTCGCCGACGCCACCGCGCTGCCCCTCGATGACGCCTCGGTCACCGGCTACCGCGCCGACAAGATCCTGCACACCCTCGCCGAGCCCGAGCGGGCCGTCGCCGAGGCCCGCCGGGTCCTGGCCAGAAACGGGCGTGCGGTGCTCGTCGGCCAAGACTGGGACACGTTCGTGATCGACTCCGACAATCCCGAACTCACCCGCATGCTCGTCCACGCTCGCGCGGACGGTATGCCCAGCCCGCGGGTCGCCCGCCGATACCGGAACCTCCTGCTGGACAACGGGTTCGTCGACGTTACCGTCGAGGTCCACACGATCGTGTGGACCGATGCCGCGTGCCTGCCGATGCTCGCCAATATCGCAGGAGAAGGCGCCTGGCTAGACGGCCAAGCCGACAGGGCGCGCAACGATCGGCTGTTCGTCGCCGTCCCGATGTTTCTCGCCTCCGGGACTCGCGCCGATTGAGCCGATCGCGAATTCTCAGACGCGGGCGAATGCCAAGGTCTCACCTTGGACACCGTGCAGCCAGAGCGAGTTGCAGGCTGTCGCGATATCGGTGAGGCCCTCTTCGATGGTGGCGAATACATTGCCGGGCACCCAGCCCAGATCGCCATTGATCAGTAAGTTGTTGCGGCCGTAGAACAAAGCGAGGTCGGTGGCGCCCTGCTCATGGTGCGCCGCCGTACCGGGCTCGTAGCCGTAGGCCGGGTTGCCGATCTCCCACGCTTCGAAATCGAACAGGCACACGTCGCCCGGAATCGGGGTGACGGTCGGGTTTTCCCGATGCGGTGCCGCAACGATCCGGGGCAGCAGGGTGTACACCTCGTTGCGGGCGTATTTGGCGTGGAAGGCGTCGCCTTCTTGCGGCAGCGCATCCCACACGGCCGCGCAGGTCCGCGGTGCCTCCGCGTCGAGCAGTCGGGCTCGGCAGGTCACGCCCGCCTTGGTCAGTGTGATCGAGATGTAGCGGGCCATCGGTTCTGCCTCCTGGTCACGCGGGGAGTTCGGCGAGCACGGTGGACCAGATCGCGAGCGCATCGTCGATCTGGGTATCGGTCACGATCAGCGGCGGGATCATCCGCACCACATTCATATACGCACCGCAGGTGAGCAGCAGTAGCCCCTTCTCGACCGCGAGCCGCTGGGCGGCGGCGGCGGTCGCGGTATCGGGTTCGCCTGTGGCGGTGGTGAATTCGGTTCCGCAGAGCAGTCCGAGGCCGCGCACATCGCCGATCGCCTTGGTGGCGCCCTCGCGCAGTCCGGTCAGCAGTTGCGTGCCGCGCGCGGCGGCGTTGTCCACCAACCCCTCCGATTCGATCACCTCGAGTGTGGCAATTGCCGCCGCACACGCCACCGCATTGCCGCCGTAGGTGCCGCCCTGCGAGCCCGGCCAGGCCTTGGCCATCAGCTCGCGCGGCGCCGCGATTCCGGACAGCGGGAACCCGCTGGCCAGACCCTTGGCGATGGTGATGACATCGGGGCGAACGCCGAAGTGCTGATGTCCGAAGAACCTTCCGGTCCGGCCGAAGCCGGTCTGGATCTCGTCGAAGATGAGCAGAATGCCGTGCCGGTCCGCGCGTTCGCGCAGCCCGCGGAAGAACGTGGCATTGCCGGGGATATAGCCGCCCTCGCCGAGCATCGGTTCGACCACGAATGCGGCGGTTTCGGCGGGGGAGGTGACGGTGGCGAAGAGGTAATCGAGTTCGCGCAGTGCGAAGTCGGTGGCCTCGGCCTCGGTCCAGCCGTAGCGGTAGGCGGTGGGGAACGGCGCTACGTGCACACCGGACATCAGCGGGCTGAATCCGGCGGAGAAGCGGGTGCCCGAGGTCGTCATGGTTGCCGCCGCGACGGTTCGACCGTGGAATCCACCTTGGAAGACAACGATATTCGGCCGTCCGGTGGCCTGGCGGGCCAGCCGCAGCGCGGCCTCTATCGCCTCGCTGCCGGAGTTGGCGAAGAACAGCGTGTCCAGACCTTCGGGCAGCACCGTGCCGAGTCGCTCGATGAGTTCGAGCAGCGGCCGGTGCATGACGGTGGTGTATTGGCCGTGGATCAGGCTGGCGACCTGGGCCTGGGCCGCCGCGACCACATGCGGATGGCAGTGACCGGTGCTGGTTACCCCGATGCCCGCGGTGAAGTCGAGATAGCGGCGACCGTCGGTGCCGTAGAGGTAGCAGCCCGATCCGTGGTCGACGGTTACCGGGGTGGCCTGCTTGAGAACGGGGGATAACTCGGTCATGATCCGCCTCCCGGGCGCGTCTCCGCTGATTGTCTATTGTCGGATTGTTGACAATATGCATAACATGGGCACGGGGTTCACAGCAATGGCCGAAGGCCGCGTCGGGAATGAAAAGGAGCCCACATGCTCACCGAAACCGCCCTGACCGCAGCCGAACGCGCCGCGATCGATACGGTTCCGACGGGACTGTTCATCGACGGCGGATGGCGCGCAACAGCCGCTACGCTCCCGGTCACCGATCCGGCAACGGGCCAGTTGCTCTGTGCGGTGGCCGATGCCGATGCGACCGATGGGCTCGACGCCTTGGCCGCGGCCGATCGGGCGCAGGCGGAGTGGGCGCGAACGACGCCGAGGCAGCGCAGCGACATCCTCATGGACGCGCACCGGGCACTGCTCGCCGATACCGAACGACTCGCGCTGATCACGACGCTGGAAATGGGTAAGCCGCTGGCCGAAGCGCGCGGTGAAATCGCTTATGCGGCAGAGTTTTTCCGATGGTTCGCCGAGGAGGCCGTCCGTCTGGACGGTGGGTACATGCCTGCACCGGCGGGTGGTTCGCGTTTCTTGGTGACCAGACAGCCGGTCGGTCCGAGCCTGCTCATCACGCCGTGGAACTTCCCGATGGCCATGGGGACCCGCAAGATCGGTCCGGCACTGGCCGCGGGATGCACCTGCGTCGTGAAACCCGCTGAGCAGACACCACTTTCGATGCTCGCACTGGCCGATATCCTGGATCGCGCCGGTGTCCCGGCGGGTGTGGTCAATGTGATCACCACATCCGATCCGGCGGCGGTGATGACGCCGCTGATTTTGGACAGTCGCTCGCGCAAGCTGTCGTTCACCGGTTCGACCGCCGTCGGGAAGTTGCTGCTCGAACAGTGCGCGCGGACCGTGATGCGCACCTCGATGGAGCTCGGCGGTAATGCGCCGTTCATCGTATTCGACGATGCGGACCTGGATGAGGCCGTCGAGGGCGCGCTCGCGGCGAAGATGCGCAATATCGGGCAGGCGTGTACTGCCGCGAACCGAATCTTCGTGCAGCGCAGTGTCGTTGACGAATTCGCGACTCGGCTTGCGGACCGGCTGACGACGCTGCCGATGGGGCGCGGGACCGAGCCGGGAGTCGTAGTCGGCCCGCTGATCGACGCCGATGCGGTGGCAAAGGTGACCGGTCTGGTCGCCGATGCGGTCCGTCGCGGGGCCACCGTGCGCACCGGCGGCGCTGCATTGGCGGGCCTCGGAAACTTCTATCCCGCAACGGTATTGACCGATGTACCCGATGACGCCGAGATGTGCCATACCGAGATTTTCGGACCGGTCGCGGCGATCGCCGCCTTCGATACCGAAGCCGAGGTCGTCGCGCGCGCGAATAACACGCCCTACGGATTGGTGGCCTATGTTTTCACCGAAAATCTGCGGCGCGGACTGCGGGTGTGTGAGGCGCTGGAATCCGGCATGGTCGGCTTGAACCAGGGAGTAGTGTCCAACCCCGCCGCACCGTTCGGCGGCGTGAAAGAATCCGGGCTCGGCCGTGAGGGCGGACTCACCGGCATAGACGAATTCCTGGAGACCAAATACATCGGAGTGCGAATATGAGTACAGCAGCGCGAAGCGATTCCATGAGGGGTGGCGGTCGGGCGGCGTATCGGATAGCTACCATTCCCGGCGACGGCATCGGTGTCGATGTCACGGCCGAGGCGGTAGCCGTACTGGACGCGGTGCTGCCCGGTATCGAATGGACCGAATTCGACTGGTCCTGTGAGAATTACCTGCGCACCGGAGCGATGATGCCCGCCGACGCGCCCGGTCAACTGGCCGGATTCGACGCGATCCTGCTCGGTGCGGTCGGCTTTCCCGGTGTACCCGACCATATTTCGCTGTGGGGTTTGCTGATTCCGCTGCGTCGCGCCTTCGGCCAGTACGTGAATCTGCGTCCGGTCCGACTGTTGCCGGGCACCGAGTCGGCCTTGCGCGACCGTACCGCCGAAGATCTGGACATCCTGATCGTGCGGGAGAATTCCGAGGGCGAATACTCCGCGATCGGCGGCATGCACCATCCCGGCCGCACCGACGAATTCGTCCGGCAGGAATCGATCTTCACGCGGGTCGGCTGCGAACGGATCATCCGCTACGCCTTCGAACGGGCTCTCGAACGCGACGGCCGCCTGTGCTCGGCCACCAAATCGAACGGGCTGCTGCACTCGATGCCGTACTGGGACAGCATCTTCGAGCGCATTGCCTCGGAATATCCGCAGGTGGAGACCCGACAGCTGCATGTCGACGCGCTGGCCGCCGAAATCGTGCTGCATCCGGATCGGCTCGATGTGATCGTCGGATCGAATCTCTTCGGCGACATCCTGTCCGACCTGGCCGCCGCGATAACGGGTGGCCTCGGCCTCGCGCCATCGGGCAACATCAATCCCGAGCGCACGGCGCCGTCGATGTTCGAGGCGGTACACGGTAGTGCGCCCGATATCGCCGGCCAGGGCATTGCGAATCCGGTGGCGCAGATTCTCGCCGGAGCAATGCTGTTGGAGCACTTGGGCGAACATGCGGCCGCCATGGCGGTCGATCGCGCGGTCTGCGACGTCCTGCGCGAAGGTCGAATTCGCACACCGGATCTCGGCGGCACCGCGACGACCGGTGCGTTCGGCAGTGCCATTGCGCACCGTGCGGCCGAATTGGTCGAGACCGGTTCGGTATTCGCGCAACCGTAGATCCGCATCGTCATGTGACCGCAAAGAATTCGGCAGGCGGATCGCAAAGTTCATCCGCGAGCATGGGGCGACTCGCGTGTCTGCGGAAGGACTGGGTCATGAAGTTCGAATTCGGGGGTGCGCGCAGGCGATTGCGTCGCGCCATGGCCGCCGCGGTGGCCGCGGCCGGCCTGGTGGTGGTAGCGGGCTGTGGCTTGGGCGGCGACGATGCGGCGGCGGTGACCTACGAGGATGCGAAATCCTCGGGCAAGATCAAGGTCGGCTTCGCCAATGAGGCGCCGTGGGCTTTCCTCGGTGCGGACGGCCAGCTGACCGGATATGCGCCGACCGTCGCCCGCGCGGTATTGAAACGACTCGGCATCAACGAAATCGAAGGCGTCGTCACCGATTTCGACGGACTGATCGACGGCGTTCGGGCCAAGAACTACGCATTCGTCGCGGCGGGTATGTTCATCAATCCGAAGCGATGTGAGAGTTCGGCATTCGCCACTCCCGACTACCAAGTCGGCTCGGCATTCCTGGTGCCGGAAGGCAACCCACGCAATATCAACAAGTTCGAGGACATTACCCGGGAGAATGTCCGGATAGCCACGCTGGGTGGCGCAGTCGAGAACGGCTACGCGCAATCCTCCGGCGTGCCATCCCAACTCGTCGAGCCGATGGCCAAACAGGACGACATCCTGCGCGCGGTGCGCAACAAGGACGTCTATGGCGCGGCGATGCTGGACGTCACGGCCGCATGGCTGGTGAAGAACAATCCGGACGCCAACCTGGCGGTCGGCCCGTCCTTCCGCTTCGGCAATAAGCCGGATGTCGGCACCTTCAACTTCCGCATCGGCGACGACAAGTTCCGCGAGGACTTCAACCGCGAGCTGCGCGCACTGCACGAGAGCGGTGAATGGTTGAAGCTGGTGGAGCCGTTCGGCCTGACCAAGGCGAACGAGGCGGATCCGGCGGCAACGGCCGAGCAATACTGCACGGCTTGACCTCGTGTCGTCGCATTTCTCGACCTACCTCGAGCGGGTACTCCAGGGTCTTCCCTTCACGCTGTGGGCGGCGGTCGGCGGCATCGCGCTGACCGTCGTGCTGTCCTTCGTCGCCGGGATCGCCATGCTGTCGCCGTATCTGCCGGTGCGGTTCGTCACCCGTATCTATGTGGAGGGGTTCCGGGGCAGCTCGGAGGTGGTGCAGCTGTTCTTCTTCGCCGTGGCGATACCGATCTTTTTCGGGGTATCGCTCGGTGCGACGGCGAAGGGTCTACTGGTCATCGGCATTATCGTGCTCGGTCTCAACCACGGCGCCTACGGTGCCGAAATAGTCAGGGGTGCGATCGGATCCGTGCCGCAGGCGCAGGTCGAGGCCGCGATCGCGCTGAATCTGTCACCGGCGCAACGCATGTGGCGGGTGGTCCTGCCGCAGGCCGTGGTGGAGATGCTGCCGACATTCAACAATCTGTTCATTCAGCTCGTGAAAGCCACTGCGCTGCTGAGCTTTATCGCGGTGCCAGAGGTTTTCAAGAAGGCCGATGAACTGCGTGCGGTACCTGCGTTCTCTCGCGAACTCGGTCTCATCTACGGGATTCAGCTGGTCGTGTACCTGCTGATCGCGGTGGTGATCACAGTGATCATGCGGGTGCTGGAGCTGTTGGCGGCCCGGCGGGTCGGACGGCGGCCGAAGCGTTCGAGCATTCGACTCTCGGCACATGTGGGGGTCTGATGGAGAAATGGCGGTGGGACCGCTTCTTCGATGCCTTTCCCTTCATTTGGGACGGGCTGCTCGTCACGATCCAATACACCGTGCTCGGATCGCTGGTCGCATATGTGCTCGGTCTGATCTTCGCGGTGATTCGGCGGCTGCGGATTCCGGTGGTCGATCAGCTGCTGTGGACCTTTATCGAATTCATCCGCAGCACACCGCTTTTGGTGCAGATTTTTTTCCTGTACTGGGTGGTGCGTCCGGATCTGCTCGGCGGGTTGTCCATCGACACCCAACGTCTGGTGGTCGGCGTGACCGCACTCGGCGTGCACTACGCCTGCTACACCTCGGAGGTATTCCGCGCGGGCATCGACGCGGTGCCCGCTGCGCAATGGGAGGCGGCCACCGCGCTGAATCTGCCGCGCACACGCACCTGGGTCGATGTGATTCTGCCGCAGGCGGTGCCTCGGGTGCTGCCCGCGCTGGGCAACTACACCATCGCCATGTTCAAAGAGGTGCCCCTGCTGTCCTCGATCGTCATCCTCGACATGGTGTATCAGGTCAAGACCGAGTACGCCGCCGATACCGGTGGCACGGGACCCGAGGCCTGGTTCGCGGCCGGTCTGACCTTCCTCGCGCTGAGCTATCCGTGCTCGATCCTGGTACGAAAGTTGGAACGACGTGTCTGAACCGATGATCCGGTTCACCGGTGTGGAAAAGCGCTACGGCGCCACGGTGTGCCTGGACGAACTCGATTTCGCCATTGCGCCAGGTGAATTCGTCACTTTGATCGGGCCGTCGGGTTCCGGCAAGACCACAATTCTGCGTCTGCTCATGGGGCTCGAGCGGATAGACGCGGGCACCATCGAGGTCGGCGGAGAATTGCTCAGCCACCAGCGGCGCGGTGACAAACTGGTGCCCGCCGGTCCGGCGCACCTACGCCGGATGCGCCGCAAGATCGGGATGGTCTTCCAGCAGTTCAATCTGTTCCCGAATATGACCGTGCTGCGCAATGTCACCGAGGGCCCGGTCCGCGGTCTCGGCCAGTCCAAGGACGCCGCCGAGGAGCGGGCGCGAAAATTGCTCGATCTGGTCGGGCTCACCGACAAGATCGACGCCCGTCCCGCACACCTGTCCGGCGGCCAGCAGCAGCGAGTCGCCATTGCCAGGGCGCTGGCCATGGAGCCGGAAGTGCTGCTGCTCGACGAGGTGACCTCGGCGCTCGACCCGGAGCTGGTGACCGGAGTGCTGCATCTGCTGGCGGATATCGCGGCCGATACCGAGATCACCTTCCTCTGCGTGACACACGAAATGCAGTTCGCCCGGAAGGTTTCCGATCGCGTAATGATGTTCGACGCGGGGCGCGTGCTCGAGGACGGTGATCCGGAACGAATCTTCACCGATCCCCGGCAGGATCGGACTCGCGAATTCTTACAGGCGGTCTTGGATGAAAACTGACCGCCGATCTTCCACAATTTGATGCATGACCAAGCCGTGTCTAGTCCTGCAGTTGCGGCCGGAGCGACCCGCCGCGGATGACGAATACCGCGCCGTCCTGCGCATGGCCGACCTCGCCGAGGGAGACACGGTCCGGGTGCAGATGGATCGGGAATTCCCGGATATCGATCTCGACGATTATTCGGCGGTCATCGTCGGTGGCGGGCCGAGCAATGTCAGCAGTCCGGACGCCGAGAAATACGGGTACCAGCGGACATTCGAACCCAAGCTGAAGAAGCTGATGACCGAGATCATCGACCGGGATTTCCCGTATCTGGGCGCCTGCTACGGATTGGGCATTCTCGCGGACGTGCTCGGCGGCGAGGTGAGCGTCCAGCAATACAGTGAACCGGTCGGCGCGCAGACCATCGATCTGACCGAGCACGGCCGCATGGACCCGCTGCTGGCAGGTATTCCGCGGACATTCCGAGCGTTCGTCGGACACAAGGAAGCCTGTCAGGAGGTGCCGCCCGGTGCGGTACTGCTGGCCGGATCGGCCGATTGCCCGGTTCAGATGATTCGCGTCGGGCAGCACGTGTACGCGACCCAATTCCATCCCGAATTGGACAGCGACGGACTTGCCTTGCGCATCGAGGTTTACCGGCACGCAGGCTATTTCGAACCGCACGAGGCCGAGGACCTGATCGAGCTCGGTCATCGGGAATCGATCACGGTGCCCAGCGCGATTCTGAGCCGATTCATCGCGCGGTACTGCCGCGGATAGGTCCGATTACCGATCGGAGTCGAGGCGATGGCGATTTCGGTGTTCGGTGCGCGAGCTGGTACGCAGCGCCCAGCTCGGTGAGTCGGGGCGCACGTCGGTGATCACGGGCCAGGATCCGGTCGTCGTGGCTGACGTTTCGCGTGGTTCGCGCCGGACAGGCAGCGCTTCGCGGGTGCTGCGTTCGTCGATCTCGGCGAGTCCGACGACGACCATCAGCATCATGATGACCATCGTGACGGTCACGATCAGCGGTGTCACCAGTTGGAGGGGATCGATACCGCCGCCGTCGACCTGGTGGTCGGCATGGCTGGCGTGCATCGAGGTCATTCCGACGTAGTGCATTCCGCACACCGCGACACCCATGATCAGCGCGGCGCCGATGGTGGCGAACAGACCGCGGACATGCAGCATGAACCACAGCGCCGCGGTGGCCGCGACCACCGCGATCACGACCGAAACCACCACCGTTTTGCGGTCGTATTCGACGTGTGCGTTGGTTTTCATCGCGTACATGCCCAGGTAGTGCATCGCGGCCACGCCGAGCCCGGTGATCGCGCCGCCGATCGGCAGTGCCACGAATTCGTTTCGACCGCGCACCACGATCGATAGCCCGACCCACACGACCACGATCGCGATGACCGCGCTGAGCAGCGTCAGCGGCACGTCATAGCGGATGGTGGCGCCGTGGATGGAGAAGCCGAGCATGGCGGTGAAATGCATGACCCAAATGCCCGCGCCACCGAGGGAGACGGCAGCGGTGGCCAGCCACCCGCTGGGCAAATCGGAGGACCGAGCGTGTACCACACAACGGAGCGCGAGCGCGGATCCGATAACCGAGATGAGGTAGGCCATGACGGGGGTCAACCAGCCGTGGCTGAAATGATCGAGTTCTAGCATGTGTACGCCCCGGTCACCAGTCGTGCCGTTGCGGCCGAATGTGGGTCAGGGGCGGCCCGCTATCGATCGGCGGCGACCAGCTGTCCGTCGAGCACAGCGGCAGTAAACCAATGAACATCGGGTTGAACCTCACGATCTGCGGAAATTACACGGACATTTCCGCCAGCCGCTGACAATAGCCAGGTCGGTCGCTCCCCGCCAGCTCGGGTGTCAGATTCACAGCTAACACATAGTTTCCGGCAGAGCAATCGGCCAGCGTTCAGTTCTGGGAGCCGGGTTCGCCGCGCGGCGCGATTCGGGTGTTCGGTGTTACCGAGGCGTTCACGTGTCAGCGGCTCGCGACGCCGTTCGCACTCGAATGTCCATTCGAGCCGTGGACTGCGTTCGACGCGTGCGCGACGAACCGGCCGAAGGACCGAGCCGGGCTACTGATTCCCGAGTTCCCGCAGCGCCTGTTCGGATGCCGAACCCGGCTCGGCGGCGAACAGGTCCAAGCCGCAACACGACGGCGCGTCGGGGAGTGCGATGAGTTCGCCATGCAGGGTCAGTTCGCCAACGAGCGGATGGTGCAGCGCGTACATCCGGTTGCGGACCTGGGCGACCGGGCGCTCGGCCCACATTCGTGTGAAGTCCGGGCTCAGCTCTTGCATGTTCTCGATGTGCGCCGTGAGTTCGGTATGTCCGCGAAAGCGTCCGAACAGAACGCGCAGATGCGCCACATGCGCGAGTGCCGCCTGACCCCAACCCGGTCCGAGTAGTTCGCGCAGGTGCGGCTCGGTGAACAGGAGGTGTGAGAGGGTACGGCGGTCGTGGGGAAGTGTGGGGAAGTCGCCGAATACCGCGACGGCGAGTCGGTTCCACCCGATGATCTGAGTGTGGCGACCGACTACCAGCGCTGGTGTCAGTACGAACGAATCCAGCAGATAGCGCAGGCCCGCAGGCATGTCCGTCGAGGGTGTCTCCGGTGCGCACGGTCGCGGACGTCGTGCGATCCGGTACAGGTATGCCGATTCGTCCGCGTCCAGGCGCAGCGCCGCGCTGATCGCTTGTAGGACCTCGTCCGAGACGCTGTCACCATTGCCCTGCTCCAGGCGCGTGTAGTGGGCGATGCTGACCCCTGCCACGCGGGCCAACTCCTCGCGTCGCAGGCCTGCGACGCGGCGTGCTCCGCCGTGGTCGCGTAGCCCGACGTCCTGCGGGCGCAGGCGGGCTCGGCGTGATTTGAGGAACCCGCTCAGCTCGCTCCGATCGTCCACTCGACAACCCTACGCCGGGCCTCTATGTCTTTGCCGCCGTGGCGAATTGGGTGATCACGCCGTGAGTACGCAGCACACGGGTCTGGTCGCCCGGCCGCGGTGGCTCCACGCTGTCAGGCGGCACTCACACCAGCGAACGGAGAAGCCCGTGCACGGAACACTCGGACTGATCGGCAGCGGAATGATCGGTACTTCCATTGCTCGCTTGGCCATCTCGGCAGGCCTCGATGTCGTCCTCGGTAATTCGCGAGGCCCCGCGACCCTCGCCGATCTCGTCGCCGAATTGGGCGGGCAGGCCCGAGCGGCGACTCCAGCGGAAGCAGCGCGCGCCGCAGACGTGGTGGTGGCTGCGATACCGCTGCTGGCGTATCAAAAGCTTCCCGCGGCAGCGCTGGCCGGAAAGACGGTCCTGGACACGGCGAACTACTACCCGGAACGAGATGGTCACGTGACCGAGTTGGACACAGGCGCACTGACTTCCAGCGCTCTGATCCAGCACCACCTCGCGGATTCCCACGTGGTCAAGGCATTCAACAACATCACCCCACACCAACTGTTCTCCCTCGCCCGCCCCACCGATGCCCCGGACCGCAGTGCTCTCCCCATCGCAGGCGACAACACGGCGGCCAAAGCCGACGCCACCCGCCTACTCGACCTCTTCGGCTACGACGCGGTGGACATCGGCCCCCTGTCCGCCAGCTGGCGCACTGAACCGAACACTCCGGCATACATCCGCCCCTACCTCGGCGAAATTCCAGCTATGGACGTCGAGGCATTCCTTCGATGGACCCACCGAACCCCCGGAATTGCCGTCCCCGTACTCCGACTCACCGAACTCATCGAAACCGCAGTCCGCCAGCCCGCAGGCGAAGCCGAACTTCCCAGCGCCGACTGAACGACCCCGAGAACTGCGCCGTCGAGCAGCTTCTTTCGGATGCGCACCATTTGTCGCAGCCGTACAGGCCGTGCGCAACTGCCGCAGAGAGTGTGGGCGGGGAGCGGACATGGAACAACTGCGCGTCGAGCATCGATGAGTGACGTGATCAATAGCAGCTGAACATATTTGCCGGTTGCATGGGGTGTGCAGGTGATGCGGACGGATCTGGAGAGAGTTCTTCCGGATACTGATAACGTGGGCGGGTCGTCGAGTTCTGGGCGGCTGGTAGGGCGTCCGGTGATTGTGCGTCGAAATCGCCTGTCCTGCAGGGACTGTGGGGTGACCGCAGTCGGCTGTGGTTGCCTCGCCAGGGTTCGAGTTCTCGACGCGGACCTCATGGCCGGGGTCACATACGGTCGGCGTCGCGAGGAGGGCTGAACTGAGTGCTGTGGCCGCAGGCTGTGTTATCGCCGCGGTGCTTCCATTGATCCTGGCCGCCTTGCTGATCCAACGTCTGGAGTCACGCCTTTGACTACGCCATCGTCAACCCGCGCCACCGCGACCGGAGCCTGCCCCGCCGGGCACGGCTCACCACTCGATCCCGGCGAACCCCGAGTGCTGTTGCATACGCCGGAGTTCGCCGCCGATCCGCATCGGGCCTATCGAGAGGCTCGCAGCCAGTACGGGTCGCTGGTGCCGATGGAGTTGGCGCCTGGTGTGCCCGCCACGCTGGTGGTCGGATATCAGACCGCGGTGCGAATCCTCAATGATCCGGATCACTTTCCGGCGGATCCGCGGCATTGGGAACAGACGGTTCCCGACGACTCACCCGTCAAGCCGATGATGATGTGGTACCCGAACGCACTACGCAATGCCGGGGCGGCGCATGCTCGCTACCGGCAGGCTTACACCGGCAGCATCGACGGAATCGATCTGCACGAACTGCATTCGACGGTCGAGAAGATCGCCATCCCGGTGATCAACACCTTCTGCGAGGCCGGCGAGGTCGACCTGGTCACCCAGTACGCGCTGCCGGTCGTCTTCGAGGTCATCAACCAGATGGTGGGCTGCTCAACGGAACTGGGGCAGCGGGTCGCGACCGGTATGGCGATGCTCTTCGACACCGTCGAGGCGGCCGCCGGTATGGCGATGCTCAGCGAGGCGCTGCTGGAGTTGGTGCAGCTACGCCGGGCCGAGCCCGGTGACGACGTCACCTCGCGAATGGCTCACCACCCGTCCGAGCTCGACGATACCGAAATGCTATGTCAGCTGATCAGTTTCTACGGCGCGGGCATCGAACCGATGCAGAACCTGATCACCAACACCCTGCTGCTGATGCTCACCGACGATCGATTCGGCGGCGACATGCTCGGCGGTAGCCTCTCGACCCGCGACGCACTCGACGAGGTGTTGTTCAACGACCCGCCGATGGCCAACTTCAGCATCACCTACCCGCGCCAGCCGATCCTCATCGACAACACCTGGTTGCCCGCCCATCAGCCGGTCGTGGTCAGCCTTTCCGGCTGCAATAACGATCCGGCGATCCGCGGCGGCGATCGCACCGGCAACCGCTCGCATCTGGCCTGGGGCGCCGGGCCGCACGCCTGCCCCGCGAAATCCGTTGCCTACCTCGTCGTTCAGGACGCCATCGATCAGCTGCTCGACGCACTGCCCGAGATGGAACTTGCCGTGCCCGCGGACGAATTGGCTTGGCGGCCCGGCCCCTTCCACCGCGCACTGGCGGCGCTGCCGGTCGTTTTTCCCAAGTCCCCTCCGCTGCCCGTTTTCTGAAGGAGATAACGATGGAGCATGAACCGCTGGTCCTGGATCTGACCGGCGCCGATATCCAAGGCGAGAACGAGCGGATCCGGGAGCGCGGGCCGGTCGCGCTGGTCGCGCTGCCCGGCGGCGTGCCCGCGTGGTCGGTGACCGATGCCGCCGTGCTCAAGGCTCTGCTCGCCGATCCGCGGGTGTCGAAAGACGCACGGCAGCACTGGTCTTCGTTCATCAATGGCGAGATCACCCAGGAGTGGCCGCTGCTTCCGTGGATCGCGGTCGACAATATGTTCACCGCGTACGGCACCGACCATCGCCGCCTGCGCAAGCTGGTCTCACCCGCGTTCACGCACCGTCGCACCACGGCGCTGCGCCCGCGGATCGAGGCGATCACCGAGGGGCTGCTGAACGCGCTCGCGGCCACCCCGAAGGGCGAGGTGGCCGATCTGCGCGAGGGTTACGCCTATCCGGTGCCGATCGAGATCATCACCGAAATGATGGGTGTGCCCGAACATCTCGGACCCGGTCTGCGCAAATGCGTCGACGGCTTCTTCGACACCTCGTTCGGGCCGGAGGAAGCACAGGCCAACTACCTCGAGATGTACCGCCTCGTCAGCGAACTCGTGGCCTACCGGCGCGAGACCCCGGGCGACGATGTCACCAGTGTCCTCATCGCCACCCGTGACGAGGACGACGGCTCGCAGCTGAGCGAGAAGGAACTCGTCGACACGCTGATGCTGGTCATCAATGCCGGTCACGAGACTACGGTGAATCTGCTCGATCAGGCGATCTTCATCCTGCTCACCCATCCCGAGCAGCGCGCCGATCTGGTCGAGGGCCGGGTGCCGTGGTCGGATCTGGTGGAGGAGACGCTGCGCTACGAGGCGCCGGTAGCGCACCTTCCGCTGCGCTACGCGGTCGAGGATATCGAGCTCGGTGAGATCCGAATTCCCAAGGGCGAGGCGATTCTGGCGTCCTACGCCGCCGCGGGCCGCGATCCGAACCTGCACGGTGCCAGCGCCGCGACGTTCGACCTGCACCGGGTCAATAAGGAACACCTGTCCTTCGGGCACGGCGCGCACCACTGCATCGGCGCCCCGCTGGCTCGGCTGGAGGCGACGATCGCCCTCCCGGCCATCTTCGAGCGCTTCCCGAATATGCGCTTGGCCGTGGATCCGGCGGAATTGGCGCCGGTCGGCAGTTTCATTTCGAACGGACACCGCACGTTGCCGGTTTTCCTGGACGCGTAGCAGCGCGACGGGGGTGCCGTCACATCGGCACCCCCGGTGACTGATCACCGCTCGGTTAACGCGATTTCGAGCTCTCGGCGTTGCGGCAGCAGTAGCGGGAGGACGGACTCGAGGTGGTGTAGGCGGGCCGAGGTGGTCGAGAGAGTGAGTCCCGCGACGAGGGTGCCCGTGCGGTCGCGGATGGGGACGGCGAGGCAGCCGGAGCCTGCGCGGAGTTCATCGATTTGCATCGCGAAACCATGGCGATGGATATCGGTGCCCGGGTCGGATTCGGCGAGGGCGAGTCGGCCGATGGCGGAGGCGGTCAGGTCGCGGATGACCAATTGTTCGTGCTCGATAGGGTATTCGGGGTCGGCGTCGAGGATGCGGACAAGTGGGCGCGTAGTGCCGGTGCGGTGGTATCCCGCGAGGTGGATGCCGCCTCGGATGCGCCCGCGCAGGCTCTCGAGAATATCCACCGCAGCCGCTGGAATCCTTGGGGGAGCGGCCATTCCGGCGAGTTCGGTGACCTTGCTGCCGAGCGCGAAGCCGCTGAGATCAGGAGTGCGGACCAGATATTCCTGTTGGACAAGGAGATTGAGCAATCGGTAGATGGTCGCCTTGGGCATGGCGAGGTTACGGCTGATCTCTCGTGCGGTGACGCCCGGTCCGCAGGCGGCGACCTCCTCGAGCACAACCAGGGCGCTGAGTACGGCCTTGGGTTGTCGCCCGCCGAGCGCACCGGAGGCGGTCACCGCGGCCGCCGGTCGGAGCCGGTTGGTGCACCTCCGAGCACCTCGTCTCGGATCGGGGTGTCATGGGTGCCCATCCGAGCGACCATCCGTCGCGCGCGGGCGAACCACGCGAGGGCGAGCGCGACACTGCACACGAAGAGCCAAACACCCACGGCACGGGGACTATTCGACTCTCTGATCAGATATACGGCAAGGCAGGCACCGAGACAGCAGGCGGCGCTCGACGCTCCGATGGCGGGCCATATCGTCAGCTCGCCGATCCGGCGTAGGAAGAATACGGCGGCCGAGCACACAAGGGTGTAGGCCAGGACGTACCCACCCGCGGAGACGGCCAGGAGAATACCGACGGCCTGTTTCGAGGTCGCGCCCGCGAGTAACAGGATGATGGGCCCGATGGTGAGCACCGGCATTGCGGTGTAGATCGCGATATGTGGTGTCTTGAACCGGGAATGCGTATGGCCGACGGTCGCCGGGATCACGCCGTCGATGGCAAGTGCGAGCAGCACGCGCACGAGCGCCGTCGAGGACGCGAGTGCGCACGCGAAAAATGAGGCGGCGACCCCGATGTCGAGGATCGGGGTGATCCAGCCGACGCCGTAGTAGGCCGAGAGCGCGGACACCGGCGTGACATCCTCGCCGAGCGCGACGTTCGCCGCCCGAAATCCGGTGGTCTGCACCGAGGTCGCGGCCACCACGAGCAGGCCCGCAGCAATCGGCGACCAGGTCAGTACGCGCGGTACGGTCGCGAACGGGCGGCGGGCCTCGACCGAAAGCGATGCGGCACTCTCGAACCCGACGAAGGCCGTGATCGCGATGACTACTCCGGTGACCAATTGACCGAGGCTCAACTGGCGTGGCGCGATCAGCTCCCAGGAGATCGGTTGACTGCCCTGTCCGATGAACAGCACCACGACCAGTGCGACGAGCACGGCCACGGCGACCGACTCGACCAGTAGGCTGACCCGCGCTGACAGCCGGATGCCGCGCACCATGACGACCGTGCACAGCACTCCGCACGTGATGACGCACAGCAACGAAACGCTCGAGGCATGTGCCGGCCCGCCCCCGAAGTAGCCGAGCAGATTCGATACGTGGAAGCCGACATTGGCGAAGGCGTACATCGAAATGAAGCCGTAGCCGAGGATCAGACTCACCCCGCTCGCGAACCCCGCCGTCGCGCCGAGCCCCTTGGCGGTGAAGGTGTACAGCGATCCTGCGGTCGCGATGCGCTTGGTGAACTGATTGATCGTCGCCGCCGCGAGCAGGGTGAGCAGGACCCCGATCAGCGCCGCCCACAGTCCCGCATTGCCGCTGTACAGCGCCAACAGCCCGGGGACGGTGGCGGCCGCGGCGCACGGCGCGACAGCCGACACCGACTGCGCCAGCACATCGCCGAAGCCGAGGGTGCGCCGGTGCAGACCGGACATCGGCGATGTCGTACCCACGCCGGTCACCGGCTCGGGATCGGCAATGGCCCGGTCCAGGGCGCTGACGTGAGGGTTCATACGGTCGGAATGTAGGAACCGGATGTTTCGGACGCGTTGCTGTCGCGTCATGTATGGGTGATCGGCAAACGAGGCGACGAGCGGATTCGCGGTCTCATTCGGCGCACCGCTGACCTTTACCGCCGGGTGACTCTTCGGCAAAGCGTCCCGCGAACAGTGTGTGCATCGAAAGCGTTCGCCTGTTTCGGAGGTTCACCATGGTCGCCAATTCCCCACTCGACGCGACGGCTGTATCCCCACCGGCCGGCAGTCTGCGCGGCTCGCTCGGCCCGGGGGCGATCGTCTTCATGGTCGTGGCGGCGGCCGCGCCGCTCACCGTGATCGGTGGTGCGGCGCCGATCGGCATGCTGATCGGCGACGGGGCCGGGTATCCGACCATGTTCGTGGTGTCCGCCATAGTGCTGCTGTTCTTTTCGGTCGGACTCGGGGCGATGAGCCGGTATGTGCCCAAGGCCGGAGCCTTCTTCACCTATGTCGGCTACGGGCTCGGACGTCCGATGGGATTGGGCGCGGCGTATCTGGCGCTGTTGACCTACACGATGATTCAGGTGGCGGTCTACGGATATCTTGGCGCCGCGCTCGAACGGTCGGTGGTCGATATCGGCGGCCCCGACCTGCCTTGGTACGTATATGCATTGCTGGTCGTCGCCGCGGTCGGTGTGCTCGGTTACCGGCATATCGAGCTCAGC
Source organism: Nocardia sp. NPDC049526 (assembly GCF_044465765.1). Classification (NCBI taxonomy): domain Bacteria; kingdom Bacillati; phylum Actinomycetota; class Actinomycetes; order Mycobacteriales; family Nocardiaceae; genus Nocardia; species Nocardia sp. NPDC049526. Next base: position 417,003 of record NZ_JBITMA010000009.1, on the reverse strand, counting down.
TCGAAGGTGTTGGGGCTGTTGCTGATCGGCGAGGTGGGGATCGTGCTCGTGCTGGCCGCGGTCGTGATGGGACGCGGTGGGGCCGATGGGCTCTCGCTCGAGCCCTTCACACCGAGCGCCGCGCTATCGGGTTCGCCCGGTATCGGTTTGATGATGGCGTTGGCCGGATTCATCGGGTTCGAGGCGACCGCCATCTTCCGAGACGAGGCGCGCGATCCGCACCGGACGATTCCGCGGGCCACCTATGCGGCGGTGATCGCGATCGGGGTGTTTTACACCTTCGGGACCTGGGCGCTGGTCATGGCGTGGGGGCCGGCACAGGTGGTCGCGGTCGCTGCCGAGGATCCGGCGGGCATGATCGTGCGGACCGCATCGGACTATCTCGGCTCGGTGGGCGCCGTCGCGATCAATGTGCTGTTGCTGACGAGCCTGTTCGCGTGTGTGCTCTCGTTCCACAATGTCGTTGCGCGGTACCAGCATTCGATGGCGTCGACGGGTGTACTGCCGGGTTCGCTGGCGGGCGTGCACAGCAAGCATCTGTCGCCGCACAGCTCGTCGCTGGTGCAGACTGTCACCGCGACAACGCTGGTGGCCGTGTTCGCACTGTGCCGGCTGGATCCCGAACTCGAGGTCTTCACCTGGTTCTCGGGAGTCGCGACGCTGGGCGTCGCGGTGCTCATGGCGACGACCTGCCTCGCCGTCATCATCTACTTCGCGCGCACCCGCGCGGATACCCGGGTGTGGCAGACACGCATCGCCCCAACGCTCGGCCTGATCGGGCTGCTGGTGGCCGCGGGCATCATCATCGCGAACTTTCCAACCTTGATCGGTGGTTCGACCACGCTCGCCGTGATCCTGCTGCTCGTCACGGCGGTGTTTCCGCTGGCCGGGATCGCGCAAGCGTATGCCATGCGCCGTACGAACCGCACTGCCTACGACGGCATCGCCGACGCGATCGCCGCCTGACCCTCGGAGGAGACCTGCCATGTCCATCATCGAATTCGATACGCGCGCAACCGATGTGCGAGTGCTCGAAAGCCTCTCCGCCGACGAGATCACCATGGTGCGTGCCATCGTCGCCGATACGGGCTCGCTCACGGCGACCGGCCGATTCGTCTACGTCGGACTGGACGAACCAGATAAGGCGCAGGTGCTGGCCTACCAGGCCGGAACCGGGCCCGCACCGGAACGGTTGGTGCGAGTGCTGCTGTTGGATCTCGCATCCGGCGCGGCTCGCGATGTCTCGGTGTCGTTGACCGCGCGTGTGATCCGCGCGGATAGGCCGATCGACGGTACGCGGGGCCAAGTACCGATCCTCGAGGAGGAGTTCGCGGCGGTCGGGACGGTGCTCGCCGATAACGAGCGCTGGTGCGCCGCTTTGCGGCAGCGGGGCGTCGATCCGGAGTCCGTCGTCTGTGTGCCGCTGTCCGCCGGACACTACGATATTCCGAATGAGCAGGGGCGGCGCATAATTCGCGTATTCGCCTTCCGACAGGATCATCCGCAGGATCACCCGTGGGCGCATCCGGTCGACGGCCTGTGCGCCTACGTCGACATCATCGCCCGCGAGTTGGTCGATCTGATCGATTTCCGGACCTTCGATGTGCCCGCGGAACCGGGCAACTTCCAGGACCCGGCGCAGGCCGGTCCGCCGCTGGAAGGGTTGCGTCCCATCGAAATCAGCCAGCCGCAGGGACCCAGCTTCACCGTCGATGGTGATCGGATCGAATGGGCCAACTGGCGACTGAGTATCGGATTCGATGCGCGCGAGGGATTGATCCTGCGGCAGTTGGCATTCCGGGACGCCGAGCGATACCGGCCCGTGCTCTACCGGGCTTCCATCGCGGAAATGGTGGTGCCCTATGCCGATCCGTCCCCGAATCGCTACTGGCAGAACTACTTCGACACCGGTGAATATCTATTCGGCCGATTCGCCAACTCGTTGCGCCTCGGCTGCGACTGTCTCGGCGAAATCCACTACTTCGACGCCACTCTCAGCGACGAGCTCGGCATGCCACGCACCATCGAGAACGCAATATGCATGCACGAGGAGGATTACGGCACGCTCTGGAAGCACACCGATCTGTTCACCGGAGTCAGTGAGGTTCGGCGGCAGCGTCGCCTGGTCATCAGCTTCTTCACCACGGTCGGAAACTACGACTACGGGTTCTACTGGTACCTCTACCTGGACGGCACCATCGAATGCGAGGCCAAGCTGACCGGCGTCGCGTTCACTGCGGCCTACCCGCCCGAAGGTTCGCCCTACCAAAGCGAAGTCGCGCCCGGTCTCGGGCTGCCGTATCACCAGCACCTGTTCAGCGCGCGTTTGGACATGATGGTCGATGGTCTGGCAAATGCGGTGGACGAGGTGCAGGTGCAACGGGTGCCGGTCGGCGAGACGAACCCGTTCGGCAATGCGTTCACCGCGAAATCCACCCGTATCACCAGCGAATCCGAGGGGGCGCGCGACGCCGATGCCTCCGTCGGTCGGGTATGGCACATCGTCAATACCGAAAAGACCAACCGCATGGGTGCACCGACCGCCTACGTCCTGTACCCGGAGCAAACACCCACGCTGCTCGCCGACGCGTCCTCCTCGATCGCGGCCCGCGCGGCCTATACAACCAAACAACTCTGGGTGACCCGCTACGCCCCCGAGGAGCGTTACCCCGCCGGTGATCTCGTCAATCAGAATCCGGGCGGTGACGGCCTACCCGCCTACATGGCCGCGAACCGATCCCTCGACGGCACCGACATCGTGGTCTGGCACACCTTCGGACTCACGCACTTTCCCCGCACCGAGGATTGGCCTGTCATGCCCACCGACTATTGTGGATTCACCCTGAAGCCCTATGGGTTCTTCGCCGCCAACCCGGTCATGAATGTCCCGGCGACAACCAGTGACCACTGTGGTCCCGCGCACGAATCCCATTGCCATGGCGACTGATTCACCCCGCAGGCGGTCCGGGATCAGCATCGCGGGCCGCCTGCTGGCGGTCTGCGGCATCGCCACCTCGGGTTTGCACATTGCCGGTGTCGCCGCGAACGGGTTGCTGCACGGCATGGTCGCGCTCATCATGGCGCTGGTCTGTCTGCGCTGTGTTCCGGCCCTCTGGATTCGCCCGTGCACCAAGGTTTTCGGTCTGACGGCACTGCTGAACCTGGTGCTGGTAGCGGTGCATTTCTCGATGTCGACGTCGGTCGGGCACAGACATCACGGCGGTATCGCACCCTCGAACGGCCCACTCGACCCGCTGCAAGCCGTTACGCTCGGCGCTGCCGTATTCGAAGCCCTCCTCGCCACCTCCATCGTCTTCGCCATGACGCATGGGTCGGTCATTCGCGAGGGTCACCGAATCGGAGTCACCGACTAATCATCGCCGAGGCCGCGGATCGGAGGCGATCACCGAGGGGCTGCTGAACGCGCTCGCGGCCACTCCGAAGGGCGAGGTGGCCGATCTGCGGGAGGGTTACGCCTATCCGGTGCCGATCGAGATCATCACCGAAATGATGGGTGTGCCCGAGACTAGATCGTTATCGGGGTGCCGCACAGCGGCACCCCGACTCGATCGATCCGAGTAGCTGCGGCAACGGTCATATTCGACCGTCGCCGCACGACGGGCGTTATGAGATCGTCGGTTGTTCCTCGGTTGGTATCGGGGTGACGGCACCGTGGACAACTCCGACGGCCGCGCCGGCGGCGGCGCCGGCCGCGGCGGCCGGGATGGCGATCACCGCGTAGCCGATGGCCGCGCCGATGATGGGGACGACGACCAAGCCCGCCGGGAGGAATGGGATCCCGGCGATGAGACCTGCGGCCGCGCCGACGACGGCACTGGTGGCGGCTAGCGGGCTCGCCAGGGTGGAGCCCACTGACGCGCCTACGACCGCGTCACCTACGACAGCACTGGCGATTTGGTCGGAACGAGCGCGTTCGACGCCCACCGACTGAAGGCCTTGGGACAGTGCGCCTTCGGTAGCCGTGGAGCCGCCGTTGATCTGGTCGGCCAGTTCGGGCGGCAGAAAGTCCGGGCGATCGACCTGGATATTGCCGATGCGGATGCGATTGGTGACAACGGGCGCCTGCGGGACTTGGTCCGGCTGTGCCGCGTTCGGAATGTCCGGCACCGTGGCGTCCGGCTCGGCCACCGGTGCGGTGGCGTCGCGCAGCGGCAAGGTCGCGAAGGCGGCGGGGTCGTCGACCGGAGCCGATGGATCGGCGATGAGCGCCAGTCCGTACGGAGTCTCCGAGAGCGTCGCGGTGCCGAGTGGTTGCGACTCGGCGCTAGCGGGTGTGGTGCTGATCAGGGCGGCGGACAGGGGAAGCGCACTGGCCAAAACCAGTGCGGCTGTCCGTCGACGGATGAGACGAACCGGATGTGTGGGTCGATGTTTACCCATGGATTACCTCATTCCGAACATCGATGATTACTTACCTACATTCGGAACCGCCCGCCTTTCGGATGAACCCATTTTTGTCGAGCCGATTCGGCCCGGTGCGGACGCCCCGCACCGGGCCGAATCGACTCGGATCAGGCCACGGCGACCAAGCGGGCCGCGTTGGCCGACTCGTCGTCAGTGGCCTTGTTGGCCGCGAGTTCGGCCTCGACTCGCTCGCGGTAGCGGGTGATTTCGCGATCCGTGGTCGCCGCGTCCCAGCCGAGTCGCGCGCCCATGAGGAAGGCCACCGCGGGTGCGGCGGTCAGGCCGCGGTCGGCGGTTTCGATCGAGATGCGGGTGCGTCGGGTGAGAACATCGTCGAGATGCAGTGCGCCCTCATGGGTCACCGCGTAGACGATCTCGGCACCGAGGTACTCACCGGCACCGGGGAGCGGCTCGGCCAACTCCGGTTCGGCCGCGATCAGATCGAACAGCTCGGCGACGCCCGAACCATAGCGACCGAGCAGGTGCTCGACAGTAGCGACGGGCAGACCGGCCCGCTGCGCGACGCTGTTCACATCGGCGGCCAGTTCCTGGTAGCCGACTGCACCGAGCAGCGGCAGATGTTCGGTCACCGACGGTGCGGCCGCGCGACCGAGCCCCTCGACGGCCGCGTCCACCACATCGGCCGCCATCACGCGGTAGGTGGTGTACTTACCGCCCGCGATCACGAACAGACCCGGAACCGGTTCCGCGACAGCGTGTTCCCGCGAGAGCGTCGCGGTATCGGCGGACGTGCCCGACAGCAGCGGGCGCAGACCCGCGTAGGTGCCGACAATATCGTTGCGGGTCAACGGCTCTCGCAGCACCGCGTTCGTGTGATCGAGGATGTACTGCACATCGGCATCGCTGGCCACCGGATGGTTCTTGTCCAGCGCCCAATCGGTATCGGTGGTGCCGATGATCCAGTGCCGGGCCCACGGGATCACGAACAGCACACTCTTCTCGGTCCGCATGATCAGACCGGTATCCAGGTCGAGCCGCTCGCGCGGGACCAGGATGTGCACGCCCTTCGACATGCGCACGTGGAAAGGGAATTCCACGTCGGTCATCTTGTTCATCTCGTCGGTCCAGACGCCGGTCGCGCTGATCACCCGGCGGGCACGCACGGTGTATTCGCGACCGGTCTCCACATCGGTGACGTGCGCGCCGATCACCCGCTCGCCGTCGCGCAACAGTCCGGTGACCTTGGTGCGGGTGAGTACCGTCGCGCCGTGCTGGGCGGCGGTGCGGGCGATGGTCATGGTGTGGCGCGCGTCGTCGACCTGTGCGTCGAAGTAGCGGATCGCGCCGATCATCGCGTCGTCGCGCAGTGCGGGCGCCAATTCCATTGCGCGCGTGTGCGACAGGTGCCGGTGCATGGGCAGCGCCCTGGCCCCGCCGATGGTGTCGTACAGCGCGACGCCCGCGCCGATGTAGGCGCGCTCCCAGACCCGGTGCTGCAGCGGCAGCAGGAACGACACCGGGCGCACCAGATGCGGGGCGAGCCGGTGCAGCAGCAGGCCGCGCTCCTTCAAAGCCTCGCGCACCAGCCAGAAGTCGAGCTGCTCCAGATAGCGCAGGCCGCCGTGGATGAGCTTGCTGGACCGGCTCGACGTGCCCGCCGCGAAATCCCTTGCCTCGACCAGGGTTACGGTCAGGCCGCGGGCGGCGGCATCGAGGGCGGCACCGGCGCCGACTACGCCGCCGCCGATAACCAGTACGTCGATTTCATTGTCGCCCAATGTGTGCAATGCATTGGCGCGGTAGTTCGAGTCCAAACGTGCGGACACGGTATGTCTCCTTGTTTCGGTGCTACTGCGTCTTCGAGATGGGGTGGTCAGTCGTCGACGTCGATCCAGTCGAGCGTGCGCGAGACCGCCTTCTGCCAACGTGCGTAACCGCGTTCGCGCTGCTCCGCGGTCCAAGTGGGGGTCCAGCGCTTGTCCTCGTGCCAGTTGTGTACGAGTTCGTCGGTGTCGCTCCAGAATCCGACTGCCAGCCCGGCCGCATAGGCCGCGCCGAGTGCGGTGGTCTCCGCGACCACCGGCCGCGAGACCGGCACATCGAGGAAGTCGGCCTGCAACTGCATGCACAGTTCGTTGGCCGTGACGCCACCGTCCACGCGCAAAGTGTCCAATCGCACACCGGAATCGGCCTCCATGGCCTCGACGACATCACGGGTCTGATAGCAGATCGATTCCAGCGTGGCCCGTGCGAGATGGGCATTGGTGCTGTACCGCGACAGCCCGACGATCACACCGCGCGCGTCCGATCGCCAATACGGTGCGAACAGGCCGGAGAATGCGGGCACGAAGTACACCCCGCCGTTGTCCTCGGCCTGCCGCGCCAGCGATTCGCTTTGTGCCGCACCGGAAATGATGCCGAGCTGATCGCGCAACCACTGCACGGCCGAGCCGGTGACCGCGATCGAACCCTCCAGCGCGTACACCGGCTTCTCGGCGCCGAACTGGTAGGCGATGGTGGTGAGCAACCCGTGCTGGGAGCGCACGAGTTCGGTTCCGGTATTGAGCAGCAGGAAGTTTCCGGTGCCGTAGGTGTTCTTGGCCTCGCCGGGGCGGAAGCACACCTGACCGACGGTGGCCGCCTGCTGATCGCCGAGCACACCCGCCAGCGGCACCTCGCCGCCGAACGGTCCGTCGGCGCGGGTCCTGCCGAATAGTTCCGGATTCGACGAGGGCGCGATGGCGGGCAGCATGGCGCGCGGAATTCCGAAGAGGGACAACAGTTCGTCGTCCCAGTCGCAGGTCTCCAGATCCATCAGCATGGTGCGGCTGGCATTGGTCGGATCGGTGACGTGCACGCCGCCGTCGATGCCGCCGGTGAGATTCCACAGCAGCCAGGTGTCGGTGGTGCCGAAGACGGCCTCGCCCCTGTCCGCATCGGCGGCGACGCCGGGCACATTTTCCAGGATCCAGCGCAGCTTGCCGCCGGAGAAGTAGGTGGCGGGCGGCAAACCCGCTTTGCGGCGGATGATTTCGCCGTGGCCGGCGCGTTCCAACTCGGCCGCGATCTTGTCGGTGCGGGTGTCCTGCCAGACGATGGCGTTGCAATACGGCCGCCCGGTCCGGCGATTCCACACCACGGTGGTTTCGCGCTGATTTGTCACACCGACCGCGGCCAGATCGCTCGCGACGAGATTCGCCTTGTTCAGGGTGGACACGATGACCGAACGGGTGCGCTCCCAGATCTCGGTCGGGTTGTGCTCCACCCACCCGGCGCGCGGCAGGATCTGCTCGTGCTCGAGCTGGTGCCGGGCGATCTCGTTGCCACCGTGGTCGAACACCATGAAACGGGTGCTCGTGGTGCCCTGATCGATGGCGCCGACGTACGAGTCGAAGTTCACCGTTGAGCCTCCGTCTGCAAAGACTGCCGCGGTTGCGGCCGTTGGGGCCGACGCTACGACCGGATTGCCGAAACGGACATAGCGTGCGTTCGACAATGCCGAACGGTTGCGATCGCCATCGCCGAGCGACCTCACTACTGTCCAGCGACCGTGAAGGTCGCTATGGTGCAGGTCACATCGCGTTGTGTGGGTGTTGGTGGTCCGTCGGTGCGTGTTCGACATTGTCGAATCGGCGGGATAGGTTTCGGCGTATGCCCGGTCCGATCCAATCGATCGAACGAGCGGCGGCCGTCCTACAGCTGCTCGCTCGGGGTTCCGGCCGCCTCGGGGTCGGCGAAATCGCGGGTGCGCTCGGGCTGGCCAAGCCGACCGCGCACGGCATCCTGCGCACATTGCAGGGCGTGGGATTCGTCGAACAGGATCAGGCCAGTGGCAAGTATCAGCTCGGCGCGGCCGTACTGCATCTCGGGACAAGTTATCTCGACAACAACGAACTGCGCTCGCGGGCGATCAACTGGGCCGATGCCCTGGCCGCGCGGACAGGGGAGTCGGTGCGAATCGGTGCCGCGGCGGACGAAAGCGTGCTGGTCGTGCACCACGTCTTCCGGCCGGACAACTCCGAACAGGCGCTCGAGGTCGGCGAATTGCTACCGGCGCATGCGACCGCGCTCGGCAAGGTGCTGCTCGCCTATGACGCCGAGCTGGCCGTCGCTGTTCGCGGTGGTGAATTGGCGCCGCTCACACGGCGCACCATTGTCGATCGGGCGGCGCTCACCCGGGCGCTTGCCGCGGTCCGGCAGGCCGGATGGGCCGGGGAGACCGAGGAATTCCGGTCCGGGGTGGCCGGTATAGCCGCGCCGATCCGGACACACGGTGGACTCGTGGTCGGTGCGATCGGGATCAGCGGCCCGGTCGACCGGCTCTGCGATCCGCAACTGCGGCACCGGCCGACGCTGGTCGGGCACGTCCGTGATGCCGCGCATGCGGTATCGCGGGATCTCGGTGCCGGACAATGAGTTTCGTACGTCATGTGGCACCAATTCTCATCCGACAGGAAGTAGCCGATGGTGCAACGCTATGTGCTGGCGATCGATCAGGGCACCACCTCCACCAGGTGCATCCTGTTCGATCAGCGCGCACGCCTGGTCGGCGTCGCGCAGCGTGAACATCAGCAGCACTATCCGCGGCCCGGCTGGGTCGAACAGGATGCGCTGGAGATCTGGCGCAATGTCGAGCGGATCGTGCCGCACGCGCTGCGGGATTCCGGTATCGCGGCGGAACAGGTTGTGGCCCTTGGCATCGCGAACCAGCGCGAGACCACAGTGGTGTGGGATCGCCATACCGGTGTGCCGATCCGGCGGGCGGTCGTCTGGCAGGACGTGCGCACCGATGAACTGGTGCGCGAATTCGAGAGCAGGCCTGGTGCGGAACGAATTCGCGAACTGTGTGGTCTGCCGCTGGCCGGCTATTTCGCCGCGCCGCGGCTGCGCTGGCTGTTGGATACCATTCCCGGACTGCGAGATCGGGCCGAGCGCGGGGAAGTGCTGTTCGGCACCATGGAGACCTGGCTGATCTGGAATCTCACCGGTGGACCGGACGGCGGTGTGCATCGCACCGATGTCACCAATGCCAGTCGCACGCTGTTGATGAATATCGCCTCGCTCGCCTGGGATCGAGAACTGTTGGAGTTCTTCGGAATTCCGGCCGCGATGCTGCCGAGCATTCAGCCGTCGACCGCATCCTATGGGACGACCAGCCGAGTGGTGCCAGGCATCCGGATCGCCGCCGCGCTCGGCGACCAGCACGCCGCACTGTTCGGCCAAACCTGTTTCGCCCGTGGGGAAACCAAATGCACCTACGGCACGGGCGGCTTCCTGATGATGAATACCGGACGTGAGCTGGTGCAGTCCTCGCACGGTCTGCTCACCACCATCGGCTATCAGATCGAGCCCGAACCGGTATACGCGTTGGAGGGGCCGATCGCGGTCACCGGCTCGCTGGTGCAGTGGGTGCGCGACAACATCGGTCTGGTGTCGAGTGCACCCGAGATCGAAACCCTCGCTCGCACAGTCGAAGACAATGGCGGCTGCTATATCGTGCCCGCGTTCTCCGGCCTGTATGCGCCGCATTGGCGCAGTGACGCAAGGGGTCTCGTCATCGGCCTGACCTCATACATCAACAAGGGCCACCTCGCCCGCGCCGTCCTGGAGGCGACCGCATGGCAGACCCGCGAAGTCGTCGACGCCATGAACGCCGACTCCGGTCTCCAGGCCCGCACCCTACGCGTCGACGGCGGTATGACCTCCGACAACCTGCTCATGCAGATCGTCGCCGACGTCCTCGACATCCCTGTCATGCGCCCCTTCGTAGCCGAAACCGTCTCTCTCGGAGCCGCTTACGCCGCCGGTCTGGCCGTCGGCTACTGGCCCGACCTCGAAGGACTGCGCAGCAACTGGCGCCTGGCCGGACAATGGATCCCCCAAATGGACCCCACCCACCGCGCAGACGAGTACGACAACTGGAAACGTGCCGTAGCCCTGACCTTCGGCTGGTCTCGCTCGAAGCGCGCGCCGGGTCCCGCCCGCTGAATTGCAGGTCTCGCAGCGCGCCGTCCTCATGCAGAATGAACAGCATGGCGGGGAATTCGAAAAAGCCGCGCCCAAGGTGTGGGTGGCCATCGGGGCTCATCGGTGACGGAGAGGATCCAGATGATCGTGTCACGCGTTGTCGGCGTTGTGGTTGCCTTGCTCCTCGGTACCGTGCTGGTCGGGGGACCGGCGCAGGCGGCGCCGAATGCGTGTGCGGTGGGCAATCCATTGCAGCCCACTGCGGAACTGTTCGCGACCGACAACACGGCGACGATCACCGATCCGGATGACCAGCGGTTGCGGAATGGGTTGGCGGCGTTCGAACTTCAGGTCGACGGGATCGCGCTCGGGAATGTCGGGCTGCCGGTGGGGTCCACCTTGGTCAGTGGGGTGTTCTGGTCGGATGAGCGGCAGCATGCGACCTATGAGCGTTCGCGCGAATTCCATCTCGCCTGTGTCGATGCCGCCGATTTGCATCGCATCGGCGATCAGGTGCGGACTCGATTCGCTCAGGAGTCGGTGCTGACCTTCCGCCACCTGCCGAATACCGCGTCGGAGGTCGACGCCTTCACGGTCGAGGTCGCCGGTGTCGATGTGCGCCGGTTCCGTGACGCGCTCGTCGCCGATCGAGAGGCGCGCGAGCATCTGGTCGGCGGGTCCGTCACCGAATCCGGCAGTCTCATCCTGGTCGCCGACCTCGCGGATTTCACGCTGACCCAGCGATTCGTCACCAGCATCGGAGGCACGTGGAATCCGGATACCGTCCACTACGGTGACCGCGAATTCGTGGGCTGACGTGTCACGTTCGGCGAAAACCTGAATCGCGCTTTAGACTTCGCCGGTGCTAGCTTCCCTGCGAACGGCGGTCCTCGGACTGATCACCGCGGTAATCGCGATGGCCGTCGGACTGACGCCGGTGGCCGTCGCGGAGCCGGTTGATCCGGCGCTGTGCGGCACGCCACTGTCGACGGACGAACTGGACACCATCGCGCGACTCTCCGATACCAGCACGCTGACCGGAGATCCGTTGCAGCGCTTGGAGACCGCGGTGGCGCGCCACCACGAGATCACCGATATCCTGGTCGCGCACCGGGATCGGCGCGGGCTGTTTTCGCTCGGGCTCGACGGTGTGGAGCAGTCGGCGGTAATGCCGTTGCAGCGCGATCCCGGCGCGTTCGTGGATCCGGAGTACGCGCATGCGATCAGCCTGGAATTGCTGCGGCGGTTCCTGGTCAATGTGCACGCGGCCTTCACCGGCGCGCCGGTCGAGCCGCACTGGGCGCGGTATTTCGAGCTCGCTCGCCGGTGTGAGGTATCGCCCGCCCGCGTCGCCATGGCGGGCTACAACGCGCATTTGAGCGTGGATCTCACGCATTCCGTAGCGACGGTTGCGAGTAAGCCGGAGAACGCGCCCGACTACTTCAAGATCGTCGACGCGATCGCCGCCTCCGGTCAGGTGATCATCGATCGGACCAAGGAGATCTATAACGGCGATCTCGGTCCGCTGTGGCGGTTCTATTTCGTCGGCGAGGGTCTGGACCTGCTGCTCGGTGCGGGCGTGGCGACCGGTCCGCTGCTGCGGGCCGCCGATCTCGGATACAACGTGGTGATCTACGGCAATGGCCTGGCGCTGGCGGATCCCGGACTGCACGACGCGACCGCGGCGGAGATCCGGCTGCTCAGCGATTCCGTCGAAACGGCATTGGATGTGTTGACACTGCTCAGGGGGCTGTGAGACGCCTAGTCTGTACAGGTTCGATCGGGTACGGCAGGGAGTCGCGGTGGGCATATCACTCGTCAAGGGGCAGAACGGCCCGCTCGCGGCGTCGAATGTGGTTGTCTCGGTGCGATCCATCGCCCCGGCCGATGTCTCGGCATTATTGGTGACCGAAGCGGGCCGCGTTCGCACCGACGCCGATTTCGTCTTCTTCAATCAGCCGCATGCGTCCGGCGTCGAGTTGCGGCCGGGAACGCCTGCGGCGCTGGTCGTTTCCACGGCCCATATCCCTGCCGATATCGCCCAGATACGTGTTGTAATCACTTTGGACGAATCTGGGGCAACTTTCGGGCAATTCGCGCCGCCGATTGCCACCGTTGCCGACGGACCAGGAAATGCGCTCTACGAGTATGTAATCGATGGACTCGACAGCGAGTCCGTCGTCATCGCACTGGAATTGTATCGGCGTAATTCCGAGTGGAAGGTCCGCGCGGTCGGGCAGGGTTATGCGGGCGGGTTCGCCGCGCTGGTCACCGATCACGGGGTAAGCGTCGACGACGAGCCCGCGCCGGTCACTCCTCCCGCCACTCCGGAGGTTCGCACCGTCCCCGGTGAAGCCGCACTCTCCTTCGAGAAGCGCGCCGAACTCGACCTGCGCAAACGCGAAGTCGCCAAGGTCCTGATCAACAAGAACGCCTTCGGAATTCGCGCCCGCGTCATCCTGGTCATCGACAAAACCCTCAGCATGAGCAGGCAATACAGCAAACAGGTCGTGCACCGCGTTGTGCAGCGGATGATCCCGGTGGCGACCCAACTCGACGAGGACGGCACGCTGGAGGCCTACCTCTACGCGCTGTCCTTCGCGAAACTGCCCGATATCACCGTCGAGCACGGCGAGGCATGGGCTCAGACCTTCTTGCACCTCACCGGCACTCACCAGGGCATCGACTACGCCAGGATCGGCGGTCGCAATGACGAACTGCCGATCATGCGCGACATCATCGCCTCGCTGCGGCCCGGAGATGCGCCGACCCTGGTGCTGTTCTTCACCGACGGCGGCTTCGCGAAGAAGCGCGAGATCGCCGCGCTCATGCGCGATGCGTCCCGACTGCCGGCCTTCTGGCAGTTCGTCGGCCTCGGCCGGGCCAACTACGGTCTGCTGCGCACCCTCGACGAAATGCCGGATCGAGTCGTGGACAACGCGGGCTTCTTCGCCCTCGACGACATAGACCTTGTGGACGACGCGCAGTTGTATGCCAGGTTGCTGGGCGAATTCCCGGACTGGCTGCGTGCGGCCGGCCGAGCGGGGATCCTGCGCTGAATCGTGCCGGTCCGCAGTCGAAGTCGCGGACTCAGCCGATGACGGCGTTCATGATGGTGCCCGCACTGGTGGCGATGACACCGCCGATCATGGCTCCGGCCACCATCTTCGGGGATTCCAGACCGCCGCCGCTCCACTTCTCCCAGGCGAAGCGACCACCTGCGTAGATGATGGCGCAAATGCCGGCGAGCAGCACGAACCAGGTGAAGTAGCGGACCAGTTGAAGAATCTTGTCGGACACCGGAGGGGCCTCGGGGGTGGGATTGCCGATCTGCGCCCAAGTGTCGTAAACGGTGGCCAGGATCATCTCGTGTTGCTCATTCTGGATGCGGGACAGGGGGTTAACGAGCTCTCCGAGCGATGGTATCGGTTTCTAGGCGACCGTGCAGTCACGATGCCTGCACGGTTGCGAGACCACTCGTTGTGCGGATCATGGAAAGGGCGTGATAGTCGAGGAGTAGACGATGAACATCTATCTGATGTCGATCGGCGATGCCTATGCGACGTTGGCGCAGATCCAGAATCCGACGCCGCAAGCTCCGCCGCTATCGGACAAGCTGCTGCAGATGGTGCGCTATCTGACCTGGTTTGCCCTGCTGTCCGGAATAATCAGCATCATCTATGCGGGCGGCCGGTTCGCCTGGGAGAAATGGAACGGCGGTGCGATGCAATCGCCGAAGATGGTGGCGGGAGCCATGATCGGCGGTGTCGTTGCCACCAGTGCGGGTACGATTATGAATTCGATTCTCGGCACCGGCTGACCCCGAAAACCCGGCCGCATCGCCGCTTGCCCGAATTACGGCAAATATGTGGCTATACTCCGGCTGATCTCTCTCGAAGTTGTCCGACCTGATCGGGAAAGTAGGGAGAAGGCATGAGTATGTCGCGGCGATCAATGCTGCTGGCCGGTGCCGTTACGGGCGCGGGCCTGGTCGCGTGCGGCAAATCGACGGATTCCGATAATGTGGCGAGTTCCGGCAGTGTGCCGCCGAGTGATCCGCGTTCGATCGCGACCGACGCCTATATCTATGGATATCCGCTGGTGCTGATGGATGTCACGCTGCAGTCGAATACCGCCGCCGTACCCGCCAATCGGATCTGGGCCGTCAGCCCGGTGGATCCCGGGATGAATACGGTGGTCATGCCGAATATCGACACCCTTTATGCCACAGCCTGGCTCGACGTTGGTGCCGAACCGGTGGTGCTGCAGGTTCCGCCGATGGACGGCGACCGGTACTGGCTCATGCAGATCATGGACGCCTGGACCAATACCACCCACAATCCCAGCAGTGTCGCACCACGGGTGCGCGCCGGTCAGGACCCGCCGTACGGCTACGTGATCACCGGCCCCAATTGGTCCGGTGCGCTGCCGGATAACCTGACCAGGTTGGCGATGCCCACCGCGACCGCTTGGCTGATCGGTCGCATCGAGCTGCGCGGTCAGGACGATTTCGACGCCGCCGAGAGCGTGCAGCAGCAGGTGCTGCTCGCACCGTTGAGCGCCTGGTTGCGCGGTGAACGGCCGACCCCGGTGATCAATCCCGTTACGACCGCCCCGATCGCACCCCCGCAGCAGGTTGCGCGGATGGACGGGCGCACCTTCTTCGACCGGCTCTGCACACTCATGCTCACCAACCCGCCCGCCCGCGACGATGCTCCCGCGCTGCAGCGGTTTTCGAAGATCGGCATCCGGCCGGGCGGCACGCTGGACGGTGCGCCGGTCGCCGATCTCAACGCCGCGGTGGCGGCGGGCCAGATGCGCATCCCGGACTACGCCAATCCCAAAGCCAGACGTGAGAACGGCTGGGGTTTCGCGACGAACCTCGGCGCCTACGGCACCGATTACTCACTGCGTGCCTCGACTGCGTGGACCGCACTCGGTGCGAATCTGCCGGAAGACACCGTCTATCCGGAGATCAGCGCGAATGCGGGGGAGCAGGGTGCGCCGCGCTCGTACCGGCTGCATTTCCCCGCTGGCCAGACTCCGCCCGCGCGGGCCTTCTGGTCGCTGACCGCCTACACCGCGGAGCGCTTTCTGGTGCCGAACCCGGCGGGCATCTTCTCGGTCGGTCATCAGCGTCCCGTCGTACCGCTGGCCGACGGCTCGCTGGAACTCGCCATCCAGGCGGCGGACCCGGGAAGTGATGTGCCATCCGGCAATTGGTTGCCGATACCGGAGACCGGCACCTTCCGGCTCGCGCTTCGCCTGTATGTGCCCGAGGAGCGGGCGCTCAACGGCCGCTGGCAACCGCCGAGTCTGGACCGAGTCGGATGAAGGAGATGTATGGACGTCTCGCGCAGAACCGCACTCGGGCTCGCCGTGACTGGTGTCGGACTGGCCGCCTGTGGGAAATCCTCGGACAACACGCCGTCGAGTTCGACCGTGGCATCCGATGAGGCGCGCGACATCGCCAAGGATGCCTACGTCTTCGGGTATCCGCTGGTGCTGATGGACCTCACCAGGGCTGCGGCCGAGGCGGTAACCCCGGTCAATACCTTCCAGCACGCCGGGGCGCTGCCGACACCGGAGCGCCGCGATGTGGTGCGGCTGAATCTGGACACCCTGTATTCGGCCGCATGGCTCGATGTCTCGGCCGAGCCGGTCGTCTTGCAGGTACCCGCAATGGATCCGGGCCGCTTCTGGCTGATGCAGTTGCTCGATGCCTGGACGAATACCGTGCACAATCCCAGTAGCGTTCGGCCACAGGTGAATTCGGGCGGCCCGCCGTTCACCTATCTCGTCACCGGACCGAAGTGGTCGGGAGCCGTGCCCGAGGACATGACCCAGCTGTCGGTACCGACGCCGACGATGTGGTTGCTCGGTCGCATCCAGGTCAACGGACCCGACGATATTCCGGCCGTCACGGCGCTACAGGAGCAGCTGAAACTCGCACCGCTCAGCGCATGGGCGGCGGGCCGGCCGCCACCATCGGCCCCGACACCGAAGGGTACGACCGCGGTGCCGCCGCCGAAGCAGGTGCTCGAGATGGATGCGGCGACCTTCTTCGAGCGGATGTGCGCGGTGCTGGCGGTGAATCCGCCGCGCCCCGAGGACGAACCGGCCATGAAACGCTTCGCCACCATCGGGATTCGCCCCGGCGGCAGCGTCCAGGGCATTTCCGACGAGGATCTGACCGCCGCGGCCGACGATGCGAAGAAGGAAATTCCGGCCTACGCCGACCCCAATACGGTGAACGAGAACGGATGGCGCTTCAATCCGAAGGTCGGTGCCTACGGCACCGACTATTCGCTGCGGGCCAATACCGCGTGGGTCGGCCTGGGCGCCAACCTGGCTGAGGACGCGATCTACCCGACCATGTTCGGCAATGCGGACTTCAGCGGCGCACCCGGAAAGTTCCGCCTGCACTTCCCGCCCGGCCGACTTCCACCGGTCGATGCCTTCTGGTCGCTGACCGCCTATGACGCGGACAGCTACCTGGTGCCGAATACCGCGAATATCTATGCGATCGGACATCAGGTGCCGGTGGTCCCCGATTCGGACGGTTCGGTCGAACTCGCTGTGCAGCACGAGGATCCGGGTACGAGCGTACCGGCCGGCAATTGGCTGCCCATCCCGGCGTCGGGGCAGTTCTCACTGACCATGCGGCTGTACGCGCCGAAAGACATTGCCATCGACGGGCATTGGCAGCCGCCCGTCCTGACTGTAGTGCGATAGGAGACGAGAAACTATGGGCCGCTTGGCTTTCCCGATCTCGGTCGCCGCCGCCGTGGTGCTGGTGTTCGCCGCGCCCGTTGCCGCCGCCGAGGTGGGTGACGAGGACGGCGTGCCGTCGCGAACCGCATTCTCCTTCCGTTCGGTGCTGCCGGGCGTCCAGTGGGGCACCAGCAACGAACACGAGATGCGCACCGGATTGTCACTGGTCAAGCTCTATATGGTCGACTACGCACTGCATCGAGGCGACGGGTCGGCGACGGATATGGCGTTGGCGGAGCGGATGATCCGCTATTCCGACGACTCCGCGGCCGACGAACTCGGTGCGAAGTATCCGCAGGCGATCGACGCCATTGCCGCGGAGTACGGCCTGACCGCTACCAAATCGGGCCCGGCCTGGGGCATGTCGTACACCAGCACCGCGGATGTGGCCAACTTCCTGGCGACCAAGAAGCGAACCGAACCCTGGTCGCCGATCTTCGGCTGGATGGCCGCGGCGGGCGAACAGGCTGCCGACGGCACCGCACAGGACTGGGGGACCGCGCGGTTGCCCGGCGTCGAGGGCAGCAAGTGGGGCTGGTCCGACAGCGGGCCGCTGGAGGTGGCCTCGGCATCGTTCGGCGAGAGCTTCGCGGTCGCGGCGCATACTCGTGGCACACCCGAGGATCAGACGGCCGATGTCAGCGCCACCGTGCCGTTCTTGCTACTGGCTCTGGTCGCGCGCATGACGGGATAGGCGGCGGTCAGTTCTCGCCGTCCCAGGTCCAGTGCGGCACCTCGCGGATCGGGTGCAGTTCGTCGTCGGACTCGGCATGCGAATTCTGTTGTGCCACTTGGGCACCGAATTCGGCATGCTCGCGTACCGCGGCACGGAAGGCGGGATCGTCGAATAACCCCGCCTCCTCGAACGCCTCCAGATACAGCTGGGCGAAGCGCTCACGCTGTTCGTCGGTGATTTCGAGGCCGCGATGTACGGCGATGATGTAGTCGAAGCCGAGGTTGCGGGTGAAACGGTCCGGGCCGCCGAAGGATTCGGCGGTGAACCAGGTGAGATGGTCGACGTGCGTCGGGCGGCGTTCGGTGAACTGGGTTTTCAGCACCGGATCGGCGAGCACCTTGTCGTAGAAGGCTTCTTCGACGCGATGCAATGCCTCATCGCCACCGGCGTGCTCGTACAGGCTGGGCATGGGGGACCTCCGAATAGTGACCTGTTGGGTCCCATTAGAGGCTTGTCCGCTCGGTTGCGTGCACGGTTTCGCGTTAAGCGATCAAGGTCACTATTTATAGGTAATCGCTATTAATCGTAACTGATTGGACGGCTACCGCAGCTGAAGTTAACGGGGTTTACTAAACACTATTCACAAAACTCGGGTTGTGTGGTTTTATCGGCTTCGGAACGTGTCCACACAGTTCTTACCCGCCCCGCCGGCTCCGCCGGCCTGCCATCCCCAGTGTCGTGAGGTCTGCAGCCCAAGTCAGACCGGTAGGAGATAGCCGTGACCGTGACCACGCCGTCGATTCCCGCAGGATTCGACTTCACCGACCCAGACCTGCTGTCCACCCGCTTGCCCATCCAGGAATTCGCCGAGCTGCGCCGGACCGCCCCGGTCTGGTGGTGCGCGCAGACCGGGCGGGCCAGCGGTTTCGATGACGGCGGCTACTGGGTCATCTCCAAGCTCGACCACATCAAGGAGATCTCGAAGAATCCGGAGGTGTTCTCCTCACACGAGAACACCGCGATCATCCGGTTCAACGAGGAAACCACTCGCGAGCAGATCGACATGCTCGGCAATATGCTGATGCTCAACCAGGATCCGCCGCAGCACACCAAGACCCGCCGCATCATCTCCAAGGGTTTCACCCCGCGCGCGGTGGAGAGCTTGCGTGTGGCGCTCACCGAGCGTGCGGCCCGAATTGTGCACGAGGCCAAGCGGACCGGGCGCGGCGACTTCGTCGAACAGGTCGCCTGCGAACTGCCGCTGCAGGCCATCGCCGAACTGCTCGGAGTGCCGCAGGACGACCGCAAGAAGCTGTTCGACTGGACCAACCAGATGATCTCCTATGACGATCCAGAGTTCGACGGCAACCACCACACCGCCACCGCCGAGGTCATGGGCTACGCCTGGAATATGGCCGAAGAGCGGCGCAAATGTCCGGCCGACGACATCGTCACCCAGCTGATCAATGCCGATATCAACGGCGAGAACCTGGGCTCGGACGAATTCGCGTTCTTCGTGATCCTGCTGTCGGTCGCGGGCAATGAGACCACCCGCAACTCGATCACCCACGGCATGAAGGCCTTCGTCGACAACCCGGAGCAGTGGGAGCTCTACAAGCAGCAGCGCCCGCGCACCGCGCCCGATGAGATCGTGCGCTGGGCCACCCCGGTGACCGCCTTCCAGCGCACCGCCACCCAGGACACCGAGGTCGGCGGCCAGGAGATCAAGAAGGGACAGCGCCTCGGGCTGTTCTACAGCTCGGCCAATTTCGACGAGGACGGATTCGAGAACCCGTTCACCTTCGATGTGCTGCGCAACCCCAACCCGCACGTCGGCTTCGGCGGCACCGGCACGCACTACTGCGTGGGCGCCAACCTGGCCCGGCTGCAGATCGATCTGATGTTCAACGCCATTGCCGATGTGATGCCGAACCTGCGACAGGTCTCCGATCCGGTGCGGTTGCGCTCGGGTTGGTTGAACGGCATCAAGCGCTGGGAAGTCGAATACGCTTGAATTCCCCTATGAACAGCTCCAAGCCGCGGGGGCGGGCACCGGTGGTCTCGGATGCGGATATCCGCCGGGTGGCCCGCGCACTGCTGGTCGAGCACGGTCCCGATGCGGTCACCTTGCGCGCGATCGCGCGCGAACTCGGCATTACCGCGCCCGCGCTGTACCGGTATTACAACTCGCGCGAGGACCTGTTGGAGAGTCTGCGCCTGGAGTTCTGCGAGGACCTCGCTGCCGAGCTGTCCGAGCAGATCGCCACGCTGCCCGACGACGGCGCGGTGCAGTTCTTCGCCATCTGCAGGGGATTCCGGCGCTGGGCGCTGGCGCACACCAGGGAATTCACCCTGGTGTTCGCCTCGCCGGGCGCGGGCCGCGCGCGCATGCTGCGCCGGTTCGACGAACCGTTCGGCCGGATCTTCCTCGCCGCAGCCGGGCGACTGCTGGCCACCTACGATGTTGTGACGCCGCCGACCGATGTGATCCCGGCGGAGCTGCGCGATGACCTCGTACTGTTCCAAACCGAGCTGCTGGCAGCGCTTTCGGAGTCCGGGCAGAAATTTCCGGCCGAAAAGCTCGACCTCGGCGTGACGTATCTGATGATCCAGATCTGGGCACGGCTATACGGGCATGTCACGCTCGAGGTGTTCGGGAATTATCCGATCCCGCTGTCGAATCCGGAGATCCTCTTCGATGCGATGCTGGCCGATCTGGGGCGCACGGCCGGGTTGATCAGCGAGTGATTCGGCGAGACAGCCATTCGGCGTAGCCGATGCCGATTGCGTCGCCGTGTCCGTCCAGGCAGAGAGCGCCGGACCGTAGGGCGCGTCCGGCGCGGCCCGGGATGGGTACCGGAAGCGGAAGCAGCTTGCGGCCGATGTGTTCGCGGTAGATATCAGCCAGTTCGGTGAGGGTGTGCACGGTCGGTCCGGCGATATCCGGAATGCGTCCGGCCGGGCCGTTGTCCACCGCGTCGGCGAGTCTTGTCGCGACGGCGTCGACGTCGATCGGCTGTATCTTCGCCGTCGAGCGCGGTGCGAGCCGCCAGCGCGCCGACAGGGCCAGGATGTCGGTGACGAGTTCGTGGAATTGGCTGGCGCGCAACAGCGTCCAGGGGATCTCGCCGGTGGTGACCACCTGTTCCTGGTCCACCTTCGCGTTGTAATAGCCGAAGGGGACGAGATCGCAACCGACGATGGAGATTTCGACGTGGTGGCCGATACTCGCCTGCTTTTCGGCAGCCAGTAGTCGACGCACGCCGTCCACCATGACCGATCGGGTCCGGCTGCGGGCGCTCACCGCGTCGACGACGGTGTCGCAGCCGTCCAATGCGGATTCCAGGCCGGAGCCGGTGGCGAGATCCGCGGAGCGATGGTCCAGAGTTCGATCCGCCGGAGCGGTTCGGCTCACAACGCGGACCCGATGTCCGCGCGCACTCAGCTCTCGTACTACCGCGGCCCCCAGTACCCCGGTTCCGCCGATTACCGCTACCTGCATTGATCCTCCCAAACGGCTCTGTTCGGTATTGGACGCTACGGTGACACGCCGGACGGCTCAACGTGCTTCATCGCATATGCATTGTTCACCACATCGGTGTTCCGGTGCGTGATCGCGTGCGGTATCCGCATCAGATCCGCGCACCCTTGGCGCGGTTGCAGGCGCGGCAGAGGATCTGCAGATTGGTCGCACTCGTCGCGCCACCGCGGCTCAGCGGGATGATGTGATCGAACTCCAGGTAGTGGCCATCGCCGCATTCGACGCATTTACCGCCGTCACGTTGCCACACCTCGGCCTTGACCTCCTGCGGGATGCTGCGGGTGTCGCGCTGGCCGGGCGTGAGCACCAGGCGTTTGGCGACTCGCAGCGCACCTTCCAGCGCGGCCGCGACGTAATCCGGATCGTCGACATCGAAGGTGGCGCCACCGCGGGACGAGGTTGCCGCGACAACCACCGAACGCTGCTCGACATGCACCGAAACCACCCGGTTCCACGGCAATTCGGTGCCGGTGTCGGTACCGACGAACCGCAGCTTCTTATTGCTGGCGATCAGCCTGCCTTCGGTGAGCTTCGGGCCCTTGGCGAGCAGGCGGACGTGCACGGCGGGCAGATCCACGTGCACCTTCTCCTCCGGATCCAGATGCAGGCCGGGCGTTCGCACCACCGGCAGATCCCCACCGCGCAACCGCGACAGGGTGTGCCCCCGATACATCCGCCTGCGCAGATCCTCGACCAGCGGTCCGCTCAGCGCCAACTCTTCGATCGCGTACTCGAACGCATCGAACTCGGTCTGCTCGATCTCGCCATCCGCGAATGCGAAGGCGACCAGTCGCTCGACATAGGTGAGCGCCACATCACGCAGCGCCGCCCGGCCCAGGCCCTCATCGATTCGCTGATACCGCAACGACGCCCACAGCGCATCCCACTCCACACCGCGCGGTCCGGCTGCGGTCAGCGCCCGCCAGGCCTGGGTATGCCAGTGCGTCAGGAATTCCTCGATCTGCTGCTCGCAGCTCTGGCATGGCGCAAGACCGCCGAACAGCTTGCGGCGCCGGGGATTTCCGCACCGCTCACAGCTGCGTGGGCCGGGCAGCCGCCGTTCGTATGTGGCACTGGTCCATTCGGCCCCATCCCACCAGCGCAGCCTCGAGGGGTTCTCGGGATCCGAATGCCAGTCCGCGCGTTCGGGATTCGGCGGTGGTGATATCGGCGGTTCGACCTCGTGCCGCTGGCGCTGAAGGTCGACCGGCCTGCCTGGTCGCGGCCGGGCAGGCCGTTCGTCGGCCGAGTCGGTGCGATGGTCGGCTCGGTCCCGGGGCCCGGTGGCGGCGGTGTGGTGCCCAGCCTGATCTGCACGGTATGCGCCGGGCGTCCGTGATCGGGCCGGTGCTGCATCGGGCCGATCGTGCTGTCCAATCGGGTCGGCGCGGGTGCCGTCCTGCTCCCAGGACGCAGTGTCGAGCTGCTGGGGACCGGGTGATCCGGCCGGCGCCGTGCCAGTCGAGACACGTTGCTGCACTGGAAAAGTGGGTATCCGATTCGCGTGCGCCACGCGCGACCGATCGGGTGTCGGTTCGGCGGGGTCGCCGATGGTGACGCCGAATTCGGTGACGAGGCCGGGGAGCCCACTGTCCCAACCCTGGCCGATCGCGCGGAAGCGCCACTGGCCGTCACGGCGGTAGAACTCGCCGAACATCATTGCGGTGACCGCATCGGGATCGGTGATCTCGAACCGGGCGATCGGCCCGTGCGCGGCCTCGATGGTGAGGGTCAGATCCGCGATATCGCCGAAGGTGCCGTCGTCGACCGATCCGGCGACCACGATCCGCGCCACATCCGATTCGGTGCGCGGTAGCGACACGCTCAGGCGCGCGGTCCCCGGTGCGGGTTCCTGATCGAGCGTCACTGCCTGCGACATATGTCGGGGTGCATTGAAGAACACCAGATCCCGATCGGTGCGCACCGTCCCCGCCTCCGCCAGCAACAGCGCGTGCGCATCGACCGCATGCCCCGACCGCCATGAAACAACCACGGCAAGAAGGGAAGTCGGCACCGCCGCATTGGCCCCTTTACTGAGTTTCATCGTGCTCGAACTATGCCACGAACCACCGACACGCCGACTTCGGCGGTCCATACCTTCGGCGATGCGAGCGAGTGGGTAGCCCGTCGCGACCACGCTCGCATATGGCGGCCCGACCGCGCCGACGGAGTCGGCGACACAAACCGGTCGGTTCGGGATATCCGTTCGATAGGCCTGCTGGTGCGGCAGAGTGGAGGGATGACTACCCCGAAGGGTGCGGGCCGGAAGGCCTCGACTCCGAAGGCGCCGGGTGGGCGGGTGCCGAGTCCCGGCGATGTTCTGGCGGCCGCGCAATCGGCGGTGGAGGCGGCACAGTCGGCGGCGAGTCAAGTATTGGATGCCGCACAACTCACCGCCGGTCAGGCCTTCGATGCGGCGGTGCGCCTGCCACCGGCCTCGGCTCAGCTGGCGGCTCAGCTGCCGGATCTGATCGAAAGCCTGTCGATCGCCATCGACCGGCTCAACTCCACCATCGATCGCCTGGACCGCACTCTGGCGCTGGCGGATCCGGCCTTCGCCGCCTACGACCGCTTGCTGCCGCGCCTGGAGGCGATGATCGGACTCGGCGAAGACCTCTTCATGGCCCTCGCCAAACTCCCGGGCGTATCCCTCCTCGGCCGCATCACCGGCAAACCTGCCGAACCTCCCGCGCCGGCCGAACCCCCGAAACGTAGCCGCCGCAAGTAACCGGGCTCAGCGGGGTGCGGCCCGGTGGGTGGCGGCGGCCTTGAGCAGGGTTTCGTGGTACTCGTCCTCGGGGTCCGAGTCGAGGACGATGGCGCCGCCCGCGCCGATGCGCCAGTGGCCGTCGTGGCGGACCGCGGTGCGGATGACGATATTGAGGTCGGCGGTGCCCCCCAGACCGAGGAAACCGATGGTGCCCGAATAGATGCCGCGCGCTTCGGTCTCCAGCTCGTCGATGATCTCCATGGTCCGCAACTTGGGCGCCCCGGTCATCGAACCGCCCGGGAAACACGCACGCAGACAATCGATCACGTCGACATTCGGCCGCAGCGTGCCGCGCACGGTCGAAACCAGTTGGTGCATGGTCGTATACGTCTCGGTGGCCATCAATTTCGGCACGTGCACGCTGCCGACCTGGCAGACCCGGCCCAGGTCATTGCGCAACAGGTCGACGATCATCAGATTTTCGGCCCTGGTCTTCGGACTGTCGGCCAGTTCGCGCCGCAGCCGCTCGTCCTCGGCGGCCGTGGTCCCGCGCGGCGCGGTGCCCTTGATCGGCTTGCTCTCCACGGTGCGGGCGCGGTCCACCTTGAGGAAGCGTTCCGGTGACGAGCAGGCGATTTCGAGATCGTCGAAGCGCAGATACGCCGCGTACGGCGCGGGATTGCTGCGGCGCAGTGTGTGGTAGAAGTCGAGTCCATCGGCTTCGGCGGCCGCCATGGATGCGGTGTCGGTCAGGCAGATTTCGTAGGACTCGCCCGCATGCAGCCGCTCCTGGCAGACGGCGATATCGGCGAGATACCGCTCGCGCCCGCGGGTGAACAGCGGTGCGACGGCGGCGGTATCGGAGCGCACCTCGAGTGTCGGCGGATTCGCCCACGTCGGTAGGGATTCCAGGATTTCGCGGGTATCGCGCAACCAATCCGCGCCCGCCCGAAGGGCTTCCGGCGTGGGATCGGTGAGTGCGAGCAGATGGGTGCGCCCGCCGACGTGGTCAACGACCACGATCCGATCGGCGAAAATCCACTGTGCGTCCGGTGTCGAGGCGCGATGCGCGGCATTCGCACCGCAATCGGCCTTCACCTCATAGCCGAGGTATCCGACGTAACCACACGCGAAATCGAAAGGCAGATCAGGTAGTTCGGTATGTCTCAGGTGCAGCTGCCCGGCGAGATAGTCGAGAATTCCGCCCGGTACGGTCCGCCGATTCCCGTCCGAGGATTCGACCGTCACCTTGTTCTCGCCGACCCGGTAGCGGATCACCTCGGCCAGCGGCCCGCTCGCATCGCCGAGGAAGGAGAACCGATCCAGTCCCGGTTCGACATGTTCGCTGTCGAGCCAGAATGCGGTGGGGGAGTTGCCGTATAGGCGCAGGAACGCGGCCTCGGTATCGATCGCCCGCTCGATCACCGCATGCCGCAGCTGCCAGGAGCGTCGGGATTCGCGGAACTCATGTCTACCCATCAGCGGCTCGGCATTCTCGAACGGCGCGCTGATGCTCGACCGAATCCGCTGGCCCGCAGTAAGTTTCGCGAAATTGCCGAGCAATGCCGCACCGTACTCGCTGGCAATCGATTCGGGATGGAACTGCACCCCCCACTGCGGTCTGCTCCGGTGCCGCACACCCATGATCACCCCATCGGCCGCGACGGCGGTGATCTCGAGACTGTCCGGCAACGGCCGCTGCGCGCACAGCGAGTGGTAGCGCACCGCGGTGAAACCCTCGGGCAGCCCGGCGAACAGTTCGTCGCCGTCGTGCTCGATGTGATCGAGATAGCCGTGCCGCGCGGTGGGCGCGGTCGTGACGATGCCGTCCGCCGCGACGACGATGGCCTGATGTCCGAGACAGACACCGAGTAGCGGCAGTTCGGTCTCCCGGATCACCGCGGCCGAGATGCCGATATCCCGGCCGACATCGGGGCGACCCGGTCCGGGGGAGATGACGACATTGTCGAAGCGCTCCAGCCTCAGCCGCGCGATATCGTCCACCTCGTCATTGCGCACGACCGTGGGTTCTTCCCCGTTCACCTCGCTGATCAGCTGATAGAGGTTGTAGGTGAACGAGTCGTAATTGTCGATCAAGAGCGTGCGCATCGTGCTCCGAACCCTACGCCGCGGCGGTCGAAGCAAACTGTTGTCATATGCCTTCAGTTAGGTTCGGCGCGTGGTGCACAATGTGGGACATGTCAGAGGTGGATCGTGAGGTCGTCGACTTTGCCGTCGTCGGTAAATGGATGGACGAGCAGGGCCTGCCTGCCGGTGAGTTCGAGGACGTGACCGCGCTCGGCGGCGGCACGCAGAACATCATGCTGCGGTTCGCGCGCGGCGGTCAGGACTACGTGCTGCGCCGCGGCCCGAAACATCTGCGCGCCAAGAGCAATGACGTCATCCGTCGCGAGGCCCGGCTGCTCGGCGCGCTGGACGGAACCGGCGTGCGCGCGCCGAAGGTGATCGCCGCCTGCCCGGACGAATCCGTTCTCGGCGCGGTGTTCTACCTGATGGAGCCCATCACCGGATTCAATCCGCAGAACGAACTGCCGGAGTTGCACGCGAGCGATCCGGAGATCCGGCGGCAGATGGGCCTGTCCGCGGTGGAGGCCATCGCCCGCCTCGGCTCGCTCGACTATCAGGCGCTCGGCCTGCAGGACTACGGCAAACCGGACGGCTTCCTGGAGCGTCAGGTGCCGCGCTGGCTCGGCGAACTCGAATCCTATTCGGCCAATGCGGGGTATCCGGGCCCAGAGATTCCGGGAGTGCAGCAGGTCGGGGAATGGCTGGATCGGCATCGGCCCGCGCAGTGGACGCCCGGCATCCTGCACGGCGACTGCCACCTGGCCAACATGATGTTCTCCTACGACGGCCCGGAGGTGGCCGCGATGGTGGACTGGGAGATGTCGACCATCGGCGACCCGCTGCTCGACCTCGGCTGGCAGATCGCGACGCGTCCGGAGCCGGGTACCACGGGTGCGGCGCTGATCGGCAAGCTGGGCGCCGTCGGCGGTCTGCCGACGCCGGAGCAAATGGTCGAGCACTACGGCAAGTTCTCCGACCGCGACCTGAGCAATGTCACCTGGTACACGGTGCTCGCCTGCTTCAAGCTGGGAATTGTGCTGGAGGGCACGCATGCTCGCGCATTCGCGGGCAAGGCGCCCAAGCAGGTCGGTGACTTCCTGCATGCCATCACGCTCGAGCTCTTCGAACGGGCGCATCGCTTGATGGAGTGAAAAGCGTTTGACCGGATCTTGCCGATAGCTGGCTGGATATGTGTCGCTGGCGATATTCGGCCAATCTAGGGTGGGCGCATGCCGATCGTTCCCGACGTCAAGAACTGGACCTGGGTCCTCGAACGCTCCTGTCCCGAATGTGGATTCGACCCGGAGTCGATCACCTTCGCGGCGGTGCCCGATCTGGCCCGCGAGTACGCGGGCCGTCTCTCGGCAACCCTCGCGCGACCCGACGTGGCCATCCGCCCGGACGACTCCACCTGGTCGGCACTCGAATATGCCGCTCACGTTCGCGATGTCTGCCGAATCTTCACCTATCGCACGGCCGTCGCGGCCCGCGCCGAGGCGGTGGATCCGAGGGTTCCCGGGTTCGACGCCGAAGGCCTCGACTCCGCGGATGGCGTCCCGGTGTTCTCGAACTGGGATCAGGACGTAACCGCCATCGCCGATCAATACGACAAGCAGGATCCACGAAAGGTTGCCGCGGAGCTGACCGACGCGGCGGAGACCGTCGCGCGCGCCTTCGCGTCGGTCCCTGAAGCCGCCCGCGGCAATCAGGCGCGACGCAGCGACGGCTCGGTCTTCACGGTCGAATCCCTGGCCGCCTACTTCCTGCACGACGTAATCCACCATGTGCACGACGTGCGGGGCTGAAGTCGGGCAATATCGGTCCGGGACGGGTTCGCGGTCGGATGGAACTGGAACTCGTTCGGGGGGTCTGTCAATCCGTGTCGACGAATTTTCGATCGAGTACTAGAACGCGTTCCAGTTTTCTCGTAGTGTGGGTGCAGTCACATAGAAGCCCGTGCATGCGAGAGGTCGACACGAATGAAGACGAAAGGCGCGATCCTGTGGGGGACCGACCAGCAGTGGTCGGTCGAGGAGATCGAGGTCGGCGATCCGGTATCCGGTGAGGTCCAGATCCGGATGGAAACCGCCGGTATGTGCCACTCGGACCACCACATCGTGACCGGCGCGACGCCGATGCCCGCATTCCCGGTCATGGGCGGCCACGAGGGCGCAGGCGTGATCACCAAGCTCGGGCCGAACTGCCCCGCCGATCTGCAGGTCGGCGATCACGTGATCCTGTCGTTCATCCCGGCCTGCGGTCGCTGTCCGGCGTGTGTGAGCGGCAATATGGCGCTGTGCGATCTGGGCGCGGGCCTGCTGATGGGTCAGGCCATCAGCGACGGCACCTACCGGATCCAGGCGCGCGGTGAGAATGTGATCCCGATGTGCCTGCTGGGCACCTTCGCGCCGTATATGACGGTGCACCACACCTCGGTGGTCAAGATCGACCCGAGCATTCCGTTCGAGGTCGCCTGCCTCGTCGGCTGCGGCGTCCCCACCGGCTTCGGTTCTTCCACTCACGTCGCCCAGGTCGCGCCCGGCGAGACCGTGGTGATCGCGGGTATCGGCGGCGTCGGTATGAGCGCGCTGCAGGGCGCGGTGCTCTCCGGCGCGTCCAAAGTCGTTGCCATCGATCCGAATCCGTGGAAGCGCGAGCAGGCGCAGAAGTTCGGCGCGACGCACACCTACGAGAGCATGGCCGCCGCGATCATGCCGCTGATAGAGGCCACCGAGGGCCGGATGGCGCAGAAGGTCATCCTGACCATGGGTGAGATGCACGGCGAATACATCGAAGAGGGCCTCATTCTCACCGCCAAGGCCGGCACCCTGGTCGTCACCTCCATGGGTCGCATGGACGAGAGCGATGTCAAGCTGAACAGCTTCCTGCTGTCCATGCTGCAGAAGACCGTCAAGGGCTGCATCTTCGGCGGTGGCAACGCCCGCCAGGACGCGCCGCACCTGCTGTCGCTGTACAAGTCGGGCCAGCTGAACCTCGACGATATGGTGACCCGCCAGTACTCCCTGGAGCAGATCAACGAGGGCTACCAGGACATGTTGGACGGCAAGAACATTCGCGGCATCATCAAGTACACCGAGGCCGACTGGTAAACCGCAGCGTCACTGCTCGGCGAGCTCGGTCGCGACTCGTGATCAGCCCGCACGAAATCGGCTCGCCGAGCGCCGATTCAACGCCCCCCGGTGCGGCTTGGGCCGTTGAGCTGGTGTGCCGCACGCGAATTCGCGCGCCGCGCATGAATTTGCCCGGCAAATCGGGGCGTGGCGAACCAAAAACGTGCGCGGCGTCAGCGGATGCAGCGCAGGAGGGCGTTGCGTAGGTTGCGGCTGCGGACGTCGTCGAGGACGGCTAGGCCCAGGCGGTTCATGGAGTAGCCGAAGCCTAGGCCGGTGGCGGGGTCGGCGAAGCCGAACGAGCCGCCGAGGCCCGTGGTGCCGTAGGCGCGTTTATCCGAGCCGAAGCGGAACGAGCCGCGGGATTTGCGGAAGCCCAGGTGATAGCGAGACTTGGTGTGCAACACCAGATCATCGGCGGGCACATCGTCCGCGGCCGCGGCGGCGAGCCGATCGAGCACCGTGTCCTCGATCGGCAACGCACCGGTGCGCCCCGCCGCCGCGCCGTACGTCTTGGCCAACGACCTGGCATTGCCGACGCCATTGGAACCCGGCATCTCCAACTCGAGCAGTTCGCGTCGGCTCGCCCGCACCGGCGCGCCGATACGCGGATTGGTCAGTGCCGCATGGGAAAGTCCGCGTCTGGCGAAGATCTCCGCACCGATCCGTACCGGAATATCGCGCTCGTAGCGCAGGATGTCCACGCCCTCGGTGGCGGCCAGGGTGGCGATCCGGTCCATGCTCTGTTCGGCGGGCAGGCCGATGAAGAAGTCCAGGTCGAGCGGTTTCGCGATCTCCTCGGCGAAGATCCGGCCGAGTGTGCGGTGTTCCGGATCGGCGCGGCGCACGAGTTCGCCTTGATACAGACCGAGGGTTATGGCGTGATAGCCGTGTCGCGTGCCCGGCCGCCATGCGGGCCGCTGCGCCGCGAGAATCGATGCGAGACCGTCGAGATCGGCGATCTGCCGTAGCCGCACCACGGTATCGAGTCCGGACAGTCCGGCCTGATGGTCGATCAGCTGACGCACCGTGACCGCGCCCTTGCCCTGCGCGGCGAACTCCGGCCAGTACTTCGCGACCGGCTCTTCGTAGTCGAGCAGTCCCTTCGACACCATCGTGGCGACCACGAACGCGGACATGCCCTTGGTCGAGGAGAAGACCGGGACGATCGTGTCGCGCTCCCACGGCAGGGTCCGGCGGCGGTCACGATGGCCCGCCCACAGGTCGACCACCGGGCGATCGCCCGCGTAAACGGCTACGGCAGCGCCGATTTCGCCGTGGCGGGCGAAGTTGCGGCGGAAGGCGTCGGCAACGGGACCGAAACCGGCCGCCACATCGCCGTGGATGGTGGGTGCGCTCATGATCAGTTGATGGTACCGGCGGTACCGACTTTCCCATGCAGACGGTGCGGACACGCCGGGAACAGGCGTCTCGTACGCTCATTTCGTGCGTGCATTCGAGCAGATCAAGGACTGGCCGGTTCGGCATGCGGCGGCGGGCGTCGTCACCCGCGACGGTGCGCAGAGGGCGGGTGATACCGAGCGTGTATTCCCGCTCGCCTCGGTGACCAAGCCGCTGGTCGCCTACGCGGTGCTCGTAGCGGTGGAGGAGGGTGCGATCGAACTCGATCAGCCCGCCGGTCCACCGGGAGCTACCGTCCGGCATCTGCTCGCGCACACTTCCGGCATCGCCTTCGACACCACCGAGGTGATCGCCGCGCCCGGTACGCGGCGCATCTACTCCAGCGCCGGATTCGAAATCCTCGCGGCCTTCGTCGCGGAGCAGACCGGGATCGCCTTTCCGGAGTACTTGCGCGAGGCCGTATTCGAGCCACTCGGCATGACGGCCTCCGTGCTGGCCGGTCCGGCCGGGCATGCGGGCCGGTCCACCGCGGCCGATCTGGTGCGCTTCGGTGCGGAACTGCTGGATCCCCAGCTGATTTCGGCGCAGACCCACGCCGAGGCGACCACGGTCGCGTTTCCGGGACTCAACGGTGTGCTGCCGGGTTACGGATCGCAGCGTCCCAACGACTGGGGCCTCGGATTCGAGATTCGCGACGGGAAATCACCGCACTGGACCGGCGGATCTAATTCCGCAGGTACCTATGGCCATTTCGGGCAGTCCGGCACATTTCTGTGGGTCGATCCCGAATTAGGAGTGGCGAGTATCGCTTTGAGCGACGAGAATTTCGGCGACTGGGCACGGGAGGCATGGCCCGTCTTTTCCGATGCGGTGATCGCCGAGGTGATCCTCGCTCGGAACTCGGTTGCGAAGTAACAGGTCGGACACGCCTCCGAAGTAACATGTGTAACTCGGGGCACTCCAGTACACTCGGGCAACGCCAGTACGACGGATCGTTGGGGAAGACGTTTCTCGTCGAAGCTGGAGGTGTCAGTGGTGCGCGCATCGAGTCAGTTCGCGGACGCGACGGCGGGTGTGGTCTATATCCACTCATCGCCGGCTGCGCTGTGCCCACATATCGAATGGGCACTCACCTCGGCCCTCGGCTCACCCGCGAAATTGCGCTGGACCGCACAACCCGCCGACGGACAGCTGCGCGCGACCACCGACTGGATCGGTCCGGTAGGTACCGCATCGCGAATTGCCCAATCCTTGCGGTCTTGGCCCGTTCTGCGCTTCGAGGTCACCGAGGACCCGAGCGACGGCGTCGACGGTGAGCGCTACAGCTTCGTGCCCACCCTCGGCCTCTGGCACGGCTCCACCTCGGCCAACGGCGATGTCACCATCGGCGAAATGCGTCTGCGCGCCATGCTGCAGGCCAACAGTGAACTCGGCAACTACACCGGCTACGACCTGGCGACCGAACTCGACCGCGCCCTCGGCACCCCCTGGGACGAAGATCTCGAGATCTACCGCTACGGCACCGAATCCGGCGCCGAGGTGACCTGGCTGCGCCGCGACGTCGGCTGATCGGGCGCCCGCGGTTGGAGTACGCAACGACGCTGTCTGCCAACAACTCTCGGCGCACGTCTCAGCTGATCAGGTGTTCGAGTGCGAGTTGTTGCAGTCGGACGAAACCGAAGTCCCGTTCGGCGGCCTTATCCGGGTCGAAACCGTCGTCGTCACGCAGGAATGCCTCGATCGATTCCCCGTCGTCGAGAGTGGGTTGCGCGAGGTCGAGGACGCCGGAATAGGCCATCGCCTCCTGCACGCGGGAATCGGCGCGGAAGGCGCGTGCCTTGTCCGCCAGCATCAGGTAGGTCGCCATACAAGCCTTGGCCGATTCCCATACGCCGGTGAGGTGTTCGGTGCGTGAAGGCTTGTAGTCGAAGTGCCGTGGTCCGGTGTAGCGCGGTCCGTCCGGATAGCCGGGGAAACCGTTTTCGAGCAGGTCGACGGTGAAGAATGCGGAGACCAGATCGCCGTGTCCGAAGACCAGGTCCTGGTCGTATTTGAGACCGCGTTGGCCATTGAGGTCGATGTGGAACAGCTTGCCGCTCCACAATGCCTGGCCGAGGGCGTGCGTGTAGTTGAGGTTGGCCATCTGTTCGTGGCCGGTTTCCGGATTGAGGCCGACGATATCGCCGTGCTCCAATTCGGCGATGAGGGCGAGCGCGTGCCCGACGGTGGGCAGAAAGATATCGCCGCGTGGCTCATTGGGCTTGGGCTCCAACGCGATTCGCAGGTCGTAACCCTGTGACTTGATATAGCCGGCGACCGTATCCAAACCCTCTTTGTAGCGCTCGAACGCGGCGAAGATGTCCTTGGATCCGTCGTACTCGCTGCCCTCCCGGCCGCCCCACATCACGAAGGTGGTGGCACCGACCTGCGCGGCCAGATCCACCGCGCGCAGGATTTTGCGCAGACCGAAGCGGCGGACCGAGCGGTCGTTGGCGGTCAGCCCGCCGTCCTTGAAGACCGGATGGGTGAAGGTGTTGGTCGTGACCATCTCGATGGTGAGACCGCTGCGATCGGTCGCGTCTTTGAGGCGCGTGAGGTTGTGCTCTTTGGTGGCGTCGTCGGCATCGAACGGGAATACGTCGTTGTCGTGGAAGGTGATGCCCCAGACGCCGAGTTCGGCCAGGCGTTCGGCGTACTCCCACGGCGGGAGTATCGGTCGGGTCGGCAGGCCGAACGGGTCGGTACCCGTCCAACCGACTGTCCACAGCCCGAAGGAGAACTTATCGTCGGTGGTGGGTTGACGGGTCACGCGATGCCTCCAGGTGTGTCTAGGACGGGCCCCAGCTTCCGGTGTACCCCTCAGCGAAGTATGCCGCGCCGCGTTGGGATCCGATGAGCATCGCGAGTTCCCCGTGTTGGCGCTCGATGTCGAAGGGGGACGCGCCGTCGATCGAGTGCAGGAGGGTCGTCGCCCAGTAGGAGAAGTGCTGTGCTTTCCACACTCGGTCGAGTGCGGTATCGGTGTAATGCCGCAAGGATTCCTCGCCACCCCCGGCGAAGTAGTCGACGAGGACTTCGTGCAGCACGCGTACATCCGCGAGTGCGAGATTCAAACCTTTCGCACCAGTCGGCGGGACGGTGTGGGCGGCATCGCCCGCCAGCAGGAGTCTGCCGTAGCGCATCGGCGCGGTGACGAACGAGCGGAACGGTAGCACCGTCTTTCCGCTGATCGGGCCCTCTTGCAGTGCGAAACCATTGCCGTTGACGCGGCGGCGCATCTCGGCCCAGATCCGCTCGTCGTCCCAGTCTTCGGGGCGCTCGGTGGGCGCGCATTGGAAATACATGCGCTGCATCGTCGACGTGCGCTGGCTGACCAGGGCGAAGCCGTGTTCGGAGCGTGCGTAGATCAGCTCCGGATGTGATTGCGGCGCCTCGGTGAGGAAGCCGAACCAGGCGAAGGGATATTCGCGAAACCATTCGGTGCGCAGGCCATCGGGAAAGGCGTGACGGCAGATCGACCGTGAACCGTCGGCTCCGACGATCAGATCGGCCTCCAGTCGGGCCGGGCGGCCGTCCGCCTCGGTGAACGTCACCACCGCCGGGTCGATGGAGACGGCGGTATCCCGGACGCCGTAGCGGACATCGCCGCCATCGGTCTTACGGCGGTGGGCGAGGTCGATGAATACCTCGGTCTGCGGATACAGCCACACCGATTCGCCGACCAGTTCGCGGAAATCGATCCGATGGTGGTCACCGTCGAAGCGCAGCACCACACCGTCGTGCCGGTCGCCTTCGGTGAGCACCCGATCGGAGACGTCGGAATCCACCAGCATGCGCACCGAACCGGCCTCGAGGATGCCCGCGCGAATGGTGGTCGCGATTTCCTCGTGCGTGCGGATATCGATGACGACCGAGTCGATTCCGGAGCGGTGCAACAGATGTGACAGCAGTAGACCCGCCGGACCTGCGCCGACAATGGCGACCTGGGTGCGCGTATTCGTCATAGCGCGAACCCCTTCGAAGTGTCGAGGGCGGCGGGTTCCACCGATCGAATGCGCAGCCGGGTTACCGTGGCCATCGCGAGCATGCCGATACCCGCCACCGCGGCGAAAAAGTAGAAACCCCACGGGTATGCCGATCCGGCGACGATGAGCCAGCCGGTAATGGTCGGACCGAAGATCGCGCCGAGCCGACCCACACCCGAGGTGAGGCCGAGTGCGGTGGCCCGCACCTCGGCCGGATATGCCTGCGTGACATAGGCATAGACGAGTACCTGAGCCGAGAATACGAAGATGCCGGTGACCAGTACCAACGCATCGAGCAGCACGGTGCTGGAAACCTTGATGCTCAGCAGCGCCAGCAGTACCGCGGCGGCCGCGAACCAAACGAGGACAATCGGTTTCGTGCCGCGCCGGTCCGCGAGGGTCCCGGCGACGAGCAATCCGATGACCGCACCGATATTCAGCACCAGCAACAGCGTCAACGAGGTCGACATGTTGTATCCGGCGTCGCGCATCAGCTTCGGCAGCCAGGTGTTGAGTCCGTAGACCAGCAGCAGACCCATGAACGAAGCGACCCACACCCCGAGCGTCGTCCGCAGATAGCGTGGTGTCAGCACGACGGTCGGTCGGACCCGTTCGGGCGTGGCCTGGGCGGCCAGATACGCCTCGGATTCGGGCAGTTTGGCCCAGATCAGCGGCAGCAGCAGGAATCCCACGATGCCGCCGAGGTAGAACAGCGGCTGCCAGTGCGGAACGAGCTGCAGCGCCATGAGCGAGCTGATCACCGCGCCCGTGTGATAGCCGGTCATGGTGATGGTGCTGGCGAAGGCGCGGCGGGCGGCGGGCACCTGCTCGGCCATGAAGGTCAGCGCCGTCGGCAGACACGCACCGAGCCCGATCCCGGCCAACAAGCGGAAGATGCCGAAAACGGTGACGGATCCGGCCGCCGGGACGGCCGCGGTGAACGCTGAGAACAAGGCGATCGAGGCGAGCAGGACCTTGCGGCGTCCATACCGGTCGGCCAGCGGCCCGCCCGCCGCGCCGATGGCGACACCGACCAGCGAGATCGTCGCGACGAAAGTCGCACCGGCCGCGGTGAATCCGATGTGGTGGTGCTCGATCAGGGTGGGGATGACGGCGCCGAGCACGACCAGGTCGTAGCCCTCGAGCAGGACGATGAGCCAGCACAGCGCGGCCGGCCACGACGACAGCTTGTTCATGATGATTCGTTTCTGCAGATTCGGGCCGGTCATAGCGGGCCCTGATTGTGATGGCTCTCACGCTAAAATGACCGGCAATCAGAAATCCAATTGATATTTTTCTCGATCCACATAGAGGGGATCTATGGCATCCGAGTTCGATCTGAACCTGGTGCGCACATTTGTGCTGCTGTACGAGACCAGGAGTGTCACGGCCGCCGCCGATCTGCTCGGGGTCACCCAGCCGACGGTCAGCTACGGGCTCGGCAAGTTGCGGCGGCGGCTGCGCGATGAACTGTTCGTGCGCGGTCCGGGCGGTCTCGTGCCGAGCGCGGAGGCCGAGCGGCTCTATCCGCCGCTCCGCGCGGCCATCGCGGGTATCGATGAAACGCTCGGTGCCGCAACCGAATTCGACCCGAGCCGACCGACCCGCTTCAGGCTCGGACTCTCCGATCTCGGCGAGGTGACGGTGCTGCCGCTGGTGCTCGCGGAACTGGCGGCACGGGCACCGCAGGTGACATTGCAGGTAGAAGCCTTCGATGTGGATACCGCGCCCGACCGGCTCGCCCGCGGCGAGGTCGACGCGATGGTGGCCAGTCCGATACTCGACTCGACTCGGCTGACACGGACGCCACTGTTCACCGAGGGCTATGCGGGGCTGGTCGCGGCGCATCACCCTCGGTTGCGTGGTGATGCACCCACCGAAGCCGAACTGGATGGTGAGCGGCATATCGTCGTCGAAGGCGTGACAGGCCACCCCGGCCCGCGCAAGGCGCTGCGCGAGCACCATCTCGAAGATCGCGTAGCCGTGCGCGTCACCCGATTCGCCACCCTGCCCTATGTGGTGCAGGACAGTGAGCTGGTCGCCATCGTGCCCGAACGGGTGGCACACGCTTTGGCGCGCACCCATCCCGTGCGCGTATTCACCCTCCCGTGGCCCATCGAGCCGGTGGAGGTGGCGGCCTATACCCGGCGCGCACCTGGCCGGGCGGCGGCTCAGGGGTGGTTTCTGGACGTGGTTCGGGCGGCGCTGGAGAATCTGCCGTCGGTCAGCCCAGCCGCGTAATCGGTTTCGCGGCGGTGAGATCCGCCTCGATTCGGTGAGCGGCCGTTTGCAGGCGCGGAATCAGTTCGGCCCGAATGGATTCGATGCTGCGGCGGGAGGCGTGCGTCGAAATATTGATCGCGGCGATCACGCCCGACCGATCGCGGATGGGGGCCGCGACCGACCGCAGACCTTCCTCCAGTTCCTGGTCGACGATGGAAAAGCCCTGTGCGCGAACCGTTTCCAAGGCGGCGCGCAAGGCGTCCTGATCGGTGATGGTGTTGGCGGTCAGCCGGGCCAGCGGCGTGCGCGCTAGATAGGCGTCGAGTTCGGCAGCCGCGAGTCCGGCCAGCAGGACATGCCCCATGGAGGTGGCGTAGGCGGGGAAACGCGTGCCGATATTGATGCTGACGGTCATGATCCGGGATGCGGCGACCCGGGCGACGTACACGACATCCGGACCGTCGAGCACCGATACCGAGCTGGATTCGTGCACGTCGGCGGAGAGCTGTTCGAGATGCGGCTGCGCCAACTCGGACAGGGTCATGCTGGACAGATACGAATAGCCCAGTTCCAGCACCTTGGCGGTGAGCGAGAAGCGTTTGCCGTCGGTTCGGACATAGCCGAGATCGGCGAGGGTCAGGAGGAACCGGCGTGCGGCGGCACGGGTGAGTCCGGTCAGGCGCGCGACATCGGAGAGCGTCAGCTGCGGATTCGCGGCATCGAATGCCTTGATGACCGCGAGGCCGCGTTCGAGCGACTGCACATAGTGGGTGCCGCGCCGGCCGTCGTCGTCGTTACCGCCGGTCGTCATCCTCATCCTCCTCGACAGGGTGCTACAGGGCGGAATCGTCCCCGAGTTCGGCCAGTACCTGCTGCCCGATCGCGAAGGCGGCATTGGCCGCCGGCACGCCCGCGTAGGCGCCGGTGTGCAGCAGTACCTCGGCGATCTCGGCGGCGGTGAGACCGTTGGTGATCGCGGCGCGGACATGCATCGCGATCTCCTCGTGCCGCCCGAGGGCGGTGAGCACCGCAAGGGTAACGCAGCTGCGGGTGCGCCGGTCCAGGCCCTCGCGGGTCCAGATCGAGCCCCAGACCGACTCGGTGATGTACTCCTGGAACGGCCTGGTGAATTCGGTGGTCCTGGCGACGGCGCGATCGACGTGATCGTCGCCGAGCACTTCGCGCCGGACCGCCATGCCGCTATCGGCTCGTTCGTTCACGAGTCCTCCTTCAAGTGAGCGAGAATCAGATCGTTGATCGCCTCCGATGCCTCGGCGTTGGCCAGATGTGCGCCGGGGCTGACGATTTCGAGGCGGGCGCGCGGTACCGTGTGCGCGATGAGCTGTCCGTGCTCGGGTGGGATGGCCGGATCCTGGGCGCCGGCGATCACGAGGGTGGGTGCGGTGATCGATGACAGCCGGGCCGCGATATTCATCGTTTCGATTGCCGCGCAACAGGATGCGTACCCGTCGGCGTCGGTGGCCGCGACCATTTCCTCGTAGTAACGGGTGCGCTCTGGATGGTCCGCGCGCCATTGGGGGGTGAACCAGCGTTGCACCACAGCATTTGAAACTGACTGTGTCCCTTCGGCTCTGACCAGCGCGGCGCGCTCGGCCCAACCGCTGGGCGGGCCCAGTTCGGCGGAGGTGCAGCACAGGGTCAGCGTGCGCAGCCGGTCCGGTGCGTGCTCGCCGAGCCACATGCCGACCATGCCGCCGAGGGAGAGTCCGACGAAATGCGCTCGCCCGACCCCGAATCGGTCGAGCAGCCCGATCACATCGGAGCCCAGGTCCGTCAGCGTGTACGGGCCAGGGGGTACCGGGGATGCGCCGTGTCCGCGGTGGTCGTAGCGCAATACCCGGTATCCGGCGGCGGTCAGCGCGGTTACCTGCGGATCCCACATGCGCAGGTTGCTGCCCAGTGATCCGCTCAGTACGACGGGTTCGCCGTCGTCGGGACCGTCGACAAGGGAGTTCACCTCGATGGCGCTCACGACTGCGCCTGCCGAATCATTTGGCTGCCACCAGGTGATCTGCTCAGCACGATCGGTTCGCTGTCATCGGGATCGTCCGTGGGGCAGTGCATCTCGACCACAGTCATGCCTCCGTCTCATCGGCTCTCGGCCTTTTCAAGTCCTGGCAGGGGATTGATCGTGCGCTCATAATTTCTCACGCCAATCGTCGAGTGCCCGTTCGATGAACTTGCGTGCCGACCCGAGGTACAGCGCCGGATCGAGCAGTCTCTCGATTTGCTCTCGGCCCAGAAACTTCCCGACCACCGGATCGGCGGCGAGCAGATCGGCGAGTGGGCCTGCACCGGCGAGGGCGGCCCGGCAGCACTGCGCGACGGTATCGCCCGCGGTGTGCCTGCCGATCTCGCCGTTGGATGTCGAAACCAACTCGGTCGCTACGTTTTCCGCGAGTGCCAGGCCGCAGGTGAGTTCGAGGTTGGCGCGCATGCGCTGTGGATCGACTCGAAGTCGCTCCAGGCTGATACGCAGCCAATGCACCGCGGAACCGGTGGTCCGCAGCAATTCGATATACGGCCGCCATTCCGCATGCCACGAGCCCGCTGCGCGCTGATGTTCGTGCGCGGCCGCGCCGAGCAGTGCCGCGACCGATCCCGGCGCCTGCCCGGCGGATCCGGCGGCAAGAACGGCGGCAACCGGATTACGTTTGTGCGGCATGGTCGAGGAGCCGCCCGTACCCGCCGGGCCCTCCTCGCGGACTTCCGCAACCTCGGTCTGCGCCAGCAGCGTGATATCGCGGGCGATCTTGGCCACCGCCGCGCAGGTCTGACCGAGCGCCCCGGCGATCTCGGCGATGCGGCCGCGCTCGGTATGCCACGGCAGGGCCGGTTCGGCCAATCCGAGCTGCCGCGCGAGTCCGCTCAGCACGGCAATCCCGTTGTCGCCCAAGGAAGCCAGTGTGCCGACCGCCCCGCCGAACTGCACCGCCAAGCGGTGCCGCCGGATGTCGTCGAGCCGATCCCGCGCCGCGGCGATACCGCCGAGCCAGCCCGCCGCGGTGAGGCCGAAGGTGACCGGCGGTCCCTGCTGGAGCAGGCTGCGCCCGGCCAGCACGGTGTCGGCGTGGATTTCGGCGAGGTACGCCAGCTGGGCCGCGCACGCGCGCAAGTCGTCATCGAGCGCGGTCAGCGCCCGGTGCGTCACCAGCATGGCGGCGGTATCGCCCACGTCCTGGCTGGTCGCGCCGAGGTGCACATATCCGGCCGCATCGCCCGCGACACGTGCGGTGAGCGCCCGCACCAGCGGCCCGGCCGGATTGCCGATGCCGACCGCCTGCGCGCCGAGCTCTGCGATATCGTAATCATCTGCGTTGCAACAGCTTTGGATAACGGCGGCGGCATCGGGTGGAATGACTCCGGCCGCGGCAGAGGCGGCCGCCAGCGCGCCTTCGAAGTCGAGCATGGCCTGCACCCATGCCCGGTCGCCGACCTGCGCCGCGACCGGACCGGCCGCGAGCACAGTGTCGAACAACCCGTCAGACATCGAAGAACACCGTCTCGCGTTCACCTTGGAGGTGCACGTCGAAAACATAGCCATCGGTGCCGTTCGCGGCGATCAAGGTGCCGCGGCGCTCCGACGGCACCGCGGCCAGCACCGGATCACTCGCGTGCTGATCGGCGTGCTCGGGGAAGTAGATGCGGGTGACCACTCGATGCAGCAGACCACGGGCGAACACCGAGACATCGATATGTGGGGCCTGCCCA
Organism: Nocardia sp. NPDC049526; assembly: GCF_044465765.1. NCBI lineage: Bacteria > Bacillati > Actinomycetota > Actinomycetes > Mycobacteriales > Nocardiaceae > Nocardia > Nocardia sp. NPDC049526. The sequence continues at coordinate 376,388 of NZ_JBITMA010000009.1, read as the reverse complement.
TCGCCGAGCGCGCCCGGAACGACGGTGTAGACCGCGAATTCGCCCGCTCGGGTGTCGCTGCGAGCGAATCCGCGGAAGTATTCGCGGACACCGCGACCGTCGTCGGGATGCGCGATATGCCCGTCCGGGTCGGCCTGCCAGATCTCGACCATGGCGTCATCGATCGGCTCGCCGACGGCGTCGAACACCCGGCCGCGAATCCACCCGGCCCCGGGTGTCCCCAGCGGTACGGCATACGGGCCGTCGTCCCACGTCAGTCCGATATGCAGGTAGGGGCCGACGGTCTGCGAAGGCGTGGTGGGCAGATTAGTCATCGTCCTCGTCGTCCTCGAAAGGTGTGGCGTCGCGGCCACGCAATACGATGTCGAACTCGAAGGCCAGCGCCCGCTCTGGTTCGCTGCGGTCGAGATCGAAGCGGCTGATCAGCAGTGGGCGAGCGGCCTCGGGCACCGAGTTGAAGATGGGGTCCTGGGCGAACAACGGATCGTCCGGAAAATACATCTGGGTGACCAGTCGCTGGGTGAAGGCGCGCCCGAACAGCGAGAAGTGGATGTGCGCGGGCCGCCAGGCATTGTGGTGGTTGCGCCACGGATAGGCGCCGGGCTTGATCGTGGTGAACTCGTAGCGGCCCGCGCCGTCGGTGAGGGTCCGCCCGGCACCGTCGAAGTTGGGATCGAGCGGACAGTCCCACGCGCCCCGGTCATGGCGGTACCGGCCGCCGGCATTGGCCTGCCAGATCTCGATCAGCGAGTTCGGGATCGGCTTGCCGTCACCGTCGAGCAGTCGACCGTGCACGATGATGCGCTGTCCGAGCGGTTCCGCGCGGTGCTGCGCGGTCAGGTCGTTATCGGTCTCGGCAAGCCGGTCCGCGCCGAGTACCGGAGCGGTGAGTTCGGTCAGCCGCTGCGGCAGCAGCACAAGCGGCTCTTTCGGATGACGCAGGGCGGTGGACTTGTAGTCCGGGGAGTCGAGCGGGGGGTGGGTGCCCGCCGAATCCTTTCGATAGCCTTGCAGCGCACGGGTTTTCATGATGTCGCCTCCAGGACAACGGCCAGCCCCTGGCCGACGCCGATACACAGTGCCGCCAGTCCCCACCGGCTGCCGCTACGCCGCATTTCGCGGGCGAGTTGGTTGATGACACGTCCCCCGGACGCCCCGAGCGGGTGGCCGATCGCGATCGCACCGCCGTTGACATTGACGATGCCGGGATCCAACTCCGGCCAATCGGCAAGGCAGGCAAGCGATTGCGCGGCGAAGGCCTCGTTCAATTCGACCACGCCGAGATCGCCCCAGCCGATTCCCGCGCGCCGCAGGGCGATTCGCGCCGCTTCGACCGGACCGATACCGAAGACATCCGGATCGACGCCGGCCGCACCGCGTCCCGCGATCCGCGCCAAGGGGGCGCGGCCGAGCCGAGCGGCCAGGGCTTCGGCACCGAGCAGCAGGGCGGAGGCGCCGTCGTTCAGCGGTGAGGCATTTCCGGCGGTGACGGTGCCATCGGGCCGGAACGACGGTTTCAATTCCGCCAACCGTTCGACGGTCGTCTCCGCCCGCAGCGACTCGTCGCGAGCCAGTTCGGTGCCGGGCACGGCGACGACATGATCGTCGTAGAAGCCGTTGTCCCAGGCCTTCGCGGTGAGCTGATGGCTGCGCGCCGCGAATTCGTCCTGCGCCGCACGCTCGATTCCGTAACGACCCGCGAGGATTTCGGTGCTCTCGCCCAACGACACCGTCCACTGCGCGGGCATTCCCGGATTCACCAGCCGCCAGCCCAATGTGGTGGAGTGCAGTGTTTCGTTGCCGACGGGAAATCCCTTGGCGGGCTTGGGCATAACCATGGGCGCGCGGCTCATCGATTCGACGCCGCCAACGACAACCGTTGCCGCATCACCGGTTTCGATCATCCGGGCGGCCTGCATCGCGGCGTCCATACTCGACCCGCACAGCTGGTTCACGGTCGTGCCGGGCACCGAGGTCGGCCAATCGGCCAGCAGCGCTGCCATGCGTGCCACATTGCGATTATCCTCGCCCGCCTGGTTCGCCGCCCCGAAGACGACCTCGTCCACCGTCGCAGGGTCCAGATCGTTGCGCTCCGCGAGCGACCGCAGCACCGACGCGGCGAGATCATCGGGCCGGATGCCGCTCAGTGCACCGCCGTACCTGCCGAACGGGGTGCGAATACCGTCGTAGAGAAATGCGCTGGTCATGAGGCCGCTTTCAGCGCTCGCAGGGTCGTGAGTTCCATGGCCGTCGGCGGCTCGCCGATCTCGAGATCCGGCGCGACCCGCAGCTGCCAGCCGGTGGCATCGCGGACCTGTTCGACGGTCACGCCCGGATGCACCGCGACGAGGATCAACTCGCCGGTGTCGTCGGGCCGCATCACCCCCAGGTCGGTGATCACCAGGGTCGGGCCCGCACCGCGCAGGCCGAGTTTCGTGCGCTCGCCGCTACCGCGACCGTGCCCGAAAGAGGTGATGAAGTCGACTTTGTCGACGAAGGATCGGCGCGACTGACGCACGACGACGAACACCTCGCCACAGGAGGCGGCGATCTCGGGAGCGCCACCCGCTCCCGGCAGGCGGACCTTGGGGTGGGTGTAATCACCGCCGATGACGGTGGTGTTGATATTGCCGTACTTGTCGAGCTGCGCGGCCCCGAGGAACCCGATATCGATGCGACCCGGCTGCAGCCAGTAGTTGAAAATCTCCGGCACGCTGATCACTGCGTCGGCGGTCTCGGCGAGCACACCGTCACCGATGGAAGCGGGCAGCCGATCCGGCTTCGAACCCAAAGTTCCGGATTCGTAGATGAGGACCAGATCGGGCGCGTGGATATTGCGTGCGAGATTCGCGGCCGTCGACGGCAGCCCGATCCCGACGAAGCACCGTTTGCCCGCGCCGAGTGCTCTGGCGGCGGCGATTGTCATCATCTCGTCCGCGGTGTATGCCGTTTCCGTTGTGGCGGTGCGTGTTTCGGCGATGGTCATACTGTCTCCGTGGTGGCGGTGTACACGTTTTCGTCGAGCCAGCGGGTGAAGTGGTCACGGTCTCGGCTGATCGCGTCCCAGGCCGCGTAGTAATCGTTGTCGCGTTCGGAATAGCCCTGCGCGTAGGACGGATGCGCGCCGCCGGGCACCTGTGCGACGGCGGTCACCGCCCAGGCGGGCAGCACGATCGCGCCGGGCACCGGGGTCAACTCGTCGACGATCTCCTCGACTGTGACCAGGCTGCGGCGCGCGGCGAGCACCGCCTCCTTCTGCACCCCCAGTAGCCCCCACAGTTGCACGTTTCCGGCACGATCGGCGCGCTGGGCGTGGATGACCGTGACATCGGGATTGATCGCCGGAACCGCCGTCAGCTGTTCACCGGTGAACGGGCAGGTGATCGGTTTGATGGTGTCGGTGACCGTCGGCAGATCGGTGCCGACGTATCCGCGCAGCACGGCGAACGGCAATCCGGACGCCCCCGCGACATAGCGATTCGCCATACCGGCGTGGCTGTGCTCCTCGATCTCCAACGTCGCGGGCCAGGCCTGCTGTACCGCGTCGCGGAACCGGTGCAGCGAGCCGACGCCGGGATTGCCGCCCCAGGAAAAGATCAGCTTGCGTGCGCAACCGGCCCCGATCAGCTGGTCGTAGACGATGTCCGGTGTCATCCGCACCAGCGTCAGATCCCGCTTGCGCTGGCGGATGATCTCCTGGCCGGCTGCCACCGGGATCAGATGGGTGAAACCTTCCAGCGCGACAGTATCGCCGTCGCGGACGAGTTCGCCGACCGCAGCTGCCAAGGAGGTAATCCTGGCCATATCACTCCTCATTCGAAATCGTGGAAACGCGGCCGAGCCGAATCCAGCACTTGCCCGGGGTTGATCGCACGGCGGCGAAGGCCTGATCGTGTCGTCGAGTGCGAACTCGGCCCGCGGCACCCGGCGAATTCAGCTGGTACCGCGACTAATTCGGCGATGACGCCGGGCGTATTGATACCGAGGACGATCCGGTTCGGCAGCTCCGCGACCGCGATCTGCTCGGGCGCAACCAAGGTAGCCGCCTCCACGATGCCTCCTTGTGCGCAATCCGTACAGATGGTTGATATGCGAACATCTTAGGTTGAATCCGATGGTGACTCAAGTCCCCTATATCGATCGATGGCTTGGTGGAACCGCTTCGAACTGGCATTTCCCAGCAAAGGCGACTTGTTGAGAACGCTGTCCGCCATGGGGGCGTCTCGACGCTCTTGGTGGCTTACTGCCGACTTATCACAGCGTCGGTTATCTGGCTCCGGCGTTACTGGTGGCGTTGCGGTTGATCCAGGGCTTCGCCGTCGGCGGCGAATTATCCGGGGCCAGTGCCATGATCGTGGAGCACGCGCCGTTCGGGCGACGCGGATTCTTCGCGAGCTTCGCGCTGCAAGGGGTACAGGCCGGTCAAATCCTCGCTGCCGCAGCATTTTTGCCGATGTCGGCGCTGTTGTCCGATGATGCGTTCCAGTCGTGGGGTTGGCGAATTCCGTTCCTGCTCAGCGTCGTTGTGCTGTTCGCCGGCTATCTGGTCCGGCGCCGGGCGGACGAAACTCTCGCATTCCAGGCCGAGCAGGCGCAGCAGGAGGTCCTCGCCTCGCCGATCGTGCAGGTGCTGATTCCGCTCGTCGTCGGCGCCTTCACCTTCGGCTGCGCCGTGATCGCGGCGGTCGTGGCATTCTCCGCGCGAGACATTCCGTATCCCGGTCGAAGACCTCGGCGCACCGGACGCGGCCCCGCTGTCCCGCGAGGACTACTCGCGCCTGCGCGCCGAGGCGATCGCGGCGTAAGAATGCGTGGTGCGGGCGGATCAGGCGGCGAAGAGGCCGACCAGGGTGCCGCTCGCGACGACGTGGTCCGTGATAGCGGATCGGACCACGTCGGCCGTGGTTTCCTTGGTGAATCCGGGCTTTTGGTCCAGGGCGTAGAGGCGGAAGAAGTACCGGTGCGGCCGGTCGCCGACCGGCGGTCGCGGACCACTCCAGCCGATTTCACCGAAGTCATTGGGACCCGCGACGGCCATGGGCGGCGGCGCGTCCGCCCGGATACTGGTCGCGTTCGGCGCGATGCCGGTCATCAGCCAGTGGGTGAACGGGCCGCCCGGTGCGTCCTCGTCCTCGCAAAGCAGGACGAGCTCTACGGCGTCGTCGGGGATACCACTCCACTCGAGCGGCGGGGCAACGTTTCCGCCGTCATAGGAGTAGCGGTCCGGAATCGTCGCGTGGTCGGTGAACGCGGCACTGTGCAGGTCCGCGCGTGCCGGCGTCCGTTGCACGTCGGAGCGCTGGCTGGTGGGATTCGCCATAGTTTCCTCCGGTCGATCGATGGTTCGGAGCTGCCTCGGAATCGGAGAGGTTCGCGCTGATCTCGTACATGCCGAGCAGCGTCAAAGTGCGGGTTACCGCTGGACTACCTGTTAAACCGTGGCTAATAGACGGTCTCGTATTTACCGGTCTGATCCGATGACATACCGGCCAGCCGCTGATCGATGCGCGCGAGCGTATCCGAGAGTGATTCGACCGACCGTTCCAGTCGATCCAACCGGTCGGCCGTGCCGTGCCTGGCCGTCTTGGGTGGGGCAGTCTCGGCGGACAACAGGAGCTCGCGCAGTGCGGGTGGCAGTTGTTCGAGGGCGTGCTCCAGCGTGCCCGGGGAGAACCGGTCCCGCAGCGCCGCGCTCAAACAGGTCACCGTAAACGGCACATCGCCGTCGGAGATCGTGGCCTCCGCGGCGAAGAGCTGGACGAATTCGGATTGGTCGTAGCGTTTCGGAACGTCGCTCGGACGCCAGCCCTCGTAGTAAATGCCGCGCAGCAGCTCCGGGAGCTGTGCGCCGAGATGCGCTGCCGCATCCACCGTCAGACGGTCACGCACCGTATGCAACCACGCGCGGAGCACGCGGTATGCGTAGCGGCGATCACTGGTACCCAGGCACTCCATAACGGTGTCGAGCCAGATTCGCGCTGTCTGTTCGGTGTGGGCGAATGGGTCACCTCCGCGGTTCATTTCGACTTCCCTTCGGTCTCGTGAATCCACTACCCAGGGTAGGCCGATCGAACCCGTCATACGTGTCATAACCGCAGCTCACGCCTATCCGGCCGTCCTCCGCGCCAGATCGGGCAGCGACATCGCGAAGTGGCCTTCGAGTTCGTCGAAGGCGTCACGGAGGTAGCGGGTGAGGCGGGCGACATCGGGGAGTGCGGTGCGGCATGCGGTGAAGCCGAAATGCAGCCGACCGTCGTAGGACACCGCGGTGATATTGAGCGATTCTCCCTTGAACAGCAGCGACAGGGGATACATCTCGACCATCCGCGCCCCGGCGAGATAGCGCGGTCGGTCGGGCCCCGGCACGTTCGACACGATCAGGTTGAACATCGGCGGAACGTGGGTCACGGCGCCGGGCACGAGTTGGCGCAGTGTGTGCGGCGCCATGGCGACAATCGCGTAGCCGACCAGGGCCGCGTGCGGCAAGGCCGACTGATGTTGCTTTGCCGCACGCGTCGAGGAGGAGATCCGTGCCAGCCGAGCCCCGGCATCGGTTTCGTCCGTGGCCGAATCGACGAACATGATGCCGATCGAGCTGGCGGTCGCGGATCCCTCGGGTGCGATGGAAACCGGGCAGCCGAGTACCAATGGCTTATCGGGTAGGTCGGCGAGCTCCATCATGTACCGGCGCAGCGCCGTGGCACAAGCGGTGAGCACGATGTCGTTGACGGTGGTATCGCTGCGCTTCGACAACCGCTTGATGCGGTCCAATTCGATTGCGGCCGTGCTGATCCGGCGATGCTGGCCGACCTCGTCGACGTTGAGTGGTGATCGTGGTGCCGCGAACGGACCGACCAGGGGTGAGTCCGTGTGTCCGGCTCGCCACAAGGTTTTGGCGGCACGCGCAATGGCGGTCAGCAGTTCGACTCGACTCGGTCGGCGTCGGCCTGCGGTGGTTTTCGTCGGCGATCTGCGGACAGTCGCCCACACCGGGGGCGGGATCGGAGCGTCGGCGTCGGTGGCGAGCGATCGGCCGAACAGGCGGACCGCGTCGACGCCGGTGATCAACGCGTGATGTGCCTTCAGGTAGATGGCGAACCGATTGTCATCGAGTCCATCGATGACGTGTACCTCCCACATCGGTCGTCGAACATCGAGTCGACTCGAGTGCATGCGTGAAATGAGTTGTGCCAGTTCGTGTTCACCACCAGGTGCGGACAAGACGTGGTGTCGCAGGTGGTAGTCGATATCGATGTGGTCGGTCGCTTCGAGTCGGGTACGGCGCGGGAAGCGGCGATTGCCGAGCAACGACCGGAATCGCGGATCGACATCGCGGTGACACCGGAATTCGGTCACGATTCGTTCGACGACCGTGGTGGCCGGTTCGTCCTGCGCTGCGAAGATCGCCAGGGCCGCGACCTGCATGGGAGTTTCGGGCGATTCGAGCCACATCCAGAACGAATCGTCGAAGGTGAGGTGCTTGCGTCGTTTCGGGCGACTCATGGTATTCCCCCTTCGTGCGCCAGCGCGCTCGACAAGAATTTCGGCGCGACGTCGGCGGCGCATGATCGGGGTCGTAGGCCCTCGTGATCCGGCTGTATCCGGAGCCGAGGCTGCTCAATCTGATGATGATTTCATCATTGCTGAGACAGCTCGTCAAATCTGGATGTGTGTCATTCTGATGTTTTCATCATTTACTCTTGACAGAGACGGTGATCGTGACTGATGATTTCATCAACAACGTCGTGGAGGTAGCTGTGACAAGCATCGACAAGGGGGTCGACGCCGGACGGACTGTTCGGGTCGGCCAGCGTGAGGTCTTCTTCAGCGAGGTCGGATCCGGGCCCGCGGTGGTGCTGCTGCACGGTGGCGGACCGGGTGCGAACGGACAGTCGAACTATTCGCGCAATATCGAGGCGCTGGCACAGCGATTTCGCGTGATCGTGCCGGATATGCCGGGCTACGGACGCTCCTCGAAGGTTATCGATCAGTCCGACCCGTTCGGCGATCTCGCGCGGGCGATCGGCGGTCTGCTGGACGAACTCGGCGTGGACTCGGCACACCTGGTCGGCAACTCCTACGGTGGCGCCGCGGCGCTGCGGTTGGCAATGGACCGGCCGGAAAAGGTGGGCCGGATGATCCTGATGGGGCCCGGCGGTGTCGGTTCCACGCGCGCCCTGCCGACCAAGGGCCTGCAGGAGTTGCTCGCTTACTACCCGGGCAGCGGACCGAGCCGGGAGAAGATCACCCGGTTCATCCGCGAGTACCTGGTATTCGACGGCGCCGCGGTGCCCGACGAGCTCATCGAGCTGCGATTCCAGGCCAGCATCGATCCCGAGGTGATCGCGAATCCGCCGCTGCGCCGTCCCTCCGGACCGCTGGCCCTGCGGACGCTGTGGCGGATGGATTTCACCCGGGACTCCCGGCTGCGCGAGGTGGCCCATCCGACCCTGGTCATCTGGGGCGCCGATGACAAGGTCAACCGTCCCGCGGGCGGCCGGATGCTGGCCGATGCGATGCCGAACTGCGACCTGTACCTTGCGGCCGATACCGGCCACTGGGTGCAGTGGGAACGCGCCGGACTGTTCAACACACTGGCCGTCGCATTCCTCGAGGCATAACGATGAACGGTTTTCTGCGCCCCGACACCGATGCCTCGGTATTCGGCTCGGTGCATATGGGATACGTTGCGGTGCAATCGAATCGGCTGCCGGATTGGCGTCGCTTCGGTGCCGAGGCGATCGGCATGCACGTGGACGAGGTCGACCGCAATGCGCTGCGCATGCGGCTGGACGAGCACACCTGTCGATTCCTGATCGAGCGCGGGTCGGCCGAGGATGTCACCGCGGTGGGCTGGCACATCGATGACCACGAGACCTTCGACCGCATCATCGCCCGGGTGACCGATCGTGGTGTGCCGGTCGTCGAGGGCACCCCGGAAGAGGCCGCGCTGCGTGGCGTCGAGCGACTCTGGCGCTTTCCGGGCCCGAAAGGTATTGCGCAGGAGATCTTTACGGACCCGATCAGCACACCTGAACCATTGCGGATGCTCAGCTCCGGATGGGTGACGGGGGAGGCCGGAATGGGTCATGTCGCGATCACCTCGCGCGTACCGGAAGCGCTGCGTGACTACTACCACACGGTTTTCGACTCCCGGCTGACCGATTACATCGATGAGAACATCTCCGGGTTGAAGCTGAAGGCCCGGTTCCTGCGGGTCAACGAGCGCCACCATTCGATCGCCATCGCCAGTATTCGCGGCATCAAGATCGACCCGATTCGCACCCGGGTGCAGCACATCAATATCCAGTCCGCGACCTTGGACGACATGCTCGCCGCCTTCGGGCGGGTCACCGATCTCGGTTTCCGCATGCAGTGGTCGGTCGGTCAGCACACCAATGATCGCGAGTTGTCCTTCTATTGCGTGACGCCGTCGGATTTCGAACTCGAGGTCGGCTGGAACCCGGTCGTGATCGGTCCGGAACTCGAATCCACCTGGGAGCCGACCACGTACCAGGGCTTCAGCATCTGGGGCCATACGACGGTCGGGGAAACGGTGCTGGACAAGTTCGCCCAATTTCGCCAAGCCGTGCGGACCTACAACACACCGGAGATCACCGTTCCGCAACTGGCAGGAGGACTTTCACGATGAGTACCACCGACTACGACGTGGTGGTCGTCGGTCTCGGCCCGACCGGCCTGACGCTGGCCAACCTGCTGGGGCGGCGGGGCGTGCGCGTGCTCGTCCTGGAACGCGAACCGGAATACTACGGACTCGCGCGCGCGGTCTACACCGACGACGAAGGCATGCGCATCTTCCAAACCGCCGGTGCGGCAGACGAACTCGCAGCCGATATGAATGTCGACTCCACCGTGCAGTGGGTGCGCGCGGATGGCCGGGTGCTGGTGCAGTTCCATCAGACCGACCGTCCGCTGGGGTGGCCGGTGGTCAATTTTCTGTACCAGCCCTACCTGGAGAACACCCTCGAAAGTGGGCTCGGGCGTTATCCGCATGTCACCGTCCGCCGCGGACGAGAGGTCGTCGATTTCGACCAGGACGAATCCGGCGTGAACGTCGAACATGCCGAGTGCCGGGGCACCGGATACGGCAACCGCGCACCGGATTCCGACCCGCGGACCGCAGAGCGAGTGCGCGCGAAATTCCTGGTCGGCTGCGACGGCGGGCGCAGTGTGGTGCGCACCAAGCTCGGTATCGATATGAGCGGGACCAGCTTTCCCGAGCGCTGGCTCGTGGTGGACCTGAAGGCCAAGGACGGTATCGACGCATTCCGGCATCTGCCGTATTTCAACTTCGTCTGCGATCCGGCAATGCCGATCGTGTCCTGCCCACAGCCGAATGGGCATCACCGCTTCGAGTTCATGCTGACCGATTCGCAGACCAAAGAGGAGATGGAGGATCCGGACAACGTCCGCCGCCACATCGCGCGCTATGTCGATCCGGGTGAGGTCGAAGTGTTGCGCAAGCTGGTCTACACCTTCAATGCCGTGGTCGCCGACCGGTGGCGGGACGGGCGGATCCTCATCGCCGGTGACGCCGCGCATATGACGCCGCAGTTCGTCGGACAGGGCATGAACTCCGGGGTGCGCGATGCCGACAACCTGTCGTGGAAGCTCACCGCAATCCTCGAACAGGGTGCAGACCTGCGGATTCTGGACAGCTACGAGTCCGAACGGCGGCCGCACGCCAAGGCGATGATCGATTTCTCGGTCCTGAACAAGAACATCGTCTCCTTCGACAACAAGCTGGTCGCGGCGGCCCGGGATATCGCACTCACCACCGCGCTAGGAGTGCCCGGGCTGGGCGGCTGGATTCGCGCCGCGAAGATGAAACCGGCGCCGCGCTTCCGTCGCGGCGCGTACCTCGGCCTACCTCGGCGTGGGCTGCGTGGCGTGCAAGGCACGCTCGCCCCGCAACCGGACGTACGGACCTACGACGGACGGCATCGGCGTTTCGACGATGTGCTCGGCCTCGGGTTCGCGGTCGTCGGCAACGGGGTCGATCCGCGGGCTGTGCTCGGTGCCGACGATCTGGCGAGGTTGCGGACCTGGGGTGCTCGTTTCGTCACCGTGTATCCGCTCGGCGGACGACCGCAGGGGCAGCCGGGTGATGGCCGCGCCACCGGCGACGACTACGCCGATATCGAAGACCACACCGGCGCTTTGACCCGCTGGTTCGCCAAGGCGAGCGTCGGGACCGGTGGCGTGGTGCTGCTGCGCCCGGACAAGTTCGTCTTCGGCACGGCCGGTGCCGGGCGCGGCGGGTCCTTGATCGCCGAACTCTTCCGACAGCTCGGCGGGCCGATTCCGGCGTCGACGCAAGTACCGGATCGCCATCTCGAGGAGGCTCGATGAACACGACAGCATCGCACAGCGATTCGATGAGGGGTGGTGGTCGGACGGCGGGCGGGCCAGTGACCGCGGTTCGTGCTGCGGCGGAACGGCTTTCCATCGCCACGACGACCGGAGCGCCGATCGCGCCCATCCGCGACCTCATCGGCCCCGATGACGTCGACCTGGCATATGCGGTGCAGCGCATCGGTGTCCAGTACCGCCTTGCCGCCGGCGCCCGGCTCGTCGGACGCAAGATCGGACTCACCTCACCGGCGGTCCAGCAGCAGCTCGGAGTGAATCAGCCCGACTTCGGCGTGTTGTTCGGCGATATGAATGTCGCCGAAACCTCTGCGGCACAACGGCCCTCGCTACTGCAGCCGAAGATCGAGGCCGAGCTGGCCTTCGTGCTGGGTGCCGACCTCGATATCGAACAGTTGGATGCGATCAGCGTCCGCGCTGCGGTGGACTACGCGGTTGCCGCATTGGAGATCGTGGACAGCCGCATCGCCGGCTGGGATATCAGTTTCGCCGATACCGTCGCCGACAACGCGTCCAGCGGCTGGTTCGCCCTCGGGACCGAGCGGCTGTCACTGGCCGATTTCGAACCGCGCGAGATCGCGATGAATATGGCGATCAACGGCGAAATCGTCTCCACCGGAACGGGTTCCGCGTGCCTCGGTGATCCGCTCAACGCACTCGCCTGGCTGGCCCGCGCCGCCCGCGACTTCGGCGATCCGCTGCGAGCCGGTGAAATCGTGCTGTCCGGTGCGCTCGGACCGATGGCCCCATTGCGGCCCGGCGCCCGGGTGCGGTCCGAATTATTCAGTGGCACACAGACACTCGGTGCCGTCGACTTCACGCTGGAGGAAATATGAGCCGCACCAAAGTCGCCGTCATCGGCTCGGGCAATATCGGCACCGACCTGATGTTCAAGGTGCTCCGGCTGTCGGACACCCTGGAGGTGGCCGCCGTGGTCGGCATCGATCCGGACTCCGACGGGCTGGCCCGTGCCGACCGGCTCGGTGTGCCGACGACCGCGAGCGGTGTCGACGGACTCATCGCCATGTCGCATTTCGGCGAGATCGATATCGTCTTCGACGCCACCTCCGCCGGAGCGCACCGTGCCAATGCCGCCGCGCTGGAGCCGCACGGGAAACGCCTGATCGACCTGACTCCGGCCGCGATCGGGCCCTTTGTCGTGCCCGCGGTCAACCTGGACCAGCACCTGCGCGCCGCCAATGTGAACATGGTGACCTGTGGTGGCCAGGCCACCATCCCGATCGTCGCGGCGATCTCCCGGATCACCGATGTGCCATACGCCGAGATCGTCGCCTCGATCGCATCGAAATCCGCCGGTCCCGGCACCCGCGCCAATATCGACGAATTCACCGAGACGACCGCGCAGGCGATCGAAGCGGTCGGCGGCGCTACCCGCGGCCGGGCGATCATCATCCTCAATCCGGCCGAGCCGCCGCTGATCATGCGCGACACCGTACTCGCGCTGATCGGCGATCCGAATCCGGAAACCCATGCGGCCGTGCGGAAATCGATCGAGACGATGATCGCCGAGGTCGCGGCCTACGTACCCGGCTACCGGCTCAAGCAGGACATCCAGATCACTCCCGCCACACAGTCGGAAACCCTCGTCGGCGATACCGTTGTCACCCATCAGGTCTCGGTATTCCTCGAAGTCGAAGGCGCGGCGCACTATCTGCCGTCCTACGCCGGAAATCTCGACATCATGACCTCGGCTGCGCTGCGCGTCGCCGAACGCCTCGCCGCAGCATCCGTTTCGGTGCCGATCCGGGAGAATGTCCAATGAGCACAACATCGCACAGCGATTCGATGAATGGTGGCCGGGTGGCCGGTGGGCCCGAAGTATTCTTGCAGGACGTGACGTTGCGCGACGGTATGCATGCGCTGCGCCACCGCATCACCCCGAAAAACGTTGCCGCCGTTGCCGCCGCGCTCGATGCTGCGGGCGTCGACGCGGTGGAGGTCGCGCACGGCGATGGGCTGCACGGCAGCAGCCTCACCTACGGACCGGGCAGTCACGCCGATTGGGAGTGGCTCGAGGCCGCCGCGAGCGCATTGCGCCACGCCCGGTTGACCACACTGCTGCTGCCCGGCATCGGCACCATCGACGATCTGCGCCGCGCCTACGACCTCGGCGTGCGCTCGGTGCGGGTGGCCACGCACTGCACCGAGGCCGATATCTCCGCTCAGCACATCGCCTTCGCCCGCGAAATCGGCATGGACGTCTCCGGCTTCCTGATGATGAGCCATATGAACACCCCCGCCGGGCTCGCCGCACAAGCCAAGCTCATGGAAGCCTATGGCGCACACTGCGTTTACGTCACCGACTCGGGCGGGCGGCTGACCATGGACGGGGTCCGCAAACGGGTCCGCGCCTACCGTGCCGTGCTCGACGAGGACACCGAGATCGGTATCCATGCGCATCAGAACCTGTCGCTGTCGGTCGCCAATAGTGTCATCGCCGTCGAGGAGGGCGTGACCCGCGTCGACGCCTCGCTGGCCGGGCTCGGCGCGGGAGCGGGCAACACACCGCTCGAGGCATTCGTCGCGGTCGCCGACCTGCAAGGCTGGAAGCACGGTGCGGACCTGAACCGGCTCACCGATGCCGCCGACGATCTGATCCGACCGCTGATGGAGCGACCGGTGCAGGTGGACCGGGAAACGCTGACCCTCGGCTACGCGGGTGTGTACTCGAGCTTCCTGCGCCACGCCGAAAAGGCCTCCACCACATATGGAATCGACGTGCGGACACTGTTGACCGAGGCGGGACGCCGCGGTCTGGTCGGTGGGCAGGAAGACATGATCGTCGACATCGCACTCGATCTGGCCGCTGTGTCGGGATGACGAGGGACTGCTGTCATGAACACGAAAGGTGAATCTCTGTGAACGGTCCTCGTGCGGAGGCCCCGCCGGCGGTCAGTCGGCGGCGCGCACTCGGTAGCGTTGTTGCCGGCACGTTCGGTGCGGCTGCGGTGGCTTCGATGCCGAATGCCCAGGCGGCTCCGGCCCGCGCCCAGCAGTCCGCGCCGTCGGGCACCTACCGCATCGACCTGCACGCGCACTTCCTGCCGCCGGATTACCGTGCCGCACTGCTGGATCACGGTCACCTCACCATCGGCGGCTACCCGACGCCGCAGTGGTCGCCGGAGGCGGCGGTGGCCTTCATGGACTACTACGGCATCCAGGCGCAGGCACTGTCGGTATCGGATCCGGGGGTGTCGTTCCTGACGGGTAAAGAGGCCAGCGATATGGCCCGCTACTGCAATACCTATGCCGCCGGTCTGCTCCGGTCCAATCCCGCGCGGTTCGGCGCATTCGCCGTGCTGCCGATGCCCGATATCGCGGCCTCGATCACCGAGTCGATCTACGCGCTGGACGAACTGCACCTCGACGGTGTGATCCTGCTGTCGGCCTATGACGGTGTCTACCTCGGTGATCCGCGCTTCGAACCGCTGATGATCGCGTTGAACCAGCGCAATGCCTACGTCTTCGTGCATCCGGCCGCCATTCCGGATGCGGCCAAGCCGAAGCTGCCGCTGCCGGACTTCCTGGAGGAGTTCACTTTCGACACGACGCGCGCGGCGACCATGATGATGGTCACCGGAATGACCCAGCGCTATCCCAACATTCGCTTCCAGCTCGCGCACGCGGGCGGGACCGTGCCGTTCCTGTCGTGGCGCATCAGCGTCGCGTCGCAAACAGTATTGGGCGAACTGTGGCCGCAAGACCTGCCGAAACCGTCTGTGCTGGATATGAAGAACCAGATCTCGCGCTTCTACTACGACACCGCGCTCAGTGGTTCGGCCGCCGCCATGGCCGGGGTGCTCGCCGTGACGAATCGTGATCACATCGTCTTCGGCTCCGACTGGCCGTTCAGCGCGCTTACGCTCCCGCAGAGCGGTTCGCACGATCCCGCGCCCGGACTCAGCGATATCTTCGATGCCGACCAGCGCATGGAGGTCGAACACCACAATCCGCTGCGGCAGTTGCCCCGACTGGCCGCAGCGGTCAACAGTTGACTACAGCTGGGGCTGCGGCGGCAACTCGCTGGATACCAGCTTCTGTGCCGAGCGCTTGTTCATACCGAACATCCGCAGCACATGCAGGGTCATCTCGTCGGTGAGCGCCCCGGCGTCGGCCTCGGGTCGGGCGTCCAATAGTTGCAGCAATCCCAGCAGCGCCCCGCCCGCGGCCATCAGCGCCATATCCGGGTCCATCGGCTCGAACCGGCCCGCCTCCTGGGCGGCCATGATGTCGCGGCGAGCCCGCGGGCCCAGACCCTCGTCGCGTAGCAGCACCGACGTTCCGGAATTCAGGATCACCCGCACGCCCTCCGGGATCTGGCGCTGCAGCCGCCCGGTCATTCGGAAGCTCACCGCGAATACCTCGGCCGGATCGTCGTACATGGCGACGATCTCGTCGCGCATCTCGCTGTAGATCTGCAGTACCGACCGCACCGCCTCGTCGAACAACTGCTCCTTGGACTGGAAGTGGTTGTAGAACGAGCCGAATCCGACATCGGCCGCATCGGTGATCTCCTGGATGCTGACCGCGGATCGCCCCTCGGACAGGAACTTCCGCGCCGCCCCGATCAGCGCATTGCGCGTTCGCTCGCGCCGCCTGTCGATGCGGTTGCCCACCACGCCTGTCACCGTGTCCTCTTTCCCCTCGATTCCGTTATCGGAATCGTATCTGATAAAAGGATCAGAGTCGATTGCGGCTATGGTTTCCTGCGCCGGCGGGTGCCCGGATTCGGTTCCGGCTGAATGTAATTCTCGACGCCAAGCCGGGCGCTTCTTAGTGTCCGTTGATGTGACCACCAGCGACCAGACCCAGGCCGACCCGAGCGCCGACTGGAGCTTCGAAACCAAGCAGATCCATGTCGGACAGGCACCGGACAGTACGACCAATGCCCGCGCCCTGCCGATCTACCAGACCACCTCCTACACGTTCCGGGATACCGCGCACGCCGCGGCGCTGTTCGGTCTCGCCGAACCGGGCAATATCTACACCCGCATCATGAACCCGACCCAGGATGCTGTGGAACAGCGCATCGCGGCGTTGGAGGGCGGTGTCGCGGCGCTGCTGCTGGCATCCGGACAGGCCGCGGAGACCTTCGCGATCCTGAATATCGCCGGTGCGGGCGATCACATCGTGTCCAGTCCGCGGCTGTACGGCGGCACCTACAATCTGTTCCGCTACTCGCTGCCGAAACTGGGCATCGAGGTCAGCTTCGTCGACGATCCGGATGATCTGGACCAGTGGCGCGCGGCGATCCGGCCGAATACCAAGGCACTGTACGGCGAAACGATCTCCAACCCGCAGAACCACATCTTCGACATTCCCGGCATCGCCGAAATCGCCCATGCCGCAGGCGTTCCGCTGATCCTCGACAACACCGTCGCGACGCCGTATCTGATCCAGCCGCTCGCCCACGGCGCCGATATCGTGGTGCATTCGGCGACCAAGTATCTGGGCGGCCACGGTGCGGCCATCGCGGGCGTGATCGTCGACGGCGGCACCTTCGATTGGACCGGCGGCCGGTTCCCCGGCTTCACCACACCTGACCCGAGCTACCACGGTGTGGTGTACGCCGACCTCGGCGCCCCCGCCTACGCCCTCAAGGCCAGGGTGCAACTGCTGCGCGATCTCGGCTCGGCAGTCTCGCCGTTCAACGCCTTTCTGATCAGCCAGGGTCTGGAGACGCTCAGTCTGCGGATCGAACGGCATGTGCAGAATGCCGAGGCGGTGGCGGACTTCCTCGCGGCCCGTTCGGAGGTGACCTCGGTGTCCTACGCCGGGCTGCCGTCCTCCCCGTGGTACGAACGCGGGCGCACCCTCGCGCCCAAGGGCGTCGGCGCGGTGATCGGCTTCGAATTGGCCGGTGGGGTCGATGCGGGTAAGCGTTTCGTCGAGGCGCTCACGCTGCACAGCCACGTCGCCAATATCGGCGATGTGCGTTCGCTGGTGATCCATCCGGCCTCGACCACCCACTCCCAGCTGACTCCGGAAGAGCAGTTGGCGGCCGGTGTGACCCCGGGACTGGTCCGGCTCGCGGTCGGCATCGAGGGGATCGACGATATCCTCGCCGATCTCCGTGCCGGATTCGCTGCCGCTCAGTAGCCGACGTGCCATCCACTGCCAGTCGTGCCGCCGGGGTCGCATTGCGCGGCCTCGGCCGCAGTTTCGGCGCCCATACCGTCCTGCGCGATATCGAATTGCAGATCGCGCCGGGTGAGGTGATCGCGCTGGTCGGTCCGTCCGGCAGTGGGAAGTCGACACTGCTGCGGGTCATTGCCGGGTTGGACGAGCCGACCGAGGGCGAGGTCGTGCTGGACGGTCGGCCAATGCGTGGCATCGACCCGCGCTGCGCGGTGGTTTTCCAGGAGCCGCGGCTACTGCCGTGGCGTGATCTCGCGGGCAATGTCGCATTGGGTCTGCCACCGACCATCTCGCGGGCCGAAGGTGAGGTCGAGGTGCGGCGCGGGCTCGAGATCGTCGGCTTGGCCGGATTCGAGGGACATCGCCCGCGACAGGTGTCCGGGGGTATGGCGCAGCGAACGGCATTGGCCCGCGCGCTGGTTCGTCATCCCGGCGTGCTGCTGCTGGACGAGCCGTTCGCGGCGCTGGATGCGCTGACCAGGCTGCGGATGCAGGACCTGCTCGACGAGGTGCAGCGCGCCGCGGGCATCACGGTCGTACTCGTCACCCATGATGTGGACGAGGCGCTGCGGCTGGCCGACCGCGTTGTCGTACTCGAAACCGTCAGTGGTGAAACAGGTTTCACAATCGGCGCGGCGCTCGAGGTGTCCGCCGATCGCCCCCGCGACGATACCGACCCACGGTTGGCCGCACTGCGGCTCGACTTACTCGAACGACTCGGCGTTCCGCGCCGCGCCACCATCAAGGAGACACTCTGATGAGACGATCGACCATCGTCCTGGCAGCCGTCGCGGCGACTGTGGTGACACTGCTTTCGGGTTGCGCGGAGGGCGAAAAGTCTGGTGCGGCCGGGGCGGATGAGGTGCGGCTGGACTACGCCTACTACAACCCGCTGAGCCTGGTCATCCGGGACCAGCACCTGCTGGAGAAGTCCGGCGCCAAGGTGACCTGGGTGTTCTCCGCGGGCAGCAACAAGGCCAATGAAAGCCTGCGTGCCAATGCGATCGATGTGAATTCGACCGCGGGTTCGGCGGCGTTGCTGGCGAAGGCCAATGGCACACCGCTGCAGAGCATTTCGGTTTACAGCAAGCCCGAATGGACCGCGCTGGTCGTCGCGAAGGATTCACCCATCACCTCGGTGTCGGAGTTGAAGGGGAAGAAGATCGCGGCGACGAAGGGCACCGACGCTTATTTCACACTGCTGCAAGCACTTCAGACGGCCGGTCTCACCGCCAAGGACGTGGAAGTGACCAACTTGCAGCACGCCGACGGCAAGACCGCGCTCGAACGCGGCGATGTCGACGCATGGGCGGGTTTGGATCCCTATATGGCACAGACCCGTCAGGAGCAGGGTTCGCGATTGCTCTACCGCAACGCCAATTTCCAGACCTACGGCGTGCTCAATGCACGCGCGGATTTCATCGCGCAGCATCCGGAGCGGGTCCAGGCCGTGGTCAGCGCCTATGAGCAGGCACGGGTTTGGGCGCAGGATCATCCGAACGAACTCGCGCAGCTGCTGGCGACGGAATCGAAGACCTCCCTCGATGTCGCCAAGGAAACGCTCGAGCGCACCGTGCTGAAGGTCGATCCGGTGCCGGGCGAGGCCCAGCGGGCGGTGCTCACCCCGATCGTGCCGATTATCGTGGCCGACGGTGACGTGCGATCGAAGGAAGCAGCCGAGACCGCGCTCGACGCACTCTTCGAACCGAAATTCGCACAGCAGGCCATTCGGTGACGGTGACCCAGACCGCGCCGGCGCGTGTCGCGCGCCGGATCCGTTGGGACCGGGTAGCGCTCGGACTGGTCGTGCCCGTGCTGCTGCTATTGCTGTGGCAAGGGGTGACCTCGGCCGGACTGTATTCGTCGAGTCAGCTCGCGCCGCCCGCGGATGTGCTTGCCGCACTGCGGGAATTGCTACAGCGCGACGAACTGTGGAGCCATCTGGCGATCAGCATCCAGCGGGTGCTGCTCGGATTCGCCAGTGGCGCGTTCATCGCACTGGTGCTCGGCGCGGTGGTCGGGCTGTTCGATATCGCCCGCGTGCTGCTGGCGCCGACCGTCGGATTGTTCCGCACGGTGCCGTCGCTGGCGTGGGTGCCGCTGCTGCTGTTGTGGCTCGGCATCGGCGAGGAGCCGAAGATCGTGCTGGTGGCCATCGGTGCGTTCTTCCCGATCTATACGACGACGGCTTCGGCGCTGGCACAGGTCGATCCGCACCTGACCGAACTCGGCCGCGCCTATGGACTCCGTCGGGCCGCGCTGTTGTTCTCGATCCAATTGCCCGCGGTGGCACCGGCGGTCGTCAACGGTCTGCGTCTCGGCCTGGCGAATGGTTGGCTGTTCCTGGTGGCGGCCGAGCTGATCGCCTCGTCGAAGGGACTCGGATTCCTGCTGATCGACAGCCAGAACAGCGGCCGCACCGACATCATGCTGCTGGCCATTGTGCTGCTGGCCTTGCTCGGCAAGATCAGCGACACCGTATTCGCCATCGCGGAAACGAAATTGATCGACAGCCGGTTCTGAAAGTCAGGCGTGCGCGCCACGGATGCGGTCGACGATGGAAAAGCGGGTCGGATGGTCGGTGTGCCGCTGCACGATCTTCCCGAACTCTGACCGATTCCATTCGAGCTGATCGCAAACCTGTTCTGCGGGAGCGGAATACGGTTGTCTCGAGCAAATGAGTTCTGCACGACGTCGGGCGTTGAAAACAGTCACCGGAGTCAGCGGCGCGGTGAGCGTCTATGCGGCCGCGATCGATCCGCACGAATCGACGGTGGCGTCCTCGATCGAGATTGCGAAGATCGCCGAGGCCAATAAGTTCGACGCACTGTTCGCCGCCGACCTGTTGAGCTTCGGCGCACAGGGTGCGATCGGGGCGCAGGAGCCGCTGATCTTCCTGTCCGCATTGAGCGCGGTGACCTCGCACGTCGGCCTGATCGCCACCGTGACCAGCACCTTCCACCACCCTTACAATCTCGCCCGGCTGTTCGGAACGCTCGACCATGTCAGCAATGGCCGCGCCGCCTGGAATGTCGTCACGTCCTCGGTGGGGGAGGAGAACTACGGCGATCAGGATCTGCCGAGCCCAGAAGAGCGGTATGCGCGGGCGACCGAATCGCTCGAGGTCGTCAACGCGCTGTTCGACAGCTGGGAACCGGGGGCGCTGACCCACGACGGAAACGGCGGCGCGGTCCTCGATGCGACCAAGGTGCGCCCGATCGAGTATGCGGGGCAATACTTCACGGTGCGGGGTCCACTCAATATCCCGCCGTTGCCGCAGCGTCGCCCGGTCCAATTCCAGGCCGGTCAATCGGCGGGCGGTATCGAGCTCGGCGCGCGGTTCGCCGAGGTGGTCTTCACCTCGCTGCCGACGCTCGAAGATGCGGTGACCTATACCAAGGCGATTCGTGCCCGCGCGACGGAACTCGGTCGCGCACAAGGGTTACCGCTGATCATGAGTTCATTCCATGCGACTTATGGAGCGACGGAGGAGGAGGCGCGCCGGTTGGTCCGCGAGGCGGCCGAAGCGACCGACTTCGCTGCGGGTCGAATCCAATTGGCGGATATGTTCGGCGGCGGTATCGATCTTTCGGAACTTCCGCTGGATCAGCCGATTCCGGAAGTGCTGCTGCCGGAACTGAATTCGGTGAATCGGCGTCGCGGAAGGGTGGAGATCTTCACCAAGCTGGCGGCATCGGGTCGCACGCTGCGCGAGCTGATCGTCGCGGCGAAGGATACCGGGCACTGGGCGGCAGCCGGGACGCCGGAACAATTGGCCGATGCTGTCGAAGAGCGTTATCGCGCAGGCGTTCTCGATGTCATCTCCTTGGGTGGACTGGCCGATGCCCGAACTCGGGACTTTGTCACCAATGGACTGCTGCCCGAATTGCGTCGCCGGGGAATCGTCGGAAACGACTATGTCGGTGGTACTTTCCGCGAGAACCTGGAACTGCCTCCGCTACCTGAGCGCTGACCGCACGGACTGATTTCGGCGGCTAGTTCGGCGTCGACGCGGCACTGGTGCACGATGGTGCCTGCACGAGCGTCAACAACGAACGCTTGCGCAGGGTGAATCCCAACGTCTCGTACAGACTGATCGCCGTCGCATTGTGGGCGACGGCGTGCAGGAACGGTGTCTCGCCGCGCGCCCGGATCCTCGCGCCGACCGCACGGGTCAGGCGGGAGGCGAAACCGCGGCCGCGGAATTCGGCATCGGTGCACACGGCGCTGATCTCGGTCCAACCCGGCGGGTGCAGGCGCTCACCCGCCATTGCCACGAGCTTGCCGTCCACCCGAATCCCGAGGTAGGTGCCCATTTCGATGGTCCGAGGCGCGTACGGGCCGGGTTCGGTCCGGGCGATCAGCTCCAGAATCTGCGGCACATCGGCGGCGGTGAGTACCTCGAGTTCCGGATCGTGGACGACGCGTAGCGCGGTGCCGTCCATTTGCACCGAACCGAATTCGTTCAGGACGGTCCACCCATCCGGCGGCACATGGCCGTAGCCGCGCAGTGCGGTGCTGCCGCCCGGTCCGAGCAGGGTGGCCAGATCGGCCCAATCCTGCTCGTCCAGTACCGGTGGATGACCGATGAACCTGGCGACGTCCGGGTCGTAGCGGCCGATGCGGCCCACCCAACTGGCGAAGCGGCGGTGCTCGCCGCGCAGCGATGCCCGCACCGGATCGTCGAGCGGGTGCAGTGGGGTATTGATATCGATGGTCGACTCGGTGGTCATCGCGCACTCCTCCGCAACAGGGTCCGACCGGAGAACGTTAGCGAGGCGCACGAGTGTCGGCACCGGTTGTGCTCAGCGGAATTTCTATCCGGTGACGGTCCTCGCTTCCGCTCGCTCGCAGCGTATTTCCCCGCGCTCGAGCTGATCTCAATCGTTGACACCATCGGGTCGGTCCCGCCACGAATATCGCCTGGCCACGCCAAATGAGGTCTGCGCGGAGTCAGACCTGGCAGCACAGCGTCCGGTCGGAGTCGTCTACCGCCCGACGCATCAGCGATTGCGCGCGTTGCAGGACATGACATTCGCGCATGCACAGGAACGGGAGACGATGGCACCGAAACAACTACATCTCGGCGTCGCGCTCGATGGAGCGGGCTGGCATCCGGCCGCGTGGCGGGAGCCGAACTCGCGACCCGCCGAGCTGTTCAGCCCCGGCTACTGGACGGAACTGGTCGCCACCGCGGAGCGCGGACTGCTCGATTTCGTGAGCATCGAGGACACCCTGCGAATTCCGGGGACCCCGCACGAGCCCTCCGATGACGCCGTCGACCAGGTCCGGGCCAGGATCGATGCCAATCTGATCGCCGCGCGGGTCGCACCGGTCACCCGGCACATCGGGCTCATTCCGACCGTGACGGTGACCCATACCGAACCGTTCCACGTTTCCAAATCGATCGCCACCCTCGACTACACCTCGCGCGGCCGGGCGGGCTGGCAGGTGCGGGTATCCAGCAGCGCCGAGGAGGCAGCGCACTTCGGCCGTCGTGAGGTGCACGAACTCACCGCCGCCGATATCGCGGAAGCTGTCGCGTCGGGCGTCTTTCCGAGCCGGGTGCGCGATCTGTTCGATGAAGCCGCCGATGTGGTCGAGGTGGCGCGGCGGCTGTGGGACAGCTGGGAGGACGATGCGGAGATCCGCGATGTGGCCGCCCGCCGCTTCATCGATCGCGACAAGCTGCACTACATCGATTTCGAGGGCCGCTTCTTCAGTATCCGTGGGCCGTCCATCACACCGCGTCCGCCCCAGGGGCAGCCGGTGGTCGCGGCGCTGGCGCACGGTCCGCTGATCTACGAATTCGCGGCTCGCTCAGTGGATCTGGCCTTCCTCACGCCGAGTCGCGAGACCGGTCCCGGCACGATTCTCGAGCAGGTCGCGGCCGCCGCGGCGCGAGTCGATCGCGCGGGTGAACCGCTGCAGGTCTATGCCGACATTGTCGTATTCCTCGATACCGACGAAGCGACCGGCCCGCAGCGCCTGGCGCGGTTGAACGAGCTCGCCCGTGCCGAATTCGCCTCGGATGCCGAGGTTTTCGCGGGCAGCGCGGAGGAACTCGCCGAACTGCTCACCGCATGGAGCGAGCAGGGGATCGACGGCTTCCGGTTGCGGCCGGGTGTCGCGGTCGATGATCTGGCCGCCATCGCCACCCGGCTCGTGTCCGCCCTGCAACGTCGCGGTGTGTTCCGCACCGGCTATCCGGATGGTTCGCTGCGCGCGCTGCTCGGCTTGCCCACCGACGTTCCCAACCGTTACGCGACAGCCTGAGCGAGGTCAGCATGAGTACTCCACGTAAGCAGGTCATCCTGGGCGCCTATCTCGGCGGCGTCAACCACCACACCGCCTGGTGGCATCCCGAGGCGGGCAGCCAGATAGATTTCAGCAGTTTCGAACACACCGCGCGCACTGCCGAACGCGGTAAATTCGACTTCTTCTTCCTCGCCGAAGGTCTCATCCTGCGCGAACGCGCGGGCAAGATCTTCGATCAGGACATCATCGGACGCCCCGATACCTTCACCGTGCTCGCCTCGATCGCCGCGGTCACCGAACATCTCGGGCTCGCGGGCACGATCAACGCCACCTTCAACGAGCCCTACGAATTGGCCCGCCAGCTCGCGAGCCTGGACCACCTGTCCGGCGGTCGCGCCGCCTGGAATGTGGTGACCTCCTTCGACGCCTTCACCGGTCAGAACTTTCGCCGCGGCGGCTTCCTCGACCCGGCCGAGCGCTATGCGCGGGCCGAGGAGACACTGAATGCCGTTCGCGCCCTGTGGGATTCGTGGGACGTCGCCGATATCGTCGCAGACAGGGAGTCCGGCCGGTTCCTGGCCCGCCCCGATGCCGGAGCATTCGCCTTCCACGGCAACCAATTCGATATCTCCGGGCGATTCACCGTGCCGCGCAGCCCGCAGGGGCGACCGGTGATCCTGCAGGCCGGCGTCTCACCGCAGGGCCGCGCCTTTGCCGCCGCCAATGCCGACGCCATCTTCTCCCCGTACGGCAAGCTGCCGGAGGCCGCGGACTTCTATCGCGATATCAAGGCGCGCGCGGTCGCGGCGGGACGTGCGGCCGATGACATCAAGATCCTGCCGTCGGCGAGCTTCGTACTCGGTGATACCGAGGCCGAGGCGATCGAGAAGTTCCACGCCGTGCGCAACGAGCAGGTCACCGGACAGACCGCGCTGATCCTGCTGGAACAGATCTGGAATCGCGACCTCTCCGGCTACGACCCGGAGGGTCCGGTACCCGATATCGATCCGGATCCCGAGGCGCCACCGATCATCCAGGGACGTGCCTTCGTGCATCAGGACCGGTTCGCCACCGTCGAGCGCCTGCGCCAGGTGGCCGAGGCGAAGAAACTCACCCTGCGCGAGGTCGTGACCGATCAGTTCGAACGCGGTCCCCTGGTCGGCACTCCCGCCCAGGTCGCCGAGCAGATCGATACCTTCGTCCAGAACGACGGCTCCGACGGCTTCATCCTCGGCTCGCACCTGGTGCCATGGGGCATCGATGAATTCGTCGACCAGGTGGTGCCGCTGCTGCAGGACCGCGGCGTATTGCGCACCGAATACACCGGGACCACTCTGCGCGACAACCTCGGTCTGCCGAATATCCGGTCCACGGTGTCGGCCTGAATTCAGCTGCTGCCCTCGGTATTCCGGATCGAGGGTGGCAATCGAGACAGTGCAGTTCGGCCGGAGGCGGTATGGAATTCGCGTGCGAATGATGCCGCCGTGGACAAAACCGGCGGCATATCTTCAGTCGTCTACCCAGGTGCGTTCTCAGAATCGGCTCGAGCGCAAGGGTGTCGCTCGGGTCCGGCGGAGTCGATGATGTCCCGGTCGGGTTGACCGAGGGTGAGATGACGGTGGTGGCTGGGGGTAATAGTGCGGGGGCGGTCTTGCGTGCGGTGCTCGAGCAGGGGACGGCGCCGCGCAGTGAGATCGCTCGGCTGGCGGGGTTGTCGCCCGCGACGGTGACAGCGCAGGTGCGTGCGCCGCGGACGGCGGGTTTGCTGACCGAACTGCCGGAGACGGCCAATGAGCAGTGCCCAGAACTACGGACAGGCCGATGTCATCCTGTTCTGCCTGCTCATCTACGGCGTATTCGGACTGATCTCCGATGCCGGTATCCGTCTGCTCGAAGGCAAGGTGCTGTCATGGCGTCGCACGATCGCGACCTAGGCGTCCGGACCCGGGACCTGATCCGATCCTTCGGGGACCGGACCATCCTGGAGGAGATCACGCTGACCATCCCGCCGGGCCAATTCGTCGCCCTGCTCGGTCGCAGCGATTCCGGTAAGAGCACGCTGCTGCGGGCCTTGGCCGGGCTCGATCACGATGTCCAGGGTTCTGGGTCACTGCGCGTACCTGCCAAAACCGCTGTGGTATTCCAGGATTCGCGATTGCTGCCCTGGCAGCGGGTGCTGACCAATGTGCCGTACCGGCAGCCGCGCAACCACCGCGAGGCCGGAAAGTCTGTGCTGTCAGAGGTCGGGTTGGCCGGACGGGAACGCGCCTGGCCGTCGGAGTTGTCCGGCGGTGAACAGCAGCGGGTGGCGCTGGCCCGAGCGCTGGTCGGTGCACCCGATCTACTGCTCGCCGATGAACCGTTCGGCGCGTTGGACGCGCTGACCCGCATCAAGATGCACGAATTGCTGCGCGACCTGATCCAGCGCCACACCCCGACCGTTTTGCTCGTCACCCATGACGTGGACGAGGCGATCACGCTCGCACAGCGGGTGCTGGTGCTCGACGCCGGGCGTCTCACCGTCGACCTACCCATCGAACTGCCGGCCGAGCGCGATCCGGGCCAACCGGAATTCCAGCGCATCCGTCGCACCCTACTGACCGCGCTCGGCGTCGTTCCGGCCGGAGTCTGAAAGGAATACCATGTCGAAACAGTTGCACCTCAACGCATTTCTCATGTCGACCGGCCACCACGAGGCCTCGTGGCGGCTGCCGGAATCCGACCCGCACTCGAACACCAAAATCGAGCACTACGTGAACCTCGCCCGCATCGCCGAACGCGGGAAGCTGGATTCCATCTTCTTCGCCGACAGCCCGGTGCTCTTCGGCGATACCGGTCGCCGTCCCAGCGGCAAGCTGGAGCCGACCGTCCTGCTCACCGCGATCGCCGTGCAGACCTCGCGGATCGGGCTCATCGCGACCGCGTCCACCAGCTACAACTCGCCATTCAACCTGGCGCGCCGGTTCGCGTCGGTGGACTGGGTGTCCAACGGGCGCGTCGGCTGGAATATCGTCACCACCGCCGGTGCGGACGCGGCGCGTAACTTCGGGCTCGATGACGTCCCGGACCACAAGCTGCGCTACGAGAAGGCCGCCGAATTCGTCGATGTGGCAACGAAATTGTGGGACAGCTGGCAGGACGATGCCGTGCTCGCCGATAAGGAATCCGGGCTCCACACCGATCCGGACAAGGTCCGCAAGATCGAACACGAGGGCCAGTTCTTCAAGGTCGCGGGTCCGCTGAACGTGCCGCGCTCGCCGCAGGCATACCCGGTGCTCGTGCAGGCCGGATCCTCCGAGGACGGTAAGGATTTCGCCGCCCGCTACGCCGAAGCGGTGTTCACCGCCCAGCAGACGATCGAGGACGGCCTCGAGTTCTACACCGACTTGAAGCGCCGCGCCATCGCACTCGGCCGCGATCCGGAGACCGTCAAGATCCTGCCGGGCATCGTGCCCGTCATCGGCGACACCGAGGAGCACGCCCGCGAACTGGACGCCGAACTCGAGCGGCTGATCTCCCCCGAATACGCGAAACGCCAGCTGGCCCGCACGTGGGGTATCCCGGTGGAGGACCTGGACCTGGACAGCGAACTACCCGACAATCTGCCCACCGAGGACGAGATCCAGGGCGCCAAGAGCCGATTCACCCTCATCGTGAACCTGGCTCGGCGCGAACGGCTTACGCTGCGCCAGCTGATCGGACGGCTCGGCGGCGGACGCGGCCACCACACTTTCGCGGGCACCGCCGAACAGGTGGCCGACACCATCGAGGAGTGGTTCACCCGCGGCGCCGCGGACGGATTCAACATCATGCCCGCGGTACTGCCCTCGGGCCTGGAAAGATTCGTCGACCAGGTGGTGCCGATCCTGCAGCGGCGCGGGCTGTTCCGCACCGAATACACCGAAACC
Organism: Nocardia sp. NPDC049526; assembly: GCF_044465765.1. Classification (NCBI taxonomy): domain Bacteria; kingdom Bacillati; phylum Actinomycetota; class Actinomycetes; order Mycobacteriales; family Nocardiaceae; genus Nocardia; species Nocardia sp. NPDC049526. Next base: position 348,672 of record NZ_JBITMA010000009.1, on the reverse strand, counting down.
ACGCTGCGCGGGCACTACGGCCTGGACCGGCCCGCCAACCAGTTCGCCGAAGTGGACGCCCTCGTGGTCGCCGGATGAGTTCGGGCTCGGGCTGTTCCGGCGACGCGGTTGCCGACGGGTGGATTCGTTATCTGCTGCGGCGCAGCGCGCAACATCGGCGGACGGTAATCGTCGCGTGTGTGGGTTCGGTGGTGGCCGCGGTACTCACGGCCATCCTGCCGCTGCTTGTGCGGCATGTGGTCGACACCTTGACCACCACGGCCGCATCGGTGCTGCCGTGGGTGCTCGTCCTGTTGGCGATCGGGTCCGTCCGGTTCGTCGCGGGATACCTGCGGCGGACCGGATCCTCGCGGCTATCACTGGATGTGCAGCACGATCTACGCCGTGATCTGTTCGCGGCGCTGCTGCGCCTGAACGGACGGCAGCGCGCGGGGCTCTACACCGGGCAGGTGGTCAGCCGCGCCATTACCGATGTGACGCTGATCCAGATGTTCCTGCAACTAGTTCCGCTGGTCGCGGGCAACGTCGTGCTGATCGCCGCGTCACTGTCGCTGATGGCGTCGATGTCGCCGGTGCTGAGCGTGATCGCACTGCTGGTGGTGCCCGCGCTGTGGTTGATCATCTCGCGCAGCCAGCGTGAGCTGTTCCCGGCCAACTGGGATGCGCAGGCCCGGGCCGCCGAGGTCGCCATGCGGGTCGAGGCCGCGGTGGCCGGGGTGCGGGTGGTGAAGGGTTTCGGGCAGGAGTCGCACGAGCTCGAGCAGCTGGCCGCGTCCGCTCGTGATCTTTATCGGTCGCGGTTGCGAGTCACGCGAATTACCAGTCGGTTCACGCCGGTCATGCAGGCGGTGCCCGCCGCCGGTCAGGCATTGGTCCTTGTCGTCGGTGGGCTGCTGGCATTGCGGCAGTCGATCACGCTGGGCACATTTCTCGCGTTCATGACCTACCTGGGGTCGTTCGTCACCCCGGTCCGCATGTTCTCCATGCTGCTGACGGTGAGCCAGCAAGGCAAGGCATCGCTGGAGCGAGTACGAGAGGTGATCGAGACGCCACCGCCGAGCGAGTCGACCGCCGGGCAGGTCGTCGACTCGGACGGCACGCCGCGAATCGAATTCCACGGTGTGCGTTTCGCATTCGAAGGTCAGCCACCATTACTGCACGGACTCGATCTCACCATCGAGCCGGGGGAGACCATCGCCATCGCCGGTGCGGCGGGTTCCGGCAAATCGATTCTGGTGCAACTGCTACCGCGGTTGTTCGATCCCGATGCGGGTCGGATCCTGCTGGACGGCACCGATATCCGCGAGCTACCGGATCTGAGGGGTCGGGTGGCGATGGTCTTCGAGGACACCTCACTGATGGCGGATACCGTGCGAGTCAACGTCTGCTACGGCCGCCCGGACGCCACCGACGAACAGGTATGGCACGCATTGCATCTGGCCGCCGCCGAGGATTTCGTCGCCGCGCTGCCCGAGGGGCTCGACACCGTCATCGGAGAACGCGGACAACGACTTTCCGGCGGGCAGCGGCAACGATTGGCATTGGCGCGCGCTCTTATCACCGACGCCCCGGTGCTGGTACTCGACGATGCCACCTCCGCTATCGACGCGCAGGTGGAGGAGGAGATCTTCGCCCGTATCGCCGCGGAGGTGCATCGGCGCACCACAATCGTGGTGGCGCACCGCATTTCGACCCTCGCGTTGGCCGACCGGGTAGCGGTGCTCGACGGCGGGCGGGTGGCCGAACTCGGCACCCTGCACGAGCTGCAGACCTCCGGCGAACTGTTCCACGCCCTGTTCACCCCGCCCGATCCGGCGAGTATCGCCGCCGATCTGACCGCGGTCACCGACCCCGTGCCCACCGCGGGACTGTGGGTGCACACCGACACCGACGGTGACGAGTCGCGCACGCTGGAGCAGATGGCGAAGGCATTCTCCCAGCGGGCCGCGGGTGGGCCGGGAGGCATGGGCGGTCACCTGGGTGGCGGCATGATGTCGAGCGCACCGCCGAGCGGCGATGTGCGCGCACTGATCGACCGGTTGCCCGCCGTGAGTGGTGAACCCGATGTGCCCGACCAGTTTTCCCACACCCCCGAGCCGAACTTCGATCTGCCTCGGCTGCTGCGGCCCTTCGCGGCTCCGCTGCTGGCCGGGCTGGGACTGGTGGCCCTGGACGCGCTGGCGCAGACGCTCATTCCGTTCCTGGTGCGCTACGGCATAGACCGGGGTGTGCTGGTCGGTGCTCGCGATGTCCTGCTGCTCGCTGCGGCCTCGGCGCTGGTGCTGGTGGTCGTGGACTGGGCGATCACCGTCGCGCAGGTGCGGGTGACCGGGCGCGCCGGGGAAAGGTTGTTGTACGGCCTGCGCGTGAAGGTATTCGCGCAACTGCAACGGCTGGGTCTGCAGTTCTATGAGCGAGAACTGGCCGGCCGCATCATGACCCGGATGATCACTGACGTGGACGGGTTGTCCACTTTCCTCCAGACCGGACTGACGGTCGCGCTGACCAGCACACTCACCATCGGCGGCGTGCTGGTCGCGCTGCTTGTGATCGATGCCGAACTGGCGCTGGTGGTGCTCGCACTGCTGCCGGTGCTGGTGGCCGCCACGGTTGCGTTCCGCCGGGCGTCGGTGCCCGCGTACAACCTCGCGCGCGAACAGGTCAGCGCAGCGAACGCCTATCTGCAGGAGAATGTCGACACCATCGCGGTGACGCAGGCCTATCGCAGGGAGGCGATCAACCAGCGCGAATTCGAGCGCCGCTCCTGGGGGTACCGCAATGCGCGGCTGCACAGCCAGACGCTGATGGCGCTGTTCTTTCCGTTCATCGAGATCATGTCGGTGATCGCCACGGCCGCGGTGCTTGCCGTCGGTGTGCATCAGGTCCGCGAGAACGCGCTCACCGCAGGCACTTTGATCGCATTTCTGCTCTACATCGATCTGCTGTTCGCGCCGATCCAGCAGCTGTCGCAGGTTTTCGACAGTTATCAGCAGGCGGTCGTCGGAGTGGAGCGCATCGGTGTCCTGATGCGCGAACCCGTTACCACCCCGGACGCACCCGATGCCCGCACCGTCGACCGGCTCGCGGGCGAAATCGAGTTCCGCGGTGTCGGTTTCGCCTACGACAGTACCGCTGCGCGGGTGCTGTCGGATATCGATGTGACGATCGCGCCCGGCGAGAAGGTGGCCGTGGTCGGCGAAACCGGCGCGGGCAAGTCCACTCTGGTGAAACTGCTTGCGCGCCTGTACGACACCACCGACGGCGCGGTACTCGTCGACGGTGTCGATATCCGCGGCTACCGGTTGCGCGACTTCCGCAAGCGCCTGGGTGTGGTGCCGCAGGAACCATTCCTGTTCGGCGACACCGTGCACGCCGCCATCGCGTACGGCAAACCCGACGCCACCCCGGCCGAAATCGAATGGGCGGCACGCGCTGTCGGTGCGCACGAGATGATCGCCGCCCTCGAACACGGCTACCGTCAGCCGATCGGCGCGCACGGTGCGGGTCTGTCCGCGGGCCAGCGCCAACTGCTTGCCCTGGCCCGTGCCCAACTGGTGGAGCCCGACATCCTCATCCTCGACGAGGCCACGGCGTCCCTCGACCTGGCGACCGACGCCCGCGTCCGCGCGGCCGTCGATGTGCTCACCGCGGGTCGCACCACCATCGTCGTGGCCCACCGTCTGGCGACCGCCGCCGCTGCCGACCTCATCCTGGTCGTCGGCGACGGCCGCCTGCTCCAAATCGGCCGCCACACTGACCTTCTCGAAGTCGACGGCCCCTACCGCAAGCTGTGGTCGGCCTACGTCGGCGACGAATCGTCGGTCGGCAGCAGATGACGTGCTCGGTTGCCAGGAACTGTTCGGCGAGCCGCCTCCATCGAATACGCCAACGTCGCCGCGTCCGACTGTCCGGGCGGTGATAATCGCCGACGCCGGTCGCTTCACCCACGATGGAACCGGCGCTGATATGTGAAATATACGATATGAAACTCATATAATCTTCAACTAGGATTGTGTGCATGAGTGCAGATAGTTACCGTCGGACAACCAACACCATCAACAAGGTCATCGTCGGGTTGCAGCGGATAGGCATCGCCTTCGGCCCGATGCAGCTGCTCACGGTCGCGGGGCGACGCAGCGGACAGTTGCGCACCTTCCCGATTGCGGTGAACAAGCTCGACAGCGGACGCTTCATTTTCCAGGCATTCCCGAAGGCGGCATGGGTCGCGAATGCCCGTGCGGCAGACATCGTTACGCTGACACGCGGCCGAAAGTCGTCGACCGCGCGCCTGGTCGAGGTGCCGGTAGGCGAGCGCCCCCCGCTGCTGCACGAATTGGTGGCCACGAGCCCGAAGAGCGTCGGCAAGCGTTTCGTCACCACCGGACTGGCCGATGCCGCCACTCCCGATGGTGTGGCCGCATCGGCGCATCGAATCGCGGTCTTCCGCGTCGTTCCGGTCTGACGGAGCGAATCGCACACGTCGGCGAGCCGTATCTGCCCCTCGCCTACGTATGATACGAAAGCCGTATAAACGTAGGCGAGGGTGGCGGACAATGAGTTCAGTAGCAGGTCGTACTTCGACGCGCAGTCGTCGGCGATTGACGGCCGACGTGCGGGAAGCATTGCGTGACTTGAATATTCAGCTTTCGCTGCTCAATAGAAGGTTCGGTGGCCGGGTCGAACTCAAGGACGTCGATTGGACATGCCTCGACCTGATCAACCGCCACGGCCCCATATCCCCGACGGTATTGGCGCGCCGCGCCGGACTGCACCCCGCGACCATGACCGGAATTCTGGATCGCCTGCAGAAGGGCGGATGGATCGTCCGTGAACGTGACCCGGAGTCCACGGATCGCCGCGCGGTCACCTTGCATCCGGTGCGCGAACGGAATTCCGAACTGTTCGAGCTGTTCTCCGGCATGAACAACCGCATGGATGAACTCTGCTCCCGCTATTCCGAGTCCGAACTCGAGATAATTGCCGACTTCCTGCAGCGAACCGGCGTCGTGGGCCAAGAGGCCGCCGAGGAGTTGGCGGAAGGCTGAGCGCGGATAGCCCAGGTCACAGGCACGGCTTGTCCGATAGCAGCCGTATGCAATGAGACAGGTTGTTTCGTGTGTTGCGGATCTGGGGGTGGTCGGCGCTCAATACCCGCTGTTGGTCTGCGGTGAAAGTTGAACTTGACGTCATAATCGAATACGGTGTCGAGCTATATTGCCGCGGTAGACGAGGTGACCATGGACACGCGTAATCTGCTGGACGAGTGGCTGGGGCTGGGGAGCCGCCAGGTCGCGACGAACGGGATCGAGTTGCGGGTCGTCGAGCACGGCGACGGTCCCGTGGTGGTGTTCTGTCATGGCTTTCCGGAACTCGGATTCTCGTGGCGTCATCAAGTCTTCGCGCTCGCCGAGGCTGGTTTCCGGACGTTGACGCCGGATATGCGCGGCTACGGTGGCAGTTCTCGGCCGAGTCGGATCGAGGACTACGACATGGCCACGCTGTGCGGTGATCTAGTCGGTCTGCTCGATGCGGCCGGGGTCGAGGATGCGATCTTCGTCGGTCATGACTGGGGTGCGTCGGTGGTGTGGCAGTTGGCCCTTCGGCATCCGGAACGAGTGCGGGCCGTCGCGGGGCTGAGCGTTCCGGCGACGCCGCGGTCGGCCGCGCCGCCGTTGCCGATACTCCGGTCCAGGCTCGGCGACGACTTCTATATGTGCTGGTTCCAGGAGCCGGGCCGCGCGGACGCGGAGCTCGCGTCGAACGTGCGCCGCACGCTGCTGCAGGACGATGTCGTCAGCGCTCGGGATCTGTTGAGCGGCAACGGTTCCGAGATGGCCGCTCCGGCCTGGCTGAGCGAGGACGAACTCGGTTACTACATAGCGACTTTCACGACCACCGGGTTCACCGGTGGACTCAACTACTACCGCAATCTCGACCGCAACTGGGAACTGAGCACGCACCTGGCCGATGCGAAGATCCACCAGCCCGCGCTGTTCATCGCCGGATCGGAGGATGCCGTCATCCGGTTCACCCCGACCACCAAGATGGCTGCCATATTGTCCGACCTGCGGGCATCCATTGTCCTGGACGGAGCGGGACACTGGATTCAACAGGAACGTGCCGCCGAAGTCAGCGCCGCCCTGATCGATTTCGCCCGCAGTATCGGCTGAAAGTCCTATAGAACGGCTTTGATCGCCTGTCGATAGCGAGCCGACAGCGTGTGCGGGAATCCGAGGTTTCCTTCGATTACCCGGATCGCCAGCGGCGCGGCGAGCGCACACAGGCGCGCGCACCCGGCTTCGCCGATCGCTTCGTACGGATAGACCGAGAGTTCGTCGGTCCGGCGCTCGATCGCCTCGCGTCGCGCCGAGCCGTGTTCGCTCAGCGCGACGGCATCGTCGACCATCCAACCCCGCTCGCGAAGCCGCCGCACACCGGTGGCCCAGTCCGCTTCGCTCCAGGATCGACTGGCGCGCAACACTTCCGGCGATATCTCGCCGGTCGCACTGTGGGTGATCAATGCCTCGATTCCGTCCAGACCCTCCGTGAGCAATAGTGCGACATGCCCATCGCCTCGATACTCCCGCAACAGTGTCTGCGCATGCCACAGCACCAGATGCGGTTCGTCGGGCCACGGCAGCGCCGCGTGTGCGGCGAACAACGGACGGCCCTGAGGGCGTTCGCAAGCACGTTCGGCAGCGCGCCGGGCAAGCTCGGCGGCTGCACGGACCTCGGGGCCACTGATGTCGTCGCCCCATGCCTGCCGCAGCGACCGATCGACGGCGCGCAACCGAGCACGGAAAATATCTGCGGGCGAGGCGATTTCCCATGCGGCCGGGAGAACGGCCCGCACCGCGGCCGGATTGAAATTGAAGAACGTGGCGATGGTGACCTCGGCGGGCACCGGCCCGAATGCCGCGGACCGGGATGCGAAGTACATCATGCGCGGATCGGTAATGCCCAACTCGCGGTAGGCATCCGGGCCGTGCGGGGTGAAGTAGATCATCCCGTGAACCGGCTCGAGCGCGCGGAACGCGAGATGGGCACTGTGCGGGGCGAGCGTGGTCAACAGCGTTGCTCCTTGTGTCCGTGCATCGTTCGGATCACTTCTCGAAGTACCGGCGCGGATTGCGCACCAGAATCGCGTCGATATCGTCCTCGGTGAGTCCCCGCGCGGTCAGTGCCGGAGTCACATCTTCACTGATGTGCCGGTAGTTCCACTTCGGTGCCACCTGCTTCTTGGCATCGGGGTCGAACCAGTCGATGTGGCACGCCGCGTCGTGGGCGATAACGACCTTGTCCACGTAGCCGCGCCGCACCAGTTCGACAATGGTGTCGATCCGATCCTCGAACGGCAGCAGGACATCGAGCCCGAAGCGATCCATGCCGAGCAGCGACCCCGCGTCGGCGAGTTCGGTGAGGTAATCGATATCGGTGGTGTCGCCGGAGTGGCCGATCACCACGCGGCTCAGGTCCGCGCCTTCTTCGGCCAGCACCCGCTGCGCCACCAGCCCGGAGCGGGTGTGCGGGTTGGTGTGCACGGTGATCGGCGCACCCGTCTGCGCCGATGCCTGCCCGACCGCGCGCATCACCCGTTCGACGCCGGGCGTCAGTCCGGGTTCCTCGATGGCGCACTTGAGGAATCCGGCGCGCACACCGGTATCGGCAATGCCCTCGGTGAGATCCTTGACGAACATTTCCACCATCGGCTCCGGCCGGTCGAACAGCAAACCCGGCCCGATGTAATGGAATTGGAAGGGCGCATCGTTGTAGGTGTAGATGCCGGTGGCGACGATGACCCGCAAATCCGTTCTGGCCGCGATCTTCTGGATGCGCGGCAGATAGCGGCCCAACCCGAGCACGGTCGGGTCGAGGATGGTGTCGATGCCGAGGGATTTCAACTCGTTCAGTTGTTCGACGGCGTCGTCGACGCGGGCGTCCTCATCCCAGTCGGCGAAGTTCTGCCGGAATTCCTCGCCGAGTACGAAGACGTGCTCGTGCACCAGGACGCGGCCCAGTTCGGCGGAGTCGACGGTTCCGGTCGCGGTGGGGATCTCGGTCATCGGGCTGCCTTGTCTGTGAAGAGATTCCGGTCGAGAGCGCGTTTGAGGATCTTGCCGGTGGCGCCCTTGGGTAGCTGGTCGGTGAAGGCGAAGCGATGCGGCACCTTGTACGCCGACAACCGCTCCTTGGCCCAGGACCGCAGCTCCGCCGGATCGAGTTCGACCCCGGGCGCGGCGGCGACGACCGCGCCGACCTCTTCGCCGTAGTGGTCGTCCGGAATACCGATCACTGCCACTTCGACGACATCCGGATGCTCGTACAGCACTTCCTCGACCTCGCGCGGGTAGACGTTGTATCCGCCGCGAATGATGAGATCCTTTGCGCGGTCGACGATGTAGACATAGCCGTCGGCGTCGACGCGGCCCAGATCGCCGCTCTTCAACCAGCCGTCGGACAAATCGGCGGCGGTGGCGTCGGGCCGGTTCCAGTACCCCTTCATGATGCTGGGGCCGCGCAGGAAGATCTCGCCGACGGTGTCTGCGGGCAGTACTTTGCCGTCGGGATCGCGAACCTCGATCGACGTCCCGGGCAGCGCGGCGCCGACCGAGCCCACCCGCTGTTCACGATTGAGCGGGTTGTAGGTCGCCGCACCCGTGGATTCGGTGAGGCCGTAACCCTCGAGGATGGTGCAGCCGAAGCGATCCGAGAAGGCGCGGATCACCTCACCGGGCAGTGACGCCCCGCCGGATGCCGCCAGCCGCAGGCTCGCGAAATCTGCCGCACCGTAGTCACCGGCCGCGTGCAGCATGGCATTCCACATGGTCGGTACACCGGCGACGTGGGTGAGCTGTTGCTCTCGGATCATTGCGATCATGGCCCGCGGTTCGAAGGGCGTCACCATGGCGAAGGACGCGCCCGCGTGCAGTGCGGTGAGCAGGCATACCGCCTGCCCGTAGACATGGAACAGCGGCAGTCCGGTGCCGAAGCGATCGTCCGGGCCGAGCTGCAGCTGATCGGTGAAGATTCGAGCGGTCTCGGTCAGGTTGGCGATGGTGAGTTCGACGCCCTTCGGTTTGCCGGTGGTTCCGGAGGTGTAGAGCAGCACGGCGGTGTCGTCGGCGCGGCGGCGCACCGGTTCGGCCACGGGCTGGGCCGGTTCGGCATGCGCGTCCGGCGTGAGCACGAGCAATGGCAGATTTCGTTCGATGGCTGCCTCCCGTGCGGCCTCCTGCGCGCCGTGCCAGGCAATGACGATCCGCGCGCCGGAGTCGTCCAGCACGTAACCGATTTCGGGCGTGGTGGCCATGGTGTTCATGGTGATGGCGATGGCGCCGATGAGCTGCGCGCCCAGATATGCGACGACGAATTCACCGACGGTGGGCGCCACCAGCAGTACCCGGTCGCCCATCGCGATACCGGACTCGCGCAGCAGGCCGCCGTAAGCCGCACTGCGCCTGGCCAATTCGCCGTAGGTGAGTTGTGTGTCCGCGGCGAGCAGCGCGATGGCGCCGGGGCGTTCGGCGGCGTGCTGCCAGCACCGGTCGGCGACATTGGTCGGCTGATCCGATGCGGTCGGGGAAGCCGGATTCGCAGGCATGGCTTGCTCCAGTTTCATGAGTGGGCGAGAACTGATGTGACCCAGGCCACGTCAGTGGGTCGGACGCTACTTGAATTTGGCGTCATGTTCAATAGATGTTGTGCCGATACGGGTTGCCCAGCGGCGTCGCGGCAGCGGCGTGCGCTGTTACGATCCACCACGTCAGCGAGCCGGACGACAGCGAGTGAGGCAGTGAACGCCCAGGAAGCCAACGAGGACCAGCCCGGTCGGGTGCCCCCACGGAGTAAGCGTGGCATGCGCACCAGGTCCGCACTGGTGACTGCGGCGCGCGAGGTGTTCGAACGCGACGGTTTCCTCGACGCCAGGATCAGTGATATCTCCAAGGCCGCCGGGGTCGCCTCCGGATCGTTCTACACCTACTTCGACAGCAAGGAAGAGATCTTCGCCGCGGTTGTCGAGCAGGTGCGCGAGGAAATGCTGCACCCGCACATCCGGGAGCGGGTGGGCATCGACGACCCGCGTGAGTTGATCGCCGCAGCCAATCGCGAGTACCTGTTGTCGTATCGGCGTAATGCGCGGCTGATGGCCGTGCTCGAACAGGTGTCGAAGATCGATGAGAACTTCCGGGTGCTGCGCTTCGAACGCGCCCTGGCCTTCGTCGAGCGCAATGCCGAGATGATCCGGAATCTGCAGGATCGTGGTCTGGTGGATGCCGAGTTGGATGCCGAGGTCACGTCGCTGGCGCTGTCGAGCATGGTGAGCCGCATGGCGTACTTCGTATTCGTCGAGGGGCGGAAGGTGTCCTTCGAAAAGTTGGTGAAAACGCTGAATCAATTGTGGTTCAACGCTCTTCAGCTGAAAGAAGCTCACTGACCGCGCGTCGGCCACGCGGTCGGTCGATGTGCGCCGATCATTCATGTGACCCGGATCACGCGACGTGTGGCCTCACTTGAACTTGACGTCGGAATCAAGTTCGGTGAGTCTGGGTCACGCAGGTCGAGCATCAGGAGAGGCTTACGTAATGGGTCGTTTCGACGGAAAGACGGCGATTGTCACCGGGGCCAGCCGCGGTATCGGGCTGGCCATCGCGCAGCGGCTGGTAGCCGACGGTGCGCGGGTCTGTGTGACCGCCCGCAAAAAGGACGCGCTGGATGCGGTGGTCGCCGAACTCGGCGGACCCGAGCACGCCATCGCCGTCGCGGGACGAGCCGACGACGTCGAACATCAGACCGAGGCCATCGAGCGCACGCTGGAGACCTTCGGTTCGGTCGACTTCCTTGTCAACAATGCCGGTATCAACCCGGTATATGGGCCGATGGTCGAACTCGACCTGGCCGCGGCCCGTAAAGTCTTCGAGGTGAACTGCCTGGCGGCGATCTCCTGGGTGCAGCAGGTGCACAAGGCATGGCAGGGCGAGCACGGCGGCTCGGTGGTCAATGTCGCGTCGGTAGCCGGAATCAAGCCCGCGCCCGGCATCGGGTTCTACGGGGCAACCAAGGCGATGCTGGTGCACATCACCCAGGAGTTGGCGGTCGAACTGGGCCCGTCGATCCGGGTGAATGCGATCGCGCCCGCCGTGGTGAAGACCCAATTCGCCACCGCGCTCTACGACGGCCGCGAGGAGCAGGTCGCCTCGGCCTATCCGCTCAAGCGCCTCGGCGTACCCGAGGACATCGGCAGCGTCGCCGCCTTCCTGCTCTCCGATGACGCGGCCTGGTTGACCGGCCAGCTGATCGTCGTCGACGGCGGCGTCACCCTCACCGGAGGCGTGGCGTGAAGGCTTGGCGGGTAACGGAATTGGGCGAACCGGCGCAAGTACTGCGGCTGGTCGAACTGGAGGAGCCCGAGCCCGGTCCAGGCCAGGTGGTGGTGCGGACCCGCGCCGCGGCCGCGAACTTCCCGGACGTACTGATGTGCCGGGGCGAGTACCAGATCAAGCCCGAACTCCCGTTCACCCCCGGGGTCGAACTGTGCGGTGAGGTGGTCGCGGTCGGTGCCGACGTCGACGGCATCGCGATCGGCGACCGGGTGCTCGGCAGTACCGCGCTGCCCTGGGGTGGGTTTGCGGAACTGGCGGTCATGCCCGCCACGGATGTCTTTCCCGCCCCGGCGGCGCTCGACGATGCCGAGGCCGCCGCCCTCTTCATCGGCTACCAGACGGGCTGGTTCGGACTGCATCGGCGTGCCGGTCTGCGGGCGGGGGAGACGCTGCTGGTCCATGCGGCGGCCGGTGGCGTCGGCAGTGCCGCTGTGCAATTGGGCAAGGCGGCCGGGGCCACGGTGATCGGGGTGGTCGGCAGCGCGGCCAAGGCCGAGGTCGCGCGGGCGCTCGGCGCGGACATCGTGGTGGATCGCAGTGCACAGGATTTTGTCTCGGTTGTGCGGGACGCGACCGACGGTCGCGGTGCGGATGTGGTGTACGACCCGGTCGGCGGTGAGGTGTATCAGCGCTCCACCAAGTGCATCGCCTTCGAGGGACGCATCCTGGTCATCGGATTCGCGGGCGGGCAGATCCAGTCCACCGCACTGAACCACGCACTGGTGAAGAACTATTCGATACTCGGTCTGCACTGGGGCCTGTACCGCGACAAGGATCCGCAGGCGGTGCGCGAGTGCCATCTGGAGTTGACCGGGCTGGCCGAGCGGGGGTCGGTGAAACCCCTGATCGGCGAGCGGCTGCCACTGGATAACGTGGCTGCCGGACTGCAGCGCCTCGCCGACGGTAAGACCGTCGGCCGTGTGGTCTTCGAACCATGAACGGTGCCAACCGAATTCGACAAGGAGAACCGTAATGAGCAGTGAGACAACCCGTACCGCCATCGTGACCGGCGCCGCGCGTGGCATCGGTGCTACCACCGCAAAGCGGCTGGCGGCGGACGGCTTCGCGGTCGCCGTCCTGGATCTCGACGAGGCGGCCTGCAAAACCGTTGTCGCCGAGATCGAATCGGCCGGCGGCCGGGCGCTCGCGGTGGGTGCGAACGTCGCCGACGAACAGGCCGTCGCCGCGGCGGTCGAGCGGGTCGCCGCCGAACTGGGCGCGCCGACCGTTCTGGTGAACAATGCGGGCATCATCCGCGACAACATGCTGTACAAGATGACCGTCGACGACTGGGACGCGGTCATGGGCGTGCACCTGCGTGGATCCTTCCTGATGAGCCGCGCGACGCAGAAGTACATGACCGACGCGGGCTGGGGCCGCATCGTCAATCTCTCCAGCACTTCGGCGCTCGGCAATCGCGGCCAGGCCAACTATGCCGCCGCCAAGGCCGGATTGCAGGGATTCACCAAGACCCTCGCGATCGAACTCGGAAAATTCGGCGTGACCGTAAACTCCGTCGCGCCGGGTTTCATCGAGACCGAGATGACCGCCGCCACCGCCGAGCGCATGGGTGTTTCGTTCGAGGAGTTCAGCAAGACCCTGGTGGCGCGGATTCCGGTGGGCCGCGTCGGCAAGCCCGAGGATATCGCGCACACGGTGTCGTTCTTCGTCAGCGAAGGCGCGTCGTATGTCACCGGCCAGGTGCTCTACGTCGCCGGTGCGCCGACGGTCTGAGGGGCGAATAATGAAGGTATTCAACGGAATCGGCGAACTCGAGCAGGCTGTCGGCACCCATCTCGGCTACAGCGAATGGCACACCGTGACCCAGGAGCAGATCGATCTGTTCGCCGAGGCGACCGGTGACCATCAGTGGATTCACGTCGACCCGGAGCGGGCCGCGCAGGGACCGTTCGGCACGACGATCGCTCACGGTTATCTGACCCTGTCCCTATTGCCGCAGCTGGTCTGGCAGGTGTATCGCGTCGACGGGGTGAAGATGGGAATCAACTACGGCAGCAACAAGGTTCGCTTCCCGTCGCCGGTGCCGTCGGGTAGTCGCCTGCGGGCGGGAGTGGAATTGGTGAAGCTCGAGCCGACCAAAGCGGGGGTCCAGGTGACGGCTCGGGTGACCATCGAACTCGAGGGCAGCGACAAGCCCGCCTGTATTGCCGAAGCGCTGTCGGTACTCGTGCCCTGATAGAAGTTGACCGCCGGACATCCTGTGCCCGGCGGTTACTTCGTTCGAGCGAATACGCGAAACTGCCTGTCTCCCTGGCAATATCGGGAGGCAGGCCAGTTCGTCTCAGCTTGTCTTTCAAGTGCGCCACGAGCGCGGAGAATGAGCTTGCGTTGTAGCTGACCTTGCTTAAATTTGAATCACAAGCTCAGAGCGTGTCTGAGAACGCGGGATGGGAATCGCGTGGCACTGGCGGTCACCAGATCGCCTCAGTGTCGGTGGCCTGTGTCACACTCGCCGGTGATGAGCCGCCACACCACGTTCCGGTACTGCCTCGACCCAACCGTCGAGCAGCAAGTGGTGCTCGCACGCCATGCCGGAGCGGCCCGGTTCGCGTTCAACACTTGCCTCGACATCGTGAAAACCGCTCTCACCCAACGGAAATTCGACCCCGATCACTCGGTGCCGTGGACCGGGTTCAGTTTGATCAACGCCTTCAACGGGTGGAAGAAATCCGAAGCCGCCGGGCGCGTGATCGCCGTCGACGCGGCTGGCGTCGCCGAAGTCGAGGTGACCGGGCTGGTGTGGCGCACCCAGGTGAGTCAGCAGGTGTTCGAAGAAGCTGCCGTCGATTGCGGTCGGGGCTTGGCCGCCTACTCCGACTCCCGCACCGGAAAACACAAAGGTACCAGGGTCGGGTTTCCGCGCTTCAAAAAGAAACACGTCACCACTTCGTCGTTTCGGCTGCGCAACAAACTTTCCAAGACCGGTCGTGCCGGGATCCGCCTGGGTGACGACATTCCACGGTCGGTGACCCTGCCCGGTATCGGGATGATGCGGGTGCGGGAGGACACCCGCCGCCTGCGTCGCCTGCTCGCGAAGGGACGGGCGAAAATCCTCTACACCACCGTCACCTACCGTGCGGGCCGCTGGCAGATCAGCATCACCACCGAGGCCGCCGACCTGCATCCCGCCCGCCACTACCAACCGCGCACAGCCGACGATGACGGCGGCTGGGTGGGCCTCGACCGTGGGTTGTCGGCGTTCGTGGTCGCTGCCACCGCCGACGGTGCCGAAGTCGCTCGCATCGACGACCCACCCAAACCTCTGACCACCGGGCTGCACAAGCAGCGGCGGCTGGCGAAATCGTTGTCCCGCAAACGGAAAGGATCCCGCAACCGCAAAGACGCCACCGCCCGCCTGGCGCGGCACCACCACCGAATCGCCAATATTCGCCGCCATTTTCTGCATCAGGTCACCAACACACTGGTCAAAACCCACGACCGACTCGTTGTCGAGGACCTGCACGTGGCGGGCATGCTCCGTAATCGGCATCTGGCGCGTGCGATCAGCGACGCCGGATGGACCGACTTCGCACGACTGTTGCGCTACAAGCAATCCTGGCGCAGCGGCACCGTCGTCACCACCGACCGCTGGTTCGCGTCGAGTAAACGCTGCTCGAAGTGCGAAACGGTAACCACCGAGCTGACCTTGTCGGATCGGGTGTTCACCTGCGGGTGCGGGTTCCGCGCCGACCGCGACCACAACGCGGCGATCAACCTCGCCGTTTGGGCGGCGACCCACCAAGACCAATCACGATCCCCGGACCCCCAAGCAGGAGGCCGGGTCACCAACGCCCGCTGACGGGAAGGAGCTGACCGGCACCCAATGGGCACCGGTGAAACCAGCCCGGAAGACGCGGGAACCGACGTTCACACCATCGTGGTGTGAACCGACGACGCCCGAGAAGGGCGGTGTCTGAACACCCAGCGGGGTATTCAGACACGCTGTCAGAAACCGGCTTCGGTGGCGATTCGGTCTGCGGTTTCGGCGAGTCCGTCGACCATATCGGTAGTCGGAATGCCCGCGGCCGCACGGTTGCGGGGGTCGTCGAGGGTGCGGCGGTACACACCCTCGGCAATGACCGCGAGCTTCCACAGCCCGAGCGCATGCCAGAACCCGAGTGACCGCCGGTCACGTCCGGTGATCGCGAGATACTCCTCGATCAGTTCGGCACGCGACGGAAAACCCGGGAGCATGACCATCTCCGTACCCGGAATGGCCGCTTCGCCGGGCATCGGCCAGTAAGCCAGCAGACTGCCGACATCGGCCAGCGGATCACCCAGGGTGCACAGTTCCCAGTCGAGTACGGCGGCGACCGCACCTGTCTCCGGTGTGGTGATCACATTGCGGAGGTTGTAATCACCGTGCACGAGCGCGAGTTCGCGCTGTTCGGGAACAGCGGCCCGGAGCCGTTCGGTGAGGCGGTCCACCAGCGGCAGGTCCCGTGTTTTCGACTTCTCCCACTGTGCCGACCACCGTTTGAGCTGCCGCTCCGCATACGGTTTGTGACTGGCCAGGTCGATCAGCGCGGTGGCTTCCAGATCGACGGCGTGGATGCGGGCCAGCGTACGCACCAGTGACAGCCCGGCGCTGCGGCGCAGCTCGGGGGTGATTCGCTCGGCGGTCTCGACTCCGTCGACGACCAGTCCGTCGACGAATTCCATGAGCACCAGCGCGATCTCGCCCTCGTGCCGGATATCGTGGACGCGCGGCACCGGGACATCGGTGGGCGCCAGGGCCGACATGACGCGGGCCTCCCGCGCCACATCGTGCGCGGACGCCAGCAGGTGGCCGAGCGGCGGACGCCGCAGCACCCAACGACGCCCCTGTGCATCGGTGATCAGGAAGGTCAGATTGGACTGGCCGATCCCCACCCGTTCGGCCCGCACCGGGGCGGTACACGCCGAACCGAGCGAGGACACCCAGTCCGCGAACGCGGCCGCATCGATATCGAAGCCGGTCGCGTCCGCGGTGGGCTGAATGAGCCCGTTACTTGTCTGCATTCGTTCCTGCCCGTCCTACGCCCCGGCCCTGAACTTACCGAGTTCGGCGCGCGCGATGGCGCGTTTGTGCACTTCGTCGGGTCCATCGGCCAGGCGCAATGTGCGCAGGTGCGCGTACATGCTGGCGAGCGGGAAATCGTCGGTGACACCGGCCCCGCCGTGCACCTGGATCGCCCGGTCCACGATCCGCAGCGCCATCTCCGGTGCGGCGATCTTGATCGCCGCGATCTCGACCTGGGCCGCCTTATTGCCGACGGTATCCATCATCCAGGCGGCCTTGAGGGTCAGCAGCCGGGCCTGCTCGATATCGATGCGGGCCTCGGCGATCCAGTCCTGGATATTGGCGCGCTCACTCAGCTTCTGCCCGAATGTGATTCGTGATTCTGCGCGTGCGCACATCAGTTCCAGCGCACGTTCGGCCATACCGATGGCGCGCATGCAGTGGTGGATGCGACCCGGGCCGAGCCGGGCCTGGCTGATGGCGAAACCCTCGCCCTCGCCCTTCAATACATCCGTGACGGGGACCCGCACATCGGAGAAATCGATCTCGGCGTGGCCCTCGCGGTCGGCGTAGCCGAAGACCGGCAGATTGCGCATGACCGTGACGCCGGGTGCGTCGATCGGCACGACCATCATCGACTGCTGGCGGTGCTTGGGTGCGTCCGGGTCGGTCTTGCCCATGACGATGAGCACCCTGCAGTTCTTGTGTAATGCGTTGGAGGCGAACCACTTCCGGCCGTTGAGCAGGTAGTGGTCGCCGTCGCGCGTCATGCGCAGCTGGATATTGGTGGCGTCGGAGCTGGCGACGGCGGGCTCGGTCATGGCGAAGGCGGAGCGGATGGTGCCGTTCAGCAGCGGCTCCAGCCAGCGCTCCTTGTGCTCCTGGGTGCCGAAGAGGGTGAACACCTCCATATTGCCGGTGTCGGGCGCCGAACAGTTGCACGCCTCCGGCGCGAGATGCGGGCTGCGGCCCATGATCTCGGCCAGCGGGGCGTATTCCAGATTGGTCAGCCCCGGACCCCATTCAGGGTGCGGATGGAAGAGATTCCACAGGCCGCGGGCGCGGGCCTCGGTCTTGAGGTCCTCGACGATCTGCGGATGGTGGTGCGGATCGCCGGATGCCGCCATCTGCTTCTCGTACTCCGACTCGGCCGGGTATACGCATTCGTCCATGAAGGCGCGCAGATCGCGTTGATACCGCTGGGTGCGCTCGGACGTGCTGAACAGGTCCATCGAGGCTCCGATCGTTGGTGCGGGCGGTCGAAACAGACTGCGCCGCAAGGTGGGTGAATCAGCTAGGGGTTCGCAGCGCGGGCCACAGCAGGGCCGCCGTCGATGCGGCGTCGCGGTGCACGATGCCGCCGAGTCCGAGCAGTTCGGCCGCGGTGATGTTCTGCTCGAGGTCGTCGACCATGATGGTCTGCTCGGGCGCGACACCGAGCCGTTCGCAGCCGACGAGATAGGCCCGACGGGACGGTTTGCGGGTACCGATCTCCGCGGAGATAGTCACCGCGTCGAACATGGCGGGCAGATCGAAGCCCGCGTAGCAGTCGTCGCCGAGCGAATTCGACAGCAGACCGACGCGATAGCCCGCCGTGCGGACACCCGCGACCAGCTCGATCATTTCCGGGTCGGGATGCAGCCGGGACTGGATGCGATCGACAAGGCCCGTATCGTCGATTTCGGCTCCGTGCGCGCGCAGCCGCCGCGCGAACCCGACTTCGAACTCACGCTGACCGATGCGCCCCTCTTCGTGATCCACCAGCAGCGCACTGCTTTCCGGATCGCGGGTGAGCAAACGCAGCGGTAGCCGCGGGTCGCCCAGCTCCGCGCCGAACTCGGCGAAGGCGGCGAGCACGGCGGTGGTGAGCACGCCGCCGAAATCGAACAGTACGGCGGTGCGCCCGCTCATGACAGTGACCTCCGATAGCGCTGCATGCCCGAGATCCACCGGTCGTGATCGGCAGCCTTGCGGTGCAGGAATTCTCGGACCTCCGTGTGGGGCAGCACGAGGAAACGTTCGGCCTCGATCGCCTCGAGCACGCGATCGGCCACGTCGAGCGGAGCCAGCACCGCCCCGGCTCCGGTGACGGCGCGGGTGGCCAGGTCGCCGGCGGATCCGCCGTCCGTGCCGAGTCCGGTGAGCAGGGCGGTATCGACACCCATCGGACACAGGCAGCTGACCCGCACACCGAGATCCCCGTAGGTCACCGCCAGCCACTCGGCGAATCCGACGGCCGCGTGCTTGGAGACGGCGTAGGTGGCCGAACCGATCTGGGTGAGCAGTCCCGCCGCCGAGGCGGTGCTCACGAAGTAGCCGCTGCCGCGCTCGAGCCAGCCCGGGACGAGCAACCGCGCCGCCCGCACGTGGGCCAAGGTGTTGACCTCGAGTGCTTGCTCCCACTGCGCCTCGGTGGCGTCCAGTCCGGGGCCACCGCCGACACCGGCATTCGCGAAGAACATGTCGACCGGGCCGAATTCGGTTGTGGCCGTATCGATGAGCTTGCGGAGATCGGATTCGGATGCGGCGTCAGCGGCCTGTCCGGATACCGCGCCCGGAAATGCCTCGGCGAGTTGACGTGTCGTCGCCGCGAGCCGGTCGGCGTCACGATCGGTGATCAGGACCCGGGCACCGTGCTCGAGCAGGCGTTGCGCGATGGCCGCGCCGATGCCGCCCGCGGCGCCGGTGACGATCGCGACTGCGTTCTCCACGCGCATCAGATCGCCTCGGCATTCAGCCGGACCAGCATCTTGCCGGTATTGGCACCGCGCAGCAGGCCGAGGAAGGCGTCGACAGCGTTGTCGATGCCGGTCAGCACCGTGGTGGGGACGCGGAGGCTGCCGTCACGCACCCAGTCCGCCGCGAGCGCCGCGTACTCTGGTGCGAGGTCACTGTGGTCGGTGACGATGAAGCCGCGCAACGACAATCGGCGCACCACCGCCAGCGCCAGATTCTTCGGGCCGGGCGGCGGGGTTTCGGCGTTGTATCCGGCGACGGCTCCGCACAGGGCGATTCGGCCGAAGTCGCGCGTCGAGCCGATCGCGGCCTGCAAATGGTCGCCGCCGACATTGTCGAAGTAGACATCGATGCCGTCCGGGGCCGCCTCTCGCAGCCGTTTCCCCAGACTGCCCGCCCGGTAGTCGATCGCGGCGTCGTAGCCGAACTCCTCGACGAGCCGCCGTGCCTTCTCCGGACCGCCCGCCGAGCCGATGATCTTGGCCGCGCCGAAGTGCCTGGCCACCCGGCAGGCGGCAAGACCGACGGCACCTGCCGCGCCCGAGATGAATACGACGTCACCCGGACGGACCGGCGCGATTTCCTTCAGACCCACATACGCCGTGAGTCCGGGGATGCCGAGCGGGCCGAGGTAGGTCTCGGCCGGGGCCGGCGTGGTATCGACCACGCGTGCCTGCCCCGCCTGCAACAGCGCGTACTCCCGCCAGCCGAGATCGTGCAGCACTGTCGCGCCGACTTCGATTCCCGGTACGCCCGAGGCGACGACGGTGCCGACCGCGCCGCCGTCCATGGGGGCATCGAGTCGGAACGGCGGAATGTAGGACTTCACGTCGTTCATGCGGTTGCGCATGTACGGATCGACCGATATCCAGTCGTTGCGGACCAGCAACTGCCCACTGCCCGGATCCGGGACATCCGTGGTCACCATCCGGAAATCGGATGGTGCGGGTTCGCCGGTGGGCCGGGCCACCAGATGTACCTCTCGGCTCTTCACGACCAGAAACCTCCATGTTCATGCGCGCTGACCGGGGCGTCCGCGATGGAGCGCGGGTTGCCGGATGGCTCAGAGGTTAGTTGAAGTTGACGTCGGATTCAATTGTTGGATCCGGCCGCGGTGCGGGTGCGCCGGTCACGGCGCACCGGCACCGATCCGATTATGCGGGCTGTGCGGTGACCGCCGCGCGAGCTTCGGCGGCATTGATCGCATCCACCTCGGGATTGCGGCGCACGAAGCTGATCATGAGCAGGGCGATCACCGCCGCCGCGGCGAACATCCCGAATCCGCTGGTGGTCAGTCCGTGCGACAGCAGTACGCCGCCGAACCAGGGGCCGAAGATCGAACCCCACCGGCCCACGCTGGAGACCCAGCCCAATGCGGTGGCCCGCACGCTCGGCAGATAGTACGAACTGGTGGCCGCATAGATCAGGGTCTGCGCGCTGAACAGGAAGCCGCCGGTGACGAAGACGACGGTGTAGGTGACCACCAGCGGCATGTGCAATACCAGCAGGCTGACGCCGATTGCCGTCATCGCGAACCAGATCATCGCCACCGGGCGCGGGCCGAACCGGTCGGCCAGCGGGCCTGCGGTCAGCATCCCCGCGATGCCGCCCAAGTTGATCACCAGCAGGAAGCTGATCGCCGAGCCGAGGTTGTAGCCGTGGCCGCGCATCATGGTCGGCAGCCAGGTGTTCATGCCGTATACCAGCAGCAGGCCGAAGAACGACGCGATCCAGAACAGTAGGGTCGTCTGCCGTACCGAGGATGCGAACAGTGCGCGCACGTCGCCGCGCCGCCGCTGGGCACCCTGCTCAGGCGTGTAGAACTCCAGTGGCACACCATATTTCGCCGCCTGCGCATCAGCTTGCTCGGTGCGGCCGCTGGACAGCAGGTAGGTAATCGATTCCGGTAGCAGCGCCCACACCACCGGCACCAGCAGCAGCGGCAGTGCGCCGAACCAGTACACCGAACGCCAGCCGAGCTCGTGCACGACCGACATGGCCAGCGCACCGGCCAATGCGCCACCGGCCTGGTGGGCGGTCATCAGGAAGGTGACTGCGAAGGCCTTGCGTCCGGCCGGTGCGAATTCCTGCACCAGTGCGATGCAGGTCGGCAGCAGTGCCCCCAGCCCGTAGCCGGAGATGAAACGAGCCAGGGCGAACGCGCCGACCGACGGTGCAGCGGCCGCGCCGGCCGAGGCGATCGAAAAGATGATCACCCCGGTGATGAGGATCTTGCGCCGTCCGATGCGGTCGGTGAGCAGACCGGCGCTGAGGGCGCCGAGCAGCATGCCGAAATTGGTGAGGCTGCCGATATCGCCACCCATGGACTTGGTCAGGTGGAATGCCTTGTCGTCGAGCACGCCGGGGAGTACCGCGCCGTAGACGAACAGATCGAGACCGTCGAGCAGGACGAGGAACCAGCACAGTGCGATGACGCGGGCCGCCAGTCGGGAAATGGCGGTGTTGCCGCCGGGCAGAGCTATCGAGGACAACGGCGTCTCTTTCGTCCAAGGGTGTGCATCATAGTGACGCAGGTTACAGTGTTTGAGATATAGTGCACAATATCGCCATCAAAATTGTTAACAATCAAGAAATGTGTGCGAGCGGAGATGGGTGCGCCTTGGGTTGCGGCGTTGCGAAGGGGGATCAGCGTTCAGCGGAAGTCGCCTGTTCTTCGCGCGCCAACTCCTCGGCAGTCGGGGTGCCATGCGTGTGGAACGACTCGATGGTCTTCAGCCCCCAGGCCTGTCCCTTGGCGCGTTCGGTCTCGGTCCAGTCCACCCGTTTCCAGTCGGGTGCCAGGATCAGCCGCGCGCCGGGGTTGCACAGTTCGATGCGGTTGCCGCCCGGCTCGTAGACGTAGAGGAAGAAGGTCTGCTGGATGGCGTGTTTATGCGGCCCGGTCTCGATGAATACGCCTTGGTCGAGGGCGACGTCGCATGCGCGCAGGATGTCGTGGCGGCTGTCGGCGGCGAATGCGATGTGGTGCAGTCGTCCGGACTTGCCGAGATTGTCCTTGGTGTAGACGATGTCGTAGCTCTTATTGGTGAAGGTGGTCCAGGTCCCCGCCACGGTGCCGTTGTCGAGCACGATCTGCTCGGTGGTCATCGCGCCGAGCGTGTCGACCAGGAAGTCGCGGTTGTCCACCGGGGTCTTGCCGAGGAAGTTGACGTGATCCAGCCGTCGTGCCGGTACGCCGCCGCAGGGATAGGCCGCGGCCTGGTTCTTCAGCGACGGCCGGATGTCGTCG
Organism: Nocardia sp. NPDC049526; assembly: GCF_044465765.1. Classification (NCBI taxonomy): domain Bacteria; kingdom Bacillati; phylum Actinomycetota; class Actinomycetes; order Mycobacteriales; family Nocardiaceae; genus Nocardia; species Nocardia sp. NPDC049526. The sequence continues at coordinate 326,282 of NZ_JBITMA010000009.1, read as the reverse complement.
CCGCATTCGAACCACTCGGCCTCGTAATAGAGGCCGAATTCGTGGCCGTCCGGATCGGTGAACAGGTAGGTGGGGCCGAAGCCCGGTTCGCCGTCGGTCCAGCCGATGCCGCGACCGACCGCTTCGATCACTGCGACTCGCTGCTGCAGCGCTTCCGGACTCGTCGCGCGCAGATAGGTGCGGGCGATCCCAGCATGCCGGTGGGCACGCAGGGTGATGGTGTGGTGCTGGTAGTCGTCCCAGGCGTGCAGGTAGACCAGGTCGGCGTCGGCGCCGACCACCCGCAGGCCGAGGAAGTCGGTGAAGAAGCCGACGCTCTCGTCCAGCTTCGGGGTGAGCAACTGCACGTGCGCCAGATGCGCGATCTCGTGACGGGGTGCCATATTCGGTCCTCCTTGACCAACGGCGCATCAAATGCGGGGAAAAGCCGTACCGGCGAACAGTTTTCGAGCGGTTCGCACCACACCGGCCGAACGCACCAGCGGCGGGGTGACGGTGGTATCCAGGTCGATATCGACCAGCAGATGCCCGGACGGGTGCTCCACGTCTATCCGCTGCGGTCGGCCCGCGGTGGGGTCGTGGCCGACCGCTCCCGGAGTCATCATTGCCGTTACCGCGCTGATCGCGGCGAACACGCCGATCGAAGTATGTGGTTGGACGGGGATGAAGGAGCGGGTGCACACTCGGCCGCCGTCGCGGGCGGAGGCGAGCAATACCGTCTTGGGTATCGACGACTGTGACACGTCGCCGAGACCCATCAGTTGGGCGGCCTTGCGGCGCAGGCGGTCTACGCGGTCCAACAAGGCGGTGTCAGCGGCCAGTTCGGCGTGCGCCTCGTAGCCGGTCAGCCCGAAACTCGTCGCGGTCGCAACCACGACCGGCATGCCGTTGTCCACGCAGGTGACGTCGATACCGTCGATGCTGTCGCGCAGTCGTCCGGTGGGGAAAAGTCCTTCTGTGGCCGAGCCCGCGGTATCGGTGAACGACAACACCACCGGTGCCGCGGCGCCGGGGACGCCATCGATGGTGGTGTCGCCGTTGTAGACCGGCAGCCCGTCGCGAATCGGGAAGCTTGCGGTCGCGAGGCTGCCGGAATTGATCAGGTGGATACGGACACTCGCACTGTCACCGGTCGCGGTCACCATTCCGGTCTCCACTGCGAACTGGCCGACACCGGCGAGGATATTGCCGCAGTTCTGCTTATCCGACACCGTCGGCTGATCGACGCCCAACTGCAGGAACAGATAGTCGACGTCGACGCCTGAACGCTGCGATGGCGAGACTATCGCCACCTTGCTGGTCAGCGACGTGGCCCCGCCCATGCCGTCGATCTGCCGCGGATCCGGCGTGCCCATGATCCGCAGCAGCAGATCATCGCGCGCCGGCGGATCCGCGGGCAGATCGACCGCCCGGAAATACCCGCCCTTGGATGTTCCGCCCCTCATCCATATGCACGGAACACCTTGGTCGGCAACCGGATTCATTGCCGTTCCTTGGCGATGTAGTCGTCGTAGGAGAGATAGGTGATGCCGAATTCGTCGAGGCGGTCGCGCAGGCCGTAGCGGTCCAGGCCGAGCTCACCCCGCTGGAACGCTCGGCGGCCGTCCTCTTCCTTGGCCACGCGGGCGGCCGAAAGTTCCAGTACCTCGGGGACTTTCAGGCGCGGCACGCAGGCGACGCCGTCGTCGTCGGCGACGATCACGTCACCGGCGTGAATCACCTGGCCCTCCAGCACGATCGGCACATTGATCGCCCCGGCGGTCGCCTTGACCGACCCCTGCGCACTCACGGCTGTCGACCAAGCGGGAAAGCCCATCTCCCGCAGCTCCGCGACATCCCGGACACCGCAACCCAATACGACGCCGCGCACACCGCGACGCTGCAGCGCGGTCGCGAACAGCTCGCCGAAGAGTCCGTCTGTGGAAGGCGAATTCGTCACCACCACAAGGACATCGCCTTCGATGCACTGTTCGACCGCCACATGGATCATCAGGTTGTCGCCGGGCCAGCACACCACGGTGACGGCGGTGCCGCCGATCCGCGCCCCCGGCCAGGCCGGACGCAGCCGCGGACCCAGATATCCGACCCGACCGGCGGCTTCGTGCACGGTCGCGACACCGTACGCACCCAGTCGGGCGGCATCCTCGATTGACGCGCGCGGCGGATCGGTCACCACAATGGACTTCATAGGCCTTCCTCTCCTTGTCGATGCGGTGCGGCAATGGCCTGCAAGGCATCTCGGGTGGCGGACGCGATATGCGGGGTGATGCCGAGGTCGGTCAGTTGCTGCGCGGCGGCCGCCATCTCCTCGGCCCGGCGGTTCGCGTGCGTGTAAGTGCCGCTGATCAGCCGGTCGATCATGTTCGCGTCGAAATTCACGAACTCGGTGGTCAAATGCTCGTGGAACCACTCGGCGCAGCCGGCCGCCGCTGCCCCCGCCATCGCCTCGACGACTGCCGCAGCCAAGCCCTTGTAGACCACACTGCGCAGCAGCTTGCGCGAACTCGCGGCACCGATCGGGCCGTCGACCAGCTTGATCGCGCCCCCGAGACCGCTCATCATGGTCCCGAACAGCGGTGCTGCGGGACCGGCGGCCGTCATCGGGGTGTTCAGGCCTTTTCCTGGCACCGGGGCCATGATCGCGACATCCACGAGTTCGCCGCCGACATCTTCGACCAACTCGGCCAGCTGCACCTTCAACGCGGGCGAAACGGTATTCGCCTCCGCCCAAACGGTGCCCGGTCGCAGCCCGGGCAGGGCGGCCCGCAGCACGGACTCCGCTTCGTTTCCGGTGGTCAGGTTGAAGACCAACTCCGCGTCACGGACCGCGTCGGCGTCATCGGAGCGCTGCGTAACACCCTCCGGTGCAACGACTTTCGGATCGAATCCGCGCACATCGGCTCCCGCCACGACGAGATCGCGGGCGAAAGCGCCACCGGCTTCACCGAATCCGAGCACCGCGACGCGGAGCTGGTGCGCAGGGGTATTCACGACAGCCGAGTGGTGACGTGCGGGTAGTGGCGCACGAACGCCTCGGCGCGACTGTTCTTCAATAGTCCCAGGTTCGGGCCCGCATTGCGTTCGAGCTGCACGCCGCGGCGCGCGGCCAGATCCTCGTAGTAGGTCCACATGTGCTCCTGAGCGCCGAGACAGCGCATTGCCTTGCGCTTGGTCTCGAACACCTCGGTGATATCGAGCAGCACGTCGGGGCGAAACTCCGACATCTCCGACTGATGTGGTTCGAAGCTGAAGACCGGGGGAGCGCCCAATGCCTCGCCGGGAGCGTCGTAGCCGACGGCCTGGGCCAGGATGCGGGCCTGCAGCGCCATCCGGGCGGCCGCGGGATGGTCGCCGTTGTACGGGTCGACCAGGGTATGGGTGAGCACCACGGTCGGGGTGACCTCGCGGTAGACGCGCACCAGCTGGTCGGTCAATTCCTGCGATTCGAGCAGCGGGTAGTCGCCGGCATCGAGGAAGCGGATATCGGCCCCGAGTACGTCGGCGGCCGCCTCGGCCTCACTGCGCCGCAGCGCCTTGATCTCGTCGAGGGCCTTGCCCTCCCGCCAGGCCTTGGCCGACTCACCGCGCTCGCCATAGCTCAGGCACACCACGGTTGCCCGCTCGCCGCGTGCCGCGGCCAGCGCGATCGTGCCGCCCGCGCGCCAGACGAAGTCGCCCGCGTGGGCACTCACCACCAGTAGCGATTCGGTTGCGTTCTCGGCCATCGCCTCACCTCACTCGATCACGGATGCCGCACCATGCGGCGGAGCACGGACATGCGTTGTAGCTCACGTCCGCTATCACGGTAGATTTTTGTCGGCAAAATTGTCAACAATTTTGGTGACGAAGTCTTGGAGCCGTGATGATCGGTTGGGTCTGGGACGGGCCTGCCGCAACAGGCAGGCGAAGGCGAACGGTCAGTGAAGACGTATGAGCGGCGGTTGCGGCACCTTTTACGACAACGGCGCCAAGCAACAACTGTCCCATCTGCCGTCCACAAGGACATGAGCGCCGGTGTGCTTGCTTCGGTGCTGGTGCTGGTGCTGGTGCTGGTGCTGGTGCGGGTTGCTGCGGCGCTGGTGTCGCTCAACGAGGCACGGCTCACTGCTTGCTGGTACCGCTGCCGATCCTCGTCGGGCCGAATTGATCTCGTGCTCAGTCGAAGTCGCCGACCGCGGCGATGACACTGTCCAGGTGCGCACGCATTGCCTGCTCGGCACCGGCAGGATCGTGCGCGATCACGGCCTCGATCACAGCAAGATGCTCGCCGAGCGAGGTCTGCGGACGCCCCGGCCGCAGCGACAACTGGAACTGGAACCGCACCACCTGGGTATTGAGCCGCCCGATCAGATCACTGGCGATCGATTGACCGGCAATCTCGGCGAGCGCCGCATGCAACTCATGGTTGAGCTCGGAATACTTCAGCGGCGCACTCTCCTGCACCGCGGCGGTCAGCTGATCGGCATACTCGCGCAGCCGCTCCACATCGGCCGGGCCGGCATGTTCGGCCGCCTTGGCGGCAATCAAACCTTCGAGCGCCCTACGGCATTCGAGGATTTCGACGGCCTGCTGCTTGGTAACCCGGCGCACCCGAGCACCCCGATTATGGATTCGCTCGATCAACCCTTCTGCCACCAACTCGTCGATGGCGGCCCGCACACTCCCCCTGGTGACCCCGAACTGCTCGACCAACTCCGCTTCGACAAGCCGCTGTCCAGGCGCCACCTCCCCCTGTCGAACGGCACGCCGCAACCGCTCCACCGCAATGGCTTTGCCCTGCGTTCCCCGCTCCAACTCGGAAGTCTGCGACACTGACACCATCCTGTTCAGGCGACCATATTGTTAGAAATTATGCCAACAATTCGTCGAGTCACCCAACGACACCCCTGTGGAGGCATTATCCGTCGCGCGTTGCGATGGTGCGCTGGAGCAGGATGAAGGCGAGTAGCAGGACGCCGACGAAGATCTTGGTCCACCAGGAACTCAGGGTGCCTTCGAAGCTGATGATGGTCTGGATTACGCCGAGGGTCAGTACGCCGAGTACCGAGCCGAGGACGAATCCGGAGCCGCCGGTGAGTAGGGTGCCGCCGATAACTACCGCGGCGATGGCGTCGAGTTCCATACCGACGGCGTGCAGGCTCCAGCCGGACAGGGTGTAGAGCGTGAATAGGATGCCCGCGAGTGCCGAGCAGAAGCCGCTGATCGCGTACACGGCGACCTTGGTCCTGGCCACCGGTAGCCCCATCATGAGTGCCGACTGTTCGTTGCCGCCGATCGCGTACGCGGTGCGACCGAGCCGGGTGTAGTGCAGGACGACGAACGCCGCTGCGACGATCACCAGCGCGACGATCATGCCCACCGTCAGGAATACGTCCCCGCCGAGCCGGAATCGACGCTGCGCCAGATCCGTATACACCGGTTCGGTGATCGTGATCGAATCCGTGCTGATCACATACGCCAGCCCGCGCGCGAGGAACATCCCGGCCAGCGTGACGATGAACGGCTGGATCTCGAAGTAGTGGATGACCGCGCCCATCGCGGCGCCGAAGAGCGTGCCGCCGACCAGCATGAGTGGCATGACCAGCAGCGGCGGCCAACCGTGCCCGGTCACCAGCCACGCCGAGACCACTGTGGACAGGGCCAGCACCGCACCGACGGACAGGTCGATGCCGCCGGTGAGGATCACGAAGGTCGTCCCGACGGCGAGGACCAGCAGAAAGGCGTTGTCTATGAACAGGTTCACGAAAACCTGCGGATAGCCGAATGCCGGATAGCGCATCACTGCGACGCCGTAGATGACGGCGAACAGTGCCGCGGTCGCCAGCACCGGGATATATCGGCTGCGGTGTCCGCGCATCGTGGGTCGGCGCAGCACAGGTCGGACGGCGCGGGCCTGGGTCAGCACGTTCATGTAGTCGCCTCCGTCGCTGTCGATGGAATACTCGGTCGGGATCGGCGGCGAAAGACCTTGGCGCGGAACGCCGGTGACTGGATCAGGCATACCGCGATCACCACGACCGCCTTGGAGACCAGCGTCGTCTCCGGTGGCACCCCGACGGTGTAGATCGTGGTGGTGAGCGTCTGGATCACCAGCGCCCCGAGGACGGTGCCGCCGAGCTGAAATCGCCCACCGGTCAATGCGGTACCGCCGATGACGACCGCGAGAATCGCATCGAGTTCGATCCACAGTCCGGCGTTATTGCCATCCGCCGCAGAGACATTCGAGCTGATCATCAGTCCCGCGATCGCCGCACAACACGCACAGACCGCGTACACCGCGACGATCAGACCACCGGCCCGGATGCCGACCAGACGTGCCGCCTCGGCATTACCGCCCACCGATTCCAGCAGCAGCCCGAGCGCACTGCGCCGCAACAACAACGCGAGCCCAGCGAACACTGCGGCGGCGACCAATACGGGCACCGGCAGGCCGAGCAGATAACCACCACCGATGACTTTGTACGGCGGACTGTTGATCGTGATGATCTGGCCGGACGTAATCAGCTGTGCGACACCGCGTCCGGCCACCATCAGGATCAATGTCGCCACGATCGGCTGAATCCCGAAGCGCGCCACCAACACTCCGTTCCACAGTCCGAGCGCGACCGCCACGCCGAGCGCGATCAGCACCGCGACGGCGACGCCCGCGGCATCGGCCTGATCCGGCATATCGCTGATGTGCAGACAGGCCAGCGCACCCGCGATCGCCACGACCGTGCCGACCGACAGGTCGATGCCGCGCGTCGCGATGACCAGCGTCATGCCGAGCGAGATCAGCACCAGTGGTGCGCCGTAGCGCAGGATATCGATCAGGCTGCCGTAGAGGTGTCCGTCCTGGATGCGGATCGACAGGAAGCCGGGTGTGAACGCGACGTTGACGATCAGCAAGGCGATGAGCGCGGCCGCGGGCCAGAACAGGTGGCTTCGGATAATCGTCATGAAATCGCCCCGCTCGCAATGGTTTCGGTGAGGCGATCCATGGTCAGGGTGGCATCGTTGACGAGTTCGGCGACCAGCCGCCGATCGCGCAGGATCGCCACCTTGTGACTCAGCCGCAGTACCTCCTCGAGTTCGGCGGAGATGAACAGCACCGACATGCCCTCCTCGGACAGCGAGATGACCAGTCGCTGGATTTCCGCCTTGGCGCCGATATCGATGCCGCGGGTCGGTTCATCGAGGATCAACAGTTTCGGCCGGGTGGCCAGCCAGCGGGCCAGCAGCACCTTCTGCTGGTTGCCGCCGCTGAGAAATTTCACCGGCGTATCCGGATCGGCCGGGACGATCCGCAGCGAGGTGAGGTACCCGGCGACGAGTTCGTCGCGCTTGCGCGCCGGCAGCGGCCGGGCCCAGCCGCGCGCGGCCTGGACCGCGAGCACGATATTGTCGCGCACCGACAGGTCGAGGATCAGGCCCTGGGATTTGCGATCTTCGGGACAGAAGGCGATCCGGTGGTCGATCGCGGCGCGCGGCGAGCGCAGTGCCGTCGGTGCGCCCGCCACGCGGAGGTTCCCGGTGGACGCGCGGTCGGCACCGAAGAGCAGTCGCGCCACCTCGGTGCGGCCGGAGCCGAGCAGTCCGGCCAACCCGACGACTTCGCCGTCCCGGACGGTGAGATCGAAGGGCGCGACAGAATTGCGGCGCCCGCCGATCCCGGTGGCTTGCAACAGCGGATCGTGGCGCGCGACCACCGCCGGATCCGGTTTCTCGTGCTCGATCTCGTCGAGCGTGCGCAGCGCCGTGCCGAGCATGTGCGCGATGAGATCCTTCTGGTCCAGCTGTGCCACCGGATATTCGCCGACGAGAGTTCCGTTGCGCAGCACGGTTGCCCGGTCGCAGATCTCGAAGATCTGATCGAGGAAGTGGGTGACGAATCCGATCGCCACGCCCTCGGCGGCAAGCCTGCGCATCACCGCGAACAGTTGCTCGACCTCACCGGAGTCCAGCGATGAGGTCGGCTCGTCCAGGATGAGGACCCTCGCATCCAGGTCGACAGCTCGGGCGATGGCGATGAGCTGTTGTACCGCAAGCGAATACGACCCGAGTGGAGCCGCCACATCGATGTTCAGATGCAGTCTGGCCAGCAGCCGGGCGGCATCGCGACGCATCGTGGCGAAGCGGATCAGACCGGCTCGCCGCGGTTCCCGTCCGATGTAGATGTTCTCCGCCACCGACAGATTCGGGCACAGATTCACCTCCTGATAGACGGTGCTCACCCCGGCCCGCAGCGCCTGCTGCGGGCCGGTGAATCGCACTGGGCGACCGTCGAGTTCGATGGTCCCGGCGTCGGCGTCGTGGATTCCGGTGAGCACCTTGATGAGGGTGGATTTGCCCGCACCGTTCTCACCGACCAGTGCGTGTATCTCACCGGGGAACAGCCGCAGGTCCACTTCGGACAGCGCGGTGACGCCGGCGAAACGCTTGACAATGCCCGACATCCGAAGTGCAGGTGTGACAGTCGATTCCGACATGCGCGGCTCCGGCTCAGTACGTACGAGTGGGCAGCGCGGCGGCGGCCTGGTCCTGGGTGTAGACGCCTTCGTCGGTGACGATCCGCTTGGGCGTCGGGTGACCCGCCACAACCTCCTTGGTGATCTCCATCAGCTTCGGGCCGAGCAGCGGATTGCATTCGACCACGACGTTGATCTTGCCGTCGGCCATGGCCTGGAAGGCATCTCGGGTCCCATCGATCGAGATGATCTTGATGTCCTTACCCGGCTTCAGCCCGGCTTCCTCGATCGCCTGGATCGCACCGAGCGCCATATCGTCGTTGTGCGCGTACAACACGTTGATATCGCGGTGCGCGGCCAGGAATGCCTGCATCACCTCTTTACCCTTGGCGCGGGTGAACTCCGCGGTCTGTGATGCGATGATCTTGAACTTCGGGTCGGCGCCGATGATCTCCTGGAAACCCTTCTTCCGATCCGTCGCGGGCGCGGATCCGGTAGTGCCCTGCAACTCCGCGATATTCACGGTGTCGTTCGAGTTCTTGGTCGCGTCGACGAGCCAATTCGCCGCCCTGCGGCCCTCTTCGACGAAATCCGAGCCGAGGAAGGTCACATACAGCGAGGTGTCGGCCGAGTCGACCGCGCGGTCGGTGAGGATCACCGGAATCTTGGCGTCCTTGGCCTCCTTCAGGACGGTGTCCCATCCGGATGCGACGACGGGGGAGAAGGCAATGACGTCCACACGCTGCTGGATGAAGGTGCGGATCGCCTTGATCTGGTTTTCCTGTTTTTGTTGGGCGTCAGCGAATTTCAGCTGTATTCCGGCTGCGGCCGCGGCGTCCTGGATGGATTTCGTATTCGCGGTGCGCCAACCGCTTTCAGCGCCTACCTGGGAGAACCCGAGTACGGTCTGGTCGCTTCCCGAGCTGCCGCAGCCGATGGCTGTTGCTGCGGTGAGGACAAGTGCGCTGGCGGTGATCAGAAGCCTCTTCAACACGATCAGGCTCTCCCTTGAATTGTGAAACGTGTTGCACCGAGGTGCGGTAGTCCTGTTAGTGTTAGCGCTCACATTCTTCTAGTCAAGAGCTCTGAGGGCCGTAATCTGGTGGCGACGACTGGATATCGGTTGCCGAGGTCGGCACGGTAGTTCGGGTCGTGGTGCGGCCATCGGCTGTGTGAGCGTTAACCTGGGGGAAGCCGGGACGACTATTCGACGCGACGCTTGGAAGGTGGGATGTGAGGGACAGAGACGGATTTGCCGCCGGGGACACCTCAACGGCGGTTCGACCGACGGGCGCGCGCCCGGCGGTCATGACCGATGTCGCCAAACTCGCCGGAGTCTCCCATCAGACCGTGTCGCGGGTGCTCAACGGCAGCGCGAACGTGCGCCCGGAGACCCGCGAGCGGGTATTGCGCGCCGTCGAACAACTCGGCTACCGACCCAACGCCATGGCCAGGGGTCTGGTCAGCAGGCGCTCGAATATGCTCGGCGTGGTCAGTTTCGACACCATCCTGTACGGCCCGGCATGCACCCTGCTCGGCATCGAACGTGCCGCTCGCGCAGCTGGTTACGGTGTCAGCATCTTCGCGCTGGAGACGGTGGACCGCTCCAGTGTGCTGGCGGCCGCGAACAGCCTGGCCGATCAGGGTGTGGACGGGATCATCGTCATCGCCCCGCAGATGGCCGCCGCCGCGGCACTGCACAATCTGCCCGAACGCCTGCTGGCCGTCGCGGTCGAGGCCGGACAGGACAGCGGCTTGCCGTCGGTTTCGGTGGATCAGGTCGAGGGTGCCCGCCTGGCGGTGCAGCATCTGCTCGATCTGGGGCATCGCACGGTATGGCAGGTCGCCGGTCCCAGTGACTGGCTGGAGGCACGCGACCGCATCGAGGGCTGGCGACGCACGCTGGAGGCCGCGGGCGCGCCGATCCCCCCGGTGATCGGTGGGGATTGGAGTGCCCGCTCCGGATACGAAGCGGGCCTGCTGCTCGCCGCGCAGCCCGATGTGACCGCGGTATTCGCGGCCAATGACCAGATGGCGCTCGGCATGCTGCGCGCCTTCACCGAACGCGGTATCCGCGTACCCGCCGACATCTCGGTGGTCGGGTTCGACGATATTCCGGAGGCCGCTTACCTTTCGTCGCCGCTCACGACCGTCCGGCAGGACTTCGACGAGGTGGGCCGCCGCAGTATGCAGATGTTGTTGCGGCTCTTGGAATTCGACGGCACCACCGCCGAACCGGCATCGCCGTCGGTGGTGCCGACGCTGGTCACGCGCGACAGCACGGCGGCACCGGCCCAGCGGTGAAGGGTCAGGCCGCAGCGCGCTTCTTGTTGTAGACGTCGAATGCCACTGCGGCCAGCAGCACCAGGCCCTTGATGACCAACTGCCAGTCGCTGCCGACGCCGAGCATCGACATGCCGTTGTTCATCACGCCCATCACCAGCGCTCCGACAATGGCGCCGACGACCGTGCCGATACCGCCGCTGGCCGACGCGCCACCGACGAATGCCGCGGCAATGGCGTCGAGCTCGAAGTTCTGTCCCGCCTTCGGAGTTGCCGCACCGAGCCGGGCCGCGAAGATGACACCCGCCAGCGCCGCGAGCACGCCCATATTCACGAAAACCCAGAACGTATTGGCCTTGGTATTCACCCCGGACAGTTGTGCGGCCTTCTCGTTGCCGCCGACGGCGTAGATCTGGCGCCCGATCACCGACCGGTTCATGACGAACGAATACAGCACGATCAACACGATCAGGATGACGCCGATAATCGGAATCCCGTTGTAGGACGCCAATACGAAACTAAAGGCCAGGATGACCGCGCCGAGCGCCGCCAACTTCGCGATGAACAGCGAGCGCGGTCCGGCAGGCAGACCGTAGGAGTGGCGGCGTTGGCGCACCCGCCATTGCGACCACACCAGGGCCGCCACCGCGAGCACGCCGATGAGCAAGGTCAAACCGTTCAGCTCACCGACGCGCAGCCGGATGGCGATTCCGTTGAACCCGGCGAACTGAACGGCGTGCAGCGGCAACCAATTCGGTAGGTACCCGGCCGCGATATTCACGAAGCCCTGCGGGAACGGGCCGATCGACTGGCCTTTGAGCACCAGTTGCGCCAGTCCACGGAACAGCAGCATGCCGCCGAGGGTGACGATGAACGCCGGAATTTTGACGTAGGCGATCCAATACCCTTGCCACGCACCGATGGCCGCGCCCATCGCGACGGCCGCCAGCACGACAAGCGGCCACGGCCAGTGCCACTGCACGATGGCGATACCGGTCACCGCACCGACCAGCGCGCACAGTGATCCGACCGACAGGTCGATGTGCCCGTTGATGATCACCAGCATCATCCCGATGGCCAGCACCAGGATGTAGCCGTTCTGCAGGATGACATTGGTGACATTGAGCGGCGTCAACAGGCTGACACCGTCGGAAAGCTTTGCCGTGGTGAGGATTTGGAACAGCAGCGTGATCACCACGAGCGCCACGATCATGCCGTATTGGCGCACATTGCCGCGCAGGGTGCGGCGCAGGGCAGCGAGCGCGCCGACCTGTTTCTGCTCGACGGCCTTCGCGATAACCTCCGCGGAGTCGTCGTCTTCAAGTTTGTCCAGCAATGTCATTCGGGTACCGCCTCGGCTGTGGCGGTGCCGCGTGTCATCAGTTTCATGACAGCCTCCTGTGTGGCTTCGTGTTTCGGAAGTTCCCCGGTGATGCGGCCCTGGCTCATCGCGTAGACGCGGTCACACAGGCCGAGTAATTCCGGCAGTTCCGAGGAGATGATCAGCACGCCTTTTCCGGCTGCGGCGAGCTGCTGAACGATCAGGTAGATCTCGTATTTGGCGCCGACGTCGATACCGCGGGTCGGCTCGTCGAGGATCAGCAGATCGGGTTCGGTGAAGATCCATTTGCCGAGTACGACCTTCTGCTGGTTTCCGCCGGAGAGGTTGCCCACCTTCTGGAATACCGTCGGCGTCTTCACCGTCAGCCGGGTGCGCAGGCGCTCGGCTTCGACGATCTCGCGGTGGGTGTCGATGACGGCGTGCCGCGAGACCGCGGGGAGATTGGCGAGGGTCATATTGCGTCGGATGTCCTCGTCGAGGATCAATCCGTATTGTTTACGGTCCTCCGAGACATAGGCGATCCCCGCGCCGATCGCATCGCGCACCGACGAAACGCGCAGTACCGCACCATCTTTGCGTATTGTCCCGCGAATATTGCGGCCGTAGGACCGGCCGAAAACACTCATCGCCAATTCGGTGCGCCCGGCACCCATCAATCCGGCGATGCCGACGATTTCACCGCGCCGTACGTTGAGTGCGGCGTCCCGGACGATCCGGCGATCGGCGATGGTCGGGTGGTCGACATTCCAATCGGCGATCTCGAAGAACACCTCGCCGATCTGCGGATCCGCCCGCGGCGGGAACCGGTGGTCGAGATCGCGCCCGACCATCCCCTTGATAATGCGATCCTCGGTGACCTCCGCGGCCGCCGCATCCAAGGTCTCGATGGTGCGGCCGTCGCGCAGCACGGTTATCGAATCGGCGACCTCGAGCACTTCATTGAGCTTGTGCGAGATAAGGATCGAGGTGATGCCCTGTTCGCGCAGTTGCCGCAGCAGTGCGAGCAGGCTCGCACTGTCGGTCTCGTTGAGTGCCGCGGTCGGTTCGTCGAGGATGAGCAATCGCACCTGTTTGGACAGCGCCTTGGCGATCTCCACCAGCTGCTGTTTACCGACACCCAAAGCGGCGACCAGGGTTTCGGGATCCTCGACGAGACCGACCTGCCGCATCAGCAGCATCGCCTGCCGATTGGTCTCGTGCCAGTCGACGGTCCAGCTGCGCAGCCGTTCATTGCCGAGGAAGATATTCTCCGCGATCGAAAGCTGCGGCACCAGCGCCAATTCCTGGTGGATGATCGCGATCCCCGCCGCCTCGCTACCGCGAATATCCTTGAATGCCACATCGGTACCGTCCATGCGGATCTGTCCGCTGTAGGAGCCGTGCGGGTAGACGCCGCTGACCACCTTCATGAGCGTGGATTTGCCCGCGCCGTTCTCGCCGACCAGCGCGTGGATTTCGCCGTCGGCCACCGCGAAATCGACCGCGTCGAGCGCTTTTACGCCGGGGAATTCCATGGTGATTCCGCGCATTTCGAGAATGTGCTTGGTCATGGGCTGTGTCCTTTACGCATGCCCGATGGGCCCTCCGTGGTTATGCCGGCTGCCTCCTGCGGGCCCTGACTCGGCCATGCTGGGCAGCCCCTTCTTGGTTGTCAGGCGAAGTCGCGCTCGGAGTAGTAGCCGGAGTCGATCAGCACCTTCCGGTAGTTGTCCTTATCGACCGAGACCGGCTGCAGCAGATACGACGGCACCTTCTTGGCGCCGTTGTCGTAGGAGGTGGTGTCATTGGTTTCCGGGGTGCCGCTGGTCAAGATCGCATTGACCATCTGCACGGCGCGTTTGGCGAGATCACGGGTGTCCTTGAAGACGGTCATGGTCTGCTCGCCCGCGATGATCGACTTCACCGACGCCTTCTCGGCATCCTGACCGGTGACGACCGGCATCTTCTTATCGCCCCTGCCGTACCCGACCGCCTTGAGGGCCGAGACGATGCCGATACTGAGGCCGTCGTAGGGGGACAGCACGGCATCGATATTCGTGGTGGAGTAGTTGGCGCTGAGCAGGTTCTCCATCCGCGACTGGGCGGTGGCGCCGTCCCAGCGCAGCGTGGTCACCTGGTCGATGGCGGTCTGCCCGGAGCGGACCACCAGCTTGCCGGAGTCGAGATAGGGCCGGATCACCGACATGGCGCCGTTGAAGAAGTAGTAGGTGTTGTTGTCGTCGGGGGAGCCGGCGAACAGTTCGATCGAGAACGGACCCTTGCCGTCCCGCAGTCCGAGCCGGTCCACGATGTAATTCGCTTCCAGCACACCGACTTTGAAGTTGTCGAATGTTGCGTAATAGTCGACATTCGCGGTGTCGCGGATGAGCCGGTCGTAGGCGATCACCGCGATCTTGTTCGTCTTGGCCTGCTGCAATACGCCGGTGAGCGATTTGTTGTCGATCGCCGCGATCACCAGTGCCTTGACGCCCCGGGTGATCATGTTCTCGATCTGCGAAACCTGCGTTTCGATGACGTCTTCGGCGTACTGCAGATCGGTGTCGTAGCCGAGGTCCTTGAACTGCTTGACGATATTGTTGCCGTCGGCGACCCAGCGTTCGGAGGATTTCGTCGGCATGGCGATGCCGATCATGCCGCCGGCCGCGGATGAATTCCCGCTGTCCTCAACGGAACACGCGGCGGCGGCCAACAGCGCGGCGACACCGGCGGCGCCGGCGAAGAGTCCGCGTCGGTTGATAGTGGGCATGGGCACAACTCCTTGACTAGACCTGGACGAACTCGATGCCGGCGAGCTGACAGAAGACCTGCCAGTCGGCGGCGTGGTGGCCGATATTCATGACCTGGTGATGCGGCCCGCCCGCGGTGAGCCAGCCGTCCATGCAGGCCCGTACGCCGCTCGCGGGGCGGAACTGGCCGTAGGGCATCTCCAGTGCGGGCAGTTCCTGGCTGTCGAGCACGGTGCCCTCGGCGACCACCAGCCGGAACTTTTCGCCGCCGAGCGAAACCAGACAGGCCAGCGTCGCGGGCCCCGGCCGGTAGCGGAACAGGAAGGTCGGCGGTTCGTCGAGCTTGCCGATGCCGAGTTCGCGCCGGATCAGCCGGACCGGCTCATCGGTGCGTGCGATCCGCCAATTCCCTTCGCCCATATGGCTCATCAGGATCGAGTCGGAGGGGAAGTCCATCGCATACATTTCGGTGAAATGGCCGTCGCCGATCAGCTGGTGACCCGCGTAGACCATGGCGGCGGCCATCGCATCACCTTCGGCGCCATAGCCGTAGCCCTTGGCCATCAGACTCGATGCCGCGGCCAGTGGCAGCCGCTGGAATCGGCCGTCCTCGCCGATCGCGTCGAAATGTGTCGAGTACGCACCGTAGCCGCGGTCGGTGAGAATGCGTTCGATAGCGATCTGCATCCGGGCGTGGTCTTCGCGTTCCGCACCGGTCAGTGCCGGATCGATCGCGAATTCCCGGTCCTCCCAAGCCATCAGCGCCGCCACGTCGTCATCGGTCACCGCTTGGCTGCCGCGGTAGAGGTCGCCGGGCGCGACGAAGCTGATCTCCGGCCCGAGCGCCCGCAACAGCGCGTTCTCGTCGACACGGATATCACCCATATCGTTCATGGCATAGCCGAATACGCCGACCTTCAGCGATCGCCATGCGGTGACGGCTCGCGCGGCTCGCGCCCAACGGTCGACGCGCACAGCGAATTCCGGGCTTTTCCAGTCGTCGGTGACGACCGTGAACGGACGGTCGGCGCGGACCATCGCATTGGCGGTGTCCTGGGCTCCATGGATGCCTTGGTTGTAGGTCATATCCGCCATATCCCAGGCGGGGGTTACGGCCGGCTCGGGCTGAATATTGGCCAGTAGCACCGGAAGTCGGTTCTCGTTGAACAATCGGGCCACGCGCATCGCCGGGCCGTAGGTGAGCATCACCACCATGACGCCGTCGAGATCGGCATTGACGAATTCGCGCATTACCGCCTCGGCGTCACGCCGGTCCTTGACGGGGCGGCCGACGGTCCAGTCGGCGAGATCGGCGAGTTGTTCGGCGATATCGTGGGCGTAGCGGTCCTGGCGTTCGGCGATGCCCGGGATCATGTCGTCGTAGAGGGCCTGCATGATGCCGAGTAGGCCGATGCGTGGTTTCGGGTTCATCGAGGACGTACTCCTTTGTCGGCGGCCGGAATTCAGTGCTGGCCGTATACGTTCTGGTAGCGGTCGTGCAGGCTGTCCACATCGGCCTGCGCGAGGGGGACCGGTTCACCGAGCTGACGTGCGATATGCACGGTGCGAGCCACGTCCTCGCACATGACGGCCGCCTTGACCGCGGCGCGGGCGTCGCGCCCGACCGCGAAGACGCCGTGATTGCGCATCAGGACGGCGGGGGAGCGGTGGCCCGACAGCGTCGCGACCACACCCCGGCCGATATCGTCGTTGCCGATGAGCGCGAAGGGGCCGACCGGAATTTCGCCGCCGAACTCATCGGCCATCGCGGTCAGCGCACACGGAATCGGTTCCGCGCGTGCGGCCCACGCGCTCGCATAGGTCGAATGGGTGTGCACCACACCACCCACCTCGGGCATCGCCCGGTAGATATAGGCGTGCGCGGCGGTATCGCTGGACGGTGCCAGATCACCCTCGACCAGCTTGCCGTCGAAATCGCAGATCACCATCGAATTCGGGGTGAGTTCGTCATAGGACACCCCGCTCGGCTTGATGACCAGCAGCTGCTCGCCGGGTATCCGGGCGGAGACATTGCCCGCGGTCCACACCACCAGACCCCAGCGCAGCAGTTCTCGATGCAGATCGACGAGCTGCTCACGCAGGCCGGTAATGACGTTTCGCTCACTCATGCGGTGGCGACTTCCCTTCGTGCGTCGTTGCGGATGCGCCGAAGCCGGTGCAACGCCTCGGTGCCGCCGCGGCCGAAATGGTCGTGTAGGGCTTGGTATTCGGCGTAGATGGCGTCGTAGGCGGCGGCGCGGTCGGGATCGGGGAGGTAGGCGTTGCGATGCACCCGGCCCATCGCCTTGGCGGCGGCACGGACATCCGGGTAGGCCCCGGCGGCGACTGCGGCATGGATGGCCGAGCCGAGCGCCGGGCCCTGATCCGAGCCGATGATCGACAGCGGTAACCGCGTCACATCGGCATAGATCTGCATCAGCAACGAGTTCTTCAGCAGGCCGCCGGCAATCACGAGTTCGCGAACGGGAACGCCCGCGGCATCGAAGGTTTCGATGATGGTGCGAGTGCCGAAGGCGGTGGCCTCCAGCAATGCGCGATAGATGTCCTCGGGTTTCGTCGCAAGGGTGAGGCCGACCACGATCCCGGACAGATCGTGGTCGACGAGCACCGAGCGGTTTCCGCTGTGCCAGTCCAGCGCGACCAGGCCGTGTTCACCGACCCGCTGTCGCTGCGCCAACTCACTCAAATATGCGTGGGCGTCCATGCCGCGCGCCGCGGCCTCGGTGTGATAGCGCCCGGGCAGCGACGAGTCGACGAACCAAGCGAAGATATCGCCGACCCCACTCTGCCCCGCCTCGTATCCCCAACTGCCACTGACGATTCCGCCATCCACCACCCCGCACATGCCAGGCACCTCGGCGAGGTGATCGCTGTTCATGACATGGCAGGTGGAAGTGCCCATCACCGCGAGCAGCTGCCCATTCTCGACAGCCTGTGCGGCGGGCGCGGTGACGTGCGCGTCGACATTGCCCACCGCGACCGCGATCCCGGGCCGCAGCCCTGTCCATCCCGCTGCCCGCTCGGTCAGGCCGCCGGCACGACCCCCGAGCGGGGACAGCGGGTGGACCAGCTTGCCGACGGCGAAGTCGGCGAAGTCGGGATTCAGCGCGGCGAGATAATCGCTGCTCGGCCAGCTACCGTCCTGGTGAATTCCCTTGTAACCAGCCGTACAGACATTGCGTGTCTCCGTGCCGCACAGCTGCCGAACGATCCAGTCCGCCGCTTCGATGAAGCGCTCGGTCCGGTCGTAGATCTCCGGATCCTCTTCCAACATCTGCAGCGCCTTGGCGAACTCCCATTCCGCCGAAATCTTGCCGCCATACCTGTTGATCCACGGCTCGGCCCGCTCGTGGGCGAGCGTGTTGATCCGATCCGCTTGCGCTTGTGCCGCATGGTGTTTCCACAACTTCGGATAGGCATGCGGGCGCCCGGCGAACTCCGGCACCCGACACAACGGCGTCCCGTCAGCAAGCGTGGGCAACACCGTGCACGCGGTGAAATCCGTAGCGATCCCAACGACATCAGCCGGGTCGACCCCCGAGTCCGCCAGCGCCTCCGGCACCGCCATCCGCAAGACATCGAGGTAATCCTCAGGATCCTGCAACGCCCAATCCGGCGGCAGCTCAACGCCCGTCACAGGCAGGACGCGATCGATGACCCCATGCCGGTATTCGCTTACCGCACTACCGAACTCAGCCCCATCCCGCACCCTGACAACAAGTGCCCGCCCGGACAACGTGCCGAAGTCGACACCGACCACATACTCGTCCGCCACTGTGACGCTCCTAACAATGTTAACGCAAACATTGTTAGCGCGAACATTTGCCCCGTGTCAAGGAGTCGTGGGTTTCGTGCGTTGTGATCGCTCACGTTGAGGCGTGTCTGCGACAACCATTCTTTGGCGATGAAGCACTCGCCGAGGCCGCTGCCCCCGGATTCCCTCCGCGCGGCCGGTGGTGATCGACGAGGTCGGCTACATGGCGCGTATCGATCAGCCAGACCAGTGGCTCGCAGCGGTCCGTGAATTCCTGAGCTGACCGCAACTGGCATGCCCATTGTTTTCGGCATCGTGCCAGCGGACGGTGCCGACCTTGCGGGCTGGGCAGGTCCGTCATTTGTTCGGGCGCAGAGGAATTCGACCCCGAGCGCTGGTATGTAAACCTCATCGAGTCGGTCCGCCTCGAGGTTTCGGCCGAAGTGCGGCTCTGCGCCACAATGTTTCGGTCTACGA
Organism: Nocardia sp. NPDC049526; assembly: GCF_044465765.1. Taxonomy (NCBI): domain Bacteria; kingdom Bacillati; phylum Actinomycetota; class Actinomycetes; order Mycobacteriales; family Nocardiaceae; genus Nocardia; species Nocardia sp. NPDC049526. The sequence goes on along the minus strand of NZ_JBITMA010000009.1, from coordinate 307,232 downwards.
CACCGCCTACCTGGCCATCGCGGTCATGCACGACGCTCCGCTCGTCACCTTCGATGCCCGTCTCGCCCAAGCGGCTGAACAAACGGGTCCAACGTCCGTGTGGCCCTACTCTGACCCCGCAGTACGGTGTATGGACGAGGTCGGCCATCGCGGAAAACCGCAATGGCCGAACAGGTTTCGGCTGAAGATGTGGCTGTGCGGACTACCGCGCGTCCGCCCGCCGAGGCACGTCGCCTGATGCCTGCCTCCGCATCAACCGATCGTCTCGCCGTAAGTCCTCCGGCGGGTCACCGTGCGGTCCACCGTGACCCGCCCGCGGAGGCGGTGTTCAGGAGCGGACGAAGCGCAGCAGTGCCTCGTTGACCTCCGCGGCGTGAGTCCACAGGAGACCGTGTGGGGCTCCGTCGACCTCGACGTAATCGGCCTCCGGGAAGGCTTCGTGGAAGGGGCGTCCGGTCGCGTCGATCGGCAGGATGTTGTCCTTGGTGCCGTGCAGGATGAGCGCGGGCTTGCCCGAGGCGCGGACCGCGGCGACGTCGTCGCGGAAGTCCTCGATCCAGGAGGAGACGACCGCGTAGGCCGCTACCGGCGCCGAGACGGTCGCGGTGTTCCAGCTGGCGGTGACGGCCTGCTGGCTGATCCTGCTGCCGAGCGTCTCGCCGAGGTTGTAGAAATCCTCGTAGAACTTGGTGAACCAGGCGTACCGGTCGGCGCGGGCGGCCTCGGCGATGCCGTCGAAGACCTCCTGCGGTACACCGGTCGGGTTGTCGTCGCGACGCACCAGGAACGGTTCCAGTGAGGCGAGGAAGGCGAGCTTGGCGACACGCTCGTGCCCGTACCTGTTGACGTAGCGGGCGAGTTCGCCGGTGCCCATGGAGAAGCCGACGAGGATCACCTCGCGCAGGTCCAGCGTCTCCAGCAGCGTGTTGAGGTCGGCGGCGAAGGTGTCGTAGTCGTATCCGGTGCCGACCTTGCTCGACTGCCCGAAGCCGCGGCGGTCGTAGGTGATGACGCGGTAGCCGGCGGCGATCAGCTCGCGGGACTGCCGCTCCCAGCTGTGGCCGTCGAGTGGGTAGCCGTGGATGAGCACGATCGGCTGACCGGTCCCGTGGTCTTCGTAGTAGAGCTCGATCGGTGTGCTGTTCTCGGTTCCGACGGTGATGGTAGCCATTGCCACACTCCTGAGATCAGATTGAGAACGGTCGTTCTCTGGACTGTGCACTACAGTAGAGAACGCACGTTCTCAGCGCAAGGGGAATGACGATGATCGACGACACAGCAGCTCGCGAGCAGGTGTTGGAAGCGGCCGACAGACTCTTCTATGCGCGCGGAGTCCAGTCCGTGGGCATGGACGCGGTTCGAAGCGATGCAGGGATATCCCTGAAACGGATCTACTCGCTGTTCCCCTCCAAGGACGACCTGATCGTCGCTGTTCTGCACCGCCGCAGGGCCCAATGGAACGCCGGCATCGCCGCCAGTGCCGAGAACGCGGCCACCGCACGTGAGAAAGTCCTATCCGTCTTCGACTTCCTCGACGTCTGGTTCCGCCGACCGGACTTCCACGGCTGTGCCTTCATCAATATTTTCGGTGAACTGAGCGCCGGCTCGCCGAACGTCACTCGCGCCGTGCGCGAACAGAAGGACGGCTTCCAGCGATATCTCGTCCAACTGGTCCACGACGCCGGCGCCCCCGAAGTGGTCGCGGCACAGATCGCGATCCTCGTCGAAGGAGCCCAGACGACTGCCGCTATCGCAGGGCACCCCGACGCCGCTGCCCACGCCCGCGCCGCCGCGGCAACCCTTCTCGACGCCGCCTGTGGCGCTGCCAGACCGCCTGGATCCGACCCCGTCTCAGCTATCGAGCCTGCGCCCCGCCGTTGCAGCTGATCACGCCTCGGCTGACGGGTCGGGCGTCTTTCCCATGTCGTCGAATCCAGGGATACGAACGCCCACGGCGACACTTGCGGCAGAGCCTTGTGCTGACCAAGCCGAGTGAAGACCAGTGAACCGTCGAAGGGTTCGGGCCGCCTTACGGTCGCGGCATGGCGACGACGGGCAAGCCCTTGCCCACCGCTTCTACTGGCAACCTGAATGGCAGTGTTGCCGAGATACCGGCCGCTCACGTGGCGAGTGAGTTGCCGGTGATCGGTCTCGGAAAACCCTGATGGCCGACCAGGTTTCGGCCGAACGCGTGGTTGTTCGGACTACCGCGCGGCGGCCGTGGGAACGGCGGTGCGATCCGGTGCGCCCAGCTGCGGGTAGGTCGGGTACTCGATGCCCGAGATGTACTGCACAGTGCGCACAACCTGGCACGAATAGCCGAATTCGTTGTCGTACCAGAGGTACAGGATCGCGGTGTCGCCGTCGACGATGGTGGCATTGGCGTCGACGATGGACGCCGCGCGGGAGCCGATGAAATCGCTCGAGACCACATCGGTGGCCGCGGTGTAGTCGAGGTTGCGGCTCAGCGGTCCGGACAGCGATACCTGGCGCAGGTACTCGAGCACTTCGCTCTTCGTGACCTCGCGCTCGAGCTGCAGATTCAGGATCGCGACCGAAACATCCGGCGTGGGAACGCGAATCGAGTTGCCGGTGATTTTGGCCTTGAAGTCCGGCATTGCCTTCGCGACCGCGGATGCGGCGCCGGTTTCGGTGAGCACGAGGTTGAACGGCGCGGAGCGGCCGCGACGGTCGGCCTTGTGGTAGTTGTCCAGCAGGTTCTGGTCGTTGGTGAACGAATGCACCGTCTCCACGTGACCGCGGACGATGCCGTACTCGTCATCCATCGCCTTGAGTGGCGGCACGATCGCATTGGTGGTGCACGAAGCGCACGAGTAGATCTGCTCGGACAGATCGAGGTCGCGGTGGTTGACGCCGTGCACGATATTCGGGACGTCGCCCTTGCCGGGCGCGGTGAGCACGACCTTCGCGATGCCGGGCTGGATGTGCTGCGACAGGCCCTGACGGTCGCGCCACTTGCCGGTGTTGTCGATCAGGATCGCCTCGTTGATCCCGAACTCGGTGTAGTCGATCGTCGTCGGATCATCGCTGTAGATGAACTTGATGACGTTGCCGTTGGCGATGATCGTGTTGTTCTCTGCGTCGACCTTGATCGTTCCGTTGAACTGCCCGTGCACCGAATCCCGCCGCAGCAGCGACGCCCGCTTGGCCAGATCGCCCTCGCCGCCCTTGCGCACCACCACGGCCCGCAGGTTCAGCCCATTGCCGGACCCGACCTTCTCGATGAGCAGACGAGCGACCAGACGACCGATCCGACCGAAGCCGTACAGCACCACGTCCCGCGGCCCCTGCGGCTCGGCCTTGTTGCCATCGGTGACATCGGCGAGCACCGCGGCGGTGAACTCCGGAATCGACAGCCCGCGATCGTCGGTGCGATAGGCCATCACCAATCGGCCGAGGTCGATCTTGCACGGCCCCAGATCCAACGCGCTGAGCACTTCGAGAAACGGCAAGGTCTCCTCGATCGACAGTTCCTCACCCTCGATCTGCCGCGCGAACCGGTGCGTCCGCAGAATGCTGATCACCGACTTGTTCACCAGCGACCGGCTGTGCAGGAGGATGGTCACCCCCTTCTCGCGGTACAGCCTGCCAATGATCGGAATCATCGCCTCCGCCGAAGCCTCGTGAGCGTTCCAGCGGTCAAGATGGTCGTTCGTCAACACAAGCCCCTCGGCGTTCCTCGATCTGTACAACGATCGATGCTATCCAGGGCCGCACCATCACAAGGCCCGGCTACCCCCTTGTGAGGTCGCGTCGCAGGCGCCGAGACCGTTGGCCGTGGGCTGCCGCGCGGGCGCGCTAGCGACCTGAAATCGGAACTAGTGCCAAGGTGTCCAAGAAACGTTCTCAACACCCACCTCCGGTGAGAGCGGGTGTTGGGCGCGGTCTGGCCCGTGTCACGTCCGACGGCCGATGCGCACATCGGTCAGTGTGTTCGTCGGCGGGGCGTTCGAGCCGTGAAGATGCTCGGAGTAGCGGCTGGGGTTCCCGTCCGTGGGGGATGTCGAAACTACGGTGAGGGAGGCAGTCCGGCCGCGTTGCGCATGGCCGCGCGGCCGCGTTGGGCGGCGGATTCGTCGTCGAGCAGCTGGATTTCCTGGTTGACCGCCATGGAGATGCCGATGAGTACGGTGGCGATTTCCTCGGCGGGGCGATGTGAAGCGGACGTTTCGTCTTGTGCCGCAGCGATTTCGGCGGTCAGGAAGGCGCGCCAGTCGGCAACGACGTCACGCAGCCGGTCCCGCAACATTCCGGGCCGCCCATCGAGTTCGGTCGATGCCGCAGTGACGAAACACCCTCCGGGAAAAGGACATTCGGCCAGGTAATCGATCCAGGCATCGATCAGTCGTACCAGGCGGGCCGCACCGGGAGCCATCGCCGTCAGTGGGGTGAGAACTGCTGTCCGAAAGATTTGGCCGGCCCGGTCCAGTGCGGCGTTCTGCAGGTTTTCGCGAGATCCGAAGGGGCCGATGACACCCGCCTTGCTCATTACGAGCCGGTCGGCGAGCGGCCCGATTGTGAGACCTTCCAAACCGATGCACGACGCCTCCTCGACCGCGGCCTGCACGATTCGATCCCGGGTGCGAGCCGCCTCGGCGAATGAGCTGCGTGGAGACATCAACCCATCATAGCGTCCGATCGTTCGCTATATTTATAGCGAACGATCGGACGCTAATGAGAGAGTGTGTCAATGAGTGATCTGCTACGACTCGACGCGACGGCCTTGGCGCTGATCGCACATGATGTGGCCACTGTTTCCGATACAGACCTGGACGCCCCGACTCCGTGCGCGGGCTGGACCGTCGCGGACCTCATGAGTCACATGAACGAACGCCACGAGGCTGTTATCGCGTCGGTGTTCGCACCGATCGACGACCACGCCGACGATCCCCGCGACGATTTCGCGCGTACAGCGGCCCGGTGGGTGGTCGCGATGGAACAGACCGGCGATGTCGTGAACCTGCCGCAGCGCGGCCCGCTGGCGACTGACACAGTGCTGTCGGTCCATGTCGTCGACATGCTCGTGCACCGCTGGGACCTGTCTCGTGCGTTGTGCCGCCCCTGCCCGGTCCCCGAGCGTCTCACCGCCCTCGCATTGCCGATTGCTCAGTCGATTACCGCGCCGGGCAGTGCGCTCAACGGCCCGGATGGCGTCTACCGGCCGCCGGTGGAGCCGGACCGACCGCTGCCCGTACTGGACGTCATCGCAGCCCTTCTCGGCCGTGATCCCCACTGGGAGCCCCAACGGAATACCGCCGACGGCCGGAAATAGCGCGCTCCACCGGTTAAGGGGAATCGGAGCTGCCCTCGAGGCAACCGTCAGGCGAGCGCGGATCCGATCCCGCTACGACGGCCCACGGGACATCCTCGGACCGGTGGCGGTGCAGTGCTCGGCCGCGTACTTGCTGGCACGAGCATGGCTGAGAGTTCGCGCGCCACAATAGCGCCGACTCTCGACTGTCTGGCCTGGCTGAATCAGCTAGTGTGGGGCTATCGGCTCCCGGGCGGGGGCTGGAATGTAAGCAAGTGCACCGTTTGCCAGTGGGGTAGTCACGGGACGGCACAATGGATGACACATCAGTCGGTGGCGGGGACGCCACTTGGGGGCCAGCGGAGGCGTTCGGACGCTATCGGCTTCTGTTGCTGCTGGGTCAGGGCGGCATGGGCCAGGTGTGGCGGGCGGATGATTCGCTGACCAACCGGGTAGTGGCGCTCAAGGTGTTGCCCGAGCGCTTCGCCGAGGACGAGCAACTGCGTGAGCGATTCCGCCGGGAGTGCCACGCGGTGGCGCAGTTGACCGAGCCGCATGTGATCCCCATCCACGACTTCGGCGACATCGACGGTCGGCTCTATCTGAATATGCGCTTGATCGAGGGCACCGACCTGCGCAAGGTGATCACGCGAGAAGGGGCCTTGTCGCCGCAGCGGGCAGTGGCGATCATCGGACAGGTGGCCGGCGCGCTGCAGGCGGCCCACGACGCGGGGCTGGTCCACCGCGATGTCAAACCCTCCAACATCCTGCTAGGGGCAAATGAGTTCGCCTACCTGATCGACTTCGGGATCGCCCACGCCGCCGACGACCGTACGCTGACCACGATCGGCGAGACCATCGGCACCCTCGCCTACATGGCGCCGGAGGAGATCAGCGCGGAGGCCAAGGCCGATGCCCGAGTGGACGTGTACGCGTTGGCGTGCGTGCTGTACGAGTGCCTGACCGGCCAGCCGCCGTTTACGAGCACATTGGGGGTGCAGGGTGTGATCGCCCATCACCTGTACACCCCGCCCCCGCGTCCCAGCGCCACTACGCCCGATGTACCGACTGCGTTCGATGCGGTCATCGCCAAGGGAATGGCCAAAAACCCCGACAATCGTTACCAGACCGTGCGCGAGCTGGCCGCGGCGGCCTCCGCCGCGGTTGGCGATTCCGCGGTCAGCACCACCGGGGGCGTGGCTGCGCGCCACAGGCGGCGAATCAGATTGTCGCCCAAGACCGCCGGGCTGCTCGCCGCCGCCGCGGTCGTGGTTGCGGTGGTGGCCGCCGTAGCTGTCGTCATCGGTGTCCGACCGGAATCAGGCGGCGGTGGCAACTCGCCCACGACTATCGCCTCGGCCTACTCGTCACAGATTTCGCTGCCGTTCACCGGTGTCAGCCTGCCCACCGGTGTGTCGGTCGACACTGCGGGCAACGTGTATGTCACCGACATGGGTAACGATCGGGTGGTGAAATTGGCGGCGGGCGCGTCGACGCCGACCCCCCTGCCGTTCACCGGATTGAAGAATCCTCAGGGTGTGGCGGTCGACACGGCGGGGAACATATTCGTCACCGACACCAGCAACGATCGGGTGGTGATGTTGGCGGCGGGCGCGTCGACGCCGACCCCGCTGCCGTTCACCGGATTGAAGAGTCCCGAGGGTGTGGCGGTCGACATGTCGGGAGACGTATACGTCGCCGACCAGGGTAATAATCGGGTGATGAGGTTGGCGCCGGGCGCGTCGGCACCGACGACGCTGCCGTTCACGGAGCTCCAGAATCCCCACGGTGTGGCGGTCGACACGGCGGGCAACGTATACGTCACCGAATTGGGTACCGAGCGGGTGATGAGGTTGGCGGCTGGCGCGTCGGCACCGACGACGCTGCCGTTCAGCGGGCTCAAAGATCCCCAGGGTGTGGCGGTCGACACGGCGGGAGACGTGTTCGTCGTCGACTGGGATAACAAATGGGTGGTGATGCTGGCGGCGGGCGCGTCGACGCCGACCCCGCTGCCGTTCACCGGCCTGAAGAATCCCCAGGATGTGGCGGTCGACATGGCGGGCAACGTATACGTCACCGACCTGGGCTCCGATCCAGTGGTGAAACTCCCGGTCGGCTGAACCGCCCACGCCGCGAGCTTCGATACACGCCCGCCTCGAGTGGGACCGGCGCGCGTCAGTCCGTGGTCACGTTGATGATCGTTCTGCCGCGGGTGTGTCTGGCGGGGCTGAAGGCCGCGGGTGCGTCGGCTAGTGGGCGGACGGTGTTGACGAGGGGGATGAGTCGGCCGTCGTGGAGGCGGGTGGCCAGTTGGGCCAGTTGCTCCCGGTTGGGTTCGACGACGAAGAAGATTGCTCGGCCGTCGTGGGGGTGGATGGTGGGTGGACCGGCGATGGTGACGAGGGTGCCGCCGGGGCGTAGTAGCGCGGTGGAGCGGTCGCGGATGTCACTGCCGATCACGTCGAGTACTACGTCGACCTCGCCGACGTCCTCCAGGAGTTCGCCGTCCAGTTCGACGAACTCGTGGACGCCGAGATCGCGGGCCGCGTCCTGGTCGGAGGCTCGGCCGGTGCCGATGATGTGGGCTCCCGCCTCGTGGGCCAGTTGTGCGGCGACTGAGCCGACGGCGCCACCGACTCCATGGATCAGGACGGTTTGGCCGGTTTTCAGGCGAGCGTGGTCGAACAGGGCCTGCCAAGCCGTCAGACCGGAGATCGGTAGCGCGGCTGCGGCGACGTGGTCGGCGTCGGCGGGGAGCGGGGCCAGGTTGCGGGCTTCCACGGCGGTGTACTCCGCGAGCGAACCGTTGCGGGCCCAGTCGGTCGGTCCGAAGACGTGCTGGCCCACCGTGAGACCAGTGGTGCCGTAGCCGAGTTCGACGACTACACCTGATAGTTCGTGGCCGGGGACGCTTGGGGTGCGGTCGCGGCCGGCGCGGTCGGTCCACGTCCCTGGCCAGTCCAGCTCGCCGCGGGTGAAGCCGGCGGCGTGGACTTGCACGATGACGTCGTTCTCAGCGGCGTGGGGGTGGGGCAGATCGGTCAGGGTCAATCCGCCGATGTGCACCGATGAACGACGTCGGAATTCGCCGGCGTAGTCATGACCGAGCTCGACGCGGGGACGCCGACTGCCGGGCGGCTCGGTTGGGCGGAAGCCCTAGCCGACGGAGGGCAAGCCCTAGGCGATGAGCTGGCCGAGGATCGCGCCGACCGCACAGCCGATGATGGCACCCACCAGGAAGAACCAGATCCCGATGAGAATGCCGATGACACAACCGATCATCTCGCCGACCTCGACGACGGCGAAGTTTCCCAGTGCCTGGTGCCGCCCGGGCACGGGGGCCGACGCCGGGGTCAGCGTCAATTCCGTGCCGGTGGTGTCCAGCGCCGGCGTGAGGTTGAACGTATGCCCGTTCTGGGCTTGCAACGTCGTCGGAATGGTGCCGACGACGTTGCCGTCGTCCGAGGTCACGGTGACCGTGTCGGGGCCGAGCGTGAATCTGCCGGAGGCCAGCCGTACCAGCGCGCTGGTGTAATCGGCGGCGAGGGTGGTGGTGTAGGCAACGGGACCGGCGTTCGCGCCGACGGTGACGTCCGAGGCCACCCCGGCCTGCCCGTTGGCCATGACGGTGGTTGTGGCGGTGGCCGCGATGGCCAAGCTCGCAGTCGCCAGGAGCTTCTTGATCTTCACCACACTTCCATCCGTTCCGATTTTCGACCTTCACAGACGAACGGCACTGAATGGGATCGCTCCCGGCTATCTTCGCGCATTCGGACAATATCGCATTTAAGGGCGAATCATGTGGTCTACATGCCGCTTGATAGCTATTTCATCGCAATCGTTTCCGGTGTGCGACGCCCGCCGAGCCGCGCTACCGGCGTGGAATGCCCCGTATCGCCCTATCGCCGTTGTTGTCCGGTTTCGACACGATATCGAGACCCGCCGAAGGAACGCCTTTCGCCCAGCCGTGCTTTCGAGGTATCCAGTAACACCGGCATCTCCGAAGTTCGCGCGGGCATGGCTAGCCCGCCGTCGTAGGCGGTGACCAGATGGTCGCTGCCGGGACAGACAATCAAGTTCGGGCGATCCGGCTCAGTTGCGACCGAGATGGTGCGTGGCGACGCGATTGAACCGGTTGTGTCGGCATCACTGTCACCGGTGCTCCATGCTGTACGACCGCTCAGGTTCGCGAAACAAGGTGAGAAGTGTGTCCCTCGGCCCCACCGTTTGCTCCACAATTCGGAGTTGCGGGGCGAAGGCGTCCCATAGAAATAGGTCTCGACGTGGATGTTCTTCGGTGGGCGCAGAGGGGTTCGAACCCCCGACCGCTGGTGTGTAAAACCAGAGCTCTACCACTGAGCTATACGCCCGGGATCCGTCGGTGGGTGACCGACGGGCCGGTCTAGGACTCTAGCGCGGCTAGCGCTTTCTCCCAAGCCGCCTGGTCACGGGGCTCTCCGGGGCCGTTCATTTCGGCGAAGCGGATGACGCCGTCGCGGTCCACGACGAAGGTTCCGCGGTTGGGGTAGCCGGATTTCTGGTTGAAGACGCCGAAGGACTGGGCGACGGCGCCGTGCGGCCAGAAGTCGGACAGCAGCGGGAAGACGTAGCCCTGTTCGGCGGCCCAGATCTTGTGGGTGGGCGGCGGGCCGACCGAGATGGCGAGGATTTCCGCGGCGTCGTTCTGGAATTTGGGTAACTCGTCGCGGACCTTGCACAGCTCGCCCTGGCAGATGCCGGTGAAGGCGAGCGGATAGAACACGATCAGCACGTTCTTCTTGCCGCGGTAATCCGACAGCGTGACGTCCTGGTTGTTCTGATCTTTGAGTGTGAAATCCGGCGCGAGCGTGCCGACTTCCAGCGGGCCAACCTCGACTGGCATCACTGATCCTCCATCGTGTCGGGCTACACCGGGCGGTGAAACACCGCCCGGCGAAACCATAGCGAAAGCGGTCAGCGCTGTTTCGAGGGTGCCTTGGGCTGCACGAGGCGGCTGCCGGACCAGGCACCGAGGCTGATCGCCGAGGTTTGCGTCAAACCCGCGGTGGGTGCCGCTTCGGCGATATCACTCGGATCGACATGACCAGGTTGCCCGGTCTTGGGAGTGAGCACCCAGATGAAGCCTTCGTCGGCCAGCGGACTGATGACTTCCATCAGTTCATCCGCTAGATCGCCGTCGCCTTCTCGCCACCACAGTAGGACAGCGTCGACAACCTCGTCGGAGTCTTCGTCGACCATCTCCCCACCGCTGGCCTCTTCGACATCGGCCCGCAGGTCGTCGTCGGTGTCCTCGTCCCAGCCCAGCTCCTGGACAACCATGCCGTGTGTAATGCCAAGCTTCTGAGCGTAGTTCTGCGCGTCCGCCGCGGCGACCACGGTGGTGTCCTCCTCAACTCCAGACAATAGGTAGTTGCAAGCGAACATGGTTATCGCCTCGAGCGCAAGCTGATCGGACGAAATACCCATGGAATGTCGCGTTGCAACCTCGTGTCATTGGCCGATTTTCGCCACCCGACCCCGGTTCATGGGACGAATTCAGCGTTTCGGGCAGGCGTCCTTGACCGCGTTGCGCGCGTCGTTGACCCGCTTGCTCGCCTCGTTGAGTGCGCCGACCGGGGCGGTGTAGGTCATCTTGCGGGTCTCCGCGGCGAGCTGGCGTGCGGCCGCGACGTATTCGGCGAACTTGGCCTGCAGATCGGCGGGTAGCGCGCCGTTGGCGTTGTTCACTCCGGTCTCGACTTTGGTCGCGGCGTCCTCGAGCGTCTTGGCGGCGGTATCGCGCTTGGCGTTGTAGTCGGCGGCGTTCGCGTCGTGCGCATCTACGAATTCGTTGTACTTCGAAACGCCGACACCTGTAGTCGTGGGGAATTGACCGCAGTTGTCGCTGATCGCCTGCGCCTGGGCCGCGGCCTTGCGCGAGGAGGTCGCCGCGGCGGAGGAAGCGGCCGCCTCGGTCTTGTAGGCGGCTAGCTCCGAGGTATTCGGATTGGCAACGCCGTCAACGTGTTTCGCGCATCCCGCGATGGTCAGCCCGACTACGACCGCCGCTGCCGCGCACACTGCTCCGAACCCGCGTGGGTCCAGCACCTTCATCGTCCTCCGTGCCTCTCTGTGTCACCGGCGGTCCTCGACTCACGTTCCCTGCGGAACCGTACTGCAGATGCCCCTGACATGATGACCTGGGCCACAACTTCCGCAAGGATGGAGGTGCGCCCGAACCTTTCGTAAAACGGGTGGTCCGCCAACCAAGTGTGCCGCCCGGGGAAACAGACGCCTATCAGCTTGTCCACCCCTGTACGAGGAGCAGATTTGACCGACCTGATCCACTCTTCCGCGCCAGCGAAATCCGCCGGCACCGACTCCGCGCCGCGTGATCCGAACGGATCACAGGTGCCGCCTACGGGCGGGCGGGTGCGGGTTATCCGCGAAGGGGTGGCGTCCTATCTACCGGACATCGACCCGGAGGAAACCTCCGAATGGCTCGAATCGTTCGATGACATGCTCGACCGGGAAGGTCCGGGCCGCGCGCGTTACCTCATGCTCCGGCTGTTGGAACGCGCCGGTGAGCGCAGGGTCGCCATTCCATCCCTGACCTCCACCGACTACGTCAACACCATCCCCACCGAGAACGAGCCGTGGTTCCCCGGCGACGAAGAGGTGGAGCGGCGCTTCCGTGCCTGGATCCGCTGGAACGCGGCGATCATGGTGCACCGTGCCCAGCGTCCCGGTATCGGTGTCGGCGGCCATATCTCGACCTACGCGTCCTCGGCGGCGCTCTACGAGGTCGGCTTCAATCACTTCTTCCGCGGTAAGGACCATTCCGGCGGCGGCGATTCGATCTTCATCCAGGGTCACGCCTCGCCCGGCATCTACGCCCGTGCCTTCCTCGAAGGCCGGTTGAGCACCGACCGGATGGACGGTTTCCGGCAGGAGTACAGCCATGGCGGCCCGGGCCACGGCTTGCCGTCGTATCCGCATCCGCGGTTGATGAACGACTTCTGGGAGTTCCCGACGGTGTCCATGGGCCTGGGCCCGATGAACGCCATCTACCAGGCGCGGTTCAACCACTACCTGCACGACCGTGGCATCAAGGACACCTCCGACCAGCACGTCTGGGCGTTCCTGGGCGACGGCGAGATGGACGAGCCGGAGTCGCGCGGTCTGATCCAGGTGGCGGCCAACGAGGGGCTGGACAACCTGACCTTCGTGATCAACTGCAACCTGCAGCGTCTCGACGGCCCGGTGCGCGGTAACGGCAAGATCATCCAGGAACTGGAGTCGTTCTTCCGTGGCGCGGGCTGGAACGTCATCAAGGTCATCTGGGGCCGGGAGTGGGACGCGCTGCTCGGCGCCGATCGCGACGGCGCGCTGGTGAACCTGATGAACACCACCGCTGACGGCGACTACCAGACCTACAAGGCCAACGACGGCGCCTACGTGCGCGACCACTTCTTCGGTCGCGACCCGCGCACCAAGGCCCTGGTCCAGGATCTTTCGGATCAGGAGATCTGGAACCTCAAGCGCGGCGGTCACGACTATCGCAAGGTCTACGCCGCCTATGCGGCCGCGATGGCGCACAAGGGTCAGCCGACGGTGATCCTGGCCAAGACCATCAAGGGCTACACCCTCGGCAAGCACTTCGAGGGCCGCAACGCCACGCACCAGATGAAGAAGCTGACCCTGCAGGATCTCAAGGACTTCCGTGACCTGCAGCGGATTCCGATCTCCGACGCCGAACTGGAGAAGGATCCCTACCTGCCCCCGTACTACCACCCGGGCATGCAGGCGCGCGAAATCCAGTACATGCTCGATCGCCGCAAGGCGCTCGGCGGTTTCCTGCCCGAACGGCGCACCACAGCAAAGCCGCTGCAACTGCCCGGGGACGAGGCGTACAAGTCGGTGCGCAAGGGCTCCGGCAAGCAGAACGTGGCCACCACCATGGCCCTGGTTCGGCTCATGAAGGAGCTGCTGCGGGACAAGGAGATCGGCAAGCGGATCGTGCCGATCATTCCGGACGAGGCCCGTACCTTCGGTATGGACTCGTGGTTCCCTTCGTTGAAGATCTACAACCGCCTCGGGCAGTTGTACACCTCCGTCGACGCGGAATTGATGCTTGCCTACAAAGAGAGTGCCGTCGGGCAGATTCTGCACGAGGGCATCAACGAGGCCGGGTCGACCGCATCGTTCACCGCGGCGGGCACCTCGTACGCCACCCACGGCGAGCCGATGATCCCGCTGTACATCTTCTATTCGATGTTCGGTTTCCAGCGCACCGGCGACGGATTGTGGGCGGCGGCGGACCAATTGGCGCGCGGCTTCGTGCTCGGGGCAACTGCCGGGCGAACCACGCTGACCGGTGAGGGGCTGCAACACAACGACGGCCACTCGCTGCTGCTGGCCTCCACCAACCCGGCTGTGGTCACCTACGATCCGGCGTTCTCCTTCGAGATCGCGCACATCGTGCGAGACGGTCTGCGTCGCATGTACGGCGGCGGCACACCGCAGCCCGGTCCCGGCGCACTGCCCGGCACGCATCCGCACGGATCCGCGGGCGGCTTCGGCGGCGAGGACATCTTCTACTACATCACCCTCTACAACGAGCCGTATGTACAGCCCGCCGAGCCTGACGATCTCGATATCGCCGGACTGCTCAAGGGCCTCTATCTGTACAAGCGCGGCGGCGAGGGCAATGTGCGCGCCCAGATCCTGGTCTCGGGTGTCACGGTGCCCGACGGCGTGCGGGCCCAGGCGCTGCTCGCCGAGGAGTGGGGTGTGCAGGCCGATGTCTGGTCGGTGACCTCATGGGGTGAGCTCCGCAAGGAGGCACTCGACAAGGAGGTCGCCCAGCTGCGCAGCCCGGGCACCGATGCGGGCATCCCGTACGTCACCCAGGCGCTGTCCCGGGTCGAGGGTCCGTATGTGGCCGCGACGGACTGGATGCGCACGGTGCCGGATCAGGTGCGCAAGTGGGTGCCCGGCGACTTCACCACGCTCGGTACGGACGGTTTCGGCTTCTCCGATACCCGCCCCGCCGCGCGCCGCGTCTACAACGTCGACGCACAGTCGATCGTGGTCGCGGCCCTGGCCGCACTCGGGCGCACCGGAAAGATCGATCCGGCCAAGGCCGTCGAGGCTGCGGCCAAATATCGCATCGATGATGTCGCCGCCGCGCCGAAGTCGGCGCCCGGCACCGAAGATGAACTCGCATAGCGGACGATTGGATGGTGGAACGTAAACCGCCGCGGCCGCGTCGGATCTCCGAAGGCTCCTCCGAGCACGAGGTGTATCTGCCGACGGGCGCGCTCTCCCCGAACCGGCAAACCCGTGACCCGCTGCCGGACACGCTGCTCAAACGCGTGAAGCAGTTCTCCGGACGCCTCTCCACCGAGGCGGTCGGGTCGATGCAGGATCGGTTGCCGTTCTTCGCCGATCTGGACGCCGCGCAACGCGCAGGCGTCCAGATGCTGGTGCAGACCGCGGTGGTGAACTTCCTGGAATGGCTACAGGATCCGGATAGTGATATCCGGTTCAGCCTGGATGCCTTCCAAGTGATCCCGCAGGATCTGGCGCGGCGGCTGACGTTGCGCCAGACCGTGGACATGGTCCGTGTGGCCATGGAGTTCTTCGAACAGTGGCTGCCCGCGCTCGCGCGCAATGATCGGCAGCTGGTCGCACTCACCGAGGCGGTGTTGCGCTATGGGCGTGAGCTCGGATTCGCCGCCGCCTCGGTGTATGCGAGTGCCGCGGAATCCCGCGGCGCATGGGATACCCGCCTCGAGGCGCTGGTCGTGGACGCCGTAGTCCGCGGCGATACCGGTCCGGACATGCTGTCGCGGGCCGCGACCCTGAACTGGGACGCCACCGCACCGGCGACGGTGCTGGTCGGCACGCCGCCGGGGGACCAGGGCGTGTCGATGGTCGGCTCGGTGCACACGATCGCCGCGCGGCACGGTCGCGCGGCGCTGGCCGTGGTCCAAGGTTCACGGCTGGTGATGGTGGTCAGCGGGAATCTGGGCGATACCTCTTATGCCTCCCCTTTTCTCGCGGATCTGCTGGTCGAGGTGTTCTCCGACGGTCCGGTGGTGATCGGCCCGACCATGCGCACCCTCGGCGCGGCGCATGCCAGCGCGGTGGAGGCACTGGCTGGCATGGAGGCCGTCGTCGGCTGGCGCGGGGCCCCGCGACCGGTGCACGCTGCGGAATTGTTACCCGAGCGAGCACTTTTGGGTGACCGAGCTGCAATCGACGCGTTGAACGAGTATCTTGTCCTACCGTTGGCCGCCGCCGGATCCGCGCTGGCCGACACTCTCGAGGCCTATCTGGATTGTGGTGGCGCGGTCGAGACGTGTGCACGTCAGCTGTACGTTCATCCAAATACCGTTCGCTATCGCCTCAAACGGATAGCGGAGATTACGGGCCGGGATCCGATGAATCCGCGGGATGCGTACGTGCTCCGGATCGCCGCCACAGTAGGTCGTTTGACACGAACCCGTAACGAATCGTCAACTCCGACCCCAGAAGTCACTCAGTTCCCGGTGAGTCACGAGGGCGTGTAACGGATCCAGCGAGTCGGTCGATCGGGACGACCCACATGCGCTTTTGTGGGACCCCCACAAAAGCGCTCCGCAAGGTTCATTCGCGTCGACATCACCTGCGGCGTACCTCACAGTGTTGTCTTAGAGGTGTGATCGCGTTGTTCGCCCCTGGACAGGGGTCCCAGACACCCGGCATGCTCGCGCCTTGGCTCGACCTTCCCGGCGCGACTGATCGCCTCGCCATCTGGTCCAAGGCCTCCGGCCTGGATCTGGTTCGACTCGGCACCACCGCAACGGCGGAGGAGATCACCGATACTGCCGTTACCCAGCCGCTTGTCGTCGCCGCCGCACTGCTGGCCTTCGCGGAAATCGAGCCGGACGCACTTCCGGCCGATACAATCGTCGCCGGACATTCGGTCGGTGAACTCGCCGCCGCCGCGGTCGCCGGAGTCATCTCCGCCGACGATGCGGTGCGGCTGGCCGCAATCCGCGGTGCGGAGATGGCCAAGGCGTGCGCTCTCGAGCCGACCGGCATGTCCGCGGTGCTCGGTGGCGATGAGGACGCCGTGCTCGCCCGGCTCGAAGAGCTCGAACTCGTCCCGGCCAACCGCAATGCCGCGGGTCAGATCGTGGCCGCCGGACGTTTGACCGCCCTCGCGGAACTCGCCGCCGATGCGCCCGAGAAGGCGCGGGTGCGTGCGCTGCCCGTCGCGGGTGCGTTCCACACCGCGTTCATGGCCCCGGCCCAGGACGCTGTGACGGACGCCATATCCAAGATCACGCCGAACGAGCCGACCAGGACCCTGCTCTCGAACTTCGACGGCAAGCCGGTTACCTCCGGAGCCGATGCTGTCGCTAAGCTCGCGGCGCAGGTCACCCGGCCCGTCCGGTGGGATCTGTGCACCGAGACCGTCCGACAGGCGGCGGTCTCGGCAGTGGCGGAGCTGCCGCCGGCGGGCACGCTCGTCGGCATCGCAAAACGGGAACTGAAGGGCACGCCAACACTGGCCCTGAAGACCCCCGAAGACCTCCCCGCGTTGGCCGGGCTCACCACTTCCGGCTAGCTTTCCCCCCGCGACCGTGTAACCCAATACGCGATCGTGACCGAGCGGACGGTAACCATCGGCTCGCTCGATTCGAAAAACAACAGTGAAGCCCTACAAAGTAGATAAGAAGGGAGCCACGAAGTGGCCGCTCTGACCCAGGAACAAATCGTCGAGGAACTCGGCAAGATCATCGAAGAGGTGACCGGTATCGAGCCCTCCGAGGTGACGATCGAGAAGTCCTTTGTCGATGACCTGGACATCGACTCGCTGTCCATGGTCGAGATCGCGGTTCAGACCGAGGACAAGTACGGCGTGAAGATCCCGGACGAGGATCTGGCCAGCCTGAAGACGGTCGGCGACGCTGTCGGCTACATCCAGAAGCTCGAGGCCGAGAACGCTGAGGCGGCCGCGGAGCTCAAGGCCAAGTTCGACGCCGAGTAGGGCCGACACCGTGACCACTCCTTCCACCTTGAACGGGAATTTCCCCAATGTCGTCGTCACGAGTATGGCGGCGACCACGTCGATCGCTGGTGATGTCGATGCGACGTGGAAGGGACTCCTCAACGGCGAGAGCGGTATCGACGTTCTCGAGGACCCCTTCGTCGAGGAGTACGACCTTCCGGTCCGTATCGGCGGTCACCTGAAGGTCCGGCCAGAGACCCTGTTGAGCCGTGTCGAATGTCGGCGCATGGCCTACGTCGAGCAGCTCGCGACCGTACTCGGTCGCGAGGTCTGGCAGAACGCGGGCAGCCCCGAGGTCGACCCGGAGCGTCTGGGTGTGGCGATCGGTACCGGGCTCGGTGGCGGTGATGCGCTCATCGACTCGGTCGACAAGCTGAAGAACGGTGGCTATCGCAAGATTTCGCCGCTGGCTGTTCAGATGGTCATGCCGAATGGTCCGTCGGCCGTCGTCGGTCTCGAATTGAAGGCCAGGGCAGGAGTGGTCACTCCGGTCTCGGCATGCTCATCGGGCTCCGAGGCCATCGCCAATGCGTGGCGAATGATCGTCATGGGTGACGCCGATATGGTCGTCACCGGTGGCGTCGAGGGTTTCATCGACGCGGTGCCGATCGCGGCATTCACCATGATGCGCGCGATGAGTACCCGCAATGACGACCCGAAGGGCGCCTCGCGTCCCTTCGACAAGGATCGCGACGGTTTCGTCTTCGGCGAGGCCGGTGCGCTGATGGTCATCGAGACCGAGGAACACGCCAAGGCTCGTGGCGCGACGATCCACGCGCGCCTGCTCGGCGCCGGTATCACCTCCGATGGCTTCCACCTGGTCGCACCCGATCCCACGGGTGACGGTGCCGCCCGGGCGATGACCAGGGCGATGCAGACCGCGGGTCTGACGCCCAAGGACATCACCCACATCAACGCGCACGCGACCGCAACCCCGATCGGCGACACCGCCGAGGCGAACGCGATCAACAAGGCCGTGGGCAATCACGCTTCGGTGTACGCGCCGAAGTCGGCACTCGGTCACTCGATCGGCGCCGTCGGTGCGCTCGAATCGGTGCTCACCGTGCTCGCCATCCGCGACGGCATCGTCCCGCCGACGCTGAACCTGGAGAACCAGGATCCGGAGATCGATCTGGATGTGGTGCACGGCGAGGCTCGCCGCCAGGAGATCGAGTACGCCATCAACAACTCGTTCGGTTTCGGTGGGCACAACGTCGCGCTCGCTTTCGGTCGGGCATAGCCGCTCGATAACCGATTCAGTCTGAGCGGAGCCCTACACGGTTACGCAAGTGCCGCGTCCGGGCCTTGACCGCACAGACTGGCTGACTGCACAACGATCCCGGTGGGGTCGACCAACGCCAAGTCGGTCGACCCCACCGGTGTTCGACATACGCAGCCGCGGTAGCGGCGCACGTCCTTGAGGTGAGGAGAAAACGCGATGACAATTGTTGCTCCCGCGTTCCGACCAGAAACTGCCACCGATCCGCGTGATCCGCTAGGTCGGCTCCAACGCTTCTTCGATCCCGGAACCGTGCTACCGCTGCACCCGCGCGACAAGTCCGGTGTGCTCGCCGCGATCGGCGAGGTGGACGGTGTCCGCACCGTTGCCTACTGCTCCGACGCCACCGTCATGGGCGGCGCGATGGGCGTGGAGGGCTGCAAGCACATCGTCGACGCGATCGACACCGCCATCGATTCCGCCATTCCGGTGGTCGGCATCTGGCATTCCGGCGGCGCTCGCCTGGCCGAGGGTGTCGAGGCGCTGCACGCGGTCGGTCTGGTCTTCGAGGCCATGGTTCGCGCGTCCGGCCTGGTGCCGCAGATTTCGGTGGTGCTCGGCTTCGCGGCCGGTGGCGCCGCCTACGGTCCGGCACTGACCGACATCGTGATCATGGCGCCGGAGGGTCGGATCTTCGTGACCGGTCCCGATGTGGTGCGCAGTGTGACCGGTGAGCAGGTCGATATGGCCACCCTGGGTGGTCCGGAGACGCACGGCAAGAAGTCCGGTGTCACGCACATCGTCGCCAACGACGAGGCCGACGCGCTGCACCGTGGTCGGCGCCTGGTGTCGATGTTCGCCGAACAGGGCGAATTCGATCTGGTCGCGGCCGCGCACGGTGATGTCGATCTGAAAGCGATGATGCCGGAATCGGCCAAGCGCGCCTATGACGTGAAGCCGATCGTCCACGAACTGCTCGATAACGTCGACGGCGAGTCCTCGTTCGAGGAGCTGCAGGGCGGTTACGCGCGCAGCATCGTCACCGGTCTCGGACGGCTCGGTGGGCGCACCGTGGGTGTGCTCGCCAATAACCCGATCCGCCTCGGGGGCTGCCTGAACTCCGAAAGTGCCGAGAAGGCCGCGCGTTTCGTGCGGTTGTGCGACGCGTTCGGCATTCCGCTGGTGGTGCTCACCGATGTGCCGGGGTACCTGCCCGGTGTCAGCATGGAGTGGGAAGGTGTGGTGCGGCGCGGCGCGAAGCTGCTGCACGCATTCGCCGAGGCGCGGGTGCCGCGGGTCACGCTGGTTACCCGCAAGATCTACGGTGGCGCCTACATCGCGATGAACGCCCGTTCGCTCGGTGCGACCGCGGTGTACGCCTGGCCCGGTTCCGAGGTCGCCGTGATGGGCGCCAAGGCCGCGGTCGGCATCCTGCACAAGAAGGCCCTCGCGGCCGCGCCGGAGGAAGAGCGTGAGGCGCTGCACGAGCGTCTGACGGTCGAACACGAGCGCATCGCCGGTGGTGTCGAGCGGGCCATCGCGATCGGTGTCGTGGACGAGGTCATCGACCCGGCCAAGACCCGCAGCACCATTGCCGCGGCATTGGCGGCGGCGCCGGTGCGCAAGAGTCACCACAAGAACATTCCGCTGTAAAACCAGCAGTAGAAGCGGGCTTCGGGATTTCCCGGGGCCCGCTTTCGTTCGTATTGTTCTCGGTGTCGAACCTGGGGTGACGGGCATATATCGATCGGGTTTCCGCGCGGCAATGCAGTTGAAACTTCGACGATACGAATGGCTCGTACGTTGCGCGCATGAGCGTGACGATCGAATCCACCGCAGTAACCGACCCGGTGCGCAAACCGCCCTGGTACCGGTCGCTATTCCTGCAGCTGCTGGTGGCGATCGTGGCCGGAATTCTGGTCGGCAAGCTGTGGCCGGACTTCGGCGCGGATCTCAAACCGCTGGCCGACGGATTCATCAAGCTGATCAAAATGGTGATCGCGCCGATCATCTTCTGCACGGTGGTGCTCGGGATCGCCCATGTCGGCGATATGAAGTCGGTGGGCCGGATCGGTGTGAAGGCGCTGATCTACTTCGAGGTGATCACCACCTTCGCGCTGCTCTTCGGTTTGCTGGTCGGCAACCTGGTGCAGCCGGGTGCGGGCTTTCATGTCGACGCGCAGACCCTGGCGACCGGTGCCGAGAAGATCGCCAAGACCACCAAGAACGGCGAGCTACCGCATACCGTCGACTTTTTGCTGAATATCATTCCGGCATCGGTGATTTCGGCATTCGCGGAGAATGCGCTGCTGCAGGTGTTGTTCTTCGCGGTGCTGTTCGGATTGGCGTTGGCGAAGTTCGGTGAAAATGGCCCGCCGGTGATTCTGGAGGCGGTCGATCACATCGGGAAGATCTTCTTCACGATCATCGGCTGGATCATGAAATTGGCGCCGCTGGGTGCGTTCGGCGCGATGGCCTACATCGTTGGGCAGTACGGACTTTCCGCGCTCGGCAGCTATGGCAAGCTGATCGCCTGTTGTTATGGGGCGGCCGTGTTGTTCCTGCTGGTGCTCGCGGTGGTCGTGCGGGTTTTCGCGGGGGTGAGCCTGTGGAAGCTCGTCAAATACATCAAGGATGAGCTGTTCCTCGCGCTCGGCACCGCGTCGACCGAGGTGGTGCTGCCGCGGATCATGATCAAGCTGACCGAAGCCGGTTGTTCACGTGCCACCACGGGGCTGGTGATACCGACCGGGTATTCGTTCAATCTCGACGGTGCGACGCTGTATCTGTCCATCTGCGTGCTGTTCTTGGCGCAGGCGCTCGGGGTGGATCTGAGTCTCGGCGAGCAGATCACGGCCGTCGGTGTGCTGATGTTGACCTCGAAAGGTATGGCGGGCGTGCCGGGTTCGTCATTTCTGGCGCTGTCGGCGACGATCAGTGCGATCGGGCACGGATCGATTCCGGTGGCGGCGGTCGCGCTGTTGCTCGGGGCGGATCGGCTGATGGATTCGATGCGGGTCACGGTGAATCTGCTCGGCAATTGCGTCGCGACCTTCGTGGTCGCGAAGTGGGAGGGGCAGTTGGATTCGGAGCGGATGCGCAAGGTGCTGGACGGGGAAGAGGTGCCGCCGTTGAAAGACAAGGACCCGATGGTCGCCTACACCGCTGAGGAAGCTTGACCTCGGTGCCCGGCGGGTAAAGCCACCGCCGGGCACCGCGGGCTCGGTAACATCGACAGGTGCGCTACGAGGAACTTGCTGATGAGCCGTGTTCGATCACACGGCCGCTGGTGATCCTGGGCGACCGCTGGACCCTGGTGATCCTGAAATATTCGTTTGCGGGCATCCGGCGGTTCAACGCATTCCAGAGCGCGCTCGGCATCTCCCGGAGCCGGTTGCAGGATCGGCTCGACCGGCTGATCGAACACGGGATTCTGGTCAAACAGAAGGCTGCCGTCGGCGCGCACGAGGAGTACCGGCTGACGCCGAAGGGACACGATATCTACCCGATCCTGATGGCGATCCGGGATTGGGGCGATACCTACATGGCACCGGACGGTCCGCCGGTGCACTACCGCCATTCGGACTGCACCGGCGAGGGGCACATCAAACTCGAATGTGACTCGTGCGGAAGCGAACTCACCGCACGCGAAATCTCCGTAGAGCCGGGTCCCGGCTTCACCTCCGAAGACGGACGTCAGGCCGGCTGACCCCGGGCGTTCCCAATTATGAACCGAGGCGGGCCTTTTCGGTGGGGTTGTCGCGGCTGACGCACTCCTGGTACATGTTCGGGGTACCGACGTGTTCCTGGCAGTCCCAGGTGCTGGTGCCGACGGTGATGGGGATGACGAAGTCGACATCCCACAGATCAAATTGCACGGCATAGGCATTGGTGACCGCGAGGACGGTGGGGCAGGCGGCGTCGCCCTTGGTGGTGACGGCCGAGACGGCCAGGCCGAAGGGGCCCGCGCCGCAGGAGACCGTGGTGGGCTCGGCAACCGGTGGGGTGGTCGGCGGTGAGGTGGTGACGACTGTGGTCGGCGGCTCGGTGGTCGGGGTTGCCGCCGCATAGGTGGTGGTGGGGTGTGTGGTTGTCGCGCGCGCGGTGGAGCTCGTGGCCTTGGCGTTGTTGTTGTCCGCCTTGTCGCAGGATGCCAGGCAGAGCACGAGAACCGCGGCCGCGATGACTGTCGAGAGTGCACTGATGGAACGCATAAAGCCGACCTCCTCGTTGTGCAATCAACGGCAGGGGTGGCCGAACCCACCCCCGATTCGTTCCGCCACCCCAGCGCGGTGGGCCGGCGCACAGGCGATGTTCCGTCGGTGTGCCGATCGGGCTACAGGTCGGGCGGCCCAGCCCGGTCGGCGGGCTCCGATCGGCTGCCGATGGTGGATGCGCGGGTCTGCTGCGCGGTGTCGCGGGTGGGCCTGCGAGTCAGGATCGCGGCGTCAGTCGGTGTGCCAGGTGGCGACCTGGTTCAGGTCTTCGCGGGCGGTGCGGAAGGTGTTGACCGGATGGTCCGAGTCCGGATAGCCGAAGGAGATCGCGGCGACCACTCGGCGGTGATCGGGTAGGTCGAAGTAGGTGTGCAGGAAGGGTGAGTAGGAGGCGAGGGCGGCTTGGGGGGCGGCACCGAGGCCCAGGCTCTGGGCCGCGAGGAGGAAGGTGCCGATGTAGAGGCCGCAGTCGATGGCGCCGTACACGCCGAGGTCGGCCTCGGTGGTGACGATCGCGACGTGCGGGGCGTCGAAGAGTTCGAAGTTGCGCATGGCCTGGCGCATAGTGCCTGCCTGATCTCCCTTCACGATGCCCACGCTGTCGTAGAGCTGCAGGCCGCATGCGCGTCGACGATCGCGGTACGCGCCGGCGTACTGCGCGGGAAATGCGAAATCCGGTTCCGGTTCGGCGATTGTGACGTGTTCGAGGAGTTCTTCGCGGAATCGGTCGGTGCCCGCGCCCTCGGTGAGGACGACCTGCCAGGGCTGAGTATTGCACCAGGACGGGGTGCGCTGGGCCAGCCGCAGCAGGGCCTCGACGGTGTCGCGGGGGACCTGGTCGGATTTGAACTGACGGCAAGTCCATCTGTTGTCGAGGATGTGGCTCAATGCCGTGAACTCGTCGGTCTGCAGGCTGGTCGGGCTCATGGGCACCCTCTCGAGTTGGTCTTATTTCGAGACTGAACGCTAGCATTTACGGTCTCGTTTTGAAACCAGCGGGGTGGGATCATCGGGCGTATGGTGTTGCTTGCCGAAGTTAATGTGGCGGTTACATTCGTGAAACCGGTTGGGGTGCATACGCATTGGCTGGGATTGATAGCGAAAATGCTTGGCCCGCTTCGGGATACGCGGCGCGCTGCGCGTCGGAAGTCGGGTTCTGGCGGTCGGAGTAATTCGGTGAAAGACGCCATGCGGGTCCGAATCGGCTCGTAGCCTCCCGGCTAGACTGAAAAGCAAATGTTCCTGATTTACTGAAACGGGGATTGTGTTGAAGGTTTGTCTTGCGACCGTGTTCGCCTGCGGTGCAGTGCTTCTCGGTGTCACCGGATGCGGCGAGGGGACCGAATCGCATGGCGATCACAACCCTGCCAGCGTGCCGGTTGAGACCAGTGCACCGGCGCCGACCAGCGCCGCGGTCCAGTCGACCATCGCATCCGAAGCCCCGGCTCCGCCCGCGCCGGAAGCGACATCGGTAGCGCCGCCGCCCGCCGCGGCACCGGAACTGCAAGCGCCACCGGCCGTGCAGGCGCCGCAGCCCGAACCCGCCAAGCCCGCACCGACATTGACCGCCCCCGGATTCGAACCACGCGCGGGCTACTGACAGCGGAGGAAACACCGTGAACAGCAAGCTCTCTCGTCGTTGTGCCCGATGGCTCGGAGCGGTGACGGCGACCGTGGCGGCTGTGGCCGGAGTGCCCGCGGCGGAGGCGGCTCCGCCCGCCGCGCCGGGTAGCGCCTTGGTGGTGCTCGGGGATTCATTCGCCGCCAATGGGTTTCGCTGGGAAGCCGATGCGAAGGAGTGTCTGCGCGGGCCGACTTCGTGGCCGACACAGCTGAGTCGATTGATGGGTGCCGCGGGTGGCTCCGACTTCGTGGACGTGTCGTGCTCGGGTGCGGCGATCGAGACCGAGCGGGGTTATTCGCTGGTTCAGGAGGCGATCAATGCCGATAAGGCGGGCGCATTCGGGCCGCGAACCAAGTTGATCGCAGTGCAGTTCGGGCTGAACGACACCTGGGGAGCGAATCCGGCCACCCTGTGGACCTCGCTGGTGCCGTGCGTCTTCAATGTCGCCGAGGGGTGTGGGTTGGAGGCCGCCGCACAGGGGCGGATCACCGACTATCGGGGCGTATCGGGTGCGCAGTATGCCGAACGCATACGCGCGGTGGTCGAATATCTGCGGTACTACGCCCCGCAGGCCAAGGTCGTGCTGGTCGGCTATCCGGAATTGTTCCCGGCCGGGCAGAGTTTCACCTGTATCAGCGTGCTCGGCGTCGGGCAGTACGTGCAGCCGCGCGGTGCCGGGCTGGTGGAATACCTGGATCGCATCGATGCGGCGCAGCGGGACGCGGCGACGCAGCTCGGGATCGAATACTTCGACTCCAGGGCGCTGACGGCCGGGCACGGATTGTGTTCGGCGCAGCCGTGGTTGAACGGTGTGCTCGATCCGCGAGCGGATCCGGTCGGGATTCCGTTTCATCCCTCGGCGCACGGGGATTCGGTGATCGCTGGAGCGCTGTACGAGCGGTACGGCAAGTGACGACCGAGCCCACGGCGGATCCCGCCGAGGCACGGCCCGCACTGCCTGCACTGACCGGTGCGCGGTGGTGGGCCGCGTTCGCGGTATTCCTGTTGCACGCCTTGGTATTTCTGCCGGTCTATCCGTTTCAGAAGTCCGAGTTGTTCCGGCAGATCCACCAGGTGATGCCGATGCAGTTGGGCGCGGCCGGGGTCACGTTCTTCTTCGTGCTGTCCGGGTTCATCATCTATTGGTCGTTCCGGCCCGGAAATTCGGTGCCGCGCTTCTATTGGCGGCGGGTGTTGAAGATCTATCCGACGCATCTGGTTGCGACGGTGGCCTTCATCGTGGTCGCGGGTGTGCCACTGTCGCGGCTGGTGGTGTGGGCGCCGAATGTGCTGCTGGTCCACACCTGGGTGCCCAAGTGGACGACGGTCGGCGGCCTCAATGTGCCGTCCTGGTCGCTGGGTGCGGAAATGCTTTTCTACCTGAGCTTTCCGCTCGCCTTGCCGCTGGTGCGGCGCATTCGCGGGGAGCGGGTGTGGTGGGTGCTCGCCGGTTTGCTCGTGCTGATCCTCGCGCTGCATACGGCGTACTTCCTGTGGGTGCCCGGTCCGAAGGGCATCGCGAATGCCTTTGCGCCACGGCTCGTTCCGGGAGATGTGTCCCCGTACTTCGAGCTGCACGCGTCACCGGCCTGGTTCGCCCAGCCGGATATCCCGGTGGCGCCGTCCTATTGGCTCAGCTACACGTTCCCGGCGTCGCGGCTGCCCGAGTTCTTCCTCGGGGTGCTCGCCGCGCGGCTGGTGCTGGAGGGGCGCTGGCGAAATACCCGGCTGGATTGGCCGCTGCTGGCCTTGGCCGTCGCCTTCGCGGCCACCTGGGTGGTGCCGGTGAACTACAAGATGTCGGCGCTGCTGCTGGCACCGATGACCGCGGTGGTCGCGACGCTCGCGGTGCGGGATCTGGCTGGTCTGCGCGGTCTGAACGCCTCGCCGAGGATGGTGTGGCTCGGCAATATTTCCTTCGCCTTCTATCTGATCCAGTTCCCGGTCATGGTGCTGATCACCCGGCTGTTCATCGGCGGTCGCCAGTTCGGCCCACTCGGCTGGCTGGGGTTCGCCGGGCTGAGCCTGATCGTCGCAATAGCGGCGGCGGCCGCGATCTACCGCTGGGTGGACGAACCGCTGATGCGTTGCTTCGCCGGCCGCCGCGCCGTGCGTCCGCCCGCGACGACGCGAGACCCGGTCGACCGCGTTACCGCCTCGGTTGCGCCGTGACGAGGCAGAATCCCAGGCATGACTCCCGGCGAGCCGGCCGCGCGCGACCGCAAACGGCACGGTAGGCACTACACGCCACCCGCCCTGGCGCGCTTTCTCGCGCAGCGGCTGCTCGAACATGCGCCGCTGCCGGCTGACGTCGGGTCGTCGGGAGCCGCTCGTGTTGTGGCACCGGACGTGCGAGTGGCCCTGCCGGGACTTGGTCAGCAGGTGCGACCGGCCGGGTTATCCGAGTCCGGGACGCCTGATGGAGAGGTGCGGGACACGACAGCCCTGGTCGCTGGAGTCCGTGCGCCGAGCGGAGGGGTACTACGGGTGCTCGATCCGGCCTGCGGGGACGGTGAGCTGCTGCTCGCGCTGGATCAGGTTGCGGGGCAGTTGGTGCCGGGGGTGCGGGTGGAATTGGTGGGGTACGACCTGGACGCGACCGGGGTGGCGGTGGCGCGGGAGCGGGCTGCGGCCGCGGGGGTCGCGATCGAGTGGCATATCGGGGATTTCCTGACCGAGTCGGCGGGGATCGCGGCGGGGTCGTTCGATGCGATCATCACCAATCCGCCATATGTGCGGACTCAGCAGTTGGGTGGGCCGACCGCGCAGCTGCTCAGCAAACAGTTCGGTTTGCAGGGGCGGATCGATCTCACCCACCCGTTCGTCGCGGTCGCGCCGCGGCTGTTGCGATCGGGTGGGGTGCTCGGGTTGCTGTGTGCCAATCGGTTTCTCACCACCAAGGCCGGTGCGAATATTCGGAGCCTGCTGCGCACCGAGCTGGCTCCGGTCGAGCTGTACGACCTCGGTGATACGAAGTTGTTCCAGGCGGCGGTGCTGCCCGCGGTCACCATCGCCACCCGGACGGCAGCCCGCGCGATCTGCCGCTATGTTTCGGCCTACGAGGTCGACGCCGCCGAAATCGTCGGCGGAACAGATCTTTTCGAGGCGCTGGCAGCCGAACACAGTCACTGTGTCGAGCACGGCGGGCGCACTTTCGCGGTCGAGGTCGGTACGTTGGCGACAGGCGATCAGGCTGTGATCGGTGGGGCATCCGGCGATCAGATGACGGGCGATCGAGCAAACCGCAGCGATCCGGTGGTATCGGGCCCGGCAGTCGCCTGGCGGGTCGCCGCTTCCGGTCGTGGTGACGATGCGGACGCGTCGGAAACCGTTGCTTGTGACGCGAACGGGTACAGCGGCGCGTGGCGAATGTCCCGGCCGGAGGTCGACAGGTGGTTGGCCGAGGTGGAGGCGGGGACTTGGCGGACGTTCGGCGCCGTGGGGCGGATTCGGGTGGGGATCAAGACAACTGCGGATCGGGTGTTCATTTCCGATCGGTGGGGGGAGGTGCGGCCGCGGCCGGAGGGGGAGTTGCTATTCGATTTGATCACCCATCACGATGTCGATCCGTGGCGGATCTCGCGTGAGCGCGACGTACAGGTGCTGTATCCGTACGACACGGCGAAACCCGCGCGGACGCCGGTAGACCTGCGAGAATTTCCCGGGTCCGCGGCATATCTGGAGTCACATCGGGAGACGTTGGCAGGCCGGAAATATCTGACCGACAGCGGCAGGGAGTGGTTCGAGATCTGGGTGCCGCAGCGACCGCATCTGTGGCGGGTGCCGAAGGTGGTCTTTCCCGATATCAGCGAGCGGCCGCGATTCGCCTTGGATCGGTCCGGGGCGGTGGTGAACGGGGATTGCTATTGGATTTCGCTGGCCGATCTCGGGGTGGACGGCGCCGCCGAGCGGTTGGCGTATTTGCTGATGGGCGTCGCGAATTCGGCGCTGGGCCTGCGGTTCTACGATGCGGTGTGCGGGAATCGACTGTATTCGGGACGGCGGCGGTGGATCACCCAGTATGTGTCGCGGCTGCCGCTGCCGGATCCGACCACGATGCGGGCGGGCGGCGTCGTCGAACTGGTACGGGAATTCATCGACGACGGCAGGGAGCCCGATGCGAATTCGCTCCGCCTGCTCGACGAATGGGTGGCGGCCGCCTTCGGCACCCGGATGTTCGAAAGGCGTTGAGTTATGCGGTGGCCCGGACACCGACCATCGGCAGCAACGTGCGTCGCGCGAAATCCCGACCCGCCGCCACATCGTCGATCGGAATGAGCCCGTCGGGTGTCAATGCCAGCGACAGTGCCAGCCGCGCCATGATCTCGGCGACGAGTTCGAAGTCGAAGTCGTCATTCGCACCGCTGCGGAATTCGCGCAGTTTCTCCGCCAGATAGGTGCGCCCGACTGCGATGATCGGTCCGGCTTCGGTAGTCAATCGGGGCAGGATGAGATCGGGTTCGGTGCGCAGCAGCCGCCGCAACAGCTCGTTGCCCGCGATCTCGGTGATGACCGCGACGAAGATCTCGATCAGCTGTTCCTCGACGCCGTCGACCTTCTGCACCCGCTTATCGATCTCGGCGACGAAACGCTGCGCCTCGCGCACGCTGACCGCCTCGACCAGATCGTTCTTCGATTCGAAGCGGCGATACAGGGTGGCCGGGCTGATTCCGGCGCGCCGGGCGATCTCGCCCATGCTGGTGCGTTTGATGCCGAAGTCCAGGAACGCCGACAGCGCGCTCTCCAGCAGCTTCTCACCGTCGCTGACGGGCTTTTCCAGGATGCGCTGGAGGATGGGCGGAACGGTCGGCATCGAAGCTCCAGTCGAATCGGCTCGGGACGCCGATGGTGTCTGGGCGTCGCGACGGTGCGGGTGCGTGCCGTTCATTATTTCACCGGGTCGCGGCGGTTCGACCGCGGATCGGCACCAGAGCCCGACCGACGACAGGCGGACGCGCGATTATGTGCGCGGCAGATCCAGTTCCGCCATCTCCTTTTCGATCGCATTGGCGGCGAAATCCACTCCGCTGGAGCGCAACTCGTGCACTCGCCGCTGTAGCGCCTCGACCCCACCCGGCTGGGCCGCGATATCGGCCACGCTGATCCGCCCCGACGGCCGGTGCATACTCTGCTGCACGTACGCCACCGTGTTACCTCCTGCCTGCACGCTCTGCGGCCACCATCCCGGTGGGCTCGCCCTCCGCGCTGCAGACCACTCGACAGCTGTGTCGGCGGGAGACCCCGGGATACCGGGCACGCTGGCAGAATGCTATCAGCGATTTAGTTTGGTCAATTGATCAGTGTGCTCTGTCTCACACCTGTTTCGCGTCTCGGTGATTGGCCATGTTGTGCAGGTATACAGCGCTATTGAGTCGGATGCCGTCCTGCTCGGCCGCGCTCAACTCGCGACGCACCTTGCCGGGCACCCCCGCGACCAGCGAGCCGGGCGGAATCTGCGCACCCTCCGGAATCAGGGCATTGGCGGCGATCAGACTGCCCGCGCCGATGACCGCGCCATTGAGCACCGTGGCGCCCATGCCGACGAGCACATCATCGCCGACGGTGCAGCCGTGCAGGATCGCATTGTGTCCCACCGAAACTCCGGTGCCGACGGTGAGCGCGAAGCCGGGGTCGGCGTGCAGTACGCACCCGTCCTGAATGTTGGTGCGCGCGCCGACGCTGATCGCCTCGAGGTCACCGCGCAGTACGGCGCTGTACCAGATGCTCACCTCGGCGGCGAGTTGCACGCGTCCGATTACGGTGGCGTTCGGTGCGATCCACGCGGTCTCGTCGATTTCGGGCGTATGTCCGCTTACCTCGATCCTCATGCCGAAAACATAAGGGGACCGAAAGCGGTGGAGCCGACGGGGTGGGCGAAGGCAGCCGGAGCTGCTACTCCGCCGGGACCGGGGTGCCCGAGAACAGCGCGCGGTGCGCGGCCGGGCTGGTGCCGAGGATGCGGTGGAAGTGGTGGCGCAGGCTGACCGCGGTGCCGAAGCCGGTCTCGGCGGCAATGCGATCCATGGTGTCGGTGGTGGATTCCAGGAGCAGCCGGGCGCGGTCGGCGCGTTGTTGCAGCAACCACTGCTGCGGACTGTTTCCGGTGCGTTCACGGAAGCGGCGGGTAAAGGTGCGTCGCGACATGAGTGCGATGCGAGCCCAATTGTCCAGGTCGATCGGCTCGCCGAGATTCGTTCGCGCCCAGACCATCGCGCGTTCGATCGGGTCGTCGTCGGCGGCTTCGGGCACGGCGACCGGTATGTACTGGGCCTGGGAGCCGCTGCGGTGCGGGGCGGTCACGAGCGACCTGGCCAGTTCGGTGGCGGCCCGGCTGCCGAGGTCGTCGCGGACCAGGTGCAGGCAGCAGTCGAGCGCGGCGGCGACGCCCGCGGAAGTGACGATATCGCCGAGGTCGGTCCAGAGGGTGTCGGCGCGGACCCGGACCTTCGGATAGGTCGCGGCCAAATCGGCGGCAGCGGCCCAGTGGGTGGTGATTTCCCGACCGTCCGCCAGACCGCTCGCCGCCACCGCGAAGGAACCCAGGCACAGGCCGACGATCCGGGCACCCCTGGCGTGAGCTCGATGCAGTGCGTCGCGCAGTTCCGCCGAGATGCTCATATCGCGCTGCCAGCTCGGGATCACCACCATGTCGGCGCGCTCGAAGGCGTCGAGTCCGGTCTTCACGACGATGTCGAAACCGGCCGGGGTCCGCAGGGTGCCGGGATTTTCAGCGCACACCTCGACGCGATAGTCGGGTGTGCCCTCGGTGCCGACGCGGCCGAAGACCAGCGTCGGTACCGACAGATGGAAGGGGATAACCCCGTCGAAGGCCAGAGCGGCGACGGAACGCATGGCCCGATCTTATCGCTAAGCGGCTCACGGGCCACTATTGGTCGAATATCGGGGCGACAAGTATTGATCCCATGACCGAGACGATTGCACGCACCACCATCGAAGCCCTGCATATCGGCGGGCCCACCCTGCGCTTCCGGTACGGCACCCTGACTTGGCTGACCGATCCCACCTTCGACGCTCCGGGCGACTACCCCGGCCCGATCACGCTGCACAAGCTCACCGGCCCTGCTGTTTCGGTGGACCAGGTGGGGCCGGTGGACGTCGTGCTGCTGTCGCACGACCAGCACGACGACAATTTGGATCACTCCGGCCGTGAATTCCTCTCGACAGTGCCGACCGTCTTGTCGACCCCTGATGCCGCCGATCGCATCGAAGGTGTTCGGGGACTGGCGAATTGGGAGACCGTCACACTGGGTGACGTGCGCGTGACGGCTGTGCCCGCACTGCACGGGCCCGCGGGGTGCGAGTCGCAGACCGGCGTGGTGACCGGGTTCGTATTACAGGCCGAGGGGCTGCCGACCGTGTACGTATCGGGTGACAATGCCTCGGTCGAGGTCGTCGAGCAGATCGTGGCACGGATCGGCCGGATCGATATAGCGATCCTGTTCACCGGTGCCGCGAATGTCGGCCGGTTCGGCGATATCGATCTCACCCTGAACGCCCGTACCGCGGTGCAGGCCGCCGAGGCGTTGGGCGATGCGGTGATCGTGCCGGTGCATGCCGAGGGATGGGCGCATTTCAGTGAGACGCTCGAGCGCCTGGAGCAGAATTTCGGGTACGCCGGGCGGGGCGAGCAGCTGCGCATTCCGAAGCTGGGTGAGACGTTCGCTGTGTGAGCGCCCTCGGAATCCGGCGGTGCGCTCAGCGCGGCGTTCATGGCGCCGGGACCATTGGTGGTCCACGATGGCGATATGAGGATCGCAGTTCCGCGGGAGGTCAAGGAGCAGGAGTTTCGAGTGGCGCTGACCCCGGCCGGTGCCGGGGAACTGGTACGGCACGGGCACGAAGTGCTGATCCAGGCCGGTGCGGGGGTGGGGTCCGGATTTTCGGATGCGGATTATGTCGCCGCCGGTGCGCGGATGGTGCCCACCGTCGAGCAGGTGTGGTGGGAGGGCGAGCTGGTACTGAAGGTCAAGGAGCCGATCGCCCAGGAGTATCCGCGCCTGCGACGGGAGCAGGTGCTGTTCACATATCTGCATCTGGCCGCGTCGCGCGAGTGCACCGATGCGATTCTGCGGTCCGGGATAACCGCGATCGCCTATGAGACGGTGCGGGCGGCGGATGGGGCGCTCCCGCTGCTCGCACCGATGAGCGAGGTCGCGGGCAAGCTCGGCCCACAGGTCGGCGCGTATCACCTGATGGCGCCGCTCGGCGGTGCCGGGCTATTGCTCGGCGGGGTACCGGGGGTGCTTCCGGCCGATGTGGTGGTGCTCGGCGGTGGTGTCGCGGGGACGAACGCGGCCACGGTCGCGGCCGGGATGGGCGCGAAAGTCACTGTGCTGGATACGAATTTGACGCGACTGCGCGAGCTCGACGCGCGGTTCGAAGGGCGTATCTCGACGGTGGCCTCGAATACTGTCGAGGTCGAACGGGCCGTGCTGGCGGCGGATCTCGTCATCGGTTCGGTGCTGGTGCCCGGCGCGCGGGCGCCGAAGCTGGTGTCCGAGGAACTGGTTCGCGGAATGCGGCCGGGGTCGGTGCTGGTGGATATCGCCATCGATCAGGGCGGGTGCTTCGCCGGTTCACGCCCGACGACGCATGCGAATCCCACTTTCCGCGTGGCTGATTCGCTGTACTACTGTGTGGCGAATATGCCGGGCGCGGTGCCGCACACCGCGACCGTGGCGCTCACCAATGCCACGCTGCCGTATGTGCGCGCGATCGCCGACCACGGGTGGCGGGAGGCGTGCACGGTGCATCCCGATCTCGCACACGGTGTCACCGCGGATAAAGGGCGGTTATTGTCGGCAGAGGTTGCGGCGGCGCACGGATATTCGATACCCGAACCGGTTGGGTTGGCGGGCTGACGTGGTGCGATGGTGGATCCGCGGCCGCGCAACGAGAAGGGCGAAAGCGGTGACTGCGGAATACCTGCGGCGGGTGGTGGTGATCGCATTACTGCTGGTGCTGTTGCCGTCGGTCGGTACTGCGGTCGCGGCACCGACGGCGGAGGGCGTCGATCCGGCGGCAGTGGATCGATATATGTCCGAATACCTTTCCCGGACACGGTTGCCGGGGGCTTCGATCGCCATTACCCATGGGGATCGGGTGGTGTATGTCGCGGGGTACGGTCACGATTCGAGCGGTGCGGGGATCAGCGCGACGTCGCGTATGCCGATCGCCTCGGTGAGCAAGTCCATGACGGCGCTGGCCGTGCTGCAGTTGGTCGATGCGGGGAAGGTGCGGCTCGACGCGCCGGTGCGTGAGTATCTCACCGGCTTTCGGTTGGCCGATTCGCGCGGTGATCGGATCACCGTGCGGGAGTTGTTGAATCAGACGTCCGGAATGTCGGATACCGCATTTCCCGATCTGCGCCGGCCACAGGCGGATTCGCTGGCCGGGGCGGTCGACCGGCTACATGCGGCGAAACTGGCCGCCGATCCGGGGACGGAATTCCACTATCACAACCCGAACTACCAGGTGGCCGCTCGGCTGGTAGAGGTGGTCAGCGGGGAACCGTTCGCGGATTATTTGCGGCGAAATGTATTCGGGCCCATCGGGATGCGCGACAGCACGACAGTGAATTCGCCGCGCGACGCCGAGGATGTGACGCACGGATACATTCGGGCCTACGGCTTCGCGATACCGGTCGCCGAGCCCGATTGGTTCGTCGGCGGTAGCCACGGTGTGATCACCACGGCCGCCGATCTGGCCGCGTGGCTGATCACCCAGAACAACGGTGGCGTGGCACCGGACGGGCACCGGGTGGTGTCCGCGGCCGCGGTGACCGAGATGCACACACCCTCCGGAGTCGGTGACGACGGATACGGAATGGGTTGGCAGCGTGAACAATCCGATCAGATCGTGCACTACGGTGACTGGTTCACCTACACCGCCGCACAGGTCTTGGTGCCCGATACCGGATACGGGATCGCTGTCATAGCCGATACCGGATTGGCGCTCGAGGATGATCCCAGGATCATCGCGCAGGGCTTGGTCGAGCTGACCCGGGGCGAGTCACCGGATGTGCACCGCCCGTGGGGCATCTACGCCGACTGGGGCATGGCACTGCTCACGCTCGCGACTCTCGCACTCGGTGTGCTCTGCCTGGTGCGATCGCGCCGCTGGGCCGATCGGCAGACCACCCGGCCCAGCTGGCTGATCGCCCTGCGCCAATTGCCTTATCTCGCCCCGATCCCGATCCTCATCGCGCTACCACAGCTCGCAGGTTTGCTC
This sequence comes from Nocardia sp. NPDC049526, assembly GCF_044465765.1. NCBI lineage: Bacteria > Bacillati > Actinomycetota > Actinomycetes > Mycobacteriales > Nocardiaceae > Nocardia > Nocardia sp. NPDC049526. Next base: position 272,606 of record NZ_JBITMA010000009.1, on the reverse strand, counting down.
TTCCGCGGCCGGGCCCCGACTTTCCTCCAGGTGACCTACGTTTGGCCTGGTCTCGTGGTATTTCTCGGCATTGCCGCATTGGCGGGCGCGGGTGTTCTGCTCGCTCGCGGTGTCCGGCTCATCATGTTGCGGCGCAATCGATCCGGGACCGATGTCGAGCGAGAAGCACCCGTGGCCCGAGCGCCAACCTAGCCGACAGCGGCCCGCACATCGAAATGTGCGGGCCGCGTGGGTCATTCGGCGTTCGGGCCGAGGTACCAGTCGGGGGCGCCTTCGGTGGGCAGGTCGTGCAGCTTGTCCGGGTTGCGGACGACATTGATGGCGACGATGCTGCCGTTGTCGATGGTGAAGGAGAAGACGCCGGTGTGGGTGCCGTCGAAGACGACCAGACCGGGCGCGCCGTTGACCAGGACCGCGCGGCCCCAGGCGCCTGCCGCGGACGGTGCGTGGTACCAGCCGAGCAGCATCTTCGCGATGAGTTCGGCGCCGCGCACGGGCTGGCGGATAGCGGGGACCTTGCCGCCGCCGTCGGCGGTCAGGCTGACATTGGCATCGAGCACACCGAGCAGCGCACTCAGATCACCCGAGCGCCAGGCGACCGCGAAGGCCGAGACGACCTTCTCCTGCTCGTCGGGCGAGGCGGGGAAGCGGGGGGTGCCGTCCTCGACGCGCTTGCGTGCGCGCGAGGCGAGCTGCCGCACGGCCGCCGGTGTGCGCCCGACGACCTCGGCGACCTCGGGACCGCTCATGCCGAACACATCCTGCAGCACGAATGCGGTGCGCTCGGCGGGCGAGAGGGATTCCAGTACGACCAGCAGCGCCGTGGTGACACGCTCGTCCTGCGTGATCCGGTCGGCCGGATCATCCCAGGTCGTGACCTCGGGCTCCGGCAACCATTCACCGACGTACTGCTCGCGCCGGGCGCGAGCCGAACCGAGCTGATCGAGGGCCAGCCGCCCGGTGACCGTGGAGAGCCAGGCCCGTAGATTCTCGATCTCGCCTGCGGTCCCGGCCTCGTACTGACGCTGCAGCCGCAGCCATGCCTCCTGCACCACATCGTCGGCATCGGTGAGACTGCCGAGCGTGCTGTAGGCGAGCCTGCGCAGATACGGCCGGTGCTCCTCGAAACGCCGAGCCAACTCGGCCTGGTCGATGGGTTCGGAGGAAGGCTGGTCTGCAGTCACTGGTCTCGCCGTTCGGTCGTACGGCCCCGTCAGGGGCGAGTTTATGCGTCGTCATCCTGATGACGACGCAGGGCTAGCGAGTGTGACATTTCGGATTCCTGGGGTGCGCTGGCGGGTTGCTCAGGCAAGGAACGCACCAGCGTGAGCAGCCATCAGGCCGCCGCAGAGGCCCGCCTTACTTTTCCGCGTGGCCAGTTCGACAACGCGGTCCTGGACGGTCGAGATGGGATGCGCGATATAAACGCATCGGTTTCGGGTGCGACTACCCGGGACGGGACGCGTCCGGCGGGCGCGGACACTATCGGGTCAGGGCAACCGGCTACCCTCGCCGGGTGCAAACGGGGACTTCCACGGCGGTCGGGCTGGTGCTCGGGTTCGCGCTCGACCGCGTTTTCGGTGATCCACGGCGGTGGCATCCGGTGGCCGGATTCGGTGCGGCGGCAAGTGCGCTCGAGCGGGTGACCTATGCCGATCGGCGTTCGGCGGGGGCGGTGCACGAACTGGTGTTGGTCGGTGCGACAACGGCGTTCGGGTTCGGGCTGCGGCGGGGTGGGGTAGTTGCGACCGCGCTGGCGACGTGGACGGTGCTCGGCGGGCGCAGTCTGGTGCGCGCCGGACGGGAGATGGCCGACCGGCTCGAGTCCGATGATGTGGCGGGCGCACGGGCGCTGCTGCCTTCGCTGTGCGGGCGGGATCCGGAGGTGCTCGATGCGGACGGATTGGCCCGTGCCGCATTGGAATCCATTGCCGAGAACACCTCGGACGCGACGGTCGCGCCGCTGCTGTGGGGCGCGGTCGCCGGGACACCCGGATTGCTCGGGTATCGCGCGATCAACACATTGGACGCGATGATCGGCTACCGCAACGAGCGGTACCTTCGCTTCGGCTGGGCCGCGGCTCGCGTCGACGATCTGGCTAATCTGGTGCCCGCGCGCATCACCGGCATGCTCACCGCTGCTTTGGCCCCTGCGATAGGCGGTCACCCGGCCGACGCACTGCACGCCTGGCGTCGAGACGCGGCCGAACATCCCAGCCCGAATGCCGGTGTCGTCGAGGCCACCATGGCCGGCGCGCTCGGCGTCTGCCTCGGCGGCCGGACCCAGTACCGCTACGGCACCGAACTGCGTCCCACCCTGGGGGACGGCCCGGCACCTCAGGTCGCGGATCTCCGTCGCGCCGTACGCATGTCGGAGGCGGTCCAATTGGGCGCAGTCGTGACCGCCGCGCTCTGGTCTGTCCTGCGCCGCTGACTCCGCTCACGGTTGGGCGTGCGCTTTCGCAAATATCTGGCACGGATACGAAATTGCATGCTCAGACCCGTTATCGGATGAACAGATTCCAGGCCGATATTCACGCTTCGGTGGGCCCGCGCAGTTCACTCGTCCGGTAGTGCGAGGATCCGCGTGCGGGCGGCAACCTGGTGAGCGCTGGGGTCAGCGATTTCCGCCGTAGCGGTCGGCAAGGCGCTGCTCGTTGGTGGACACCGGTGCGGGAGTTGGCGTTTCGGCCGGGGTCGGCTGCGGGGTGGCCTCGGCCTTTTCCTTGCGGCGCTCGCGGATCTCGGCGTAGACGAAGTAGCCGAGGCCGAGGGGAGCCATGATGCCGAAGGCCAGCCATTGCAGGCCGTAGGAGAGGTAGGGGCCCGCGTCGAGTTGTGGGAGGGGGGTGGGGGTGAAAGCGCCGGGCTGGTTTTCGCTGAGCTGCAGGTAGCCGCCGCGTTCGCCGGTGGGAATGGCGGTCATGGGCTCCTGCAGGACGGTCATCTCCTGTGTGGTGTCCACCGAATACACCTGGCGGTAGCCGTCCTGGACCATCGGGTCCTTACCGGGGGTGACGCCCTCGGACATCCGGATGCGCGCCTCGATCTTCTGCGGCCCGGCGGGCGGGTCCGGTATCTGCGGTGGGCGGGAGCCGTCGACGGCCGCGACGAGACCGCGATCGATGAGCAGGATGCGGCCGTCGTCGAGTTTGAAGGTGGCCAGTACCGAGTAGCCGGGTGCGCCGTCGAGGTGGCGCAGGCGGACCAGCACGGTCGAGTTCGGCATATAGCTGCCGGTCGCCGTGACACGTCGCCATTCGGCGTGCGAATCGGTGCCCCGGTCGTCCAGGACGGTGGCGATATCGATCGGGGCAGCGTCCACCGAATCGGCGATCAGTTGGTTGCGGTGCGAGGTGGTGGTGTTCTTACCGAGCTGCCACGGTGCGAGCACGGTGAAGCAGAGGTAGGCGAAGGCCGCCACGAGTACGGCCAGGATCAGCCAGCTCGGGCGCAGCAGGAACGTCAGTCGGCGCATCACGGGCGTCCGTCGGGGACGGGTTCGTAAGAGACTGATTGGTCTGGTTTGTCTCCGGGCTCATCGGCGGCGATCGGGCTGCGCGCGGCGAGGGTGGCACGAACCCAGTCCAACAGCCCCGGGATGGCGGCTGCGATCTGGTCGTGGACCAGGTCGAAGTCGGCGGTGTCGCCGTAGTACGGGTCGGGGACGTCGAGGGCGTCGGCAGCGGGGTCGAAGCTGCGGAGTAGGCGGCGGCGGTCCGATGGGACGCCGAGGGTGGCGAGGCGGCGTTCGTGGCCGGAGTCGAGGGCGACCAGCAGGTCGGCGTCGCGGTGTTGGTTGCCGAATTTCGCGGCGACGTGGCCGGTCGGATAGCCGTGGCGGCGCAGGGTGGCATTGGTGCGGGCGTCGGCGTCCTGTCCGGCATGCCAGCCGTCGGTGCCCGCGCTGCTGACCCGCACGCGGTCGGCGAGTCCCTCGCGGTACAGGTGTACCGCGAGCATCTTCTCCGCCATCGGCGATCGACAAATGTTGCCGGTACAGACGAACGACACGTGCAACTCACCCACGACAGCTATTCTGGCCGGTCGTCCCGATGGACCGCCACGTAGGGTGTTTTCTCGTGCCAGCGGAGAGTGTCGATCACGCGAAATTGCGTCATCACGGTGACGTCGATGCGCGCCCCGGCATGCTCGATTTCGCGGTGAACGTGCAGGGCAGTGTGCCGCCGGACTGGCTGCGGAACCGACTGGCCGCGCGACTCGACGACCTCGGCAGATATCCGAGCGCGGCCGACGAACTGGCCGCACGCACCGCGGTGGCGGCTCGCCACGGACGCACCACCGACGAAGTGTTGCTGCTGGCGGGCGCGGCCGAGGGTTTCGCGATGCTGCCCCGACTCACACCGCGACTGGCCGCGGTGCTGCACCCTTCGTTCACCGAACCCGAACTTGCGCTGCGTGAGGCCGATATCCCGGTGACCCGCGTCGTACTCGAACCGCCGTACACCCTCGACCCGGCGCTCGTCCCCACCGCCGCCGACCTGGTGGTGCTCGGCAACCCGACCAATCCCACCTCGGTCCTGCACCCCGCCGACACCATCCGCGCGCTGCGCCGACCGGGGCGGATCATCGTGGTCGACGAGGCCTTCGCCGATGCGATTCCCGGCGAACCGCAGTCACTGGCCGCTACGGCCGGACCGGACATCCTCGTTCTGCGCAGTCTCACCAAAACCTGGGCCCTGGCGGGTCTGCGCTGCGGCTACTTCCTCGGCGCGCCCCGACTGCTGGCCCGCCTGAATCACGGCCGCGCGCACTGGCCACTCGGCACACTGCAACTGGAAGCGATTATCGCGACCGCCGAGCCGGATGCGGTCGCCGCGGCGCAACAGCGCGCACACACTATCGCCGCTGAACGCGATTCGATGATCGAACGACTGACCGCTGTCGGCATACACGTCCACACCCCCGCCGCCGGGCCGTTCCTACTGCTGCGCGTGCCGGACGGTGAACTCTTGCGAAAGCACCTGGCAGACCAGGGGATTGCGGTCCGCCGCGCGGACACATTCCCGGGCCTCGGAGTGGATTATGTGCGCGTCGCGGTCCGCGGTCCCGCCGAGGTCGATCGTTTGGTAGCCGGAATCCGTGCGGCCGGAGCTCGACGTCGGCTGGTGCGGGCGGAAGTCGGGATACGGAGGTAGGCGGATGGTGACGACGCTGGCGGATCTCATCGGGGTGCTCGACGCGGCATATCCGCCGAAGTTGGCGGAGTCGTGGGATTCGGTGGGTTTGGTGTGCGGTGACCCGGGCGACGAGGTGACTCGGGTGCTGTTCGCGGTGGATGCCACTGCCGCCGTGGTGGATGAGGCGATCGATTGGCGGGCGCAGGCTTTGGTGGTGCACCATCCGCTGCTGTTGCGCGGGGTCGACACGGTCGCCGCCGATACGCCCAAGGGTGCTCTGCTGCACCGGCTCATCCGGTCCGGGTGTGCGTTGTTCGCGGCGCACACCAATGCGGACTCCGCTGATCCGGGAGTTTCCGATGCGCTGGCCGAGGCGCTCGGACTCACCGTCACCGGACCTTTGGATTCGAAACCGCGAGCCGCCGTCGACAATTGGGTGGTCCAGGTGCCGCGTTCGCATGCGGATGCGGTGCTGGCGGCGCTGTTCGCCGCCGGTGCCGGTGGCAGCGGAACCTATCGTGACTGCGCTTTGCGGGTGCCGGGAGTCGGGCAGTTTCGTCCGGTGGCAGGGGCGAATCCGGCGATCGGCGCGATCGGGGAGTTGCAGCAGGTCGACGAGGATCGCCTCGAAGTGATCGCACCGCCCGCGGCGCGCACCGCCGTGCTGGCGGCGCTGCGGTCGGCCCATCCCTACGAGGATCCCGCCTATCACGTCACCGAGCGTGCGGCGCTGCCATCGGGGCTCGGTCTCGGTCGAGTCGGCACCCTGGCCGAACCGGAGTCCTTGCGCGAGTTCACCTCTCGGGTCGCCGCCGCATTGCCCGCGACCACCTGGGGCGTCCGTGCGGCCGGTGACCCGGACCGCATGATCCAGACCGTCGCGGTGTGCGGCGGCGCGGGCGACTCCTATCTGAATACGGTTGCCCGCCTCGGTGTCGACGCCTACGTCACCTCCGACCTGCGCCACCATCCGGTCGACGAACACCTGCGCGGCGGCGGCCCCGCCGTGATCGATGCCGCTCACTGGGCCACCGAATTCCCTTGGTGCGCACAGGCTCGGACAGCAGTCCGAACCGCCCTGCCCGACCTCGAAACCCGCATCTCCACCCTGCGCACCGACCCCTGGACCATTGCTGCCCGGTAATCCGATACCGAACCAGCCAGTGCGACGGCGTGTTCGGGGCGTGTTGCCGGACTAGGTTGTGGTTCAGGTGAGTTGACGCGCCCGCTCGGGGTACAACTACCGCATGAACTACCCGGTGGACTTCGGGATCGTGCAGATCGGTCTGATGCTGATCATCCTGGTCGCGGTCGCGTTGCTGATATCGGCGCTCGTCATGGTGCGCAAGGTTGGATTGCGGGTTTTGCTCGGGCGCGGCGCGGGCGGATTGGCGCTGCTGGTCGTCGCGGTACTGCTGCTGTGGGTGATCACGCTCGTGCAGACGTTCCTCGGACTGAGCGGGGAGGTCAAGGCCGCGCACGTGGTGGTGAATCAGGTTGCGGGCCAAGACCACCGGCTCGAGGTCGACCTCACCCTCTACGGCGACGAGCATCATCCCGACAAGCACGAGAAGTATCAGGTCGAGGGTGACCTGTGGGTGCTGCAGGCCAATATCGTCGAATTGGAGCCCTGGGTGAACGCCCTCGGCTTCCACTCCGGCTACAAGGTCACCCGCCTCTACGGCCAACGTCTCGACGGCGTGGCCACCACCCAGAACCAGATCTTCGTCAACGGCGACGACCAGGACTTCTTCAACGATATGCGCAACCACAAGTGGTGGACCGACCCCTTCGTCCGCTCCGCCTACGGCAACGCCGTTATCGCCACCCCCGGCACCTACGACGTCTTCATCTCCCGCGACGCCATCAAAACCCGGGCCCCCGGCAGCTGACTGTACGAGCTACCACCGTCGCGATCGGCTGATCGCGACGATCGGAGATTGCAGCTGCCGCGTCAGTTCATCGGGCGGTCCGGGGCTGATGCTGAAGTCGTCCCGATACTTCGTGACGAAACCAAGTAAGTGTGCTGCCAAGAGCGTGCATGACGCGGGTCGGGGCATGTTCACCCGCATGCCGGCGGAGCAAGCGGGCAGGTACGGGTGCAGCGTCACCAAGGTGACCGCTTCTTTCCGGTCGGCCGGTCGGAAGTCTCCAGTATGTGGCCGGGCCGATGGCACGAAACCGCTGTCCGTCCGACCGGTGAAGCGGGAACCCATCGAGACAGTGATGCGGCTGCGGTAGGTGTCCCCGCCCCGCCTCGGTTCCACGCACTTGCCCGCCACTGGTCGTGGCCCGGACCGGATCACCCACCATCCGGGGTACGGTTGAAGACTGGCATCGCGACCTCGCGTGCCTCCATCCGTCCACAGCGTCCAGGAGTTTGTCCGCGTTGAATGTCGAACCGCCTGTCCAGGCCAAGCTGCTCCAGCTCGCCGCCGTCGACGCCGAACTGACGCGGATCGCGCATCGGCGCACCGTGCTGCCCGAGCAGCAGGAGGTGGCGCGGCTCGAGGGCGAGCGGAATGCGCACAAGGATGCGGCGGTGGCGGTCGAGATCATGCTCGACGATCTCGACCGCGATATCCGCAAGCTGGAGGGCGAGGTCGACGCGGTGCGCAAACGCGAGGAGCGCGACCGCGGCATGCTGACCGCCGGTTCGGTGGGCGCCAAACAGCTGTCGGAAATTCAGCACGAGCTGGGCAGCTTGGAGCGACGCCGTTCGGTGCTCGAGGACGAGTTGCTCGAGGTGATGGAGCGCCGCGAGGCGTCGGCATCCGATCATGATCACGCAGGTGCACGGCTCAGCAAGACCGAGCAGGAGCTGGCCGATGCGCAGCGCCTGCGCGACGAGGCGCTGGCGGATCTCGATGTGGCGCAGGGCCGTTGCGATTCCGACCGCAAGGATCTGGTCGCGCTGTTCCCGGACGAACTGCTGAGCATCTACGACCGGCAGCGCACCCAGCACGGCGTCGGCGCCGCGCTGCTGCAGGCCCGCCGGTGCGGCGCGTGCCGGATCGAACTGGACCGCGGCGAGATCGCGCGGATCGCCAAGAGCGCGCCGGATGTGATCATGCGGTGTCCGGAATGCGGTGCGATCCTGGTGCGCACCAAAGAGTCGGGTTTGTGAGGTTTCCGGTGCGGGTATCAGTACTCGCGTCGGTCCGCTCCCAGCGACGGATGGTCGGCTGTCGAAGAGGACGAGGGAAACAATGACCGAGCGCGAGGTGATCGTCGAGGCCGACGGCGGTTCCCGGGGCAATCCGGGCCCGGCCGGTTACGGCGCGGTCGTCTTCAGTGCCGATCACATCCGAATTCTCGCCGAGCGCAGGGAATACGTCGGCATCACCACCAATAATGTCGCGGAATACCGCGGGCTCATCGCGGGTTTGGAGGCGGCGGCAGAGTTGGGTGCGCGCGTGGTGGCGGTGCGGATGGATTCCAAGCTGGTGGTCGAGCAGATGTCCGGCCGCTGGAAGGTCAAGCACGCGTCCATGATTCCGCTGGCCGACCGGGCACGCAGGCTGGTCGCCGGCTTCGACAGCGTGACGTTCACCTGGATTCCACGCGCCGAGAACTCACATGCCGACCGGCTGGCGAACGAGGCGATGGATGACGCCACGCTGATCGGCGAGGTGCACGCCGCCGAGCGGCAGTTGCTCGATGCAGGCGCGGCGGCCGCCACCCTGGCCGAAGAGGTGCGTGAGGCCGAAGAACAGCTGCTCAGCTGGACCGACGAGCCGCAGACCTCCGCGCACGGCGTCGAAGAGCACCACCCGAGCTGGATCGACGAGGCCCGGGATGCGCAGTCGTCCGCATCGAATACCCGAGCCGCCGAACGCGAGACGCCGGCCGCCGCCGAAAGTGCACCCGCCTGGACCGGCGCAACGGGCCGCCCGACCCGCTTCCTCCTGCTGCGCCACGGTCAAACCGCCCTCTCGATAGAGCGCCGCTACTCCGGCCGCGGCAACCCACCTCTCACCGACCTCGGCCGTGAACAGGCCGCCCGCGCCGCGAAAATGCTCGCCGCGAAGGGTGGCATCGCCGCGGTTGTCACCTCCCCGCTCGGCCGCGCCCGTGAGACCGCCGAAGCCGCCGCGACCGCACTCGATATTCCGATGCGCGTCCTCGACGGCCTCACCGAGACCGACTTCGGCGAATGGGAGGGTCTCACCTTCCAGGAAGCGGCACAACGAGATCCGCAACTACATGCCCGCTGGCTCGGCGATCCCTCGACTCCCGCGCCGAACGGCGAGAGTTTCGACCAGGTGCGAGAACGAGTCGAGGCGGCGCGGCGTGATCTGCTCGCCCTGTATCCCGGCCAGAACATCGTGGTGGTCAGCCATGTGACCCCGATCAAGACCCTGCTGCAGTTGGCGCTCGGTGTCGGTCCGTCGTTGCTGTACCGCCTGCACTTGGACCTGGCGTCGCTATCGATCGCGGAGTTCTATCCGGACGGCGGTTCATCGGTTCGGTTGGTCAACGACACGTCCTACCTCTGAGGAAGTTGCGCATCGGACCAAACCCGATTCTTTTCGCGAACCGCGAATTATGGCGCATCGCAATGGATTCGGCCTGTCGAAACGACCCCTTTGGGTTGAATCTCACACGGTAACGTTTCAGACACGGTTATAGCGGTAGGCTTCGGGTCGGTCAGGCACAGGCATCCCGCCCCGCCTGTCTGGTCGGGGATACCGAAGGTCTTCGAACAGTGCTGCTCGGGGGGATGAGAGCTGACGAGCAGCGTTGCTCGGTGGTCGCTTCGTACGATGAAGTAGTCCTGTGCGGTCGAGTGATTCGATGGAAGCGCAGGTTCGAATGAGTAGTCCGATCAAGGTTATCGTGCTCGGTGCGGGGATCGGAGGGCTCACCACGGCCGCCGCATTGCGCCAGGCGGGCTTCGCGGTCGAACTCTACGAGGCCGCTCCCGAGCTGCGTGGCCAGGGATTCGGACTTTCGGTGCAGGCCAATGGGATCAAGGCGCTGCGTGCAATCGGCCTCGGCATCGAGGAGGAACTGTTCGAGCGCGGTGGCAAGGTCGAGACCTTCCGCTTCAACAACCCGGACGGCACGCCCATCCGAGTGCTTCCGGTACACCGCCAGGACGACCGGCTCGGCGCATCGAGCGTCGCCCTGCACCGCAAGGATCTGCACGCGATCCTGCTGCGCGCGATCGGCGACACCCCTACTCATGTTGGCGCACAGGCGATTCGGTTCATCGACGACGGTGAGCATGTGCGCGTCGAATTCGCCGACGGCCGCATCGCCGAGGGCGATCTGCTGATCGGCGCCGACGGCATCCACTCCGTGGTGCGCGCCCAATTGCACGGCCGCGCCGAACCGCGCCCCGGCAATTTCGTCGCCTGGCTGGCCTGCATCCCGTTCGAACATCCCGCCGTGCCGCGCGGCTACTCCGCCCACTATTGGGGCGCCGGAATGCGTTTCGGCATCCACGACATCGGCCACGGCCGGGTGTACTGGTGGGGCACGATGACCATGCCGGGCGACGAGGCCGCCGATTGGCAGGGCACCAAGGAAGATCTGCGACGGCTCTATGCCGACTGGGCGCCGGAGGTGCGCGCCTGCATCGATCAGACCGAATGGGCCGATGTGCTCGCCGTGCCCTGCCAGGACCGTCCGCCGCTGGACGGCTGGGGCCGCGGCCGGGTCACCCTGCTCGGTGATGCCGCACATCCCATGCTGCCCAGCCTGGGCCAGGGCGCCAACTCGGCCATCGAGGACGCGGTCGTACTCGCCCACACGCTGAAGTCCTCGCTGGATCCTGTTGCGGGCCTGCGTCGTTACGAGCAGGTGCGCGCAGAGCGCACCGCCATGTTCGTAAACGGCTCCTGGTCGCTCGGCAAGATCGAGCAGACGACCGACCCGAAGCTGGTGAAGGTGCGCGACACCTACTTCCGACACGCACCCACTGAATTCTTCCTGCGCGAATTGGGCAAGCCGATGTCGTTCCCGCCGCTGGAGGGACCGACCGCGCGGCTGCCGCGCCAGCTGTCCCCAGTGGAGCGCTGGCACTGGATCGCGGATCAGCTTGCGCCGCTGCATATTCTGGCCCGGGTGCGGGTGCACGGCTCGATTACCGCTGAGCAAGTGCGAACCGGTCTCGACGAGGTGCAGCACCGACATCCGCTGCTGGGTGTTGCGGTGGCGGCCGAACCCGACGGCACCGCACCGCGTTTCGTGCCGGTACCCACGCCGATTCCGCTGCGCGTGCTCGAATCCGCCGATCCGGATGCCTGGTTGACCGAGGTCGACGAGGTCGAATTGCGTGAACCCTTCGACTGGCACTCCGGTCCGCTCGCGCGCGCCGTGCTCATCACGGATGCGACCGGTGAGACCAGCGATCTGATCGTCACCCTGCACTATGCGATCGCCGACGGCGAGAGTGCGATGTCGGTGGCCAAACAGGTGCTGCAGGTCGCCGCGGGCGACGGCGTTGATCTCGAGCCCGCGCCGGTCCGGCCGGGTCCGGAGCAACTGTTCCCGGCAAAGCTCCAGGGCGCCAAGGGCTTCGGCCGCACTGTGGGATCGCTGCTGCGCGACCAGAAGGCGCAGCTGAAGCGGCCGCGCCGACTCGAACCGACCGAACTCGCACGGCCGTCGCAGCGACGCAGCCGGGTCGTGCACCGCAGCCTGGATGCCGATCAACTCGACGCATTGACCGCAGGCTGTGAGCGCAAAGGCGTCGGCCTGCAGGCCGCGCTCTCGGCGGCGCTGCTCATCGCGGCGGCCCGCGAGTCGGGCACCTACACCGAATCCTGGTACACCGTCGGCAGTTCGGTGAATTTCCGCGGCCACCTCGACGGCGCGGTCGCCGATACCGAGGTCGGGACCTACCAGGGCATGATCGCGACCCCGGCGAAGTACGCACCGTGGTCCTCGCTGTGGCAGATCGCCGGCGAAATCGAGCGCGAGTACGGCGCAAGAATGGACCGTCGCGACCATCTCGCGGCCTTGAGCCTGCTGAAGGTGGCCGCACCGAAATCGGTGGCCGCCAGTGCATCCACGGTCAAGCTGATGGACACCCGCGGTCCAGGTCACCTGTGTATGACCTACCTGGGACGTTATGCGTTCCCCGACAAGATCGGCGCGTGGCAGCTCTCGGGCGCGCAATTCGTCTCGGGCATGTCGGTGAGCGGCTTCATCATGGCCACCGCCAATGCCACGCATGGCGAGTTGTCGTTCAACATCGGCTATGTCGAGCCCGCGGTGTCGCGCGAGCGTGCCGAACGGCTTGCCGATGAGAGTGTGCGCGCACTGCTGTCGGTGATCTGACAGGGCTCGCACACCCACAAACGAGGGCGAATCCCGGCATCTATGTCGATGCCGGTGATTCGCGCTATCCGAAAACTGGATACAAGTGGTAACGGCTATGCGTTTCGGCGTCGTCAGGGGTGGGTCCTGGACAGTTCGCGCACGGTCTGTGCCGCGACTGTCGCGATAGGAGTGACTGTGACGTCGGAAACCAGCGCAAATCCCGCAAGACCAATCGAAGCATGGCCGGTCAGCGCATATCAGCGCGACGTGCTCGGCCTGGCATTCCGGCTGGCGCCGGAACCCGTTGCGCAGCAGACCTATAGCCTGCGCATGGATGAGCCGCTGGATATCGAGCGGCTGCAGGCGTGCTGGCAGCGCGCCCTGATGAGCGATGACGCGTTGCGACTGCGCTTCGCGTTCGAGAACGGCGAATTCCGCCAATGGATTTCGAATGAGATTCCGCCGGTCGAGGTCGTCGATCTGACCGGAGCACCCGACCCCGAGGCCGCGACCCAGGAGTGGCTGTGGCGCGAGGTCGGCGCGCCGGAGCGGCCGGAGCGGCCCGCGCGGCTGGCCGCGGTTGTGGACAGGCCGGACCGGTTCTTCCTGTTCATGTCGTTCCATCACGCGCTGGCCGACGGCTACGGCATGAATCCGGTCATCGCCACGCTCGATACCAGCTACAAGATGAAAGACGTTCCGCTCGAACGGCTTGCGGTGCCCGAGCCCGCCAACGAGCACACCGATCGTTCCGTGGCCACCTATCGGCGGATCATCGAGGACGACGAGGCGTACCGGACCTCCGAGCAGTACACGGCGGACCGCGATGGTCTGCTCGCTGCGCTCGACGGCGTCGAACCCGCGCTGTTCCCCAACCGGACCAGCTCGCCGAGAATCGCCCGGGGGCACTACAACACGATGATCTCGGGGGAGTACCTCGATCGTGTCCGTGCCACCGGTGTCACCGTCTTCGCATATCTGACCGCCGCGGTGGCGACGTATCTCGCGACGATCCACCGCACCGATCAGGTGGTGATCGGCGTCCCGATGCTGAACCGGCACTCGGCGGAGACTTATCGCACGCAGGGCCACCGCGCCAATGTCGTTCCGCTGCCGGTGCGCGTCGATCGCGACGTGCCGCTCGCGCGGATCGCCGAGCAGGTTACCCAGCAGATTCGAAAGCTCAAGAAGCATCAGCGCTTCCCATACGGCGAGCTGACCCGTGCGCTGAATCCGGATCCGGCCGCGCCCCCGCTGTACGACGTCGCCTTCTCGCACACGAAGCTGCCGGATGCCGATTATGTCCACGAGCTGATCTCGAAATGGACGGTGCACAATCCGGGTTCGGTGACCAACGCGCTCACTATCGTCACTGCCGAAAATGGCCGGGACGGCTCGTTCAGCCTCCAGTTGTTCTACGACAAAGACATTTTCGACGCGAGCTTCCCGATCGAATCGGCGCTGCGCAGCGTCGGCGAAATGGTCACCGCGTCGCTGGACAGTCCGGAGACCCCGGTGGGCGCGCTGCCGCTGCTTTCTGCGCAGGCGAGTGCCGAAGTCGCGGCGTTCGAGGCTGGTCCGCGTATCGAATTCCCCTACACCACCATTGATCGGCTCTTCACCGAAAAAGCCGCCGACCATCCGGACCGGGTGGCGGTGGTATCCGCCGACTCCCGCGAACTGACCTACGCCCGATTGTCCGGTCTGGCCGACGGTTTCGCAGCCCGGCTGTATGCACTCGGCGCCACCGGCAACGAGTGCATTCCGGTGGTTCTGCCCCGTTCGACCGACATGCTCATCGCGGTGCTCGGCATTCTGCGTGCCGGATGCGCTTACGTGCCGCTCGATCCGGATTATCCGGCGGCGCGTATCGAAACGGTTCTCGCGGACTGCGAAGCGCGGTTCGTGGTTGCTGGAAGCGAGCATGCGCGGGTCTACCGAGACCTCGGCATCAGTCGTATCACGGTGGCCGACACGGTGCCCGGCGCCGTCGAAAACGTTTCGCATCCACACGATTTGAGCTATCTCATCTACACCTCGGGCTCCACCGGTGTGCCCAAGGGTGTGATGGTCGAGCACCGCTCGGTGGTCAACCGGCTGACCTGGATGCAGCGCCGCTACCCGCTGTTCGCCGACGACGTGATCTTGCAGAAGACGCCCGTCACCTTCGACGTTTCGGTGTGGGAGTTGTTCTGGTGGGCCATCACCGGCGCCAAGGTCGCGCTGCTCGAGATCGGCGGCGAGCGCGATCCGCGCCGCATCGCCGAGGCCATCGAGGCGGATGCGGTGACCGTCGTGCACTTCGTGCCGTCCATGCTGGCGGCTTTCATCGATGAACTGGAGGCCGATCGTACGATCGTGCCGCGCATCGCGGGCCTGCGCCGGGTGTTCTGCAGCGGTGAGGCGCTGCCGCCCGCGCTGGTCCGCCGCTTCCACGCCGCCTTCGCCGCGGTCGCTCAGCGGCCACCGCAATTGGTGAACCTCTACGGTCCCACCGAGGCCACCGTGGATGTCTCGTATTTCGAGTGCCCACCCGCTGGCGACCGCTTGCAGGTCGCTCGAAAGAACCAGAGCGATTCGCTGGATCTGGTGCCCATCGGCCGTCCGATCGACAATATCGACCTGCTTGTGCTCGACGAATCCGGTCGCCGCATGCCCATCGGCGTTCCCGGCGAGCTCAATATCGCCGGAGTCGGCCTCGCGCGCGGCTACCGCGGCCGCCCCGACCTGACCGCGGCCGCATTCGTCGACGATCTGACCGTGCCCGGCCGTCGTCGCTACCGCACCGGTGACCTGGCGCGTTGGCTGGCCGACGGCACCCTGGAGTACCTGGGCCGCTTCGATGATCAGGTCAAGATCCGCGGGAACCGGATCACCCTCGGCGAGGTACAGAACGCCATCCTGGACTGTGCGGGTGTGCGCGCCGCGGTTGTCGTCGACGAGCACTCCGAGACGCATGGACTGCATCTGGCCGGATACTTCGTCGGCGACGCGGTGACCGGTGACGAGATCGCCGAACAGATCGCGCTTCGCCTGCCCCGCTACATGATTCCGACCCGGCTGCTGCGCGTCGACCGGATTCCGTTGACCCACAACGGCAAGGCCGATCGCAAGGCGCTGGCACGCGCGGCGGCGGTTTCGGAGCATGCGGAGTTCGTCGGCGTGCCCATCGAACCGCGGACACCGGTCGAGGCCGAGCTCGCACAGGTCTGGCGGACCGTGCTCGGTATCGACTCCATTGGTGTGCACGACAACTTCTTTACCCACGGCGGCGACTCCATACTCGCGTTATCGGTACGCACCGCCGCCGAACGCGCCGGACTGTTCTTCGATGTGGATGCCTTCTATGCGCATCCGACCATTGCCGAATTGGCTCAGATCGTCTCGGATGGCCCGGACGGCAACCGGATTCGCATCGCCGATCCATTGGCGACCGTGCCGCTGATCGACCGCGCCGCACTGCATCAGGCCGAGGACGCCTTCCCGGCCACCGCGCTGCAGCTCGGCATGCTCTTCCACAGCATCGAGCGCACGGATTCGGTGACCTACAAGGACGTATTCCGCTATCGGTTCGAAATGCCCTGGGACGCCGCGCAATTCCGCGCCGCATTCGACCGGCTGGTACGCCGCCAGCCCGCGCTGCGCTCCTCGTTCGAGCTGAGCAGGTATTCGGTCCCGCTGCAGGTCGTGCATACCGCGATCGAGTACGAGATGGACATCGTCGATGTCTCCGATCTCGATCCGGTGCTGGCCGATCAGGATGTCGAGGACTACACGCAGGAACGTAGGCGCGCCCGGTACGACCTCGCACGCGCCCCGCTACATGCCGTCCGGGTATTCCTGCAGCCGTCCGAGGGCACCCTCCAGAGCGTCGATCTGGTGCTCAGCTTCCACCACGCCATCCTCGACGGATGGAGTGTCGCGACCTCGGTGCTCGAGCTGCTGGTCGACTACCTGAACAAGCTGCGACTGATCGAAACCGGTATCGATGACACGCCGCATGCGGCCACTGTCCTGGCCGAGTACGCCCAGTCCGAAATTGCCGCGGTGCACGATGATTCGGCCAGCGAGTTCTGGCGCGAGGCGCTGGCCGGCGCCGAGCCGACCGCGCTGACCGCCCTCGGTGTCCACGAGGGGGCGGGTGCGGCGGACCCCCAGGCCGCCGCCCTGGTGCCGCGCCGGCTCGCCGAGCGTGTCACCGCCTTCGCGGCCCGGCATCAGGTGCCCGAGAAGGCGGTCTACCTGGCGGCGCACTGCCTGACCCTGCGCACGGTGACCGGCCGCGCCGATATCACCACCGGCGTGGTCAGCCACGGCCGACCGGATCGCGCGGGCGCGGAGAGTATCGCGGGCCTGTTCCTGAACACGCTGCCGATGCGGCTGGACGATACCGCCACCACCTGGCTCGCGGCCGTAGCGCAGATAGCGCGCCGGGATCGCGACGCCTACCCGCACCGACGCTATCCCCTGCGGTCGATTCTGGCCGATGGCGGGCCCGCGTTCGAGACGGCATTCAACTTCATCAACTATCACGTCTTCGCACCGATCCTCGGCACGGACCGAGTCACCCTGCGCGACTTCGACGTTCGCGAGGACACCAATTTCCAGCTGTTGGTGACGGTGGCCCATGATCCGCGCGACGACCGAATGTGGGTGCGGGTCAACGGGGATCACACGCTGACCAAGGATCAGTGCGAGACCGTCGCGGTGACTCAGCTGCGCATGTTGGCGGCGATCGTCGCGGATCCGGATGCGCCGATCGATCGCGGCACCGGCCCGGCGACCGCGCGTGATGTCGGCACACTTGTCGCCGACGCGGCCGCGCTCAATCCGCACACCATCGCTGTTCAGGGCGACGAATCCAGCCTCACCTACGACGAATTGATCGAGCGCAGCGAACGGCTCGCCCGGTGGCTCAACGGTTTGGGAGTCGGACCCGGCGACCGGATCGGCATCCTGATGAGCCGTCGCCCGGAATTGGTGCTGCTGGTGCTGGCACTCATGCGAATGGGCGCGGCCTGCGTGCCGCTCGATGTCAGCTACCCGCGGGCCCGGCTGAATCTCATGATCGACCGCGCCCGCCCGCACCGGGTGATCGCCGACGCCGCCTATGCCGAGATCGTCGATAATGTTCGACTGGTGCTGGACACGGCGGAGGTGTTCGATCCGACGGCCGACAATGACATAGATTTCGCTGTCCCGGACTACATTTCGCCCGACGCACTCGCCTACGTGCTGTTCACCTCCGGCTCCACCGGCGAGCCCAAGGGCGTCGCCATGCCGCACCGCGGCCTGAGCACGCTGGTGAACTGGCAGAACCGCAGCCCATCGGGCATGAATCTGGCCAGCACATTGCAGTTGGCACCGTTGAGCTTCGACGTGTCGTTCCAGGAGATCTTCACGACCCTGGCCGCGGGGTCCACGCTGCGGGTGAGTTCGGCGGATTTGCGCGCCGATGTCGAGGAATTGCTCAATACCGTTGTCGACGAAGGCATAGAGCGGCTGTTCCTGCCCTATGTCGCGCTGCAGGCCTTCGCGGAGGCCGTGGTCGCCCGGCGAAAGTTCCCGGTCGACCTCAAAGTGCTCGCGTCCTCCGGTGAGCAACTGCGCATCACCGACGAGATCCGCGCGCTATGCAAAGTGGTGCCGGGTCTATTGCTGGAAAACCAGTACGGCCCAACGGAATCCCACGTCGCGACAGTATTCACCCTCGCGGGCTCACCTGACGACTACCCGGCGCTGCCGCCGATCGGACGTCCGGTCGACGGCGATACCGTCGAATTGCTCGACGGCGCGTTGCGTCCGGTGACCGATGGTGTGATCGGTGAGATCTATCTCGGCGGCCGTTCCCTCGCCCGCGGTTACCAGGACCGGGCGGCACTGACCGCACAGCGGTTCGTGGCCACCCACGGCGGCGGAATTCTCTATCGCACCGGCGATCTCGGCGTGCGGCTGGCCTCCGGCGATCTCGTCTGCCTCGGCCGCAGTGACAGCCAGGTGAAGATCCGCGGTTTCCGGGTGGAGCCCGCCGAGGTGGAGCTGTGCATCCTCGGACTGGTCGAGAAGTATCCGACCATCACCGAGGCGGCCGTGGTGGCACGGGGATTCGGCGGCATCGACGGTGCGCTGATCGCCTTCCTGGCCGGCGACGCCGAGCAAACCGATCTGGCCGCGTTGCGCCACGATCTACGCGGCGTACTGCCCGCGCATATGGTGCCGTCGCGATTCGTCTTCCTCGACGGACTGCCCCGCACCCCCAGCGGCAAACGCGACGACGGCGCTTTGCGTTCGATCGTCGAATCGGCACCGGAATCGGTTACCGCACAACGGGAACCGGCCGACGAATACGAGCACTCGGCAGTAGAGCTACTTGCCGAATACGCGGGTCTACGTTCCATCGGCCTCGACGACGATTTTTTCGCCGCGGGCGGCACCTCCATCGGCGCCATGCGCGTGGTGATGGGGTTGTCCCGGCGCTTCGGCGCCGAAATACCGCTGGATATGTTCATCGGCGCGCCGACGGCCGCCCAGCTCGCGGCGGTGATCCGGTCCGGAAATACCCGGCGCACCTTCGACCCGCTGGTGCCGATCACCGTCGGCGGGCACAAGCCGCCGCTGTTCCTGGTGCATCCGATCGGCGGAAATGTGCTGTGCTACTTGACACTTGCCCGCTATCTCGATCCGGATCGCGCGATCTACGGCCTGCAGGCCGCGGGCGCGGATGCGGGCAGTACGCCGGAGAAGACGATCGTCGGGATGGCCGAGTCCTATCTGGCGGCGGTGCGTCGGGTGCATCCGGAGGGGCCCTACCACCTGGCCGGCTGGTCTTTCGGTGGCAATGTCGCGCTCGAAATGGCACGGCAACTGCCCGAGCGGGAGGTGGCCAGTGTGACGCTGCTGGACACCATGGCTTTGCGTCAGCAGGCTCGTGAACCCATTGCCGAGGAACAGCTCATTCGCTGGTTCTTCCTCGAATTGCTGTGGTACGCACGTGGCAATAAGGCCGCGCTCGTCGATTTCGAGCCCGGCGTGCACGGATCCGAGGAGCTCTTCGATGCGATGCTCGCCGAGGCGATCCGGTCGGGAATTCTGCCCGCCGACAGTTCACCGCAGGCGATCGGGCGGCTCTACGAGGTGTTCTACGCCAACTACACGGCGTTGCTGGAGTATCAGCTCGAACCCTACGACCGCGATATCACCCTGCTGCGCGCCGAGGAGGGCCTGCCACCGGGTGTGGATCTCGCGCACCAGGCCGTCGGCAGCATGTTCGACAGCGCGAACAACGGGTGGCAGCAGTACGCGGCCCGGCGCTTCACGCTGGTCCCGGTGCCCGGCGACCACCTGCACATGATGACCGAACCGCATGTTCGCGAGGTCGCGGTGCAATTGGACTCGGCGCTCGCGGCGGCCGATCCGGATCCGGACCGGGAGCTCGGCGCCGAAATGCTCGACGCCTAGCGGTGTGGGCCAACCCTGCACACGAAGCGTGAACTAGAGTTCGGGGGTGGCCGCAGCTGTCGGGGGCGGCTCTCCATCGTGTGTGCGGTTGGCCAAAGCCTGAGTCGATTTCGATGTCGGCCAGCGCTTTTCGAGAAGGAGAGTAGTTGCCGTGAAGTTCGGAATGATCGCGTTGTGCTCGGCGGCCGTCGGACTCGTGGGGGCCGGTACTGCTCACGCGGCCGGAAATGCCGTGATCGGCGGCAGTTCCGGCCTGGTCTTCGATAACAACGCCGCGTGCTCGCTGACCACGATCGGCTACGACGGTGACGGGCGCCTGGTCGGGCTGACCGCGGGGCACTGCGCCCCGACCGGTGCGCGATTCGGCGCCGAACGATTCCTGGATGCCGGTGTGATCGGTACGGTCGTATACTCCGATGAGGGCGAAGGCCTCGATTTCGCTGTGCTGCAATTCGATCCGGCCAAGGTCACGCCCGTGCGCAATGTCGGGCCGACCACCATCGCCGGATTCGGTGCGGCACCCGCACCCGGCGAACCGGTGTGCACGAGCGGGCGCAGCAGCGGATTCGACTGCGGTGTGGTCTGGGGTTCGCTGGAGGGCACCACCATCAACCAATCCTGTTCCAAACCGGGCGATTCCGGTGGTCCGGTCACCGTCGGTGATCGACTGGTCGGCATGAATCAGGGGCGGCTGACCGGATTCGGCGGCGTCGGATTCAATATTCCGTGCATCTTCCCCGCGAATCCCGTCCACTCGCCGGCGTTCTTCGCGCCGATCGATCAGATACTTCAGGCCGTGGACGCCACCGGTGGTGTCGGCAGCGGATTCCAGCCCATTTGATCCGTCGACGGGTTGTGCGCGGCCGCGAGTCCGCGCAGGGCTGCGGCGGTGAATTCGTCGAGTGGGTAGAACAATTCGATCGCGAGTTCGGACAGCGTGACATCGGCCGGTGCGCCGAAGGTGGCCATGGTGCTGAACATGCGTAGTTCGCCGAACAGAGTTCGGATCCGCAGCGGCACCTCGAACGGATTGGGTTGTGCCGCATCGTCATCGGGTGCATCGATGAAATCCGGCGGTAAGGGATAGGCGGCGACCTCGCCATAGAGTGTTCGGAGTTCGGCGTCGCCGCTGGCATTGACCTGTCGAGACAGTCGCTCCAGGAACAACTCTCGCACCTGGGTGAGGTTGGCGAGGCGGGCCGCGAGCCCGTCGGGGTGCAACACCAGCCGGTAGACATTCGGTTGCGGCAGCATCAGCGCTTCGGGGATATCGGCCATGAACAAGCCCATGGCGATATTGCCGGTGACCACATTCCACAGCCGGTCCACCACGACCGCCGGATAGGGCTCGTGTGCGGTCAGCATGATGTCGAGTGCGGAGCGGACCGAGGCCAGGCCGGCGTCGTCGAGACTGCTCTCCCGGTAGGCGGGTGCGTAGTCGGCGGCCAGCAGCAGGGTATTGCGCTCGCGCAGCGGCACCTCCAGCGCATCGCAGAGCCGCAGAATCATGGCTCGGCTGGGTTTTGCCCGTCCGGTCTCCAGATAGGAGATGTGGCGCGAGGAGCTGTCCGCGGCCAGCGCCAGGTCGAGCTGGCTGAGCCTGCGCCGCTGCCGCCAGTCGCGCAGCAGGGCGCCGACCCGCGATTCCGTCTGATTTACCGCCACCTGGGCAGGTTAATCAGCGCCGCGTGCGCTCGGCCATGACCTCAGAGGTTATTGAGACCTTCACCTCAGGCCCGGCATGGTCGGTTTCGGGAGCCGATCGGCTGCCGGATCGGCAAAGGAGAAGAAGATGAGCACACTCGTCGCGCGCACCGGTTACCTGCGTACCGTACTGCGCTTGGACGGCTGGGGCACCGGGGTGTTCGGCGTCGTCATGCTGGCCGGGGCGGCTGTGCTGAGCGGGCCGTTGGGGCTGCCGACCGCCTGGTCCATTCCGTTCGGTGTCGCGATGATCGGCGGCGGACTGGCGCTGCTGCTGATTGCCGGGTACCCGGATCTCGTGCCGAGCCATGCGGTCGCTGTTATCGGAGTCAATGTGGTTTCGGCGGTGGCGCTGGTGGTGCTGCCGTTCTCGGGTCTGCTCGACTTGACCGGGCTCGGGGTCGCGTTCCTGCTGATCGGCGCGGTGTGGGTTGCGGTGTTCGCGGCGTTGGAGGTGAGTGGGGTGCGGCGGGCCGGGTTGTGAACCTCGGTGCCGTCGGATCTGATGACGGACGAGCCTGTCGAGATGTCATCCGGGATGGCGAGCCGGTCCTACCCCCGGCGTCACCGCGATGAACATCTCGTTCTCCAGCCGCGGATCATCCTCTGCGCACCGCTGTTGACCTCCGGTGAAGGCGAAACCTGTTCGCAGGTACAAGGACTCGGCGTGATGATTGCCCTCGACAACCCAGAGTCCGAGTTCGCCGTGACCATGTGCCCTGGTCCAGTCGATGGTGGCGGCCAGTAGGAGATCCGATGCTCCGGTGCCGCGTGCGCTCGGATTCACCCAGACCGACACCACGATCGGCGGTCTGTCATCCGACTTGGTGACGATGCCTGCCGAGCCGACGACTCTGCCTTCGCGCTCGGCGACGAACAGCAGCCGCGTCCCCATCCACTGCCGCCACTGCGGCTCGTCCCACTGCGATGCCACCTCGAATGTCGAGGCAAACGTACCCGGTGGCGATCCCGACAGGGCATCGAGCCGGATCTCGCGGGCGACCGTCCATTCGGCCCCGCCCAACTGCCGAACTCTCATCCGGCGATCGTGTACCGACACCGCTGCATCAGGCAAACGCGCATCCTTTCGGACTGGCCGGTCGGTATCGTGTATTGCCGAAATATGCACTCTGTTGGATGCCGTGCCGATCGTGAACGATAGGCGCCGAGTCGTCGGCTCAGCGTAGTCGTCCGCGACGATTCGTCGGTCGCCCGTCGTGTATGGCTTGGTTACGCAGCGATTCGATCGTCTCGGTATCCCGTTCGTGGGCGAGATCCAGCATGGCAAGTCCGGTTTCGCGGATCAGCCCATCCAGATCGTCGAGCATCGCGGCGATCGCATCGCTGGCCGTGCGCAATTCGGCGGCGCTCGGATCCGGCCGATCGAAAACCATACGGAGTTTGTGCAGCCGCAGCCCGGTATCGAAGAGGCGGCGCACCAGTCGATCGCTGGTATCGGTGAACGCGGTGGCGGTTCCGGATAGTTCCTTGGTGGGGCCGAATGATCTTCGCGGCCTTCGCCACGTGCCTCGGCTGCTGCCCACGCGGGCGCCGGTCCGGGAGCTCGACCGCACATCGTCGGGCATCGAAATCCTCCTGAGTCGTTGATTCGTATTTGGTGGCCACGTTTCGGGACCCCGGAGACGTGGCCATTCTACTGCGCCCGATTTGGGCGGGGACGAACGGCTCCTTCGGAAAACCGATACCTGTTTATCCTTCGTACCGTGTAATTGCTTGGTAGGCAACATGATCACCGGCTGTCCGAAGTGAGGTGATCGATACGGGCTGCTTCGCATCGCGAACTGGTGGACAATGGGGTATGGCAGCACACGGTGTGCGGGAGTCACGCGAACTGTCGGTCGATACCGCACTGCACCTGCTGGGCACGATCGGATTCGGGCGTGTCGCGTTCTCGCGCTATGCCTTACCCGCGATTCGCCCGGTCAGCCATGCGTTGGTCGAGGACCATCTGGTCATCTACGCCGACGCCGCGACGACCGGTTCGCTCGATCGTCAGGTCGTGGCCTACGAGGTGGACGCGATCGACCACCGGACCTCGCTCGGCTGGTGCGTAATCGTGACCGGAATCGCCGACACCGTGCGCGACCAGCACGAAATCGTGCACTACCAACAGTTCTTGCCCGCTCGCACGGTCGGTTCTGGTGATCGAGTGACCAGAATCCTGCCCGACATTGTCACCGGAATCGAGTACGTAGGGCCGGAAGAGGCCGATCGGTAGTCGTTCAAGGGTTCGGAATCCTTTCGGGGAGTCGCGGTTCGAGTTTCGTGAGGAAGCGCGTGAAATGAGGATCGGCGTCGGTGCGGTCGAAGGTGTCGATATCCCACCAGTGTGCTTCCGCGAATTCGCCCGGGTCCAAGCTGTATTCGCGGGTACGGTCGCCGCGGATGACGTACCAGAGGCTGACATCCTGGTGTCCGCTGTGGGTGCCGACCGTCGTCGTGACGGTGAGGAACAGCGGTTCGGTCCCGATGACGGTGAATTCTGGATCGATGCCCAATTCCTCGGCGGCCTCGCGTCCGGCGGCGGCCCGCGGATGTTCTCCCGGCGATATGTGGCCGCCGGTCGGCAGCCACAGTCCGGCGAGGAGATGTCGGCCCAGCAGCACACTGCGGGCTCGCGGGTCGACGAGCACCACATACGAGACCAGATGCCGTGGGGGAGTGTCGGGTTCGACGCGACGGAACACATCGTCGGTCGAGGCCAGCCAGGCCTTGGTGTCCTCGACATGCTGCCGTTCGAGCGCATCGAGCGGCGTGATCGCGTCGACGATGTCGGCGACGGTCGCGGTCGCGAGGTTCATGGCAGGTGACTGTAGCCGCAGACACCGACAGGTTTACTACTCGAGGACGACCGGGCGCAGCCGGGTGGTGTACACCCCGGCGCGATCGAGCGCATCGACGGCGGCATCGAGTTCGATCATGGTCTCCTCGAAGACTTCTCGCGCCCCGGCAATGCAGTAGGCCGGGGTGGTGAGCGCCCCGATCCCGTCGGTATCGACCAATATTCCCGAGGCCTGCAACGAACTGTAATCGGCATCGAGCCCGGCCAGCTCCCCACGAAGTTCCCGCAGCCGATGAAACAACTGCTGCCGCCGAATCTCGAGTGCCAATGGATCGGTCATCGCACGCTCCCCACTTCCGAATTCCCCCGCAATCTACCGCGACCTACCTCGATGGCTCGAACTCCAGCAGCACCGGTCCCTGCGGAAGCGGGAAGAAGCTGTGATGGGTGTCCGGATCGACGGCAACCGTGTGCGCGCCGTCGGCGAGATGGCTCGACCCCAGCGCGTTCGTATGCCCCGTACGCTGCTCGAACAGATTCACCCAACCGCTCTCGGCGGCCACATACAGCCGCTGCGCCGAGCCGTCGTAAACCAGCACATCGGGTGTCTGGCCGACGCTGTTCTCGCCGACGACGCTGCGACGGGTGAGATCGACCCTGACGAGACGGGCATTGTCCTCACACCCCACGAACATCAGCCGATCGGCCGCATCCAAGGCCTGGCCGTGCGGTCCGGCGCAGCCGGGCACCGGAATCCGATCGGTCACCGCCAGCGTCTCCGGATCGATGACCGCGAGATCGCCCGTGCCCTGCACCGCGACGACCATGCGATCGGCATCGGCGACGTAGACTACATTGCCGACCTCCCCGCCCAATGGCACTGTGCCACGGATGGTTCCGGTATCCGCGTCGACGACCGTCTCGGTCCCGGCGCGTTGATCCGTGGTCCACACCGTGCCGCGTCGCGAATCGAATGCGAGTCCGTCCGGATAGTCGCCGGTCGGTGTGGTCCACAGGATCGCTCCGGTCTCCGAATCGATGGCCGCGAGCTGGTTGCGTCCTGTCGCGGTCGCGTAGGTCCGCTGCCGCTGCGGGACCGCCAGCACACCGTGCACATCCGGCAGATCCGAGATTGTCCGCACCACCCGATGGGCGCGAATATCGACCTCGACAACCGCGCCCGCACCCATATGCGCCACCCACAGCAGGCCGGATCCGGGATCGAGGCTCATGTAGTCGAATCGGACTGCCGCACCGGGCAAAGCGAGCTGCCCGACCTGACGCAGCGGCAGTGCGTCGGACGGCACGGGAGTACCGCACCCGGTCGCCACCATGACGACCGCGCAGGCCAAGCCCATCCGCCACATCGTTCCCATCCAAGCCTCCCGTGGAGGTGGTCTCAGGCTAGTGAACTCAGCACAGCCCCGCGAGTTTGTAGAGCACCAGCGATCCGGCGACGGCCACATTGAGGCTGTGTCCGGTGCCGACCATCGGGATCTCGACGGCCAGATCCAGTAGTTCGAGCCCTTCTGGGGGGATGCCGGTGGACTCGTGGCCGAGCACGATGACGGTGCGTTTGCGGGCGACGGGCAGATCGGCGAGTCGAATGGATTCGTCGGTGAGTTCTACGCCAACGATGGCTGAACCTCCGTCCCGCTGACGCCGCAGCCACCGATCGACCCGCCCATCGATCCAGTGCACGCACTGGCGGTGGCGCAGCGTATTGCCGTGGTCGAGCGCATCGGGCACCCAGGGCCTTCGCGGTACCGCCATGCACGCACCGACCGCATCACAGGTGCGAAGCAGCGTGCCGAGATTGACACCGTGCTTGGGCCAAAGCGGTGCGGCGAGTAGATGATTCCAACAGCCATGCGAACGCGGACGGCGCTGACGGCGGATTTCGGGGCGGGTGCGCACCCTCGCGGCCGTCACGGGCGCGCGGGAATACCCTTCCCGAGGGAGCGGAAGTCTTGGCAGACAATGAATTCCATCACGATGATGCTTCGCGGCGCATCAGGCCATCGACGTGGCCGGTCAATCTGACAACCGGCCGTGTCGTCCCAGCATACCGCCGGTCCCGTGCATACCCTGGCAGGATTGCGCTGGGGCATCGTCTGCGTGGTTCGTGCGCCTCCTGCACCGAACTTGTCACTGAGCGGTGTTCACCGTGGATTCATTCACACACTCGCGGAATGGCGTAGCCAACCGCCACTACGCGGCTATCGCGGCATCAGTCGTGAGGCCGCACCCGTTGGCTTTCCCTTCTGGGCCACCAGTGCTACGTGGGGTGACCTACGACGGCGCGAGCAGCATCGACGGTTCGGGAAGTCGGCCACCGAGGGCATACGTCAGCTGACTGGGGACCACCGAACCCGCGTGAGCGATCGTGTGCGGGGAATCAAGCCGATAGGCCCCGGTTCGTCATTCCGCAGGCCGCCCGCGTCGTTTATCGAGCGCTGCCCCGATCAACTTCCGTGCAGCGTCACCGGTCACCGACTGGCCAGCAAGCACATCGAAGGCCCTGCCGTACTGGGCTATTTCTCTCGGCTGAGTGACCGTCAACTCAGCCGTGACGGTTTCGACCATGACCCGCGCGTTGTCGAAGATGGTGAAGTTCGTCATGGATACCCGGTACGGCGACCCTGCCGGAACAATTCCGAGAGCTACCCTCGGCATTCCCGCGACGGCCAGCAGCCGGTCAAGTTGGCCGATCATGGTTTGATCGGTTCCCACCGTGGTCAGTAGGGCTTGTTCCGCAATGACGAAGTGGAACTTGTGGTTTCGCCGGTACAAGATTTGTTGGCGTTCCATCCGCTTGGACACGCCTTCGTCAATATCGTTGGGTACCTGCTGGAACTCGATAACGCGTCGTAGAACACCCTCGGCGTATTCCGCTGTCTGGAGCAATCCCGGTATCAGGAACGGGTGATAAACCCGCATGACCTCGGTTTCCGCTTCCAACTTGATAGAGGCTTGTTGTCTCCTTTTGGTGCCAGTACCGAGTACGCGCCGCCATTCGAGCCACGCGGCTTCGATATTCCGCAAAGTGGCCATCAGGTCGGGGATATGGTTTTCAGCGCCTGTATGGGCGCACCAGGCGTGTATATCGGCGTCTGTGGGCTTGGTCTTGCCGTACTCGATTTTCGACACCTTGGTTTGATGCCATCCGGCACGCCGGGCAAGCTCGGTGCCGCTGATACCCGCATCAAGGCGAAGCTCTCGGAGTCGCACCCCGAGAGCTTCCTTAGCCTGATCGAGTGAACTTGTCACGGCTCACTGTACTCAGACAACGGGGTAGCCATAGACCACACCCGTTCTTTGACTGTGCGGATGTACGCGACTATTCGGGGATCAGTGGTTACAGCACCACCAAGCCACTTACCGTTCTCGCCGGGTTCGAATACGGTGAATGCTATAACCGAATCATCAAATATCCACCAATCGTCTACAGTCAATTCGTCAGGTTTGATCAAGTGGCGCGGCAGGTACCGCACATCTTCGCCCGCCTCGACATTGAGATGAGCAACGTGTTTCGCGTACCGGGTGTAATCGTTGTGCGGCACGGTGACTACTCGTGCCCGGTTGACTGCTACGCCCCGATTCGTCGTTTCCCTTACCTGGTCTAGCCAAGGCTGAAACCACTGGTAGTCCTCGGGTTCGTTGTTCAGAAACCGAACGAGTGGAGGGTAATCCGGCGGGTAGTAGTCGTCCCTGACTTCGAGGTGGAACGCTTCGCGCTTGGCCTCTCGGAACAGGGCGTCGAATGCCTCACCCTGCGCTAGCAGCATTGCCGTAGAACTTCCTTTCTAGTTTGAGCACTTCCACACAGGTCTCGTCGGGATAGATGTCCATCTGTGCCAGCGCTTCGGCGTCCACAACGGGTGCGCCGGACAGTGTGAACGTGCCCCGGCCGGTGTCGGTCATGGCGGCACCGATGAACGTGTCCGGCTCAGCGAATCCCAGTAGTAGATGCGGGATCTCGATTCGTTCCGGCGTGCTCGTCTTCCACCCCTGGCAGATGTAGGTGCCTCTGTCGGTGGCGTACAACGAGGGGCATCCTCCGCCCTCGGTGCCGCCTTTGCCAAGGAACTGTAACCGCATGGTTGGGTCTCCAATCGGATCATGCGCGTTCATGCTTCGAACCTCTTCGATGATGCCTCAGTTGCAGCGGTTCGGGTGAGCGAATAAGCGGATATGAGCATGTTCGAGCATGGGCATGGACGCGGTTGGCTTCGGGTTCGTAGCGTCTGAGCTCGCCCCCGTGACATGTGACGCCAACCGGTCACGGGGTGCCTACCAACAGCCGACTACAGGGGTTGCGATGAACGCATACCGAGAGCAATCGCGCAGGGGCACAAGGCTTTACATTTTTCCGGGTGGCGTGCTTGAAGTCTGGGGCTACCGCGACGAAGACGAGTCCCCCGGGATATATCTGGAGTGGTGGGGGCCTGAACCCCCGGCTACCGGCAATGCAGACACAGACGGGCAGTCCGCGTGATAGGGCTCAGCATTGCGTTCGCTGTTCCGCTGGTCGCGTTTTTCGCGGTGGTGTTCTGGCCTCAGCGGATACCGAAAGAGAAGTCCGTACAAGCGGTCCGGGAACGGATCGAACGCGAAGATACGCGTCAGCAAGGCGGTATCTAGGTGACTGACGACGATCTTCCGGAACGTGATCCGGGTGCGAGATTGGGGCTGTTTCTACTCTCCAGCTTTGACGAGTGGGAACCTCCGGTGCCCGATCTTCTAGAGCGAGTTAAGTCCGGACTGAATAATTTGAATCCATCAAAATCGGGGGGTTCCCTTTGAAGACCAATATTGCGCGATCAGGGCTTATCGCTGCGGCCGTGCTGATCGGCATGAGTCCAGCGGTTACGGTCGGCACGGCCACGGCCCGCGCTGCCCTCAGTTGCGATTTCGAGTTCACGCGCAGCGTGCCGACAGTGCTACCGCCCCAGATCACGGGGGATGGCATTGCCGCCTGTGATGTCCCGCCGGACGAACACATAGTTACGTTGTCGCTGGACTATCAAGAGGGTGGTAGGTGGGTTTCTGCCTCCGCCCGTCCCGATTCGACCATTCCACCGCCGTACCGGGCCGGTGGACACTCCTACACGGTGTCGGCTGCGTGCTACGCCGGGAGATGGCGCGTCAGCGTCGGCATACGGGGGAAGATTCAGGGGCACCAGTTCACCTACACCAACGCATCCGGGACCGTGGAGGTACCGACCTCGCAGTGTCACCCCCGATTCTGAAGGAGCCAGAGTTGTGTCTACACCCGAACCGATCGAGTACCCGATAGATCCCGATAACCCGCCGGAATTTCCCGGAACGCTGCCTCGAGAGCTTTCGGTGGCGCTTCGTGATCGGTTGCAGAAGATTGCAGAGGAAGTGAACCCGTACCTCGGTCCAGACCACCGGGCCATAGACGCACTGGTCAAAGCTGCAACAGAGTTGGCGGTAGTCACCTTCCCTAAGTCGGGGCAGTACGCCGAGTACACCCCGGACGAGTGACCCAGGAGGGGATCAGCCACCCCGGCCATTCGGCCATGATCGAAGTAGGCCCCGGTTTTCGCCGGGGCTTACTGCCGGTTGGGGGCGTCGATACTGGACACCCACGCCCGTTGGGCGGCAATCCGTTTCGTGGACGTGGATGGCGCATGAAGCCGACGCGACGGCGTCAGATGGGATAACCGAAGCTGATCTTGCGGGTGGTGGGGTCGGCGGCGACCAAGCGGACCTGGACTTGCTCGCCTTCCGGGGGTGCGCCGATGCAGGGGCCGACTACTGGTGGGTCGGCGATGAAGACCTCGGCGGGGCGGGTGCCGTTGGCTTCGCGTACTACTACGGCTTCGAAAATCGCGCCGCTGCGCTCGGCGAGCAGGGTGGCTTCGGTGAGGTCGATGCAGGCGCGTTCCACTTTGCCCGCGATGCTGTCGCTGCGTTTCATCGACTCGGCGGTGGGGATCAGGCCATCGCGGACCCATTGCGGCACTTCGGTTCCGGCGCAGCGGGCCAGGCAGATCTCAGTGGCGAAACGGTCGGCGAGGCGGCGCAGCGGTGCGGTGACGTGCGCGTAGGGCGCGCCGATTGCGCTGTGCTGCAGATTGTTCACAGTCCGAGCGACGCTCGCCGATTTGGCGCCGGTCCGCCCGCCGCCCGCGCCGGTACTGCCTGGCGCGCCCGCGCCGCCGACGGAATCCGATCCGTCTCGCGAGCCTGCGCCGCCCAGTGAGCCCGCACCGCCCGGCGACTCGGCGTAACCTCCCGACCGCGAATCGCCCTCCAACTCGGCGCCGCCGCCCGCCGCCCGCGCACCATCCGCCGACTGAGCACCAACCCCAGAACCATTCACTCCGGCACCGGCCACCCCATCGAGCACCGTATACCCCGCCCCACGCAGCAACCCGGTCGCCTCTGACATCAACACCAACGTCGCAGGCGCATTCGGATCGAGCCCGGCCAACATTCGACCGACGGACTGTTCCGCAGGCCAGGCAACCCCCAACGCCGCAGCGGTCCTGCGCATCGAATCGATCGCCGAATCAATGGGCGGCGGCATCGTCCGCAGCAATGCGATGCGCTCACCAACACTGGGAGCACCATCGGATCTATTGCCGTTCAACATGATTCGCGCCGCACACATCCCGGTCAGCAAGGAAATCTGTTCGTTCCAGTCATCGGCGGCGGTGCGCGGTTCCACCACCAGACGCCAGTGGCCGACGGCCTTGTCGTCACGGATGATGCTCTGGGCGGGCAGACGCAGCCCGATCGCGCCGCGTACCAGCCCGGCCTCGATGCGCCGCGTGCCGAATTCCGGCAGGGCCGCGATCGAGGGATGCAGGCGGTTCGCGTCGGCGTCGGCTTGGACGCTCGCGTAGTCGAGTCGGGCGCGCGAGCGCACGGTGGCCCGGATCACCGAGAATTGTTGCGGTTCCGCGTTCTCATCGCATTCGATGGTCCAGAGGGCGGCCGGCCTGGTCTGGCCGGGCAGCAGGCTTGCGGAATTCTCCGACAGGATCGGCGGGTGCAGCGGCACGGTGCCGTCGGGGAGATAGAAGGTCTGGCCGCGCGCGCCCGCTTCCTGGGCCAGCGGGCCTGCGGGGTCTACTACCGCACCGACATCGGCGATCGCGTAGTGGACGGTGAAACCGGAAGAGGTGCGTTCGATATGCACCGCCTGGTCCAGATCCATGGCGCCGGGCGGGTCGATCGTGACGAATGGAATATCTGTGCGGTCGGCGCGAGTGCCCGCGAACGCGTCGATCGCGTCGCGGGCCGCCGCGGTGGCCTCGGCGGGATACGCCGAGGACAATCCGAATTCGGATCGAATGGCGCCGAAATCGACCGGCGCCGACACGATCCGCTGGTGGAGTTCCACGCTGTCGCGGTCGGTCTCTACTGCAGAGCCAACATGGTGCCGTTCAATTCATTGAGCGGACCGTACACGGTAAAGGTCACCCGTCCACCCGGGACGCTGGTGGAAACGTCTGCCGCGGCGTCCAGCGCCTGGCCGAACGACGCCGCCGACGGATGCGGCAGACCGGCGATGGCCTGCCCGATGTGGTTCTGGTGCACCCAGGCGGTGTCGGCCGGGTTGAGGTCGACCTGGACCCCACCCGCCAGCGGGGTGACCGCGACCGCCGAGGCGGATCCGGTGCCCAGCATGGCGAAAACCGATGCGGCCCCGGCGATCAGCGCACCGGCGACCAGTGAACGAACAATCCGCATAGAGTTGTGACCTGCTTCCGTGATCGAAGAATGTGAGTTTCGTGGCGGACCGGCAACGGGTCTTACCAACGGCGCCTACTCTATGACGTCGCTCACGTTCTAGGCCAGTTCCAACCGAATCGCCATGCCGGACACGCCGAGCCCGGCGAGGTCACACCCCGACTGCTAGGGTTCCCCGGCGTGGCGGGATCGAGCTTTTCCCGCACATTCGCAAGTGACCCGTACGTCGACAATTGGGAGTTATCCACTGATGTCAACGATTCTTTTCGATTACCTGATGCCTCTGCTCGGTCCCGAGCAGGCGGCGTATTGGGCTCAGGTGTTCATGGTCAACCCGCTCTGACCTCACCGTCAACGATGCGGTTTTCGTCGCCTTCCGTTAACCACACGGGAGGCGACGTTTCCCAAGTGCCGCTAGCATCCCGCTGCGTGACCAGAACTACCGCCGCTATCGCGGCCAGCTCCACCGTCTTCGCCCTGCTCCTTGCCGGTTGCAATGATGACAACGGCTCTTCCGCCGCTCCCGCTTCCGCGACGACTTCGGCGGCCAAGTCCGCGGGCGGCGAGACAATTGACAACGTCAAGGCGGGGACGTTCGTCGTCAGCTACCGCAGCGCCTTCCCCAAGCTCGCCGAGGGCAAAGACGACACCAAAATCCGCGACATCCTGGTCGACACCTGCAAGGACATCAAGGACGGCAAGGGCGAGGACGAAGTCGTCCAGAACGTCATCAAGCGCACGAAGGGCGCCACCGAGGCCTCCAAGGAAGAGGCCCAGGCGATCTATCAGATGGCGAAGATGCTCTGCTGAGCGAAAACGTTCAATCCTTCAGCCACGGAAAGTAATTGGGCAGGTATTTCAACACATACCCCACGGTGATCATGAGAATGATCGCGATCACGGGAATCAGTATGGACATCGGCCCGGTTTCCTTACGTTGTGCTACCGATGCGGTGGTACGGCACGCGATAGTTGCCGTACCCGTATCGGTATACGCCCGTTGTGTTACGGGCGCGTTCCATCTTGTTCGACCGCTGGCGTGTTGCCCTGACCGAGCGTCTGTGTCGGGTCGGGCGGGTTGATCTCCGGTCTGGATTCGGATGGGGTCGAGGTGGACTCGGCGGTAGTCGCCGCGGGCGGCGTACCGCGTTCCAGGAACCGCAGCAATTCCACCGGGAATGGCAGCACCAATGTCGAGTTCTTTTCCGCCGCAACCTGGACCACGGTTTCCAGCAATCGTAGTTGCAGTGCCGCCGGCGATTCCGACATCTGCGCGCCCGCCTGCGCCAACATCTTCGACGCCTGCAATTCGCCCTCGGCGGAAATCACTCGCGCCCGCCGTTCCCGCTCCGCCTCGGCCTGCCGCGACATCGAGCGCTTCAGCGAATCCGGAATCGAGACATCCTTGATCTCCACCCGATCGATATGGATACCCCAGGCGAGCGCCGGGCTGTCGATCATGATCTCGAGGCCCCTGTTCAGCTCCTCGCGATTGGACAACAGGCTATCCAGATCGCTCTTTCCGATGATCGAACGCAAGGACGTCTGCGCCACTTGCCCGACGGCGAACAGATAGTTCTGCACTTCAATCACCGCGCACACCGGATCGATCACCCGGAAATAGACCACCGCGTCGACGCGCACCGTCACGTTGTCGCGGGTGATGCCGTCCTGTGCGGGTACCGGCATGGTGACGATCTGTGTCGAGACCTTGCGCATCCGATCGACGAACGGAATCAGCATGCGGAGTCCGGGATCTCGGGTTCCGACCACCCGGCCGAACCGGAATACCAGCCCCCTCTCGTATTGGCTGACCACGCGCGCGCTCATTGCGGTGAGCACCCCGCCCGCGATCGCCCCCACCCCGAAAATCGCCCCGATAACGGCAAGAATATCCATGGCTACACCCCGTGCGAAGTGCCTGACCGCACCGAATTCCGGCTCAGCGGTCACCTCCATCATGGCACCGGCGAGCACCGGATTGCAGGGGCGGACGAGTTGACCTGTAAGCCGGATCCTGTCCCCGGTTCACACCGGGTGACGGCCATCCATCTGGACACACCGTTGCCGGGTGCCTCGAGCGGTCCACCCGCAGGCTCGGGCGAGCAACCCTCGAACACCTGCGCAGCCGCACCGCGAACGGTGCGACCTTCGACCTTGCTCCGGGCGGGGTTTACCTAGCCGCCCCGGTCACCCGGGGCGCTGGTGCGCTCTTACCGCACCGTTTCACCCTCACCGCACGATCCCGAGGGATCGTGGGGCGGTCTGTTTTCTGTGGCACTTTCCCGCGGGTCACCCCGGGTTGCCGTTAGCAACCGCCCTGCTCTGTGGAGTCCGGACTTTCCTCGGCGACGGGCGGCGGCACTCGCGTGCCCGTTCCCATCACCGCGGCCGCCCGGCCAACTCGTCCGCAGCGTTTAGCCTACTTTGATCTAGGGGTACGTTGTTCACTGGCCTGACCTGGCGACCGGTCGGAGCGCAAGAGTTCGGACCGAAACAGTACGGTGAGGTGCCATGGAACGTGTCGAGGTCAGTTTTCCCTCGGGTAGCGAGCACTGCGCTGCCTGGCTGTATCCCCCCGCCGGCATCCCCAAGCCCCGCCCACTTGTTGTGATGGGGCACGGACTCGGCGCCAACCGGGAGATGGGTCTGGATAGGTACGCACGGCGTTTCGCCGCCGCCGGGATGGGTGTGCTGGTATTCGACTACCGGCATTTCGGGGCCAGTCAGGGTGCGCCGCGTCAGCTACTGCATATCGCCCGGCAGCGCGAGGACTGGCGCTCGGCCATCGCCTACGCACGCACGCTGCGCGGCTTCGACGCGACTCGAATCGCGCTGTGGGGCACCTCTTTCGGCGGCGGCCATGTGCTGTCGGTCGCGCCCGACGACGACTACATCGCGGCCGTGGTCGCCCAGGTACCGTTCACCAGTGGCTGGGCCTCGGCACTGGCAAAGGGCCCGACCAGCCTGACCAAGGTGGCCACCATCGCGGCAACCGATCTGCTCGTCGGTCCGATCCGGCGCAAGCCGGTTCGCGTCCGGTTGGCGGGTCGCAAGCGCTCAGCTGCGCTGATGAGCGCACCCGATGCGCCGGAGGGGTACGGCAGGCTCGCCGATGAGAGCGAGACCTACGAGCCGAAAGTCGCTGCCCGCGTGGCATTCTCGACACTGTTCGATTCCCCTGGCCGCCGGGCCAAGGCGTTGAAGATGCCGGTCTTCTACGCGGTCGCCGACAACGACACCATCGCACCGCCGAAGCCGACCCTGCGCGCGGCCGAACGCACCAAACACGCGATCGTAAAGCGTTACCCGGTAGGGCATTTCGATGTCTACTTCGACGATGTCTTCGAGCAGACGGTATACGACCAGACCGAGTTCCTGGTGTCGGTGCTGCGGCCCTAGGCCCGTTTCGAAGTGCGGTGTGGGTGGAACCGCAAACGGTGCCACCCCACAGTGTGTAATGACGAGAGCCGGTCACCCCGATACGAACGCGGCTGCGGCAGGGTATTTGGCCAGCGCTTCGCCTGCCGCGATTTCTTCGGCGTCGGCGAGCAATTCGTAGATGGTGGCGTTGACGCCGGTGGCGTGGGTTTCGGCGGCGCGGGCGAGGATGGCTTCGCGGGATTCGACGGCGTCGCGGTGGTCGCCGAGTACGGTTTGCAGGCGTTTGGCCTCAGTGCCGAGATCCTTTGCGGCACTGCTGAGTACATCGATCGCGCCCTCGCACGAGTAGCGCAGGCGCTTGGCGCCCTTGCGGATATCGTGTAGCAGTTCGACGCGTTCGGCGGGGGAGACGGCGGGTTCGGCGTAGACCAGTCGCTGTAAGCGCTTGCGGTCCTTGCGCAGGATGCGTTCGAAGACCTCGGCGGCGGGCTGCCTCGACTTGTCGGCATCGAGGGGCGGGTCGGTGCGCCAGGCCGAAAGACGGTGGCGCAGTGCGTGATAGCGATGGTGATCGAGGGCGTCGAGGATCTCGGCATGCGCGCTCCGGTACCGGGCTCGCTCCGCGTCGACCAGATCGGTGCGCACATACTCGGTGGTGCCGGGCACATAGCCGGTGCCCGCCGCTCTTGGAACCGCCGATTCCGTTGCGAGCCGGGCGAATTCATCCTGTGGCGCGTGTGCGGCCAGCAGTGCCGCGAACCGTTCCGCTCGCACCTCCGCATCGCGGGCAACACCTAGCAGCTCGGCCAGCCACTTCAGTTCGTCCTGCATCTCGGCGATCGGCGTGGCCTCGAAGAGCGTGCGGTACGAGCGCAGCACGCTGCGCAGTCTGCGCGTCGCGACCCGCATCTGGTGTACCGAATCCCAGGCGTCGGCGCGGACTTCCGGTTCGGCGGCCAGCAGCCGGTCGACGTCGTCGCGCAGCGCCGCGACGATGGCGGTTCCGGCCGTGACCATGGTCAGCTCACTTTCGCGAATCCGTCGGTCGCCTCGACGAGATGGTGGGTGATTCCGGGTTCGGCGGCGGCGTGACCGGCGTCGTCCACGATGTGCAGCACCGAACCGGGCCAGGCGCGATGCAGTTCCCATGCGCTGGTCGCCGGGCAGACGACGTCGTGGCGCCCCTGCACGATGACGGCCGGGATGTGCGCGATCTTGTCGATATCGCGCAGCAGTTGTCCCTCGTCGAGGAATCCGCCATTGACGAAGTAGTGGTTCTCGATCCTGGCGAAGGCCAGCGCGAACCGCGGCTGGGCGCTCTCCTGCACCCGATCCGGGTGCGGCAGTAGCGAACTCGTCGCGCCCTCCCAGGTGGACCAGGCGATGGCGGCCGCTTCGGCGACCTGTTCGTCGGGGGAGTGCAGCAGCCGGTGATACACCTGCACCAGATCGCTGTCGCGCTCGTCCTCCGGAACCGGGGCCAGGAACTTCTCCCACTCGTCGGGGTAGATGTTGCCCGCGGCGCCGTTGTAGTACCAGTCGATTTCCTTGCGCCGCAACAGGAATACCCCGCGCAGCACCAGTTCGGTGACCCGCTCCGGATGCTGTTGCGCATAGGCGAGTGCGAGTGTGGAACCCCAGGAGCCGCCGAATACCTGCCAGCGGTCGATGCCGAGACGAATACGCAGCGCTTCGACATCGGCGATCAGATGTGCGGTGGTATTGGTCTCCAGACTCGCACCGTCCGCGATATGCGGGGTGGATCGTCCGCAGCCGCGCTGATCCAGCAGCACGATCTTGTAGGCGGCCGGATCGAAGAACTGCCGGTGGAACGGTTCGGTGCCGCCACCGGGTCCGCCGTGCAGGAAAACTACGGGCTTGCCGTCCGGATTGCCGCTGACCTCCCAGTACACGGATTGGCCCGCGCCGACGTCGAGCATGCCGGTTTCGTACGGCTCGATCGCGGGGTAGAGGGTTCGCATCAGAAGGCGATTCCCGAAGCCAGATCCGGCAGTTCCAGCGCCTCGATCGCCTGCTGGTGTACATCGGCGCAGCTCTTGGTGGTGATCCGGTCGATCATCGCCTTATCGGCGAGCACATGGCCGTTGATGCCGCCATTGCGCAGTGCCCATTCGTGCACCAGCGCATTGAGCCCGATCCGGCCCAGCGTCGGACCCTGTACCCGCCAGTTCGACAGCTCCGGGCGGATCATGTCGCACAGCTGGGTGGCCGACGCATCGGAGATCTCCAGGGTCGTCGGTGCGCTGGTGGTCTTGCCCGCGCTGGTGGCTGTCGCCGATCCGGTGGTCGAGCTCGAGCTACCGGTGGGCGCCGGGCTCGAGTCGCTCCCGCAGGCGGTGAGTGCCGCGGCGGCGAATAGGCCCGCCACCACTAGCGTGCTGCGTGAAATCCAACGGGGTTGCGGCATCGGTACCTCTGCTCGTGTCGGCATTGTCGGCTTCGAGTCTGCCATTGTTTGCCGCGCCTGGCCCGCGCGAGTTTGCTGGGCGCCGCCGATCAAACCGGGCCGAAGCCCGCGCGCAGATCGTCGAGCAAGCCCTGCAGGAAGCGCGCAAACCGCGGTGGTGACGCGTCGATGGTGCGCCACGGATGCAGGGCGACCAGTGGTGCCAGCCGGTCGACGAGGGCGATTTCGGTGTCGGAGATGGCGCACGACTGCTGCCAACGGTCCAGGTATCCCGAGCGGTACGGACCGCGCAGTACGCGCCAGGACAGCAACGGATGGGTGATCACCGCATCGCCCCAGTCGAACAGCATGTCCGAATCGGTGAACACGTTGCCTGGATGGAGATCATTGTGTTCGATGCTCTGCCTGCCGAATTCGGCAAGCGCCGCGGCGTCCTCGGTGATCGCCGCGCCGAGGCCGGGAAGGCGTGGCTCGAAATGCCGATACACCGTGATCAGTTGGGCAGGCGGCAGATACGGCGTGCCGGTGGCGCGCAGCTCATCGATGTGATCGCCCATCGCCAGCTGGAGGTCGGCGTAACGGCCGACCAATTCGGTCCACGCGGCTGCGGAATCCCGCGCGGTGGCACCACCGTCAGGACTGAGCAACCAGCCGTGATCCGGTTGCACCGCAAGCGGTTCGAGGACACTGCCGGGCCGCAACCGCGCCAATGTCTGCAGCAGCGGACCCTCGTGCGCACCGGCGCGAGCATTGGCCTTCAACCACATCGGACCCGCATCGGTCGGGATGCGCACAATCAACGACCACGCCCGCCGCCGCGTTTCCTCCGGCGGCCCGACGATTTTCACGCCGCGATCGGTGAGAACTCCCGTGGCCCAGTCGAGCATCGGTTGCACGGGTCGGCCGAGCAGTGCCGCTGGTGCGTGCACTGCTCGGCCGGTCATCCTGAACTCAGAAGCTGTGTTCGGGGCCGGGGAAGGTCCCTCGGCGCACCTCGTCGGCGTAAGCGGCTGCGGCGGAACGCAATTCATCGCCGATCCGGCCGAACCGCTTGACGAACTTGGCGGTCTTGCCGCTGGTGAAGCCCGCCATATCCTGCCAGACCAGCACCTGCGCATCGCATTCCGCGCCCGCGCCGATGCCGACGGTCGGGATGGTCAGCTTGCGGGTCACCTGGCCGGCCAGTTCGGCGGGCACCATCTCCATCACCACGGAGAACGCACCGGCCTCCTGGACCGCGATGGCATCGGCGATGAGCTGCTCGGCGCCGTCGCCGCGACCTTGCACCCGGAAACCACCGAGGGTATTGACGCTCTGCGGGGTGAAGCCGATATGCGCCATCACCGGAATACCGGCCGAGGTGATCAGCGCGATCTGCTCGGCGACCCGCTCACCGCCCTCCAGCTTGACCGCGTGCGCACCGCCCTCCTTCATGAACCGGGTGGCGGTGGCCAGTGCCTGCTGCGGCGAGGTTTCGTAGGTGCCGAACGGCAGATCGGCCACCACCAGCGCATGCGGTGCGCCACGGACCACGCCGCGCACCAGCGGGATGAGCTCGTCGACGGTGATCGGCACGGTGGTGTCGTAGCCGTAGACGACGTTGGCGGCGGAGTCGCCCACCAGGAGCACCGGAATTCCGGCTTCTTCGAAGATGCGGGCGGAGGAATAGTCGTAGGCGGTCAACATCGACCA
The DNA here is from genome assembly GCF_044465765.1 of Nocardia sp. NPDC049526. Lineage (NCBI taxonomy): Bacteria > Bacillati > Actinomycetota > Actinomycetes > Mycobacteriales > Nocardiaceae > Nocardia > Nocardia sp. NPDC049526. The sequence continues at coordinate 232,996 of NZ_JBITMA010000009.1, read as the reverse complement.
CTTCTCGCCATCGGCCTTCATCTGCTGCAGATGAGGTACCCGCGTCTTGCGCTTGGCCGGCTTGGCAGCGGGGGCAGCGCCGTAGGCAGGGGTCTCCGATTCGGATACGGACATCATCGTCCCTTTCGTGGTTGTCGCCTCGAGGCCCGTCCGGGTCCCCGGGTTTGTGTGACGAAACCAGTCTGCCACCCGTGCGATCGCGACTTAAGTGCGATGACGGTGCATTTGGTCACAGCCGTATCCGCGCCGCCGGGCGACCGTACGCACGGGCTCGCACGGCAATGGCAGGATCTTCGACATGTCTGTGGTGCGGAATGGGTCGCGTGGTGTGCTGGTCGCGGTGGCGTTGGCGGTGGTGGCGGCCGGGTGCAGCGCATCCACGGATGAGCCGGGCAATGCGTTACCCACTCCGCCCCAGGGCCTCGAGAAGTTCTACAGCCAGAGCGCGAACTGGGGTTCCTGCGACGATTTCGGCTCCCCGGACGACCGCCCCGCACCCAATACCGAATGCACCCGCATCACCGTGCCCGTCGACTACACCAAGCCGGACGGCGCGACCGCGCAGATAGCGCTGTCCCGAATTCCGGCCAGTGGCAAGCGGATAGGCTCACTGCTGCTCAATCCGGGCGGGCCGGGCGTATCGGGTCTGTCGATGGCGGGTATCGCGGGCAAGACGCCGCTGGCCGAGCGCTTCGACCGGGTCGGCTTCGATCCGCGCGGTGTCGGCTCCTCGATCCCGACCATCGCCTGTCTGACCCCGCAGCAGAACGACGCCGAACGCGCCGAACCGCCGACCGACAACAACCCGGAAGGCATCGCCAAGGCCGAGGACGAGAACCGTCAGTTCGTCGGTCACTGCGTCGAGCGCACCGGTACCGAATTCCTGGCCCACGTCGGCACCCGCGAGGTGGTGCAGGACATGGATGTGATCCGCGCCGTCCTCGGCGATCCGAAACTCAGCTACCTCGGCTACTCCTACGGCACCAAGCTCGGCTCGGCCTACGCCGAGAAGTTCCCGGACAATGTGCGCGCGCTGGTGCTCGACGGTGCGGTGGACTCCTCCCAGGATCCGGTGCAGGAATCGCTGCGGCAGGCGGCGGGCTTCCAGCAGGCGTTCGACGCCTATGCCGCGGAATGCGCGAAGCAGGCGGACTGCCCGGTCGGCACCGATCCGGCCCAGGCGGTCGCGAAGTTCCGCGCGCTGGTGAATCCGCTCGAGACCAAACCGGCCGCGACCACCGATCCGCGCGGACTCAGCTACAGCGACGCCATCACCGGCGTGCAGCAGGCGCTCTACTCCGATGATTTCTGGAGGGTGCTCACCCTCGGTCTGTCCGAATTGCGCGACGGGCGTGGCGACACGCTGCTGAAGCTCGCCGATCTCTACGACGGCCGCCGCGACGACGGCAGCTACGACAACACGCAGGAGGCATTCAACGCCATCCGCTGCGTCGACGATCCGCCGATCAACGATCGTGCGGTGGTGGGCCGACAGGACGCCGAATACCGCAAGGCGGCGCCGTTCCTGGACGACGGCCGCGGCACCGGGACCGCACCGCTGGAACTGTGCGCCGTCTGGCCGGTGCCGAACACCAGCACACCGCACAAGGTTTCGGCGCCGGGTCTGCCGAAGACGGTGGTGGTCTCGACCACCGAGGATCCCGCGACGCCGTATCAGGCCGGTGTCGATCTGGCCGACCAGCTGGGCGCCGCACTGATCACCTACAAGGGCACCCGACACACCGCGGCACTGGTCGCCGGTGATCAGTGCCTCGACGACGCGGTGATCTCCTACCTCACTGATCTGAAGGTCCCGGAGGCCGGTCTGACCTGCTGACCGCCCCGCTCACAAGGCGATCTTGCACCCGGTGCGTTTTCATTCCGAATGATGGGATTGCAATCCCTAAGCGTGTATGTAACACGGATTTAACGCCGGGTGCTTACGCTCGGCGACATGGATCGCCAGAAGGAATTCGTGCTGCGGACGCTCGAAGAACGGGATATCCGCTTCGTGCGTCTCTGGTTCACCGATGTGTTGGGCTATCTGAAGTCCGTTGCCATCGCTCCGGCGGAGCTAGAGGGCGCCTTCGAAGAGGGCATCGGCTTCGACGGCTCGGCCATCGAGGGCTTCGCCCGGGTGTCGGAGGCCGATATGGTGGCGCGGCCGGATCCCTCGACCTTCCAGGTGCTGCCGTGGTCGACGAGTAAGGGGCATCAGCACTCCGCGCGCATGTTCTGCGATATCACCATGCCCGACGGTTCGCCGTCCTGGGCCGACCCGCGCCATGTGCTGCGGCGTCAGCTCAACAAGGCCGGTGACGTCGGGTTCAGCTGCTACGTGCACCCGGAGATCGAGTTCTTCCTGCTGGAGAATGGCCCACAGGACGGCCGCCAGCCGACTCCTGCCGACACCGGGGGGTTCTTCGACCAGGCCGTGCACGACTCCGCGCCCAACTTCCGGCGCCACGCCATCGACGCGCTGGAGTCCATGGGCATCTCGGTGGAGTTCAGCCACCACGAGGGCGCACCCGGTCAGCAGGAGATCGACCTGCGCTATGCCGATGCGCTGTCCATGGCCGACAACGTGATGACCTTCCGCTACCTGATCAAGGAAGTGGCCATCGACGAGGGCGTGCGCGCGACCTTCATGCCCAAGCCCTTCGCGCAGTACCCGGGCTCGGCCATGCACACCCATATGAGCCTGTTCGAGGGTGAGGCCAACGCCTTCCACGATCCGGACGATCCGATCAACCTCTCGGGGACCGCGCGGGCGTTCATCGCGGGCATCCTGGAGCACGCCCCGGAGATCAGCGCGATCACCAACCAGTGGGTGAACTCCTACAAGCGACTCATCCACGGCGGCGAGGCGCCGACGGCGGCCTCGTGGGGGCGGTCCAACCGCTCCGCGTTGGTGCGGGTGCCGATGTACACCCCGAACAAGTCCTCCTCGCGCCGCGTCGAGATCCGCAGCCCAGATTCGGCCTGCAACCCCTACCTGACCTTCGCCGTGCTGCTCGCGGCCGGTCTGCGCGGCATCGAGAAGGGCTACACGCTGCCGCCGGAGGCCGAGGACGACGTGTGGTCGCTGACCGTCGCCGAGCGGCGCGCCATGGGCTTCCGTGAGCTGCCCGGCACACTCGACGAGGCGCTGCAGGCGATGGAGCGCTCGGAGTTGGTCGCCGAGACGCTCGGTGAGCACGTTTTCGACTTCTTCCTGCGCAATAAGCGCCGGGAATGGGCGGACTACCGCAGCCAGGTGACGCCGTACGAGCTGAAGGAGTACCTCGGCCTCTAGCCGGCTAAACCGGCGCAGTCGGCTACGTTTGCGACTCTTTCCACCCCGGCCGGGTGGAAAGAGATGATCGGCCATCTAAGTTGGACTTATGGTCCGGCCGCCGTCTGCTCGTTCAGCTGTCCCTGGTGTCGGTCGGCTCGGCTTGCTCGAGCCGACCGCCGCCGCCTCGTTACGAGAGTTGGCTTGGGACAATATCGACTCCATTCCGGTGCTGTGGGCGCTGTCGCGCGCACCCGATGCCGATCTCGCACTGCTGACGCTGACACGATTGCGGGCTGCGCTCGGCGAGGACTGGTCCGAGCTCGATTCGACACTGCGGATCGATACTGCGTTGCGCGGCAGGCTTTTCGCGCTCATCGGATCGTCCAGCGCATTCGCCGATCATCTGGTCGCCGACCCTCCCGCATGGCGAATTCTGCTGCGGGACAAGCTACCCGCTCGCGAGGAGTTGATCGCGGACCTGTTGGCGGCTGTGCAAGCAGTACCGGCCGAGAGTCCGCACGCGGATGCCGTGCTGTACCGGGCCGAGCTGTCCGGTCCCGAGGCAATTCCACTGCTGCGCAATCGATATCGCGATCAGCTCATGCTCTTGGCCGCACTCGATCTGGCGGCCACCGTGGAGAACGAGCCGGTGCTGCCGTATCAGGTGGTCGGCCGTCATCTCACCGATCTCGCCGACGCCGCATTGACCGCCGCGCTGGCGGTGGCGGTGGCCAGGGTCTGCAAGGACGAGCCGGTGCCGGTGCGGCTGGCCGTGGTCGCCATGGGTAAGAGCGGTGCGTGCGAACTCAACTACGTCAGCGATGTCGATGTCGTCTTCGTGGCCGAACCGGCCGATGCCACCGCCACCCGGTTGGCCGCCGAGATGATGAGCGTGGGCAGCACGGCCTTCTTCGAGGTCGATGCGGCACTGCGGCCCGAGGGCAAGGCGGGCGCGCTGGTGCGCACCCTGGACTCGCATATCGCCTACTACAAGCGCTGGGCCAGGACCTGGGAGTTCCAGGCACTGCTCAAGGCGCGGCCGATGACCGGTGACCTGGCGCTGGGGGAGCAGTACCGCGACGCGCTGATGCCGATGGTGTGGACCGCCTCCGAGCGCCCCGACTTCGTCACCGATGTGCAGGCGATGCGACGCCGGGTGGAGGATCTGGTGCCCGCCGATCTGCGCGAGCGGGAGCTCAAACTCGGCCACGGCAGCCTGCGCGATGTCGAATTCGCCGTCCAGCTACTGCAATTGGTGCACGGCCGGGTAGACGAGACGCTGCATGTGCAGGGCACCGTGGAAGCGCTGACGGCGTTGGCCGCGGGCGGGTACGTCGGCCGCGACGACGCCGCGAATCTCACCGCCTCCTATGAATTCCTGCGCCTGCTCGAACACCGGCTGCAGTTGCAGCGGCTCAAGCGCACCCACACTTTGCCCGCCGCCGATGACGAAGAGGGCATGCGCTGGCTGGCGCGCGCCGCCCATATCCGCCCGGACGGACGCCAGGACGCGGTCGGCGTGCTGAGCAATGAGATCCGCCGAAATGCGGTGCGGGTGCGGCGATTACACGCCAAACTCTTCTATCGGCCGCTGCTCGAATCGGTGGTCAAGATGGATCCCGACGCGCTGCGGCTCAGTCCGGACGCGGCGATCCGCCAGTTGGCGGCACTCGGCTATGCGGCCCCGGAAAACGCGCTCGGACATCTGAAAGCGCTCACCGGCGGGGTATCGCGCAAGGGCCGGATTCAGGCGCTGCTATTGCCGACGCTGCTCGAATGGCTCGGGGACACACCGAATCCCGATGCCGGACTGCTCGCCTACCGGCGGGTCTCGGAGGGGCTGGACGATCAGATCTGGTTCCTGCGCGAATTGCGCGACGAGGGCGCGATCGCCCAGCGGTTGATGATCGTGCTCGGCTCCTCGGAATATCTGCCGGATCTGCTGATCAATGCGCCGGACACGATCCGGATGTATGCCGACGGGCCGGGCGGACCGCTGTTGCTCAGCCCGCAGCCGGAGGACGTTGCGCGCGGGATCCTTACCGCGGCGGCGCGCTACGACGATCCGAAACGTGCTGTGGCCGCGGCTCGCTCACTGCGCCGGCACGAACTGGCGCGGGTGGCCTCGGCCGATCTGCTCGGCATGCTGGATGTGCCGCAGGTGTGCCGGGCACTGTCCTCGGTCTGGGTCGCGGTGCTGGAAGCGGCACTGCGCGCGGTGATTCGGGCCGGCGAGGTCGAACTCGGGGCGCCGGCACCGGCCGATTTCGCGGTGATCGGCATGGGGCGGCTGGGCGGCATGGAACTCGGCTACGGCTCCGACGCCGATGTGCTCTTCGTCTGCGATCCGCGCCCCGGCGCGGACGAGACCAAGGCCGTGAAATGGGCGATCGGCATCGCCGAGAAGGTGCAGCGGTTGCTCGGTGCGCCGAGTACCGATCCACCACTGCAGGTCGACGCCGGACTGCGCCCGGAGGGCCGCAACGGCGCGCTGGTGCGCACGCTGGCCGCCTATGCCGCCTACTACGAGCAGTGGGCGCAGCCTTGGGAGGTGCAGGCGTTGCTGCGCGCGCACCAGGTCGCCGGGGACCAGGATCTCGGTGTCCGGTTCCTGCGCACCATCGATAAGGTTCGCTATCCCGAGGGCGGTGTATCGGCGGAGGCGGTGCGCGAGATCCGCCGGATCAAGGCCAGGGTGGATGCCGAACGCCTGCCGCGCGGTGCGAATCCGGCGACCCACACCAAACTCGGCCGCGGTGGTCTCGCCGATATCGAATGGACCGTGCAGCTGATGCAGCTGCGCTACGCCGACGATGTGCGCGCACTGCACAACACCTCGACGCTGCAATCCCTCGATGTCATCGAGCAGACCAAATTGCTTGCGATCGAAGATGTTTCGCTGCTGCGCGAAGCCTGGATCACGGCGACCAGGGCGCGCAACGCACTGGTGCTCGTCCGCGGCAAGGCCGCCGATCAACTACCCGGCCCAGGCCGTCTACTATCGGCCGTCGCCCGGGTCGCGGGCTGGCCGAACGACGACGGCAGCGAGTTCCTGGACAACTACATGCGCATCACCCGCCGTGCAAAAGCGGTGGTGGAGCGCGTCTTCGGCGGCTGACACGCGCCGACAACAGTCGAAAGGTGGTTCTCGGCGGGCATGGCGGCCGCCATTCGACTACCGTCGGCGAGTTCGCTCAGGGCAGGGCGATACCGGCGCGGTCGGCGCGTTTTCGGCCCCATTCGTAGAGGGCTGTCAGGACCGGGACCAGGCTCCAGCCTTCCTCGGTCAGGTCGTATTCGACCTGGGGCGGCACAGTGTCGAAGGTGGTGCGGCGGATCAGGCCGTCGGACTCCAGGTCGCGCAGTTGCTGGACGAGCATTTTCTCGCTGGTGCTCGGCATCAGGCGCCGCAATTCGCCGTAGCGGCGCACGCCCTCCTTGAGGTGGGCCAGGATGACCGGCTTCCATTTGCCGTCGATGAGATCGACGGTCACCTCGACCGCGCAGTAATAGCGCTTCTCCGGCATCGCTGGCCTCCCGGTACTCACCAAAAAGTGCGTTCTTGTAACACTGTAATCATCGGGCTTACATGGAACTCGCACTGCGGCGCGGCCGCATCACATTCTGCAGACATGGAGTTCGATTCCCGTGAAAGTCATCGTTTTCGACAGCTTCAAGCCCGGCGTGACGATGGAGACCATCACCCCTTATCTTCCCGAAGAGGTCGCCAATGTGTGGCGGCTGTGGAAGGCGGGCATCGTGCGCGAGAACTATGCGCGCGCCGATGAGCCGGGCGTGGTGATCGTATTCGAGGTCGACAGCGTCGAGGAGGCCAAGCGCTATGTCGCTGATTTCCCGCTGACCAAGGCCGGTCACCTGGAATGGACCTACGTTCCGGTGCAGGCCCCGTTGCCGCTGGAGGCGCTGATGGATCCCTCCGTCGACGTCGCCGAGCCCTATGACAGGACGAAGGTGGGGTCGGCCTGATGCAATACGCCTACGGTCTGAGCATTCCGCAGACCCTCGCGGATGCCTGCGATCCGACCAGGATGGCGCTGATCGTCTACGACATGCAGGTCGGCATCGTCCGGCAGCTGCCGGACGGCGACAAGATCGTCCAGACCTGTGTGCAGCTGCGGGATGCAGCGCGGGAGAACGGTTTTCGCGTCTTCTACACCCGGCATATGTCGCTGCCGCCCGCAGCGGCCGGTGTCGCGCAACTGCGCACGGCCATGGAGTGGCAGCGGGTCGACAATCCGAACGAGGTGAATTCCAGCTTCCCGCAGGGGTCGCCCCAGTATCAGCTCGTCCCCGAGCTGACACCCGGTCCGAACGAGGTGGTCATCGATAAGATCACCATGTCCGCCTTCGCGGCGACACCGCTCGATATCGCCTTGCGCGACTTGGGCATCGACACCTTCGCCATTGCGGGCATCGCTCTGGAGGTCGGCATCGAACCCACCGTCCGGCACAGCCTGGACCTGGGCTATCTCCCGATTCTGGTGACCGATGCCTGTGGCGCGGGCCATCCGGCCGCGGCCGAACGTTCCTTGGCCACACTGGCTTTCGCCGGTGGCTCGCTCACCACGGACGCCGCGACGCTCGTCGAGCGGATGCACCGCCACTGAGCGGAAGCCGCGCCGGGCCGAGCGCGGTCAGCACCTGGAAGCGGCGCACGAATTCCCGCAGCGCAATGCGGTCCTCATCGCCGGGCGGGCGGTACCCCCGCTCGGCGGTGACCGAGACCGTGCTCCCCGCGCGCACCCGCAGCTCGTCCCAACACGACGGCAGCACCGGTGTCAGCACCGTGTGCCCATTGCAGCTCACCGTGATCCGCGAGGTGAACCGGCCCGCGATGTCGGCAAGATCTTCGGCCGCGTCCGCGGTGAGCGCACCCGTCGCCGTGAACTCCTCGACATACATCGCGACCACCTCACTCTCTGCTGGCCAGTGTAGGAGGCCGCGGCATCCCCACGGGATCTCCACAATCGCCGCACCTGGTCTCCATCGCTGCCGGTTAGGGTCGGGGCATGCGTAAATGGGTGGACCGGGTGGTGCTCGGGCTGGGGTGGTGCGCCTTGGCGGCGGGAGTTCTGGGGATCGTGCTGCATTTCGGGACGTGGCGGCGGCAGGCTTTGGTGCTGTTGGCGTCGGGTGCGTCGTATCTGATGCTCGGGGCGGTGTTGGGACTGGTGTTGTTCCTGGTCGCGCGGGGATGGAAGAGTGCGGCGGCTGCCGGGTGCATCGTCGCGTCGGTGTTGTGGATGCAGGTGCCGATATTCGTACCGGAGGGGCGGGCGGCGAGTGGGCCCGAGGTTTCGGTCATGCAGTCGAATCTGTTGTTCGGGAAGGCGGATGCGCCAGCGGTGGTTCGGGCGGTGCGGGAAAACCGGGTCGAGGTGCTCACCGTCGACGAGCTGACACCGGAGGTTGCGCAGCGACTCGCGGCGGCCGGAATCGAAGAGTTGCTGCCACATCAGTTCCTACAGGCCCGTGGGGGCGGCAACGGCACCGGGATCTACAGCCGATATCCGTTGCGGGACACCAAGAAATACGACGGATTCTGGATGAACAATCTGTCCGCCACCATGGAGCATCCACAGCGCGGACCGGTCGCGGTGTTCGCATTTCATCCGGTGCCGCCGTCGGTCGACTTCCCGGCGTGGAGTTCGGAGCTGGACCGGATTCGCGAAATACTGGACGCACAACAGGGTCCCGCGATCGTCGGCGCGGATTTCAATGCCACCCGCGATCATTCGGCATTCCGTGATCTGCTGCGCGGACGGTTTGTCGCGGCGGCGGATCAGGCGGGTGCCGGGCCGCTGCTCACCTATCCGGCGGATCGCCGGTGGGGTCCGGTGATCGGCATCGACCATATTCTGGTCGCCGATGGCACGGCGGCCGATGTCCGCTCGCTCACCATTCCCGGATCCGATCATCGCGCGATACTGGCACAGGTGCAGTTGAACGCCTGACGGAGCGAATGCGCTCAGACGTATACGCGCGCAGGCGTTTCTGCGATTACCATGTGATCGCTCGACGGGCAGGAGTGGCCCCATCGGGTCGGGGTTCGCCGAGGACGGACCCACAGTGAGTTCGGGGAGGAAATACCTGATGAGGACTAGACGGCTGCGGTTCGGGGTGGTCGCGGTATTGCTGTTGGCCGGCGCGGCGCTGGTCGGCTGCGACAGCAAGACGGGCCCGCCAGGGGCAAGTGCGGTGACCGCGGACAATCCGTGGGAGCTGACCGGCGCGGCCTCCGGCAACGGTCCGAGCGGCCCGCGCAAGGGTGTGCCGGACGCACCGCTCACCGCGGAGAACGGCGACGCCGGCGCGGTCGACAAACTCGCCCTCAACACCGTCGCCGATCTGGAAGATTTCTGGAAGACCGAGTACGGCAAGAACTTTCCCGGCACCTTCAAGCCGGTGAGTCGCTACATCTCCTGGGATGCCAAGGCGTCCAAGGAACAGGCGGTCAAATTCTGCAAGTCCAGCACCTATCACCTGGTCAACGCCGCCTACTGCAGCGTGGACCACACCATCGGCTGGGACCGCGGTGTACTGCTGCCGCTGTTGCAGGAGAAGTACAGCGATATGGCGATCGTGATGGTGCTCGCGCACGAATACGGTCACTCCATCCAGGGCCAGGCCAAAATCGCCGGATTCTTCACCGGGACGTTGGTGAAGGAGCAGCAGGCCGACTGCCTGGCCGGTGTGTTCCTGCGCCATGTGGCGGAAGGGAATTCGGCGCATTTCACGCTGAATATGACCGACGGGCTCAATGCGGTCCTCGGCGCGACCATCGCCGTGCGCGATACCGATCCGGATAATCCGAAGAATGCCCACGGCTCTGCCTTCGAGCGGGTGACCGCGGTGCAGATCGGCTACACCGACGGCGCACAGGGCTGCAAGAAGATCAATAAGAAGGAGATCGAGCAGCGTCGGGGCACCCTGCCGACGACGTACGAGGACGGCGAACAGGACGCTCAGCTCCCGGTAGACGTAGCATCGCTGACCAGCCTGAGCCAAGCGCTGGCGAAGATCTTCCCCCTGCAGCAGGCACCGCAGTACGACTACAACGGGATCATCAAGAACTGCTCGAAGGTGACCGCCACCGAGCCGGTCTCGTACTGCCCGAGTTCGAACAAGATCGGCACCGATGTGCCCGAACTCGCCAAACGCGGCGGCGCGATGAAGGGCGACGACGAACCGCTCTCGGCGGTGGTGGACGGTGATTACAACGCCTTCGCCGTGTTCATCTCCCGCTATGTCCTTGCGGTGCAGCAGGAACGCAAGCTCTCGATCTCCGGGGCCGAGACCGCCGGACTGCGCACCGCATGCCTCACCGGAGTCGTGACGACCAAGTTGAGCGAGCCGGGCAGCGATCCGCGGCTGTCCGCGAACGATCTCGACGAGGCGGTCTCCGGACTGCTCGCCGATGGTCTGGTCGCCGGCGATGTGGACGGCAAGGTGGTGGCGAGCGGCTTCCAGCGGTTGGAGGCGTTTCGCACCGGAGTCCTCGACGGCGAGCAGACCTGCCTGACGAACTACCGCTAGCGGCTCACTCGTCCGCTACGTGGGCCTCCAGCCACTCCAGGACATCGGTCAGCACCTTGTCCTGTTCGGGTTCATTGAATACCTCATGGTAGAGGCCCTCGTAGCGGATCACCGTCAGGTCCTTCGAACCCGCGCCCCGCTCGATCAGATCCGTGCTGGACGGTGCCGCGATGGCGTCGGCGGTGCCGTGCAACACCAGCAGCGGCACGGTGAGCTTGTCCAGACGGCTCTTGACGAACTCGGTGGCATTCAGCATCTCCATACCGGTTCGGGCCGGCAGCTTGCCACGGAAGACCAGCGGATCGTTGTCGTAGGCGCGCACGACCTCGGGATCGCGGCTGATCATCGACGAATCCAGTTTCAGCACACCGATATTCGGTGCGAACCGGGACAGCAGCGGACCGACCAGACGCTGCAGCGGATTGCCGACGGCGATATCCAGCGGCGGTGCCGACAATACGATGCCGTCGACGTCGATCGGCGCTCGGACCGCCAGATACAAGGTGATCAGGCTGCCCATCGAATGCGCGAGCAGGAACCGCGGCACATCCGGATGTTCGCGGCTCGCGATCTTCAGCATCTCCGCGACATTGTCGGCCGAGCCGGCCATCGAACCGATATTCGCGTTGTTGCCCGCCGACTTGCCGTGGCCGAGATGGTCGAGCGCATAGACCGCGAAACCGTTGTCCGCCAGGCGCTTTCCGACATGGGCGTAGCGGCCGGAATGTTCGGCGACGCCGTGCACGAGCACGATCGCCGCGCGCGCAGTCGTTTCGGGAAGCCATGCGCGCCAAGCGATTCGGCTGCCGATGCCGTCGAATTCGCCCTCGGTGCCCGGTGTCGGCTCGTCGGCCTTCGGATCGGTTGTCATACATCGGCTCCCTGGGTACGTGGCGGCGCCGCGAGCTGATCGATCAGCCGCCGATTGAACTCGATGAGCCGAGCGTAGTTCACCAGGGAGATGCGCTCGTCGGTTCCATGGATCGTTTCCACATCCGCCTTGGTCAGCAGGATGGGGGCGAAGTTGCAGCGGGTGGCGGCGAGGTCGTCGTAGTGCCGGGAGTCGGTGGCGCCGGGGACGATGCCGGTGGTCACCGCGATGCCCGGGACGACGGACTCGGCCAGTCCCGCGATCATGTCGAATGCCGGGCCGGGCGGTTTACCGGGGGAGGGCTCCGAGGTCATGCCGACGAGTTCGATCCGCACATCCGCGTCGCGCACCACCTTGCGGCAGTGTGCGAGCACCGATTCGACCGAATCGCCGGGCAGGATGCGGAAATTCACCAGGGCCTCGGCCTGCTGCGGCAGCACATTGGGTTTGACGCCGCCGCGGATGACCGTCGGCGCGGTCGTGGTGCGCACCATCGCCTCGGTCTGCGGACGGGCCGCGAGTATCCGGGTGATCACCGGCGTGGCGAGTCCGGCGAAGCGGAGCAGGCGACGGCGATATTCGGGCATGACGTGGCGCAGTCTGGTGACCATGTCGGACACCACCGGCGTCAATCGCAGCGGCATCGGATGGTCCTGGACCCGGCCCACCGCGCGGGCGATCCGTCCGACCGCGGTCTGTTTGCCGGGCATCGACGAATGTCCGCCCACCGCCGATACCGAAAGGCGAACGGTCGCATAGCCTTTCTCGCCCACCATGATCGAGGCCACCGGCCGGTCTATGCCGTCGGCGATATCATCGAGGATGACGCCGCCCTCATCGAGCAGCAGATCCGCGTGCACGCCGGATTCGCGCAGCCGCTGCGCCATGCGCACCGCACCGTCATCTCCGAACACCTCCTCGTCGTGCCCGAATGCCAGATAGATGGTGTGCCGCGGGCGAATTCCCGCGGCGAGTGCGGATTCGACCGCCTCCAGAACGGCGATCAACCGGCTCTTGTCATCGATTGCCCCACGGCCCCAGATGAATTCGTCATCCACTACGCCCCCGAACGGCGGATGCGTCCACCGCTGCAGATCGTCGACCGGCACCACATCCTGATGGGCGAGCAGAATCGCCGACACCCGATCCGGTTCGACGCCCGGCCAGCGATACAGCCTGCTGTGCCCGAACCGCTCCAATTCCAGTTCGGCGTGGACCAGGGGGAACGACTGTTCCAGGTGCGCGCCCAGCCGGACGAATTCCGCCTCGCTGGGTTCTGTGGGCTCTGCGGTATCCGATGGCTCGTAGGAAACCGTCGCACAGCGCAAGGCCTGCGCGAGTCGTTCGGCGACGTGCGAATCGACGACAACCGGCGTGGTGTGGGTCTGCGCGGCGTTACCTGTCATCGAGGGCCGGTCTCATTCGGCAAATTCATGGGCATCACTGCATTCAACACCTCGGGCCCAAGTGCGCGGACCTTCTGGTCGCGCCACTTCGCCCAGGCCTCGCTGGTGCCGCCGGTGAGGTCGGGGGTACGCGGGGCGCTGAGCAGGGGCAGGTCCAGGCGCGCCGAGACGACGGTGACCTGGGCATTGGCGGCGGCATGGGACCAGACATCGTCGACGACATCGGTGATCCGCACGCCGAGGCGGTGCCCGGCAATGATCGGCCAGTCCTGCGCCAACAGTCTGACCTCGGCGGTATCGGCGACCGGAGCGATGCCGCGGGTGATGATGGTGCCGCGGCCGTCGGGGGCGATATCGAACAGCTCGACCGCGACCGTCGCGGTCGGCGGACCGGACAGGCGCAGCGTTGCCGTCGGAATTCCGGAGACGTGCTGGGTCGTACTCAGCGGCTCGGAAATGGACCAGATCTCGCGATCGGGTCCGGGCAGCAGGCCACGATCGGTATAGGTGCCGGTGCGCAGATCGATCGGAATGCGTCGCGAATCCGCGGGCGGCCATGCGGTTTCGGAGCGCCAGCCGCCATCGAACTGGCCGACCGTCACGCGCGGGCCGGGCACCTCGACATCGCGGTCGGCGACATGCTTATCGAAGAAGGCAAGTAGCTGGGTATCGAAATCTGGTGCACCGCATTTGCTATCGCAATCGCTGTGGCCCCATTGGCCGAACCAAGCGCGATGATCGCCGGGACCGAGCGCATTCCAGACGTCGAAGATGCGATACGCCCGGGTGTTGTAATCGAGGAAGCCTTGGCCGACGAACAGCGGAATGGTATTGCCGCGCAACTCTTCCACGAGATCGCGCTCGCGCCAGAACGGGGTGGTGGCGTCATGGTTGGTGGTGTTCGCCGCGAATTGCTCGTAACACCCGGCCGAAATCTGGACGGCATTGGACTGGTACTCGGGGAAGTCGTCGGGTCGGCCGGGTGTAGAGGCGATGAGCAGGTGCTCGAAACCCGTCATTTCGGCTGGGCGAATGCCGCTCTCGGTGACCGGCTTACCCGAGAACTTCCAAGCGACACCCTGCATGTACATGTACGCGTATGGGTCGACGTCCGGTCCGAACGCCGCGACGGCGGCCAGCCCCGCGGGTTCGGCGGCCAGCCCCATCATCCCGGTCCAGGCCTCGTAGGAGGTGCCGATCATCCCGACCCGACCGGTCGACCACGGCTGCCCCGCCGCCCACTCCACGGCGGTGGACACATCCGAACGTTCGCCCGGCCCACCGAAATCCGGACAACCGGACGAGCCGCCGTAGCCGCGCAGGTCCACGATGACGTAGGTGTAGCCCGCATTCAGGAACATCGCGACGTGCAGGTCATCGGTGGACGGTCCATCTTCGAGCCGCGGCACACTCAGATAAGCGGTATGCGAGCGGTACGGGCTGACGGTCATTACCACCGGCGTGCGCGTATCCGCGGAAATGCCCTGCGGGCGCAGGATATCGGCGTGCAGCCGGGTGCCGTCCGCCGCGGTGATGAAGCTCTGCGACCACTGGAACGGCACACCGACCGGGTCCGCCGTCGTCACCGGCGCCAGCACGCCGAGCATCAACAAAACCCCGGCCAACCCGCGCAACAGCACCGAACCCACCCGAGAACTATCGACCGCTGCTGGTCGATAGTCCAGCCCCCGGAAGGGGGGTGCCACTCAGCGCTCCGCGGTCGGACCGAGCACCGGCTTCAGATCCAGCACCGGTGTGCCGTCGATCGCTTCCAAACCGTGCACGGTGAGCGTCGCCCCATCGATATCGGCGATCGTGACCCGATGCAGCCCGATCGGATTCGGCCGATGCGGGGCGCGCGTCGCGAACACGCCGGTGACCGGGCGGGTGCGGTCGCCGCGCGGATGCACCGCGAGCACCTCCCGATCCGCCCGGTGCAACCAGGTGAACACCAACACCTCATCGCCGGGCCGCAAGCCCGCCGCGACCTCGGGATCGAGCACGATCTCGGTGGGCGGTGCGCCTTCGTCGCCTTGTTTCGGCGCATCCGCCGGATCGGTCAGCGGCGAGCGCACTCGGCCGATCGGGCGCACGTCATAGGTCTCGGAGGGCATGGCTTGATCCTCGCCTACGGCTGCATCAGGCCGAAGACATTCCCGTCGGTGTCCTTGACCGTCGCGATCAGCTTTCCGCCGCCGACATTCGTCGGCTGCTGGGTCACCTCGGCACCGGCCTCGACCAGGGTGGTCAGCTGCTTCTCCATGTCATCGACGGTCCAGTAGCCGATCGGACCGGTCATACCTTTCTTGTGGCCGTTCGGGTCCAGGCCGATGTCCTGGCCCGCCACCCGGTAGCCGACGTAGTACGGGGTGTCGGCGGTGGGCTCCGAGCCGAACAGCGCGCCGTACACGCTCTTCGCCTTGACCAGGTCGGTGACGGGGTACACGATGGTCTGCAGTCCAGCGGTCATCATTCGCTCCTTGTTCGCGGTTGCGGTTTCCAGTTCACGGACATGACCAGCCCGATCGGGAGAATGTGACAAGTGGACGAGAAATTTCTTGCCGAGCGCTTCGAGGAGCACCGCACGCATCTGCTCGCGGTGGCGTATCGCATGCTCGGCTCCGGCAGTGAGGCCGATGACGCCGTCCAGGAGGCCTGGCTGCGACTCAGCCGTTCCGATAGCGATGAGATCGAGAATTTGGGTGGCTGGCTCACCACCGTGGTCGCCCGGGTCTGCCTGAATATGCTGCAGTTCCGCAAGACGCGGCGCGAGGAACCGCTCGACGAATTCGAACCGGTGCCGGATGTCGACGGCCCGGAACAGGAAGCAGTGCTCGGCGATTCGATCGGCCTTGCGCTACTCGTCGTGCTCGACACCCTCGCTCCGCCGGAGCGGCTGTCGTTCGTACTGCACGATATGTTCGCCGTGCCGTTCGACGAGATCGCGCCGATCGTCGGCAAAACTCCCACGGCCGCGCGGCAATTGGCCAGTCGGGCGCGCCGGCGGGTGCAGGGTGTCAGAGCAGCCGCCGACCGCGATCGCCAGCGTGAGGTCGTCGACGCATTTCTCGCCGCCTCGCGCAGCGGTGAATTCGAGGCGCTGCTGACCCTGCTCGATCCGGATGTGGTGCTGCGCGTCGACGCCGCGGCCATCGCCACCGGTGCCGCGGCAGCGTCCGGTGCGAATGCGGTCGCGCAGACTTTCTTCGGCCGGGCCAGGGCGGCGCAGCTCGCGCTCATCGACGGACGGGCGGGCCTCGTGTGGTCCGTCGGCGGCCAACCGCGCGTGATCTTCGATTTCACCGTGTCCGAGGGTCGGATCGTGGCGATCGATCTGCTCGCCGACCCGCAGACCTTGGAACTCATGGAACTGCAGGCGGGCTGACCAGCGCCTGTCACATCTCGGTCGCCGCGCTGGTCAGGGGGTGACAGCGGGAGACACTCGCGCACGAGGCAGGAGAACACCATGAGCAACGCACGATCGATCGGCTACTGGACCACCACCGGGTTGACGGTGTTCGTCCTGGCATCGGGCGGTATCGCCGACCTGCTGCATCGCGGCGGGACGGCGGCGGGCATGACGGAATTGGGTTATCCGACCTATGTCATGACCATCCTCGGATTCTGGAAATTGCTCGGCGCCATGGCACTTGCGGTCCCGCGCTTTCCGCTGGTGAAGGAATGGGCCTATGCCGGTGCGTTTTTCGACCTGACCGGTGGATTCGCCTCGCATATCGCGCATCATTCCGCCGCGAATCATCTGATCTACACCGGCTTTTTCGCGCTGTGCGTGGTGGCGTCGTGGGCATTGCGGCCCGCGAGCCGCAAGCTGGACGTGCCCGTTTTCCGCGGGCTCGGCCGGGTTCCGGAATTGGACGGCATGCGGCAGATGAGGTCAGGGCCGATTGCTGCGACCGCGTGAAGCGGGTGCCCGCTGTTCGTGAGAACGGCGGGCTATTTGCTTTCGCTATCGCCGGGTGAAGGTCGAGCTCGGCCGATACGATTCGGCTGGTGTCCCAGGCAGCGCGGCGTATGATCGGGCACAGCGGGTCCCCGGGGGAGTTGTGAGCGAGCGCAGCGAGTGAACAGTAAATACAGTCGAGTCGCGCGGTCATGCCGGAGCTGAGTGTTAGCGAGGCGCAGGCATGACCGAGTCGGTGATCACGGATTGGGACCTATTCGGGCGGGCGCTGGCGCAGTGCCTTTTCGAACTACCTTCCCGCGCAACGCTGATCATCGCCGCCCCCGGCAATCGATATGTCCAATTCGTGCAATACGACATCAAACTGACCGTCGAACTAGCGGGCAATTCCTATCTCGCGCAGCCCATCTCGCCGACCAGTGAACGCATGCTGCGCGATCTCGGCTGGCGCGAACCCGTCGCACGGCGCGAAATCGACAACTGGACCCGCACGCTGCTCTGGCCACTGTCTTTGGACACACTGCGCGGGCTCGCACGCTCGGTCGCCGTCGGCCTACACGACGCACTCGGCGTCGGCGAGCCCGCGGAGTTGCGTGCCATGGGGTGGACCGAGACCTCGGGTGATCTGGATCTCACCGCATTGGGCGAGATCGCGCGTCGCGGCGTGAACTGACGCGGTGGGGGCACCCACCCGACGTGCCACTATTCTGTGAATATGGCAGTAGGCAAGGGCGGCACGCCGTCGAAGGAAGCGAAGGCCGCGGCGAAGGCGGCCCGCAAGCAGCAGTCGAAAGAACGCCGCCAGCAGCTCTGGCAGGCGTTCCAGATGCAGCGCAAGGAAGACAAGCTGCTGCTGCCTTTGATGATCGGCGCCGTCGTCGGCATCACGGTCGTTTTCCTGGTGGTCGGCCTGATCTTCGGGCTGCAGTGGTTCCTGCTGCCACTCGGTCTGCTGCTCGGTGTGCTCGTCGCGTTCATCATCTTCGGTCGCCGGGTGCAGCGGAATGTCTACGCCAAGGCCGAGGGCCAGGCGGGTGCGGCGGCCTGGGTGCTGGACAACCTGCAGGGCAAATGGCGGGTCAGCAATGGCATCGCCGCGACCACCCAGCTGGATGCGGTGCATCGGGTAATCGGTCTGCCGGGCGTCATCCTGATCGGCGAGGGTTCCCCGCAGCGGCTGAAGTCGCTACTGGCACAGGAGAAGAAGCGCACCGCGCGACTCATCGGCGACACCCCGATCTACGACATCATCATCGGCAACGACGAGGGCCAGATCCCGCTGAAGGAGCTGCAGAAGCACCTCACCAAGCTGCCCCGCAATATCGACGCCAAGCGCATCGACCTCATCGAGGGTCGCCTGGCCGCGCTGAGTTCGCGCAGCGGTCCCGCACTGCCCAAGGGCCCGATGCCCGCGGGCGCCAAGATGCGCGGAGTGCAGCGCACCATCCGTCGGCGCTGATCCTGTTTCGAGGCCCGCATCCCATGGGATGCGGGCCTTCGCATTTCTAAGGAGTCGTTCCGGTTCGCCTGGCGCCGAGCAACCAGGTGATCCGGTCGTAGCCGACGGCGTGGTAGACGACGAGCACCGCGGTGAAGACCAGGGCCCAGCGCGGCAGCCCCGCGAGCCAGAAGGCCGCCGCGCCGCCGAACAACACCACGATCTCGACCAGCAGACGCACCCAGCCGTCCACCGCGACCGGGGCTTTTCCACTGCGGCTCGGATCGCCGGGCACCGCGAACGTCCCCCAAGCCGCGGCGGCGGCAAGCGGCAGCAGTACAACCAGCACATAGCGCCAGGGCGAATCGAACGCGCGCCAACCGCAGACCGCGAACGAGGAAATGGCGGCGAGTTCGAGGAACAGGCGGACCGCCAGCATGACCGGATTCAGAGACACCGCCGGAGCGTACTGTTCCGACGCCGGCCCGGAGGCGCTAGCGCGAGCGCACGACCGCGGTGCCGGTGGCGCGGTCGTGCATGCCGCGACCGTCGGCGTCGGTGAACAGCGCCGGAACCACGAAAACCAGCAGCACCTGGCGGGCCAACGCGCGCACGAAGCCGACGGCCACCGGCGCATCGACGCGGATGACGCGCAGGCGCAGGAAGTACTGCCCCGGCGTGTACCCGAACAACGACACTGCGACGACACCGATCACGAACCAGACGAGCAGGTTGGGAGTCGTGAGCGCACTCACAATCGCCTCGAAGTTCGACGGGCGCGGCTTCCCGGCCGGGATATCCATCCCGGCGATGATCTTGTCCGGGTTCGGGCGCACGATGATTGCGGTCACACCGAGCGAGATGAACCAGTCCACGACGAGTGCGACGATGCGTCGTAACATGCCGACCAGTGACCCTGCGCCCGAGCGCGGCAGACCCAGGTGCTGACCGGGGAACTCTGGGGTTGCCGGATCACCCGGATCCGCCGAGGGGCCGGAGAGCCAGGATCCGCTGATGCGTGCCATGGCCCCCAGGATAGGCCTCTACGACCGGTCGTAGGACACCGCATCAACCCAAGTTGACCTCGGCAGGCGCTGGAAAGAATGGCAGGATTACCATGCTGTTCGAGCCCAGGTGGCCTTCACCACCCGTCCGGCCGCACGTGTAACACTGGCGAAACATAGCCTTGATTGCTGGGAAACATCGCGTCCATAGCGTCTGGACGCGACGAACCCATGCAATCGACACTGGCTGGGAACCGATCCGTAAGGAGAACAAGTGACGTTCAGCACGGCCGACGAGGTCATCAAGCACATCAAGGAAGAGGAAGTCGAATACGTCGACATCCGCTTCAGTGATCTTCCCGGTGTGCAGCAGCACTTCTCGATCCCCGCGAAGGCTTTCACCGCTGACCTCGCTGAGGAAGGGCTAGCGTTCGACGGCTCCTCCGTCCGTGGCTTCCAGTCCATCGACGAGTCGGACATGCTGCTGCTCCCCGACTTCAGCACGGCGCGGCTGGACCCGTTCCGTCAGGCCAAGACGCTGAACCTCAACTTCTTCGTGCACGACCCGTTCACCCGGGAGGCCTACAGCCGCGACCCGCGTAACGTCGCGCGCAAGGCGGAGGAGTACCTGAAGAGCACCGGCATCGCCGACACTGCCTACTTCGGTGCCGAGGCCGAGTTCTACATCTTCGACTCCATCCGTTACGACTCGGGCATGAACGGCGCCTTCTACGAGATCGAGTCGATCTCGGGCTCCTGGAACACCGGCGCGGAGTTCAACCCGGACGGCACCCTGAACCGCGGCTACAAGGTCCGTAACAAGGGCGGCTACTTCCCGGTCGCCCCGTACGACCACTACGTCGACCTGCGCGACAAGATCTCGACCAACCTGCAGAACGCGGGCTTCGAACTCGAGCGTGGCCACCACGAGGTCGGTACCGCCGGTCAGGCCGAGATCAACTACAAGTTCGGCACCCTGCTCGGCGCGGCCGACGACCTGCAGCTGTTCAAGTACATCGTGAAGAACACCGCGTGGGCCGAGGGCAAGACCGTCACCTTCATGCCGAAGCCGCTCTTCGGCGACAACGGCTCGGGTATGCACGTGCACCAGTCGCTGTGGAAGGACGGCAAGCCGCTGTTCCACGACGAGGCCGGCTACGCGGGCCTGTCGGATCTGGCGCGCCACTACATCGGCGGCATCCTGCACCACGCCCCGTCGCTGCTGGCGTTCACCAACCCGACCGTGAACTCCTACCACCGCCTGGTCCCGGGCTACGAGGCCCCGATCAACCTGGTGTACTCGCAGCGCAACCGCTCCGCCGCGGTCCGCATCCCGGTCACCGGCAACAACCCGAAGGCCAAGCGCATCGAGTTCCGTGCGCCCGACTCCTCGGGTAACCCGTACCTGGCCTTCGCCGCCATGATGATGGCCGGCCTGGACGGCATCAAGAAGAAGATCGAGCCGAAGGCCCCGGTCGACAAGGACCTCTACGAGCTCCCGCCGGAGGAGGCCAAGGGCATCCCGCAGGCCCCCACCAGCCTGGCTTCGGTCATCGACCGCCTCGAGGCCGACCACGACTACCTCACCGAAGGTAACGTGTTCACCCCGGACCTGATCGAGACCTGGATCAACCTCAAGCGCGAAAACGAAATCGCGCCGGTGAACCTGCGTCCGCACCCGTACGAGTTCGAGCTCTACTTCGACGTGTAAGTCGTTGTAAGGCAAGGAGCCCCATCCGTTTCGACGGATGGGGCTCCGTCGTTTTTCGGGGGAGCCTCTGGCTCGAAGCCCTGGCTATAGTGGGCACACCGGTTCAGTCACAAGGCAATTCGGAACCGGGAGTGCTGAGGGGGGTAGATGAGCGAAGTCTCGGCAGAGCCGGAAAAGTTGCGGACGCACGCCGCGAACGTGGAGAAAGTCGGCCAATCCCTGTCGCAGGCACTGGAGGCGGCGCAGGCGGTATCACTTCCGACGGATGCGTTCGGAAAACTGTGTGCCTTCCTCCCACCACTATTCGTCGATTCGGTGGAGACCGACGGTGTCGACGCGATCGAATCGGCGCAAACGGCGTTGGGAGAGGACGCGGGCAAGCTTCGCAGCGTCGCCGACAGCTTCGAAACCGTAGACGCCTCGTTGGATATGGGTCTTGTCGAAGTCCGGAAAGCTGGTGAGGGTGTGCCGGATGAAACGATATTCCATCCGGACTCTTTCGAAATACTGAATCGGGAAATGCAGTGGATAGCGAAGTTCACTCCGAACGGATAGAAAGGCTTTGCGAATGAATGATGATTATTCGATGCATCCTGGGCTGAAGCGGTACTCCGCTGAGCATATCCGGAAGACGACTTGGGGTGATGTCACCGATCTCGAAGGGGGACGATGGGAGACTGTGTGGCACCTGAGTTTCGTCGAACCTCATCCGGTCGCAACAATAGAGATCGATAGCGACGACGAGATCGGTTTTCGTGGCACGCTCCATATATTGGAA
Organism: Nocardia sp. NPDC049526; assembly: GCF_044465765.1. Lineage (NCBI taxonomy): Bacteria > Bacillati > Actinomycetota > Actinomycetes > Mycobacteriales > Nocardiaceae > Nocardia > Nocardia sp. NPDC049526. The sequence goes on along the minus strand of NZ_JBITMA010000009.1, from coordinate 211,032 downwards.
AATTCTGCCGGAGAGTTGCGTGTGGTCACGGATGACGAACCGATGTTGCCGGAATACTATTCCCCGACCTACGTCTGCTTCAGAATCGTGCACGACGATATCGCCGAGATCGGAACGATCCAGGGCCTTCCCAGGGACTGGTACGCGCCGTTTCGCGATCGAACGACAAGCTAGCCGAATGGGAGTCGGATGGAGTTCGAAGCTCGGATTCTTGGAAGCCAGCGGGGATTTCGTTCCATGTATACGAGTCCAGAATTTTTTTTTGGTCGAAAATGTTCGACGAGCCCAGATCCAAATAATGCCCTGTGGTCGAATGCTGAATACGTTGGCATCGAGCAGACGCTTAGGGTTTGCGGTGCGCCTCCGAGAACGCCTCCCGGAACGTTGAATCCATGATGGGCGAAGCGGTTTCCCATACCTGTTCGAAGCTGCGATGTACATGTCGAATCGGCGCCTTGGATTCGCCGCAGGTGCAAGATCGGAGTCGGCTAGCCGTACATGCTGATCGACGAGCAGTTGATCGTCGCATCGCAAGCTCGAGTAGTAGAGGAGTGTCGGCGACGCCGAACATGCCCGGCACTCACTGATGTGCCGCTGCCGATCCGCATCTTTTCCGTCCGGTGTGCAGCGGAGTTCGGTACGACGCTGCTCGATGAGTACCTGGCGACGCGCGGCGCAACGGTCCCAATCCCGTCGAGGAACGACGGATAGCGCGCGAGCGGTTCGACCGAGCGCTGGGGGAGGCGGTGACGTCGGAACACCTCGCGCCATAGGCGGTATTTGCAACCGGTGTGCCGTGCAATCAATTTCGAGTAGGCATATACTGCTTCGGAACTGCTGCAACCGATCTCGGGTTTCGCTGGCGAGGCGGGTGCTCAGCGCGTTATGAACAGCCTGAATCTCATTGAGCGGCACGGGAATACCGGTGAGTGGGGTAACGGCGGCGGGATCGATGGGAAGTGGCGCACGAGGGGTGGGGTGGGTTCTACTGTCCCGCGCCATGAGGATTTCACTTGTTTCACTTATAGGTGCTGCTGCGGCGGCGTTGGCGTTGACTGCGACGGGGGTGCAGCCTTCGGCGGTGGCTGAGCCGGGTGTCGCGGCGGTCGGCGGGAAGATCGATTTGCAGGGGGCGGTCAATGTTCGGGATATCGGGGGGTATCGGACTTATGACGGGGCGAAGGTCAAGTCGGGGAAGGCTATTCGGGCGGATTCGCTGGAGAAGTTGACGGACTCCGATGTCCAGAAGCTCGGAACCCTGAACCTCAAAGCCGTTATTGATCTGCGGACGCCTGCGGAGGTGCAGTTCGCGGGGGCTGACAAGGTGCCTGCGGGGGTGCCGAAGGTGGCGCGGCCGATCGATGACACGGGGCTGTTCCAACAGATGTTGGCGGCGATTCAGTCTCGGGATCCGCAGAAGCAGGAGGCGCTGCTCGGGAACGGGAAGGCCGAGGAGATCATGGCGAATGTGTATCGGAGCTTCTTCACCGATGATTCGCGGGCGAAGTTCGGGCAGACGATTCGGGATCTCGCGGCGACCGACCGGGCGACGCTGTACCACTGCACGTCGGGTAAGGATCGCACCGGCTGGCTGACGTATGTGGTGTTGCGGGCCGTCGGGGTGCCGGAACAGACTGCGCGGCAGGATTATCTGCTGTCGAATCAGTATCGGGCGGCGGCGGATGCCAAGTTGCGCGAGCAGGTGAAGCAGGCGGGGCTGATGCAGAATCCCGATCTGTTGATTCCGCTGCAAGAGGTTCGTGACGAGTACTTGGATACCGCGATCGCCGCGATCGAGCAGGCCTATGGCGATTTCGGGAAGTTCCTGACGCAGGGCTTGGGCCTCGACGGCGGCACCCTCGTACAACTTCGGAAGAACCTGGTGAGCTAGCGAGAACGGTTCGGGCCCACTCCTTTCCGGTGGAGTGGGCCCGATCGCATTCAGCTCAGCCTGGTGGCCGCGCCCGAACCCGCGAGCTGCCGCACAACACTCACGATCGCGCACACCGCATATAGCCTGTTGCCGAATACGCCCAACGGGCGCCCCAGCAGGCGATCGTGACGCCACGGCGGGGGACCGAATCGCCTACCGGTGAGCATGATTACATGGCAGCAGTCCATCCAGGCAATTGATCTGTGGTACGCACCCGTTGGCAACAGGCTCTATAGCCTGCGCGCATACCTTGTGCGACAGTAGAAGTTCAGATCGGTAGGACCATCTCGACCAGGTCCCATAGTGAGACGCCCCCGGTGCCGAAAGCCGTGACCAAGGTGTAGGCGATAAGTGCGTCCTCCAAAGTCGGCTGCCGAACGGTTACCTTGTGGTCACGCGAAGTGAAAGGCAGCGCCCATACGACATCGATCTGGTGCGTTCCGGTCAGCATGAAATCGCCGAGCACATGCTCGCCCCGATCCCGTTGCCCGACCATCAATGTGCTGGAGTGCAGATTCGTCGGCATCAGCCGCAAGATCTTGCCATCGACCTCGGCGACCGCGCGATAGGTCCACCGGTAGTAGAAATGCCCGCGCCCGACCGTCAATCTGATGGGGCGATCATTGATCGATGCCCGCAGTCGCTTGGTATTTCGCGTACCGATGGGCACGCGCTGACGAGTGCGTGGACCGATGCGCTCGATGGTCACCACGGTGGCATCATCGAATACCGGTGTGGTGACGACTCTTTCGTCGGCCCGCGTGATCACGATCTTGCCGAAATGCTCGGTGTCGACAACGAAACGCTCTGGACTGCTCACCCGGCTCCTTCGACGCTAGCGAACATCTGGGGATCAGCCCGACTTCTTGGCCTGCTCGCGGACCGTGCCCGCCAATGCGTTCGGCATCGGCTCGTGCCGGACATACGAGCGCGTGAAATCACCCGCGCCATGTGAGATCGAGCGTAGATCTATTGCGTAGCGGGTGAGTTCGAGTTCGGGCACCTCGGCGTGGATGCGGGTGCGGCCGGTGCCGTGCGGTTCGGTGCCGAGGACGCGTCCGCGGCGTCCGGACAGATCGCTGAGTACCGGACCGACGTAATCGTCGGTAACCACCACCCATACGTCGGCGATCGGTTCGAGTAGGTCGATACCCGCGGCGGTCGCGGCCTCGCGCAACGCCAGTGCACCCGCGGTCTGGAATGCGGAATCGGAGGAGTCGACCGAATGCGCCTTGCCATCGAAGAGCGTCACGCGCATATCGACCAGTGGGTACCCGGCCGCCACTCCGCGCGCCGCCTGGGCGCGCACACCCTTCTCCACCGACGGAATGAACTGCCGCGGTACGACTCCACCCACCACCCGGTCGACGAATTCGATACCCGATCCGCCGGGCAGCGGTTCCACTTCGATCTCGCAGACCGCGTACTGTCCGTGCCCGCCCGACTGTTTGACGTGCCTGCCCTTACCGGTTGCCTTGCCCGCGAACGTTTCTCGCAGCGCGACCTTGTGGTCGATCACGTCGACCTGCACGCCGAACCTGGTGCGCAACCGCTCCAGCGCGACATCGCGGTGCGCCTCACCCAGACACCAGAGCACGATCTGGTGGGTATCGGGATTCTGTTCCAGCCGGATCGCGGGATCCTCGGCCGCCAGCCGGGCCAGGCCGCTGGAGAGCTTGTCCTCATCCGCCTTGCTGCGTGCCTGAATGGCAATGGGCAGCAAGGGGTCCGGCATCTGCCATGGTTCGATCAGCAGCGGTGCGGCGGTGCCGGACAGGGTATCGCCGGTTTCCGCGTGGCTCAGTTTGGTGACATAGGCGATATCACCGGCGATGGCCTGGCCGAGTGGGCGCTGCTGTTTGCCGAACGGTGCGGTGACGGCGCCGATGCGCTCGTCCACATCGTGGCTTTCATGGCCACGGTCCTCCAGACCGTGACCGCAGACGTGCACGGTGTCGTCGGGTCGCAGGGTGCCGGAGAATACGCGGACCAGCGAGACCCGGCCGACATACGGATCCGAGGCGGTGCGGATCACCTCGGCGGCCAACGCGCCGTCGGGATCGCAGTGCAAGGGGGTCGGCGCCGCGCCGTCGGAGGTGGTGACCGCCGAGACCGCATGCTCCGGTGGTGTGGGAAATCCGCCGGTGATCAGCTCCAGCAATTCGATGGTGCCCAGGCCTTGTTTGGCCCCTTCCGGGGCGGGCGCGCCGAACAGGACGGGATGGAAGCTGCCCCGGGCGACCGCGCGTTCGAGGTCCTCGACCAGTGCCGCCAGCTCGATCTCCTCGCCGCCGAGATAGCGCTCCATCAGGGTTTCGTCTTCGCTCTCGGCGATGATGCCCTCGATCAGCCGGTTGCGCGCCTCCTCGAGCAGCGGCAGCTGATCAGCGGACGGTTCGCACTGGACCTCTTCCCCGGAGGAATAGTCCGCGATGCAGTGCGGCAGCAGCTCGACCAAACCGGTCACCGGGCGACGACCGTCCGGACTCTTCGGCCCGTACACCGGAAGGTGCAGCGGCAGAATGTTTTCCGAGGAACCGCCGCCGAGTACCTGTCGACAGGTCTCGGTCATCTCGTCGAATTCGGCGCGGGCGGTATCGAGGTGGGTGATCACGATGGCCCGCGGCATCCCGACCGCCGCGCACTCCTCCCACAGCGCGCGGGTCGCGCCGCTCACGGCCTCGGCACCTTCGGCCGCGGAGATGACGAACAGGGCCGCATCCGCCGCACGCAGACCCGCGCGCAGCTCACCGACGAAATCGGCGTATCCAGGGGTATCGAGGAGATTGATCTTGATCCCGTGCCACACCATCGGCACCACCGAAAGCTGCACCGATCGGTGCTGGCGGTGTTCGATCTCGTCGTAATCCGATAGCGACGTCCCGTCCTCCACCCGGCCCGCGCGATTCACCGCGCCCGCCGTGAGCGCCATCGCCTCCACCAACGTGGTCTTACCCGACCCACTGTGCCCGACCAGCACCACATTCCGGATGTCCTCCGGCCGCTGCGCCGTCACAGCCTTACCGTTGGTCCCTGCGGACGCACTCGCTTTCTCGACCATGTGTCTCGCTTTCTCGGTCGACACCTACGGTCCTTCGAGCTTCCCACCAGCGGTCGCGTCGTGTGCACGGATCGGGCGATCCGATGCGTTCAAGTGCGCGTGGGATGGCGTGCATGTGGGGTTCAGGTTTGGGTTACGCACCATTGGTCCATCGCATCCACGGATCGGGATCCGAGGTGGTCCCAGTGCGGAATGGCCCGATGGCTCTCTCGTCGTACCGCCCGGTGCAGGAAGATCGATGACCGCTGAACGACGGTCACCTGACCTTGCCCCATTGTGGAAGGTGATCCATCGCCGCCTGTCCACCGGTCAGGAGATACATCGGATCGAAGTCGGCCCGCTCGATCCGAATCAGCGGACTGCCATCGCCGAAGCCGAGGCGCGGACGCAACCACCACCGCAGGCAACGCGCCGGTGGCCGTCCCGGCTCGAGATGATGCCCTTGCCGGGGCGAAGGAATCCCTGGCACTGACCCGGGCCGAGGAGACGTTGAAGGCTCTCGATGAAGTACTCGGTGGTAGAGCCCAATTCTCGCATTGCCAGAGTTTTCCCGTTCGAGGCCGCTCATGGTCGACCTCAAATCAGCTTATTGAATTATCAACCCGCACGTAGACATCATGTGAGCACGGGACAGGGTCCGCAGCAGTCTCCGTTGCCCCTTACCTCGCGTACGAAACAGGCGCACAATTATTGCGGTACACCGGTTTCAGGGTTTGTGATCGGCGGGTAGCTGAATGTCCGCCGACAACATTCGGACGGGCATCCGCCGTGATGACAGCGTCCACATTCTGGGGCGCGGCGCCTGGATTCGCTGCTGGCATCGCGCCCGCGTTCCACATCACACTCAATGCCGGGCACCGCGACTGCTGCCTGTAGCGACTATGGCCGCCCCCGCCGGTTCGGCACTATCAATCGAAAGGGAAGCGCCATGTCAGAGCAGAACAAGGCCACCGCCAAGCGCATCCTCGACGCATGGAACATGCGAGACCTCGACGTATTCGACGAGGTGATCGCGGCTGACTGCATCAACCACGATCCACAGAACCCGTTCGCCGATGTCCATGGCCCCGACAGTTTCAAAAGGCTCGTGCAGATGTATCTCGCCGCGTTCTCGGATCAACGGTTCTTGGTCAACGAACTGATCGCCGAAGGCGATTTCGTCACTACCCGATGGACGGCGACAGGCACCAATGACGGCGAGATGATGGGCATGTCCCCGACAGGCAAATCAGCGGTCGTTCAGGGAATCACAATCTATCGCTTCCAGGACGGCAAGATCGTCGAAAACTGGACATGTTGGGACACGCTCGGGATGATGCAGCAACTAGGTGTCGTCCAGCCGGCGCACTCTGCAACAACCTGACTCGCACCGCATCCTCGCTGCTGTTGGATAAACTCGAGTGCGGCAGTGAAATTCGAGTGGGCGGTTGGGTACGCCCACTCCGTACATCTCGCCAGAATTTGGCCGCTCGTCCGCACGGCTGCTGCTCGTGACGCTGTTTCCGGGGGAGAAGACTCGGGTCGATTCCGCAGACGGATCTGGCTTCTTCAACCGAGAACACCGACCCGGCGGCTTTCAGGATCGCCGAGGCGATGGACCACGCGGGTATCGCGTGTGCCGACTGCATTGGATGGAACGTCTATTCCTGGTACGTGCACGGCCTCGGTGGGATGGCAGCCGAGCGGCAGGATCCATACCGAAACCCCGCAGCGCGCTCCAGTGCCGCGCCGAGCTGTGGCGGCTACGTCGTGTGTCGCACCGCCGCGACACTCGCGGCTGCCGCCGCCACGCCGGTGTAGTGACACCTTTTGTCGCCAAAACCCCACTCTTACGATGCCTTTCGAATTCTCCACGAGCCCTTGCGCTAAATACCGTTGGTGGGTCGACTGTGCGGACGAGACGGAGGGTGACCTCGATGCTGGTTGTCAACGAACGGGCGGCGGTTACGCGATCCGAGCAGTGCGTGCTCGACTGGATGCGAACGTGGACCGGTCAATATGTCATTGTGGGGCTTGCTATTTCGGGATGGCACCGGCCCGACCGCAACTGCGAGGGAACTGTGCTGGAGGCGGGCCTGGTGGTTTTCACACCGCGCGCGATGGTCGTGATCGAAGCCGAGGAGACCGCCGCCGAGGTGGCTACCGGGGTTTCGGGCCAGGCCGACGGGCGCTCGCGGGTTCTCGGGTTCTCGGGCGATCCGGTTCATGTCCGCGATAGCGACACCAGTCCGTTCGACCGAGTGACGAGCCGTGTGGTCGATCTGGAGGAGTTGGTGCGCGAGCAGCACCCGGACGCCTTCGTCGACGGATTGATCGTGGTCGTGCCGCCACGGGACGCGTCCGTCACGCTGGATATCGAAGCGTCCGAGCATGGCAACTGTGTAGTCCTCGGGTCGTCGGCCGGGTTGCGTGCCTGGTTTCATCGGACGGCGAATCGGAAGCTGATCTGGACCGCGGAACAGGTGCACGCACTACTCGGCGAGCTTCGCCTGTCGCACGTGGTCACCGTCGAAGATCTCGAGGCCGAGGGATTCCCGGCACAGTCGGGACGGCGTACACGAACAGAATCCAGGGCACTGGTCGGCGCTGCCCACGCGTCAGCTCCGCTCGGTGCCATCTCTTCGCCGGTCGGCAGTTCGAGTGTGGCCGCCGGACAGCCGAACTCGGATGGGCTCTCGGAACCAAGGTTCGCCGAGCCTGCCCCGCCGTGGCCTTCCGATGTCACCGAACCTGCCGTCGACCATCCCGTGACATCGACGTCGGACGATTCGAGGGCGCTCGTCGGTGCAGTATCGCTGTCGAAGCACGATGGACCGCAGTCTGTTTCGTCCGCGATAGCGAAAACGGGGGCCGTATCCGTTGGAGTGCAGCCCTTGTCGGCACCTCCCTCGGCTCCATACCCGCCATGGCTCGCGGCCGACATCGCCAGGGCACAGGCCAGGGGTGCGCAACGCTCGCGACTTGCGGTTCGCGCGGATGCTGCGCCACCTTCGTACGTATCCACGCCACCGGCAGAGCCGGAACCGATAGCCGCTGCCGATCAGGAGCAGTCGGCACCGTCATCGCCCTACACGGACCAGTGGGCGTCGTGGGTCGACACCGACAGGCCATCGATACCGATTCCGCCACAGGCGGAGCCGGAACCCCCGCGGCCGAGCACCCCGCCCGCGGCTCAGCGGTCGAACCCGGTTTCGTTTCGCCGGCGGGTGTCGGCAGTACGCACGCGTATTTCGACCGCGCTGGCGAAGGGGCTGGAGTTCATCCCCGGCCTCCCGCAACACCTCGCGACCTTGCTGATCGTCGCGGTCGTCATCGGCACGATCTGGATCCTGGTTTCCGCGGGCGTGAACGAGCGCGGTAGCGGCGTTCAGCCGCGCCCCGCGTCGAGTACCGAGCCAGCTGCCCCGCTGGCACCGCAGGCACCGGCTCGGCCACCCGAACCACAGTGCTTTCCGTTCCAGCCGGGATGTTGATCGACTAGCCGCCGAAGCGGGCCAATACGGAGCTGGCCTCCTGTGCGGCGGTGCCCTCCGCTGCGAGATGCGCCATGGCAGGGGAGATTTCGCGGCCGTGGTGGGCCATTGCCTGGGCGTAGAGACGGCCCGCGCGGTACGAGGAGCGGACCAGCGGCCCGGCCATGACACCGGCGAAGCCGATTTCCTCGGCCATGCGGGAGTGCTCGACGAATTCCTCAGGCTTGACCCAGCGGTCCACCGGATGGTGGCGCGGGGAGGGCCGCAGGTACTGGGTGATGGTGAGGATGTCGCAGCCGGCCTCGTGCAGGTCGCGCATGGCCTGGGTGACTTCCTCAGGGGTTTCGCCCATGCCGAGGATCAGGTTCGACTTGGTGACCAGGCCGTCTTCGCGGGCGGCGGTCAGCACGGCAAGCGAGCGCTCGTAGCGGAACGCCGGGCGGATCCGCTTGAAGATGCGCGGCACCGTCTCCAGGTTGTGCGCGAGCACCTCAGGGCGTGACGAGAAGACCTCGGCCAACTGCTCGGGGACCGCGTTGAAGTCCGGGATGAGCAGTTCGACGCCGGTGTTCGGGTTCAAAGCCTTGATGGCGCGGACGGTTTCGGCGTAGAGCCAGGCGCCGCCGTCCTCGAGATCGTCGCGCGCGACGCCGGTGATGGTGGAGTAGCGCAGGCCCATCGCCTGGACACTTTCGGCGACCCGGCGCGGCTCGTCGCGATCGAGTGCGGCGGGTTTGCCGGTGTCGATCTGGCAGAAGTCGCAGCGGCGGGTGCACTGTTCGCCGCCGATGAGGAAGGTGGCCTCACGGTCTTCCCAGCATTCGAAGATGTTGGGACAACCCGCCTCCTCGCACACCGTGTGCAGGCCTTCGCGTTTCACCAGGCCCTTGAGTTCGGTGTACTCGGGGCCCATCTTGGCTCGGGTCCGAATCCATTGAGGCTTGCGCTCGATCGGGGTCTCCGCGTTGCGCGCCTCGATGCGTAGCAGTTTGCGTCCTGCCGGTGCTGAAGCTGAGGTCACTCGATCGACCTTACGCCTGCCGTGCGCCGCCGTCGGATGCAGTCCGTCACTGTCCCGGGCAATGCGACAGCAGCCGACTCATTCGGCTTTCGCGGGCTCCACGGCCGGTGCGGCGCGGACGATGTCGTGTGCGGTCACCGGCAGTTCGCCATTGAGCGCGCGGGTGATCGCATCGGCGACGAGCGGCTTGACTTCGGCCACCGTGACCTCGCGACCGAGTTCGCGCGTCAGCGTGGTGACACCGGCGTCGCGGATGCCGCACGGGACGATCGCCTGGAAGCCGTCGAGCGCGGAATTGCAGTTGAGCGAGATGCCGTGCAGCGCAACGCCCTGCTGTACCCGCACGCCGATCTGGGCGACCTTGCGTTCGGAGTAGAGCTCGGTCGCGGCCAGCCAGACACCGGAACGGCCCTCGACCCGTCCGCAGTCCAGGCCGAGGCCGGTGCAGACGGTGATCAGCGCTTCTTCCAGCCTGCGCACGTAGTGCACGACATCCACCGGTTCGGCCAGCCGCACGATCGGGTACCCGACCAGCTGGCCCGGCCCGTGCCAGGTGATCTTGCCGCCGCGATCGACCTGCACCACCGGGCTGCCGTCGATCGGCAGATCCTCGGCCTCGGTGCGGCGACCAGCGGTGTAGACCGACGGGTGCTCCAGCAGGAGCAGATGGTCGGAGCCCTCCCCGGCGGCCCGCTGCGCGGCGATCGACCGCTGCATTTCCCAGGCGCTGTGGTAATCGATGAGTCCGAGATCCTCGACCACGATCGGGGTCGTATCGAATCTGGCGGACCAGGTGGTACGCGTGTCGTTCACGTTCTTGACGGTACGCCGAGTGTGTCGATTCGATAAACCAACCCGATGTGGGCGATGCCACATGGTTGCCAGGTTTGGCGTCCAGGGTGCGGTTCAGTCGCCCACGATCGGCAAGGTCAACTGCATCAGCGTGAGATCCATCCATCGTCCGAACTTCCGTCCGACCTCCGGCAGTTCCCCGACGGTGCGGAAATCGAATCGCTCGTGCAGCGCGATCGAACCGGTATTGCTGGATTCGATCGCGGCGACCATGGCGTGCACGGTGCCCGCTCGGCGGGCGCGCTCGATCAGCGCGGTGAGCAGGGCGCTGGCAATACCGCGGCGGTGGAAACGGTCCGCGACGTAGACCGAATTCTCCACGGTGAAGCGGTAACCCGATCGGGTCCGCCACGGGCCGTAGCTGGCGTAACCGGCGACCTCGCCGCCGATATCGGCGACCAGAATGGGCAGCCCGGCGGCGGTGCGCCCGCGGAACCAGGCGCGTCGATCGTCGAGATCGACCTGCTCGTGATCCCAGATGGCGGTGGAGGTGGCGATATTCGCGTTGTGAATGACGAGGATCTCGGGCAGATCGCCCTCATGCGCGTCGCGAATGACGGTGGCACCCCGGGTGTCTAACTCAGTCATCGATCTACTCCGTGGGGACGCTTGGCAATTGGCTCCGGTGCCTGGACCAGTGTGCTGCCGGTGAATGTCGGCGCGCGGTCGACACACTGCCGGTTTCGGGTCCAGCGTCATCGGTCGTCATCATGGCCCAAGGCAGCCGCGAGCGCGGCACCGATCGTCTGGTGCTGGAACGGATAACCCGCCTCTTCCAGCGCTGTCGGAATCGCGCGCGGCCCGTTCAGGATCGCCTCTTCGGCGAATTCGCCGATCAGTGCGCGTAATGCGAACGCGGGCACGACGAATGGGGCCGGCCGGTGCAGCACGCGGCCCAGCGCCCGATTGAATTCGGCATTGGTGACCGGTGCCGGACCGACGGAATTGATCGGTCCGGCAATGCTGTCGTGGGTGAGCGCGAAGATGATCGCGCCGATCTCGTCGGCCATCGAGATCCACGGCGTGTACTGCCGTCCATTGCCGAGCCGGCCGCCGAGGCCGAGCGAATACAGCGGCTGCAGCATGCTGAGCATGCCGCCGTGATGGGACAGCACCACGGCACTGCGCAGCAACACCGTGCGCACACCCGCATCGACGGCGGGTTTGGTCGCGGCCTCCCAGTCCCGGCAGAGGGTGGCGAGGAAACCCGTTCCCGCGGGGGTGGTTTCGTCGACCACCCGGTTGCCGGTGGCGCCGCCGTAGTAGTGCACGCCGCTGGCATTCACCAGCACCGGCACACCAGCGGCGGCGACCGCATTGGCCAGGACATCGGTCGGGGTGAGCCGACTGTCACGCAGCTCCTGTTTGTAGCTGCCGTTCCAGCGCCGCCGTCCGATGCTCGCCCCGCAGAGGTTGACCAGTGCGTCGGCGCCGCGCAGGGCCCGCTCGTCCAGATCGGCGCGAGCGGGATCCCAGCGATATTCGTCCGGCGCGTTGGGGGAGCGGCGTACCAATCTGGCGACTTCGTGCCCCTCGCGGCGCAGCGCCGCGACGAGTGCCGTCCCGATCAGCCCGGACGAACCGGCGATCACCACCTTCATACGCGACAGACGACCCTTTCCGACTACAGACCGAGGTCCGCTTCGAACGCCGCTTCCTCGAGCCGGTGCCGGATCGTGGTCAGGAAGCGACCGGCGTCGGCGCCGTCGATGAGGCGGTGATCGTAGGTGAGTGGCAGGTAGCACATGGACCGGACGCCGATGGACTCGTTGCCGGTCTCATCGGTGACCACCACCGGACGCTTGACGATCGCACCCGTGCCGAGCATGCCCGCCTGCGGCGGAACCAGGATCGGGGTGTCGAACAGCGCGCCCTGGCTGCCGATATTGGTGATGGTGAAGGTGCCACCGGCCAGCTCGTCCGGCTTGAGGCCGCCGGTGCGGGCGCGGTTGGCGATATCGGCGATGGCGCGGGCGAGTCCGGCCAGTGACAGGTCGCTGGCGTTGTGGATCACCGGGGACAGCAGACCCTGCTCGGTGTCGACGGCGATGCCGAGGTGTACCGAGGCGTGGTAGGTGATCTCCTTGGTGGCCTCGTCGTAGCTGGCGTTCACGTTCGGGTGCACGCCGAGCGCTTCGACGACCGCCTTGGCGAAGAACGGCAGGAACGTCAGGTTGACGCCCTCGCGGTCCTTGAACGCGGCCTTGGCCTGGCTGCGCAGCGCCGCGATCTTGGTGACATCCGCCTCGTGCACCTGGGTCAGCTGCGCGGTGGTCTGCAGCGATTCCCGGGTCTTGGTGGCGGTGATCTGGCGGATGCGGCTCGCCTTCTGCACGGTGCCGCGCAGGTGCGCCAGCTGCGACGGGGCCGCGGGGGCGGGTGCCTTCGCGGCCGGTGCGGCTGCCGCGGGGGCGGCTGCGGCCGGAGCCGGTGCCTTCTTGGCCTCGACGGCGGCGAGCACATCCTGCTTGCGGATGCGTCCGCCGACACCGGAGCCGGTGACCGTGGCGAGGTTGACGCCGTTCTCCTCGGCCAGCTTGCGGACCAGCGGGGTGACGTACGGGGTCGCGCCGTTGCCGGAGGTGTCCGGGGTCGGCGCCGGAGCCGTGGCGGCCGGAGCGGGAGCAGGCTTGGGAGCCGGGGCCGGGGCCGGGGCAGGTGCCGGGGCGGCGGCCGCGGGAGCCGGAGCAGGCGCGGGAGCCGGTTCGGGCGCGGGTGCCGGAGCTGCCGGGGCCGGTGCGGGGGCGGCGGGTGCCGGGGCGGCGGCCGCGGGGGCGCCGCTGCCGATCACGCCGAGCTGTCCACCGACGGCGACGACATCGTCTTCCTGCGCGGAGATTTCCAGCAGGGTGCCCGCGACGGGCGAGGGGATCTCGGTGTCGACCTTGTCGGTGGAGACCTCGAGTAGCGGCTCGTCGACGGCGACTTGGTCACCGACCTGCTTGAGCCAGCGGGTGACGGTGCCCTCGGTGACCGACTCACCGAGTTCCGGCATCTTGACCGGAGTGCCCGACGCGGCGGCGGGTGCGGGTGCGGCGGGAGCCGCGGGTGCTGGGGCCGCAGCGGCGGCGGCCGGCGCTGGGGCCGGTTCCGGCTCTGGTGCCGGGGCGGGTGCAGGCGCGGCTTCAGGTGCGGGTGCGGCGGCGGGCGCGGGCGCTTCGCCGGCTTCGCTGATCACACCGAGCTCACCGCCGACCTCGACGACGTCATCCTCGGCGGCGACAATCTTCGACAACACACCCGCCGCCGGCGACGGGATCTCGGTGTCGACCTTATCGGTGGAGACCTCGAGCAGTGGCTCGTCGACCTCGACCGTGTCTCCTTCCTGCTTCAGCCACCTGGTCACCGTTCCCTCGGTGACGCTCTCACCAAGAGCCGGCATCTGGACGGAGAAGGCCATGTCCGTTGACTCCTCTGACTGCTCGACGGGTTCTACAACAGTTGATCTCACTGCGAACACCCACCGCGGGTCGCGATGGGTGTCCGAAAGCCACCGATCATTGTGCGTGGCACCGGAGATCTGTGTGGTTCTTGTACCGCGATCCATCCTTGCACTCGCCCGCGAGACGTGTAGCACAGGGCAGCGAACTACACGCTGCTGGCAAGATGGAATGACCGGTGCCGAGCACTCGGTAACCGGCGGAAGGAGGTCGGCGTCGTTGGGTTTGCTGGATCGTTTCCGAGGCGGCGCGGGGTGGGGTGGCAGCGGTTCACGTGCGGGTTCGGGTAGTGGCGACGATGCTCGCTATCTCGCCGAGTGGGTGCGCACCCATACCGGGGTGGAGGGCTACGTGGAGCCCAAGACGACCGTGACGGATGTCACTGTCGTATTGATCGCGGCCGACGGCGAATGGACCCGTCGCATCGTCGGGGAGCGTGGCGCGCGACGGCTAGCCGGAGATTTGCGGATTCCCGTTTACGACGTCCGCAAGACCGGCTATCCGCAACGGATGCGCGACTACGACGCCCGCAAGCGGATCGAGCGCCGGCGGGCGCTGGAACGCGAATCGGGCGAGTTGTAGGGCTGTTCTTTTTGTTCAATTTGTTCGCGGCCCGCGGTGCGACGCCCGGGAATACCGGACGCCGCACCGGCATTCGGTTACTCCGCCGCGTCCTCGTGCGCGATGTCCTCGATCACCGAGACCAGGGTGCGGACCGGAACCCCGGTGCCGCCCTTGCCGATGTAGCCGAACGGGCCGCCGGTGTTGTAGGCCGGACCCGCGACGTCCAGATGCGCCCACTGCACACCCTCGGGTACGAACTCCTTTAGGAAAATCGCGGCCGAGAGCATGCCGCCCCAGCGGTGCGGTGCGACATTCGCCAGATCGGCGACCTTGGAGTTCAGATCGGCGCGCAGTTCGGTGGGCAGCGGCATGGCCCAGCCGTTTTCGCCGGCCAGGCGCGACAGCCGCGCGACCCGGTCGCGGAAATCGTCGGTGCCCATCACGCCGGGGGTGCGGGTGCCGAGCGCGACCATCTGCGCGCCGGTGAGGGTGGCGACATCGATGAGGTACTCCGGATCGTCCTCGCCCGCACGCACGATGGCGTCGGCCAGGATCAGGCGGCCCTCGGCATCGGTGTTCAGCACCTCGACGGTCTTACCGCCGTATTGGGTGAGCACATCGCCGGGGCGCTGTGCGGTGGCCGACGGCATGTTCTCGGCCATCGGCACGGTCGCGATCACGGTGACCGGTAGTTCCAGCTTGGCGGCGGCGATGGTCGTGGCGATGACCGCGGCGGCGCCCGCCATATCGGAGGTCATATTTTCCATATTCGCGGCGGGTTTGATGGAGATGCCGCCGGTGTCGAAGGTGATGCCCTTGCCGATGAGCGCGACCTTCTTGGCGCCACCGTTGTAGGTCAGGCGCACCAGGCGCGGCTGGCGCGAAGAGCCCTTGCCGACGCCGAGCACGCCGCCGTAGCCGCCGTCGGCCAGCGCCTGCTCGTCGAGCACCTCGACCTGCAGACCCGCTGCCTCGGCCAGCGCCTTTGCGCGGGTGGCGAATTCGGCCGGGTACAGGTGACTGGGCGGAGTGTTGACGAAATCGCGTGCGGTGGCGATGGATTCGGCGATCACCCAGTCGTGGTTGAAGCCCTTGCGATAGGACACGCTCGGGTCGCCGACCAGGAGTTCGACCTTGCGCACCGGCTGCTCGTCCGGCTTGCCGTCGGCACTCTCGGATTTGAACGCGGTGAAGGTGTACGCACCGAGGAAGAACCCTTCGGCGGTCGGGCCGATGCCGCCCTCGAGACCCGACAGCGTGGTCACGGCCAGGCCGACACCGGTCAGCGCACGGCCGGCGACACCGGCCGAGCGGCGGATCTGTTCGGCATCGATCTTGTCCGCGGCGCCGAGTCCGACGGCGAGCACGCTCTTCACATCGAGGCCGGTGGGGGCGGGAATCCGGGTGAGCTCCTCGGCCTTACCCTTCGCGCCGACGGCGCGCAGCTGTTCCTGCAGCGCCGCGCGGACTTCCGGGGCGAGGATGTTGTCGACGAATTCGTCCTCCAGTGTGGCGATCGTCGGGCCGTCGTCACCGGACACCAGGCCGATCACCAACACATCGGTGTCGGCGCTGATGGTGTCGACCAGGTCCAGGTCCGGTCCGAGCGAGCGATCTGCAACATCGGTCATGGACACAGGCTATTCGGTCTGCTCCGGGTGGCGCATCGCGACGCCACCACCGGGCTAAGCTCGGCCGGTGACCGATGCGAACCTGTTGCAAGGCCCGATCCATGGTGTCCACGTCGAACTCGGGGCGAAGTTCGCGCCGTTCGGCGGATGGGAAATGCCGGTGTCATACGCGGGGACGGTCGGCGAACATCAGGCAGTTCGCACGACCGTCGGCCTCTTCGATGTGAGTCACCTCGGCAAGGCCACTGTCCGCGGCGCGGGCGCGGCGGATTTCGTGAACTCGACGCTCACCAACGACCTCGGTCGGATCCGGCCGGGCAAGGCGCAGTACACGCTGTGCTGCGCGCCCGACGGCGGTGTGATCGACGATTTGATCGCCTATTACGTCAGCGATGACGAGATCTTCCTGGTGCCCAATGCCGCCAATACGGCCGCCGTGGTCGCGGAACTGCAGAAGGTCGCGCCGGAAGGCATCACGGTGACCGACGAGCACCGCGAGTACGGGGTGTTCGCGGTGCAGGGACCACGCTCGACGGAGGTGCTCACCGGGCTCGGGCTGCCGACCGATATGGAGTACATGGCCTACGCCGACGCCGAATGGGACGGCCGCCGGATTCGGGTTTGCCGCACCGGATACACCGGCGAACACGGCTACGAACTGTTGCCGCGGTGGGCCGATGCCGAGCCGCTGTTCCGCGCACTCGTCGAGCAGGTCCGTGCGCACGATGGGCAGCCCGCCGGGCTCGGCGCTCGCGATACGTTGCGCACCGAAATGGGTTATCCGCTGCACGGACATGAACTGTCGCTGGAGATTTCGCCCGTGCAGGCGCGCTGCGGGTGGGCGATCGGGTGGAAGAAGGCCGAGTTCTGGGGTAAAGCCGCACTGGAGCAGGAGAAGTCGACCGGTCCGCGTCGAATCCTGTTGGGGCTGAAGGCACTTGATCGAGGTGTGCTGCGTCAGGGACAGACCGTGCTGCGTGCGGGTGCGCCCGTCGGCGAAACCACCTCCGGCACCTTCTCGCCGTCGCTGCAGATCGGTATCGCCCTCGCCCTGCTCGATACTGCGTCGGGCCTCGAACCCGGCGCGGAGGTCGAGGTCGACGTGCGCGGCCGCCGGCTGCGCTGCGAGGTCGTGCGTCCGCCGTTCGTCGACACGAAGACCAAATAGTCGGCGTCTGGCTGCGCACTGCGGAAGCCTGCAGATGATGCGGGTACATTCGCGGCGCACCGACACTCGCACCGCGGCAAAACCGCGACCGATAGGATCTGCCTCATGACCGTCGCCGCACAGTTCACCCATGTTCCGCATCCCGCGCCCACCCCGGCGCAGCGGGTACAGGAGATTCTGGCGGCACCGGGCTTCGGGCGCTTCTTCACCGACCACATGGTCTCCATCGACTACACCGAGGGCGAAGGCTGGGGCAATGCCCGGGTCGAGCCGTACGGGCCGCTGGCGATGGATCCGGCGACGATGGTGTTCCACTACGGCCAGGCCATCTTCGAGGGTCTGAAGGCCTACCGGCAGAACGACGGCAGCATCTCCTGCTTCCGCATCGACGCGAATGCGACGCGCTTCCGCAAGTCCGCGCGCCGGATGGCGATGGCGGAACTGCCCGAGGAACTGTTCATCGAATCCGTGCGTCAACTGCTCGAGGTCGACAGCGGCTGGGTGCCCGCGGCCGGCGGTGAGGAGTCGCTGTACCTGCGGCCGTTCATGTTCGCCACCGAGGCCGGGCTCGGCGTGAAGCCCGCCTCGGCCTACAAATACCTGCTGCTGGGATCGCCTGCGGGCGCCTACTTCCCGCGCGGTGTGAAGCCGGTGCGGGTCTGGCTGTCGACCGAATACGTGCGAGCCGCACCGGGCGGTACCGGTGAGGCGAAGGTCGCGGGTAACTACGCGGCCTCGCTGCTCGCCCAGGCGCAGGCTTCCGAGAAGGGCTGCGATCAGGTCGTCTGGCTCGATGCCTGTGAGCGCCGCTATGTCGAGGAGATGGGTACCAACAACCTGTTCTTCGTCTTCGGCTCCGGTTCCGAGGCGCGTCTGGTGACCCCGGAGTTGTCCGGATCGCTGTTGCCGGGCATCACCCGCGATTCGCTGCTCACCCTCGCCGCGGATTCGGGCTATGTGGTTGAGGAGCGCAAGGTTTCGGTGGAGGAGTGGCGCAAGGGCGCCGAATCCGGTGAGATCACCGAGGTTTTCGCCTGCGGTACCGCCGCCGTGATCACGCCGGTCGGCTGGGTTCGCTCCGCCGATGGTGAGTTCGCCGTCGGCGGTGGTGAGCCGGGCGAGGTCACCATGGCACTGCGTGACACCCTGACCGGTATCCAGCGCGGCACCTTCGCCGATATCCACGGGTGGATGCGCGGCATGTGACTGCGGCAGTCTCGCGAAATGCCGCAGCCGTGTGCCGTTCGTGGGTCAGCTGGGCATGAAGGTGCGCCATTCCTCCAGGGTTTGCGGGCGCATGACGTAGTTGGCGTCTTTGACCGTGGAGAGCGCGGCGGAGGGGTCCTGGGAATACCAGTGACCGGGGTAGACGACCGGGTCGCCGGATAGGTCGGCTAGGTAGCGCAGGCTACGGAACATGGCGTCGGAGTCGCCGCCGGGGAAGTCGGTGCGACCGCAGCCGTCGATGAAGAGAGTGTCGCCCGCGATGAGGCGATTATCGAACAGGAAGCACTGGCTGCCGGGTGTGTGGCCGGGGGTATGCAGCAGTTCGATATCGAAGGCACCGACGCTGACCTTGTCGCAGTGCTGGTGTCCGGTGAGTTCGCTCGGCGCGATGCCGGTGACATTGGCGACCCAGGACAGTTCCTCGGCATTGACATGCACCGGAACACTGGTCTTTTCCAGCAACTCCCGCACCCCGCGCAGGGTGAATCCCAGCATGGTGCCGCCGACATGGTCCGGGTGGTGATGGGTGGCGAGCACCCCGGTCAGCCGCAGCCCGTCAGCCTCGGCGATATCCACCAGATCGCCCGCCGCATACGCCGGATCCACCACCACACACTCGCCGGTCTCCCGATCGCCGATCAGATACGCGAAATTTCGCATCTGTGTCGCGATCGGATCACCCACGGCAAAATCTCGACCGGACAGCAGTTGACGAAAATACAGGCGCTCGGAAGACATACCGTCCACTGTATTGCCTGACCCAGACAATGCGCGCACCGTGCCAGCTATCTCATCGCGGGCAATGTGTCCCGATAGAGTGCGGGCCTGTTCGCGTGTGTAGTCAGCGGACTTACGAAGCCGCCGTGTCGGCCCGACGCGGGTGAATACCGCCGCTGTCCTGTCCAGCTGGCGGTCGAACTGGGTCTGAGCGTGCACTTTCCCGCCTAGTCCACGCGAGAATGCACGCTCAGGTCCGATCCGCTATCCAGGCTCGGGGGACCGATGTGGGTCATGAGACCCGAAATATCAAGGGCGGCATGGCAACGCGTTGCCGGCGACGCTGTTGTGAGTCAGGTGCCCATGCTTAGTCCGGCGGCGGTGATGGCGACGGATATCTCGAGTGTTGCGCCGAGGATGTCGCCGGAGAGCCCGCCGAAGCGGTGGATGCAGTGTCGGGCCAGTAGAGCTGAAATGCCCAGGGCGACAAGGACAACAGCGGGGCCGAGCCAGCGGTGGTCCGGGACGGCGAGTATGCCCGCCGCTACGGCGAGTGCGGACCAGAATGCGATGGTGATCGGGTGCTGGGTCCCGGCGACCAGTGCGCCGAAGCCGGTGCCGGGGGCGGCGGCGATGCCACGCCGACATGCGAGGACTACCACCACTCGGCCGACGACCACCGCGAGTAGCACCGCGAACCAACGCTCGGCTTGGGCCAGCGCGGCGAACGAAAATGCTTGGATCCCAACGGCGAACACAATTGCCGCCACCCCGAACGGCCCCGTGTCGCCACTCTTCGATATCTCTCTGGCCCGCTCGGGCGAACCATAGGACCCCAACCCGTCCAACGTGTCGGCCAACCCGTCCAGGTGCATCCCCCGAGTGATGAGCGCCGATCCGGCAACCACTACCAGCCCCGCGACCGCCGCACTCGCCCCGCCCCACACCAGCACCCACAGCAACCCCACCCCGGCCGCTCCGAGTCCCACGCCCACCAACGGCGCCAACGCAATCGCCCGCCCCGCCGCGCTCCGATCGACACTCTCCGGCCCCCGCACCGGCAGCACCGTGAGCCACGACACCGCAAGCCGTACACCGTTCATATTTGCCGACCTGTAATCGCTCGACCGTCGCCATCGTCCGATCCACGCAGCGACACCGTCGTCGCGCACGCCGTCCGTCGCGCACCGTTCATGCTGAGCGTTCCGTCGGCTCGGAGTGCCGGGCCCGCATGTCGGTGGATGCGTGTGCAGCCAAGGTCTACTTCCGCAAGTCCGGTTGCGCGGGCGCTTCGGCGGCGATGCCGGCTTCGGCTTCGGCTTCGGCTTCCGAATCGGCTGTGCTCACACCGGCTTCCGCGAAGGTGGCCATTTCGGCGAGGGTGGCTACAGCGGCGCGGAGGACGGGGAGGGCGGTCAGGGCGCCAGATCCTTCGCCGAGGCGCATGTCCAGGTCGAGGAGGGGCTCGAGGCGGAGGTGGCGCAGCGCGAGGGTGTGCGCGGGTTCGGTGGAGCGGTGGCCCGCGAGCCACCAGGCGCTGGCACCCGCGGCCAGGTCTTCGGCGACCAGTGCAGCCGCGGTGACGACCACGCCGTCGAGGATGACCGGAGTCCGTCGGGTCGCGGCTTGGGCGAGGAAGCCCGCCAGGGCGGCGAAGTCGGCGCCTGCGGCTACGCGCAGCAGTTCGACCGGGTCCTTGGCGACCGGGCGGGCGCGGCGCATGGCATCGCGGATCGCGGCGACCTTGCGGGTCCAGCCCGCATCGTCCACGCCGGTGCCCCGGCCGACAGCGGCGATGGGTTCGGTATCGGTGAGGGTCGCGATGAGGACGGTGGCGGGTGTCGTATTGCCGATGCCCATATCGCCCGCGATGAGCAGGTCGGCGCCCGCATCGATCTCCTCGTCGGCGATCGCCGTGCCCGCGGCGAGCGCGGCACGGATCTCGTCCTCGCTCAGCGCGTCTTCGCGATCGATCGCCCCGCTCGAGCGCCGCACCTTGTGCTTGGCGACCTGCGGATCGGTATCGGCGTCGACGGAAATATCGACGACTCGCACGGTCGCACCCGCCACTGCGGCCAGCGTATTCACCGCCGCGCCGCCGCCGAGGAAGTTGGCGACCATCTGCGCGGTCACCTCACTCGGATATGCCGAAACGCCGTGGCGCGCAATGCCGTGATCTCCGGCGAACACCACCACCCGCGCCCGCTCGAACTGCTTCGGCGGGCACACGCCCTGACATGCCGACACCCAGTTCCCGAGGGTCTCGAGCCGCCCGAGCGCCCCACCGGGTTTGGTCAGCTGCGCCTGCCGCTGCTCCGCCGCCGCCCGAACCCCCGCATCGGGTGGCACAACTGGTCCGAATCCGTCTGTCACTGTCGAGCCTTTCCGGGTCGGGGCAGTCATTGCTACACCGCGCAGTCCATATCGGGCCCAATCTTGCCGCCACCCCGACCCATCCGCACCACCCACCCCGCACCCGATGCCTCGTTCCGCGGTCTCGCGGCCCCACTCGGCCGTCCGCACGGCGCATTCTGCGCGGTCACGACACCCGGTGGGCGCGGGGTGTCGCGACGTCGTCGCAGCTGCCGTGCGGTGCTATTTCAGGCGGAGAGGTAGTCCGGCGACAATTAAGAAGGCCTCGTCGCAGGTTTGCGCGAGGCGTTGGTTGAGGGTGCCGATCTCGTCGCGGAAGAGGCGGCCGGAGCGGGTGGCGGGGATGACGCCCATACCCACCTCGGGGGTCACGATCACCAAGCGGCCCGGGTAGGCAGTGACAGCGGCGACCAAGGCGTCCGTGTCTGGGGCGATGGTGCCGCGCGGGGCATCCCAGGCCTCGCGGGCGTCGATACGGGCGGTGAGCCAGGTGCCGATATCGTCGATCAGCGTGCTTCCGGCCGGGGGTGCGGCGGTGAGAACCGTTGCCGGATCAGCGCTTTCGAGGACCGTCCAGTCCGCGGGCCTGCGGCCGCGGTGGCGGGCGATGCGCTCGGCGAAGTCGAGATCGGCCGGATCGGGAATCGCGGTAGCGATATAACGCACCGGACCGCCCTCAGCCGCCAACACCTCCGCGAACGCCGACTTACCGGATCGCGCGCCGCCGAGCACGAGGATGCGGTGCGCGCGGCTGCTGGTAGATGAGCGATCCGACACGGCAGCACCGTACCAATACGCCGTGCTCAGGCGCGCTGCTCGGTCGCCTCCGCGCCGCCGAACCGGCGGCGATACTCGGTCGGCGCGATGCCGACGACCTTCTGGAAGTGATGCCGCAGCAGCGCACCGGATCCGAAACCGGCTTGTGCGGCAATCTGTTCCAGCCCCTCGTCGGTGTCCTCCAGTAGATGCTTCGCATACAGCACGCGCTGATTGGTCAGCCATTTCACCGGTGTGGTTCCGGTTTCGGCGGCGAAGCGGCGGGCGAAGGTGCGGGTCGACATCATCGAGCGGGCGGCCAGATCGTCGATGGTGTGCGGCAGGTCGAGGTTTTCGTTCATCCACTGAAGCGTGGAGCTGAGACTGTCGGAGGTGCATTCGGGCACCGGACGCTCGATGAATTGGCGCTGCCCGCCGTCACGCTGCGGCGGTACCACCATCCGCCGGGCGATTGCGTTCGCGACGGAACTGCCGATCTCCCGGCGCACCAGATGCAGGCAGGCATCGATGCCGGCGGCCGTGCCCGCCGAGGTGATCAGATTGCCCTCGTCGACGAACAGCACATCGGGATCGACCGTGGCCTGCGGAAACTGCGCCGCCAACTGGTCGACATAGCGCCAATGCGTCGTGCATTTGCGACCGTCGAGCAGCCCGGCCGCCCCGGCCAGGAAGGCACCGGAGCATACGGTGAGCACGATCGCCCCACCATCCGAGGCGTCCCGTATCGCGCCGACGACCCGCGGATCGAGCCCCTGTTCCAAGGCCGATGCGGGAAAGGCCGGAATCGCCACCAGATCGGCCTTCGCCAACTCCTCCAGTCCGAACTCCGGCGTGACAGTGATACCGGGAGTCGTGGACGGCAGCGGCTTCCCCGGCTCGGCCCCGCACACCTTGAAATCGAATCCGGGCAGTCCGTCCGCGGTCCGATCGAGCCCGAAAACCTCACAGACCACGCCGAATTCGAACATGGCCAGGCGCTCCGACAGCACCACCGCGACCTTGGACAGCATGCAGACAGCGTACCTGGCTGGATCTTTACGAACAATGTCAGAACAGCCACTTTCGGCGGTAAATCATCGAGCGCAAAATTACTGCCATGATTACTTTTCTCGTAAGCATGGCGGTCGTAGTGGGCTTCGCGGTCCTCGTCACACGAGGTGGCGGTCACGCGGGATCAGCGAATGTCACCGACCGCGACGCCCAGCGCCTGCAGTCCGATCTGTCCGCCATCATCGCCCACTCACATCACCACTGACGCGGCACCGAGCGGGTCGTAGGTTCCGTCGCCGATTTCCCCACGACGACGGAGCGAGTCTTACGAGCGGCCTGTTCGCGGCCCGAGCCGTCGAAGCGCATGCGCCGCAGGCGTGGGAATCGACCATCCGTCGAGCGCGCATCGGTGGCCGAACGATCCGTTGTCGGTGCCCCCAATGGAGCGAGTCTTACGAGCGGCCCGTCTCGCGCCCGAGCCGACCAAACGCATCGCCGCACACACCGGACTCGACCATCCGACCCACACATCGGTGGCCGAACGATCCGCCATCAGCGACAACCACGGAGCGAGACATCAGGGGGCCGCGAACCCGCAGCGCCGAAGGCGCTGCAAATCAGACACTGTCGCCGGGGCCGACCCGCGGCTTCGGCGCCCGCATCTTGCGGATCTGCGAGGCGCGGACGAAGGCGTACCAACCCAGCTTGTAGCCGGTATCGGTGCTCTCCGGGAAACGCTCACGCACTCGTCCGTTGACGATCCGGCCCAGCAGGAAGCCCTCGGCGATCATGAAGAACATCATCACCAGCATGGCCAGCGTCACAATCGTCTGCAGCGCGGGCGCGACGAACATCGAGAGGATCAGGACCAGCGCCATCGGCATGAACAACCCGACCAGGTTGCGCCGGGCGTCGACGATGTCGCGCACGAAGGCCCGCACCGGGCCCTGATCGCGGGGCAGCAGGTATTTGTCCTCACCGGCCAGCATCCTGGCGCGCCGGTCCTGGGCCGCCAGCCGACGCTCGGCCGAGGCCGTTTTGCGGTCCGCGCGGCTACCGCGGGTGGCCTTGCGCCGGGCGCGCGCCTCCTTCGCGGTGAGCGGGGCCGGAGCCACCGGGCCGCGGCGCTTGCCTTGGGCGTCACGGCGTTTCGGAGTCGGTCGGCCCTTGCCCTCGGTGGCGGTGACCGCTTTCGTGATGGAGACTGCGGTCGAGCCGCCGTCCGAGCCCGCCGTCTGGTCGGCGCTCTCGTCGGTGGTGCTGGACTCGCCGCGACGGAACAATTTCACGCGACCAGGCTATTCGATGCGGTACCTCGCAGGAAATGAGGTCGGTGGGAGGTTGTGTCCACCGCAGTACCCGGTAGTGGCAAGATGGGGGAATAACAGCCCGCTGAGTGGTGTTGACAGCCACGAGCCGTGCGCTGTTCACGGGTTGAACACAGCTGTCCTGAGGAGAGTTCATGACTGTGCAAGACGAGACGACCACCCACGGTGTGACTCTGACCGACGCCGCCGCCGGCAAGGCGAAGGCACTGCTCGACCAGGAGGGTCGCGACGACCTCGCCCTGCGTATCGCCGTGCAGCCGGGCGGCTGTGCGGGCCTGCGCTACCAGCTCTTCTTCGACGACCGCTCGCTCGACGGCGACCTGACCGTCGATTTCGGCGGCGTCAAGCTGGCCGTCGACCGGATGAGCGCGCCGTACGTACAGGGCGCCTCGATCGACTTCGTCGACACTATCGAGAAGCAGGGCTTCACGATCGACAACCCCAACGCGACGGGTTCCTGCGCCTGCGGCGACTCCTTCAACTGACACCTCGACCCGACTCCCCGAGAGGCATCGGGTCCCGGGTACCCCTGCCGCTGATGCGGCAGCTGATTTTGTAAGGACATGGGTAACTCGTCGGGGCGTCCAGAACTGAACTGGGCGCCGACCGCCGGTCCGCGACGAAAGCCTTGGGACGCTCACCGATGGCAAGAGACTCGGGGAGGCGGGTGAGCTACGGTGAAGGCGCGGGTTCATCCCGCGCCTTTCGTCGTCTGCCGCCTACTCGAAGGGGCTCAGCCTCGTGTCTATCGCCGTGTCCGCGTCCATTGCAACCGACCACCTCATGCGTTTCCCTGGACGGTTCGCAGACGCGCTGCTGGCCGATCAGCTCGACCATGTCTCGGTGAGCTTTCTCGTCGATGATCTGCAGATCCGCAAGGGCGGTGTCGCGGGCAACATCGCCTATGCCATGGGCGTTTTGAACCGCACGCCGCTGCTCGTCGGCGCGGTCGGCGCCGATTTCGCCGAGTACGGCGCCTGGCTGGAGAAGCACGGTGTCGACTGCTCCACCGTCAGGATCTCGGACCGGGCGCATACCGCGCGCTTCGTCTGCACCACCGATGACGATATGGCCCAGATCGCCTCCTTCTACCCGGGCGCGATGAGCGAGGCCCGCGACATCTCGATCGGCGAACTCGCCGAGCAACACACCCTCGACCTGGTGCTCATCGGTGCCAATGATCCCGAGGCGATGCTGCGCCACACCGCCGAATGCCGCGAACTCGGCATTCCGTTCGCCGCCGACCCGTCCCAGCAGCTGGCCCGCCTCGACGGCGATCAGTCCGTGCAGCTGATCGACGGCGCCGCATACCTTTTCACCAATAAGTACGAGTGGGCGCTGCTGCTGCAGAAGACCGGTCTGAGCGAGGAAGAGATCGCGCGCAAGGTCGGCATCCGGGTCACCACGCTCGGCAAGGACGGCGTGCAGATCGTCGACCGCGACGGCACCGAGGTGACCGTCGGTGTGGTCCCCGAGGTGAACAAGGTCGAGCCCACCGGCGTCGGCGACGCTTTCCGTGCGGGCTTCCTCACCGGCCACACCACCGGACTCTCGCTCGAGCGCTCCGCCCAATTGGGTTCGCTCATCGCGGTTCTCGTACTCGAGACGATGGGCACCCAGGAGTGGACCCTCAACAAGGACGACGCCCTCGAGCGCCTCATCAAGGCTTACGGTCCCGAAGCCGCCGCCGATATCAAGCCCCTGCTCTGAGCGACGCCAACCACAACGGCCGCACCGAATTCCGGTGCGGCCGTTCGTATTTGCTCACCATGCGGTCCTGCGGCGAGGTCCGCGTCGATTCCGGTGCCGCGCAGGTTTTCAGCGCACCGCGCACGAATTCATCGGGCAAATTCATGCGCGGCGTGCCGAACGTGCGGCACCAGTGACTACAGCGAGACCGGGTAGACCGGCTCCTGGATGTCGGGAGTAATGCGCTTCTCCACGAAGATCCCGTGCCAGACCATGAAGACCAGCAACGTCCACAACCGGCGGCTGTGGTCGCCGCGGCCCGCGCGATGGTCTTCGAGCATGCCCTTGATCGCGCCCTTGTCCAACAGGTGATCGGTCTGCGATTCGGCGATCTGCAGGTGCGCCCAGTCGTAGAGTTCGGTGCCGCGCAACCAATGCCGCAGCGGCACAGGGAAACCCAGCTTCGCTCGGTGCAGCACATGCGGCGGGACGATGCCCTCCAGCGCTTGGCGCAGCGCGTACTTCGTGGTCTCCTTGGTGATCTTCTGCTCGTAGGGCAGCTGTTCGGCGACCTTCAGTACCTCGGAGTCCAGGAACGGCACGCGCAGCTCGAGCGAATTCGCCATGGTCATCTTGTCGGCCTTGACCAGGATGTCGCCGCGCAGCCAGGTGTAGAGATCCAGATGCTGCATGCGTGCGACCGGGTCCCAGCCGCGCGACTGCGCGTAGATCGGCGCGGTGACGTCCTGGTGGGTCCATTCCGGCCGGAATTCGCGCAGCACCGCACGCAACTGCGCATCGCTGAAGCTGCGCGCATTGCCGTAGTAGCGCTCCTCCAACGGGAGCGAACCGCGGTGCAACAGGCTCTTACCGCGGGTGCCGTCCGGAATCCGCTCCGAGAGCTTGCCCGCCAGCTTGCGCACGCCGCGCGGCAAGTACTCGAAGGGCTTGAGCGACAACGGTTCCCGGTAGATCGTGTAACCGCCGAACAACTCGTCCGCGCCCTCGCCGGAGAGCACTACCTTGACGTGCTTGCGCGCCTCCTTGGCGACGAAGTACAGCGGAACCAGCGCCGGGTCGGCCACGGGATCGTCGAGGTACCAGACGATTTCGGGGATCGCGGCCGCGAATTCGGCAGGGGAGACCACCTTCACGATGTGCCGCGCGCCGATCGCCTCGGCGCTCTCGGCGGCCACATCGACCTCGGAGTAGCCCTCGCGTTCGAAGCCGGTGGTGAAGGTGATCAGCTTCGGGTTGTGCCGCATGGCCAGCGCCGCGACCGCGGTGGAGTCGATGCCGCCGGACAGGAACGATCCGACGGTCACGTCCGCGCGCATATGCTTGGCGACCGAGTCCTCCAGGGCCTCGGCGATCTCGCGGTAGCGGGCGGCCGCCGAACCGGGTGCGAAGGCCCGCACCTTGAACTGTGGGTTGAAGTAGCGGGTGATCTGCGGCGCCTGGCCGGCCCGCACGGTTGCGTAGTGCCCGGATTCCAGGCGGCGGATGTCCTTGTGCAGGGTTTCCGGCTCCGGCACGTACTGCAGCACTGTGTAGTGCTCCAAAGCCCGCGGATCCAGCGCGTCGGACAGCCCGAGTACGGGCAGCAGTTCCAGCAGGCTCTTCTTCTCACTGCCGAACGCGGTCCCGCCGGGACCCGTCGCGAGGAACAACGGCTTGATCCCGAACGGATCGCGCGCCAGGAACAACTCCTTGGTCTCGGTATCCCAGATCGCGAACGCGAACATGCCGCGCAGCTTGCGCACCGCCTCGGGACCCCAGTAGTGGAAGGCCGCGACGATCGCCTCGCTATCGCCCTCGGTCTCGAAGATCCTGCCGTCCGGGTATTCCTCGGCATGCGCCTTCGCGAGTTCCTCGCGGATCTCGATGTAGTTGTAGATCTCACCGTTGAAGGTCAGCGCGTAGCGCTCCCGGTTTTCCGCCGGACCCCAGCGCAGCGGCTGGTGCGAATGCTCGATATCGATGATCGACAGCCGGTTGAAGCCGTAGATCACATGGTCGTCGTGCCAGGTGCCGCGCTCGTCCGGGCCGCGATGGCGCACGCAGTGCAAGGCGTCGTACACCCGCTCCACTGTGTTCACCCACCCCGCCAGCTCCGCTGGCTGCCGTCCCCGACGGTCGTCGGTTGCCGCATCAGATGTCAGAAATCCGAGCAGTCCACACACGGCGTCGGCAACCTCGTTTCCTACTTGGCACGGGCGTTGGCCCGATTCATTGGGTGGCTGCGCCCGATAGGGTGGGCGCACAGGACGAAATCTCGTGTCCGAGTATGCCGCACCGGGCGGATTCGTGTGTCGCGCCCACCGCACAGGTGTGCTGCGAAATGTTGTGCCCGCCTGCATCACACCTGCCCGATCCGGTCGCGTCGCACGCCTTGTACTGCGACGATGTCCGGGTGACCGGATCAGTCCCCGCGTCGGCGGGGTGTCGAATGCGACCCGACGTCAAACGGGGCGCCGGTTTGGTCTACGCTGCGTAGTACTCAGGACATTCTCAGTTGGATCGCGCGCGAAGCAAGCGGCCGACGGAATGCCCTGAAACGTGCTTAGGACGTACCGCCGGGCGATCGCAACCCGGGCGGTGCACTGTCGGAATGTGTGGCGACCAGGAAGGCGTGAGCGTGGCGCACAAGGCGAGCGAAGAGATCGGGGCACGACCCGTGAAGGGTCGGCAGGGCCGTCTCCTTCGGCGGGCCGGGCTGGCGGTGTCCTTGGGGATCACCGCGATGCTCGTCTCGGGCTGCTCGATCGACAATGTTTGGCTGCGATTCGGCTGGCCCTCGGGCATCACGCCGCAGGCCACCCGGATGCGGGAACTGTGGACCTGGTCGGTCATCGCGGCATTGGCGATGGGTGTGCTGGTGTGGGGTCTGACCTTCTGGACCGTCGCCTTCCACCGCAAGAAGAAGGACTCACCGGAGTTCCCGCGCCAGACCGGTTACAACGTGCCGCTGGAGCTGACCTACACGGCCGTGCCGTTCGTCATCATCGCGGTGCTGTTCTACTTCACCGTGGTCGTGCAGAACTACGTGCACGAGAAGGTCGACAACCCGGACGTGACCGTCGACGTGACCGCCTTCCAGTGGAACTGGAAGTTCGGCTACCGCAATGTCGACTTCAAGGACGGCTACCGCTTCGACGGCATCGACAAGGCCCGCGAGGACGCCAACCAGGAACAGCTCGAGGAGTACAAGGAGCGGACCAAGGACGGTCACCCGCAGCCGGGCCCGGTGCACGGCAAGCCGGAGAACGACATCCTGTCCTACCTGCACTACGACAAGGTCGAGACCGTCGGCTCCAGCACCGAGATCCCGGTGCTGGTGCTGCCGACCGGTAAGAACATCGAATTCCAGCTGGCCGCGGCCGACGTGGTGCACGCCTTCTGGGTGCCGGAGTTCCTGTTCAAGCGCGACGTGATGCCGAACCCGAAGGAAAACCACTCGGATAACGTCTTCCAGATCACCAAGATCGAGAAGGAAGGCGCGTTCGTCGGCCGCTGTGCCGAGATGTGCGGCACCTTCCACTCGATGATGAACTTCGAGGTCCGGGCGGTATCGCCGGAGAAGTTCACCAAGTACATCGATGCGCGCAAGGCGGGTAAGACCAACGCCGAGGCGCTCGAGTCCATCGGTGAATCCCCGGTCGCGACCACCACACAGCCGTTCAACACCAAGCGCGACACCAAGAGCGCGTCCGCGGTAGAGAGCAAGTGAGGACTGATCTGAAATGAAGATCGAAGCGCGGATTTTCGAACTGCTCACGGTGTTCTTCGTCATCGTGGCAATCGTGTACGGCTACTTCACCGGGCAGTCGCGGACCGGTGTCGAATGGGCGGGCACCACCGCGACGGTGCTGACCGCCGGTCTGTCGCTGATCATCGGCACCTACTTCCGTTTCGTCGCACGTCGCCTCGACCTGCGTCCGGAGGACTACGAGGATGCCGAGATCGTGGACGGCGCGGGCGATCTGGGCTTCTTCTCGCCCGGTAGCTTCTGGCCCATCACCCTGGCCGCCGCGGGCTCCATCACCGCCCTGGGCCTGGCGTTCTTCCAGTTCTGGCTGATCGGCATCGGCGTGGTGTGCATCCTCGGTGCGGCCGCCGGTCTGGTCTTCGAGTACTACCTCGGCCCCGAAAAGCACTGAGCTGACAGCTCTTTCCGAAGCGCCCCACCGGACTCCGGTGGGGCGCTTCGGCGTTGCTGGGCCGGGATGTCGCCGACGGTAGCCGAATGGTGGTTGCCCAAGGGGCCTCGAAGCCACCATTCGACTACCGTCGGCGCTGCTGCCGCGGGCTAGAGCGAGGCGAGGCGGGAGAGGATGCGGTTGGTGGAGCGGGGGGCGACACCGGCAAGTCCGCGCAGGGTGCGCGCGAAGCGGGGTTGGAGGCGAGCCGGGCGGGTGCGGATGGCCGTTTCGATCAGGCGGGCTGCGTCGGTCGGTTCCAGCGCGGGCTCGGTGACGTAATGCGCGATCGTGCCGGTATCCGATTGGACGGCCGGATATTGGACGGCGGTCACCTGGATGCCGCGCGGCGAGAGTTCGGCGTCCGCGCATTGACCGAAGGTGGTCCAGGCGGCCTGGGAGCTGGCGTAGGAGGCGAAATTCGGTGTGGCACCGGTCTTCAGGCTCCACGGGCCCACATTGATCACATGGCCGGAGCCGGACTCCAGCATGGCGGGCAGCAGGCCCAGCGTCAGACGGAGCGGACCGAAGTAGTTGGTCGCCATCATGCGCTGATAATCGCGGAAGCGGTCCAGGGATTGCGAGACGGGTCGGCGCAGCGGACGGCCCGCATTGTTGATCAGCACATCGACGCGGCCGAAATCGCTGAGCACCCAGTCGACGAGCTGATCGACATCACCGAGTGCGGAGATATCACAGCGGAACCAATTGGCGGCACCGCCCGCATCGACGATCTGATTGCAGCTGGCGACGAGTTGATCCCCGCGCCGGGCGACCAGCAGCAACTGCGCACCCTGTGCGGCAAGCAGTGTGGCTGTGGCGTGACCGATCTCGGAACACGCGTCCGTCACGAGAACCCGCAGCCCCTCGACGGATTCGGGCCGCTGGCGCTTACGATCCGGCAAACGGGTCGGGGCACTGCGGAATTCGAGCATCAGAGCAACCTTCACCGTAGATGGGCTGAACCAACGCATCCGACACCCCGCCGACAGTGCCGAAGTCGACCGCCGTCGCCAACAGATAACCGAACCGCCGGATGGGCGGTGAAGCTATTTGCTGGCGACTATATGCGGCGCGACACAGTCTAATCCGTGGAGTCGTACCTCAGGGCGTGTTCGGATGTGCAGATCTCATCGATTCCGGTAACGATGTCGCGCAACAGTTCTGAGGGCAGCGCCGAGGGCCGCAAACGGCAGGTGAAGGTGATCAGTCCGTGGTCCTCGACCGCGAGTCCGCGCGCTTGCGCCTCATCACGCAGGTACTTCGAGCGCACGCCGTAGGTCATCGCGGAGATGACGGTGAAGCATCCGGTTCGCTCCCGGTGGCCAGCAAACAAATCGTGCAGTCTGTAGAAAACCGAGCTGTAGGTCGACAGCGGCGCGAAAATCGCGACCCGGTAGGCGGGCCCGCGTTCCGAGGAACTGATGACCGTGTCGGCCAGATACTCCGCGTCGCGCAGTGTCAGCACCTTCGGGGCGAACATGAGTGCGCCCGCCGCGGCATTGCGCACCGGTGCACCCGCGCGGCCGCCCGCAGCAGAGGCGATGACGCCCAACGACTTCCTGGTCTTGGTGCCGACCTCACGGCGCGCACGCAGCGAGCGGGTGGGCGTGGTGGGGTAGAGGCTCGACCACTGACCGAACCGCACGGTCCCCAGCTGCACATGTCCGGTGCCGACCGGACGCGACACCTTCAGCGGCGCGGTATCGACCCAACGACCGACCTGCAGTGCGACATTGCCCGGCCGGGCGATTTCGGCGTAGGCGTGTTCGACGAAGGAGTCGAAGTCCAGGAAGCGGTCGGCGTCGGTGGTGAGCCAGGTGTGGTCCTTATCGATATCGACCGCATCGAGGGTGAGTGCGGTGATGATGCCCGCGCGTCCGCCCGCGCCGAGGATCCGGTGGAAGCGCTCGGTGTGGTGGTTGCGACCGCAGGTGCCGATGCGTCCGTCCGGATCGACGTACTCCAGGTCCACAATCTGGTCGATGAACATGCCGTACTTGTGCGATGCCGTGCTGACACCGCCGACCGAGGCGAAACCGCCCGCGGTGATATCGCGGTGGTCGCCGACGATCGGTAGACCGAGCCCGTGTGCGCCGAGGCGTCGATCGATATCGGAGAGTTTGGCGCCCGCCTGCACGCGCACGGTGCGCCTGCCGAGGTTGATATCGAGCACCGCATTCATCTTTCGCAGCGACACCACCGCGCGCGGATCGGGTAACGACAGACCATCGTCGATCGGTTCGCCGCCACGCACCGTGAGGTTTTCCGCGCGACCGCGTGAATTCCGCACCGTACGAACGACATCCGCGGTGTCACGAGGTAGATATTCTTCGGCGGCGACAGTGTGCGGCGTGCTCATGGACCGAAAGCTAACCACAGCGCGGCCTCCGATGCTCGTTCGATCTCTACGGTTACCGGACCGGCGGCGCGAGCCGCTGGCTGAACAGGACGGATCCGGTGGCATCGCACAGATTGACCGTCAGTTCTCTTGACTTGCCATCGATCAGCACCTCACCGAAATGTTGGAAGCTGTCCAGCGGTGAGGCGTTCTGAACGGTCGGTGCGTGCACGAAGACCGCCTCCGGACCGAAGGTGCCGTCGAGCGGATTCGGGCCGAACGCACCGGCATTCAGTGGTCCGGACACGAACTCCCAGAACTCGTCGAAGTCGGTGAAGGCGGCGCGCTCGGGCGAATAGTGGTGGGCCGCGGTGTAGTGCACGTCCGCGGTCAGCCAGACCACGCCACCCACCTTGTTCGCCTTGTTCGCCGAGAGCACCTGGGCGATTTCGGTTTCCCGGCCGGACGGGGCGCCGTTGTCGCCATTGGCGGGGCCCTCGTATGCCGTGACTTTTTGTTCACCGTCCTTGACGACAAGGCCGAGCGGTAGGTCGTTGGCGACGATTTTCCAGGTGGCCTTGGAATCGCGCAGACCCTCGATGAGCCACTTCGTCTGTTCCGGACCGAAGATGCGACCGCTGGGTCCGTTGTCGATGTCGTTGGTGTCCTTATAGGTCCGCATATCCAGGACGAAGATGTCCAGCAGCGGGCCGTAAGAGATCTTGCGGTAGAGGCGGCTGTCGACCGCCTCCTTCGGCTCCAATGGCATCCATTCGTGGAAGGCCTGCCACGAGCGCGTCGCGAGGGTGTCCATGCTGCGCTCGCGGTAGCCCTTGGTCTCGGCGACCAGGCCGCCGTGGTACCAGTTGTTGACGGTTTCGTGGTCGTCCCACTGGACCACCTGGGCGACCGAGGTGTTGAAGCGGCGGTAGTTCTGGTCGGTCAGGTTGTAGGCGTAGTTGCCACGGAACTGGTCCAGGGTCTGCGCGATAGCGCTTTTCGCCTCGGAGACGGTATTGCGCCAGATTCGGCCGTCGGGCAGCGTCACCGATTCCTGCAGCGGGCCGTCGGCGTAGATCGAGTCACCGGAGTGGATGAACAGGTGCGGGTCGCGCGCGGCCAT
The DNA here is from genome assembly GCF_044465765.1 of Nocardia sp. NPDC049526. NCBI lineage: Bacteria > Bacillati > Actinomycetota > Actinomycetes > Mycobacteriales > Nocardiaceae > Nocardia > Nocardia sp. NPDC049526. Next base: position 177,125 of record NZ_JBITMA010000009.1, on the reverse strand, counting down.
GGCGGAGAAGATCTTCATACCGCCGAGTTCGGGGTTGATGCCGTAGCCCTGGCCGACCACATCACCGGACCACTGCAGCTTGATATCGGATGCGCCGGTGGGCACGGTGCGGAACACACCGGTGATCGGTTCGGAGGTGGCGCCGTCCTCGCCCTCGAGGGTGACCCGATAGTGCACCTGCTGACCCGCGGGCAGACCGTTGACGCGCACGCGTCCGGTGCCGTCGGAGTCCGGGGTGAGCATCGGACCGGTGAATCGTTTGGCGTCGCTGAAAGATTCGGTGGCCGCGGTCTCCACGATCAGTTTCGCGGGCTGATCGGAGCGCGCCCAGATCAGCGCGCCGTCGGTGCGCGGATCGCCCACCGCGACGCCATGGGTGAGTTTCGGGCGCGGACGGACCAGTGTGGGCCCGTCGTTCGAGCAGGCGGCGAGTGCGGGGACCGCCACGAGACCGAGGGCGGAGGTGCGCAGCAGGGTGCGCCGGGAGATGCCGAAGTCCGAACCAGTCATTGGCCCACCTTGGCGCAGGGAGTCCAACACCATGTGAACTCCCATCGTCGGCTCGGCCAACAGGCGCCCGGTATCAGCTGCGCGGTCGGAGTTCGATGATCGGGATGAGCCGGTCGGTCTTCTTCTGGTAGCCGAGATAGCGCGGTTGCACCGCGGTGATCTGCTTCCATGCCTGCTCGCGCCGTTGCTCGTCCAGCTGTTCGGCCGTGACGTGGTACTTCGTACCGCCCACCTCAGCCCACACCTGATCCGGATGTGCGGCGATATTGTGATACCAGCCCGGATGTTGGATCGCGCCGCCCATGGAGGCGACGATCAGCCAGCCGCCGTCATCGGCCGGAAACCGGCTCACCGTCACCCGACGTTCCTGACCGCTCTTCGCGCCGACGGTGGTCAGATAGACCAGGTCCATCCCCATGAATCGGTCGTGGCGGAATCGGTGGTATCGCTCCATCGCCTGGATGAGGAAACGGAACACCGGATTGGGTGACGGTGGCCGGGATCCCCGCGTCCCCGGTGGAATCTTCTGAAAACTCATGATTCGCTCCCATACCGCTGGAACTGTCTGCCTGACAGCATTCCACTTCGGTGATCATTTCGTGGCCGGACGCCAGATGACCGAAGACCCCGAACCCGGATGGTTCGGGGCCTTCTGGTGCGAACCCTCAGATGGTGTTGTCGCAGAGGATTTCGAATGCGCGGACGGCGTCTTCCGGGAAGACGAGTACCCGGTGTCGGGCGGGCTGAGCCGAGCCGATGGTGGCGCGGATCCCGTTGTCGCGCAACAGGTCGCAGACCGTGCGGGCGGTGGCTTCGGCGGCCACCGTCGCGGCCGCGACGAGCAGGCCGTAGTCCTCGGTAGCCGGCTCATGCGAGCGCGTGAGCCACATCATCGGGTGTGCCTTTCGCCGTCGGTCATTCGGTCCTGGTACTTCTGCAGCACGGCGAGCTGTTTGCGTTCCTCGGCGTGCTCGATCTCGAAGTAGCGCTCGGATTCCGCCACGGGATCGGGTCGCAGGAAGCTGCCGGAGCCCGGTTTGCCCGCCGAACCGAGTTTGTTCATCTTCTTCGGGATCGCCGCGCCCTGGTAGACCAGCGGCACGGGATGGCCGTGCTCGTCGACCGGTCCGAGCGCCTGGTGCACCTCGACGTACTCGCCGTGCGGCAGTCGCTTGATTATGCCCGTTTCGATGCCGTGCTCCAGCACCGCCCGGTCGCTGCGCTGCAGACCGATGCAGAACCTATAGGTGATGAAGTACGCGATCGGCGGTGCGATCAATAGGCCGATGCGGCCCATCCAGGTGGTGGCATTGAGCGAGATGTCGAACTTCAACGCGATGATGTCGTTGACACAGCTGAGCGTCAGCACCAGATAGAAGGTGATTGCCATCGCGCCGATTCCGCTGCGCACCGGCACGTCTCGCGGGCGCTGCAACAGATTGTGGGCCGCGTAATCCTTGGTGAGCCGCTTCTCTATCCACGGGTAGGCGGGCAGGATCACGAGTACCAGGCCCATCACCAGAGCAACCCAGAACGCCGCCGGAATGGTGTAGTTGCCGAGGTATATCTCCCACGGCGGCATGAGCCGGGCCAGGCCGTCGGTCCACATCATGTAGAAGTCCGGTTGTGAACCCGCTGACACCTGCGCCGGGTTGTATGGCCCGAGTTCCCAGATCGGATTGATCTGGAATACCCCGCCCATGATCGCCACCGTGGCGAGGGTGAACATGAAGAACGCACCCTGGTCCGCGGCGAAGACCGGCACGATCCGCGCGCCGACGACATTGCGCTCGGTGCGCCCCGGTCCCGGGAATTGCGTGTGCTTCTGATACCAGACCAGTGCGACATGCGCGGCGATCAGCGCGAGCATGATGCCGGGGAACAGCAGCACATGTGTGATGAACAGGCGCGGAATCAGCACCTCGCCCGGAAATTCGCCGCCGAACAGGGCGAAGTGGATCCAGGTTCCGACGATCGGGATGCTCATCGTGATCCCGCCGAGCGGTGAACGCAGGCCGGTGCCCGACAACAGATCGTCGGGCAGGCTGTAGCCGAAGTAGCCCTCGAACATGGCCAGGACCAACAGGGTCGAGCCGATCACCCAATTCGCTTCGCGCGGTTTGCGGAACGCGCCGGTGAAGAAGATCCGCAGGCAGTGCACGATGATCGCGGCCAGGAACATCAGTGCGGCCCAATGGTGTACCTGCCGGACGAACAGACCGCCGCGCACCTCGAACGAAATGTCCAGGGAGCTGGCATAAGCCGCCGACATGTGCACGCCGCGCAGCGGTTGGTACGCGCCGTCGTAGACCACTTCCGTCATCGACGGATCGAAGTACAGCGTCAGGTAGATGCCCGAGATCAGCAGAATGATGAAGCTGTACAAGGCGATCTCGCCGAGCAGGAAGGCCCAGTGCGTCGGGAAGACCTTGTTGATCGAACGCTTCACGAAGGCCGCGGCGCGGTACCGCTCGTCCGCGGCGTCGGCATGCTGCGCCGCCTTCGAGCTCATCGCGGGCTCCCGTCCGAGCCGTGTGGCGCCACCTCGTAACGAATGAACAGCACAGGCATTGTCATCTCCTTCTCGATCGACAGCCGGCTACGCATAAGACGGTCGAGCGGTCCGAAACGTGACGGCCTGGATGCGAGAAGTACTACCGTGTGACGTAGATCTCGTCAGGGCTCGGGGAGTTCGTTCAACGCGGCGAGGAAGTCGTCCGACGGATAGATGCAGAGCGATTCACCGGTGTGCTGCGTGGCTGCGGCCAGCTCGATGGTGCCACCGTGCCACCAGTAGACGTCCTGGCTGACCGGCCACGGGCGCTGCGTGTAATCGAGCACCGCGACCTGGGCCAGCACCGTGGTGGCCTGGACCACCTCGAGATTCGCCACCGGGTGCGCGTAGATATGGCGCTGCGACGGCACCACGAATACCGCACCCGCCGGTCCGATCACCGGATACGCATCGAGCCAGCACGCGTGCGCGGTGATGTAGTCGGAGATGCCGCACAGCATGGTGATTTCGACACCGTCGGCGGTCGGCGTATCGATCTGGTGAGTGAGCACATCCAATGGACCGTCGCTGCGGGTGTTCCGCTCGGCGAGGGCGAACAGGTCGTCTTCGTCGATCGGCCACTGCCGCAGCATCGGATAGGTGACCGGAGCCATGGTGTGCACCTGATCGATCAGCACCCGCTGGATCAGGCCGGGTGCGACCTGGCGACGCACCACATCGGGCGCACCGCCGTGCCCGGAGTAGAGCCGAGTCCTGATGAGCCCCTGCATCATTGCGAAGTCGCCGGTATCGAGCGGATCTCGGTCGACCTCCAGATCGACCAGCCCGGTACTCAGATAGTCCGCCACCAATGCCGGCCACTGATCCGGCGGCTCATCCGCGGCCATCCGCCGCAAATTCGTCAACCCGACCATCACATCCCCCGCGGGCCCGGACAACATCACATCATCGGCCGCCGCCAACCGACACGAATACCCCAACTGATGCGCCGCCGCCACGGCGAGAGACAACAACAGATCCGGCGCTATCTCCGACACCGTGACTCCCTCGCTCGTCTTGCGGTGCACCAGCTTTCACCACGGCACGCCCGCAGCTACCGCACTCGGAACACGTACACCGTGATTGTGCCTCGCCGTCGCGACCCGCACCCCGGTGTTGCCGAGATCGCCCATCCGCGAGCGGCCACGGGCTCGCGGTCGGGCCGGTAGGGTGGTCGGAACCCCTGGTACGACAGGTCATTGTCGGGTCGGGGCGATGCGACGGAGGGGAACCGTGTCTGATCTGGATGACCGGGTAGGGCTCGCGGTGGAATGGCTGTGCCGGAATCAGTTGGCGGACGGGCTCGGCGGTGCCGGTTGGGGGTGGGTATCGGATGTGCCACCGAACCCGCAGAACACCGCGGAGGTCGTATGCGCACTGACCGCGGCCGGTCGGGAAGTGCCACGGGCCGACGAGGTTTCGGTGCTGGTGCGCCGCTCGGTCGTGGCCAGGGAGAGTGGCGAGTGGGCATTTCAATCGCCCATCGACGTGTCCTGGCGGCTGCGCGCCCTGCAGGCGCTCGGGGTCTCGCCGACGGATCCGGATGTTGTCGATTCGATGCGTGCGCTGCTCGCCGAGCAGGATGCCGACAGCGGCGGCTGGCGCTTCTCCCGCGGGGCGGGGCCGATTTCGGTGACCGCGACCGCGAATTCGATTCGGGCACTTGCCGGTCTCGGATCCGAGCACGAGGAGGCCGCCCAAGCACTGCTGCGCGGCACCACATTTCTGGTGACCTCGATGCTGGACAACGATCCGCGCGTGCGGCCGGTATACGCCTGCGCCTATGTGGCTTTCGTGGTCGCGCGACCGGAGATCGCCGCGCTCGGCGGCAAACGCATCGATCGGGTGCGCGAACTCGCCGTCGGGCAATTGCTCGAAGGTCTGCGCCGGCGCGAGGAGCCGGTCGAGGAGGAGGCCTTCCGCCGCAATGAAGTCGCCGACACCTGGCGGCATCTGAGTCTGCATCTGGCGGTCGGCGCCGTCGTCGTCGCGGATAGTCAGGCGATCTTCGATCCAGGCGTTCGGCAGGGGTTGGTCGATCTGCTCGATCTGCAGGAGACGGCGGCCCTGCACGCGAATCGGGGCGGATTCCGTACCTCGGCAGAGGGTTTCGTCACGTCGTATGCCACGGTCCAGGGTTTGGAGGCGATGACATACGCCCGCGCGGCGGTCAACGAGCGGGTCAGCCCGGCGCGGGTATTCGACATGATCTGCCGCGTCGACGGTGTGCACCACGCGGATGCCCAGCAGGTCATCGAGGTGGACGGGCGGGCGGTGATGATGAACAGCCACGGGGGTGCCCTGGTGCTCGCGGCGACCGGATCAGCAGGGCTGACCATCGCCGTACTCGCGGTGATATTCGCCGATGAACTCGGGGTGGTCGGCAGTCGGACGCTGGTGGTGTGGGGGACCCTGTTCATCGCGCTCGGCAGCTTCACCGGGGTGGCGACGCGGCTGCCGTCTGTGCCGAAGGTACGGATCGCGGCGGCGGTATTCGCGGCCTTCACCGCGGTGGTGCTACCCGTGGTGACCTTCCTGTTGTCGTCGTGAATACCGCCTATCGGTCGCTGGCCCTGCTGGTCGTCGCCACCAGCCTATGGGGCGCGTCCAGCGCCTTGATCGCTCGCACTGCCGCAACGGGTTTCGCGGCGGGCGCACCGGTGGCCGCGGGTGGTGCGGTATCGCTGCTGCTGTGTGCGGTGGCGGCCGGAGACAATCCGGTGCGGGCCTTCCGCGCCGGACCCGGTCTATTCCTCCGATTGGGGGCGCTCGAGGTGGTGAACCTCGCGTTTTACGCCGCCGCCTTGCGGATCGGCCCGCTCCCGGTCGTCGTCGCGCTGCATCTGACCGCACCGGTGTTGATCATCGCGACCCATATCGTGCGCGGGATGCGCGAATTGAACCTGGTGGTGATCGTCGAGTTGGTGCTCGTCGGGGCGGCCATCTGTCTGGTGGCCGGTCGCCCGCCCGCGGGCACGCCCGCCTGGCAGGTACTGCTCGCCTGTGCCCTGGCGGTGGCCAGTGCCGCCAGTGTCGCGTTACTGATCGGTCTGGTCGCCCGGGAATCCGCCGACCGTGCCACGCTGTCCGCCGCCGGTCTGCAATTGCTGTGCGCCGGAGTTCTCGGGGCACCACTGCTGGTGCTCCGGCCGCCATCGGTGGTCGCGGCAACCGAATTGGCGGTGATCGGTGCGGCGCTACTCGGCCCGGGATTCGCGTGCTACTGGTGGGCGTTGCGGCGCTTGGATGCCACGACGGCGGGGATCGTTGGGCTCAACGAGGCCGTAGTCGCGTCGATCATCGGCACCGCGGTCGCGGGTAGCCATGTCACCGCGGCGACACTGCTCGCCGGCGCCCTGGTGCTCATGGCCGTGGGACTCGAGGTGCGAACGACGCGGGCGTCCGGTGCGCCGCCGCCACGAACGCCGCGCATGCCTCGGGTTGTTTATCCCCGGTGGCTGTTTCGACTCCGCTATTGACGTCCACCGCGAACGGACGCACCCGTGCGATGGCATCGGCGACATTGTCCGGACCGAGTCCACCGGCGAGCATCACTGGGCAGCCCAGTTCGTGCAGCGCTGTCACGACGGCCGCACTCACCGACCAGTCGTGGGTGCGGCCGGTGCCGCCCAATCGGTCCGTGGTGCGTGAATCGAGCAGTATCGCATCGCAATCCGCGGCGGCCTCGCGGGCGTCATCGACGGCCTCCGGCCCGGTGACGTGCACCGCCTTGATGATCTTCCGGCCACCGGCGCTCTTTCGGACCGCACGAACGGTGTCGATGGTGACGAGCCCGTGCACCTGGATCGCGTCCACGCCGACGCGGTCGGCCAGGTTCACGATCGCGGCCGCATCCTCCAGATGGGTGACCAGCACACGGCTGACGAAGGGCGGAGCCAGCCGCGACAGCGCCGCCGCGCGCTCGGCATCGAGGGCATCTTCGCTGAAATGGGTGATCCCCGAGATGAATCCGATGGCGTCGGCCCCGCCGGCCAGCGCGATCCGCAGATCGTCCTCGGACCTGATCCCGCAAATCTTTGCGCGCACCGTCACGACTCAACGATATCCGCGCGGTGGACGCGGCGTCGTGCGCCGGGCGGTGCGACCGCCGAAAACCGAACGAGCCCGGTGCGTTCGGCACCGGGCTCGCAGATCTGAAAGGTCTAGCTTGCTGCCGTCTCCGGGATGCGGGTGGCTTCGGGGGCGGAGCCGCTGGGGACGCCCTTCTTCAGGCTGGCGGCGTAGACGTCGACGTATTCTTGGCCGCCGAGCTGCATGAGGTCGTACATGACCTCATCGGTGACGGCGCGTTCGACGAAACGGTTGCCGCCCATGCCTTCGTAGCGGGAGAAGTCGATGGGGGCGCCGAATTTGACGGTGACCTTGTGGCGGCGCCAGCGGAACGGGCCGGGCGGGCAGACCTCGAAGGTGCCGATGACCGCGACCGGGATGACAGGGACGCCGGTCTCGAGCGCGAGGCGGGCAAGGCCGGTCTTGCCCTTGTACAGGCGACCGTCGGGGGAGCGGGTGCCCTCCGGGTAGAGGCCGACGAGGTGACCCTTGTCGAGCAGTTTGCGTGCGGCATTGAGCGCGTCCTCGGCCGCGGAGGCGCCGCTGCGGTCGATCGGGTACTGGCCGGTGGCGCTGAAGAAGAACTTCTGCAGCCGGCCCTTGAAGCCGGGGGCGGTGAAGTACTCGGCCTTGGCGAGATAGCTGATCCGACGCGGGCTCATCAGCGGAGCGAACAACCAGTCCGAGAAGGACAGGTGGTTCCCGGCCAGGATGGCCGGTCCGTCGGCGGGGATATGCTCCACGCCTTCGACCGTCGGACGGTTGTAGAGGTGCATGAACGGTCCCGGGAACAGGTACTTCAGCATCCAGTAGAGCATGGCGTCCTAACCCCCGCGGCCGGGATCGTTTACGAGTACAACCGTCTGTTGCCGACTTTACCGCTGGGTACAGATCACATCCAAGCCGAGCGGCGTATCTCACCACATGTTCTCGAGTTCTGATAACCGACCGCCCGCGGCGTGACCGACGGGCCCGGAGGCGGTAGCGGAGCGTGACCACGGAGGGACCCGGGAGCGCCGCAATCGAACTCAGTGGGTGGAACGAGCCGCCCAGGAACGGCTGCGGCCGGTCTCGGCGAGGGTGGCCCTGGCGAGCTCCGCCGCGCCGATCATTCCCGCCGCCTCACCGAGCTGGGTGGTCCGGATCCGGGCGAGCGGCCGATGCCCGGCGCCGGTGATCGCCCGCGCGTACTCCTCGCGCGCCTCGTCCAGGAACTGTGGCGCCGAACTGCTTACGCCACCGGCGATCACGATCAGCCCGGGATCGAAGATGTCGCTGACGAATGCCAGTCCGAGCCCGAGCCAGCGGGCGAAATCGGCCATGACCGCAACGGCCAACGGGTCGCCGTCCTGGGCGGCTCCGGCCACCCGGCGTCCGGTCAGCGAACCGGGATCGCGCAGCACCTCGCGCGCCAGCACCGTCGAATGCACCGGATCGGTGGCCAGCATTTCGATCGCGGTATCGACCAGAGCCGTTCCGCTGCAATACCTTTCCCAGCAGCCGCGTTTGCCGCACGGACAGGACCGGCCCTGCGGCACCACCTGCAGATGTCCCAGCTCCGGTGCGACGCCGTGCGTGCCCCGATACAGTTCGCCGTCGATGAGCAATGCCGCGCCGATGCCGGTGCCGATCGCGACGAGCACCGAATTGTGCCCGCCCGCCGCCGCGCCGAATCGGTACTCGGCCCACATGGCGGCATTGGCGTCGTGTTCGAGGATCACCGGTAGTTCGAGGCGTTCGGTGAGCCGCTGCGCGACCGGGGTGTCCTGCCAGGGCAGATGCGGTGCGAAGCGCACCGTCGAGCGATCGGCGTTGATGAATCCGGCCACCGCCAAGCCGACCGCGCTGATCGGATGTCTGCGGCACAGTTCGCGGACCGTGCGGTCCAGCGCGTTCTCCAGTGCCCGCGCCGAATGCGGTGTGGGCGCGACCACGGTGTCGAGCACCTCGCCGTCGCCGTCGACCACCGATGCGCGAATATTGGTGCCGCCGACGTCGATTCCGACGGTCAGCGGTCGCGCATCTGCTACTCGCGCCGTCATGCCTTGATCGTCACGGGGATGCCGACGTAGCGGGATCGCTTGCGCCCGGCCGAGTTCGACTGCCGGGTGCGGGTATCCGCGTCGGCGGTTGTGGATTCCGCATCCGGTGCGTCGCCGTGTTGTTCGGTCGCGAACGAATGATCGTGCGGTGCACCGTCTTCGGGCATCACCGGTTCTACCGGCACCCCGGCGAGCGCCTCGCGCAGCACCGTGACGATCGCGGTCCCGTGATCGGCCACCACCGCGAGCACATCGTGATGCTCACCGCGCACCAGAGCCGCGGCCGCGCAGACCGGGCACCAACTGCAACTCGACCAGTCCGGCTGCCCGTCGGCGGCGCGCCGCAGCACGGGTTCGACCCGTTCGAGCACCGCCTCGGCCAGCAGCTTCAATTCCGCGGCGAATTCGCCGAGGTCGTCACCGGGCTCGGCAGCGCCGGGCCAGTCGTTCGAATCACTCATGCCTGCGCCTCGCCAGCGCTCGGCTCCGGCATGCGCCATGCACGCTGTGACATGTTTCGCTCGCTCATACCGGCCACGCTTCCGGGTCCGGGTGGAAACGCACGATCAGATAGCCGTTGTCGAGTTCGGCGCCGTCGACCGTGCACCGTCGCAATACCGGCGCCAGGCGCACCCGGCGTCGGACCCCGTCCGCTCCCACGATCAAATCGTCCTCCACTCGTCCCAGTCGCAGCGTCGCCGGATCGACGACGGGCAGGTGCATCCGCAACGCGTACACCGAATGCAGACCGGTGCCCGATTCCAATCGAACCACCGGCTCGCCGGAACTTGTGCGAACCTCCGCCGGATTGTCGCTCAGCTTCGAGTCGGCATTCAACCGCTCACCCGAATCCATCGCATACGACAGCGCGGACAGGGACGTGAGCCCGACCGGTTCGGGCCCGGTGTGCTGTGCGATCAGCACCCGTGTCCCGTTCATACCCCGTTGCAGCCGGTTCACCACATCCAATTGTTCGGCGCGCCGATTCACATACCACTGGACGGCGGGATGGGCGGCCACTTCGAGTGCGGTCGGCGGGGGCACGGCGGGCAGCACCTTGTTCACCACCACCGCATCCAACCGCAGACCGAGCAGCGCCGCCGCCGAACGCACCCGTTCCGATTCGGCGATGGCGACCTGTTCGGCGACGGTGATCAGTCGCGCACCGGTTCGGCCGTGGTCGGCGAGCAGATCGCGCACCTCGGTGACCGCCTTGACGATCCGCTCGACCGTGGTGGCCAGCACCGCGCGCCGCAGATCGGTGCCGACCATGCTCATCGCCCGCGCATGCGGCGGCCACATGCGCTCCACATATCCGAGCAGGGTTTCCGGCGCGGTGATGATGCGCAACATATCCGCCGAGGGTGGGCAGTCGACGACGATCACATCCCAGTCGTCCTCGGCGGCGAACTGGGTGATCTCCACCAGCATCAGCAATTCCTGCACGCCGGGCAGTCCGGTCAACTCGGCCGGATCCAGTGCGGCCGGATCGATGCCGTGATCGTGGTCGGTTCCGGTCGTGAGCACGCGCACCACCTCGCGGAACCGATCCTCCAGCAGCGCAAGGGAATCGACCTCGATCACATCGAGTCCGGACAGTACGCTCGCGATCCCGGGCACGGTGCCGGGGTCGTGCGGAAATCGGAAGCCGAGCGCGTCGCCGAGCGAATGCGCCTGATCCAACGAGGCCACCAGCACCCGCTGCCCCGCCCGGGCATAAGCCATAGCGGTAGCGCAGGCCAACGTCGTCTTGCCGACCCCGCCTTTGCCGATGAATAGTTCGACCCGAGTACCGGCCGCCTCGGGCTTGTGTGTGATCAGCCTTCGACCCGTTTCTTCAGTTCCTTGAGCGCGGTATCGGTGATCACCTTCTCGGCCTTGCGCTTGAACATGCCGATCATCGGGATATTCAGGTCGACGGTCAGCTCATAGGTCACCTCGGTGGTGCCGTCGGGCTGGTCGACGAGTTCGTAGGTGCCGTCCTGTGCCTTCTGCAGTTCGCCGCTGATCAGCGTCCAGGTGACCGATTTGTCGTCGGGCCGCCAAGTGTAGGACAGCACGTAGGTGTCCTTGACGACTCCGGCATCGAGCACGAAGCGCGCGATCCTGGCCCGGCCGTCGGCACTCTTCTCCAGCACCTCAACGGTTTTCGCCGCCGAGACCCACTCCGGGTAGGACTCCAGATCGGCGATGACGGACATCACCTGCTGCGACGGTGCATCGATGATGATCGACCTCTGGGTCCTGTCGGCCATGGCGGACAACGATTCCTTTCAGCTGCTGTGCTGTGCTCGTGTGCGTCAGCGGGCGGTCGGTGCGGCGTGTGCCGGCACGACACCGGCCGCGCGGCCCGCCTCCAGCCTGGCCTTGATCTCGAACGACATATCCTTGCCCGCCACCCGGCGCGCCCGATTCGCGGCAGCCAGATCCCGTGCCGGCGCCTTCGGTTCGGCGTGCAGGAAGTAGTGCAGGATCACCCCGTCGAGTGCGGGTTCCAGCCATACCTCCATGGTTCCGGTCAGCGCACCGGTGACCGACCAGCGAATACCCTTGTCGGCCCGGTCTTCCCGGACGCCAAGGGTGAGATCAGGCCACCAGCGGCGCCAATTGTTCTCCCCGGCCAGGATCTCGGAGACCGCGGCCCCGGGGGCGGCGACAAACGTCTGATCAGCGATCTGAATACTGCTCACGGCTGCGCCTCGCCGGCGTTCGGCTGCGCCGTGCGCAGAGCGCGCCGGCACATGGTTCGCTCGCTTCGCTCGTTCACAGCCCGAGCGTAGTAGATCACAGCCCCAACCTGTGAGCCGCCGTCGCCTTTATTGCAGCAGCTGACGCAGTCGAGCGCCCAGACTGTCCCAGCGCCACTGTTCCTCGACCCACGCGCGCCCCGCAGCGCCCATCTCGGCGGCGGCATCGCGATCGGACAGGATCTCGACGATGGCGTCGGCGATTTCGGTGGTCTTGCGTCCGTCGACGACGCGGCCGGTCTTGCCCTCCAGCACGGTCTCCGGCGCACCGCCCGAACGTCCGGCCACCACCGGCACTCCGGATGCCGAGGCCTCCAGGTACACGATGCCCAGACCTTCGACATCGAGTCCGGCCCCGCGGGTTCGGCTCGGCATGGCGAATACATCGGCCAAGGTGTGATGGGCCGCCAGCTCGCCGGATGGGACCCGGCCGGTGAAGACCACGTCATCGCTGACGCCGATGGCCGCCGCGAGCCCGTGCAACTTGTCCTCGTACGGTCCGCCGCCCGCGACCACCAGCACCGCACCGGGGATGCGCGCGCGGATCTCGAGCATGGCGATGATCAACGCGTCCTGGCCCTTGCGCGGAACCAGCCGGGACAGGCACAGGATGGTCGGGCGATCGCCGAGGCCGTAGCGCTCGCGCAATTCCGCGCGCGCGGCCGGATCCGGCCGGAACACCTCGGTATCGACGCCCGGTGGCAGATATTCGAGTGCGGCATTCGGCCCGAACGCCGAGGCGAATCGGCCGCGCGTATATCTGCTGACATAGGTGACCACATCGGTGTGCTCACCGATCGCGCGCAATGCCCGCCGCGCACCCGGCAGCATGGACCAGCCGACCTCGTGACCATGTGTACTCGCCAGAATCCGGGTAGCGCCCGCGCGCCGCAGCATCGGCGACAGCAGTGCCAGCGGCGCCGCCGCACCGAACCACACCGTGTCGCAGTTCTCGCTGCGCAGCAGGCGCGCGGCCCGCCGCAGCACCAGCGGGGTCGGCAGCATCAGCGTGGTCGGGTGGCGCACCACCTGGAACTTCTGCTTCGCATCGAATTTCAGATGACTGTCGCCACGCCACCGCGGAGCGTAAACGACCAGATCATCGGGCGGCAGCTCACCGGCCAGCGCCTGCAGATACGACTGGATACCGCCCGGCCGCGGCGGGAAATCATTGGTAACCAGCAGAGTTCGGGCCATGCGAACAAACTACTGTGTCTAATTTGCCGCGCCTTCGGCGCGGCTCTATCTGATTGCAGCGCCTTCGGCGCTGCGTGTTCGCGGCCCCCTGGTGTCTCGCGTCCGAGTCGTCGAGACTCGCGACTTCGTCGCATGCGCTTCGACGACTCGGACGCGAGACGGGCCGCGAACTCCTCGCTCGTAAGACTCGCTCCATTGGGGTCACCGATAACGGATCGTTCGACCACCGATGCACGCTCGACGGATGGTCGAGTCCCACACCTGCAGCGCATGCGCTTCGACAGCTCGGACGCGAGACGGGCCGCGAACTCCTCGCTCGTAAGACTCGCTCCATTGGGGTCACCGATAGCGGATCGTTCGGCCACCGATGCACACGCCACGGATGGTCGAGACTCGCGCTTGCGGCGCATGCGCTTGGACGACTCGGTCGTGAGACGGGTCGCGAACGGTCGCTCGTAAGACTCGCTCCGTGGTTGTTGCTGATGGCGGATCGTTCGGCCACCGATGTGTGGGTCGGATGGTCGTGTCCGGTGTGTGCGGCGATGCGCTTGGCCGACTCGGGCGCGAGACGGGTCGCTCCGTGTTGGCTGGGAGGGCGGTAGCGGTCCGAGATCAAGCGGTGCGGGCGGATAACCAACTGCGCCAGTCGGCGACCAGATCGTCACGGCTGGTGCCGAGGACATCGCGCATGATGCGGTCCTCGCTCGCGGAGTCCTGTTTACCCGCGGCGATGCGGCGGTAGAGCTCGACCAGGCGCGGCTGGTCGAACTTATCGGCGACGAACGCGCAGACCGACCACGCCTGCTCATAGGCGGCGACGGCACCGCTGCCCGCGAAGTCCGCGGCGGACGGGAGATCGCGGGGGACATTTCCGGCACGAATGCGAGTGGCGACTGTCGGCGCGATATCGGCGAAACGATGTCCGGTGTCGAGGTGGGCCACGAACTCGGCGAACCCCTCGAGCATCCACTGCGGTGCGCCGTCGACGGTTTGGGCCCGCGTCGCGATATGGGTGAGTTCATGGCGCAGCAGCGTGCGCAGACCGTCGGCGTCGAGGCGGCGTCCGGCATCGGAGCTGAAGACCACGCGCTGGCCGGTCGGCTGGGTGCCGGGCACGAACGGATCGGCGACCGAGGCCGCGGCGACATCGGCGGGCATGCTCGCACCCGAGCGCACCAGCGCGGCGAACTCCGACGGATTCGACGCGACCACCACCATCGCGGACTGGGCCCAGCCCGGACCCCACACACCGGTGACGGCCGTGGTCGCGGCCGCGAGTTCGCCTGCGAGCGTATCGATTTCGGCCCGCTGCGCCGGATGACCGACAACCAGGGACTCCTGGCCGTTCCCGGTCGGCACCTGCTCCGTGACGAGTTGCCCGAAGGGGTCGACCGTCCGACGCACCGAGGCAAGGCGCGGATCGTCATCGGCGGCGTGCAGGCTGCCGATCGAAGTCGGCTGGGCCGCATGCAGTTTCGGCAGTACCGAATTCGGCACCATCAGCAGTGCACCGCAGGTTCCCGTCAGTACGGTCACCATCACGACGGTGGCGACGAACTGGAAGCGGCGCCGCACGAACAACCAGGCGTGGGCCCGCCGAAAGCTACTCATAGCTGATCAGTATCGCCGAGCCGAGTGATAGGGCGTCGACCCCATCGGCGCAACGGCTACCGGAACCCCGAATGTGGAGGCGTGCAGCATCAACCCATTGCCCGCATAGATGCCGACATGGGAGATATCGGAATAGAAGAACACGACGTCGCCGGGTTGCAGATCCTTCTGATCCACCGGGGTGCCATAGGAGGCCTGCTGCGAACTGGTCCGCGGTACATCCTTGCCGACCTGTTTGAAGGCCCACTGCACCAGGCCGGAGCAGTCGAACTGGTGCGGTCCGGTCGCGCCCCAGACATACGGGTCGCCGATGCGGGTGAGTCCGGCTGCCAACGCGCTGGTGCCGCTGCCCGGAACCAGCCCGCGCAGCAGGGTGTCGGTATCGAAACCGGGTGGGAACGGCGATCCGGCCAATGCCGATTTGTCCTTGGTGGACAACTGACCCCACGCCTCGACCACCTGCGCGATGGATCCGGACAGACCGGCCCGCTTGCGCTCGAGATCGGCGCGCACCTGGTCGGCCTTATCGGAGGCGGCGCGGGCGGTGTCGGCGGCGGCACGTGCGGCCTTTTCCGCCTCGGTCGCGGCGGCGGTCGCCTGCTTGTAGAGATTGAGCTGCTCGGAGTTCTTGGCCGAGATCACGTCGATGGTGGACATCTGGTCCAGCAGACGCTGCGGCGAATCGCTCAACAGGACAGCGGATAGCCGGCTCGTGCGCGCGCCCTGATAGGCGGCGATCACGGTGCGATCGATGATCGGCTGGAACCTGCGGACTTCCTCGCGGGCCGCATCGGCGGTCTGCGTGGCCGCGTCGAGTTTGGCGTCGGCATCGTGCAGGGCGTCGAGTTTGGTGTCGAGATCGGCCTGCGCGCCGAGCGCCTGTTGATTGAGCTGCTCGGATTCGCGGGACAGGTCGATCATCCGCTGTACGGCCTCACCGGCCGTGGTCGGCATGGCGGCCGGATCGGCTCCGGCTGGACTGCCACCGGAGAGTGCAGCGGCCAAGACTGCGACCGCTAATGCCCCTCCCACCAGACGTTTCCCGCGATGTCTCCGGTGATGTGCTGTCACAGCGCGCCAGGCCCCGTTTCTCTCGTGAAGCGATCTTGTCGCCTCCGCAAGCTGCGGAACTTCTGCGGCGAACTCCGCGAGCCGGGAAGGTCTCGATTAGGTTACGGAACGGCGTAGGTCCGTGTCCAGTGGGCCACAGAATGATCACTGGCTCTTTCGACCCGCAAGCGATCGCTACGCCGTGCCGTCCCGACGCCCGGCCCTCTCGTGCGGCCGGGCGGGGTGATCGAAAGAGCTGCTCAGAAGCGGCGCGCGCCGGCGACCGGCATGGAGGAGATCGGCGCGAGCTTCACCGGGGTGCCGGAGGTGGAGGCGTGGACGACGTTGCCGTCACCGGCGTACAGGCCGGAGTGGCTGCCGCCGTAGAACGACACCAGATCGCCCGGCTGCAGGTCGTCGAGCGAGACCGGGGTGCCGGCGTTCAGCTGCTCACCGCTGGTGCGCGGCAGCTCCAGGCCGGCCTGCTGGTAGGACCACTTGACCAGGCCCGAGCAGTCGAAGGCGTTCGGGCCCGCGGCGCCGTAGACGTACGGCGAGCCGACCTTGCTCATGGCGGCGTCGAGCGCGATATCGCCGACGGACTTCTTGGGGGCCATGAACGGCAGCGGGGCGGGGTTGGGCAGCTCGATGCCCGGGATGCCCTGCGGGATCGGGATCTCGTTGGGCACGTCGAAGGTGCCGACGCCGGGGATCGTGACCGGCTGGGCCGAGGCGGGCGCGGCGGGCAACAGGAAGACGCCGAGCGAGGCAGCTCCGACGGCTCCGGCCGCGACGGCACGCTTGGCATGTCGCTTGACGGTGTTGGTCGCCATGATGCGGTACTTCCAATCTGCCCCACGACGCCGCACCCGGTGGTACAGCGGACTGCGTGTCGAAGCACCGTCGGGTGGTGCGCCGAACTCCGTGAGGTCTCGAAAAGGTTACGAACACATCACGGTGGTTTGTAAAGCTGGAGGCATCCGAAATGGCGGTGCTCAACAAATTTGCCCCGGAATATGTGCGACTTATGTCACACCAATCACGAAACGATAACGACGGGTGATTTTCCGAAGATTTCGGCATCGCGGTCGAGCTGGAAGGCGTCCGGAGTCGGCGTGTCTCAGACGCGGGGTTTCTCGGAATTTCCCCAGGTCGTGTCGGTATCTTGGCGCGTGTTCGGTCGGGCGAGTCGAACCGATCGGTCTCGGCGCCCGGGTGGCGGGCAGCGCGCCGACGGCATCGGCTCCGAGCCGCCGGGCGTGTCCGTCCGTTTGATGTAAATTGCTGAACAATGTGATGTGCGCCACTTTTTGGTGTTCTAGATCATTTCGTGGGAATCAGGGCGAAATCCTCGCCGTGTAATTCGGACAATTCTCGGCTGAAATCCCAGGTGACTTTTCCGGCGGTTCCTGTCGTACCGACGCCCTACGCTGCACGCCGTGCCCGATCCGACGCCGCGCCAGGCCGCCGCACTGCAGTTGGCCTTCGACGAGCTCGAGACGCCGCTCTACGACACCACCTTCGTGGTCGTCGACCTCGAGACCACGGGCACCAGCCCCGAAGGCGACGCCATCACCGAGATCGGTGCGGTGAAGGTGCGCGGCGGTGAGGTGCTGGGGGAGTTCGCGACCCTGGTGAATCCGGGACGGGCCATACCGCCCGCGATCGTGCAGATCACCGGGATCACCACCGCGATGGTCTACGAGGCTCCCCGAATCGAGGCGGTGCTGCCGGGTTTTCTCGAGTTCGCCAAGGGTGCTGTGCTGGTCGCGCACAACGCCCGGTTCGATACGGCCTTCCTGCGCGCCGCAGCGGCCCGGATGGATACGCCGTGGCCGAGCGTGCCGGTGGTGTGCACGGTGAAGCTGGCGCGGCGCGTCCTCGCCCGGGACGAGGCTCCCTCGGTCCGGCTCGGTGTGCTCGCGCCGCTGCTCGGTGCGAGCACCCAGCCGAATCACCGTGCACTCGATGACGCAAGGGCGACAGTGGACGTGCTGCACGCCCTCATCGGACGGGTCGGCAATCTGGGCGTGCACAGCCTGACCGAACTGCTCGACTATCTGCCGAATGTCACACCGCGCCAACGCGCCAAGCGCGTTCTCGCCAATGATCTGCCGTCGAGTCCGGGCGTCTATCTCTTCCGCGGGCCCTCCGAGGAAGTCCTCTATATAGGGACGGCCGTGAATCTGCGTCGTCGCGTGCGCAATTACTTCACCGGATCCGAGACTCGCGGCCGGATGAAAGAGATGGTCTCCCTTGCCATCCGGGTCGACCACGTGGTGTGCGCGCACGGTCTGGAGGCCGGGGTACGCGAGCTGCGACTGATCGTCGCGCATACCCCGCCCTATAACCGGCGCTCGAAGTTCCCGAAGCGCGGTTGGTGGATAACGTTGACCGACGAACCTTTTCCCCGATTCGCGATCGCGCGCACACCGACCGCGGATGCATTGGGGCCGTTCCCTTCTCGGATGGACGCGAACGACGTCGCGCTGACCATCGCGGAGCACAGCGGCCTGCGCACCTGCACCACGCGACTACCGCGCGAGGGTCGCCACGACTGTCCGCCCGCGGTGGTCGGCGGATGTCCGGCGGCCGTCAGCGGCACTCCTATATATAGGGAGGAATACGAACCCGCCGCCGCGGCCGTCCGGGCGCTGTTCGCGGGGCACTCCGACGCGGCGCTGCGGGCCATGCTCGACCGGATCGAAACCCATTCGCATGCCGAACATTTCGAGGCCGCCGCCCGGCTGCGCGACCGGACCGTCGCGGTGGTGCGGGCACTGCACCGCACCCAGCGACTCGCCGCGGTGTCGCGGATCGCCGAACTGATCGCGGCGCATCCGGACGGTGCGGGCGGCTGGGAGTACGCGGTGATCCGCTATGGGCGGCTGGCGGGGGCCGGCACCTCGGTGCGGGGTGTGCCGCCTATGCCGGTGATCGAACGCATCGTCGCGGCATCGGAGACCGTACTGCCGGATCCGGTGCCGCCGTTGCGCGGTGCGTCGCCGGAGGAGGTCGGTCTGGTGACGCGATGGTTGGGGCGGCCGGGGGTGCGGATCGTGCGTACGAGCGAGGGATACGGTGATTCGATCCGAAGTGCCGGACGCTGGGCCGGGTGGGCGGATCTCGCCGATGCGGCCGCACGGGCCCGACTGCATGGGCCGGAGACCGAACTCGCCGAGTACGAGGGCGGTGACCGCCTAGGCTGACAGCCATGATTACCGCGATCGTGATGATCCAGGCCGAGAACGCCCGCATTCCGGAGACCGCACAGGCGGTCGCCGATACCGTCGGCGTCACCGAGGTCTATTCCTGCGCGGGCGATGTCGACCTGATCGCGATCGTGCGGGTGCGCGACCACGAGGAGATCGCCGAGGTGGTGACCGGCCGGATCGACAAGACCCCCGGCGTCGCCCGCACCACCACCCACATCGCCTTCAAGTCCTACTCCAGCGCCGACGTCGAAGCGGGCTTCTCCCTCGGCGAGTGAGCCGTACTCAGCGCACGAGGATGGAGGATCCGGAGAAGGTGCGGGAGGCGCCGGAGGGAAGTACGGCGCCGGCTTCGCCCTTGCAACCGGCCATATAGAAGACGGTGACGGTGGCGTCGGTGTGGTTTTCGATGGCCAAGGGGGCGGCGCCGCCACCGATCTGCAGGCAGCCGGACGGTCCGCGGTAGACGCTGCCGTTGACGACCAGGCTGCCCTGTGCCGCGTGTGCGGCGGGTCCGCCGGCGACCGCCGCGGCGATAGATAGCATGCCTAGTGCCGCGTAAACGCCCCGCTTCATCATGTGCTCCTCAGCAGTCGAGCCGGGCGGCGTAGGCCCGACGCGAAAACGGGGCGACGCCGGATTGCCGCGTCACTGTAACCTCTACCGCCACAAGAGGTCTGCCGACATGCGGCGCACGATTCGCGCCGCGGCAGTTAGTTGTCGCCGAGGGTGTTGGTGAGCTTGGCCCAGCGGTCGAGCAATGCGGCGGATTTGCCGGTGTCGATGGCTTCGGCCGCGCGATCGATGCCCGCGGCGAGGGCGTCGTGGATATCGGCATCCGGATCGCCGACACCCTGGGACAGGTCGTAGGCGACGATCGCGGCGGCGGAATTGAGCAGTACCGCATCGCGCACCGGGCCGGCGGTACCCGCGAATACGCTGCGCGCGACACCCGCATTGACCTCCGCGTCGCCGCCGCGCAATGCGTTCAGTTCGACGCGCGCGATGCCGATGCGGGTCGGATCGATGGTGGTTTCGCGCAGCTTCCCGCCCGATACCACCCACGCGTCGGTGGTATCGGAGGTGGTGATCTCGTCCAAGCCGTCATTGCCGCGCACCACGATCGCGCTGGCGCCGCGCTCGGCGAAAACCCCGGCGATCACCGGCAACAGTTCGGGGAACGCGCAGCCGACCAGCCCGGCTCGCGGTTGCGCGGGGTTGGTGAGCGGGCCGAGCACATTGAAGACGGTGGGGATGCCGATTTCCTTGCGGGCCGGACCGGCGAAGCGCAACGCGGGGTGGAACAGCGGCGCGAAGCAGAAGCCGATGCCGACCTCCCGCACGCAGCGAGCGACGGCATCGGGGCCGAGGGCCAGCTTCACGCCCAAGGCCTCCAGCACATCGGCGCCACCGCTCTTCGAGGAGGCCGCGCGATTGCCGTGCTTGACCACGGGCACACCGGCCGAGGCCACCACGATCGAGGACATCGTCGAGATATTGACCGAACCGGACCGGTCACCGCCGGTCCCGACAATGTCCACCGCGTCGCCGTCGACGTGTACCAGGCGGGCGTGGCCGAGCATGCCCGCCGCCATGCCGGACAGCTCCGTAGGAGTCGGGCCCTTGATCTTCATCGCGACACCGAACGCGGCGATCTGCGCCTGCGTCGCATTGTCGGTGAAGATCTCGTCGATCACCCAGGTCGTGTCGTCCGCTGCCAGATCGCCACCATCGGCAAGGGTCCCGAGTACTTGGGGCCAGCTGCGCATGTCCACTTCTCCTGTCACCACTGGTTCGCGCACCAGTCTGTCGCGATAGAGCGTAGTGGTCGAGACGTTATTACCGCTGCGCGGTCGCGGAACCCGGTTGCAGGGCGTCCCAGCCGTCCGTGACGCCGTCGTGGCGCTGGGCGAGACCGACCATCCTGGCCCGCTCCTGCGAGCAGTGCAGTGCGTCGAGCAGCTGAACCCGTTGCAGGATCAGCGATTCCAGTTCGTGCGGACCTTCGGTGCGTGGCGCCGCGGCGTAACCGTCCTGGGCCGCGATCGCGCACACCTCATCGATCCGATCGGGCGGAATGCGCAAATGATGGCGCAGCAGCGCGGGCTCGTCGGCTTTGAGAGCCGAAGCGCGCGAGAGTGTCGTCGAACACGCCTCGGCGTCATCGAAGCACTCCGCTACGACTACTAGATCGGAACGGGTCGGATCGAGCGGTTCGGGTTCGCTCCCGCCGAACAGCCGTTGCCACCACCGCGTCACATCCGCCTCCTCATCTCAGCTTTTCCTTACCCACGCCTGTCACCATTCGAGGCGGTAACCCTGTGCTCGCGCGACATTCACACCCCTACATCACCACAACGGAGCGAGTCTTACGAGCGACCGTCGGCGGCCCGTCTCGCGGCCGAGTCGTCGAAGCGCATGCGACGAAGTCGCGAGTCTCGACGGCGCCGCTAGCGACTGCTTGCAGGTCGCTCGAAATGGTCGGCCGCGAGACACCAGGGGGCCGCCGACACGCCGGCCGCAGGCCGGCCATCAAACACTGTCTGTCCGTGCGTTTTCCGACACGGGAGGACAAGTTTCGCACCCGGGTACTTGTGTCGTACTACGACGAGTCATACTTACCCCCGTGACGACCGCAGTAGGGACCCCAGGATCGGCCATTACTCAGCGTGTGCATTCGCTGAACCGGCCCAACATGGTGAGCGTCGGTACCATCATCTGGCTGTCTAGCGAGCTGATGTTCTTTGCCGGGCTCTTCGCGATGTACTTCGTCGCGCGCGCCCAGGCCCACGGCAACTGGCCGCCGGAACCGACCGAGCTGAACCTCAAGCTTGCCGTGCCGGTCACCACCGTGCTGGTCGCCTCGTCGTTCACCTGCCAGATGGGTGTGTTCGCGGCGGAGAAGGGCGATGTGTTCGGCCTGCGCCGCTGGTATGTCGTCACCCTGATCATGGGTGCGCTGTTCGTGGCCGGTCAGGGCTACGAGTACACCAACCTGGTCAAGGAAGGCACCTCGATCTCGAGCAGTGCCTACGGCTCGGTGTTCTACATCACCACGGGTTTCCACGGTCTGCACGTCATCGGCGGTCTGATCGCCTTCGTGTTCCTGCTGGTCCGCACCAAGGTCAGTAAGTTCACCCCGGCACAGGCCACCGCCGCGATCGTCGTCTCGTACTACTGGCACTTCGTCGACATCGTCTGGATCGGGCTGTTCGCCACGATCTACTTCGTCCGCTGAGTCGGGCCAGTACCCCAAATCTTTTGCACAAGTCGGTTCCGTCTACTCCAAAGGGACACAGATGAGTTCATCTCCCCCGTCAGCGCCAGAGCCCGCCAGCCCCGGGAACGGCCAGGCAAGCAAGACGCGCAAGCAACGCCGTATGCGGCGTCGCATCGCGGGTGGGCTTGCGCTGTTGGTGGGCCTCGTCGGAGCCGGATTCCTCGCCACCGCGATCACGCCGGACCCCCAGGTCGCGACCGCGCACGAGGACCAGTCCGCGCTGATCCGCGACGGTAAGCAGCTCTACGAGACCTCCTGCATCACCTGCCACGGCGCCAACCTGCAGGGCGTGCCCGACCGCGGTCCGAGCCTCATCGGCGTCGGCGAGGCGGCGGTCTACTTCCAGGTCTCCTCGGGTCGCATGCCGCTGGCCGCCAACCAGGCGCAGGCCACGCGCAAGCCGCCGAAGTTCGATGCCCACCAGACCGACGCCCTCGGCGCGTACATCGCCGCCAACGGGGGCGGCCCGTCCGTGGTGCGCGACGCCAACGGCGAGATCGCGCAGGAATCGCTGCGCGGGCCGGACATCGCTCGCGGCTCCGAGCTGTTCCGGATGAACTGCGCGTCCTGCCACAACTTCACCGGCCGTGGCGGCGCGCTGTCCTCGGGTAAGTACGCGCCGCCGTTGGAGCCCGCCAGTGAGCAGCAGATCTACGCCGCGATGCTCACCGGCCCCGAGAACATGCCGAAGTTCTCCGACCGGCAGCTGAGCCCGGAAGAGAAGCGCGACATCGTCGCCTACGTCAAGAACGCCACCGAGGAGAAGAGCCCTGGCGGCTGGGATCTCGGCGGGTTCGGTCCCGCGACCGAGGGGCTGGCCATGTGGGTGGTCGGCATCACGCTCGTCGTCGGCGCCGCGATGTGGATCGGATCACGTTCATGAGCGAAAACAAGGAGCCAAACGACATGGGTCGGCCGGATGAGGGCCACGACGGCGCGGAGCCGTCGAACGAGCAGGTGAACACCACACCGGCGGAGCCCACCGAGGAAGAACTCGACGCGATGTCGCGCGACGAGCTGGTCAAGCTCGGTACCGAGCGCGACGGCGTCGACGTCGCCTACCGGCGCCAGCGGTTCCCGGTGCCGGGCACCCGCGCCGAGAAGCGCGCCGAGCGGCAGGTCTCGTTCTGGTTCGCGGTCTCCGGTATCGCCGCCGCGGTCCTGGTCGGGGTCTTCCTGTTCTGGCCATGGGAGTTCAAGGGCTCGAACGAGGACGGCCACACCGCCTACTCGCTGTTCACCCCGCTGGTCGGCCTCAGCCTCGGTATCGCCGTGCTGGTCATCGGCGTCGCGGTCGTGCTGATCCGCAAGAAGTTCATCCCGGCCGAGCTGTCCATTCAGGTGCGGCACGACGGGCCCTCGCCCGAGGTCGAGCGCCGCACCCTGGTCGCCGAGCTGCAGGACGCGCTGGACACCTCCACGCTCGGTCGCCGCAAGATGATCACCCGGACCGCGGGCGCCGGTGTAGGCGTGCTCGGTATCGGTGCGCTGCTGGTCTTCGTCGGCGGCATGATCAAGAACCCGTGGGCCAAGGGCGACAAGTCGCCGTTGTGGGTCTCGGGCTGGACCCCGGACTTCCCCGGCGAGACGATCTACATCCGTCGCGATACCGGTCGCCCCGAGGACGTCATGCTGGTGCGTCCCGAGGATCTGGACGCGGGCGCGATGGAGACGGTGTTCCCGTGGAAGGAGAAGTGGCGCGGTGACGAGCACGCGACGCTGCAGTCCCTGCGCGGTATCCGCAACGCCGTGATGCTGATCCGGCTGCGCACCGAAGACGCGCAGAAGGCCATCAAGCGCAAGGGTCAGGAGAGCTTCAACTACGGCGACTACTTCGCCTACTCGAAGATCTGCACCCACCTCGGTTGCCCGACGTCGCTGTTCGAGCAGCAGACCAACAAGATTCTGTGCCCCTGCCACCAGTCGCAGTTCCTGGCGACCGAATGGGGTAAGCCGGTCTTCGGTCCCGCCGCTCGCGCACTGCCGCAGCTGCCGATCACCGTCAACTCCGAGGGCTACCTGGTCGCTGCGGGCGACTTCATCGAGCCGCTCGGACCGGCCTACTGGGAGCGTCGTTCATGAGTCCTTCAGCCGCAGCCCAAGCCCACGAGGCCGACGAGCGCTATCGCGCCGCGGCGTTCGTGAAGCGGTCGATCAACAAGGTCTTCCCGACCCACTGGTCGTTCCTGCTCGGCGAGATCGCGCTCTACAGCTTCATCATCCTGCTGCTGTCGGGTGTTTATCTGACGCTGTTCTTCGATCCGTCGATGAGCGAGGTCGTCTACAACGGCGCCTACCAGCCGCTGCGTGGTGTGACCATGTCGCGGGCCTACGAGACGGCGCTGAACATCTCCTTCGAGGTGCGCGGCGGTCTGTTCGTGCGCCAGGTGCACCATTGGGCCGCACTGCTTTTCGCGGCCTCGATCATCGTGCACCTGTTCCGCATCTTCTTCACCGGTGCGTTCCGCAAGCCGCGTGAGGCGAACTGGGTCATCGGCTGCCTGCTGCTGATCCTGGCCATGTTCGAGGGCTTCTTCGGCTACTCGCTGCCCGACGATCTGCTCTCGGGTACCGGTCTGCGGGCCGCGTTCGGCGGTATCACGATGAGTATCCCGATCGTCGGCACCTGGATGCACTGGCTGATCTTCGGCGGTGACTTCCCCGGCGACATCATCATTCCGCGCCTGTACATCGCGCACGTGCTGCTGTTCCCCGGCATCATCCTGGCGCTGATCGCCGCGCACGTCGCGCTGGTCTGGTACCAGAAGCACACGCAGTTCCCCGGCCCTGGCCGCACCGAGAACAATGTCATCGGTGCGCGCATCGTGCCGGTGTTCGCCTCGGATCAGGGCGCGTTCTTCGCCTTCACCCTCGGCATCGTGGCGATCATGGCCGGTGTGCTGCAGATCAACCCGATCTGGAACATGGGTCCGTACAACCCCTCGCAGGTGTCGGCGGGTTCGCAGCCCGACTTCTACATGATGTGGACCGACGGTCTGGCGCGTCTGATGCCGCCGTGGGAGCTCTACCTGGGTCGTTACACGGTGCCCGCCGTGTTCTGGGTGGCGCTGATCATGGGTCTGGTGTTCACGGTGCTGATCCTGTACCCGTGGATCGAGAAGCGCCTCACCGGCGACGATGTGCACCACAACCTGCTGCAGCGCCCGCGCGACGTGCCGGTGCGCACGGCGATCGGTGCGATGTCGATCGGTTTCTACGTGGTGCTGACGCTCTCGTGCGTCAACGACATCCTGGCGCTGAAGTTCGACATCTCGTTGAACGCCACCACCTGGATGGGTCGCATCGGCCTGCTGGTCGTGCCGCCGGTGGCGTACTTCATCGCCTACCGGTTCTGCATCGGTCTGCAGCGCAGTGACCGGGCGGTGCTCGAGCACGGCATCGAGACCGGTGTGATCAAGCGTCTGCCGCACGGTGAGTACATCGAGGTGCACCAGCCGCTGGGCCCGGTCGACGATCACGGCCACCCGGTCCCGCTGGAGTACCAGGGCGCGCCTGTGCCCAAGAAGATGAACAAGCTGGGTTCGGCCGGTAAGCCGGGCACCGGTAGCTTCCTGCGCGCCGACCCGCCGCACGAGATCGAACAGGCCTTCGAGGACGAGCACGCGGAAGAGCACAAGCAGCTCGCCGTACTGCAGAAGGTCCAGGAGAAGACGAACGGTCAGAACGGTAGTCACTCGCACTGACAGATAAACAGAAGGCCCCGAGTCGAATCGACTCGGGGCCTTCTGCTTTAAATGGATACCCGGCGGCGGGCGGCCTCGATGGCCTCGAATTTGGCCAGGTTGTGGCGGGCGTCGGCGAGGGCGTCGTGGGCGTCCGGGGGGACCGGGGGCAGTTCGGGACGACCGTGGGCCTCCCAGTGTTGCCGCAGTTCGTTGGTGTAGCGGGGGAGGGCGTTGGGTAGATCGACCATGGAGCCCCAGAGCTGGCACAGGGCGACGTGGTCGTAGGCGGCCACCCAGGCCCACAGTTCGGGGGTGACGCTGGGGCGCGGGACCAGGAATTCGTAGAGGTCTTTGCGGATCTGTTCGCGGCTGCGCCAGAGCGGGGAGGCGGGCGGCGGAAGCTGCGGAAGCACGTACCTGCGTACCCACGGGCCCGCCCGTTCGGGATCGAATTCGGTTGAGACCGCGTAGTATTCGCGGCCGTCCTCGCAGACCACACCGATCGATACGAGGTCGATAGTCGACCCGTCCTCGATGAATTCGCAGTCATAAAAATATCGAAGCGAGATCGGTCTCTCCTCCAAAGATCGGTACGGTACGGCGATACTGCCCGGCAATCCACCCTAGGTGGGCAGAATCCACCCCTAATACCGGGTACCTGGATGCTCGGGGGTATCCGTATTCTGAACAGGTGAACTGGACCGTCGACGTACCCATCGATCGCCTGCCGGAGCTGCCGCCGCTGCCCGCAGAGCTGCGGAGGCGGCTGGACGACGCGCTGGCGCGTCCGGCGCTACAGCAGCCGGCGTGGGATCCGGAGCAGGCGGCAATGATGCGCACCGTGCTGGAGAGCGTGCCGCCGATCTGCGTGCCCGCCGAGGTGGAAGAGCTACGCGGGCAGCTCGCGGAGGTGGCGCGCGGCGAGGCCTTCCTGATGCAGGGCGGTGACTGCGCGGAGACCTTCGCCGACAACACCGAACCGCATATCCGCGGCAATATCCGCACCCTGCTGCAGATGGCCGTCGTGCTCACCTACGGCGCCAGCCTGCCGGTGGTCAAGGTCGCGCGTATCGCGGGCCAGTACGCGAAGCCCCGCTCCTCGGATACCGACGCGCTCGGCCTGAAGTCCTACCGCGGTGACATGGTGAACTCGCTGGTCGCCGACTCGAAGGTGCGCGAACACGACCCCTCGCGACTGGTGCGCGCCTACGCCAACGCCAGCGCGGCCATGAATCTGGTACGCGCCCTGACCGGTGCGGGCATGGCGGATCTGCACCGTGTGCACGACTGGAACCGCGATTTCGTTGCCCAGTCGCCCGCTGGTGCACGCTATGAGGCGATGGCCGGGGAGATCGACCGCGGTCTGGCCTTCATGACCGCCTGCCGGGTGAACGATCCGAGCTTGCAGTCGGCCCGCATCTACGCCAGCCACGAGGCGCTGGTGCTGGACTACGAGCGCGCCATGCTGCGCCTCGGCCAGAACCCGGCGGGCGAGCCGGTGCTCTACGACCTGTCCGCGCACTTCCTATGGATCGGCGAGCGCACCCGTCAGCTCGACGGCGCGCATATCGCCTTCGCGGAACTGCTGGCCAACCCGATCGGCCTCAAGATCGGCCCGACCACCACGCCGGATCAGGCCGTGGAGTACGTCGAGCGGCTCGATCCCAATAACGAGCCGGGCCGGTTGACCATCGTCTCGCGCATGGGCAATAACAAGGTTCGCGACGTGCTGCCGCCCATTATCGAGAAGGTGCAGGCGACCGGACACCAGGTCATCTGGCAGTGCGACCCCATGCACGGCAACACCCACGAGGCCTCCACCGGCTACAAGACCCGGCACTTCGACCGGATCATCGACGAGGTGCAGGGCTTCTTCGAGGTGCACCACGCACTCGGCACGCATCCCGGCGGTCTGCACATCGAACTGACCGGTGAGGATGTCACCGAATGTCTCGGCGGCGCACAGGACATCTCCGATCTGGATCTGTCCGGTCGCTACGAGACCGCATGTGACCCGCGGCTGAACACCCAGCAGTCGCTGGAACTGGCCTTCCTGGTCGCCGAAATGCTGCGCTGACCAAGGTTTTCCGACAGGAGCGCTGCGATTGCGGCGCTCCTTTGTCGTCAGGGCAGCGCCGTCAGTGAGACGGTACTGCCCGCCTCGACATTGGAACCCACGCCCGGAACTTGCCCGATCACTACGGAGCTGTCGGACGGGGCGAGCTGACGCACCGCCACCACCAGGCCGAGCGCCTGCAGCTTGGAGCGGGCGTCGGCGACGCTCGAGCCGACCAGCAGGGGCACCTTCACAGCATTCGAGACGATCAGGGTGACGCCGTCGCCGGACTGGATCGTGGTGCCGGCGGCCGGCTCGGTGCCGATGACGGTATCCGCCTCTATCGTGCGGTCGAATTGAGTTCTGGTCTCGCGCACCGTGATTCCGGCCGCGGTGAGCACCTTGTTCGCTTCCTCGGTGGTCTTGCCGCGCACATCGGGCATCTTCACCGGCTGAGATCCCTTGCTGCGGTATACCTTGACCTGCGCGGCCAGCGGCAGGACGGTGCCGGGAGCCGGATCCGCCTTCGCGAAGGTGCCCTTGGGTGCGGTGCTGCCGGTTTCGCCCGCGTCCACCGGTTGCAGTCCGGCATCGCGGATGAGCTGGTTGACCTTCGAAATGTCATCGCCCGCTTTGATATCCGGCACCCGGGGCTTGCCGCTGGAGATCAGCACGGCCACCGTCGAACCCTTGGTGACCTTGGATCCGGCCGAGGGATCGGTGCCGACCACCCCGCCGACCGGGATGGTGTCGGAGGTCTTCTGTCTGATCTCGGTGTCGAAACCGGCATCCGCCAGCGCCGAAATCGCGCTGGCCTGATCCTTTCCGGCGACCGACGGGACGGCCGAGTAGCGCCCGATGCCCAACCACCAGCCGCCGATCCCGACGAGCAAGGTCAGGACCGCGACGACGGCTACCCAGAGCAGGACCGTGCGCCGCGATTTGGTCCGGTCGTCCGCGAAGGGTGACGACTGCGGTGAATGCGATGGTGCGTAGTGATCGCGGTAGGCGTCCGGCGGCCCGTAGTTGTCGGGCGGACCGTAGTCGGGCACCCGCGGCCGCGCCGCGGTGACGACCTTGGTGTGCTGCTCGGACTGCGGTGGCGGTGCCGCGGCCCTGGCCTGCTGCGGGGTCGGCGCGGCGGTCTTGAAGCTGGCGCTGAGATGTTCGGCCGACTCCTGGGGGGCGGGCACCCGGTACGGCGGCAGATTCAGCGCGACCCCGATCGAATGCAGTTCGGCCGCCATCTCGTTGGCATCGGCGAAGCGATGCGCGGGTTCGCGGTTGGTGGCCCGCGCGATCAGCTCGTCGAACTCCTGCGGGACTCCGGCGATGAAATCGCTCGGGCTGGGCACATCGTTCTCGATGCGCTGGTATGCCACCGATAGCGAAGTGTCGCCGGTGAACGGGACCTGGCCGGTCAGCAGTTCGAAGATCAGGATGCCGAAGGAGTAGACATCGCTGCGCGAATCGGCGGTGCCGGCGGTCACCTGTTCGGGTGACAGGTAGGCAGCGGTGCCGAGAATAACGCTCGCCGAGGTGGTGTTCGCGGCCGCGACGGCACGCACCAGACCGAAATCGGCGATCTTGACCTCGCCGGAATCGGAGATCAGCACATTCTCCGGTTTGATATCGCGATGGATCAGGCCCGCCGAATGCGCGACGCCGATCGCGGCCAGTACCGGCTCGGCGACCGCGCGCACCGCATGCGGTGGCATCGGACCGCGTTCGCGCAGCAGCTCGCGCAGCGTGCCGCCCTCGACCAACTCCATGATCAGGAACGGATACTCGCCATCCACACCCTGGTCATAGACCGCGACCAGAGACGGATGCTTGAGCTTGGCGACCGCGCGCGCCTCGAATTCGAACCGGGACAGGAACTGGGGATCGGCGGCGAACTTGGGATCCATCACCTTGATGGCGACCGGACGGTCCAGACGGGTATCCACCCCTCGGAAGACCATCGACATCCCGCCCCGCGCGATCGGCGCATCGATGCGGTAGCGCCCCTCCAGGATTTGCCCGATCAAGTGATGTCCTCCGGCTTTCACAAAGTTCTCACCCCTCGCTCCGAATGCGACAAGCGATTGACCGCCTCGCGCGGCCCGCTCACGATCGTAGCTGTGTCGATTGGCTGTGTTTTTGGCCGCGCGGGCGCGGCGTGTTCGCG
Organism: Nocardia sp. NPDC049526; assembly: GCF_044465765.1. Lineage (NCBI taxonomy): Bacteria > Bacillati > Actinomycetota > Actinomycetes > Mycobacteriales > Nocardiaceae > Nocardia > Nocardia sp. NPDC049526. The sequence continues at coordinate 146,939 of NZ_JBITMA010000009.1, read as the reverse complement.
GCCCCCTGGTGTGGGGGGGGGGCGGGGGGGGGCCAACCCGCGAACGGGCGCGCGCGGAGGAGCGACCGCGCCCCCGCCCGGC
>NZ_JBITMA010000009.1:92237-146850 GCF_044465765.1 Nocardia sp. NPDC049526 | reverse complement strand
GTCGTCGAGACTCGCGACTTCGTCGCATGCGCTTCGACGACTCGGACGCGAGACGGGCCGCGAACGGTCGCTCGTAAGACTCGCTCCGTGGTGGTCGCTGATGGTGGATTGCTCGGCGCCTGATGGGCGCGCGCCGGGCAGGCGGACCTGTGCCTGTGTCGTATGCGCTTCGACGGCTCGGACGTGAGACGGGCCGCGAACGGGTTGCTCGTAAGACTCGCTCCGTGGTGGTCGCTGATGGTGGATTGCTCGGCGCTTGATGGGCGCGCGCCGGGCAGGCGGACCTGTGCCTGTGTCGTATGCGCTTCGACGGCTCGGACGTGAGACGGGCCGCGAACGGGTCGCTCGTAGGACTCGCTCCGTTGTGGTTGGTTTGTGTGTGCAAACCGATGGTTCGTGGCTGGCAGGGGCGGACTCGTCGGGGCGAATCATGCGGGAACGGTCCAGGGTGTCTCGAGCTACGCGGCGCGGGACCGTCTACCGTTATCCGGGTGAGTGCATTTCCTTGCAGTGACGATGTTCTTCCCCAGTCGGAGGCGGTGATCCCGCTGCCCGAGGTGGCCGACAAGCTCGGGCTCGTGGTGACCCGAGTGCATCAGATGCTGCGCGACCACCAGTTGCTCGCCCTGCGCCGCGATGGCGTGGCCGGCGTGCCCGAGCGATTCTTCGACGATACCGGCGCGATCGTGAAGTCGCTGCCGGGGCTGATCACCGTCATGAAAGACGCCAAGTACACCGACGAGGAGATCCTGGAGTGGATCTTCACCGACGACGAGAGCCTGCCCGGTAAGCCCGTCGACGCATTGCACGGCCCGCTCGCGCGCGAGGTCCTGCGCCGTGCGGCAGCCGAGCCCTTCTGAATTTTCAGCCGCGCGGGCGCGGCGTGTTCGCGGCCCGGAATGTGAGCATCGCGGCGCGATTCGATGAGGGGTGGTTGGTCGGGCGACGGGTGGGCCTCGCGTCCGAGCCATGGAGACTCGCGCCTGCGGCGCATGCGCTTCGACGACTCGGACGCGAGACGGGCCGCGAACTCCTCGCTCGTAAGACTCGCACCGTGCTGGCTACGTGAGTGGCTCAGTTGCGATCGAGTCTCAGTGCCGCAGGGCCGCGGAGGTGAACTCGATCGCCGCGACACGCAGACGTCGGTGGCGCGGGACCACGGCGCGGCGCGCGAACACCGCGTAGTCGGAGTGTTCGATTTCATCGAGAATGCCGGAGTAGAGCGTGCTCGCGGTGCGGATGGCGGGGCGCACCCGTGGGTCGAGTAGGTCGATGCCAGGATTCGCGAAACGGTAGAGGTCGCGGTTGATCGCGATCAGGTGGGCCAGGGCGCGGCGCACCCGCTGGTCGGTGTGGCCGATGCGGTGGCAGTGGGCCAGCAGGTCCGCTTCCACGCCGAAGGCCGCGAGTTCGTCGGTGGGGAGGTAGATCCGGCCCCGGTCCAGATCCTCGGCGATATCGCGCAGGAAGTTGGTGAGCTGAAAGGCTTCGCCGAGCGCGGCGGCGGCGGGTTCGGCCTCGCCTACCGGGACGACCGTGCCGAGTACCGGCAGCAGCTGCAGACCGATCGCCGCCGCGGAACCGCGCATGTAGTCGCGCAGTTCGGTCATGGTGGTGTAGTCGGCACGGAAGTGCGCGGTTCCCGGCACATCCATGCGCATGGAGTCCAGGAAGGTCCAGAAGTGCTGGGGCGCAATGTCGTAGCGCTGGATGGTGTCGGCCAGTGCGGCCAGTACCTGGGTGCGCCGGTCGGTAGGAGGCGTTGCCTGTTCCAATGCGACGCGCAGTTGCTTCTCGACCAGATCGAGTTCGCCCGCGGGGCCGTGTTCGGCGTCGTGCGTCGGGTGATCGACGATGTCGTCGACCATTCGCGCGAAGGCGTACAGCGCGTGCACCGCGGGTCTTCGTGGTGCGGACAGCAGGCGGGTGGCGAGGAAATAGGTGCGTCCGTGTTCGGCGGCGATCGCACGGCAGACGCGGTATGCCGCGGCCAGTTCCGAGCCGCGGGTGGGTAGCGCGGCCTCGATCATGACCGGGTGACGGCGACCGGATTGCTCTCCGGTGGGGTGGCACGCAATCGCAACGGGTCGACCCGCCGCAGTGACAGGGCCGCGACCACGGCCGCGAATGTCGCGGCGGCCACGTGCCCGAAGCTGTAGAGCCCGATCGAGCCGTCCGGCTGGAAGACCAGCATCAACCAGGTACACAGCCCGACCAGCACCATCAGCGTGGTGGTGGACAGCGCGAACCCGGCGGCCAGCGCCAGCGGCCAGGAGTAGTACCAGGGCAGTGCGGCGGGCGAGAGGATGACGATGGCGACGAAGGCGATGAGGATGCCGAAGACCGCCTCGCGCTCGCTGTGCCGGAACCGCCACCAGGTCCACGCCAGCACGGCGATCAGCGCCAGTGCGCAGAGTGCGCGGGTCACCGCGAGCACCGGATCCATCTGGAACGGCGTCACCCAGCGGACCATATGCGCCATGATCGTCGGCAACGAGAGCCAGTTGATGATCTTCTTCGAGCCCGACAGCGCGGTCAGCCAGCCGATGCCGACCCCGGCGATGGCCGAGGCGGCCACGAAGACCACCGCGAACACGCTCAAGCCGAGTCCGGCGATCTTGGCGAACATCAGTGCCGGATGCGGCACTTCCGCGCTCGGTCGCGCGGGTTCGGCCTCGCTTTCGACGTGTTGGGTCGCGCCCGGTGATTGTGCGGCGCGTTGCAGTGCTCGGCGTTCACGTTCGTGCAGCATCCAGATCCACACCAGGAACGGAAGTGCGACACCGGCGGTCGCCTTGATGGCGACGCCGATGGCGACGACCACGATGCCCGCCACATGATGGCGCTCCAGTACCAGTGCGATACCCGCGCACATGAGCCCGACCATGAGCATTTCGTTGTGCACACCGCCGATGAGGTGGATCAGCACCAGCGGGTTGAGCACCGCCAGCCACAACGCGACCGTCGGCTTACCGCCGAGATGTTTGGTCAGATACGGCACCGCCCACATCATCAACGCCAGTCCCGGCAGCATGACCAGCCGCAGCGCGATGGTGCCCGCGATCACATTATCGCCGGTGATCGCGGTGATCGCATTGCCGAGCAGCAGGAAGATCGGACCGTACGGCGCGGTGGTGGTGGTCCAGACAGGGCTCACATTGTCCAGCAGCACACCGGGATTGGCGACCGGCGGAGAGACGTATGGGTCGAAGCCGTCGCGTAGCAGTGCGCCCTGGGCCAGATACGAATACGCGTCCCGGCTGAACATCGGCACCGCGAACAGCAGCGGGAAGATCCAGATGCCGACGATCGCGCGCAGTTCGTTCAGCGTGACCCCGGCGTCGGGCCGGTCGCCGAATCCGATCGTGGTGCGGCCCAGGCGCACCCACGCGGTGATCATCAGCAGCACACCGACCCAGATGACCATGGTGGACAGCACATAGCCGTGCCCGAATCGCAGCCAGGACAGATGCATCGCCTCGAGCAGCGGATCGCGCTTGCGGACGCTGCCCGCGCCGAATCCGCCGAAGGTGATCATCAGCGCCCCGAAGAAACCGAGCAGCGCCGAATGTCCCTCGGGGCTGCGGGCGAAGTCGGCGGTGGTCCGCAGCCAGACCCGGAGCCCGTGATCGCCGACGGCAGGGGGTGCCTGGCGCGCCGGGGCGATCGACGGACGTGCCTCGTCTTCGGTCGCGGTGATCGAGTTGTCGGTGGGCGCGGGGGCTGTCGTCTCAGGGGGATGCATGTGGTGTCGGTCCCCCCGGAGTGGTCGGCGGTCGCAACCGCAGGCGAATAGGTCGGCCGTCAGTTTATCGGCTCGCCGGGAACACTATCCCGCTGGTGCGTGGGGATTCATCTCGAGTGGGTCGCGCGGTGCCGATAATTCGGTTTGCCGCCAGTTTTCCGGACAGCAAGGTGGTCGGCACGCCGACGCCCGGAGTGGTGCCACAACCGGCGATAACCACGTTGTCGCTGTCGCCGGAAAAATTGCGCGGACGAAATGGGCCGGTTTGCCGGAACAGATGGGCGGCGGAGAAGGGTGTGCCCGCAAGCATGCCCTGATCGCGCCAGGTGCCGGGTGTGTCGAGATGATCGACAGTGAAGTGTGCGGCGATGCCGTGATATCCGCGTTCTTCCAACACATTCAGGAGTTCACGCAGGTATGAGGGGCCGAGTCGGTCCCAGTTCAGCGGTGCGGCGTCGAGGTTGGGGCAGGGGGCGAGCAGCGAGAACGGCTCGTGCCTGCCGTCGGCGCGGTCGATGTAGAGCGTCGGATCGGTCAGCGCGGGCCGGGTGAGCAGCAATGACGGGTCGCTCATCAGGCGCCCGCGGCCGGGTCGGGCGGCGATCTCGTCGAAGGTTCGGTCCCAGGCGTCGCCGAAATCGATGGTGTGGTGGGCCTGGATCGGCCAGGTCTGGGCGATCGCGGCGGGGATGGTGCCGTGTGCGACGACGGCGGACGGTGCGGCGCGCAGGCGACGACGACGGCGCACGCCGAAGCGCTCGAGTGCGCCGAGGTCGGTGGTGAGCACCACGGCGTCGCAGTCGAAGGTGCGGCCGTTCGCGGTGCGGACCTGCCTGGCCCGGCCGCCCGTGTATTCGATCCCGGTGACCTCGGTGTTCAGCTCGAGTGCGCCGCCGGCCGCGGTGAAGGCGTCGGCGAGTGCGGCGGTGATGGCGCGCATACCGCCCTCGGGGAAGTAGACGCCGAGTGAGGTATCCATATGCGGGATCGCACCGTATACGGCCAGTGCCTTCGCCGGGGCCATGCCCGCGTAGAGCGCCTGGAAGGTGAACAGTCGGGCCAGGCGGGTATCGCGCAGGAAATGGGAGACGCGCGGGCCGAGCCTGCCGAATCCGCCCAGACGCACGAGTGTGGCCAGCGCGCTGCGCTTGGCCGGGTAGCGGACCATATCGAGCGGCGAATCGAAGTTCGTATCCATGAACTCGGTGAATTCGGCCTGGTAGATCTCCGCGAGCCAGCTGCGCAACCGTCGGTAGCGCAGTGCCTCGTCCTCGCCGCAGACACGGGCCACCTCGATGGCCATAGCCTCGGGATCGGCGTAGACGCGAATGGTGGAATCGTCGGCGAAGCGGGCGTGATAGCTGGGGGCGAGTTGGTGGATGCGCAGTGGCGGAGTGCAGGTTTCGGGGGTAGCGCCGACGGCGGCGAGGGCATCGGCGATCAGCTCCGGCAAGGTGAGTACCGTTGCGCCGGAGTCGATTTCGTAGTCGGGGCCGCGGTAGAAGCCGACTCGGCCGCCGGGATGATCGGCCCGTTCCAGCAGGGTGACGGTGCGCCCGGCCCCGGTCAGATACAGGGCAGCGGCGAGGCCGGATAGGCCCGCGCCCACCACCACGACGCGATCGGTCGGTCCCGCAACGGTTTTCATGTGGATCTCCTCGCGCGGTCGCGGCTAGTGCGTGCGACTCGTCGCGGCCAGGGCCATGGCGCGCAATCGCTCCTTGGCATCGGGCGTAGCGGTACTCGAGGCCAGTGCGGCCAGGCCCTGTTCGGTGAGTTCGGTGATGCGGCGCTCCACCTCGTCGACCGCGCCGAGTTCGGTGATCACCGCGCGCAACCGCTCGACCTGGTCCGTAGTCAGATCGGTGCCGATGCTGGTGCGCAGCAGGTCGGCGGCGCCCGGGTCGGTGGCGTCGGCGCGCTGCAGCGCCTCGGCGACCAGGACGGTGCGCTTGCCCTCGCGCAGGTCGTCGCCGGAGGGCTTTCCGGTGACCGCGGGGTCACCGAAGACGCCGAGCAGATCGTCGCGCAGCTGGAAGGCGATGCCGATGTCGGTACCGAAGGTCCGGTAGGCCTCGATCAGGTGCGGATCGGCGTCGGCGAGTGCCGCACCCAGGTGCAGCGGGCGCTCCACGGTGTAGGCCGCCGTCTTGTAGCGGTTGATGCGCAGCGCCGCCGCGACCGATTCGTCACCCGCCGATTCGCCGTGGATATCGAGCAGTTGCCCGCCGAGCACCTCGGTGCGCATCAGCGCCCAGACCGGTGCGAAGCGGCCGAGGGCGGCGGCGTCGAGTCCGGCGCTGTGCACCATGTCATCGGCCCAGGCCAGCGCCAGATCGCCGACCAGGATGGCGACCGAGGTGCCGAAATGTTCGGCATCACCGGCCCAGCCGTGGTCGCGGTGGCGCTGTTCGAAGTCGACGTGCACGGTGGGGAAGCGGCGGCGGGTGCGCGAGGAGTCGATGATGTCGTCGTGGACCAGCGCGCAGGCCTGCACCAATTCCAGTGCGGCACAGGCGTTCAGGACCGCGGCGGCGTGCGGGCCGGTGGGATCGCCGCCCGCGCCGAGCCAGCCGGTCCAGGCGAAGGCCGGACGGGTGCGCTTACCGCCGCGCAGCACGAACAGTTCGAGCGCGTCCGCCGCCTGGACGAAGACCGGACCGAGCGGTTCGACGATGGGTCGTCGGGTGAGGAAGAAGGCTTTGAGCGCGTCCTCGACCGCCGCGACGAATCCGGGCGTGCCCGGCGGGTGGTTCGCGGGCGGGGTGGGGTGAGGCGTCTGGATACCGGTTCCGGCGGACAGGGGAGCCTCCAAGGTCGTGCGGGTGCTGGTGCGCGCGGTGGATCGTGGGCGCTATAGGTACTTCGGTGCCGGACGGTGACCGTCGCGCGTGTCGTTCCGGCGATGGCGAGCGTGTCGCCTGCTCGCAGGATACGCGTACGGTTGCGACGACCTGACGGCCCGGTGACGGCCCACCACTACACTGAACCGGTGACTTTCGATAACGTGCGGGGACGTTCGACCCCTGGCCGGCCGTCCCCGACGCCACCGATCGTCTCTGGAACACCCTCGGTTGTACAGAGTCTGCGGACCCATTCCGGCGGGTCGGTGCCCTTCTCGGTGGAGTTCAATCCGCCGCGTGACGCCGCGGGCGAGGCGCGGCTGTGGCGCGCGGCGCGCACCTTCGAGCGCATGCATCCGGCCTTCGTCTCGATGACCTACGGCGCCGGCGGTACCACGCGCGACCGCACCGTGCGGATCACCGGCGCGCTGGCCGAGGAGACCACCTTGCTGCCGGTCGCGCATCTGACCGCCGTCGAGCACAGCGTCGCCGAACTGCGCTCACTGGTCGGCGCGTACGCCGATTCGGGCATTCGCAATATCCTCGTGCTGCGCGGCGACCCGCCAGGCGATCCGCTGGGCGAATGGCGCAAACATCCCGATGGTGTGGCCTACGCCGAGGAATTGGTGCGCATCGTGCGCGACCTCGGTGACTTCCATGTCGGCGTCGCCTCGTTCCCACAGGGCCACCACCGCTCCCCGGATCTGGAGCACGACACCGCGTACCTGGCCGCGAAACTGCGTGCGGGCGCGGAGTATTCGATCACCCAGATGTTCTTCGACGTCGAGCACTATCTGCGCCTGCGCGATCGCATCGCGGCCTTCGACCCGATCGAGGGCGCGAAGCCGATCATTCCGGAGCTGATGCCCATCACTTCGCTGCGCACGGTGGCACGAGCCGAGGAACTGTGCGGACGTCCCCTGCCGCCCGCGGTCATGGAGCGCCTGCGCAAGGCCGCCGGTGACGGACCGGTGGAGAACAATGCCGCGGTCCGCGAGGTCGGCATCGAAATCGCCACCGAAATGGGCCAGCGCCTCATCGATGAGGGCGCGCCCTGCCTGCACTTCATCACGCTGAACTTCGCCAAGGCCACCGGTGAGGTCCTCACCAACCTCGGCTACGGCGTAACCGCCGCGCCCAGTTTCCCGAGCCTTGTGCCGGTCGCGGGAGCCGCACCTGTGGCATCACAGCCGACAGTTAGATAGAGGGGTCGGGTGTTGGGCGTACCCGACGAGTTACCAGTGTGCTCTCTAAACGCATCGCCGCTGGTCATTGGGCCGACAGTGCCGTGCGTTCTGTGGCCAATTGCCATCTAGTCGTCAAGAATCCGGCCGACGTGTGTGTAGGGCGGTGCTGAATGATGCGGTGTGTTGGTCTCGCCCGGTCGGGCCGGGCCCAGCGTAGGAGGCGGGGTGTAGGGGGAAGACGGAGGATGGGTGCGGCGCGTTCTGTCGTTTGCCACCCCTGTTTTGGGACCACCGCGTTGCCAGTCGTGGGACCACCGACTTCGGAACAGAAGCGGAACAGGTTGTTGTGCTGTCGATGGGCGAACGCTTCGTTCCCGAACGACCGATATGCGGCTAGTTAGAGACTGGTGTCAGGATCAGATCCCGGCCAGGATCTGGTTCAGGTGCTCGGTGGGGTGCTCTCTCGCGGCTGCCCACCGTCAATTTTGGTGTGGCTCTCTAATTGGTTTGCCTCCCACCGGGTGCCGTGCGTTCCTCGGGGTGTGGCCCGCTGGAGCCCAAGTGAGGAGATCAGTTTCCGTTCAGCCACTGCTGTCCGGATTCTTTGATGGCGGCTTCCTTTTCACTGCCACGGGTCGGGAGTATCTCGGTGAAGGTCACGCCTAACTTGTCCATAAAGTAGGCGAACGCGGCGTACTCCCTGGGATAATGGGCTAGTGCGTCGCGGTCGATCTCGACCGGGCCATCGGGGAAGGTGATGTCGGCGACGTCGTAGATCGCGTTGCGCTGTTCGATGCGCCATAAACCGTCGCGACGCGAGATCCTGTCGAAGAACCGTGCGTGCACCGTACATCCGAAGCCGACCTGAACACCGTCGCACGGGATCATCACGTTGGTCTCCGCCAGAGCCCGATCTTTCCCGACTGTCATGTAGGGATAGCCGACGAAGTGTTTGCCGAGCATGCTGTTGGCCGTGCCCAGCGGGTTCGCGCTGAGGAAGTCATTCACGGTGCCGGTGAACCAGGAGACCGAGATCGTGGCGTCGTCGTGGAAGGTTGCGGCCAGCTTGTCGGAATCGTGATTGTCTCGGTGGATCCATGCCGCGATGAGGTCCGCGATCGCAACCCGATCCTCGGTTTCTGACATGCGCTCCTCTTCGAGTTGTATCGCCCGTACCCGACGATAACGGACCGTGGACCGCGATTGATCCGAACGGCGTCCCACCGGTCCACGAGTTCACCACCCGTGACGAAGCCGAAACGCACGCCGAATACAGCGGCCGCCTCGGCCACGGCTTGGCCCTGGGAAGCGGTCGCGTGAACCTCCAGCAGTTCGCCCAGACGGTCAACGCCGCGACGATCACGCCGGAAGTCCGAGCGCTCGACAATGCGATCCACCGCGTCGACTCGGCGGCCAGCCCGGCGATTGTCCGCGACACGGTCGGATCCGGCCGCCCCGGCCTGCGACACCCGAAGCAGCCCCGTCCGCGCGGCCAGCAAGCACTCACCACCACGACCCGTCATGGCACACGGGTCGCTGACCCGCGGCCTGCCGCTTTCGGGCTTACTTGGTCTGTCCCCCTCATAGATCGTTGGGTCGCGCGTCTAGAGGATGTTCCTCTCGTCCCGATTCGGCGCGCTGCTTCAAACCGTGGGATTCCAACTCGAGGTAGCGCCGGGTAAGGCGCGCAGTCGCCCGCCCGAAAAGCCGCGCGAGCGATCCTGCCTGGTCGATGACGAGGCGGACGGTCACCAAACCGGTCCGGTCGATCACCTCATGGCTGGCGGTAGTGGTGACACCCGGACTTGTCGCACGCCAGGTGAAACTTCTGCCTGGGATCAGTTCGGTGACTGTCCAGATGGTCGCGAGCAGCCGAGGCTGGCGGACCTCGGCTCGGCTGCCTGTGGTGAACTTGCCGCTGTCCAGCCGTCGCACACTGCGCATGGATTCAGTCCATTCCGGCCAGGTTTCGATGTCCGTGAGGATTCGCCAAACCGTTTCGGGGCTCGCGTCGATATCGACGGTGATCTCGAAGTGCATGGCATTCGATCGTGGCACGAATGCGTACGCTCCACCCGGTAGACGATCAAACCGAAGTCAGAAGTCTGCGCTGCCATGTCGCGCCACGCTTTTGCGCATGCCCGGTCACTTGCGGAAACAGCGGAGGAGAGGAGCCCGCTGGACTGGACAACAGCCCCCGGCGGCGCCTTTGCCGCCGGGGGGCTGTCGCAGGTCAGGACGCTACCCGTCTACGGCCAGGCTGCCCACCCCAATGTCACGAAGAGGTCACGGCGGTTGCCGGCCGGGCGAGCGGCTGATGGGCGTCGAGCCCAACGGATACACCAGCGCCGCGAGCAGCCGGGTGAGCGACGGTATCGGCCGAAGCCCTCGCGCGACAACCCGCCCCACGCCGTCGAGTAGGCCGTCCGGCACCAGATGTACGACCGGTGTTCACGACCGCATGCCAGCTCGGATTGATGATGAACTATGTTGCAGCCCAAGTGATCCCGGGGCGTTCTTCGCAGTCGATGTCGCCGAGGTCGCGGCCCGACACGACCAACCGGTACCGCTGGACTTCGAGGCCGCCGTACGGCAGGGCGCCGAGTTACTCACTGACGTCCAGTGGTCCTGGCGATACGGTATCGACATCGGGATGGGATTCGATCCCGACCAAGTGCCACCCGGTCCAGGATTGGCCTAGCAGAGATCCACCAACTACCTCCAACCCCGTCCGCTCTTGACAACGATGCCAATCGCAAGCAAGTGCGATGTGCGTACATGGAGTTGCCCATGCTCTTGCGAAACCAGTTGTTGCGCAGGCATCTCCATGCCGCGTGCTTCCTCAGCAGTCGAGAAGAAATCACCGAGGTAGTCGAATGGCGGCTCTAGCAGCAGGCAGTCAGGAGCGACCATTCGACTCCCCTCGGCGTTGGTTCAGGCGGCGCGGGCCGCTCGTAGGCCCCAGGTATCGGCGAGGAGGCGGTGGGATTCGAGGCGGTCCTCGTGGCGGTGGGTGATGCTGGTGACGAGGAGTTCGTTCGCGCCGGTGACTCGCTGTAGGGCCTGCAGGCGTTCGACGACGGTGCGCGGGCTGCCGACGAATTGGGTGGCAAGGCGGTCGTCGACCAGTCGGCGCTGCTCCGGTGTCAGCGGGGTGGCGGTATCCGGATCGAGGTAGTCGGCGGCGCCCGCACCGCTGCGGATGCTGTGCACCCAGTGACCGTAGGTAGCGGCCAGATGTTGGGCGCGCGCGTCGTCGGGGGCGACGACCACGTCCGCGGAGATCACCACATACGGCTCGGCGAGGTCGGCCGAGGGGCGGAAGGCCGCTCGATAGGCCGCGACCGCATCCAGGGCGGTGCCCGGGGAGACGTGATAGGCCGCGGCGAAGGGCAGACCGAGTTTGCCTGCCAATTCGGCGCTTTCGCTGGCCGTACTGCCGAACAACCACAGCTCGACCTGTGCGCCCTCACCCGGGACCGCGTGCAGCGCAATGCCTTCGGCGCTCTTGTAGGTCCCGTTGAGCAGGGCGCGCACCTCGTCGACCTGGTCCGGGAAGTCCGGTGCCTGCGCGCCCTGCTGTTGCAGTGCGCCGAGCGACGCGATGAACCTGGACCTGTCGGTGATCCGTCCGGGATCGAACGGCGGCGGAACCACCACGCCGTCGCGGACCTCGGTGCGCCCGGTCACGGTATCGACGACCGGGTGACCGCCCTTCGGATGCGCGGGCTGTGCGCCGAACTGGGTGCGCCGATGGCCTGATCGGCCCAGGCCCAGGTCGAGCCGTCCCGGGTAGAGGGCGTCGATGGTGCCGAACGCCTCGACGATAGATGCCGAGGTGTGGTGGCCCACCTGAACCGCCGCGGAGCCGACGCGAATCCGGGTGGTGGCCGCGGCGACCAGGCCGATCAGTGTGATGGAGGAGGAACTCGCCACCGAGACGAAATGATGTTCGGCCAGCCAGTAGCGGCGGTACCCCCACTGCTCGGCGTGCTGGGCCAGATCGATGGTGTTGCGCAGGGCCTGCTGTGCGGTGGATCCGGCGCTGATCGGGGCCAGATCGAGGATGGAAAGCGGGATCGTCATGCGGACCGTCCTAGGCGCGGATGCTGTTCGCCCGCTTCGATGGCCACCCGCAGCCGGTTTTCCGCGGGAGCCAGCGGGCAGGTGGCGAAATCGGTGAAGGCGCAGGGCAGATTGGCCGCCCGGTTGAAATCGAGACGCACGGTCCCATCGGCATCGGGTGCCTCGACGGCCAGCGAGCGGGCCGCCGGGTAGGTGGTGACGCCGCTGGTGGCGTCGGTGAACAGCACCCGCAGGCTGGACGGTTCGCCGAAGGCGATGACGCGCTCGGTGACCTCGCCGATGCTGAATTCGATGGTGCCCGAGGCGGTGTGGTGATGCTCGAGTCCGTCGATGACGGCGCCGGTGGTGATCGTGCGCGGTTCGTCGAACGGTTCGAAGCGACCCTCGACCACCCAGTGCTGGTCAGGGGCATAGGTCGGGATGCCCTCGTAGCGCAGCAATGTGGGTGCGGCCGGGTCGTGCACGCGTACGGCGTAGCGGCCGCTGCGGCGAATCACCTCGAGGACCCGATTCTCGTGCAGCACGTGGAGTCCCGGCGCGCCTTCGGCCGGTGTGACGATCTGTACGCCCGCGATGTCGGTGCCCTCGAACCGCAGGCGGTCGGCGGGCTGGGCGGTGATGAACACCTTGTCGTCGGTGACCCACCAGGTGCCGGGAACATCGGGGATGCGCTCGGGTTGGTCGGTGAGCCAATGCAATCCGGTCAGGCTCAGGAACCCGAGCGGATCGCGCAACTGCTCTTCCCTGGCGTGATGCCAATGCGCCCACTCGGTTTCGAAAAGACTGGTGATGCTGGTCGTCATGACGCTCTGACTCCTTCGAGTGTGCGGTTGCGATGGGAATGGCGTAGTCGGGTGCCGGTCATCAGGCCGCCCCTGGTGCGGTGACGTGCGGTGTGGGAATGGCCGACAGCAGTTCTCGGGTGTACTCGTGCTGTGGGTTGTCGAAAATGTCGGCGGTGGAGCCGGATTCGACAATGCGTCCATCGCGCATGACCGCGACGCGGTCGCTGATGCGGCGGACCACGGCGAGGTCGTGCGAGATGAACAGGTAGCTCAGTCCGAGTTCGCTTTGCAGGCGGTCCAGTAGTTCCAGGATCTGGGCCTGGACCGAGGCGTCGAGTGCCGAGACCGGTTCGTCGAGTACGAGCAGCTCGGGGTTCAGGGCGAGGGCGCGGGCGATGGCCACGCGTTGGCGTTGTCCGCCGGACAGTTCCGCTGGGCGACGCTGGGCGAAGTTCTCCGGCAGCGCGACCTGGCTCAGCAGTTCACGTACCCGCTCCTGCCTGGCCTTGCGGTCGCCGACGGCATAGGCCCGCAGCGGTTCCTCGACGATCGAGCCGACCCGCCAGCGCGGATCCAGTGAGCCGTAGGGATTTTGGTAGACCACCTGGAAGCGCTGGCGCAGGTCGCGCAGCCGGCCACCTTTCACAGCGGTCAGGTCTTGCCCGTCGAACGTGATCGCGCCGCTATCGGGTTCGGTGAGCCGCAAGGCGATTCGCGCGGTGGTGGACTTGCCGGAGCCGGATTCGCCGACGAGCGACAGGGTTTCGCCGCGACCGAGTTCGAATCCGACACCCGCCACCGCGGTGACCGAACCACCGGCCGGTGCGCGGAACCGCTTGTGCACATCCCGCACCGTGAGCAGCGGCGGACCGGAGCTCACCCGCGGCGTGCGGAACCCGTCGAACGGGGCCAGACTCGGCGAGGCGGCGAGCAATCGCTTCGTGTACGGATGACGCGGTTCGGCGAGCACCGTCGCGGTCGGCCCGGTTTCTACGATTTCCCCGCCGCTCAGCACCACGATCCGATCGGCCCGCTCGGCCGCGATCGCCAGATCGTGGGTGATCAGCAGCACCGCCGTGCCGCGTGCCGCCGTCTGCGCGGCGAGTTTGTCGAGCACCCGCCGCGCCACCGTGGCGTCGAGCGCACTGGTCGGCTCATCGGCGATCACCAGTTCCGGTCCGGCGATGAGCGCCGCCGCGATCAGCACCCGCTGCCGCTGGCCGCCGGACAGTTCGTGCGGATATTGCGCCACCCGTAACTCCGGCAGGTCCAGTCCCGCATCGGCGAGCAATTCGATCGCCCGTGCGGTCGCATCGCGGCGATCGGCGAGTCCGTGCACGAGCAGCGCCTCGGCGACCTGATCACCCACGCGTCGCACCGGATTCAGCGACAGTCCCGGATCTTGCGGTACGAATCCGATCCGTGCACCGCGAATCCGCCGCAGCGCCCGCTCGGATCCGGTATCCACCGTCTCTCCGTCGAAGGTGATGGTCCCGCCGGTGATCTCGGCATTGGGCCCGAGCAACCCGATCACCGATTGCGCGAGAGTCGACTTGCCGGAACCGGATTCGCCGACCAGCGCGACGACCTCGCCACGGGCGACGGTGAGGGATACGCCTCTGAGTGCGGCGACATCGCCACTGTCGGAGGCGTAGCGCACGTGCAGGCCATCGATGCGCAACAGCGCTGCTGCCGACCCATCCGGTCCATTTGTGACGTCGCGGATATGTGGCGTGCCGTCCGTCGGATCGGCGGACGTAATGCACTCACTCATGCGCTGTGACTCCTTCCTACGGCGCGGCCGAGGCGTTGGGCCGAGAGGACGACGACGATGATCACCAGGCCGGGCAGGGTGGTCATCCACCAAGCCGTGGCGAGGAAATTGCGTCCCTCCGATATCAGTGAGCCCCATTCGGGGGTGGGGGGTTTCGCGCCGTAGCCGAGGAAGCTCAGCGCCGAGACCGAGAGCACCGCCATCCCGAATTCGACTGCGGCCAGGGCGATTACCGGCTGATACGAGTTCGGTAGGACATGCCGGGCCAGCACCGTGTACCAGCGGACCCCGCAAGCGTGTGCCGCCTCCACATACGGCGCCTGCCGCACCCGAAGCACCTCTGAGCGCATGACCCGTGCGAAATTGGCGATCAGCGAAACACCCACCGCGACGGCCACATTGCGGGTACCGAAGCCCAGCGCGGTGACCAGCGCGAGCGATAGCAGCAGCGACGGAATCGACAGCAGCACATCGACGAACCGCATGATGACGGTGTCGACGAAGCCGCCGAGCGATCCCGACAGCAGCCCGAGTATCGACCCGGCGATCAGGGCGATGGCGACCGCGGAGAGGGTGGCGGTGAGCGAGAGTCCCGCGCCGTGCACCATCCGGGTGTACAGGTCGCGCCCGAGATTGTCGGTGCCGAACCAGTGTCGGGCACTCGGGCCCTGGAATTTCTGTGCGGGCACACCGCTCAGCGGATCACCGCTGGCGAAAACCGAAGGGAACAGCGCCCAGCCGAGCGCCAGCACCGCGACGGCGCCGGACAGGATCACTACAATATTGCCGCGCAGCGACTTCCATCGCAGGGCCGGTCGGTGGAGTCCGGGTAGCGCGATCCGCCGCGCCTCATCGGCGACATCAACCATGATCGGTCACCCGCTGTCGACGGTCAGGCCACGGCGCGATGCCGCTGACGCGAGAGCCGGGCGTGGCGCCAGCGTGGGCGACGAGTGGCTCAGGCACGGACAACCACCTCCTCGGCGGGATCGATCGAGGCGGTCTCGGAATCGGTTGTCGCACGGCGGGATCGACCGGCGATGCGCGGATCGAGCAGCGGATACAGCAGATCCACCGCCAGATTCACGGTGACGAAGACCGTCGAGGTGAGCAGCACGATGCCCTGCACCACCGGAATGTCCTGGGCCAGTACCGAGGTCTGGGTCAGTCGACCCACGCCCTGCCGGGCGAAAACGGTCTCCACCACCACAGAACCGGCGAGCATATTGCCGACCAGCACCCCGGCAATGGTGAACGTCGGCACGCTGGCCGGACGCAGCACATGTCTGCGCAATACCCAACCACGCGAGCCACCCTTGGCCAGTGCCACATCGACGAACGGCTGACGCCAGGTCGACGCCAGCCCGGCGGCGAGCACTTGGGCCAGCACCGCACCGATCGGGATGGCGAGGGTGAGTGCGGGCAGCACCGTGCCCTTGAAACCGTGTCCGCCGAAGGCCGGAGCGAGCCGCCAGTGGAACGAGAAGAGCTGCAGCAGTAGCAGTCCGGTCCAGAATGTCGGCACCGAAACCCCGAGCGAGGGCAGTGAGCTGAGCGCGTCGCGCAACCACGGGCGGCGGACATAGGTCGCCGCGAAGGCCACGCTCACCCCGCCGAGCACCGCGAAGAGCAGTGCCAGACCTGCCAATCCGAGTGTATTCGGCAGTGCGTCACCCAGTGCGCTGGTGACCGGCTGGCCGGTGGCGATGGAGTGGCCGAGGTCGCCGGTCAGCGCGTGGGTCAGCGCGGTCCAATACTGTTCCCAGAGCGGACGATCCAGTCCGTAGCGCGCCTGCAGTTCGGCGATCGCGGCCTTGTCGATCGGGGTGCCGGCACCCGCGCCGTCGGCCGCGATGGAGACCGGGTCGGCGGGCAGCAGGTAGAGCACCACGAACGAAATGGTGAAGGCCGCCCACAGTACCCATATCGCCTGCAGGACCCGCACAACCACATACCGAGCCATGACTACCGCCCGCTCAACCAGGTATCGAAGAACTGCAGCCGCGCGGAGGCCTCGAACTTCAGATCCTGCACGCTCTGTGCCGCACCGATGGCCTGCGACAGTTCGACCGTCGGAATCCACAGCCCCGCATCGAGTACTGCCTGTTGCGCGGAGCGGATCAGTGCGGTGCGTGCGGCGGTATTCGAGGCACTGAGTTGACCGTCGAGCACATCGTCCAGTGCCGGGATGCGGTCGCGGGCATTGAGATTGCGGCCATCGACACTGAAGGAGGTGCGCAGAATGTCGCCGTCGGCGCGGGTGGTGTTGTAGTAGGTGGTGTCGAAATCCTTGACGTTCTGTCGAGCCGTGCTCTCCGGGCCCGACACCAGATCGAGCTTCAGCTCGACGCCCACCTGACGCAGCTGCTGCTGCACCAGCTCCAGGATGGCCTGATTGCCCGCGAACGCCTGACTGAAGAGCACCGAGAAGGACAGGCGCTCACCATTCTTCGCGCGGATACCATCACCACCTGGCGTCCAGCCCGCCTGGTCCAGGATGCTGCGCGCCTTGGCCGGGTCGTAGCTCAGCCGGGCCGAAAGATCCTGGTAGCCGGGCGTACTGCTGGCCAAGGTGCTGGTGGCGGGTTTGAACTGCGGGCCGAGTACGGTGTCCACCAGCTGTTTCCGGTCGATCGCGGGCAGCAGCGCCTGGCGGACCGCGGCATCGCGCAGCGGCCCGCGGGTGACATTGGTCTGGAAGCCGAACGGCACACCGGGATTCGCGGTGCTCAGCACCTGCCCGCTTGCGGCCTCGATCTGCGGTGCGTCCTGCGGCAGTGCGTCGCTGACGGCGTCGAGCTGGCCGGAGATGAGACTGCCGGTGCGAACACCGGATTCGGGCACGACCGTGAACTCGATCTTGTCCAGATACGCCTCACCCTGATGGGCGAAGACCGCCGAACCCCAGCGGTATCCGGCGCGCTTGGCCAGGGTCGCCGAGGCATCCTGGCGCCAAGACACATAGGTGAACGGACCGCTGCCGACATTGTCGCCCAGGCAGCGCTGATCGGCAGGCTTGGCCGTGGTGGCATCGCCCTGAATGCCGAGCTGCGCGGTCGAGGATGCCTGCAGGAACTGGGCATTGGGCTTGTTGAATTCGACCCGCGCCGTGAGCTTGTCGACCGCGGTGGTGCCGACGTAGTTGGTGAGGTAACTGGAGCCGAGCGGGGTCTTGGCCGCGCCGAGTTTGATCACCGAATCGAAGGTGTTGCGCACCGAATCCGCGGTGAGCGGGGTGCCATCGCTGAAGGTGACGCCGTCGGCGAGGTGGAAGGTGAACACCTTGGCGTCGGGGGAGATCTCCCAGTTCTTGGCCAGCCACGGCTTGATCTCACCGGTCTTCGGATCCTGATCGGTCAGCGAATCCACGATCTGGCGGGTCACGTACAGCGTCTGATTGGTGCCGGACTGCGCCGGATCCGAGCAGGTCGGCGCCTGCGAAAGGCCATAGCGCAGTGCGCCGCCCGGCTGCGGTGGGCCCGCGTCAGCGCCGCCGGTGGCCGAATCACTGCCGCAGGCGGCGAGACTCGCGGCCGCGGTGACGGCGGCGGCCACGGCCGCGAGTCGGTGGCGGGGACGGATCACTGTGGTACTCCAGATGTTTCGGTGCGGACGAGTTCGCCGCGGGAATCGATGTCGTAGTCGGTGGGACGTGCGGTGTTGGGGGCGGTGGCCAGTGGTCGGCTCGGAATGCGTCGGCGTAGTTCGGGTGCGACCTCGGCCTGGAAGAGTTCGAGGCCGGCGCGATGTTGCGATTCGGTGCGGCCGTCGCGTTCGGCAGACAGGTGGATCACCTCGTGCCCGAAGGCCTCGTGCTGACGACCAACCTTGTCGATCACCTGCTCCGGGCTGCCGACCAGCGCCGAACTGCGCGCGACGAAATCGTCGAGCGTCTCGAAGACGATGGGCAGCCCGAGCTTGCGCGCCAATGCCAGTCGAGCCTCGAAGAGCGGGCGATAGACATCGAGGGCCTGCTGTGACGTGCGCGCCACATGAAATCCCGCGGTGCCCGCGCCCACCAGGGCGTCGGCCGGATCGTGCCCGTAGTGCTCCCAGCGCTCCCGATAGTGGCGCACCAGTTCGGCATACGGTTCGATCGGATTGGTGACATTCGCGGAGAACAGCGGGTCACCGTGACGCGCGGCGAGTTCCACCGAATCGCGGCTGGTGGCGCTGCCATGCCAGATGCGGATCCGCGGCTGCCAGGGGCGCGGTAACGCCTTGGCCTCGACCAGTTCCGGACGGAATCGGCCCGACCAGGTCACGGTGTCGCTGTCCCACAGCGCCCGGAACAGTTCGTAGCCTTCGCGATTGCGATCCCACTGGTCCTCGGTGGTGACGTGGTACAACTTCGCCTGGGCCGCGCCGTTGCCCTTGCCGATGATCAGTTCGAGGCGGCCGCCGGAGAGATTGTCCAGCGTCGAATAGTCCTCGAACGCGCGCACCGGATCCAACAGACTCAGCGTGGTGACGGCGGTGAACAGACTGATCCGCGAGGTGACCGCGGCGATATGGGACAGGATCACCGGCGGTGCGGCCGAGAGGAACGGATCCTCGTGCCGCTCGCCGACGGCGAACCCGTCGTAGCCGAGTTCCTCGGCGGTGCGGGCTTGGCCGATGACATCGAGGAGTCGCTCCCTGGTCTCGGGTAACCGACCGGTATTCGGATCCGGTACCCGGGAGACGAGGGTGAAGAGCAGGAACTTCATGCGATCACGACTTCTTCGGTAGGCCGGGCGGATTGATCCGCGAACTCGGCACGGTCTCGGTCTTCAATCCCCAGCGATCGATTACCTGCTGGTAGGTGCCGGTCTGGATGGCGTTGTTGATGGCCTTGTTGATGGGGCCGATCAGCCCGTTGTCCTTCTTGGTGAGCACACCGATCTCGCCTTGCAATGCGTCACCGGCGCCGGAGAAGGTCGCGACGATACGGGTCTGATTCGCGGTGGTGCTGTGGTAGATCGCGGACGGGTTCGGGCCGATGTAGCCGTCCAAACGTTGCGAGGCCAGCGCCAGGTAATAGTCGGTGACCTGCTGGAAGTAGGCGATATCGATCGGGGCCAGGCCCTCGGCGATATTCTGCTCGTTCCACTTCACCAGCAGCTGCTCCTGATTGGTGCCGCTGCCGACGCCGATCCGCTTGCCCGCCAGACTCTTACGATCCTTGTAATCGAGCGTGCTCTGCTTCGGGATCTCCAGCGCGACGGTGTCATTGCGGTAAGTCGCGAAGTCGTACTTCTCCTTGCGCTCCTCGGTCACGGTGACGTTGGAGATGAAGACATCGGCCTCGCCGGAGTCGACCCGCACGAAGTTCTGCGACCAGTCGGCCACCTGCGCGACGAGTTTCAGCCCGAGGACGTCCGCGATGAGCGAGGCGAAATCGATTTCGGACCCGACGATGGTCTTATCGTCGGTGGCGTAGAACCGCAATGGCGGTGCGGCACCGCCGGATCCGGTGACGACCAGTGTGCCGCGGTCGCGAATGGCCTGCGGCAGTTCGGCGGCAATGGCATCGACCTTGGGCGCGTGGATCCGGCCGGACTGGCCGGGGGAGAGGTCGAAGGTGAGCGAACCGGCGGGCTGCGCGGAGTTTTCCGCGTCCGGATCGGTGCCGCAGCCGGTGGCCAGCAAGGCGACCGTGGCGGCCAAGCCGACCAGGGCAGAGAGCTTCATCGGATACCTGTTCATCGGGGAGCGCGCACCGCGCTCAGCGGACTCGGGACAGAAATGCGCGGGTGCGCGGGTGTTGCGGGTTGTCGAGTACGGCGGCGGGCGGACCTTGTTCGACGATCACGCCGCCGTCGAGGAATACGACGGTGTCGGCGACCTCACGGGCGAAGCCGATTTCGTGGGTGACGATCACCAGCGCGGTCCCGCCGTCGGCGAGATCGCGGATCACATCGAGGACTTCGCCGACGAGTTCCGGATCCAGCGCGGAGGTGGGTTCGTCGAAGAGGATCACCGGCGGTCGCAGCGCCAATGCGCGTGCGATGGCCACGCGCTGCTGTTGTCCGCCGGACAGCCGCCGCGGATAGGCGTCGGTCAGCTCGCCGATGCCGACCCGCTCGAGCAATTGGCGTGCCTCGGCCTCGATTTCCGTACGCGGCCGACGCTGCGCGGAAATCGGTGCGAGCGTGACATTGTCGAGCACCGTCAGATGCGGGAAGAGATTGAACTGCTGGAAGACGAAGCCGATATGCGATCGCTGTTTGCGCACGTCGCGGTCCGATAGCGCATGCAACTTATTACGACGCAGCCGATATCCGATCAGTTCGCCGTCGATGTGCACGGTGCCCGCATCCAGCGACTCCAGATGGTTGACCACCCGAAGCAGCGTCGACTTGCCGGAGCCGGACGGTCCGATCACGGTGACGACTTCACCGGCCCGTACGGTCAGGTCGATGCCGGCAAGTACCTCGGTGCCGCCGTAGGACTTTCGCACGCCGCGCACCTCGACCGCAGGAGCCCGGCCCACTTCTACCGGTGCGCTCATCGGGTCGCTCCGCGCGGTGCGGCGGAACCGGCTTCGGCGATTTCGCGCAGCCTGCGCCAGACCTTCTGCACCGGTGTCGGCGGGGGCGTGCGGTGCGCGCCCTTGGCGTAGTGGCGTTCGATATAGAACTGCACCACCGACAGAATCGTGGTCAGCACGATGTACCAGACGGTGGCCACCATGAGCAGCGGCACCACCCGGCCGTTGCGGCCGTAGATCACCTGGACCTGGTAGAAGAGTTCCGCGATCGCCATGACCGACACGATCGAGGTGCCCTTGAACAGGCTGATCACTTCATTGGTCGCATTCGGCAGGATCGAGCGCATGGCCTGCGGGACGATGACCGTACGGAACTGCCGTACCCGCGGAATACCCAGTGCCGCGGCTGCTTCCAGCTGCCCAGGATCGACCGAGATATACCCGGCCCGGATGATCTCGGCCGCATACGCCGCCTGATGCAATGCGAGTCCGATGACGGCCGCGGTGAATCCGCTGATCACCCCGTTCACCTCGAAGGTGAGAAAGGAAGGGCCGAACGGGATTCCGAGCGAGAGCTTGTGGTACAGGTAGGCGATGTTGAACCAGAACAGCAGCTGCACGATCAGCGGAATCGAGCGGAACGCCCAGATATAGACCCACGAGATCACCCGCAGCACCGGATTATTCGACAGTCGGGCGATCGCCAATGCCGTACCGATCAGGAATCCCAGCGCCGTGCCCCACAGGGTCAGCTCCAGGGTGACCTTCAGCGCCGACAGCACCGATTTCGCGGTGAAGTACTTGGCGAATGTCGACCAATCCCAGCCCGGATTGGTGGCCAGTCCGTGGACGAACTGCGCGAGTAGCACGAGCGCGATGGCGCTGATGACCCAGCGCCACGGGTGCCAGGACTTGGCGATCGCCGGTGCGCCGGTAGTGCCTACGGTGGCGGTGGGTGCAGCCGGTATCGGGACATCCGATACCGGAGTATCGGATGCGACGGACGCGCTCATATTTCGGTTCCTCCATCGTTCCCGGCGGAAGCACCCGCACCCGGTGACCGGGGGGTTGCTGCGACGTCGACGAGCCAGGTCTCTCGGTCGCTCTGGATGGTGTGTCCGACGCCGAGCACGGGTCGGTCAATGGGCCTAGCCGAAATATCATGCGAAGCAGGCGAAGTCCGGCACAAGGGTACGAATCAGCGTGAGCGCAGACCTTGTTTGTGTGGTCGTGAGCAGGCACTATTGTCCCGGTCGAGCAGTGGATCGTGGCATTTCGGACCCGGTTTTCCGTGTGCTCTTCGTCCGAATTTCCCACCTTCGGATCGCCGCGGCGGCCCATCGGAACGCGCGGCGCGAATGTGTCGACCGCCGGAATAGACGCTGTTGCGAAGGTTTGCCGGAGTACTCTCGGACCTCGATTCGTGCCCGACGATGAGGAGGTCTGCCGTGACCCTGCTGCGCCGTCTGACCACGCTAACCGCCATCGCGACCGGTACGGCCGCGCTGACTCTCGCCGTCCCCGGCATCGCCGCCGCGGGTCCGGCGCCGATGCCCGCACCAGCCGTTCCGGCCGCGACCGCACCCCCCGCCCAGGCCGCACCCGGTGATCTGTTCGCCGGTTATCGAGCCGTCGTAGAGGCGCTGCGCACGTTGGGCATCGACCCGTTCCTCTACCCGGCGGTCGCGCCGTTCTGCTCCGACACCGGCAGCCTCGGTCTGGTTCCCGCGGTTGCGGGCGCAGTCCCGGGGCCGTGGCCCAAAACCACGGTGGCCATTCCGGGACTCGACCCGAGCGCCGTCAAGGCGGGCCAAGTCATGTTCACCTTCGTCCCCTACGGCCTCGGCCCGGACGGCACGAATGCTTCGGGCATGAACGTCGCCTGGGTCAACCTGGCCAACGGCCGCAGCGGCATCACCGCCATGGGATCGATGTCCGATGTGGTCCGCACGATGGTGCCCGCCGAAATCCCCGCCGAGGTAAGGCCACTGGCCGAACGCGCCATCCAAGACTTCGTCGCCGTATTCCCGGTCGGTGGGGTGCGCGCGGTTCCGGTCGACACCGGATCCGGCACTGTACTCGCCGCAGTCTTCGGCACCGTGGACAACGGCACCAAGTCCTGCTTCTTCCTCCCGACCATAGGACTCACCTCGGTGCGCTGAGCGGTCCGATCAAGATCAGGTGGAACTGGTGGCGGGTCTTCTCGGGTGATGCTGCCACAGATTCCACCTGATCTTGATCAGCGGTTGGGCGCGAGGGGGCGGGTCTTCCAGGTCAATGTGCCGGTGCGGTGGGCGCGGCGGGAGCGGGTCCAGAGCCGGAGGTAGGCGTCGATGGAGATCGGATGTGCCAGGGCCGCAAGGGCGTCCGTGCGGGTCGTGGTGCCGCGTTCCAGTGAGCGCGCGAGCAGGCGGCTGGCGACCGCGGCGCCGTAGCCGATGAGACCGGCGGTGCGTACGGAGCCTCGGCCGCCGATCGCGGCCAGTGGGGGCGCCCAGTAGGCCAGTGTCGCAACAGCTCCCACTGCCGCACCGCCGATTGTCGTGCCGCCGTAGGCGGACCACAGCCAGCGGTTGTAACCGATCTCCAGTTCGGCTGCGCCACGATACATTCGGGTGCTCGCCGCCCGCCCTGCCGCGACCAGCGCGGTCCGGCGACCCGAGCGACGGAGTGCGCGAGCAATATCCAGGTCCTCGGTCGGGCTCGCGGCGACCGCGGCATGCCCGCCGATGGCGTGGTAGGCGGTGGCGTCGAACACCAAGAACTGGCCGCAGGCCACGGCTGTCGAGGGGCGCAGGCTGCGATTGGCGGCGGTGATCGGCAGGCTCGTCGCCCACGACCAGCACAGCAGCGGCTGCACCAGCGCCTCGGCCAGCGATTCGGTCACCTGGTACGGCCACGGTGACAACAATGCGGCTCGGCTGCGGCGCAATTCGGCGGTCGCCGCGGCGATCGCATTCGGCGCCAGTCGCACATCGGCATCGAGAAAGATCAGCACCGTGGCATCCGCCAACTCGGCCAGTCGCGCGCAGGCCGCGGCCTTCCCGGTCCATCCGGGTGCGGGTTCGGCCTCGGAGCGGAACACCGTGAAGCGCGCATCGCCCGCAATCGCGTCGAGCGCGGCCGCTTCGGTCCCGTCCGACGACGCGTCGTCGAGAATCAGCACCCGCAGTCGCGGCACGCCCACCTGGCCACGGAGATCATCGATCAGCTCGGGCAGTCGCTGTGCCTCATCGCGTGCCGGGATGCACACCGACACCGGCTCGATCACCGTATTCGGTCCGGCCGAGAGCCTGCGCATCGTCACGCGATTGAATAACGCGGTCCCACAACCGAACAGCGCGATACCCGCGCCCGTCCACGCGGCGATCGCCGCGCCCGCGCGTAGGGTTCGCGTCAGCGGCGGGTCAGCGAACGCCACAGATTGCTCGGTGAGAAGTTGGTTTCCGGTGCACCGGGCGGTGCCGGGTTGCGATCCATATAGGCGATGGCGGCGATGATGGCGGCGACGGCGAGGGTGATACCGCCGACGATGCCTGCCCAGCCCGCGAAGGAGCGGGTATTCGGGTCCGCGTAGCTGACCTCGGCGCGCACGGTAGAAACATCGCCGGGCGGCAGTTTCCAGGAGACGGTCGAGTCGTCCTCGCGATTGCCGTTGGTCTTGGCGACGCGGGCCGGGAAAGCCACGGTGAACTGCACATCCGAACCGTGCGGCGGAACGGATTTCAGATCGACCCGGCCGTTGAGGCTGACCAGGTCGCCGGTGCGCTGGAACGATAGGTTGAACATGCCCTGGGTCTGATCGGAGAGCGCGCCGAGCTGGCCGACCTCACCGAAGGACAGATCCTCGAAGAACACCTTGCTGCCGACATAGCCGTCCTGGCTGTACGGCTCGACCCGCACCTTCGCGGCCAGCGAATCGGGCGCCTTCAACTGCGGACCCTTGTCGTTGGCGTCCGCGGGCACCACCGCGGCCACGATCCGACCGGAGACCCGGTCATTGGACGACACACCCATCG
The DNA here is from genome assembly GCF_044465765.1 of Nocardia sp. NPDC049526. Taxonomy (NCBI): domain Bacteria; kingdom Bacillati; phylum Actinomycetota; class Actinomycetes; order Mycobacteriales; family Nocardiaceae; genus Nocardia; species Nocardia sp. NPDC049526. The sequence goes on along the minus strand of NZ_JBITMA010000009.1, from coordinate 121,939 downwards.
ATACCTGGACCCGCAGGCAGCCCGCGAGCATGGGCACCAGCATCGCGGCCAGCAGTACTACCGCGGCCACCCGCGCTCCGGGCCGGGGCGAACGTGGCGGTAGAACCGATGTGTCGGGCATCGCGGTGAGAGGACTCGGCTGCACGGCTCACATCGTGCCAGGCGGTCGCCCCGAATTGCCACGCGACGGGCGGAACGCACGCCGACCGAAGTATCGGACAGCCGGTCCGCATCGCTTCAGCCCCGCCGGGGCCGCGACCGACCGCACCAGCAGTGGCACGCCGAGCACCCCCAGCCCGACGCACCCGTACCAGGCCGAATACGGCAGATCGAGGAACACCGCGTGCGCGAGCGTCGACCCGAGCCAGGTCCACATGAACACCGCCACCGGGACCACCGCGTCTGCCGAGATCGGGGATACCGGCTCTCGGGATCTGTGCTCCGGACTGATCGGGTCAGGCGTTCCCAACTCCAGCGCCGGTGTTCCACCCTCCGCGGCCTCGGGGACTGCCGCCGGTGTCCGCGCTGTCGACAGCATGCGCTCTGCCGCGGGCGCGAACGTATTCGCACTCGCCGTCCCCAGGACATGATCCAAGCCGGTCAGCAGCAACGCCATCACCAGCGCCACCGCGAACCACCCCAGATAGTTGGTGTACGGAATCTCATCGAGCCCGGGCAGCCCCCGACCGGCGGCACCCCAAGTCCACTGCCCATCCGCCACCATCTGCGGATCGAGGAACAGATCCCAACCCACAGCCCCGACCGCGGTCGAGACAACCCGCCCGGCCCACCGCCGAGTCAACAATCCGGCGACCACCCACACCGGATACAGCCCACCGGTCCAGGCCAGCGCGACCACCAACGGCACCCCCGCCACCGCCGGCCCCGATCTGCCGTCGGCATACTCATAACAACCGAATGGGAAACCCGTTGCGGTACCGATGATTTCGGCAACCAGTCCGAGCCCGGAGACAATCACGACGAACCCCAACGCGTACCTGATGCCGCGCGTCGCCACCGCGTGCACCAGCGCCGTCCCCGCCGACAACAGCACGACCGCGACGGTCACCCGATCGCGAGCGACGCCCGAGGCAAGCGGATAACTGATCTGCACGAGCACGAGCAGCACCGCCGGGACCACGGGCGCCAGCAACCGCGGCGTCCATCGAAAGGCTGACGCCGACCGCGAGCGCCGACCTGCGCCGCGCCGACTTGCCGGGTTCCCGTCAGCACCGCGGACCTCGGAGTCCGTTGCCTCAGAGGACTCGGCTCGCCGGGTGGCTTCTGGACTGGCCGGACTATGGATGTCGGAATCCGTTGTGTTGGAGGATTCCGCCCATCCGGTAGTCTCTGGCTTCGCTGGACCGTGGACGTTGGAATCCGTTACGCCGGAGTGCTCGGCTCGCCGGGTGGCTTCTGGACCGGCCGGACTCTGGATGTCGGAATCCGTTGCGCCGGAGCGCTCGGCTCGCCGGGTGGCTTCCGGACTCGCCGGACCATGGACGTCGGAATCCGTTGCGCGGGCGGACCCGGCTCGCCTGGTGGTCTCCGGAACAGGGCTTTCCGTCCCTGATGTGGGCCGCTCGTCCGGCTCCGGCACGGCCGGCCCGGTGGGGTCCGTCATCGTCTGCGCAGCAGGGGAAACCGGTTGCGTCGTCGATCGCGCAGTACCAATTGCGCCGCGCTGCGCCCGCTCGCTCCGGACACCCCGCCACCCGGATGCGTCGACGCCCCGGTGAGATACAACCCGGGCGCGCCCGGCACTCGCTGCCCGGACAACTCCGGCAGCGGCCGCCACAGCATCATCTGATCCAGTGACATCTCCACATGCATCACATTTCCGCCGCGCAAACCGAGCTCGCGCTCCAGATCGACCGGCGTCTGCACATACCGCCGCAGCACACTCGCCCCGAAACCCGGTGCGTAGGAGTCGACTTCGGAGATGATTCGATCGGCCTCCGACTCCGCGTGCACGGCCCAGTCGCTCCCGTCGGACAGCTCGTACGGATGCCACTGCGCCCACAGCGAGAGTTGATGCTCACCGGTCGGTGCGATGCTCGGATCCAGCGCACTGAAACTCATGGCCAGCACCACCGGACGCGGTGGCAGATCACCGGCCAGCGCCGCACCGTGCGCCCGGCGCAGCTGCCGCCGATCGGAGACGAGGAACTGCAGACCATTGGCGGACTCGGCGGTCGAACTACCGGGATACTGCGGCAGCGCGGAGGTCGCGAGCCGCACCACCATGCCGATACCGGGCCCGACCCGGATCCGCCGCTGCCAGTCGTCGAGCACCGCATCGTCGAATCCGCCGTCCCGCAGCAGGTCCAGCGTGGTCAGCACATGGGCGCCCGCGATCACGGTGTCCGCGTGCAGACTTCGTCCCGACGCCGTGCGCACCTGCCAGCCCGCACCGACCTGCCGCAGCGCGGTGACCGCATCGCTCGCCGAAACCACTCCGCCGTCGGCGCGCAGCCGCGCGACCAGCGCCGTTGTCAGCGCCCCACTTCCTCCCACCGCCCGTCCCGGCGGCAGCGTATGCATCAGCGCGGCGAATCCGACCATCGGCGCGGTCCCCGGTTCCGACATCGGCGGCCCGGACTGCGCACCGAACCAGGCCAGCGACGCCTTGAGCCGCTCATCGTCGAAGTAACCGTCCAGCAGGGTGTCGCCGGTCTGCAGGAACTCCCGCGACAACGCACTTCCGCCATCGCGCGCGTCAAGCCCCCAGAACGAACGCAGCAGCCGGCCAGGCGTCGGCGCACCGCCGAACGCCCGCATAACCCGGGCCGACCGCGGCCCCCAGACCTCGACGAAGCGCCGATAGGCCGCCGCATCCCGCGCACCGCAGACCTCCGCGATTCCGGCACAGGTCCGATCGAGATCACGATGGAACACGATCGGCGCGCTGCCATCCGGTCCGGCGGGTGTGAAACCCCAAGGATCACAATCGATATAGCGCAGCCCGAAGCGCGACAGCTCCAGTTCCTCGATGATTCCGGTATGGCGCACCATGATGTGCGCCGACGATCCGCGATCGACCAGATGACCGGGAAAGCGTTCGACCGTCGACACCGCGCCGCCGAGCACCTCGTCGCGCTCCAGCACCTCCACCCGCTCCCCGGCCCGCGCCAGATAGCAAGCCGCGACGAGCGCGTTATGGCCCGACCCGACGACCACAACGGTCACAGAGGCAGCCGCCGTCCCAGGATCGCGAACGGCCTGGTATCCCCGGCAAAGACGAAATTCCGGATCACATCGGTGAATCCGAGCCGTCGGTACAGCTTCCAGGCGCGGTTGGCCTCGCCCTGCACTTCCGGTGTGGACAGCAGTACCGCGCTCTCGGTTCGATTCGCCAGCAGCCGCGTCAGCAGTTCGCCGCCGATGCCGCGACCCTGCGCCGCCGGATGCACGTGCAATTCGGTCAGTTCGAAATAGTCCGAAAGCAGTTCGCGCGCAGAATGTTCCGGCCAGCCCGAGCGCCGCATCCCGCTGTGTACCTGCTGATGCCACCATTGGTGGGCGGCGCCGCGATAGCCGTAGGCGATGGCCACGATCGGCGCGGTCCGCAGGTCGATCTGCCCGGAATCATCCGGGACGACGGCGGCCACGCCCTGCCAGCCGACGCGGGTGGTGTGCTCGGTCCACATCGGTGCGCGATGGTGTTCGGTGCCGTGCGGATATTCCATCGCCGCGACGTACACCGCAAGCGCGTCGTGCAGCCGGGAGCGCAGCGCCGCGACGGAGAGGTCGATGACGACAGGGGCGTTGGCGGGGGTGTGTTTGGGCTTGACGGCTGTCATGGCTCTCGTCGGTCCGCGGAAAGTTGTCGGTGGGTGTCCCTATATTCAATCTCAATTCAAACGTTCGAATACCTGTTCGATCCCCGCGGTGCTGGGAACTCGGCATTCGCGCCCAGGATAGGCCAGGTGAGCGACTCGGAGGGACGGCTGATGTCTGGTCGGATCGAACACCCGGGGCAACCCGGCAAGGCGGGCAAGCTGCTGCAGCGGGCGGACGGCTTGCTGATGCAGGCGGCAGGAGAGCGCGACCCGCGTGAACGTTTTCGGACCGCGTATCTCGCCGCGCTGCGCGGTGCCGGGGCCGTGCTCGCGTTCACCGGGGCGGACGCCGCGCCGCGGGCGCGCTCGCGCAATGCCTGGGTGCTGATGCAGCGCGCTGCGCCCGAATTCTTCATGTGGGCCGACTACTTCAGCGCCCGTTCGGAGATCAGGGCCGCGCTGGAGGCGGGGCTGGATCGCGATGTGGATGATCAGCAGGCCGACGAGTTCTATTCGCGGGTGGGCGCATTCCTCCACGACGTCGAAGATCTGCTGAATGCCGGGGCTCGATTGCGCCCTGCGCCGGGCTGGTCCGGCGGTATGACCGCTTAGTTATCGGCGAGTAGGTGGTACGGCACTGATCGAACTCGTATCATTGGTGGCAGATAACCGACCTTGGTTATCTGTCGCCTACCCGGAGGCGACAGCCACGTCCTAGTGCCGGGGGAGGTACCGTGCCACTCTCCGAGCACGAGCAGCGCATGCTCGAACAGATCGAGAGCGCGCTCTATGCTGAGGATCCGAAGTTCGCGTCGTCCGTCCGCGGCGGACGCCTTCGCTCGACCTCGAGTCGTCGCAGACTCCAGGCCGCGGCCCTGTTCGTCCTTGGTCTGTTTCTACTTGTCGCAGGCATCGCCGCTCCGGTGAAGCTCGGCGACTTTCCGATCATCAGCCTGATCGGATTCATCGTGATGTTCGCCGCAGGCGTGCTGCTGCTGCTCGGCAGTTCCAAGGGCATCGCCAAGGGCGACCGGTCGGGCAATGCCCAATCCGGTGGCGCGAGTGGCGGATCGGGCGGACGTGGGCGACAGCGCAAGTCCGGTGGTTTCTCCGAGCGCATGGAGGATCGGTTCCGCCGCCGCTTCGATCAGGAGTAGCGCGCCCGTAGCCGACATCGACATATCGAACGCGCCGCCGCACCGAACAGGTGCGGCGGCGCGCTCTCATGCGTGAACCACCTGGCTGCTGAATGCTCGCCGTGCGCGGTTCCCCACAACGCCCCACGATCTTCCCCCACAACCTCCCACCGCCCACCTCCGCGCCGCTCCGTGACCGGCCGAAACCTGGGGAACCAGGGCGTTTGCTGGTAGTTGTCGGGCGCTTGTCTCGCCGTGCGGCGCGTGTCGTCAGAACACGGAAAAAGTTCTCCACCGCCGTGATAGCTGGGATGACCTGCGTAATCGACGACGCGGGGAGCCAGATCACCCCGAGTTTCGATTGAAAGTGGGGGAAAGTGGGGTAATGTGGAGCGCGCACAAGAGGAAGGGCATACATCCGAGGTGATCGTGCTCCCCGTACCACGGGGTTGATCCGGGAGGTAGCGGGTTGTTTCTCGGTACCTATACACCTCGGTTGGATGACAAGGGGCGACTGACGTTGCCTGCGAAGTTTCGAGACGATCTGGCGGGAGGGTTGATGGTCACGAAGGGTCAGGACCACAGCCTTGCCGTATATCCCAAGGAAGAGTTCACCGCTCTCGCACGGCGAGCCGCGGCGGCATCTCGAAGCAATCCACAGGCGCGCGCGTTCGTCCGGGCACTCGCGGCCGGTACGGACGAACAGCGTCCGGACGCCCAGGGCCGGATCGTGTTGTCGGCCGATCATCGTCGCTACGCGAACCTTTCGCGGGATTGCGTGGTGATCGGATCGGTCGACTTCCTCGAGATATGGGATAAGCAGGCGTGGGAGTCCTACCTCGCCGAGCACGAGGAGGACTACGCGCAAGCGAGAGACGAGTCGCTGGGCGGAATCTTCTAGCCCTGAGCGAACGAGTGCCACGCGGCCTCTGCCCGGACGCGCGGACCCTGACGTACTTCCCCGACGCCAGGTGCCGAGGCTCCGGTCAGAGACCCCGCGGCATTCGTATTTTCGAAAGTAGCTGTGTAACAAGGCGACCCCGCAGCGAGTGATCCCACTGACACGGCTCGATGCGCGACGACGCGAGGCAGGATTCCGGGAGGTCGAGGTGAACCGTGAACAGGACGGTCCTCGCCATGTTCCGGTTCTGCTCCAGCGGGCCGACGCGCTGCTCGGTCCGGCACTCGCCGAACCCGGCGCGGTATATGTCGACGCCACATTGGGTTTGGGCGGACACGCCGAACACTTCCTGCGGACCTACCCGAATATCCATCTCGTCGGACTCGATCGCGATACCAATGCGCTGGCATTGGCCGGCGCACGATTGGCGCCGTTCGCGGACCGAATCACCTTGGTACACATCCGATATGACGGAATCGCGGCTGCCCTGGAGCAGGCCCGATTGCCGACCACCGGTTCGGTGAGCGCCATCCTGATGGATCTCGGTGTGTCCTCGATGCAACTCGACGAGGCCGAGCGCGGCTTCGCCTACTCCGTCGACGCGCCACTGGATATGCGGATGGATCCGACCACCGGCATCACCGCCGCGGATGTGCTCAACACCTACAGCCACGGTGATCTGGCGCGCGTGCTGAAAACCTATGGCGAGGAACGCTTCGCGGGCAAAATCGCATCCGCGGTGCTGCGCCGTCGGCAGCAGAAGCCGTTTCGCACGAGTGCCGAATTGGTCGAATTGCTTTATGCCACAATTCCGGCCGCCACCAGGCGGACGGGCGGTCATCCGGCCAAGCGGACCTTCCAGGCGCTGCGGGTAGAGGTGAACGGCGAGCTCGACTCGTTGCGCGCCGCCCTGCCGGCCGCCCTGGACTCGCTGCGGGTCGGCGGCCGGATCGTGATCATGTCGTATCAGTCGCTCGAGGATCGGGTGGTCAAACAGGAGTTGGCGCCGCGCACGACATCGCGGACCCCGGTCGACCTGCCGGTCGAATTGCCCGGTATGGGACCGGAATTCAAGTTGCTGACCCGGGGCGCCGAGAAGGCGACCGAACAAGAGATCGAAGAGAACCCGAGGGCGGCGCCCGTGCGGATGCGCGCGGCGGAGAGAATCCAGGAGGGGACAGCATGAGTGTGCGCACGCGTACCGTCGAGGCGCCGGGCCGGATCGCCCGCCGGGTTCAGGCCGCCGAGCGGGTGAAATCCGGTGCCGCACAACGGGCCTACGCCAAGCGCCGGATGCGGGCCGAGCAGTCGGGGGACCAGCACGATTTGCCGAAGCAACGCGCATCGGCGATGGCTTCGCGAATTCCGTTCGTGGCGGCCATCATTGCGCTGCTCGGCTGCGGTCTCGCGCTCACGCTGCTGCTCACCACCCGTTCGGCGGAGGACAGCTATCAGCTCGGCGATGCCAGGGCGACCAACCGCAAGCTCGCCGACGAGCGCGCGGCGCTGCAGCGCGAGGTCGAGGCCGCCGACTCCGCGCCCGAACTCGCCGCCCGGGCCCGCGAACTCGGAATGATCCCGGCCAAGGATCCGGCCCGGCTGGTGATCGGACCGGATGGCGGGGTGACGGTGATCGGTAAGCCGACGCCCGCGCAGGGCGCACCGGTGCCGCCGCTGAACAGCTCGCCTGGCACGCCCACCGTCCCGCCGACGGGCAATGCCCAGGCCCGCGGTGAACGATTGGTTCCGGTGACGACCACGCCGACCGCGCCGCCCGCCCAGCCGAATACCGGTCAGCCCGCGAATGCTGTTGCGGGACAGGCGAGTCCGACGACCAGCCCAACACTGGCGAGCCCGGCGCCGACGCCGACGCCGAGCCCGGCCGCGCAGGCTCCGGTGGAGACACCGCAACCGGAAACTCCGCAGCCCGTACCGGCGCAAGCCCAAGCGCCGCAGCCCGAGACGCCCCAACCAGCGCTCACCCCTGACGAGGGCGCCCGATGAGCATGCGGCAGACCAAGCCCGCGTCGCGTCAGCGCCGCGGGCCGTCGGCATCCAAGGCGGGCTCTACCAGAGCGGCCGGAACGTCGAGGACGGCAACCGCATCCAGACCGCGGGCGGCCGCCCCGGATCGTCCGCTGCGTCTGCGTCTGCGTCTCGGCGTCGGCCGGGTGATCATGCTGATCGCGCTGGCGGTCGTCGCGCTGCAATTGCTCTGGGTGCAGAGTATTTCCGCGCCCAGCCTGTCCGCGCAGGCGGCCAGCCAGCGCACCACCCGCGAGCCCGAGTACGCCACCCGTGGACCGATCACCGATCGCAACGGGAAATCCCTCGCGATCACGCTGAGCGCCCAGGCGCTGACCTTCCAGCCGGTGGTCGTGCGCAAACAACTCGCCGATGCGAAGGAGAAGTCGGCCAAGGCTCCGGATCCCGATGAGCGGCTCAAAGCGATTGCCAAGACCATTCACGACAAGATCGGCAAGGACGCGCCCGCCGAATCGGCGCTGCTGGACAAGCTGAAGAGCGATACAGCGTTCGTCTATCTCGCCCGCAATGTCGATCCGCGCATCGCCTCCGATATCAAGGTGCAATTTCCCGAGGTCGGCGCCGAGCGCCAGGACGTGCGCGATTATCCGGGCGGCTCGCTGGCGGCCAATGTGCTCGGCACCACCGGCTGGGACGGACACGGCCAGATGGGGCTCGAATCGTCGCTGGACTCGCTGCTGGCGGGTACCGACGGCTCGCAGACCTACGACCGCGGTTCCGACGGTGCGGTCATTCCGGGCAGCTGGCGCGATAAGCAGCCGGCGGTGAACGGCTACTCGGTCCAGCTGACCCTGGACTCGGATCTGCAGTACTACGTGCAGCAGCAGGTGCAGCAGGCCAAGGAGATGTCCGGCGCGAATGCGGCCTCGGCCGTCGTGCTGGATGCGAAAACCGGCCAGGTGCTGGCGATGTCGAATGACAACACCTTCAACCCGGCGCTGGGACCGCAGCATTGGGGCAATGCCGAGATGCAGAACCCCGCGGTGCAGGATCCCTTCGAACCCGGTTCGGTCAACAAGATCGTGACCGCGGCCGCGGCCATCGAATACGGCTTGACCAATCCCGACGAGGTGCTGCAAGTGCCCGGCGAGATCCGGATGTCGGGCGTCACCGTGCACGACGCCTGGGAGCACAGCACTTTGCCGTACACCACCACCGGCATCTTCGGTAAGTCCTCGAATGTCGGCACATTGATGCTGGCGCAGCGGGTCGGCGAGGACCGGTTCGCGGATATGGTCAACCGCTTCGGCCTCGGCCAGCGCACCGGTGTCGGACTGCCCGGTGAGAGCCCGGGCCAGGTGCCTGCGCGCGACCAGTGGTCCGGCGGTACCTTCGCGAACCTGCCCATCGGACAGGGCCTTTCGATGACGAACCTGCAGATGACCGGGATGTACCAGGCCATTGCCAATGGCGGCGTGCGGATTCCGCCGCGCATCGTCAAGTCCGAGACCGCGCCGGACGGCACTCGCACCGAGGAGCCGCAGCCCGACGGCGTGCGCGTGGTGAGCGAACAGACCGCGGCAACGCTGCGCACCATGTTCCAGGCGGTCGTGCAGCGCGATCCGATGGGTGTGCAGATGGGCACCGGCGCGTCCGCCGCGATCGATGGCTATCAGGTGGCGGGCAAGACCGGCACCGCGCAGAAGGTCGACCCGAGCTGCCGCTGCTATTCGACCTCGTCGTTCTACATCACTTTCGCCGGTATGGCTCCCGCGGACAACCCGCGCTACGTCATCGGCCTGATGCTCGACGCGCCGATTCGCAGCTCCGACGGCAGCGGTGGCGGGTCGGTGGCGCCGTTGTTCCACAACATCGCCTCTTGGGCGCTGCAGCGCGACCGGATCCCCCCTTCACCCGAGCCGTCGCGACGGTTCGTTCTGCAGGCTTCATAAGATTGGAGCCGCGTTGCCCGGCCGTGAGCCGACGTCGGTAACCTGACTCGACGTTCCCGCCTTTCCTATAGATCCACCCAGTCCCGTCCGTGCCGATTCCCGAGAGGAGCCCTGTGCCCGCGCAGTCCAGCCAGCACGTGCTCCGGCCGACCCATCCGCGGTCGACGTCGTTGTCCACCGTACTGGCCATGACCGGTGCCGGCTCCTCGCGAGCCGACCTCGCGCAGATCCAGGTCACCGGCATCGAGCAGCGCTCGCATGCGGTGCAGCCGGGGGATCTGTTCGCCGCACTGCCGGGCGCGCAGGCGCACGGCGCCCGTTTCGCGCGCGACGCCGTCGAACGGGGCGCGGTCGCGGTCTTCACCGACCCCGCGGGCGCCGAACTGGCCGGTGAGCTCGGCGTGCCGGTACTGGTGCGCGAGCAACCCAGGTCGGTGCTCGGCGAGCTGTCGGGCGCGCTCTACGGCAATCCGTCCGAGCGGCTGCGCATCGTCGGTATTACCGGCACCTCGGGCAAGACGACCACTGCGTATCTGGTGGAGGCCGGGCTGGCCGCCGGCGGCCTGTCCACGGCGCTCATCGGCACCATCGAGACCAGGATCGGCGGTCGCCGCGTGCCGAGCGCGTTGACCACGCCCGAGGCGCCGCAGCTGCACGCCATGTTCGCGCTGATGGTCGAGCAGGGTGTGGATGCGGTCGTGATGGAGGTTTCCAGCCACGCGCTGGCGCTGGGCCGGGTCGACGGTGTGCGCTTCGCGGTTGGCGCGTTCACCAATCTCTCCCAGGACCACCTGGACTTCCACGCCGACTTCGAGGATTACTTCGCCGCCAAGCGCAGGCTTTTCGAATCGGAGTCGCCGGTCGCCGCACGCACTTCGGTCATCTGCGTCGATGACGAATGGGGACGGCGCCTCGCCGCCGATCTCACGGCTCCGATCACCGTATCCACCACCGGTTCCGGCACGTGGCAGCTCACTGGCGAGGTATCCGCGCACGGCGCTGAGCAGGAATTCACCGCGGCCGGACCGGGGGCGAATGTCGATGTGCGCCTGCGGCTTCCGGGCCGCTACAACGTCGCCAACGGACTGCTCGCGGTCGCGGTGTGCGCCGCCGCTGGAGTCGAGCCCGCCGTCGCCGCGCCCGCACTGGCCACCGTCGACGTACCGGGCCGGATGCAGCGGGTCGAGCGCGGACAGGACTTCCTGGCCATCGTCGACTACGCGCACAAGCCCGCCGCGGTGGAGTCGGTGATCGCCACGCTGCGCGGTCATCTCGCGGCGGGAGCGACGGGCCCGGAGGCGGAGCGTAACCACGCAGGGCACCGCGAGCGCCGCAAATCAGATACCGCGGCCGATACCGGTGGTCGGCTGGCCGTGGTCGTCGGCGCGGGCGGGGACCGGGACGCGGGTAAGCGCCCGCTGATGGGTGCGGCCGGTGCGCGCGGCGCCGATCTGCTGATCATCACCGACGACAATCCGCGCAGCGAGGATCCGGCCGCGATCCGCGCCGCGCTGCGCCTAGGCGCGCTGGCGGTCCCGGAGGCCGAACGCGGTGAAGTACGCGAAATCGGGGACCGTGCCGCGGCCATCGCCGCCGCCGTCGACTGGGCCCGTCCCGGTGACGTGGTGCTGGTGGCAGGTAAGGGACATGAGGCAGGGCAGGAGATCCAGGGTGTGAAGCATCCGTTCGACGACCGCGAGGTGCTCGCGGCGGCGTTGGAGCGACGGGAGCGGGGCCCGCAGGACGACAACACTGAGCAGAGTCCGCAGGGGTCGGACGCGGAGGACTTGACGGTTTCATGATCGAGATGACGCTGCGGGAGATCGCGGAGGTCGTCGGCGGCACGCTGCACGACGCCCCCGACCCGGAGGTGACGGTAACGGGTTCGGTCGAATTCGATTCGCGCCGAATCGGTTCCGGGGATCTTTTCCTGGCCCTGCCCGGTGAGCAGGCCGACGGTCACGACTATGCGAAGGCTGCCGTGGACGCCGGTGCGGTCGCGGTGCTCGCGGCCCGTCCGGTGGGCGTGCCCGCGATCGTGGTGGCTCCCAGCCCGGGTACCGTGCCCGCGAAATCTGTTGCACTGGCCGGTGATTCGGATGGGTCGGGAGCCGCGGTGCTGGCCGCGCTCGCTACGCTCGCCCGGGTGAGCGTCGAACGTCTTTCCGCCGTGGGAGCGACGGGCTCGGAGGCGGCAGCGGAGCGTGACCACACAGGACCCCGTGAGCGCGGCAAATCCAACACTGCGGCAGGCGGACTCACCGTGATCGGGGTGACCGGCTCCTCGGGCAAGACCTCGACCAAGGACCTGCTCGCGGCCGTGCTCACGCCGCTGGGCCCGGTCGTCGCGCCGCCCGGATCGTTCAATAACGAACTCGGCCATCCGTGGACCGCGCTGCGCGCCGATGCCGACACCCGCTTCCTGGTGCTGGAACTGTCTGCGCGCGGTCCCGGCCATATCGCCGCGCTCGCGCAGGTCGCGCCGCCGAAGATCGGTGTCGTGCTCAATGTCGGCACCGCCCATCTCGGTGAGTTCGGCAGTCGCGAGGCGATCGCGCAGACCAAGGGCGAACTCGTCGAGGCACTGCCGTCCACGGGGCTGGCGGTGCTCAATGCCGACGATCCGCAGGTGGCCGCGATGGCCGCACGCACCCAGGCCCGCGTGGTGACGGTCGGCCAGGCGGGCAATGCCGACATCCGCGCCACCGATGTGCATCTCGATGCCGAGGCACGCGCGGGCTTCACGCTGCACACAAGTAAGGGCAGCATCCCGGTGCGGCTGGCCGTGCACGGCGAACACCAGGTCGGCAATGCGCTGTCCGCCGCCGCCGTCGCACTCGAATGCGGTGCGGACCTCGACACCGTTGCGCAGGCACTCGGCGGCGCGCATGCCGCATCGGCCCGCCGCATGGATGTGCGGACCACCGCCGACGGCATCACCGTCGTCAACGACTCCTACAACGCCAATCCGGATTCGGTACGCGCCGCCCTCAAGGCGTTGGTGACCATGTCACGTGCGGGCGACACCCCCCGCCGCAGCTGGGCCGTACTCGGCGAAATGGGTGAACTCGGCGAGGAATCCGTCATCGAACACGACCGGATCGGCCGCCTCGCGGTGCGCCTGGATGTCTCCCGGCTGATCGTGGTCGGGACCGGAAGGCCATCCCACGCGATGCACCAGGGCGCGGTAATGGAAGGCTCGTGGGGCGAGGAGTCGATCCTCGTGCCCGATATCGGCGCGGCCATCGCGCTGCTCGACAACGAGGTCGAGCCGGGCGATGTGGTGCTGGTCAAGGCGTCCAAGGCGGTCGGACTGTGGGCGGTCGCCGAACATTTGACCAGCGCGGAACGTGCGGGAACAAGTCGGGGTAGCACGGAGGCGCTTGGATGAGGCAGATTCTGTTCGCGGCTGGGATCGCGCTTGCGGTCTCCATCCTGCTGACGCCGCTGTTGATACGCATCTTCGCCAGGCAGGGCTTCGGGCAGGAGATCCGGGTCGACGGTCCGGCCAGTCATCAGGCCAAGCGCGGCACCCCGACCATGGGCGGTGTGGCGATCCTGGTCGGTATGTGGGCCGGCTACCTCGGCTCACATCTGATCGGCATCGGCTACGACGCCGATGGACCCTCCGCCTCGGGCATTCTGGTGCTCGGGCTGACCACCGCACTCGGTGTGGTCGGCTTCCTCGACGACTTCATCAAGCTGCGCAAGCAGCGCAATCTCGGTCTGTCGGCCGCGGGCAAGTACGTCGGTCAGATCAGCGCCGCAGTCCTGTTCGGCATCCTCGCCTTGCAGTTCCGCGGCGGCAACGGGTTGACTCCGGCGAGCAAACATCTGTCCTATGTCCGCGATATCACCACGGTATCGATGGGCGTGATCATCTTCCTGTGCTGGGTCTGTCTGCTGGTCGTGGCCTGGTCGAATGCGGTGAATCTGACCGACGGCCTGGACGGCCTGGCCGCGGGTTCGATGAGCCTGGTGCTCGGCGCCTACGTGGTCATCACGTTCTGGCAGTACCGCAATGCCTGCGCGACGATCCCGGAGGCGGGCTGCTACAACGTGCGCGATCCGCTGGACCTGGCACTGGTCTGCGCCTCGGCCGCCGCCGCGTGTGTCGGCTTCCTGTGGTGGAATGCCGCGCCCGCCAAGATCTTCATGGGCGATACCGGTTCGCTGGCCCTGGGCGGCATGCTCGCCGGCCTGTCCATCACGACCCGCACCGAACTGCTGATGGTCGTGATCGGTGCGCTGTTCGTCGCGGAAACCGCCTCGGTGGTGCTGCAGGTCGCGGTGTACCGCACAACCCGCAACCGGCTATTCAAGATGGCGCCGTTCCATCATCACTTCGAACTCAGCAAGTGGGCCGAGACTACGGTGATCATTCGGTTCTGGTTGTTGGCGGCGATGGCGTCGGCGGTCGGACTCGGCCTGTTCTACAGCGAATATCTCTCAGCGGTCGGGTGAAGTAGCGATGGTCGAACATTCTCCGCGGGCCCTGCGAACACCGGGGCCTATGCTCGAATTCCTGCGTGGCCGTGACGTTCTGGTGGCCGGATGGGGTGTCTCGGGTCGCTCGTTGATCGAACCGCTGCGCGATATCGGCGCGCGTCCGGTGGTTACCGACGGCGGCGCCGCCGCATTGGCCGAGGCGGCCGGGCTCGGTCTGGACATCGCGACCTGCGCCGAACTGGAAACCGCGGACTGGAGCCGCTTCGCATTGGTCATCACCAGTCCGGGCTGGCGGCCGGATTCGCCGGTGCTCGCCGCCGCGGTGACCGAGGGCACCCCGGTCTGGGGCGATGTCGAATTCGCCTGGTGGGTCGATCAGGCCAGGATCTACGGTCCGGTCCGCAAATGGCTGGTGGTGACCGGTACCAACGGCAAGACCACCACCACCTCGATGGTGCATTCGATCCTGCGCGCGGCCGGTATCGCCAGTGTCGCCTGCGGCAATATCGGGCTGCCGATCCTGGATGCGCTGCGCCGCAATCCCGGTCCGCAGGTGCTGGCGGTCGAGCTGTCCTCGTTCCAATTGCATTGGGCGCCTTCGGTGCGGCCCGAGGCAGGTGTGGTGCTGAATGTGGCCGAGGATCACCTGGATTGGCACGGCGGCCTCGATGCTTACGCCGCCGCCAAGTCCAGGGCGCTCTACGGCCGCGTCGGTGTTGTCGGACTCGACGATCCGGTGGCCGCCTCGCTGGCCCGGCGCAGTAAGGCGCGCCGGACGGTCGGCTTCCGGATCGGCGTACCCGCCGACGGCGAACTCGGTGTCGTGGACGGCAAACTGCTCGACCGCGCCTTCACCAAGGCCGCCATCCTGGCCGAGGTCGGCGATATCAGCCCCAAGGGGCCCGCCGGTGTGGCCGATGCACTCGCCGCCGCCGCGCTGACCAGGGCCATCGATGTGGCACCGCAATTCGTGCGGGAAGGTCTCATCGAGCACAAGGTCGGTCCGCACCGGGCCGCCTTCGTGCGCGAGGTGTCCGGTGTCGAATTCATCGATGACTCCAAGGCCACCAACCCGCACGCCGCCCGCTCATCGATTCTCGGTCATCCGCAAGTGGTCTGGATCGCCGGTGGCCAGTTGAAGGGTGCGTCGGTCGAGGATCTGGTCGAGGAGATCGCCGATCGCCTTGTCGCCGCCGTGCTGATCGGGGCCGACGCGCCGGTGATCGCGGCCGCATTGGCGCGACACGCGCCCGAGGTCCCGGTTGTCGAGGTCCGCGCGGGAGACCATGCAGGGATGGGTGACGCTGGGATAGATGGGGCGGCGAGCGCCGATGCCGTGATGGCGCAGGCCGTGCGCGCCGCGGCCCGGCTCGCCCGTCCGGGGGACACCGTACTGCTGGCTCCGGCCGCGGCCTCCTTGGATATGTTCGCCGACTACACCCACCGCGGGCGCAGTTTCGCCGCGGCGGTGGCCGCGCTGGAAGACGGTGACATCGGGCGGCATCTATGACCGAGACGACCCGGCGGAATCGGCTGGCGGCCACCAAGTTCGGCGCCTGGCTGGCGCGTCCGCTCGCGTCGTTCCATCTCGTCGTCACGATCGCGACACTGCTGACCGTGCTCGGTCTGGTCATGGTGTTGTCGGCATCGAGCGTCGAGGCGTATGTCGACGGCGGGTCGGCGTATTCGCTGTTCATCCAGCAGGCCATGTTCGCCGCGATCGGTGCGGTGCTGTTCTATCTGGCACTGCGGATTTCGTTGCGCCGACTGCGGCAATGGTCGTTTCCGCTGTTCGCGATCTCGGTGCTGGCGCTGTTGCTGGTGCTGATTCCCGGCATCGGTTCCGAGGTGCAGGGTGCGCGGCGCTGGTTCTTCCTCGGGCCGGTCTCGGTGCAGCCGTCGGAGATCGTGAAGGTGACGCTGGTGGTGTGGGGTGCGCATCTGCTCGCCTCGCGCCGGTCGGAACAGGCCGGCTTGAAAGACATTCTGGTGCCGCTGGTGCCTGCCGGTCTGCTGGTGTGTCTGCTCGTCGTGCTCGAGCCGAATCTGTCGACCACCATCGCGCTGGGCATCGTGCTCGCCGCACTGCTGTGGTTCGGCGGGCTGCCGGTGCGGCTGTTCATCACCATCGCGATTTCGGGCATGATCGCCGCGGGCATACTCGCGCTGTCCGCCGGTTATCGCTCGGATCGGATGCGCGCCTTCTTCAATCCGGGCGACGATCCGCAGGGCATCAATTACCAAGCGCGCCAGGCGCTGTACTCGCTGGCCGACGGCGGGATCTGGGGTCGCGGCCTCGGCCAGAGCCGTGCCAAATGGCAGTACCTGCCGAACGCGCACAACGACTTCATCTTCGCCATCATCGGCGAGGAACTCGGATTCCTCGGCTGCGCACTGGTTTTGGGCCTGTTCGCACTGTTCGTCTACACCGGCCTGCGCATCGCGAGCCGTTCGGTCGATCCGTTCTTGCGGCTGCTCACCGCGACCGCGACTACCTGGATCACCGGCCAAGCGCTGATCAACATCGGCTATGTGGTCAACCTGCTCCCGGTGACCGGTCTGCAGCTGCCGCTGGTTTCGGCGGGCGGTTCGTCGCTGGCGATCACCCTGTTCATGTTCGGCATCATCGCCAATGCGGCCCGGCACGAGCCCGAGGCGATTTCGGCGCTGCAGGCCGGACAGGACGGCAGATTCAGCCGACTGCTGCGACTGCCCAAGCCGGAGGTGTACTCACCGGCGAAGGCGGACGCGGCACGTGCACGCTCGGCCGCGGCCAAGGCCAAGGCGGCCGAACAGCGGGCACGGGCCGAACGGGCCAAGGCCGACCGGGCGCGCGCCGCACTGCCGCAGGGGCGGCGCAGCCAGTCCGAATCCGGTCGGCGGAGCGTGCCCGAGAGCCGGGGAACGAGTTCGCTGCGGGCGACCAGGGCATGGGAGCCGAGCTATCCGATAAACCATGCGAGAGATCGGGGAAGATCCAGGTGAGTGCGGAGCGACCCCGCAAACCACTGTCGGTGATCGTCGCGGGCGGTGGTACCGCGGGACATATCGAGCCCGCGCTGGCCGTCGCCGACGCGCTGCGGCGACTCGACGATTCGATCCGGGTCACCGCACTCGGCACCGAACGCGGACTCGAGACCAAACTGGTGCCCGAGCGCGGCTATCCGCTGGAGTTGATCCCGCCGGTGCCGTTGCCGCGCAAGCCGAGCGCGGATCTGTTGCGGCTGCCCGGTCGTGTCCGCGCCTCGGTGGCCAAGACCAGGGCGGTCATCGATGCGGTCGAGGCCGATGTGATCGTCGGCTTCGGCGGCTATGTCGCACTGCCCGCCTATCTCGCCGCGGGCCGTGGCGCGCTCGGCCGCAGGCGCGCGGTGCCGGTGGTGGTACACGAGGCGAATGCCAAGGCGGGCATCGCCAATAAGGTCGGTGCCAGGCGCGCGGCCAGAGTGCTTGCCGCCGTCCCAGGTTCGGGTCTGCCCAAGGCCGAGGTCATCGGCATTCCGGTGCGCGGGTCCATTACGTCGCTGGATCGGGCCGCATTGCAGGCCGAGGCCCGTGCGCATTTCGGCCTGCCCGCCGAGGGGCCGGTCCTGCTCGTCTTCGGTGGCTCGCAGGGGGCGGTCTCGTTGAACAAGGCGATCTCCGGCGCGGCGCCACAGCTGGCCGCGGCGGGCGTCT
Organism: Nocardia sp. NPDC049526; assembly: GCF_044465765.1. Classification (NCBI taxonomy): domain Bacteria; kingdom Bacillati; phylum Actinomycetota; class Actinomycetes; order Mycobacteriales; family Nocardiaceae; genus Nocardia; species Nocardia sp. NPDC049526. Next base: position 104,055 of record NZ_JBITMA010000009.1, on the reverse strand, counting down.
CGGTGCTGCACGCGCACGGACCCAAGAACACCCTCGAGGTCGCGGAATCGGATGAGGGTGGGGCGCGGTATATCGCCGTGCCGTATCTTTCCCGGATGGACCTGGCCTATGCCGCCGCCGACGCGGTCGTCTGCCGCTCCGGCGCGATGACCGTCGCCGAGGTATCGGCGGTCGGTCTGCCCGCGTTCTATGTACCGCTGCCGCACGGCAACGGTGAGCAGGAACTCAATGCCAGGCCGATCGTCCGTCAGGGGGGTGGCAGAATCGTTCCCGATGCCGAGCTGACCCCAAAATACGTGATCGACGAGGTGATACCTTTGCTGACCGACCACGCACGGCTGATCGAGATGAGCCTGTCCGCCGCAGGCGCCGGACACCGCGACGCCGCCGACGAACTGGCGCGCATTGTCGTCGAGGTGAGCGGCCGGTGACCCCGGGAACCGATGCCACCGAATCCGGGGCAGTCGAATCCGGCGCCGACGAGGTGCGTTCGGCGCTGCCGCCGGAATTGGCGCGCGTGCATATGGTCGGGATCGGCGGGGCGGGCATGTCCGGCATCGCCCGCATCCTGCTCTCGCGCGGTGGCTCGGTCTCCGGCTCGGATGCCAAGGAGAGTCGCGGTGTACTCGCGCTGCGGGCCCGCGGCGCGCAGGTGCGCATCGGTCACGATGCCAGCGCCCTCGATCTGCTGCCCGGCGGCCCGACCGCGGTGGTCACCACGTACGCGGCCATCCCGAAGACCAATCCCGAACTGGTCGAGGCGAATCGGCGCGATATTCCGGTGCTGTTGCGTCCCGCCGTGCTCGCCTCACTGATGCAGGGACATCGCACGCTGCTGGTCTCGGGCACGCACGGCAAGACCTCCACCACCTCCATGCTGATCGTGTCGTTGCAGCACTGCGGATTCGATCCGTCCTTCGCGGTCGGCGGTGAACTCAACGAGGCGGGCACCAATGCCCACCACGGCACCGGCGAGATCTTTGTCGCCGAGGCCGACGAGAGCGATGGCTCGCTGCTGCAATACGACCCGGATGTCGCCGTGGTCACCAATATCGAATCCGATCACCTGGACTTCTTCGGCTCCGATGAGGCCTATGTCCAGGTATTCGATGATTTCGCCGACCGTCTCGGCCCCGGCGGGCTGCTGGTGGTGTGTCTGGACGATCCCGGTTCGCGGGCGCTGGCCGAGCGGGTCGGTGCGCGATTGGCGGAGAAGAACGTTCGGGTGCTCGGCTACGGGTCGGGCGAGCTGTCCGACGCGCCGGTGCCGGTGGGCGTGCGGCTGCACAGTTGGGAGCCGCGCGATGTCGGCGGGCTGGCCCAGTTCCAGCTCGCCGATGAGGCCGCGCCGCGCACCCTGCGACTCGCAGTGCCCGGTCGGCATATGGCGCTCAACGCGCTGGCCGCGCTGCTCGCCGCACGCGCCGCCGGTGCGGATATGGACGAAATCATCCAGGGGCTGGAGGGTTTCGGCGGTGTGCATCGCCGGTTCCAGTTCGTGGGCCGGGAAAACGGGGTGCGCGTCTTCGACGATTACGCCCACCACCCGACCGAGGTGCGCGCGGTACTCGGCGCGGCCGCGGAGCTGGTGCAGCAGGAGGCCCGCGACGGTGCGCGCTCCCGACAGGGCCGGGTCATCGTGGTGTTCCAACCCCACCTCTACAGCCGCACCGCCACCTTCGCCCAGGATTTCGGCGCGGCGCTGAGCCTTGCCGACGAGGTTGTCGTGCTCGATGTCTTCGGTGCGCGGGAGAAGCCGCTGCCCGGCGTCAACGGCGCACTCGTCGCACAAGCCGTTACCAAACCCGTGCACTACCAGCCGGATATGTCGCGGGTCGGTCGTCAGGTCGCGGGCCTGGCACTGCCCGGCGATGTGGTGATCACCATGGGCGCGGGCGATGTGACGATGCTCGGCAGCCAGATTCTCGATGGGCTGCGAGCTCGTCCGCAATACGGGCGGTGACCCGCCATGCGAACCGCGGGTGACTGGTTCGACCGGGCACACCGGGGTCGCCTGCGTCTGTGGAGTTTGCTCGGCGTGTGCGTCCTTACCGTTGTCGTTGTACTGGCTTGGTTCACCCCGGTGCTTTCGGCGAGCACGGTCGAGGTCGACGGTTTGGTCGCGGTGCCCGAGGAACAGGTGCACGACAAACTCGAGATCCCGTCCGGCCGATCGATGCTGCGCATCGACACCGATGCGATGGCCAGGCGGGTGGCGAGCCTTCCGAAAGTCCGCACCGCACGGGTGCAACGCGTCTTTCCGTCCACCGTCAAGGTGACGGTCGTGGAGCGCACGCCAGTACTGTTCTGGGACAGTCCGCAAGGCGCGCATCTGCTTGATGCGGAGGGTGTGGAGTTCGCGATCGAAGACACGCCCATCGGCGTTCCGAAGCTCACCACCGAACATCCCGGCGGCGACGATCCGGTCACCCGGGCCGCGGCCTCGGTTCTGTCGGTGCTGCCTGCGGCGCTGGTCGTGCAAGTGGACGAGGTTGTCGCGCGGTCGATTTCGGATATTTCGCTGAACCTGCGCGACGGCCGCGCGGTACTGTGGGGAGGAACTAATGACGCGGAACGCAAGGCGGCCGTGGTGATGCCGCTGTTGACCCGCGATGGAACGGTGTTCGATGTTTCGAGTCCGAATCTGGTCACGGTAAAGTGATCGATACCCATTGTGCCCAGGGGTTTTTCGATGGAACTGTGACCGCAGTGGGAACAGCCCAGCGAGACCGGGGGTTCGGGGGCAACCGTTCACGATACGACGTGTTGCGCGGCGAGACGAGAGGGATCACACAAGATTCTGTCAGTCGTTTCGGCGCGCCTGCGCGTCTATCGCGGCGGCTGCGAATAGCGTTCCGCAGCAGTCGGATACTTGACATAACGCTAACCCTGTGGTTGAGGTTTAGAGTTTGCCCGGACTGTCACAGGCCGAATGTCGAGAACCCGAAAACGACAGACTTTAGATCGAAGGAAGGCGAGAGCCCATGACGCCCCCGCACAACTACCTTGCTGTGATCAAGGTCGTCGGTATCGGCGGCGGCGGCGTGAATGCCGTCAACCGGATGATCGAACAGGGACTCAAGGGAGTCGAGTTCATCGCGGTCAACACCGACGCGCAAGCGCTGCTGATGAGCGATGCCGACGTCAAACTCGACGTCGGCCGTGAGCTCACGCGCGGTCTCGGCGCCGGTGCCGACCCGGAGGTCGGTCGCAAGGCCGCCGAGGATCACAAGGACGAGATCGAAGAGGTGCTCAAGGGCGCCGACATGGTCTTCGTCACCGCGGGTGAGGGCGGCGGCACCGGTACCGGTGGCGCACCCGTCGTCGCGAGCATCGCGCGCAAACTCGGTGCGCTCACCATCGGTGTGGTCACCAGGCCGTTCTCGTTCGAGGGCAAGCGCCGTGGCAACCAGGCCGAAGTGGGCATCAACCTGCTGCGCGAATCCTGCGACACGCTCATCGTCATCCCGAACGATCGGCTGCTGCAGCTCGGCGATGCGGCGGTCAGCCTGATGGACGCCTTCCGCTCCGCCGATGAGGTGCTGCTCAACGGTGTGCAGGGCATTACCGACCTGATCACCACCCCGGGTCTGATCAACGTCGACTTCGCCGACGTGAAGAGCGTGATGTCCGGCGCGGGCAGCGCTTTGATGGGCATCGGCTCGGCGCGCGGCGAGGGCCGTTCGGTCAAGGCCGCCGAATCGGCGATCAATTCGCCACTGCTCGAGGCATCGATGGACGGTGCGCACGGCGTACTGCTCTCGATCGCGGGCGGTTCGGATCTGGGTCTGTTCGAGATCAACGAGGCGGCCTCGCTGGTGCAGGAGGCGGCACATATCGAGGCGAATATCATCTTCGGTACCGTCATCGACGATTCCCTCGGCGATGAGGTTCGCGTCACGGTGATCGCGGCCGGTTTCGACGGCGGCGGTCCGGCCAGGCGCACCTTCGAGGCGGGCCGCGGCGCGATCGGTTCGGGCCGGGCCGGTGAGATCGGCCAGACCAGCCGGACCAGTGAGATCGCCGCCGCCTCGCGTGCCGAAACCGCTTCCACCGCAGGTCAAACCAGCTCCACTCGGGGTGCGGTGCCCAGCTACCGGGATTCCGAGCGGGCCCGCACGCTGGCCGAGCCGACGGCAACGCACAATACGCGCTCGCATATCGAGCCGCCGGATTCCGATGACGACGACGATGTCGACGTGCCGTCGTTCATGCGTCGGTAGGAAGGCTCAACCCTCCGAGCGCTACTAGGCTCGGAGGTATGACAGCGCCGACATTGACCGTTCGACGAGTGACGACCACCAGAGCGGGCGGTTTCTCGGCGCCGCCATACGATTCGTTCAATCTCGGGGATCATGTGGGGGACGACCCGGCGACCGTTCAGCGGAACCGGGACCGGCTGGCCGAGGGTATCGGCCTGACACCGGATCGGCTCGTGTGGATGGAACAGATCCACGGGCGCAATGTCGAAATCATCGATGGGCCACGGGATGCGCCGGTGCCCGCCACCGACGCATTGGTGACGACCGTGCCGGGGCTGGCATTGGTGGTGCTCACCGCGGACTGCGTACCGATCCTGCTGTCCGACGACGAAGCAGGGGTGATCGCGGCCGTGCACGCCGGGCGAATCGGTGCGCGCATCGGCATCGTGCCGCGGGTATTGGACGCGATGGTTTCGGCCGGCGCCCGCATCGAGCGGATCGGCGCCTTCCTCGGTCCGGCCGCATCGGGCCGTCAATACGAGGTGCCCGCCGCGATGCGCGCCGATGTCGAGGCGCATCTGCCCGGCAGTGCGACGACCACCGTGCGCGGCACACCCGGACTCGACCTGCGCGCCGGAATCAACAGGCAGCTCACCGAAGCTGGAATCGGCGGGGTGGCCACCGATCCGCGCTGCACGATCGAGGACAAGACGCTGTTCAGTCATCGCCGCGGCGCACCGACCGGGCGCATGGCCGGTGTCATCTGGATACAGGCGGACGCATGAGTACGGAATCCATTGCGGCCGAGGCCATGGACGGCCGGACCGCCGAACTCGCGGCGAATCTCGCCGATCTGAACAAGCGAATCGGCGCGGCTTGTCATGCGGCCGGGCGTGATCCGGACTCGGTGCGGCTGCTGCCCGTGACGAAGTTCTTCCCGGCCACCGATATCGCCATCCTGCATCGCTTGGGCTGCAGGGAATTCGGCGAGTCCAGAGAGCAGGAGGCCACCGCGAAGGTCGCCGAACTGGCCGACCTCGCGGATGTGCGCTGGCACATGATCGGTCGGCTGCAGCGCAACAAGGCTCGGATCGTCGCGCGCTGGGCACATGCGGTGCACTCGGTCGACAGCGAACGCTTGGCAACGGCCCTTGACACCGCGGCGCGGGCTGCCTTGGACACTGAGGAGCGCGGCGAACCGGTTCGCGTCTTGATACAGGTTAGCCTGGACGAGGATCCGGGTCGCGGTGGCGTCGCTCCGGAAGATCTTGCGGCACTGGCCGATCGGGTAGCCACCGCGCCGGGACTGCAGCTCGCGGGCCTGATGGCGATTCCCCCGCTCGACGCCGTTCCCGACGATGCTTTTGCACGCCTTGCACATTTGTACTCGCTGATCCGCGCGGACCATCCGGAAGCGACCGAACTCTCCGCTGGCATGTCGGGTGATCTGGAATCGGCGATCGAACACGGTTCTACCTGTGTGCGTGTCGGTACCGCCTTGATGGGCGCTCGACCGATAACCTCGGCGTAGCAAAGAAACCTCATCAGTCACATTCGACACATATGCTGGGACTGGAGAGGACTGAGCAAGACTTCAACACCCGGCCGCCACCGGGGCCGAAGGAAGGTCTATGAAATGAGCACGCTGCACAAGTTCAAGGCGTACTTCGGCATGGTTCCGCTCGAGGATTACGAAGACGACTATGTCGCCGAGCCGGCCCCCCGGGGTGTGGACGAGCGCGGCTCACGTCGTCCCCGGCCCCGTGACTATTCCGAGCGCGCCGGTTACGGCGCGGACCGCTATGCCGAAGACCGTTACGACGATGAGCCGGATTACCCTGAGCCGGCGTACAAGTCGCCGTACAAGGCGGGATACCCGGTGTCTCGGCGCGACGATTATGTCGACGAGCCCTATGTGGACGACCGCTATGACGCGCGGCCGCGTCCCACCAGGATCGATGCCGCGCCTGGCGCGTCCCGATTCCGCGCGGGCGGTAATGCGCCGATGCTGCGGGGAGCCACCAGGGGTGCGCTCGCCGTCGATCCCGAGGCCGAGGAGCGGCGACTGGAGGAGCGCGTGCGCCCCGAGCCCGCGCCCGCCCGCCGGCCGGGGATCTTCGAGGACGGAGGTCCCTTGTCCAAGATCACGACGCTGCGCCCGCGCGACTACAGCGAGGCCCGCATCATCGGTGAGCGCTTCCGCGAGGGCAATCCGGTGATCATGGACCTGGTCGATCTGAGCAATGCCGACGCAAAGCGGCTGGTCGACTTCGCCGCCGGCCTCGCATTCGCGCTGCGTGGCTCATTCGACAAGGTCGCGACCAAAGTGTTCCTGCTCTCACCGGCCGATGTCGATGTCTCGGCCGAAGAACGTCGCAGGATCGCCGAAACCGGCTTCTACAACCAGAAATAGCGCTGTGATCCGGGGGTTCTGTTAGACCCGTTGCGTATGGGGCGGTGTGGTCATTTTGCGCGACGCGGATTTTGGGGCAGAGTGAGGTCGTGGCCTTGTTTGCGGTGCTGTACTTCGTACTGTTCATCTTCTGGCTGTTGTTGATCAGCCGAGTGATCGTTGAGTTCATCCGCAGCTTTGCCCGAGACTGGCGCCCGAGCGGCTTCGTCGTCGTCATCCTCGAGGTGATCTTCACGATCACCGATCCTCCGGTGAAACTCCTGAGGCGGCTGATACCACCGGTGTCATTGGGAGGAATTCGGCTGGATCTGTCGATTATGGTCCTGCTTTTCGTCGTCTTCATCTCGATGACGTTTGTGGGCGGCCACGCCGACGGGTAGCCCTGGTGTGACAGAATGAACCGAGAAGATAGCTTGCTAGATCTGCTAGATCTCCAAAAGACGCGCGAAGGGATCCTTCCATGCCGCTGACCCCAGCCGATGTGCACAACGTCGCGTTCAGCAAACCGCCGATCGGGAAGCGCGGCTACAACGAGGATGAAGTAGATGCCTTCCTGGATCTCGTGGAGCAGGAGCTCTCGCGTCTGATCGAGGAGAACGCTGACCTGCGCCAGCGGGTTGCCGAACTCGATGCGGAACTGGCCGACGCCAAGAAGAATCGCGGTCCGGCCAATGCCGCCGCAGTGAAAGGGCCGGTCCAGCAAGCGCCGCCGCCCCCACCCGAGCCCATCAAGCCGCCGGTGCAGCAGGCCCCGCCGCCGCCTCCGATGCCGGTCGCGGCACCGGTAGCCAAGGATGCGCCGAGCGCCGATGCGAACCTGCAGGCGGCCAAGGTGCTCAGTCTCGCCCAGGAGATGGCGGACCGGCTGACCAGCGATGCGAAGCTCGAAGCGGAGAACCTGCTTTCGAATGCGCGGGCCAATTCCGAACGCCTGGTCGGTGATGCGCGAACCCGCTCGGAAGCGATGATCGCCGATGCGCGGCAGAAGTCGGACGCGATGCTGTCGGACGCCCAGACCCGTTCGGACAACCAGCTACGGCAGGCCAAGGAGAAGGCCGATGCGCTGCAGGCCGATGCCGAGCGCAAGCACACCGAGATCATGGCCACCATCACCCAGCAGCGCAGCGTGCTGGAGAGCCGGATCGAGCAGCTCAAGACCTTCGAGCGGGAATACCGCGTGCGGCTGAAGTCGTATCTGGAGTCCCAGCTCGAGGAGTTGGAGAACCGTGGCTCGGCGGTGCCGGTGGACGGCGGCGAGGCCTTCGTCGACGCCAATACCGCGAACAATCTCGCTCCCGCCTCGTTCGCCAAGGGCGCCAAGTAATCTCGTAGTAGAGAGATATCTCTGCTGTAGTTGCTGTTCAAGTAGCTAGAGGTACGCCGAGCCGCCTGGCATGCCTAGGGGGTCAATATGCTCGTCTTGACGCTCGTCCTTGCGGCGATCGGGTTCGCCCTGCTAGTGGCCGCGCTGACCACCGGGTCGGTGCTGTGGGCATGGGGGTGCATCCTCATCTGTATCGTGGGCGCTGTGCTGTTGCTGGTGAGCGCGCTTTCTATGCGCAGCTCCGATGGCGATGCCGCGCCGCCACCTGGTCGGCATGCCAAACGGTAATCGTGGGCCCGACAAACTGGTTTGACCGTCCTGGTTAGAATCAAACATGTAATCGGCGTAGATCCGGCCATCACCGGGGAGTCTTCGGAAGAACGGTGCGCTGGCCGCACTCAGTAGAACCGAACGGGTGAGCCCGTCACAGCTCGAAACGAGAGGTCCTGGTTGGTCGCGCGGATCGGCGCACCGCCCGGACAAGCGGGGTGGTACCGCGGTTTCGACGCAACCGGCGTCGTCATCGTCCCCGTGCTGACACATACGCGCCACGGCGCGGCGGCACGAGGAGACGTATCCGCGATGGCGGACGAACCTTCCAGCAGCGCATACCCGCGCGTCGATCTGGGCGCTGGCAGCGGGGCATCCTTCCCTGACCTGGAGCGTCGGGTACTCGACGCCTGGGCTACCGGCGATACCTTCCGCGCCAGCATCGAGAACCGTTCGGGAGCAGCGGAGTTCGTCTTCTACGACGGGCCGCCGTTTGCCAACGGGTTGCCACATTATGGACATCTACTCACCGGGTACGTCAAGGATGTGGTCCCGCGTTTCCAGACGATGCGCGGCAAGCAGGTCGATCGACGTTTTGGCTGGGACTGTCACGGACTGCCCGCGGAAATCGAAGCGGAAAAGCAGCTCGGTATCACGGACAAATCACAGATCGATGCCATGGGGCTCGCGGAATTCAACGCGGCCTGTAAATCCTCGGTACTGCGCTACACCGGGGAATGGCGTAATTATGTGACGCGTCAGGCCCGTTGGGTCGACTTCGACAACGACTACAAGACGTTGGATCTCGACTTCATGGAGTCGGTGATGTGGGCGTTCAAGTCGCTGTATGACAAGGGCCTGATCTACCAGGGCTTCCGGGTGCTGCCCTACAGCTGGTACGAGCAGACCCCGCTGTCGAATCAGGAAAGCCGACTCGACGACGCCTACAAGATGCGGCAGGATCCGGCCGTCACCGTCGATATGGTGCTGAGCGTGCCGAGCGAGCATCCGCTGCACGAACTCGACGGCGCGAACGCACTCATCTGGACCACCACGCCGTGGACGCTGCCGTCGAACCTCGCGATCGCGGTGCATCCGGATGTGCGCTACGTGCTGGTGCGCGGCACCGACGGTAAGCGCTACCTGCTGGCTGCCGAACGGGTCTCGCACTACGCCCGCGAATTCGGCAATGAGCCCGAGGTGCTCGGCGAGTTCGACGGTGCCGCCCTCGCGGGTCTGTCCTACGCACCGCCGTTCGACTTCTTCCTCGGTCATCCCAACGCGCACCGCGTGCTGACCGCCGACTACGTGACCACCGACTCCGGCACCGGAATCGTGCACCTCGCACCGGCTTTCGGTGAGGAGGATATGGATGTCGCCACCGCCAACGGCATCGAGATCGTGCAGCCGCTGGATCCGGGCGGCAAGTTCACCTCGATGGTGCCGCCGTACGAGGGCCTGATGGTCTTCGACGCCAATCCGGCGATCATCAAGGATCTCAAGGCGGCCGGAAAACTGCTGCGGCACGAGACGATCGAGCACTCCTACCCGCACAGCTGGCGCTCCGGTCAGCCGCTGATCTACATGGCGGTGCCGTCCTGGTTCGTCGCGGTGACCAAGTTCCGCGACCGAATGGTCGAGCTGAATAAGCAGATCACCTGGGTGCCCGAACACATCCGCGACGGACAGTTCGGCAAGTGGCTCGAGGGTGCCCGAGACTGGAACATCAGCCGCAACCGGTACTGGGGCAGCCCGATCCCGGTGTGGGTCTCCGATGATCCCGCTTACCCACGCACCGATGTGTACGGCTCGCTCGACGAGCTGGAGCGTGACTTCGGCGTGCGCCCGACCGATCTGCACCGGCCGATGATCGATGAGCTGACCCGGCCGAATCCCGATGATCCGACCGGTAAGTCGACCATGCGCCGGGTGCCGGAGGTGCTGGACTGCTGGTTCGAATCGGGTTCGATGCCGTATGCCCAGGTGCACTACCCGTTCGAGAACAAGGAGTGGTTCGACAGCCACTTCCCGGGCGACTTCATCGTCGAGTACAACGGGCAGACCCGCGGCTGGTTCTACAACCTGCACGTGCTCTCGACCGCGCTGTTCGACAGTCCGGCCTTCAAAACCGTTGCCGCGCACGGCATCGTGCTCGGTGACGACGGACTGAAGATGAGCAAGTCCAAGGGCAACTACCCGGATGTGAACGAAGTGTTCGACCGGGACGGTTCCGATGCGATGCGCTGGTTCCTGATGAGTTCGCCGATCCTGCGCGGCGGCAATCTCATCGTCACCGAGCGCGGCATCCGTGAGGGGGTCGGCCATGCGCTGCGCCCGCTGTGGAACGCGTGGACCTTCCTGCAGCTCTACGCCTCGAAAACGGGTGTGTGGCGCACGGATTCGCCACATGTGCTGGACCGCTACATCCTGGCCAAGCTGGCCGCGACCCGGGATGTGATGACCGAGGCGCTCGAGGTCTACGACATCGCAGGCGCCTGCGAGGAATTGCGTACCTTCGCCGACGCGCTCACCAATTGGTATGTGCGCCGGTCGCGTTCGCGCTTCTGGGAGGAGGACAAGGATGCGGTCGACACCCTGCACACGGTGCTCGAGGTCATCACCCGGCTGGCCGCGCCGCTGCTGCCGCTGATCTCCGAGGTGATCTGGCGCGGGCTGACCGGCGAGCAGTCGGTGCACCTGGCCGACTGGCCCAAGGAGGGAGAGCTGCCGGAGGATCCGGATCTGGTCGCCGCCATGGACGAGGTCCGGGTGGTCTGCTCGACGGTGCTGAGCCTGCGCAAGGCGCAGAATCTGCGGGTGCGCCTGCCGCTGGCCGAGGTCACCATCGCCGCGCCCGATGCCGAGCGGCTGCGTCCGTTCGCCGACATCATCGCTGACGAGGTGAACGTCAAGAAGGTCGACCTGACTACCGATGTCGCCGTGCACGGCCGTTTCGAGCTGGTCGTGAACGCTCGCGCCGCAGGCCCGCGCCTCGGCAAGGATGTGCAGACGGTGATCAAGGCGGTGAAGGCGGGCGAATGGTCCGAGAACGCCGCCGGTGTGGTCGCCGCGGCGGGCATCGAGCTGCTGCCGGAGGAGTACTCCCAGCGCCTGGTCGCGGCCGAGCCGGAGTCCACCGCGGCCCTGCCCGGCAATGCCGGCTTGGTCGTGCTCGATTCGGTGGTGACCGAGGAGCTCGAGGCCGAGGGCTGGGCCCGCGATGTGATCCGCGATCTGCAGGAGACGCGAAAGTCCCTGGGGCTGGACGTATCCGATCGCATCACCGTGGTGCTCGCGGTGCCCGCCGATAGGCAGGTCTGGGCGCAGACCCATCGCGATCTCATCGCGGGCGAAATCCTCGCCACCGAGCTGACTTTCGGCGATCCGGGCGCGGATGCCGCCGAAATCGTCGGTGGCGTGCGGGTGTCGATCGCGAAGGTCTGACGCGGCGGCTCGGCTGGAGCACCGTCGTGCGAACGGCAGTCGGGGGGGGGGGGGGGGGGCGCCCCCCCCCCCCGGGCCCCCCCCCGCGGGCGGAATATGTTTTTTTTAAAAAAACCCCAAGATTTTGTTTAGCGGTTGTGGTGGGGCACAAACACCCCCCACCCA
>NZ_JBITMA010000009.1:0-92227 GCF_044465765.1 Nocardia sp. NPDC049526 | reverse complement strand
GGGGGGCTGGGGGGGGGGGGGGGGGGGGGGGTGGGGGTTGGGGGGGGGGGGGGGGGGGGGGGGCGGGGGGGGGGGGGCGGGGGGGGGGGGGGGGCCCCCCCCCCCCCCCCCCCGACTTGCGTCCATAGCCGTGCCTCTAATGTGATGTAGATCACATGCCGAGAATTAGCTGATTCCCTTGTCGTGCTCGCACAATGCCCGGCACAATCGGCATGTTACTGCTGGTGCGCAGATCGACTTCTGTGACGGCAGTGAATGTTCGTGCTTGAACTGCTCTACCTGAAATACCTTGCGTCGCACGTGGGTACGTGCTGCGACGCAGGTCAGTGACGTGCGGATCCTTCCCTGATGGTGAGGCCGGTACCGCGCGTCGATCGGGTCGACGGAAGGGGCGAGCGCATGACCACCGGGCACAAAAAGGCATTGCGGCGGATAGCTGTTGGGTTTCTGGTATCGATCGTCATGACGCTCGTCCTGGCCGGGCCGGTGCGCGGTGATACCGGAAGCGCCTCCGGTTCGGGTAGCTCCGGCTCCGGCTCCGCATCCGGTAGTTCCGGCAGTTCCAGCGGTTCCGCTGCCCTGCCGCTGCCGAGTATCGCCGGACTCGGCGCACTTACCGCGGCCTACACTCAGATCGGCAAACCCTACGAATGGGGCGCCACCGGCCCGTTCGCCTGGGATTGCTCGGCTCTGGTCCAGTGGGCATTCCGTCAGGTCGGGGTGAAACTGCCGCGTACCACCTACGAGCAGGCCAAGGTCGGCGCGGTGGTGCCGTTCCCGGCCCTGTCGCTGGGTGATGTCGTAATCCTCAATGACGACGCCTCGCATGTCGGCATCTACGCCGGCTCCGGGCAAATCCTGGATGCGCACGACTGGGGCGTTCCGGTCGGTCTGCATCCACTCCGCGACTTCGACATCTACACCATCCGTCGTTTCTGATCCGGATTGGCTACGTTTCTCCCGGACCAGCATGGTTGTGCGTGGATGGCAACGATGGGGAACGTGATGGCGATCGGGTGTTCCAGCGCTGGACGACGGCGAGCTCGTGATCGTCGCCCTGCACTGGGCGAACCCGAGCTCAGTCGACGAGCTGGCGCAGCAGCGGTCCGTACTGCGGATGTGCCAGTGCCGAGGCGAATTGCGCGACCAGATAGTCGGCCGGGTTGCCGGTGTCGTACCAGCGGCCCTGGATGACCTGGCCGAAGACCGGGTTGTCGGCGGCGTGCACATTGATCGCATCGGTGAGGTACACCTCGCCGGTGCGGTGTTCGTACCACTGCTCGGTCTGTCTGCGCAGTTCGCAGATGATGCCGGGGGTGACGACATAGCCGCCGATCGCGGCATAGTTCGACGGCGCGTCCTCGGGCTTGGGCTTTTCCCGCAGCCCGGTGATGCGCAGCAGGCCGTTGCCCTGGTCGTCCGCCACGACCGGGACGCCGTAGCGCTGGGATTCGGACGGATCCATCGGCATCAGCGCGAGCACCGGCGCGCCGGTCGCCTCATAGGCGTCGATCAGCTGCTGGGCGCGTGGCACCCCGGCGACGAAGACGTCGTCGGGCCACAGCACCAGCATCGGCTCGTCGCCGAGATTGCGGGCGGCATTGAGCACCGGGGTGCCGTTGCCGTAGGGCCCGTGCTGATCGAGGTAGGTGATATGTCCGAGCCGGGACAGCTCGCCGACCTCCTCCACCGCGTCGGCGTAGGCGTCCTTGCCGTCGGCGCGTAGCTGGGCCACCAGGGCCGGGTTCGGGCGGAAATGATCCTGGATCAGGGACTTTCCGCTGCTGACCACGATGGTGATATCGGTGATTCCGGATGCGACCAGCTCGCGGACGGTGTGCTCGATGACCGGCTTATCGCCGACCGGCAGCATCTCCTTGGGGATGGCCTTGGTCAGCGGGAGCAGCCGGGAGCCGATTCCGGCGGCCGGTATCACGGCCTTGCGGATCTTCATGGTCCGATCATCACATACCCGAGCGGGTCCGAACCGGCGATCCCCGCGCTTGGGCCGGGCATGTCGGGACGGCAACATATTGGTATAGGACCTGGTCACGGGTGGTTGGGCAGGGCAGAGCGCCGCGCTCGCTCCGTCGTCGCGCTGCGAAGTTCGATAGCAATCTCGCAGAAACTACTCGGCTGACCTACACCCGGCACCCAGGTTGCCTGTCGTCTTCACAGGTTGACGGGGTGTTGCGCGGTGCGGCCGACCTGTCGGTGGGACCGCGTAGATTCCGGTGCGTGAGCACCGACAACACCGCTGTGGCAGCCAGGGGAGGCGCGGTTCGGTCCGCGTCCGTGCGCACGGCTCGGCGGTGGGTGCTGCATATCGATATGGATGCCTTCTTTGCTTCGGTCGAACAATTGACGCGGCCGACGCTGCGCGGGCGCCCGGTGCTGGTCGGCGGCATCGGTGGGCGCGGCGTGGTCGCGGGGGCGAGCTATGAGGCGCGGGTATTCGGTGCACGCTCGGCCATGCCGATGCACCAGGCGCGGCGGTTGGTCGGAGTAACCGCGGTGGTGGTGCCGCCGCGCGGTGCGGTCTACAGCGTGGTCAGCGCGCGGGTGTTCGACGCGCTGCGCAGCCGCATCCCGGTGCTGGAGACGCTGTCGTTCGACGAGGCGTTCGGTGAGCCCGCCGAGTTGGTGGGCGCGACCGCCGAGCAGGTGCGCGAATTCTGCGAGGAGTTGCGTGCGCTGGTGCGGGAGCGGACCGGGTTGGTCGCCTCGGTCGGTGCGGGTACCGGTAAGCAGCTGGCCAAGATCGCCTCCGGAATGGCCAAACCCGACGGGGTGCGGGTGGTTTCGCCGGATGAGCAGCAGCAACTGCTGGCCGGGCTGCCCGTGCGCAAGCTGTGGGGGATCGGTCCGGTGGCCGAGGGCCGCTTGCGTTCGCTCGGTATCGAGACCGTCGGCGCCTTCGCGGCGCTGCCGGAATCGGAGGCGGTGTCCATTCTCGGCGGCAGCGTCGGCGCGGCGCTGCACCGGCTGGCCCGCGGCATCGACGACCGGCCGGTCGCCGAGCGGGCCGAGGCCAAACAGATCAGCGCCGAGAATACCTATGAGACCGATATCGTCACGATGGCCCAGCTGCGTCTGGCGATCGAGACCATGGCGGCGGCCGCGCACCGTCGTCTGGAGAAGGACGGGCGGGCCGCACGCACCGTCGTGCTGAAGCTGAAGAAATCCGATATGAGCATCGTGACCAGGTCGTTCACGCTGCCGTACGCGACAACCGAGCTGGCCACGCTGACTACGGCGGCGCAGCGCTCGGCCATCGATCCGGCCGAGCTCGGGCCGATCCGGCTGGTCGGGGTGGGTTACGGCGGGCTGTCGACGGTCCGGCAGGAGTCGCTGTTTCCGGAGTTGGATCAAGCGCCGGTCGAGGACGGCGGTGCCTGGGAGGGCGACGCGCCGCACTCCGATAGTTGGGGCGCACAGGAGGAGCCGTCCGCAGCTGAGGACGGCGCCACAGAGCTCGGCGCGGGTGCGTTGGTCGGGGCGGTAGGCGGCGAGGTGGGAGTAACCGCCACATCCCCGGTCCCCTTGACCACGCAGCCGAGCGTCGGTGCAGCTCAGGACGATTCGCCGGTGCGGAACACGACGCTGTGGTATCCAGGACTGGATGTCACGCACCCCGAATTCGGGCACGGATGGGTGCAGGGCGCCGGGCTCGGTGTGGTCACAGTTCGGTTCGAGACCAGTTCGACAGGGCCCGGTCCGGCGCGTACCTTTGCCGCCGACGACATCAGTCTGTCCCGAGCGGATCCGCTCGGCAGTCTCCGCTGACAGGTAGCCTGGGTCATTCGTGCAGCGTCGCCGATTCGGGTGACGGCTGCCGTTGGTGGAACGACATGTACCTACTCGAACGCAAAGGACGAGCAGTTGAAGCTTCGTAAGACTGGACGCATCGCCATCGCCGCCCTGGCCGTCGTCGCCGCACTCGGCATGACCGCCTGCAGCGATGACAAAGACAGCAAGCCGGCCGCGAAGACCAGTACCAGCGCCAAGGCCTCGGCCGGCGCGAGCGCGAACACCAATTTGCCGCCGGTCCCCTCCGTCGCGGAACTGAACACGCAGCTGCAGCGTGCCCTCGATCCGTCGATCCCCAGTTCCGAGAAGCTCGACGGCGTGCAGGGCGCCGAGGCTGATCCGGAACTGCCGAATCGACTCGCCGAGGCCGCCAAGGGCGCCAATGTCACTATCACGGTCACCGATGTGACCAGCTTCGGCGACAGCGTCAATGCCAAGGCCAAGGTCTTGCTCAACGGCCAGGAGAACATTATCGACGTGCCGTTCGTCGCAGAGAACGGCAAGTGGAAGATCCAGAAGGCCTGGGCTTGCACCATGCTGACCAACCTCGGCCAGCAGTCGGTGGCCTGCAGCTGATAGACCAGCGGTCGCGGCCGACCCGGTGTCGGCCGCGCCGGCTGTGTGCTTGCTGAGAATCAATGCCGTACGCCGGCAAGAACTTTCGTTTGAAATAGTTACCGTTAGGATCAGGCCCCGTGGCTGACACGATGGTGTGGGCGGGGCAGCCGTCCGTCGAGGAATCCGAACTCGGGACGGCACAATCGAAGACGCGGAGGGGTTGGGCCGGGCCGATCGCGCTGATCGCGGGCCTGCTGGGCGCACTGTTCGCGGTGGCGGTGCCGCTGCTGCCGGTGCGCGTGGACGCGGCGACGCTGACCTGGCCGCAGGCGGGTTCGGCGCGCAGCATCGAGGCGCCGCTGATCTCCTATGCGCCACTGACTTTCGACGCCACCCTGCCGTGCGCGGCGATCAACCAGCTCAGCGCCAAGGGCGGCACCCTGGCGGCGACCGGACCCGATGGCGCGCCGGACCTCGAACGCTACGGATTCGTCGCCCGCGTGCGCGCCGGGGCCGACACTCCGGCCCGGCTGGATGTCGTGCTGCGCAATCAGGCGTTGCTCAGCGTGCCGGTGGCCGAGCTGGTTCCGGGCTGTGAACTCACCGTGCACGCCGACAACGCCAGTGCGACCGCCACCCTGGTCGGATTCGAAGCGCCCGGATTCCCGGTGGTGCTCAATGGCGACTACCGGCCGCAGATGGTGGGCATCTTCAGTGATCTGGCTGCGGCCGACGGTGCGCGCGTCACCGCCGAACTCGACACCAGGTTCTCCTCGACGCCCACTCCGGTGAAGCGCGCGGCAATCTGGCTCGCGGTGCTGTGCACGATTGTGGCGCTGGTCGCGCTGTATCGGCTCGATCGGCTCGACGGTCGGCGGGTGCGTCGCTTCCTGCCGCAGCGCTGGTGGACGTTCACGCTGCTCGATGCGGTGGTGCTGGGCACCATGGTGGTCTGGTATTTCATCGGGTCCACCACCTCCGATGACGGCTATCAGTTCGGTATGGCCCGTGCGTCGGGTGTCGCGGGCTACATGGCCAACTACTTCGCCTACTTCGGGGTGCCCGAAAATCCGGTCGGCACACCGTATTACGACCTGATTCGGATCATGACGGAGATCAGCACCGCCAGTCCGTGGGTGCGGCTGCCCGCGCTGTGCTGCGGTGTGCTGATGTGGCTGTTGCTGAGCCGCGAGGTAGCGACCCGGCTCGGGGTCGCGGTGCGCCGCAACCGCGTCGCGATGTGGACCGGTGCGCTCGGCTTCCTGACCATCTGGCTGGCCTATGACAACGGGCTGCGTCCGGAACCGCCGGTCGCGCTGGGACTGCTGCTCACCTGGTGCCTGGTCGAACGTGCCATTGCCACGCGGCGATTGTTGCCCGCCGGATTCGCGATCCTGGTCGCGGCCTTCGCCTGTACGGCCGGGCCGTCCGGCGTGATCTGTATCGCGGCGCTGTTGGCAGGCTTGCGGCCGGTCGCGCGAATCATCATGGACCGCACCGGGACTCGGGGATCGTTGCGTACCCGGGTGGTCGGCTACGCGGTGCTGCTCGCCCCGCTGCTGGCCGCGGGCATCGTGGCGCTGGCAATCATGTTCGCCGATCAGCCGTTGGCGGCGATGTTCGAGATGAAGCGGATTCACCACATCGTCGGCCCGGATGTCGAGTGGTTCAACGACTATCTGCGCTATCAGTACCTCTTCCAAGGCGAGACCGACGGCTCGGTCGGCCGCCGGATCGGTGTGCTCGCGATGTTCGCGGGGCTCATCGTGTGTGTCATCGTCCTGTTGCGCAAGGGCGGTCGGATTCCGCTGCTGGCCGCGGGTCCGACCCGGCGCATTCTCGGTGTGACCGTCGGCGCGCTACTCCTGATCATGGTCACGCCGACCAAGTGGACCCATCACTTCGGTGTGTACGCGGGCGTGGCCGGTGCCGTCGCCATGGTGACCGCGATGGCCCTCGCGCCAAGGGTTTTGCGGGCGCCGCGCTACCGCGCGCTGTTCGCCGCGGTGGTGGCATTCCTGCTCGCGCTGGTGTTCTCCGGGCCCAATAAGTGGTGGTACGTCTCGTCTTACGGCATTCCGTGGTGGGACAAGCCGCCGGTGATCGCCGGTATCGAGCTCAACAAACTGTTCCTGCTCGCCGCCGCAGCACTGCTTGCCGTCGCTGCGTGGTGGCATGTGCGGGCACCGGAACCCGGTACCCCGCATCGGGTTTCGCGTCTCGCGTGGCGGGTGTCGGTGCTGCCCCCGCTGACCATCGCGCTGGCGCTGCTCGTGGTCTGGGATGTCGGCTCCTTCGCCAAGGCGGCCGTGGCCCAGGGCCCTGCTTTCTCGCTGGCGCGCTCGAATATCGAGGCGCTGACCGGGAAGACGGCGGGTCTGGCCGGTCATGTGCTGGTGGAGACCGATCCGAATGCGGGCATGCTGCGGCCGCTGACCGGCGATGCGGTGAGCACCTTGTCGGGCACCGGCACCGGATTCACCGGTGCTGGGGTGGCCGCCGATCTGCGCCCCGACGACGATTCGAGTCCGACCGGCAGTATCGCCGACGCGTTGAGCAGTAAGTCCGCCTCGGAGAACACCGCCGGAACCGCCACCGCCGCACTGCCTTTCGGACTGAACCCGGCGACCACGCCGGTGCTCGGCAGCTTCGGCTCCGGTGACGCGGGCCCCGCCGATCTGACCACGGGTTGGTACCGGCTTCCGGAATCCGGTGACCGCAATGGAATTATCGCGCTGACCGCGGCGGGCCGGATCCGCTCGGTCGACGCCGACGGAATCGTCACCCCGGGCCAGACCCTCGAAATCGAATACGGCGCAACCGATTCCGCAACCACCGCGCAGCCCATGGGCAAGGTAACCCCGATCGATATCGGACCGGCGCCGTCCTGGCGCAACCTGCGCGTACCGTTCAGCGTAATCCCCACTGGCGCAGACGTTATCCGCATCGTCGCCGTCGATCGCGACCGCAATCCGAAGCAGTGGCTGGCCGTCACCCCGCCGCGGGTGCCGCAGACCAGAACGCTGAACGATGTTGTCGGCTCACAGGTCCCGGTTCTCACCGACTGGATGGTCGGCCTGCAATTCCCCAACCAGCGCCCCTACGACCACCGCGACAATATCGCCGAGGTCCCGGCCTACCGCATCCTTCCGGACCGTCCGGGTGCCGAGATCACCACCCTCTGGCAGAGCCACGACGGCGGCGGGCCGCTCGGCTGGTCGAATATGCTGCTGCGTCCCCGCACCCTGGCCACCTACCTGGACCGGGACTGGGGGCGAGACTGGGGCGAACTCCAACAACTCGTGCGCATCGATCCCAAGGCCGACCCTGCGAAACCCGAAATCACCGAGCAGGACCACTCCGGTCTCTGGACGCCGGGCCACATCAACACGTCGTACTAGCGGTTGATGCTGTTGGTCGCTATGCGGGTGGCCAAGGCGGTCAGGTCGGCGGCGGTGAAGCCGGGGTAGCCGTGCAGGAGTTGACGCCAGTGGTGCGGGATGGCGGTGGCGCCCCAGCGGGCGCCGAGGAGGCCGCCGGCGATGGCGGCGGTGGTGTCGGTGTCGCCACCCGCGCGGACACAGAGTTCGAGTGCGCGCGGGAGGTGGTCCGGAGCGGAGGCGTCGGCGGTGGTGATGGCCCACCATGCGGTCTGGAGGGCGTGCACGACCCAACCGTTATTCGAAAAGTCTTGCGGGCCACCGGTTTCGGCCTGGTCGAGCAGGTGGGTCCAGTAGGCGGCGCTCGGCGAGGCGTCGACGAACTCGCGGACACCGTCGAAGGTTCCGGTGAGCACGGCGTGCCGAATGGCGTAGGTCCAGATCTTGCAGGCCTCGATCGCCTGCTGGTCATGATGAGTGAGCGCGCCGATCGCACCCGCCATGCGGACGCATTCGTCCGCCTCGCCGAGGTAGGCGAGGGCGACGGGGGCGGTGCGCATCAGCGAACCGTTGCCGCCGGTCTTGCCGTGCAAGGACATTGCCTGTACCTGCATATCCCGGGCCGAGCGCGGGCGCACCGAGAGCACGGCGCGGGTCTGGATGCCGATATCCGGTGGATCGGAATCGAACCACTGGACGAATCCGGCTGCCACCTCGTCGAGATCGATGCCGGGCCCCTTATCGGCCGCCAGTGCGATGGCGATCGCCATCGATGTGTCATCGGTCCACTGTCCCGGTGCCCACCGGCACGGCCCGCCACCGATCATCTCGATCGCGACTTGCGTTCCCGGCCACGTGAATTCGTAGCCTGCCCCGAGCGCATCGCCCGCCGCGGTGCCGAGCAGCACACCCGCCGCTCGATCCAGTTGCGCATCGTCCAGCATCAAGAAACCTTCCGCCGCCTGCGGTTTTTCGCGGTCAATGTACCCGAGGACATGGGCTGTCCCGTCCTGTCGAACTCGACAAGCGATCGCGTGGAAAACTGTGCCCTCACTACGAAGCCATAGCTGGGAAGGGCAGATCAGCGACGGTCTGTTGAACTGGCCGGTTCGGGCTGGGCGGTCCGGGCCCGCCGTCGGCCACGCACGAGCGCGTCGGCGGTGAAAATCGCCAGCGCCGCCCAGATGAGCGCGAAACCGGCCCACCGCGACGCGGGCATCGGCTCATGTGCGATGGCCACACCCCACGCCATCTGCAGCGCGGGCGTGAGGTACTGCAGCAGTCCCATGGTCGAGAGCGGAACCCGTTGCGCGGCAACTGCGAACAGCAGCAGTGGCAACAGGGTGACCGGGCCGGTCGAGATCATCAAGCCGGAATGGGCTATGCCACTGGCGAATTCACTGCGTCCGGTCACCGCGAATATGATCACGAAGGCCAGCGCGAACGGTGCGGCGACCAGCCCCTCGGCCGCGATTCCGGGCAGCGCGTCCAGCGGGATCACCTTCTTCACCAGCCCATAGGTGGCGAATGAACAGGCCAGTGCCAGCGCGATGAGCGGCGGTCTGCCGTAGTCGACGGTGAGCACGGCGACCGCCACCGCACCCAGCCCGAGCGCCGCCCACTGCGCCCTGGCCAACCGCTCACGGAAGATCAGCACGCCGAACGCCACCGTTACCAGCGGATTGATGAAGTACCCGAGCGCACACTCCACCACATGTCCGGAGGTGACGCCGTAGACGTACACGCCCCAGTTGATCGATAGCGCGGCGATGGCGACCGCCGCCATCCGCCAGGTCCGCGGTGCGATTCCGCGCAGCCCACCGAGCTGCCCGGTTATCGCCAGCACGACGAGCACCAGCACCAACGTCCATAGAATCCGCTGTGCCACCACCTCGGCCGGATTGGCGAAGGCCAGCAACCCGAAGTACGCCGGAAACAGCCCCCAGATCAGAAATGCGCCTGTACCGAACACAACACCTGGGACCGCCCTGCTTCGCTGCACCCTACCGACGGTAGTTCTCGGTAGCCTGGCGGTCATGTCGATTACCGTGCCCCATACGGCCGTCACCGGGCTGACCGCGGCGGAGGTCGAGCAACGCCGCCGCGACGGGCTGACCAATGACGTGCCGGACCGGGCGAGCCGATCCGTACGCGACATCGTCCGCGCCAACGTCTTCACCCGGATCAATGCCATCCTGGGTGTGCTGTTCATCCTGGTGCTGGCGACCGGCTCGATCATCGACGGCATGTTCGGCCTGCTGATCATCGCCAATAGCGCGGTCGGCATCATCCAGGAGGTCCGCGCCAAGCGCACCCTGGACCAGTTGGCCATTGTCAGCCAGGCCAAGCCGACCGTGCGCCGCGACGGACAGTCGCTCGAGGTGGCGCCGAAGGAGGTTGTCCTCGACGATCTGATCGAGCTCGGCCCCGGCGACCAGATCGTCGTCGACGGCGCGGTCGAGGAGTCCGCACTGCTCGAGGTCGACGAATCGCTGCTCACCGGTGAGGCCGATCCGGTCGACAAGCCGATCGGCGCGTCGGTGATGTCGGGCAGTTACGTCGTCTCCGGTTCCGGCGCCTACCGGGCGACGAAGGTCGGCCGGGACGCCTACGCCGCCAAGCTGTCCGAAGAGGCGAGCAAGTTCACGCTGGTCAAGTCCGAATTGCGCAGCGGTATCGACACCATCCTCAAGGTCATCACCTATCTGTTGATCCCGGCGGGTCTGCTGAGCATCTACAACCAGCTTGTCTCCAGTAAGGAGTCCTGGCGGCCGGCGGTCACCGGCATGGTCGCGGCGCTGGTGCCGATGGTGCCCGAGGGCCTGGTGCTGATGACCTCGGTGGCCTTCGCGGTCGGTGTGGTACGACTCGGCAGGCGCAAATGTCTGGTGCAGGAGCTTCCGGCCATCGAGGGCCTGGCCCGCGTCGACGTGGTGTGCGCGGATAAGACCGGCACGCTCACCGAGAACGGGATGCGCCTGTCGGATATCAAGACGCTCGGCACGTTCGACGACGCCGAGGTGCGACAGGCCTTGGCCGCCATGGCCGCCGACGATCCGCGCCCGAATGCGAGCGTGCAGGCCATCGGTGAGGAGCTCAGCGATAGGCCGAATTGGCAGCACACCGCGGTCGCGCCGTTTTCCTCGGCGAAGAAGTGGAGCGGGTTCTCCTACGGCGAGCACGGCGACTGGCTGCTGGGCGCGCCCGATGTGCTGCTCGACCCGAGTTCCGAAGATGCCCGCGTCGCAGAGGAACTCGGCTCCTCGGGCCTGCGCATTCTGCTGCTCGCACGCAGTGACCGTCCGGTCGACGCCGCCGACGCACCGGGCGCCGTCGACCCCGCGGCCCTGGTCGTGCTCGAGCAGAAGGTGCGTCCCGATGCCCGCGAAACCCTCGATTACTTTGCCAGCCAGCAGGTTTCGATCAAGGTGATCTCCGGCGACAATGCCGTCTCGGTCGGTGCGGTGGCCTCCTCACTCGATCTGCGCGGCGGCGATCACGCGGTCGACGCCCGCGAATTGCCCGAGGACCGGTCCGCACTCGCCGACGTGCTCGAACGCGAGACCACCTTCGGCCGCGTGCGTCCGGATCAGAAGCGAGCCATGGTGGGCGCCTTGCAATCTCGTGGCCACACCGTCGCCATGACCGGTGACGGCGTGAACGATGTGCTGGCGCTGAAGGATTCCGATATCGGCGTGGCCATGGGGTCGGGCAGTCCGGCCACCCGCGCCGTCGCCCAGATCGTGTTGTTGGACAACAAATTCGCCACACTGCCGTACGTGGTCGGCGAGGGCCGCCGGGTGATCGGCAATATCGAGCGGGTCTCGAATCTGTTCCTCACCAAGACCGTGTACTCGGTGCTGCTCGCTTTCCTGGTCGGCCTCGCCGGTGTCGGCTCACAGATCTTCGACTACGATCCGATCGGATATCCGTTCCTGCCAAGGCATGTCACGATCGCGGCCTGGTTCACCATCGGCATTCCGGCCTTCATCCTCTCGCTGGCTCCGAACAACGAACGCGCCCGCTCCGGATTCGTCTCGCGCGTCATGCGTTTGGCGATTCCGTCCGGTGTGGTGATCGGCGTCGCCACCTTCGTCGCGTATCTGATCGCTTATGCGGGACCGCATGCCACCCCCGAGCAGAAGGAGCAGGCGGGTACCACCGCGCTCATCACCCTGATCATGATCGCGGTGTGGGTCCTGGCCATCGTGGCCCGGCCGTACGTGTGGTGGAAGGTGGTGCTCATCGGCGCATCGATCCTCGCCTATGTGCTGTTGTTCACAATCCCGTTCACCAGGCATTTCTTCAAACTCGACCCCTCGAATATCGAGCTCACCACCGCGGCGTTCATCTGCGGAGCCGTCGGCATCGTGCTCGTCGAGGCCGCCTGGTGGATCGCCGCCGCAGTTCAGGGCGAGAAGCACACGCTACTTCCGAGCTCACCGGGCGGGGGCGCCTGAACAACTGGACGCCTGACCCGCCGCGCCGCGAGATACCTTGTGCGAAGCGATCATTCAGGGTTGGAGTACCTTCTCGACTATGGAGGTATTGCTGCATCAGATCGACGCGTTCGCCGACGCACCGTTCTCTGGCAACCCGGCCGCGGTCATGCCGCTGGCGGTATGGTTGCCGGACGAGCTGTTGCAACATCTGGCCGAGGAGAACAACCTCGCCGAGACCGCCTTCTACACCTCGCAATTACCCGTCGAGGCGGGCAGTCCACCCGGGGAGTGGCCCGCCGTCCACCTGCGCTGGTTCACCCCGACCCGGGAGGTCGATATGTGCGGCCACGCGACCATGGCGACGGCCGCGCAGATTCTCGAGGACATCCATCCCGGCGAGGACCGGGTGAGCTTCTTTACGCGCAGCGGCTGGCTACACGTCGACCGCACCGATGACGACGAATACGTGCTCGACCTACCCGCGCTGCAATCCAAGGAGGTCGCGCCCGATTCCGCGCTGGTGGAGGCACTCGGCGTCCGTGCGGTGCGTGCGTACACCGGATTCGACGAGGTGATCGTGGTGGGTTCCGAACGTGAAGTGCGCGAGGCTCGGCCGAATTTCGCGGCGTTCCCACCGCTGGCTTTCGACGCGGTGATCACCGCACCCGGCGATACCGTCGACTTCGTCTCCCGGGTCTTCGGTCCGGATCTCGGTGTGGTCGAGGATCCGGTCACCGGATCGGCGCACGCACAGCTGGTTCCGCTGTGGAGCCGCGAATTCGGCCGCGCCGAACTCAGCGCCCGTCAGCTCTCCCGGCGCGGCGGCAGGCTGCGCTGTGAACTCGCCGGTGACCGGGTACTGCTCATCGGCAGCTGCCGCCGGTACCTGGATGGTGTTGTGACACTGCCGGATTGACCAGTCCGGCCGCGACCTTCCCGGTCCTTTGCGTATCACCGACCAGACCAACAGATGACGGCCGCCCAGAGTTACTGATCCGGGACGGGGCCGTCATCCGTACCGGGCAGCGCGATGTCCTCGTACTCCGGCAGCAGCGGAACGATCGCGAAACTGGTGGCGACCGCGTCGGCGGGCAAGGCCTGTACGGCGCGGATTCCGTTCTGGACCGCTAGATTTCGGAGTTGCGGGAGCGGTCCGCGGACCACGAGACCGACGGTGCATGCGCACCCGGCGCGCAGTCGAGCCGCTGATACCGCATTGATGCGGTCGGTGCGTTCGCCAGCCGCGTGCTGAGCCAGCAATTGCCAGGCGGCATTATCGGCGGACGCCACGGCTACCGCATTTCCCGCCGGCAGTTGAACCGTGACGATCGGGGTGTTCACCCGCGGGATCGACACATGGTGGCTTGCCGCGGCAATGCGCAGGCCGCCGCTGTGCGCCGGAATCTGATCTGGGGTGCGGGGTTCGGTAAACGAGACCAGGGCCCAGTGCTCCTCGTTATCCGAACCGGATAGTGAATCCTGTGCCCGCGCAAGATAATCCGCGACATGCTCACCCCGTTCCGGCCCCAGCCGGTCGGTCGAAATGCCGGACGGCCGCGGGGGATTCAGCACGCCGAGCACCACGATCAGCACGACGAAGCCGACCGCCCCGACGGCAATGGCACTGCGGCGCAATGTTTCAGGCATTGCGCAACACGGCGAGTGCGTTCTTCAGATCATCCGGATATTCGCTGGTGATCTCCAGATACCGGCCGTCGGCCGGATGGTTGAATCCCAGCGAACGCGCGTGCAGCCATTGCCGTTCCAGCCCCAGCCGCTCCGCCAGCCGCGGATCCGCGCCATAGGTGAGATCACCGCAGCAGGGGTGCCGGATCGCGGAGAAATGCACCCGGATCTGGTGGGTGCGCCCGGTTTCCAGATGAATATCGAGCAGGCTGGCCGCCTGGAACGCCTCGACGGTGTCGTAGTGGGTAATGCTCGGGCGTCCGTCCGCGGTGACCGCGAACTTCCAGGCATCGCCGCGGGCCCGGCCGATCGGCGCATCGATGGTGCCGCTGCTCGGATCCGGGTGTCCCTGCACCAGCGCGTGATAGCGCTTATCGATGGTGCGCTGTTTGAATGCGCGCTTGAGCACCGTGTACGCGTGTTCGGACTGCGCGACCACCATGACCCCGGAGGTGCCGACATCGAGCCGGTGCACAATGCCCTGCCGCTCGTGCGCGCCCGAGGTCGAGATGCGATAGCCCGCCGCGGCCAGTCCGCCGACCACCGTCGGCCCGGTCCAACCGACGCCGGTATGCGCCGCGACGCCGACCGGCTTGTCGACCGCGACGATGTCATCGTCGGCGTAGAGGATCTTCATACCCTCGACCGGCGCCGGCTCGATGGTGAGTTCGCGCTTCGGTTCCGGGAACTCGACCTCCAGCCAGGCACCCGCCACGAGCCGATCCGATTTGCCCGCCGCGACACCGTCGAGCTGCACCGAACCCTCCTCGGCCAGCGCGGCCACGGCGGTGCGGGACAGTCCGAGCAACCGAGATAGCCCGGCGTCGACGCGCATCCCGTCGAGCCCGTCGGGTACCGGCATGGTCCGAGTTTCGCTCACGCCGCATTCCCCTTGCTGCCCGCCGCGCCGTTGGCGCCGTTGTCCGAGGTCTCGTCCGGCTCCGCGGTGGCGGACGCTTCGGGGTGGCCGTGTCCGGTGCGCGTGCCGTCGGGTTCGAAGCCGAAGACCGTGAGCACCACCAGCAGGATCGCCCCGCACACGATCGAGGAGTCGGCCAAGTTGAATACCGGCCACCAGCCGACGGCGATGAAGTCCACCACATGTCCCTGCAGCGGTCCGGGGGCGCGGAACAACCGGTCGACCAGATTGCCGAGCGCGCCGCCGAGCACCATGCCGAGCCCGATCGCCCACCACAGCGAGCGCAGCGTGCGGCCGATACGGATCACCCCGATCACCACGGCCGCTGCGACCAAGGTCAGTAGCCAGGTCATGCCGGTGGCCATCGAGAATGCCGCGCCCGGGTTGCGTACCAGCGACAATCGCGCGAAATCGCCGATAATCGGCACCGGATCGCCCGGGGTCAGCTCGGCCACCACGATGGTCTTGGTGAGCAGGTCCAGGCCGAGCAATACCGCGGCGATGATCAGCAGCGTGCGTAGCCGCAGCGGTGCGGCGGGCTTCCCCGGATCGGCGGTCGGGGTCGGATTCTCTGCGTCGTCGCCGGGTGGCATCGCGCTATCGGCGGGGTTGTCCTCGGGCGGCCGGTCGTCACTCACGTCGACCATCATCTCTCGAGTAACGATTTGCCCGACGCACGCGGTCACCTGCATGTCCCAGCTGACACTCAGGAAGCGGTCGTACTCTGATGCTCGTGACGGTGTTGTCTTCCTCCCACGTACCCCGAATCGCGCGCTCGGGTGTGCTGCTGATGGTGCTGGCGGTCGGACTGTCCGCGTTCGGTGTCGGCTGTAGTGACGGTGCCGACTCGCGCGTCGAGTCCGACAGCACCGAGCCGGTCGGCATCGGCAAGGAAGTGACGGTGCCGATTTCGGCCGCGGTCGCCACCGTCGTCTCGGCGGGTGAAGAGCCGCGATCGCTGCTGCGTCCCGGCTATCCGGCGGGCACGGTGCAGCAGGTGACGCTGCGCACCGATCACCACATCGAGCAGCAGATCAATGATCAGCCGCCGAGCGATTTCTCCTCGCCCGCATTGACGATCCCGATGACGGCGCAGACCGACGGTGACGGTGTCGAGTTGACTCTCGGCACCATTTCCACCCCGGATCCGTCGCTGGCCAAGGCGCTCACCGCGGCCGGCGGTTCGCACGCCGGATTCGATATGAGCGAACTCGGTGCGATCACCGCGCTGCGGCTCGCCCCGGCACCGGACACCTCCAATAACGCTCGCGCGGCCTTGGAACAGGCCTTCTACCAGGCGGTCTACCGTTCGATCACCTTTCCCGACCAACCGGTCGGTGAGGGCGCGGTGTGGACGGTGCAGCAGGAGGTCGACGGTGGTGTCGCACTCGATCAGGTGACCACCGCGACGCTGACCAAGCGCGAGGGCGACCGGCTGACCATCGAACTCGAGGTGACCCAGAAACCGAAGTCACAGGTGTGGTCGCTGCCCAATAATGCGGGCACCCTCGACATCAAGGATTACGTCATGCAGGGCTCGGGCACGATCACCGTCGACCTGGGCCTGCCGCTGCCGGTCGCGGGCTCGATCACCGTCGGCGGACACCAGGCCTACCGCGACCCGCGCAGCGCGAGCATGCTGCAGCAGACGATCAATACGCAGGTCACCTGGAACGAATGAGTCCGTAGCTGTTTGCGCCGATCAGACATGTCGCCCCCGGGTGAGGAATAGGCTCGCACCTGTCCGACAAACGCCTCGATCGGAGGTATCCCATGTCCGATGTGAAACCGATCCCCGAGGGTTATCCGGTGGTCTCGCCGGGATTGGCAATCGATGGGGCGGCTGCCGCCATCGAGTTCTACAAGAATATTTTCGGCGCATCGGAGCGGATGCGCATGCCTGGACCGGACGGCAAGATCGCGCACTGCGAACTCACGTTCGGCAATTCGCTCATCATGGTCGGCGATCCGGCCCCCGATATGGACTTCCTCGACCCGAAGACGGTCGGCGGTACGCCGGTCAATCTCTACGTCTATGTCGAGGACGCCGATGCGGCCTTCAGCGCCGCCCTCGCCGCGGGCGCCAAGGAGCTCACCCCGATGACCACCCAGTTCTACGGCGATCGCAGCGGTGCGTTCGAGGATCCGTGGGGCCACCGGTGGACCGTGGCCACGCACGTCGAGGATGTGCCGCCGGATGAGATGGACCGGCGGATGGCCGAATTGTTCGGCGGGGCCTGAGCGTTTGTGCGATCTGCCGCGCGGTCGGTGTGCCGCGCGGCAGATCGCGTTGGTTACCCCAGAACGATCGAGTCGCCCTCGACGTGAACGGATTTCGGGGCGAGCGGCTGGGTGGCCGGGCCATTGACGACCGAGCCGTCGAGACCGAATTTGCTGCCGTGGCAGGCACAGTTGATGGTGCCGCCGGAAACCGTCGCGACCTTGCAACCCGCATGTGTGCAGGTCGAGGACAGGCCGACAAAGGAGCCGGCATTCGGCTGGGTCAGTACCACATCGCCCTTGATCACACCGCCGCCGACCGGCACCTCGGCAGTGGAGGCGATGGCGTTCGGCTGTCCGGCGGCGACATTCGGTCCGGTCGATCCGGCGGCGGCCTTTGGGGGTTCGGCCGCGGGGGCGTCGGTCTTGCCGTAGGTGGTGCATGCGGTCAGTGCGGCCATGGCGGCCGCTGCCCCGGCACCCGCGATTACGACGTGGCGGCGGTCGAGGACGAGATCATCGTTGGTCATATCGGACTCCGATCAGAAGGTGATGCCGTTGTGCTGGAAGAACCACAGGGCTGAGGTGAGCCAGAGGCCGGTCAGCCCGGCGAGTACCAGGCCGCCCGCGACCGGAATGACCCAGCCGGGCAGGCCCTTTCGGGTCAGTTGCAGCATCTTCGCGACGAATGCTCCATAGAAAAAGCAACCGAGCAGGGAATGGATGAGTACGCGGTTTTCGTAGTCCTGAAAACCCAAGGCGAACAGGCAATGTACGGCGACCGGGACGGTGACGAGTACGGCGAGTCGGCCCGACCAGACATGGGCGGAGACGATCCAGGACGGGGTCTTCGGGAAGATCGCGCCGAGCTTGCCGTACATGGTCAGCGCGGAAAGCAATTGGAACAGCGCGAGTGCGGTGGCCAGGGTGGCCAGCCAGGTCTTCACCGCGACCGGACTGGAGAATCCGGCCACATTGATCGAAAAGAACCGTGGCTCATGCTGTTTCGCGTAGACGCCGAGCAGTACCGAAACTGCCGCGCCGATGAGCAGCGGAATGATGATGGCCGCCGCCGACGCTCGGCCCGGATGCACCCGGACCGTCGGCGCTTCTCGATCAGCCGACACTGTCACCACCACTTACCTTGTTCGCGGTTACCTTTTTGCCGTTGACGACGGCCGTCGCGTCCGGCGCGAGACCGACGGCAGGGGTGGTGGAGCCGTTGGGATTTCGTTGGACGCCGGTGACCCCGCCGTTCGCATCGACGATCCAGCTCTGACGGGTGCCCGCCTCGCTGTAGACATACAGTCCGGCGGGTGGTTGCACCGGATTCGCGGTGTAACTCCACTGCTTGCCGCCGATCCAGAGTGTCCCGCGCACCGCCTTGCCGTCGAAGGCACCGGTCAGTTTCGCGTCGTCTTTGCCGGTCAGCTGCAAGGACCCGTTCGTGGCCGGGCCGCGCAGCCAGGACTCGATGCTCTTGCCGTCACAGGCATAGGCGATTGCCTTGTCGCCCGCGACGGTGATCTCCAGTGTGATGGTGCCGCCGGAGGCGAGCGGGATGGTGCCCACGTAGTCGGCCTTGCCGGGAAAAGGAACAGCCGCAGTGGTGGTCGGTAGCGGCGTCTGTGTCGTGGCCACGGGGGTGGTTGTGACCACCGCATTCGTATTCGTGGCCGATGGTTCGGTGTCCTTGGACATATTGATGACCAGTAGGACGAGGCCGAGTGCGGTCACTGCCGCCAGGGTGAGCCACGGTCCCAGTCGTTTCATAGGGTCTCCTCGATATGCGGCCGCCAGCACCGCTGTTCGAATTGTCTACGTGGCAGACCCGGTGAGCGGTTCAAACGGGGCATTCGCGGCAGCCGACCCACGGCGTGTCTCGACCATGACGTGAAGCGGCGGACCCGGTCCCCCTCATCGTCGTGGTGGCCGGGTCCGCCGCTGGGGGCGGCGCCTATCCGCGGGCGATGGCCTCGAAGACCTTCGGATCGACGAGGGTCGACGTATCGCCGAGTTCTCGACCCTCTGCGACATCGCGGAGTAGGCGGCGCATGATCTTGCCGCTACGGGTTTTCGGGAGTTCCGGGACGATATGGATCTCCCTCGGTCGGGCAATGGGGCTGATCTCCTGGGAGACAGCGGCTTTCAGCTCACCGATCAGCGCATCGCCGGAATTTTGCGCGTCCGCGGTGAGAATGACGAAGGCGACGATGGCCTGTCCGGTGGTCGCATCGTTCCCACCGACCACCGCGGCCTCGGCGACCGAGGCATGCCCGACGAGCGCGGATTCGACCTCGGCGGTGGAGATACGGTGGCCGGAGACATTCATGACATCGTCGACCCGGCCGAGTACCCAGAGATCGCCGCCGTCGTCGAACTTGGCGCCGTCACCGGCGAAATACCAGCCGCGGTCGGCGAATCGGTCCCAGTACGTCTCGCGGAACCGGTCCATATCGCCCCAGATACCGCGCAGCATCGAGGGCCACGGTTGATCCAGCACCAGCAGTCCGGAGCGGCCGTGCGCGAGTTCGGCGCCGTCGTCGTCGACGATCTTCGCGGTGATGCCGGGCAGCGGGGTCATGGCCGCACCCGGTTTGGCCGCCGTAACACCGGGCAGCGGGGAGATCATGATGGCGCCGGTCTCGGTCTGCCACCAGGTGTCCACGATGGGAGTCCGATTGCCGCCCAATACCTCTCGGTACCAGCGCCAGGCCTCCGGGTTGATCGGTTCGCCGACGCTGCCGAGCAGTCGCAGCGAGGACAGGTCGTGCGCGTCCGGAATTTCGCGTCCCCACTTCATGAAGGTCCGCACCAGCGTGGGAGCGGTGTAATAGATGGTGACGCCGTACTTTTCGATGATGTCGAAATGCCGGTGCTCATCGGGGGAGTTGGGGGTGCCCTCGTAGACGACCTGGGTCGCGCGGTTGGCCAGCGGTCCGTAGACGATGTAGCTGTGTCCGGTGACCCAGCCGATATCGGCGGTGCACCAGTAAACGTCCTGTCCCGCTCGGTGATCGAAGACGTTGTGGTGGGTATAGGCGGCCTGGGTGAGATAGCCGCCCGTGGTGTGCAGGATGCCCTTGGGTTTTCCGGTGGTGCCCGAGGTGTAGAGGATGAACAGCGGATGTTCGGCGTCGAAGGCCTGCGCCTCGTGATCGGGGGACGCGTCGGTGACGGTGTCGTGCCACCACAGATCGCGACCCTCGGTCCACGGCACCTCGATGTTGGTGCGCCGCACCACGAGTACGTGCTCAACGGTGTGCTCGCCATCGACAAGCGCCTCGTCGACCGCGGCCTTCAGCGGTGCGGCGGTACCGCGCCGCCACTGCCCGTCGGTGGTGATCACCAGACGCGCCCCGGCATCGTCGACCCGCTGGCGCAGGGCAGTCGGCGAGAATCCGGCGAATACCACCGAATGGGTGAGCCCGAGCCGGGCGCAGGCCAGCATGGCGACGATCGCCTCCGGCACCATCGGCAGGTAGATGGCGACTCGATCGCCTGTCCGCAGTCCGAGCTCGGTGAAATAGTTTGCCGCCCTGGATACTTCGGCGAGCAACTCGCCGTAGGTGATATCGCGAGAGTCCCCTGGTTCACCCTCCCAATGGATGGCCACCTGCTCGCCGTATCCGTCGAGGACGTGCCGGTCCACGCAGTTGTAGGCGATATTGAGTTGGCCGTCGACGAACCATTTCGCGACCGGCGCGTCGCTCCAGTCGAGGACCCGGGTCCACGGCTGATGCCAGTGCAACCGCCGAGCCTGTTCGGCCCAGAACTCCAGCCGATCGGCGGCGGCGCGATCGTACAGTGCCGTATCGGCATTGGCGCTCGCGGCGAATGCCGCATCCGGCGGGTAGGTGGTCGGGTCGGTGGTTGCACTGGTCAACGTCGATCTATCCTCTCGGAACAACAAGGGCGGCAAGCTCAGTCGGATGTGGTCAGTGCACGACCGCCTTCTCCGCGCCGACACCGGTGAGCGAGCGAACCTCCATCTCGGCCTGCTTCGCCGGATTCTCCGGCTTACGCCCGCCGAGGAAGGTGCCGACCACACCGAGTACGAAAGCCAGTGGGATGGAGACGATTCCCGGATTCGACAGCGGGAACCAATCGAAATCCGAGCCCGGGATCATCGAGGTCTTCGTCCCGGATACCGCGGGGGAGAACACGATCAGCACAATGGTCGAGATCAGGCCGCCGTACATGCTGAACAGGGCGCCGGTGGTGTTGAACCGCTTCCAGAACAGCGAGTACACGATGGTCGGCAGATTCGCCGCCGCCGCGACCGCGAAGGCCAGCGCCACCAGGAAGGCGATGTTCTGGCCGTTGGCCAGGATACCGAGACCGATGGCCAGCGCACCGATCACGACTGCGGTGATCCGGGATACCCTGACCTGCTTGTTCTCGTCGACCTGGCCCTTCTTGATCACGCTCGCGTAGATATCGTGCGCGAACGATGCCGATGCGGTGATGGTCAGGCCGGCGACGACCGCGAGGATGGTGGCGAAGGCGACCGCGGAAATTACGCCGAGCAGGATTACGCCGCCGAGTTCGAAGGCCAGCAGCGGCGCCGCCGAATTCTGCCCGCCCGCCGCGGCGAGAATGCGATCCGGTCCGACAATGGCGGCCGCACCGTAACCGAGCACCAGGGTGAACAGGTAGAACGCACCGATCAGGCCGATCGCCCAAACCACCGAGCGCCGTGCCTCTTTCGCGGTCGGCACGGTGTAGAAGCGCATGAGCACATGCGGCAGACCCGCGGTGCCGAGCACCAGCGCCAAGCCGAGCGAGACGAAGTTCAGCTTGGAGGTCGCGCTGCCGCCGTACTGGGCGCCGGGAGCGAGCACGTCACGGGCGGCCACGCCCTTGGACTTGGAACCGTGCACCGCATCCTGTGCCGAGCCGAGGATGTCGGAGAAGTTGAAGCCGAACTTGGCGAACACCATCACCGTCATCAGCGCCGCGCCGGTGATGAGCAGCACCGCCTTGATGATCTGCACCCATGTGGTGCCCTTCATGCCGCCGACCAGCACGTACACGATCATCAGCACGCCGACGACGGCAATGACGATGCTCTGTCCGGTCTTATCGGAGATATCGAGCAGCAGCGCGACCAGACCGCCCGCGCCCGCCATCTGCGCGAGCAGATAGAACAGTGAAACCGCGAGGGTGGTCAGCGCGGCGGCGGTGCGGACCGGGCCTTCTTTCAGCCGGAAGCTCAGCACATCCGCCATGGTGAATTTGCCCGTGTTCCTGAGCATTTCGGCGACCAGCAGAAGTGCGACCAGCCAGGCCACCAGGAAGCCGATCGAGTACAGGAACCCGTCGTAGCCGTATACCGCGATCGCGCCCGCGATGCCGAGAAAGCTTGCGGCGGAAAGGTAATCGCCCGCGATGGCGATGCCGTTCTGCGGGCCCGAGAAGCCGCGGCCGCCGGTGAAGTAGTCGGCGGCGGTGCGGTTATTGCGGCTGGCCCGGATCACCACGATCATCGTGATCGCCACGAACAGGCCGAAAATGGCGATATTCGCGGCGGGATTGCCGACCTTCTCGGCGGCAGACAGATATTGCGTACTCACGCCTGGTCTCCCTCGAGGTAGTTGCGGATCGACGCGGCGCGCGGATCCAGTTCCTTATTGGCGAACCGGACATACAGCCAGGTGATCACGAACGTCGAGACGAATTGCCCGAGGCCGAGCAGCAGGCCGAGATTGATATTGCCGATGACCTGGGTGGCCATGAAGTCGTGCGCGTAGGCGCCGAGCAACACATAGCTCAGGTACCAGACCAGGAACAGTGCGGTCATCGGAAAGATGAAGCGGCGCAACCGGCTTCGCAATTCCTGGAACTGGGGACTCGACTGGACGGCGGCGAAATCCTCCGCTGTCGGCGTGCGCCGCGGTGGCGTGCCATCTTTGTCGAGGTCGATACTGGTCATCGCAGGGTCCTAGCGTGTGACGTGACTTACTGTCCGCCGACCATAAGGGGACCCTCGTGAGGGATTCATGATGTGGCGTGGATCACTCTGTGAAGGCGCCGGTTTGTGCGGTGAACGGTCGGCCTGCCGCGATGAACGGTCAGCGGCTCAGCCCGATGGCGCGCTCCCGGTCCGCGCCCATACCCAGCCGCTCCGGTGCGTGCATTCGGACGAAGATGCGCCCGACCGTGCGGGCGTTCTGACCGCGCGTCAGCACGCTGACCAGGACCATCGATGCGAATGCCAGCGGTACGCTGAGTGCCGCCGGATAGCCGAGGACCGCCGCGAGCCAGCCGTCTGCGAGTTCGTCGGAGATGCCGCCGGTCACCGAAACCGCGGTCGCACCGCCCGCCGCCAGACCGCCCACGATCAGTCCGGTGGCCGCGCCCTTGGCCGTCAGACCTCGCCACCAGATGCCGAGCACGAGCAGCGGGCACAGTGTCGAGGCCGCGACTGAAAAGGCAAGGGCGACGGTGCGGGACAGATCCAGCGAGACCACCATGATCGAAACACCAAGGGGCACAGCACCGGCGAATACCGCGGCTGCCCGGAAGTCGCGAATCCGACCGCGCAGCATATCCGTGCTGAGCACACCCGCGATGCTGACCAGTAGTCCGGACGAAGTGGAAAGGAACGCCGCGATAGCACCCGCCGCGGCAAGTGCCGCCAGCAGTTGGCCCGGCAGGCCCGCCAGCACCGATCCGGGCAGCAGCACCACGGCGGCATCGGAGGTGCCGGTGATCAGCAACTGCGGCACGTACAGCCGCGCGAAAACCCCCAACAGAATGGGGAAGAGGTAGAAGACCCCGACCAGGCCGATCACCGCGAGTGCGGTCGTGCGCGCCGCGCGGCCATCGGGATTCGTATAGAACCGCACCAGTACGTGCGGAAGTCCCATCGTGCCCAGGAAAGTGGCGATGATCAGCGAATACACCTGGTAGGTGGGATGGGTGCCGCCGAATCCGCCGCCGGGCGCCAGCCAAGCCGCACCGTCCGCCGGCGCTCCGGCCACCACCGGGACGGTGGAGCCCGCCTCCAGGGTCAGTTCGGTGCCCGCCGCCAGTTCGTGTGCGCCGGGTGTGAGCAGGACCGGACCGTGCACTCTGCGATCGTCGAGCGTTCCGGTGATCGAAACCTGTTGCGGCGCACCGACCTGCACGATGACGCCGGTGCTGACATCCACAGTGGTGCGCCCGGTGACCACCGGGGGAGCAGGTGTGCCGAGTTCACGATCGTCGGCGAGGAAATGTCCGAGCAGCACCAGTGCCGGAATCGCCACCGCGGTCAGCTTCAGCCAGTACTGGAAGGCCTGCACCAGCGTGATCGACCGCATGCCGCCGCCGGCCACATTCGCGATGATGATCGCGCCGACCGCCACCGCGCCGACCCATTTCGGCACATTCAGCAGGATGTGCAGCGTGAGCCCCGCACCCTGGAACTGCGGAATGAGATACACCCCGCAGACCAGCACCACCACGACCGCCGCCAGCCTGCGCAGCCGCAGCGAGCCGAGTCGGAACTCCGCGAAATCGGGCACGGTGTACGCGCCCGACCGGCGCAGCGGCGCGGCGACGAACAGCAGTAGTCCGAGATATCCGGCGGTGAACCCGACCGGATACCAGAGCGCGTCCGCCCCGTATTTCGCGATCAGTCCCGCGACCCCGAGAAATGAAGCGGCCGAGAGGTATTCGCCGGATATCGCCGCCGCATTCCAGCGCGGCCCGACGCTGCGCGAGGCGACCAGGAAGTCGGAAGTGGTACGCGCCAACCGGACACCGTAGACGCCGATCGCGACTGTGGCGAGGGCGGCGAACAACAAGGCGAAAACCGTGAGCGCTGGTGTTGCGGCGGGGGACATGAATGTCAGTCCTCGGCCAATTCCAGGAAGTCCTGCTCATTGCGTTCGGCGAGTCGGACATACAGCCGTCCTGCGCCGTACAGCACCGGATACACGGCAATGCCGAGCAGCAACCACGGCAACCGTATCCCGAGCAGAACAAATGATCCCACCGACCCGAGCCGGAAAAGCACCGGAAGCGAACACAATACGAGCACCATGACCAACCCGACCCGCACCGCCAACCCCAACTGTGCCCGAATCAGCCCGCCGATCAGTGCCTCGCCGATCTCGGTCTGCTCGACCACCTCGGTGCGGGTCCGCACGCGTCGCGCACCGCGGCGTTCGGCGAGCACGACGCGCTGTCTGGTCGGACGCTGCGGAGTGGTCACGGATTCGTCCACTGCTGTCGCGGCCCGTGCACCAGCCGCTGCTTCAGCTCCCGCACTTGCCGACGGCTCACCGGCAACTCCACCGCCGCGGCATTGCCGTCGGCCCGCAGCCGCACCACTGTGCCGGTGCCGACCGTGCGCAGCCCGGTCACCAACCGCAGCGCCACCAGATAAGACCGGTGCACCCGCAGGAATCCGGCGTTCTCCCACCGGGATTCCAACGCCGACAAAGGAATCCGCACCAGATGCGAGCCGCCGCTGGTGTGCAGCCGGGCATAATCGCCCTCCGCCTCCACCCAGCTCACACTCGACCGGTGCACCAGCGTGGTGACCCCGCCCAGCTCGACCGGAATCACCTCATTCGGGTCGGTGCGCGGGGCCGTGACGGCCGGGGCCGGTGTGGTGCGTGCCGTGACGATCCGTCGCACCGCCTCAGCCAACCGCGCCTCCCGCAGCGGTTTGAGCAGATAGTCCACCGCACCCAGATCGAAGGCCGCGATCGCCTGGTCATCGTGGGCCGTCACGAAGACCACTGCGGGCGGGTTCGCGAACTCGGACAGGATCCCGGCCAATTCCATGCCGTCCAGCCCGGGCATATTGATGTCGAGGAATACCGCATCGATCGGATGCGCCCGCATCAGCCGCAATGCACTGGTCGCATCGCCAGCGTTGTGGATTTCACCGACCCCCGGCTGCGCGCGCAGCAAATACACCAGCTCGTCCAGAGCGGGCTTCTCGTCGTCCACGGCGAGCACGCGCAGTGCGGCGGCCGACTGGTCGGTGGTCCGGGTCACAGTTGTTCCATCGTAAGCGGAGCCCCTTCACCGTTGCCCCGGATGTCGCCACCGGGCTTCACGCGCGTTCGTCGGTGCAGCCGCGCGGTCGCGCCGGAGCCGGGTGTCGTGCGGAGCAGGCGTGTGTGGTCAGGCCTGGATGCCGGCACGGAACTTGGGGACGCGCAGGCTCACCTTGGTGCCGGCGCCGGGGGCGGTCTCCACGATCAGGCCGTAGTCGTTGCCGAAGGTCGCCCGTAGCCGGTCATCGACATTGGCCAGGCCCACATGCGCGGATTCGCCGGAACCCGCTGGACCGGTTCCGGTTTCGATGGCATCGAGGGCACCCGAGCGCAGCAGATCCGGATCCATCCCGATTCCGTCGTCCTCGACGCTGATCACGCAGTCGGTACCCGCATCGGTCGCGACAATGGTGACCGTGCCGCCGCGCGTCGCTCCGGCCAAGCCGTGCCGAACCGCGTTCTCCACCAACGGTTGCAGCGCCAGGAACGGCAGTACGACGCCGAGCACTTCCGGTGCGATCTGCAACCGCACCTGCAAGGCCTCACCGAACCGGGCACGTTCCAGCGCCAGATACCGCTCGATATTGCGCAGTTCGTCGGACAGCAGCGTGAATTCGCCCGCGGCACGGAAGGAATATCGGGTGAAGTCCGCGAACTCCAGGATCAGCTCGCGCGCCCGATCCGGATCGGTACGTACAAAGGACGCAACGGTATTGAGCGCGTTATAGATGAAATGCGGGCTGATCTGGGCCCGCAACGCACGCACCTCGGCCCGATCGAGGCGGGCCCGCGAGGCGTCCAACTCCGCCAACTCCAGCTGTCCGCAGGCGTATCGCGCCACCTCCGCGACCGCACCCAGCCGCCCGGGCTCCGGCTTCCCGGTGGTCACCACCCCCAAAGCCCCTGCCACCCCGCCATTTTCGATCAGCAGAGGCTGCGCGATCAGTGTTCGCCCGGCATGTTCACTGCGACCAGGCCCCGACACCAGCACCGGGCGCTCGGTCGCCACCGCCCGCCTGGCCGCATCGGCGAAGGGTTCGGCCAGATCCGAATGTGGCCCGTCCCAAGCCAGCAGCGTGCCATCCGGATCGGCGACGCCCAATGCGTCGGCCCCGGTGAGTGCCCGCAGATGCGGCGCGGCCTCCTGAGCGGACCGATCGTTCAACCCCTGCCGCAACGGCCGTGCGGCCAGCGACGCGGTATGCAGTGCGCTGTACACGGCTCGCTCGGCCGGAGT
The DNA here is from genome assembly GCF_044465765.1 of Nocardia sp. NPDC049526. Classification (NCBI taxonomy): domain Bacteria; kingdom Bacillati; phylum Actinomycetota; class Actinomycetes; order Mycobacteriales; family Nocardiaceae; genus Nocardia; species Nocardia sp. NPDC049526. The sequence goes on along the minus strand of NZ_JBITMA010000009.1, from coordinate 64,976 downwards.
GGTCACCACTCGCCGGGTTCGAGACCAGACCAGCAGTGCGCCGACGATCAATACCGCCCCGGCGACAACCGCGACACCGGCGGTCGTCATCGCGCGCTCGCCGAACGTCTCCGCCACCTCATCGCCTGATTATCGCGGCGGCCCGCCGAATCCGCGCCCAACAGTGCCGATCGGCGCACAGCACCAGCAGAATCAGCGCCGATCGGTCCACCAGCGCCTGCAGAATCCGCGCCCGACAGCGCCGATCGAACTGACGGCAGCACCAGAACCTGCATCCCGCCGGGGCCGGTTGCCGACTCGCGGAGCCCAAGGGAGGTGCCGGTTACAGTCGTGTCCATGACCGCGGGCTACTCCGGGACGCCGCCGGCGAAGAAGATCGGAATCAAATCCGGCCACCGGGTGGTGCTGCGGCATGCGCCCGCAGGCTGGCAGATTCCGGGTCTACCAGCGGACGTCGCGATCGCCACCGATGAGCCCGAGTCCGCGGATGTCGTCCTCGCTTTCTTTCGCGAACTCGCCGATCTGGTCGACGAGGCCCCGGAACTGGCCGCCGGACTGAAGCCGGGCGCGATGCTGTGGATCGCCTGGCCGCGCAAGGCGGGCGGGCACGTCAGCGATATAGCCGAGAACGATCTGCGCGAGGTGCTGCTCCCCATCGGCGTCGTCGATGTGAAGGTTGCCGCACTCGACAACGATTGGTCCGGTTTGAAATTCGTCTGGCGCAAGCGCGCTTGATCGAGGGCTCGCGTAGTGTCGAGCGATCCGCGGATCACCCCACTGTCGCGGAAATCGGACAACCGCAATGCTGGGTCGCGAGACGCGCCGGTGATCTTCACCACCGACACGCCGAGCACCTGCGTCAGCCCGGCGCGGGAAGCCGAACACGTCGGTGGGGACCCCTAGAATCGCTACACCAACCCCCGTCGAGACCTTGGGAGGAAGGACCGTCTTGGCCGCCTCGTCCGGATCGTTCGTTCACCTGCACAACCACACCGAGTACTCGATGCTCGATGGTGCGGCCAAAATCTCTCCGCTCTTCGCCGAGGCAAATCGGCTGGGAATGAACGCGGTCGGGATGACCGACCACGGCAATATGTACGGGGCTTCGGAGTTCTACAACTCCGCCAAGAAGGCCGGTATCAAGCCGATCATCGGCATCGAGGCCTACATCGCACCGGGTTCTCGTTTCGACACCAAACGCGTGCAGTGGGGTGATCCCAGCCAGAAGGGCGACGACGTCTCCGGTTCCGGCGCCTACACGCATATGACCATGGTCGCGGAGAACGCGACCGGCCTGCACAACCTGTTCAAGCTGTCCTCGCTCGCCTCGCTGGAAGGTCAGCTCGGCAAGTGGGCGCGCATGGACGAGGAGATCATCGCCGAGCACGCCGCGGGCATCATCGCCACCACCGGCTGCCCCTCGGGTGAGGTGCAGACCCGCCTGCGCCTCGGCCACGACCGCGAGGCCCTCGAGGCCGCGGCCAAATGGCAGGAGATCTTCGGACCGGACAATTTCTTCCTCGAGATCATGGACCACGGCCTGTCCATCGAGCGCCGGGTCCGCGAGGGGCTGCTCGAGATCGGCAAGAAGCTCGGTATCCGGCCGTTGGCCACCAACGACTGCCACTACGTCACCAAGGACGCCTCGACCAACCACGAGGCGCTGCTGTGCATCCAGACCGGTAAAACACTCAGTGACCCAACGCGTTTCAAGTTCGACGGTGACGGTTACTACCTGAAGTCCGCAGAGGAGATGCGGGCGATCTGGGATATGGAGGTGCCCGGCGCCTGCGATTCCACCCTGTTGATCGCCGAGCGGGTGCAGTCCTACGACGAGGTGTGGCAGCACCGCGACCGGATGCCGATCTTCCCGGTGCCCGATGGTCACGACCAGGCCAGCTGGCTGCGCCGCGAGGTCGAACTCGGACTGCGCCGTCGCTTCCCGGACGGCGCGCCCCAGGACTATCTGGACCGCGCCCAGTACGAGATCGGCGTCATCCTGGAGATGGGTTTCCCGGCCTACTTCCTCGTCGTCGGCGACCTGATCAACCACGCCCGCGAGGTCGGCATCCGCGTCGGTCCCGGCCGTGGTTCGGCGGCCGGTTCGCTGGTCGCCTACGCACTCGGTATCACCAATATCGACCCGATTCCGCACGGTCTGCTCTTCGAGCGCTTCCTCAATCCCGAGCGCGTCTCGATGCCCGATATCGATATCGACTTCGACGATCGCCGCCGCGGTGAAATGGTCCGCTACGCGAGCGAGAAGTGGGGCACCGACCGCGTCGCCCAGGTCATCACCTTCGGCACCATCAAGACCAAGGCCGCCATCAAGGACTCGGCGCGAGTGCTGTTCGGCCAGCCCGGATTCGCCATTGCCGACCAGATCACCAAGGCGCTGCCACCGCCGATCATGGCCAAGGACATCTCGGTATCCGGTATCACCGATCCGGAGCACGAGCGGTACAAAGAGGCCGCCGAGGTGCGCGAACTCATCGGGAGCAATCCGGATGTCGCGAAGATCTACGAAACCGCGCGCGGCCTCGAGGGCCTGATCCGCAATGCGGGTGTACACGCCTGCGCGGTCATCATGTCCTGTGATCCGCTCACCGATGCGATCCCGGTCTGGAAGCGGCCCCAGGACGGTGCGCTCATCACCGGCTGGGACTATCCGTCGTGTGAGGCCATCGGCCTGCTGAAGATGGACTTCCTCGGCCTGCGCAACCTGACCGTGATCGGTGACGCGCTGGAGAACATCCAGGCCAACCGCGGCATCGACCTGGATATGGACCGGCTGCCGCTCGACGATTCGCGCACCTACGAGTTGCTTTCGCGCGGTGACACGCTCGGCGTATTCCAGCTCGATGGTGGGCCCATGCGCGATCTGCTGCGCCGCATGCAGCCGACCGCGTTCGAGGACATCGTGGCCGTCGGCGCGCTGTATCGCCCCGGCCCGATGGGTATGAACGCGCACAACGACTACGCCGACCGCAAGAACGACCGGCAGGAAGTCAAGCCGATCCATCCGGAGCTGGAGGAGCCGCTCAAGGAGATCCTCGGCGAGACCTACGGCCTGATCGTCTACCAAGAGCAGATCATGCACGTCGCGCAGAAAGTGGCCGGCTACTCGCTCGGTCGAGCAGATATTCTGCGCCGCGCGATGGGTAAGAAGAAGGCCGAGGTGCTGGCCGCGGAGTTCGAGGGCTTCGAGGCGGGCATGCAGGCCAACGGATACTCCAAGGCGGCCATCAAGGCGCTGTGGGACACCATCCTCCCGTTCGCCGGTTACGCGTTCAACAAATCGCACGCCGCCGCCTACGGCCTGATCTCCTACTGGACCGCATATCTCAAGGCGAACTATCCCGCCGAATACATGGCGGCCCTGCTCACCTCCGTCGGCGACGATAAGGACAAGGCCGCGGTCTACCTGTCCGATTGCCGTCGCCTCGCGATCACCGTGCTGCCGCCGGATGTCAATGAGTCCGAGATGAACTTCGCCTCGGTGGGTAAGGACATCCGCTTCGGTCTCGGCGCGGTGCGCAATGTCGGCGCCAATGTCGTCAGCTCGATCATCCAGGCGCGCAAGGAGAAGTCGAAGTTCACCGATTTCTCGGACTATCTGAACAAGATCGACGCCATCGCCTGCACCAAGAAGGTCACCGAATCCCTCATCAAGGCAGGCGGATTCGATTCGCTCGGGCATCCGCGCAAGGGTCTGCTGCTGGTGCACTCCGATGCCATCGATGCGGTGATGTCCACCAAGAAGGCCGAGGCGATCGGCCAGTTCGACCTGTTCGGCGGGCTGGACGACGGTGACGATTCGGTGGCCTCGGTCTTCAATGTGAAGGTGCCCGAGGACGAGTGGGAGACCAAGCACAAGCTGGCGCTCGAGCGGGAAATGCTCGGCCTGTACGTGTCCGGACATCCGCTCAACGGTGTGGAACATGTGCTTGCGGCACAGGCGGATACGGCTATCCCCGCCATTCTCCAGGGCGATATCAAGGACGGCGCCCAGGTCACCATCGGCGGTATCCTCGCCTCGGTCAACCGCCGCATCAACAAGAACGGCCTGGCCTGGGCCTCGGCGCAGATCGAGGATCTGACCGGTGGTATCGAGGTCCTGTTCTTCCCGCAGGCCTATTCGGTGTACGGCGCCGATGTGGTGGAGGACGCGGTCGTGCTGGTGAAGGCCAGGGTGTCGGTGCGCGATGACCGGATCTCCTTGATCGCCAACGATCTCGCCGTTCCCGACCTCTCCTCGATCGGTGTGGCCAAGCCGCTGGCGGTCGTCATGCCGACGCGCCTGTGCACGCCCGACAAGATCGGCGAACTCAAGCGCATCCTGTCCAGGCATCCGGGCACCGCGGACGTCCACGTCCGCCATGTGGGCGCACGTGACAACACGTCACTGTGGAAATTGGATGACAGCCTGCGGGTTTCACCGTCCTCGGCGTTAATGGGCGACCTCAAGGCTTTGCTCGGTCCAGGCTGCCTCGCGGGCTGACGCGACGTCCGGATCGGCGGCGTCGGCGATTGCGGCGGTCCCGCGCAGGTTCTCGTGTGGCCGTCACCCACCTCGACCGTACCGTCCGCGGCATCGTGATGGCCGCCGGCTGCCGCTGCATTTCGGAGATCGTGTGTGTCTTCGGTGAGAACCTGGGCGGGACGCGAAGACGGTGCGCGGGCACGGGTAGTCCACCGGGGCAGGGTGAAACGCCCAACTGCCCGATCCCCGGACGGGTTCGGGCAGTTGCGGCGCTGGCGAAGGTGGTGCAATCCGCGCCGTATTCACTGTCGGCGAGGTCCGATCGAGAAGCGTTGCGGTGGTGCGTATTCAGACCATGAGTCCGACCATGGCGCAATCCTTCGGGCTGACCGTCTCGACCTGCTGGGCCCGGCGGTATAGGGCGGCCGCCCGACCAACGGTGGCCGGTGCCGCGGCCGCGAGGACCACGCCGATCGAGGCGATGACTTCCACCTGGCGCTACGCGTTCAGACAGTAAGTTTTGCCATTACCCGATCTGCTGGGCCGACCGTGTCAACCTGCTGGGCCCGGCGGTGTAGGACCGCCGCCCAAGCGACGGTGGCCAGTGCCGCGATGGCGAGGGCCACGCCGATCCAGGCGACCGACGGGTAGCCGAGGCCGCCGCCGATGGCCAGGCCGCCGAGCCACGGGCCGACGGTGATACCGACATTGAATGCGGAGAAGTTGACTGCGGTCGCGAGGGTGGGTGCAGCCGCGGCCAGTGCGAATACCCGAGTGTTCAGTGCGGGATTCGTGGCGAATCCGAAGGCTCCCAATAGGAATACGAGGATTACGACCGGTGCGGGCATGGTCGCGGTCAGTGCCAGCACCGCCGAGATGATGGTCAACCCGATCATTCCGATGGTCAGTACGCGGAAGGGATGGGCATCGGCGGCGCGGCCGCCGACCGTGATGCCGATCAGCGCGCCGATGCCGTACAGCGTGAGCACCAAGGGAATCCAGCTCTCGGTGATTCCGGTGGTGCGGGCCAGGAGTGCGCCGAGGTAGGCGAAGGTGACCAATAGCGCGCCGGTCGAGAGCGCGGTTGTGCTGTAGGACAGCCACAGGCGCGGATTGATCATGGTGCGTAGTTCGCGGCGCAGGTTCGGTACTTCGGCGGGGCGTCCACCCGGAATCTTGGCCGCCACCCCCGCCATCGCCAGGGCGGACAGGATGGCGACCGTCCAGAACGCGGCCCGCCAGCCCAGATGCTGGCCGATCACTGCACCCGCCGGGAGTCCGACGATATTGGCCACGGTCAGCCCGCCCGCGACAATACTCATTGCCCGGCCACGCGCGTTCTCCGGCACCAGACTCAGCGCCGTGGTCGCGGCGACCGCCCAGAATCCGGCGTAGACGAATGCGCCGACCACCCGGGTTCCGAAGAGCACCCAGTAACCCGGGGTCAACGCGGCCACCACATGGGCTGCGATGAACACTGCGAGGAAGGCCAGCAGTGCGGTGCGGCGCGGCCGGCGCAGGGTGATCACGGCCAGTGCGGGTGCGCCCACCAGCATGCCCAGTGCGAATGCCGAAATCAGCAGGCCTGCTTGGGGTATGGAGACGCCCAGGTCGGTGGCCATTTGGGTGAGCAGACCGGAGAGCATCAGCTCAGAGGTGCCCTGGGCGAATATGGATAGCCCGAGTATGTAGACAGCGAATGGCATCGGTAGCCCTCTCGAATTTTGGATTGATCAGTTCAGAATTGAGCTAAGAGAATGCGGCGCTGTGCTGCATGTGTCGTGTGCTGTGCTGGGTGGGTCGCGCCGATGGTCTGGTTGCGGCTATCGCGCCGCTGATTCGACGTCGGTGGGGGTCAGAGCACGCTCAACGCTGTGGTGGCGATCGCCTCCAGGGTGTCCTTATCGGCTCCACCGCGTGCCGCGACGCGCATACCGCTGATCGTGGTGATCACGAAATGGGCCAGCGTGCGGGCATCTTTGCCCGCATCGATCTCGCCGGACCGCTGGCCCGCGCGGATAACCGCCGTCAGTGCGTCGAGCCTCCGCTCCAGGTCGGCGCGCAATGTCGCCGCCACCCCCGGATCGCGCGGCGCCAACTCGACCGTCGAGTTGACCACCAGGCAGCCGATGGGGTCGTCGGCCGGTGCGTCGATGGTCTGGCGCAATAGCTTCCGGATCTTCGCCCGCGCGGGCAGGTCGCCGTCGAGCACTTCGAAGATCGAGGCGTTCTTGCTGCTCATATACCGCTGCAGTGCCCGGTCGAACAGTTCGTGCTTACTGGTGAAGGTGTTGTAGATGCTGCTGCGGCCCAGACCTGTTGCATCGCAGAGGTCTTGGGTCGAGGTGCCCTCGTAACCCGCGGACCAGAACGCCCGCATGGCCGCGTCCACCGCCCGGTTCTCGTCGAATGCCTTCGGTCGTGCCATGCGGTCAAGCTAGCACGTTTTGCACTAATCAGTCCAATAAGGACTGGACTACGGCGAGACCGCGACTCCGAGCGAGAGCGCGGCGAGGAACTTGGGTCCGTCCGCATAGAACTCGTCGAGTTCGCGGATCTCGAATCCGGCGCTCTCGACGGTGCCACGAATATCGCGATCGAGATTGCAGCCGCCCGCAATCGCCTTCTCGATCGGATTCAATCGGTGCTGCCACGCCTGGACGCCCGGATCCGGCGCGAGCCCGTGTTCGACGAAATGCAGGGTTCCGCCGGGAACGAGCACCCTGCGCACCTCGGCCAGCGCGGCCGCGATATCCGGAATGGTGCACATCGTCCAGGTCGAGAGTGCGGAGTCGAAGCTGTTATCGGCGAAGGGCAGCGACTGGCCGTCGAGTCCGGCGCGTTCGATCGGCACGGTGGCCTTGGCCAGCCGCTTGTCCGCCAGGCGCCAGCCGAGGTCGGCGGGTTCCACAGCGCTGATCGACTCGACGGCAGCCGGATAGAACGGGACATTCAGACCCGATCCGAAGCCGATCTCCATCACCCGCCCGTGCAGTCCGGCGCAGGCGCGCTCGCGCTGTGGATTGTTCATCTTGGCTCCGCAGACCAGATTCACCAGCCGCGGCACGACCTGATCGTTGTAGATGCCCACGTCACCCACTCTGTCAGGATCCGCGCGCCGCAGGCAATGGTCAGCCGGTCGAAAGGGCGCGTCCTGTGTCGGCGAGCCGCATGATCGGCGACATGCCATGCTGGCTCGGTGACCTTGTTCGAGGTATGGGCCCCGCGACCGGAACGGGTGCGCATCGAGGTCGATGGCGCCGTACATCCGATGACAAGGTCGCCTGACGGTTGGTGGCGGGCAGATGTGCACGCCGTACCGGGCACGCGCTACGGCTACCTGCTCGACGACGACCCGACCGTCCTGCCGGACCCGCGCTCGGCGCGCCAGCCCGACGGCGTGCACGGCCGCTCGGCGCTGCACGCCCTCGATCCGGCGGGATGGACCGATGCGAACTGGACCGGCCGCACACTGGCGGGCGCGATCATCTACGAACTGCATCTGGGCACCTTCACTCCCGAGGGCACCTTCGATGCCGCCGTCGAGCGCCTCGACCACCTCGTCGAACTCGGCGTCACCATGGTCGAGTTGATGCCGGTCAATGCCTTCGACGGTATCCACAACTGGGGCTACGACGGTGTGCTCTGGTATGCGGTCCACGAGCCCTACGGCGGACCCGATGGTTTGCAGCGCTTCGTGAATGCCTGCCATGCAAAGGGTTTGGCGGTCGCCCTCGATGTCGTTCACAACCATCTCGGACCCTCCGGCAACTATCTGCCCCGCTTCGCGCCCTATCTGACCGAAGGTCGCAATACCTGGGGGCAGAGCCTGAATCTCGACGGTCCGTACTCGGATCCGGTGCGCCGCTTCATAATCGAGAACGCCCTGCGCTGGCTGCGCGATTTCCATATCGACGCACTGCGACTCGATGCGGTGCACGCACTCGTCGACCGCACCGCCACCCACCTGCTCGCCGAACTGGCCGCCGGCACCGAATCGCTTGCCGCACATGTGCGTAGGCCGCTGACATTGATCGCGGAGAGCGACCTCAACGATCCGCGGCTCATCACCCCACGCGCGGCAGGCGGCTATGGCCTGACCGGTCAATGGAACGACGACCTGCACCATGCCGTGCACACCGCGGTTTCCGGTGAACATCAGGGCTACTACGCCGATTTCGGTTCGCTGGGCTGTCTGGCCCAGACACTGACGCGCGGATTCTTCCACACCGGAACGTATTCCAGCTTCCGCGGTCGCATCCACGGTCGCCCGATCGACACCCGGCTCATCCCGGCGAGCGCATTGCTCGCCTATACCTGCACCCATGATCAGATCGGCAATCGGGCGATCGGGGACCGTCCCAGCGCCTATCTGACCGACGGCCAGCTGGCGATCAAGGCCGCGCTGGTGCTGTTCTCGGCGTATACGCCCATGCTGTTCATGGGGGAGGAGTGGGGCGCGCGCACCCCGTTCCAGTTCTTCACCTCGCACACCGATCCGGTGATCGCGGCCGCCACCGCCACCGGCCGCAAGGACGAATTCGCCGAACACGGCTGGGACAGCGACGAGATTCCGGACCCGCAGGACCCCGAAACCTTCCAGCGGTCGAAGCTGAATTGGTCCGAACTCGAACATGATCGCCATGCACGGCTGCTGTCCTGTTATAGAAAGCTGATCGGTTTGCGACGCGAGCGAGCCGAAATAACGGACCCGTGGCTCACACATGTATCTGTCGACTATGACGAGAATGCCCGCTGGATCGCGGTGCGCCGAGGCCGGCTGACGCTGGTTTGCAATCTCTCCGAAGAGCAGGTCACCGTGCCTATCGCTGGTCTTTCGCTGCTGTCGTGGGAACCTTCGACCGAAGGCGTCTCCGCGACGGAGATACCGGGCCACTCGTTCGTGATACTCGCGGGCGCATAGCGGAACCCCAGGTCGGCTCGCGGTTACCGAAAACCTCCTGAAGATAACTGTCCGAGACACAATATTGCCGAGTGTGACCAGCGCCATTACCTTTGGAATATGAGCAACGTGGCTTCACCCGGGGACCTAGCGAATCTCCCCGATGGGGTTGGTGGCAGTGCCGCCGCCGAATTCGCACCATTGGTACGCGCATTCGCGAAGGTCTTCGGGCGCCGTCGGGGGGCGGGCGGCGCGTTGGCCGTCCATCTGCACGGTGAACCGCTGGTCGATATCTGGACCGGGAGCGCGGGTGACAAACCCTGGAGCCAGGACACCGGTGCGATCATCTTCTCCGCCACCAAGGGCATCACCGCGACGGTCATCCACCGGCTGGCCGATCGGGGTCTGCTCGACTACGAAGCGCCGATGGCCGAGTACTGGCCGGAGTTCGGCCAGAACGGCAAGGGCCGTATCACCATTCGTCAGGTGATGACGCACAGCGCGGGACTCGGTGGTCTCAACCCGATCGCGGCCGGGCTCGAGGATGTGCTCGACCACCAGCTGATGGAGCAGCGTCTCGCCGCCGCGAAACCCGATCGTCTGCTCGGCACGCCGGCCTATCACGCGCTCACTTTCGGTTGGCTGCTCGCTGGATTGGCCCGCGCCATTACCGGCCAGGGGATGGCGGAGCTGTTCCGCACCGAGGTCGCCGAACCACTCGGCATCGATGGTCTGCACCTGGGCAAGCCGTCCGCGCAATCGTCGACCGTCTATGCGCCGTTGGCGGGCTCCCAGCTCAGTATGATCGGAAAGCCGGTCAGCACAAGGGTTTTGGGGCGCAGCTATGGTCTGCCCGGTGCGCTCGGCGCGGCCGCGCGGTGCCTGTTCCTGCCCGGACTGGAAACCATCCTGGAGGGTGAAATCCCGCCGATCCTCGATACCGAACTCGGTGCGGGCAACGGCGTCTGCACCGCCCCCGCGCTGGCCACCATGTACGGCGCATTGGCAAATGGCGGCATGGCGGGCGGCGTGCAGTATCTGACGCCGCAAACCATCAAGGCGCTCAGTCGCATTCGGACCTACCGGCTCGACCGCACCCTGTTCTACGCGCCGATGCTCTGGCGCCTTGGCTATCACTCACTTCCGATGCCGGGCGCACACGGCGGCTTCGGTCATATCGGCCTCGGTGGCTCCTTCGGCTGGGCCGAGCCCCGTCTCGGCCTGTCCGTCGGATTCGTCCACAATCGCCTCTCGGCCGCGCAGCTGAGCTTCGACCAGGCCGCGGCCGGTTGGCTGTTGCCGATGGTCATGACGGGTGTGCGCACGACCCGCCGGTCCGTAACCGTGGTGGAAACGCCAGAGGCTGCATAGACGCTGGAACCGGCCGCACGGACGATGTCCGCGCGGCCAGTTCGGGTCGGGTGCGTTCGCTAGGTGAGGTAGCGGTAGGCCGGGGAGCCCGGATCCAATCGCTCGCACTGGATCGGCGAGTCTTCCATCCGCTCCAGCAGTGGGCCGAGCCCCTCCGGTGCGCCGAGTTCGATACCGACCAGCGCGGCACCGGTTTCCCGGTTGTTGCGCTTGACGTATTCGAACAGGGTGATGTCGTCGTCGGGACCGAGCACTTCGTTGAGGAAGCGCCGCAGCGCGCCCGGCTCCTGCGGGAAGTCCACCAGGAAATAGTGCTTCAGGCCGCGGTGCACCAGCGAGCGCTCGATGATCTCGCCGTAGCGCGACACATCGTTGTTGCCGCCGGAGACCAGGCACACCACCGTCGAACCGGGTTCGATCGTGATCTCGGCCAGCGCCGTCACCGACAGCGCGCCCGCGGGTTCGGCGATGATGCCCTCGTTCTGATACAGCTCGAGCATAGTGGTGCAGATCGCGCCCTCGTCGACCTGCATCAGGCGAAAAGCGCCTGCACCACTTGGTGATTCGGTCGCGGTCAGCAGCGGCAGCGAGCCGTGCGATACCACCCGGCCGCCGAATGCGGCGATCGCCGCATAGGGCAGGCGGCCGATCCGGCGCACCGCGGCGCCGTCGACGAACGGATCGATCTCCGGCAGCGTCACCGGGCCGCCCGCGACCAGCGCCGCGGTCATCGAGGCCGCGCCCGCCGGTTCCACACCGAGGATGCCGGTGCTCGGTGAGCGCTCCCGCAGGTAGGTGCCGATGCCCGCCAGGCAACCGCCGCCGCCGACCGGGATCACCACCAGATCGGGGGTCCGACCGCCGAGCTGTTCCAGGAATTCGGGGGCGATGGTGCCCTGTCCCGCCGCGGTGCGCGGATCGTCGAACGGCGGCACCATGGTCGCGCCGGTGCGCTCGACATCCTCGGCGGCGGCCGCGGCGGCGGCGTCATAGGTTTCTCCGACCGCGATCAGCTCGACGTACTCGCCGCCGTGCACCCGGATGCGGTCACGCTTCTGCTTCGGTGTAGTGGTCGGCACATAGATGCGGCCCTTGATGCCCATCGCATTGCAGGCGAAGGCCACGCCCTGGGCGTGATTACCGGCGCTGGCCGCGACCACGCCCGCGGCTCGCTCGGAGTCGGTGAGCTGCACGATCAGGTTGTAGGCGCCGCGCAGCTTGTACGAACGGACGGCGGTGAGGTCTTCGCGCTTGAGGTAGACCTGCGCCCCGGTCAGCGCGGATAGCCGGGGACTGTGCTGCAGCGGGGTGGGCTCGATAATGTCGGCAATTCGCTTGGCGGCGGCGTCGATCTCGTCTGCGGTCAGCGCGGGACGAGATGTGGACTGGTCGTCGAGAAGTTCAAGCGGATTGGACACTCGAAATATGGTGCCACCCGCCGCGTCGGGCGGACGCGTCGGGTGGGCGTCGGACGATCGGTTTCCCGGCCGGAGCTACCGCGGAGTCAGGACGAAAACCGGAATCTCGCGGGTCGTCTTGGTCTGGTAGTTCGCGTAATCGGGCCACACCTCGATCGCCCGCTCCCACCACAGCGCCTTCTCCTCGCCGGAGACCTCGCGCGCGGTGTAGTCCTTGTTCACGGCGCCGTCACGCAGCTCGACATGCGGCTCGGCCTTGATATTCCAGTACCAGACGGGATGCTTCGGCGCGCCGCCCAGCGAGGCGACGACCGCGTACTCGCCGTCGTGCTCTACCCGCATCAGCGCGGTCTTGCGCAGCAGCCCGGTCTTCGCGCCCTTGGTGGTCAGGACGATGACTGGCTTGCCCTGCAGAGTCAGGCCCTCGGTGCCTCCGGAATTCTCGATCAGCTCGGCCTGTTCACGGGCCCAATCGGATGTGCTCGGTGCGTACTCACCTGTCAATGGCATGACATCCGCAACAACGCAGCGCCCACCTCTGTTCCCGCCGAAATGTTAGGTGGTCCGAACTTCGCTATCCGTGTAGCCTGACGACATGGCAGTGGTCCCCCTTCAGACTCGCCCCACGGCGGTGGATATCGCCGGCAGCGCGTGGCCGATGTACAAACTCGAGGCGATCGCCCTCGGGCTGGTCATCTGCCTGGTCCTCGCGCTGATCACCGGGTCGCTGCAGTTCGCGGTGCTGGCCGCCGCCGGGGTCGGAACCGGCCGCTGGGTTGTCGGCCAGGTCGGCGCGCATCGCCGAGCGTAGGCAGGGCGGCTCGGCCCATCGAGCCGAACCCACGGTTGCTCGAAACGCGACCACAACCACTCAGCGTGGCCATCGACAGTGCCGCATTTCAAGATCAGGTGGAATCTATGGCGGCATCGCCCGAGAAGGCACCGCCACCAGCTCCACCTGATCTTGATCGAGACCTAGGCGACGTCGAGGGGGAGGTCGGGGAGTTCGGTGCGGGAGAGGACGCCGAGTTTGGGGTAGGCCTTGTAGAGGTGGTGGCCTACGGTGCGGGGGCTGAGGAAGAGTTGGGCGGCGATGTCGCGGTTGGACATTCCTTGGGCGGCGAGGCGGACGATCTGGAGTTCTTGCGGCGTGAGGCGGGCGAGGACGCCCGTGGTGGGGCGGCTGGTGGTGCCGATGCCGAGGGCGGCGAGTTCGGTGCGGGTGCGTTCGGCCCACGGTGCGGCGTCGAGGCGGTCGAAGGTTTCCAGGGCGGGCTGAAGTTGGTTGCGCGCCTCGGACTTTCGACGGTTGCGCCGTAGCCATTCACCGAAAAGCAATTGGGTTCTGGCCTGTTCGAAGGGCCGCCCGCCGTGTTCCAGTGCGGCTTGAAAGTGGTCCTCCGCCTTGGCTTCGGGCCCGGTCAATGCCAGGCAGCGCTCGACGAGCGCGGTGACCCACTCTTGTTGCGAGGCTTTCGCCCAGCCGTGAAGCCGATCCAGCGCGTCACCCGTTCGCTCCAGGCTGCCCATGCGCACCGCCGCCTCGATCAGATCTGGCAGGGCGCGCAAACCGATCACGTGGTGGCGGGTGGGTTCCACGGTCAACAGCTCCAGCCGGGACAGTGCGCTGTCGACTCTGCCGAGGCCGAGATCGAGCACGCCGAGCGCCGCCCGCGTCCACGGTGCGCCGGGCGCGGCCGCACCGCCGAATTCCTCGGCCAGGGCACGGTCGACCAACTCTCGGCAATCCTGTTCGCGCCCCTCCAATGCGGCCAGATAGGCGAGATAGCTCGACATCTGGCTGACCCAATGCTGCTGCCCGATATCCTCGGCGATCCGCAGCCCTTCGAGCGCGGCGATGCGACCCTCGCGCGGTCGCCCGAGGAACAGTTCGGTTTCGGCGCGGAAGAACAGCAGGGTCGGCAGGAGTGCGATGCGGCCCTGGTCGCGGCATTCGGCGATCAGGGTCTGGGCCAGCTCCGCGGCCTGTTCGTCCTGGCCGACGATCAGCCCGACGCCGCACATCTGCACCAGATCGCGGGGGCTGTCCGCACCGTTGCGGCGGGCGACGGCGGCCGCGTCGCGCAGATCGATGGTGAATCGGCCGTCGATGCCCGCGACCGTGTAGCGGGCGATGGGTGTCATCGGTTCGGCGTCGGGCAGGTCCAATGCGTTGATGTGCGCGGCGATCTCGGCGAGTTCCGGTGCGCCGAGGTACCAGGCCGTGTGCACCGCCTGCATGAGGATGCGCGCGGCGCGGGCCGGATCGTCGGTGCGCACCAGATCGGCGCCCGCGAGCAGCAGTTGATGTGCCGAGAGTGGTTTGCCCGCACCGAATTCCGCGGTGGCGCGAACCAGATCCAGTCGAGCCCCGAGCATTCGATCGGTGCTCAAACCGGCCGCGCGATCGGCCAGTCGGCCCGCACGGTCCAATTGTCCCGCCTCACCGGCGGTTTCGGCGGCGCCCACCAGCCGTCGAACGCGGGCAAACGCGTCGGTACTCAAACTCGCGGCGCGTTCGTACGCGGCGACGGCACCGGAATAGCCGCTGCGCCGACGTGCGCGATCGGCGGTGTCCTCTAGCGCTGCTGCGGTGGTCTCATCCGGTCCGGTCGCCGCCGAGGCCAGGTGCCAGGCGCGCAGGTCGGCGTTCTCGGGTTCGGTCAGTGCGGCGGCGAGGGCGGCGTGCGCGGCGAGCCGTTGTGTCAGAGGCGCACCCTGGTAGACCGCCGATCGCAGCAGAGGATGCCGGAAACTCACGCTCACGCCGTCACTACCGACCAACCCGGCGTCCGCGGCGGGCTGTAGGTCCGATAGCTGTGCCCCGAGCTCGCCGGCCGCATGCAGCACCGTGGTGAGATCGTTGGTGCCCGCCGCGGCCGCAATCAGCAGCAACATCCGGGTCGCTGAAGGCAGCCTGGACACTTGGCCGTGAAATGCCACCTGGAGCCGCTGTGTCAGCGGCAGGGGATTCGGTCCGTGACCGGAATCGTTGCCCTCGGCGGCCAGAACTGCGGGCAACTCCAGCAGGGCCAGCGGATTGCCGCCCGCCTCGGCGAGCAATCGGTATCGAATGGCGGGCGAAAGATCCGGACCGCGACTGTCCACCAGCGCGGCCGCCGACTCCTGCGCCAGGCCGGTCAGCGCGAGTTCGGGCAGGCCGGGCGCGGGAAAATCCTGCTCGCCGGTCCGCGTCGCGAAGATGATCACCACGCCCTCGGCATCGAGTCGACGCGCCGCGAACAGCAGCGTCTCCGCCGTCGCCCGATCCAGCCAGTGCGCGTCATCGATCAAACACAGCAGCGGCCCCTCGGCCGCCTCCTCGGCCAGCAGGGACAGCACCGCCAACCCGATCAACATCCGATCCGCCGGATCATGCTGGGCCAGACCGAACGCGCCGCGCAGCGCATCCCGCTGCGGTGCGGGCAACCCGTCCACCAGTGCCATTGCCGGCTTGATCAGCAGATGCAGTCCCGCGAACGGCAACTCCGCCTCGGACTCGATTCCGGCACCGCGCACCGCCGGAATCCCCTGCGCCGCCGCATAATCCAACAGCGCCGTCTTTCCGATCCCCGGCTCGCCGCGCACCACGAGCGCCCCGCTGCGTCCGGCGCGAGCCGCCACCAGAAGTCGATCGATCCGAGCTTGTTCGACTTCTCTTCCGTGGAGCATCTGCTCACCGTAACCGCCGACCGAACCCGAGTGACCGAGACCCATTGCGTCGACGCTTCGATGGAAACCGATCGGATACAGGGCTGTAGCCGCGTGAGAATACTCGCGAGAATCCCCTTCGGCGCGAGTCTTTTGCGTTGAAAGACAACATTTTCATTAACATCCCGTACTGACCCGTCGATGATTCGGGTAGTCGAGTACGCAGGTTTCGACGGCAATCGGGGCGGAGGATCTACTCATGAAACGACTGGTGGTCTGCTGCGACGGCACCTGGAAGGCCGAATCCAGCAACACGGTATCGAATATCATCAAGATCGCGCAGACGATCCGGTACGAGGCGCCGGGACCGTCGGGGGAGTCGATCCCGCAGTGGGTCAGCTACGTATCCGGGCCGGGCGCGCGTGGCTTCCTGGCCGACCGCCTGATGGGTGGTGCGTTCGGACTTGGACTCGAGGCGAATCTGTCCTCGGCGTACTGGCATCTGGCACTGAACTGGCAGCCGGGGGATGAGATCTACATCTTCGGTTTCAGCCGCGGTGCGTTCACCGCCCGTAGCCTGGCCGGTCTGATCGGTCGCATCGGAATCATGACACCCGATGCGATGATCGAGGGAAAGTACCCGGACGCCTTGCGGATTCACCATCAGCCCGCGCCGCAGCGGACCCCGCAGAATCCGGATCCGAAGGAGCCGCAGGAGTGGATCGACTTCCGCAAGGCGAACTGCTGGGATGCTCCGGCCAAGATCGACTTCATCGGGGTCTTCGATACCGTCGGCGCACTCGGCGTGCCCGGACTGACCTCGCTGCGACACCGGTTCCACGATGTGAAGCTCGGGCGCAATGTCTTCTGCGCGCGGCAGGCTCTGGCACTCGATGAGCGGCGGCGCAATTTCGAACCGTGCCTCTGGGAGGTGCCGATCGAACCGGATGTGAAGTACTCCCACCACTACGACCGGGTGAAGCAGGTCTGGTTCGAGGGCGTGCACAGCGATATCGGCGGCGGCTACAAGGAATGCGGACTCTCCGATATCACGCTGCGCTGGATGGTCGAACAGGCCGAAGCGGTCGGACTCGTCTTCGACCGCGACCGGCTGGAGGGGCTGTCCCAGCGGTGCGCGGCAGCGGGCGCGAAGCATATGGAATTGCATCGCTCGCTCGGCATCGGATACCGAATCCTCAACGTGTTGCGCACCATTCGCCAGCCGAGGAACCCGCGATTCTACTGGGATTCCTGGCGGCGGCTGTACACCGACGGAGACCGCGGCGTGCGCCTGGCTTCCACCGCGCACGACGCCACCGACTACCGACCCGCGAATCTGCGGCGCTGGCTGACGGACAACGACGGGATGGTGCCCGAGACGCTGATCGAGAAGACCGGCACGGTAACGACCATCACCCCGGAGGAGCCCTCAGCGCACGAGTAGCGCCACCGGCAGCCGGGCGAACAGCTTTTCCAATCGGGCCCGGCCCTGGAAAGTGTGGCCGGTCAGCCGGTCGGTCCAGTTGCCCTGCGGCAGCTCCAATGTGGTATCGGTCCACCCGGTTTCGGTCAGACCGAGGCTGTGCCGGGTGGCGGCCACGATCACCTCGGGCGTCTCACCGGCCCGGCCGCGCGCGTAGGCGACCAGCCTGCTCTCCTGCTCGCCGGTGGCGAACAGCGGCAGGTAGGTGCCGCCGACGAAACAGTCCGGACGTTCGCGGCGCAACCACAGCGCATAGGCGACGATCCACATCTTGGCCGCGCCGGTGGTATCCAAAGCCGGTGTACCGGTGAGTGATTGCAGCAGTCCGGCACGGGCCGCGAAATCCACTGGGCGGCGGTTGTCCGGATCGACGAGCGTGTCCTCCCACAGTTCGCAGCCCTGATAGATATCGGGAATTCCGGGCCCGCACAGCTGCAGCAGCTTCTGTGACAGCGAATCCGACCAGGCGTGCGGGGCGAGTTCGTGCACCAGATCACCGATTTCGGAGCCGACCGGCCCGTCGATCACCGCATCCAGCCAGCCGTGCACCTTCTTCTCGAATTCGACATCCGGTTCCTCCCAGGAGGTATGGACACCGGCTTCGCGAATCGCCTTCTCCGCGAACAGATGCAGTCGCTCGCGCAGTCCGGCCACGGACGAGGCCGGGCGGCCGTCGGCGGGCCAGACGCCGAACATGTTCTGCAGCAGGAACAATGTCGTCGCACCGTCGGGACCGGGGGTGATCTCCTGCCAGGATGCGACGGCGCGCGCCCAGGTCTCCGCGGCCTGGGACAGCAACCCGATCCGGGCGCGCACATCCTCGCCGCGCTTGGTGTCGTGCGTCGACAGTGTGGTCATGGTGGCGGGCCAGCGTTGCGCGCGTTCGCTATTGGACAGGTGGAATTCGTTGAGCGAGTGGCCGAATCGGGCCGGATTGCCGCCCACTTCCTGCAGCGATACCAGCCGCGCCGCCTGGTAGAACATGGTGTCCTCGACGGCCTTCGCGGTGATCGCACCGCAGACCTGGCTGAATCGAACGGCCGCCTCGCCGTCGGACGCCAGCGCCGCCACCAGCACGCTCAGCGGCACGGTCAGTTCGCTGTTGCGCTTCTCCACCTCGGCGACCACCGCGCCGGTCATACCCGCCAGCGGCGCGTAATCCACTCGGTAGACCGGCATGAAGGCCAACACCTCGATGGTGGCGTTGGTCAATGCCATGGTGTCGAAGCTTTCGGCATGCGCGTCGCGCTTGATCGCGGCGACCAGGCGCCGGATCTCCGGGGCCAGGATGTTCTCGGCCACCGCACGTTTGATGCGGTGTTCGGTTTCGCCGATCCAGGCGCGGTCGCTGCCGTGCCCGGCGAGTTTGCGCGACAGTTCGGTCAGCGTCTGTTCCCCATCGGGGTCGATCAGTACGCCACCGTAGTCGGACAGGGCGTCGTAGCCGGTGGTGCCGTCGACCGGCAGCGTCGCGTCCAGTGGTTCGCGGTTGGCGAGGATCTTTTCCACGAGTAGTAGCCGGTGCGGGCCGATGAGCCGACGCAGCTTCGTCAGATACGCGGTGGGATAGGACAATCCGTCCGGATGGTCGACCCGGACGCCGTCGATCAGATCGTGTTCGCACCATGCGGCCAGCTCGCGGTGGGTGATCTCGAAGACCTCGGGATCCTCCTGGCGCACCGCGGCCAGGCTGCCGACCGCGAAGAACCGCCGGTAGGTGCACAGCCCGGCCTTCCAGCTGACCAGCCGGTAGTGCTGTTTGTCGTGGATGCGCAGCGCGTTGTCGCCATCGGTGCCCGCCGCGATGGGGAAGCGCAGATCGTGCAGTGCCAGCATCGGTTCCGAACCGGACCGGTCCACCGTCAGTGCGGCCGGATCGTTTTCGCTCTGCAGTACCGGCAGCGCCAGCCGGCCGCCCGCGCCATTGCCCGCACTCCAGTCGATATCGAAGAAATGCGCGAACTGTGATTCCCGGCCGTTGCGCAGCACATCCCACCACCACGGGTTCTGCCGGGGATCGGCCACGCCGACGTGGTTGGGCACCAGATCGACGATCAAACCCATACCGCGGCTGCGCACTTCGTCCGCGAGTGCCTTGAGTCCGGCCGGGCCGCCGAGGGCCGCCGAAACCGTGGTGGGATCGGTGACGTCGTACCCGTGCGTCGAACCGACCGTCGCGGTGAGGATCGGTGACAGGTACAGATGCGAAATACCCAGCTGTTGTAGGTATTCCGCGATCGCGCGGGCATCGGTGAAGGTCAACGCGTCGGGGCGCAGCTGGAGTCGGTAGGTGCTGCGGACCGTCGTCTGCCGGGCCGGGGTGCGGCCGCGGGAGATGGGATCGGTGTGGTGAGTCTGCATATCGGACTTGGGCGTCTCGATCTTCGGCTTCTCGGGCATCGGCGGTTTCGGTTATGCGGGGCAGTGGAGGACGAGCAGACAACGGGCGGGGACGGCGACGGTGCTCGCCGCCGGATACGTGGCATCGGCGACGCCGTCGGGCACCGAACAATCCAGTGCGACAGCCCATTCGGCGCCGTAATCCGGATCGGGCAGTACGAAGTCGAGGCCGCTGTCGTGGGCGTTGAAGCACAGCAGGAACGAATCGTCGGTGATGCGCTCGCCGCGCGGGCCGGGTTCGTTGATGCCGAGGCCGTTGAGATATACCGTCAGCGATTTGCCGAAACCGCTGTCCCAGTCGGCGGGTGTCATCTGCTCCCCCGCCGGGGTGAGCCAGGCGATATCGCGGGCGTGCTCTTTCGAGCGGATCGGCCGGCCCGCCAGGAAGCGGCGGCGTCGGAATATCGGGTGCGCCGTGCGCAGCGCGATCACCCGCTTGGTGAATTCGAACAGGTCCGAATTCGTCTGCATCAGCGACCAATCCATCCAGGCCAGCGGTGAATCCTGGCAGTAGACATTGTTGTTGCCCTGCTGGGTGCGGCCCATCTCGTCGCCGTGGGCGAGCATCGGGGTGCCCTGGCTGAGCACCAGCGTGGCCAGCAGATTGCGACTCTGCCTGGCGCGCAATGCGAGTATCTCCGGATCGTCGGTGGGACCCTCCATCCCGCAGTTCCACGAGCGGTTGTAGCTCTCGCCGTCGCGGTTGCCCTCGCCATTGGCCTGGTTGTGCTTCTCGTTGTAGGACACCAGATCCCGCAGCGTGAAGCCGTCGTGCGCGGTGATGAAGTTGATGCTCGCGCTGGGCCTGCGCCCGGTGGCCTCGTACAGATCCGAGGATCCGGTGAGCCGGGAGGCGAATTCGCCGAGCGTGGCGGGTTCACCGCGCCAGTAGTCGCGGACGGTGTCGCGGTACTTGCCGTTCCATTCGGTCCACTGGCCGGGGAAATTGCCGACCTGGTAGCCGCCCTCGCCGACGTCCCAGGGCTCCGCGATGAGCTTCACCTGGCTGACCACCGGATCCTGTTGCACCAGATCGAAGAAGGTCGAGAGCCGGTCCACATCGTGCAGTTCCCGGGCCAGCGTGGCGGCGAGGTCGAAGCGGAACCCGTCGACGTGCATATCCAGGATCCAGTAGCGCAGCGAGTCCATGATCAGCTGCAGCGTATGTGGGTGGCGCACGTTCAGGCTGTTACCGGTGCCGGTGTAGTCCATGTAGTGCGACGGGTCCTCGTCGACCAGCCGATAGTAGGCCGCATTGTCGATCCCACGGAAGGCCAGGGTCGGCCCGAGGTGATTGCCCTCGCCGGTGTGGTTGTAGACGACATCGAGGATCACCTCGATGCCCTCGGCATGCAGTGCGCGCACCATGGCCTTGAATTCGGTGACCGCCGCACCGCCGCGTGGGCTGGCCGCGTATTCGTTGTGCGGAGCGAGGTAGCCGAAGCTGTTGTAGCCCCAGTAGTTTCGCAGGCCCTGATCCAAAAGGACGCGGTCGTGCAGGAATTGGTGCACCGGCATCAGCTCGATCGCGGTGATGCCGAGTTCTTTCAGATGTTCCACGATCGCCGGATGCGCGATACCGGCGTAGGTCCCGCGCAATTCCTCCGGAATATCGGGATGCGTCATCGTCATGCCCTTGACGTGCGCCTCGTAGATGACCGTCTCGTGGTAGGGCCGATTCGGTGGCCGGTCGGCGCCCCAGTCGAAGAACGGGTTGATAACCACGCCGGTCATGGTGTGCCCCAGCGAATCCTCGCCGTAGGTGTAGAGCGAGGAGTCGTTGTCGAATTCGCCGTCGAAGGCCTTGCCGTAGGGATCGAGCAGCAATTTGCTTGGATCGCAGCGCAATCCGTGTTCGGGATCATAGGGCCCGTGCACCCGGAAGCCGTAGCGCTGGCCCGGTCCGATGGTCGGGAGATAGGCGTGCCAGACGTAGGTGTCGACCTCTTCCAGCGGCACTCTGGTTTCGGTGCCGTCCCTGGCGATAAGGCACAGTTCGACCGCGTCGGCAACCTCGGAGAACACCGAGAAATTGGTGCCTGCGCCGTCGTAGGTCGCGCCCAGTGGGTAGGCGGTTCCGGGCCAGACACCGAGGGGTGTCACCTCACCGGGCGCTGCATCGGGCTGAGCCATGTCAACGACACTAGCGCCAGCCGGATCGCGCTCCGTGCGGGTGGTTGCGGCCGGGCGAGTCAGTCCTGGTCGGGGCCGGTTTCGAGCCAGCGCCGTCGGTAGCCGATCCGGGTGGCCAGCCGGGCGAGTCCGCCGAACACCGCATGCTGCAGCCAGACCGGGATGCCCGCGAGATAGCCGTCCTGGTAATCCCACAGCAATGCCAGCGCCAACGGGTCGCGCGGCATCCGGGAGCGGACGGTGGTCTTGTGCGCGGCGTCGAGGTTGTGCCAGAGCTGGAACATCTCCCAGTGCCGCAGCGGCGGGCGGATCTCGTGATCGAAGAGGGTATCTGGCGCCTCGCTCCAGAACTCGTGTACCGCGCGCGGGGGCGCGGTGAGCGAATCACCCGGATGCACAACGGTTTCCGTGCCATCGATCTTGAAGCGGAGCCGTCCGCCACGCAGGGTCCACGATTCGCTGAGCACCGGATGCCAATGGCGGCCCGCTTGCCGGTCCGCTTCCGGCAGTTGATGTTCCAGCCGTAGGTAGGGGCCGCGCTCGTCCTCGCCGCGTTCGACGAGGGTGATGCGGTGGCCGTTGCGGAAGGTGAGTGTGTGTCGCATATCTCCAGATATAAAGGTAACCTTTGTAATGTGTCAACGGTCGAACCCCACACCACGTTGCTGAAGCTGCTCGGTCAGGCGACGCATGCCTTCGAACGCGGGCTGAATCGGGAATTGCGGGCGGCGCTGCGTGACGATCTGCGCCCCGCGCATTACGCGGTGTTCCGCTATCTGGCGCCGACGGGGTCGCGGATCAGTGCGTTGGCCGAGGAGGCGGGCATGACCCAGCAGTCGATGGGGGAGCTGGTGACGCATATGGAGCGGTGCGGGTATGTGGAGCGGAAGATCGATCCGGAGGACCGGCGGGCACGGCTCGTCGTGCTGACTGCCGAGGGACATGCGGCGCTCGGCGTGGCAGCGGAGCGGATCGGGCGGATCGAGCGGATCCTGGTGGCCGATCTGGGCGAGCGGAGGTTGACCGAATTGCGGCGATCGCTGAGTCGCGTGCACGAGGTGCTGGGCGACGGCGGCTGAGTCGCGTCCGGCGGGCGTTCGCTGCGGATGGGCGCGGCGCTCAGTTCGGCGGTGCCAGCCGCAGCCGCCATGTCTGGCCCACCAGATCGTGGCCGAAGCTGTGGTGCGGATTCGATTCCACGAGTTCGAAACCCGCGCGCTGATAGATGCGCCGCGCCGAGTTGAGGATGTCGTTGGTCCACAGCACCATGTCGCGGTAGCCCACCTCGGTGGCGAATCGCACGCAGCGCTCGACCAGTGCGGAGCCGACGCCGAGGCCGCGGGCGGTCGGCTCGACCAGCAGTAGCCGAAGTCGGGCCGTGGTCTCGTTCTCCGCGACACAGAAAACGCAGCCCACCGGCTCGCCGTCGTATTCCGCGATCCAGGCGTATTCGCGATGCTCGTCGTGGTCGTCCAGATAGTCGGCGACAATGCGAGCCACGAGAGCTTCGTAGCTGGTGTCCCACCCGTATTCGGCGGCATAGAGCGCGGCATTGCGCTGGATGACCCAGCCGTAGTCGCCGGGTTTCGGCGGGCGGAGCACCAATTCGCCGAGGCCCGGTCCGTCGAGAATGCGCTGGATGGTGCGCATGGAGGTGATCAATCGCGCGCGCTCGGCCGGTTTGTGCGCATTGAGGAGGTAGCCGACTTCGGCGCTCGAGCGCTGATTGAGCACGGCGAAGATCTCCCTGCCACGGTCGGTCAGCCGAACCTCTTGGCGCCGGCCATCGCTTTCGGAGCGGTTGCGCTGGACCAGTCCGTCCTTTTCGAAGCGGGCCAGGATGCGGCTCAGATAGCCGGGGTCCAGGTCGAGCGTGCGGCGCAGCGTGACGACCTCGCTCGCGCCGGAGTCGGCCAGCTCGAACATGATTCGCGCTTCGGTGAGTGAATATTCGCTGTCCAGCAGGCCCTCCCGCAGTACCCCGATGACCCGGGTGTAGCGGCGGTTGAATTCGCGAACTGCGTCGATATCGGTGGCGGCAACGGTGGTCACGGCGGCTCCAATCTTTGACTGAGTCAAAGAATACGTCGGAACGCTCGCGTCGGTGCAGAATTCGGCGGGGGATCGTGCGCGCGCAGCTCGAGTGGTAACTTGAACACCGTTCAAGCCCCGCCTGGGCTGTCACGCGACCCGAGGAATCCTGTGGCACCGAGCTCACCCACCCCGCCGGCTGCGCGGGCTGCCGTCCCCCTGACCCCTGACGAAATCACCGCCATCGACGCCGAACATGTCTGGCATCCCTACGGCGGATTTCCGGCGACGACCGAGCCGCTGGTGGTTTCCGGTGCTTCCGGAACCCGGCTCACCCTCGCCGACGGTCGGGAATTGGTCGACGGGATGAGTTCGTGGTGGGCCGCCATCCACGGTTATCGGCATCCGGTACTGGATGCCGCGCTGGTGGCGCAGTCGCAGCGGATGAGTCATGTGATGTTCGGCGGGCTCACCCATGAACCGGCAGCCAGACTCGCCGAGTTGCTCGTCGAGCTGACGCCCGCCGGTCTGGACAAGGTATTCCTGTGCGACTCCGGTTCGGTATCGGTCGAGGTCGCGGTGAAGATGTGCCTACAGTACTGGCGCGCCGCGGGTAAGCCGGAGAAGCGGCGGCTGCTCACCTGGCGCGGCGGGTATCACGGCGATACCTTCACGCCGATGAGCGTGTGCGATCCGCAGGGCGGCATGCACGCGCTGTGGACCGATGTGCTCTCCGAGCAGATCTTCGCACCGGCGCCGCCGCGTGGATATTCGGCCGAATATGTGGCCGAGTTCGAACGGTTGCTGGCCGCGCATGCGGGGGAACTCGCGGCCGTCATCGTGGAGCCGGTCGTGCAGGGCGCGGGCGGGATGCGCTGGCACGATCCGCGATATCTGACCGATCTGCGGCGCCTGAGCAACGAGTACGGGGTGCTGCTGGTCTTCGATGAGATCGCGACCGGATTCGGGCGTACCGGAGCGCTTTTCGCGGCTGATCACGTCGGGGTGAGTCCGGATGTCATGTGTGTCGGCAAGTCGCTCACCGGCGGGTATCTGACCTTGGCCGCCGCGCTGTGCACCACCCGGATCGCGGAGACCATCAGCGTCGAGCACGGCGGGCTCATGCACGGTCCCACCTTCATGGGTAATCCGCTGGCCTGTGCGGTCGCGGTGGCATCGATCGAGTTACTGCTGCAACGGGATTGGCG
This sequence comes from Nocardia sp. NPDC049526, assembly GCF_044465765.1. NCBI lineage: Bacteria > Bacillati > Actinomycetota > Actinomycetes > Mycobacteriales > Nocardiaceae > Nocardia > Nocardia sp. NPDC049526. Next base: position 39,895 of record NZ_JBITMA010000009.1, on the reverse strand, counting down.
CGCCGAGGTGACCCGTATCGAATCGGAGCTGAAAGCCGGTCTGGCCCCGGCGCGTTCGCTGCCCGGAGTGGCGGATGTGCGGGTGCTGGGGGCGATCGGCGTCGTGCAACTCGATCATCCGGTGGATATGCGCAAGGCCACCCACGCCGCGGTCGAAGCGGGCGTTTGGCTGCGCCCCTTCCGCGATCTGATCTACACCATGCCGCCCTTCATCAGCACGACCGAGGACATCGAACGCATTACCGCCGGTATGGTCGCCGCCGCCCAGGCCTGACGCGTCAGGCGCGTTTGCGGGTGTCGTGCACGGTGCCCGCGTTCTCGGGACGGTCGGTGTCGGAGACGATCTCCCAGACCCGGAAGACACAGTGGTAGTCGTCGGCCCAGCCGGAGGCGATCAGTAGGTAGGTGTCGCCGTCGCGCAGCAGGACACGGCGACCCGGAAGTCTCGGATGCTGCGGGGTGAAGGTGGGCACGAGCGAGTGCAATTTGGCCATGGCCTGCTCGCGCGTGCCGACCACCTCCGCGAGAACCCGCGGCGACCAACGCTTCTGATCGCCGGAACCTGTTGTCTCTTCGACGACTATCGCCCACCGTGGCATTCGGCCCTGCTCCCTCTGGCGGAAATGCCGCGCCACCGCCGGTCGGTGGCGACCTTCAACGATTGGCTCCAACGGTACCAGCACCAGACCCCGCCCATGCGGCTTGAACGGTGTTCAAGTATGCTGCGGAGCTGTGACTACCGATCCGTTGGGCTGGCTTGACGAACGCGCCGCCGAGCGCGTGCGCGTCGGGTTGCGCCGTGAGCTGAGACCCCGTGCGGCCCAGTCGCCATCGATCGACCTCGCCTCCAATGACTACCTCGGGCTGGTACGTCATCCGGAGGTCATCGTGGGCGCGATCGAGGCCGTGCGACGCTGGGGCACCGGGTCCACCGGATCACGGCTCGTCACCGGCACCACCGCCGAACACGAGCAGCTCGAGACCGAACTCGCCGAATTCGTCGGCGCCGAGGCCGGTTTGGTCTTCGCCTCCGGCTACGCCGCCAATCTCGGAGTGGTGACCGCGCTCGCCGGGCGGGGTGCGCTGGTCGTCTCCGATGCGGCCAGCCACGCTTCGCTGGTCGATGCCTGCCGGCTGTCGCGTTCGCGCGTGGAGATCGCCGCGCATTGCGATGTCGAGGCGGTCGAGCAGTTGCTTGCCGAGCGTAGTGAGGAACGGGCACTGGTACTTACCGATTCGGTATTCAGCGCCGACGGTGATATGGCTCCGCTGGCCGAGTTGCACAGGGTCACCCGGGCGAATGGCGCGGTACTGATCGTGGACGAGGCACACGGGCTCGGTGTGCGCGGGGCGGGTGGGCGCGGGCTGGTGCACGAGGTCGGTTTGGCCGGGGAACCGGATCTTGTCGTGACCGCGACCCTGTCGAAAGCCCTTGCCGCACAGGGGGGTGTGGTGTTGGCCGGCGAGCGGGTGCGTGCGCATCTGATCGATGCGGCGCGCACGTTCATCTTCGATACCGGACTCGCACCCGCCGCGGTCGGTGCGGCCCGGGCGGCGCTGCGGTTGTTGCGCCGTGAGCCCGAGATAGCGGGTCGCGTGTTGGAGCGGGCCGCCGATATCGCGCGCATTGCCGGTGTGGCGGAACCGGATTCGGCGGTTGTCTCGGTGGTGCTCGGTGAGGCGCAGGTCGCGTATGACGCCGCGCAGGCATGCCGCGCACGTGGACTCGATGTCGGATGCTTCCGTCCGCCGACGGTGCCCGAGGGGACATCGCGGCTGCGGCTCACCGCACGGGCGAATCTGACTTCCGGCGAACTCGACACCATCGCAACGGTCCTCGGCGAAGTGCTGACGCAGGCGCGTGGATTGGTGACCGCATGAGCGTGCTGTTCGTGACCGGTACTTCGACGGAGGTCGGCAAGACCGTGGTGACCGCCGCGCTCGCCGCTGCCGCGCTGGCCGCCGGTCGGTCGGTGGCGGTGTGCAAACCGGCCCAAACCGGTGTGGCGCCGGGCGAACCCGGTGATCTCGCCGAAGTCGAACGCCTCACCGGCGTTACGAGAACGGTCGAGATCGCACGGTATCCCGATCCGTTGGCTCCGGATACCGCAGCGCGTCGGTGCGGGCAGCCGCTGTTGACGCTGAGTGAAACCGCCGCCGCCATCGACTCACTCGCCGATACGGATCTGACCCTGGTCGAAGGCGCAGGCGGATTGCTGGTCCGCCTCGGCGAATTCACGCTGCTCGAGCTGGCGCAGAAGCTCGACGCTCCAGTGCTCGTTGTTGCCGCGGCTGGGCTCGGGACCCTCAACCACAGCGAATTGACGATCCGCGCACTGTCATCAGCCGGTGTCCGCTGCGCGGGTCTGGTGATCGGTTCCTGGCCTGACGAGCCCGGGTTGGCGGAGGAGTGCAATCGCACTGATCTGGCCCGGGTCACCGGAGTCGAATTGGTCGGCGCTGTACCGGCGGGGGCGGGTGCGTGGGATCGCGAGCCGTTCTCCGCCGCTGCATCCGGTTGGTTCAGTCCCGGTTGGTCTGCGCTCGACCAGTAGGTTTCCGCTGCCGCCCGCTGCCTCGGTGAGCTGCGTCGAACGGCAACTGAGAGCGCTGGCTGGGTAGCGAGCGCAGCGCGACTGTTGGATGAGCGACGGCCCGGTGAGCTGTGAACGGCGGCGATTCTGCGGACCGACCCGAACCGGACTCGGCACGACTATCGTCCGACCCGTGGCTTCCACTCGGATCGGCTGGTATGTGAAAGCGCCGCGGGCGACCGTATATCGACTGCTGCTGGACCCGGACGCGGTGGCGGCCTGGCAGGTGCCGACCGGGATGACCAGCGAGGTGCACGAATTCGACCCGCGCGAGGGCGGGCCCTTCCGAATATCGCTCACCTACGACGAGCCGGCCGACACCGGCAAGACCACCGCGCAGACCGATACCTTCCACGGCCGGTTCGTGCGGCTGGTACCTGATGAGCAGGTGGTCCAGATCGTCGAATTCGAGACCGACGATCCGTCGGTGACCGGCGAGATGACCATCACCATCGACCTCGCCGACTCCGACGGCGGCACCCAGATCAACGCCGTCCACGACGGACTGCCCGAAGGTGTCCCGCTCGACCAGAACGAACTCGGCTGGAGCATCTCGCTCGGCAAGCTCGCCACCCTCGCCGAAACCGGCGAACTGCCCTGAGCGCAGCTACCGCACCACGTCCTCCGCGCGCGGCTCGATATTGGAGGCGGGCACCAGATTCCAGCGCTTCATCTGTTTGCAGATCTGCTGAGCTGCGTGGATTCAGGGTCCGCGGGTCCGGAGATCCTGCACGGCGACGGCTCGATGACCGAGGAAACTTTCGTCTGTACCCGACACCCGGGCAGCAGCAGTCGTTGTCGAGGGCATTCGGTTGTGCGCGTGTGGTATTCAACGATGCACTCGCCGCGCGAAAGGGTGCATTCGAGAGCGGACAGTACATCACCGATGCAGAGCTGTCGCGTGCGCTCACTCGAATGAAGAACTCACCTGAGCGGGCGTGGCTGTGCGATGTGTCGAGCGTGGTTTTGCAGCAGGCACTGGCCGATCTGAATACGGAATTATGCTCGCGGTGCGGGATGGCAAGTGGGAAGAAGCCATTGGAGGTTCGCGTTTGGATCTGCGGGTGCGGGGCAGTCCTGGACCGTGACCGTAATGCTGCAATCAATATTCTCGCCGCCGGGCAGGCGGAAAGGCAAAACGCCTGTGGAGTGTAGGTAAGCCCGGCAGGGATGTCGGCACAGCGCGGTGAAACAGGAACCCATCGAGGGAGCCGCAAGGCTCCAGTAGGAATCCCTGGCCATTGGGCCGGGAGCATGCCAAAGTGGAGAAGATGTCGCCGTTGGACGATCGGCACCCGTCCACCGTCTCGGACTGGGACGACGCGCGACGGAGGGCTCGGCTTCGGGAGACTCGTCTCGGGCACGGGTGGCAGACGTTGCGCCGTACCAGGTTGGCGCTGCTGCGGGTCGCCTTGGTATTGCTCGCTGGGCTCATCGTGTTCGCCCAGTACTGGGTGCACGACGTCACCCCGGAACGCGATCGGCTCGCGCGCACCGAACCCGCCGTCCTGCCGATCGCCACCCCCGCGCACGATCGCGACTGGGACACGGTCGTCGTCGATATGGTCGGTCTCGGTGGACTCAATGCCAGCAATACCGCGGCCGCGCTGCCCGCCCTCAGCGATATGGGAGTGGTCTGGGCCATCAAATACGACAATCAAGGTATAGACACCAAGGTGATCGCGGATCTGATCATCCGCGCCGCCCAGATGTCGGGGCTGAAGAACATCGTTTTGGTCGGACACAGTATGGGCGGGGTCATCGCGCTCGAGGTCGCGCGGCATATCCACCTCGACAGCGACCTGCGGCTGGTGGGCGTGATCCTGGACTGCACACCGGTGGATTTGAACGCGGTGCGTCCGGAAAGTCGCGGCGCGGGCGAGGATATGGTGCGCTGGATGGGTTGGCTGCCCGGGGCGCGGGAGAGCCGCACGCTGCGCCTGGCGGTCGAAACCTACGCGCGCCGTGACCGATTCGTCGATCGCGGCGCCAATGGGGTGCCCGGGGTCCGGCTCGAGCCATTGCGCGATGTCGTCGAAGAGGTGTTGCGCGAGAAGGTCTTCTCCAAAGACGCGGCCAGCAACGGCCTGATCGAGACGCAGTTCCTGGCGATCGTGGCGGGCGGTGCGATCAACGATCTGCGTGCGCTGTCTCGGCCCGCCGACGGCAAACCGCGCCCGGCCATCGTCTTCATCCGTCCGCGGAATTCGGACAACGACCGGGTGGTGGATGTCGAGTACTCCCATCAGGTGCTCATCGAGCGGGCGGGCGGCGTCGACGGCTCGCTGCTGGTTGTCATGCCGCGAAATACCGGGCACGCCAATCCGATGCAGCGCCCCGAGGAGTACAACCGGATCATCGACCAGCAGATCCTGCCGTTCATCCAGCGATATCAGGAACAGGTCCGCGCGACGATCTCCGCGGCGGCGCCGCGCTGAGGGGGATGGCAGCCGGCGGGGTGGGTGAATACAGCTGGCATCGGGCGCTGCGTTGGAATCAGGCTAAGGCAAACCGTATGCGTGCCGGTTTCATCTTGATTCAATCACCGCATGTTCCGACCACGTACGTTCCTGACCGGCCTGCGCGGCCGCACTATTGCCGCGTTGCTCGCTGCGGCGACCGTTGCGAGCCTGGGGCTGACCGGCTGCGCGAGCGACGACAAGCCGGTCGGTAAAACCGACGCCCCGCTGCCCACCGAAATCCCCGCGGGCACAAAGCTCGTGCTCGCCGATCAACAAGAGCGGTTCAAGTCGGTACTCCAGTTCTCCGGCGAACTCGACAAGCTGCCGTTCAAGGTGGAGTTCGCCAATTTCATCGGTGGACCGGCCATCCTGGAGGCATTCCGGGCCGGCGCCGCCGATGTCGCGACCGTCGGCGATGTCCCGCCGATCCACGCACAGGTCGCCGGGCAGGACGTGCCGATCGTCGCAGCCTACCAATCCAATCCCAACGCACTGAAACTCGCGGTGGCGCCGGGTAAAACGGCCACAACGCTCGCCGATCTGAAGGGCAAGAAGATCGCCTACGCGGAGGGCACCGCCCAACAGGCCGCGGTGCTGCGGGCGATCGCCAAGGCTGGGCTGAAACCCACTGATGTGCAACTGGTTCGGCTGCAGCTCGCGGAATTCCTGGACGCGGTGCGCACCGGCCAGGTCGATATCGCGCCGCTGGCCGAACCGAACGTCACCCGGCTGTTGCGTACCCCGGGCGCCTCGCTGATCCCGGATTCGGAGACCACCGGCATCTACGGCGGTGTCGGCTACCTGTACGCGCGCCGCGCCGCGGTGACCGATCCGGCCAAGGCAGCGGCGACTCGCGCGGTGGTCGCCGCCTATATTCGCGCCTACCAGTGGGTCAATACCCACCAGGAGGAGTGGGCGCGCAAGTACTACGTCGAGAACCAGAAGGTCAGCGCCGATGATGCCAAACGCATCGTCGACTCGTTCGGTACCTACACCTTCCCGCATCTGGATCAGCAGCTCATCGATCGCCAGCAGGGCACCATCGACGCGATCGACAACGCGGGTGAACTACCCAAGAAGGTGCGCGCCGCAGACGATTTCGATCTGCGCTTCGACGCCGTCATCACCCAGGCAGTCACCGAGAGCGGCGCCGCGTTCGAACCGAAGGCGAAATAGCGATGGCTACCTTGGATGCCGGTGTACTCGGCCGGATCGGACGAAGTTCACGCACCGCCGCGGAGCCGGTATTGGCCCGCCGCAAGCCGACTCGGCCTCGGCTCGGACCGGGCCGCCCGATTCCGTTCGGCATCGCCATCGGCCCCGTACTGCTGATCGCGGCATGGGTGCTCGGATCCGCCTCGGGCGCACTGGATGAGCAGACACTGCCCGCGCCGTGGACGGTCGCCGAGACCGCACGCGATTTGCTCGCCGACGGCAGACTGCAGTCGAACCTGCTGACCTCGCTGAAGCGCGCGGCCTGGGGCCTCGGGCTCGGCGTGGTGATCGGTGTGGTGCTCGCCTTGATCGCCGGATTGAGCCGCGTAGGTGAAGCCCTGCTGGACGGGCCGATTCAGATCAAACGCTCGATTCCGACGCTGGCGCTGATCCCGCTGTTCATCGTGTGGTTCGGCATCGGTGAGGACATGAAGCTGATCGTCATCACGACCAGTGTGGCGATTCCGATCTACATCAATACCCACGCGCAATTGCGCGGCGTCGACAGCCGGTATGTGGAATTGGCTGCGACGGTCGGTCTTTCGCGGTGGGGTTTCATTCGCCGGATCGCGCTGCCTGGTTCGCTGCCCGGATTCTTCACCGGGCTGCGGCTGGCGGTAACCATTTCTTGGCTGGCCCTGGTCGTGGTCGAGCAGGTGAATGCCACCAGCGGCATCGGCTATCTGATGACGCAGGCGCGTACCTACGGCCAGATCGATGTCATCGTGGTCGGCCTGGTGATCTACGGCCTGCTCGGACTGTTCGGCGATCTTGCCGTGCGCGCGACGGAACGGAGGGCGCTGTCGTGGCGACAGACGATCGCGGACTGAATGTGGTCCGAACTCGCGGGCTGCGCAGGGGGTTCGGTGACCGCGTGGTGTTGCACGGTATCGATCTCGATATCGCCCGCGGCGAATTCGTCGCACTGCTCGGGCGCAGCGGTTCGGGTAAGAGCACCTTGTTGCGGGCGCTGGCCGAGCTGGATCGCGATGTGCTCGGCTCGGGTGAGTTGCGGGTGCCCACGGAACGTGCGGTGGTGTTCCAGGATTCGCGGCTGCTGCCGTGGAATCGGGTACTGGACAATGTGACTCTCGGTTTGAAGGGTGCCGACGCCGCCGAGCGCGGTCGTACCGCTTTGGCGGAAGTCGGACTTGCCGGGCGGGAAAAGGCCTGGCCCAAGGAGCTTTCCGGAGGTGAACAGCAGCGCGTCGCCTTGGCACGATCCCTGGTCCGGGAACCGGAGTTGCTGCTGGCCGATGAGCCCTTCGGTGCACTGGATGCGCTCACCCGCATCAAAATGCACGTGCTGCTGCAGGATCTCTGCGCCAAGCACAAGCCAGCCGTCTTGCTGGTGACCCACGATGTCGATGAGGCGGTGCTGCTCGCCGACCGCGTACTCGTCCTCGACGAGGGACGCATCGCCGTCGACCAGCGCATTGATCTGGAACGACCACGCCGCCACACCGATCCGGACTTCAACCGCCTGCGTGAGCTGCTGCTTTCCAGCCTCGGTGTCGACGTCGCGGCCCTACACAATGAGAAGAAGGCCTCATGACCCGCCAGCTCAGTCTCAATGCGTTCATCTATCCCTCCGGACATCATGAGGCGGCCTGGCGGCATCCGCAGAGCCGACCCGACCGGATCTACGATGTCGCCTACTACCAGGAGATCGGCCGCACGGCCGAAGCCGCGAAACTCGACGCGGTGTTCTTCGCCGACGGGCCCGCGCTGCGCACCAATGTCAAGCACAATGCGGCCTCTGGTCTGGAACCGATCACCCTGCTCACCGCGATCGCCACGGCCACAACCCATCTCGGGCTGATCGCCACCGCGTCCACCACCTACTACGAGCCCTACAACCTGGCCAGGCTGTTCTCCACGCTCGATCACATCTCCGGTGGCCGGGCGGGCTGGAATATCGTCACCACCGGAACCGATCTCGCCGCAGCGAATTTCGGTCTCGACAAACATCCCGATCACGCAACGCGATATGCGCGGGCGCGGGAATTCGTCGATGCGGTCGTCGCGCTCTGGGACAGCTGGGAGGACGATGCCATCCTGCTGGACCAGAAGGAGGGCATATACGCCGATCCGGACAAGATCCACCCGATCGACTTCGTCGGCGAATACCTCAGCGTGCGTGGGCCGTTCAACGCGCCGCGCACCCCGCAGGGACATCCGGTGCTCGTACAGGCCGGTGCGTCGAATGACGGCCGGGCGTTCGCGGGCCAGTACGCCGAGGCGATCTTCACCGCGCACCAGCGGCTGGAGGACGCGCAGGCGTTCTATGCCGATATCAAGGCCAAGGCCGCCGAATTCGGCCGGGACGCCGAGCAGATCAAGATCCTGCCCGGTATCAGCCCGTTCATCGGCGATACCGAGGCGGCGGCCAAACAGTTGGAGCGAGAGTTCAACGAGCTGACGGTGCCCGAATACGGGCTGAAGCAGTTGGAGGGCATCGCGGGTGAGAGCTTGCGGAACCTGCCGCTGGATGAACCGGTGCCACTCGAATTGTTCAGCGACGCTGGCGATGTCACCGATAACGAGCGCAGCCGCCGGCAGGTGGTCGCCGGGATCGTGCAGCGGGAACGGCCCACCGTGCGCGGGCTGCTGCATCGTCTCGCCGGTGCGCGCGGACATCGGGTCTTCGCCGGTACGCCGGAGCAGGTCGCGGACACCATCGAGGAATGGTTCCGCAGTGGCGCCGCCGACGGTTTCAATGTGATGCCGCCCTACTACCCGGGTGGTCTGGAGGTCTTCGCCGAGCAGGTCGTCCCGATCCTGCAGCGGCGCGGCCTGTTCCGCACCGAATACACCGGAACCACATTGCGCGACCACTTCGGTCTGCCGCGACCGGAGAGCCGGCACGCCCGGCGACCGGCGCTCGCGCAGTGAGTGGCTGTATCAGTCCGCATCGAGCCCGGCGAGACGGTCGGCATGGTCGGGCGCAATGGCACCGGCAAGACCACTCCTTCGACCGGAATCCGGACGGCCGTGGCAGGGGCGCGTCGACGTGGGAGGGCGGGTACTGCATGAGCTTTCGGCTCGAGCGACCCGGCCTCCGCCGTCGGGCCGAGGACCATCCGCACGCCGGGCTCGCGCATATCGGCAGCAACCCATATCTCGAACGGCTGCCACTGGGTGCCCAGCGGCATACTCATGTGCGGACGCTGCGGATCGCTCATCGTGATCAGCTTGTCGAACCACACGAGCAGCGGCTTCTTCTTGTTCATATCGGGGTTCAGCCGACGCACCGGTGCAGACTTCGCACTGAGCGGGCACTGTGAGCGCGCGGGTTGGCGCCACAACGGAATCCGTTCGACTGCGTGCGTTGGTGTGGACGGTCTTCGTGCCCGTGGTGCTCTACGGCATCGGATCCGGCGCGGCATCACCGATGTACGCGTTACGCGCGTTGGATCTGGGTGCGTCGGCCGGTGTCGCCGGAATCGTCGTCGCGCTGAGTGGATTGGGGATGGTGCTGGCGGATCTGCCCGCGGGGCGAGTGGTTGCGCGCATCGGGGAGCGCTGGGCGATCGCCGTCGGTTCGAGCCTCGGCCTGGTCGGAGTTCTGTGCGCGATCTTCGCCCCGCACACCGGGGTGCTGGCGGTCGGCGTGCTGCTCAATGGGACTGCCAGTGCGGTATGGGGTTTGGCGCGACAGTCCTACATCGTGGCCGTGGTGCCACCAGACGAGCGGGGTCGTGCGTTCTCGGCCCTGGCTGGTGCCTCGCGCCTCGGCTCGTTCTGCGGGCCGTTCGTCGGGGCCGGAATGGTCTACACGATGGGACCGAGCGGCGCGCTGTGGTTGCAGTTCGGTACCACGGTCGTATCGGGAGCGGCGATGCTCGCCATTCGTTCGGCCGACGCCGACGATACGGATGCCGCCGACCACACCCTACGTTCGGTGGTCGTCGAAAACCGCAGGGTGCTGGGCACGCTTGGTCTGGCGGCGCTGTTGATGGGTGGTGCCCGCGCAACCCGCATCGCGCTGCTCCCACTGTGGGCCGCGCATATCGGCGTGAGCGCGGCCGCCACGAGCTTGATCTTCGGCATCGCCGGGGCAATGGACGTACTGCTGTCCTATCCGGGCGGCATACTGCTCGATCGGTACGGCAGCCGAGCCACCGGCGTCCCGTCGATGTTGTTGTTCGCCCTCGGCTTCGCGGCGCTGCCACTCACCTCGACGGCGCTCGAGCTCACCGGTGCCGCAGTACTGCTCGGGCTCGCCAATGGTGTGAGCAATGGCATCATCATGACCGTCGGCGCGGGCGTCGCGCCACCGGGGCAACGTGCGGAATTCCTCGGTGCCTGGCGTCTGACCCATGACATAGGCATGTTCGCCGGCCCGATAGCCGTCGGCTTGATCAGTGCCGCAACAGTTCTCGATGCCTCGGCGCTCGCCATCGCCGCAGCGGTATTCTCAGGCGCGGTCGCTATACACCGCTGGTTCCCCGGTGCGTATCCCGCCCTGTTCGCAGCCGCACCCGGTCCCGAAACCCGGGCCACCGACTGAGCGCTCGGCCCGTTTGTGGCGCACACCTGGTGCGTGCCGCGCATAGGTTGCGCCTTGTGCGAGGCGCTCATTGGGTATGCGCGGTCATGTCTGGATGCTCGGTGGTGGCTCCTTCGCGCCATTCGGCACGCTCGGCCGGTTTGTGGCGCACACCCAGTGTGCCGCGCATAGGTTGCGCCTTGTGCGAGGTGTTCGCGGTGTAGGCGAGGGCCTGCGCCGCGCTGGTGCCGGGCACTTCAGGACACCGGTCGAGCTCGGCCGAGGTAGGCGAGCAGCCGGTCGCCCGGGGCGGTGGTCGGCGGTTCGATCGGCGGACCGAACAGCGGCCACCGGTCCGCGACCGGGACGAGTTCCGCTGCGACCGTAAGTAATTCGCGAGCGAGATTGTCCGGGATCGGCGGGGCTTTGCGATCGGTGGCGGCGAGATCCCAAGCGTGGACCGTCAATTCGAGAGCACCGACGGTCCCGAGAACCTGGGCGGACACCGGCCTCCCGAAGACGACCACCGACCCGGGGCGCTCATTCGCCCAGTCGCCGAGCAGCGCCACGGCTCGACTTCGAATATGCGGCGTCCCCGCACAATTCGGCAGCGGTGCACCCGGTGTGACCCGAACCTGACCACCCGCCAAACCTTCCCGCAACGCGGCAATCGACTCGTTCACATGCGCGAGCAGCATGCGCGTATTCCAGCCCCGACACGGCGTGGGCGCTGACAGATCGGAACCGATGCCGGGCAGTACCGACAGCAGATACGCGACCGCCCGCTCGAGCAGATCATCGCTCATGGCAGTGCGGGCTCGGGCGACGTATTCGTCGCCAACGACGTGGGCAGTCCGAATGTCGCGAACATCGAGCTGTCGTGATACGAGACGACGTGCGCGACCCCGGTCGGGGTCGCCGTCAGGATCTGCAGTGATTGCGCCAGACCGCGCAGGTAGAACGCGAATCCGGGCTGACCGTTCGCAGCGATCGGCACCATCCGGACCTCGCCCGCGTGATACGGGCACTTCGCCCGAACGAGCTCCACGATCGTGGTATTGCCGCGGAACCATTCCTCGATCGGCGGCATTTCCCACACCGCATCCGACCGCAACAGTGTCACGAGCGTATCCATATCGGCGGCTTCGAATGCGGCGGCATAGCGGTCCAGCAGTGCGCGGATTTCGGGGTCGTCCGGCTCGGCCACCGGCGTGTCCGGCTCCAGCTCCGCGAGCGCGGCGTGTGCGCGCTGCAGCATGCTGTTGACCGCGGCCACGCTGGCCCCGATCAGCTCGGCGACCTCTGCGGCCTTCCAGTGCAACACATCTCGCAGTATCAACACCGCACGCTGACGCGGCGGCAGATGCTGCCAAGCGGCGATCAATGCCAGCCGCATACCCTCGCGCGCCGCGACGATGGCGGCCGGATCCGAGGTCTCGGGTGCGACAAGCACATCCGGCATCGGTTGCAGCCATGGAATCTCGGGCGAGAAGTTCACCGGGCGCGTGGGGTCCGCGGTGGGCTCGGACAATCCGGTGGGCAGCACGCGGCGTCGATGCTCGAGCGCATTGAGACAGGCATTGGTGGCGATCCGGTACAGCCAGGTCCGCATCGAAGCGCGCCCCTCGAAATCGCCGTATCCGCGCCAGGCTCGCAGCAGCGTCTCCTGCACCAGATCCTCGGCATCGTCGACCGAACCCAGCATCCGGTAGCAGTGGGCGAGCAGTTCGCGCCGATACGGCGCGGTACGGGCGGCGAATTCGTCGCTGTCGGTCATGTTCAGTCCTTCCGGGTGCCCCGAATGGTTGTCCCTCTGAAATATCGACCGCTGTGTCGCCCAGAACTCATCGGTGCGATGAGTTTCGGGCGGTGCTCGGTCGGTATCTGTGCGTGCCCGAACCATTGGGCGCGCCGAAACCAAAGGAAGGATCACCGTGAGCACACCAATCGTTTCGGCGGTGACACAGCGCTGGGTACTGGTACTCGGCGCGGTCGCGTCGCTGATGGCGGCACTGGACACCCTGGTTGTCGCGACCGCACTCAGCACCATCCGGCACGACCTCGGGGCGTCACTACAGACGCTCGAATGGACCGTCAACGGCTACAACCTCAGCTTCGCCGTCTTGCTGATGACCGCGGCGGTGCTCGGCGACCGCTTCGGACGCAAGCGGATGTTCATGGTCGGGCTCGGCATATTCGTCGCAGCGTCTGCGGCCTGCGCGATATCGACCACGGTCGCGCCCCTCATCGCCGCCCGCGTGGTGCAGGGCATCGGCGCGGCGTTGATCATGAGCCTGGCTTTGGCACTGGTCAGCGCGGCGTTTCCACCGGAGAAGCGCGGTATGGCCATGGGGCTGCTACAGGGCATCACCGGTCTCGCCGTCGCATGTGGTCCGCTGGTCGGCGGGGCCGTCGCGGAGGGATTGTCCTGGCAATGGATCTTCTGGCTGAACGTGCCGATCGGGCTGCTGGCGCTGCCACTGGTGGCGGCCCGCGTTCCGGAGGGCTTCGGCCCCGACACCGCGGTGGACGGCACCGGATTGGCGCTGGTCACCGGCGGTGCATTCGGTGTGGTGTGGGGTTTGGTGCGCGGCAATATCGCGGGCTGGTCGAGTTCGGAGGTGCTGATCGCATTGGTCGGCGGGATCGCATTGCTGATCGCCTTCGCGGTCTGGGAAGCGCGCACACGCGAACCGATGTTCCCGATGCGGCTTTTCGTGAATCGCGGTTTCGCGGCGGGAAATACCGCCATATTCCTTACCTTCGCCGCCTTGTTCGGTGAGGTGTTCTTCTACGCGCAGTTCCTGCAGGCGGTCCTGCACTACGGCCCACTCGGCGCCGGATTGCGGCTGCTGCCATGGACCCTCACGCTGTTCTTCTGCGCGCCGGTCGCCGGTGCGCTGGCCGACCGGATAGGGGAGCGGCCTCTGATGGTGAGCGGGCTGGCCCTGATGGCGGGCGGCATGCTCTGGATTGCCGTCATCGCCGACCCGGCGATGACATACGGCTCCTTCGTCGTTCCGTTCATCGTCTCCGGCGTCGGCACCTCGATGGTGCTGCCATCGGCACAGAGTTCGGTGGTCGGCGCAGTCGAACACGCGATGCTCGGCAAGGCGGCCGGTGCCAACAGCATGATGCGCGAGCTGGGCGGCGTCTTCGGAATCGCCATCGCGGCAGCGATTTTCGCCGCAACCGGCGGATACGGTTCAGTAGCTGAATTCACCGCCGGATTCGGTCCGGCGATCGAAGTCGGTGCGGCACTCGCCCTGTTGGGCGCGGTTGTCGCACTCGCACTGCCCGGGCGCAGGGCGGCCGCGGCAGTAGATCTCGAGGCGGCGACAGTATCCATCTGAGTCCTGACGAACCCCTCAATCGTGGTGGGTCGAAACGCTTTCCAGCCATGGGTGATCGGGGTGCACCCGCGACAGCCACTCGGACAGCCGGGACCTTTGGGAGCGGTCCATCATGGGTAGCGCACGACGGAAATCGGCTTCGTCCTTGTCGCGGCGCGCCTTTGCCTTGAACAGGAGTGCGACCTCGGGAGTCGCGTATGGAATGCCCTCGCTGGTATGGCGAATCAGATCTTCGTAGGGCAGGGTGATCGATGGGTCGCGGCGGCACACCCATCGATCACCGACGTGCGGTTCGCGGAACACGTCGAGCCGATAGCGCCCGGTCGCGGGTTCGCGAAGCCAGGTCTGATGGAACTCTGCGGACTTCGCCGGAAACGGCCAGATTCGTTCGTCACCGATGACATCCCACTCGAAGCCGGGGAAAGCAGCGGCCAACTCGCTGAATCTGCCTTGCGGGATGCCGATTTCGAGGTCGCCGTGTTCCCGGGCCCCGCCTCCGGTGAACAGATCCAGCGCCCACCCCGCGGTGACGCACCACGGAACCGTGACATCCGACAACCGCTCCGCGACTTCAGCGGGCGTCCACGCCGCCCACAGCTTTTCGCATTCCTCCGCCGAAACCACACGCCCGGCCACCTCGGATGACCCTGCCGCATCGGGATCGGAGATGGGCATCGGGATGCTCCTTCCAGGCGTGTGCGCCGATGAAGGATTCAGCGTACGCGGGTGCCGAGCAGGTGACGCACGCCGCCGACGAACAGTTGTAGACCGAAGTCGAAACGTGCTGTCGCGTCCGGGGTTTCGTCGAGTGGTGAGGCGTCGTCGGTCAGCGCACCGGCCGAATCCATCTGCATCCTGGACTGTTCGTCCACGGTTTGTCCGAGCACGTAGTACAGCAGCGTGTACGCCGCGAGTTCCGCTTCCGGCCGCGGCATCCCGCCTCGGATCGCCGCGCCCACGAGTCGTTCCCGGCCCTTGCTCGTGGTGAGTCGGGAGGCATAGGTCGCCGAGACCAATTCGGCGCCGTCACGATAGGCGAGCAGGCAACTGCGCAACCGATGCGCCAATTCGGTGATCTGGCCCGACCAGTCCTCGGCCTCGATCGGATCCTCCATCGGGGCCAGAATCCGGTCGGCGACCGCGCCGAGCAGTGCCTGCTTATTGGGGAAGTGCCAGTACAGCGCACCGGGCTGGACCTGCAGTGAACCGGCGAGCCTGCGCATGGTCAGGTCGGCGAGACCGTACTGGTCGAGAATGGCGATGGCGCCGTCGACCACGTCCGCGCGGTGCAGCTGCACGCTGTTTCCTTCCCCGAGGTGTTTTGACTCACTTGTTACCGCTACCCTAGCCTGAACACCGTTCAAGTTGCACGGCCACCTCGGCCGGACGAAGGGATTCGTGCAGTGACCCAGGCACCCGTCCAAACCGACATTCTGGCGACCGCCCGCGAGCAGGTGCTCGAGCGTGGTGAAGGCCTGACGCAGGAACAGACCCTAGAGGTGCTCCGGCTCGGCGACGACCGGCTGGAGGATCTGCTCGCCCTCGCGCACGAGGTGCGCATGAAGTGGTGCGGTCCCGAGGTCGAGGTCGAGGGCATCATCAGCCTCAAAACCGGCGGCTGCCCCGAGGACTGCCACTTCTGCTCGCAGTCGGGTCTGTTCCAGTCGCCGGTGCGCGCCGCCTGGCTCGATATCCCCAGTCTGGTCGAAGCCGCCAAGCAGACCGCCAAGACCGGCGCCACCGAGTTCTGCATCGTCGCGGCCGTGCGCGGTCCGGACGAGCGGCTGATGGCGCAGGTCGCCGCCGGTGTCGAGGCCATCCGCAACGAGGTCGACATCCAGGTCGCGTGTTCGCTCGGCATGCTCACCCAGGAGCAGGTCGACCAGCTCGCCGCCATGGGCGTGCACCGCTACAACCACAACCTGGAGACCTCCCGTTCGCACTTCCCGAACGTCGTCACCACGCACACCTGGGAAGAGCGCTGGGACACCCTGCGCATGGTGCGCGAGGCCGGTATGGAGGTCTGCTGCGGCGGCATCCTCGGCATGGGCGAAACCCTGGAGCAGCGTGCGGAATTCGCGGCGAACCTGGCCGAGCTCGAGCCGGACGAGGTGCCGCTGAACTTCCTCAACCCGCGTCCCGGCACCCCGTTCGGCGACCTCGAGGTGCTGCCCGCCGCCGACGCACTGCGTGCCGTCGCCGCATTCCGGCTCGCGCTGCCCCGCACCATCCTGCGTTTCGCGGGCGGTCGCGAGATCACCCTCGGCGACCTCGGCGCCAAGCAGGGCATCCTCGGCGGTATCAACGCCGTCATCGTCGGCAACTACCTGACCACGCTCGGTCGGCCCGCCGAAGCGGACCTGGATCTGCTCGGTGAGCTGAAGATGCCGATCAAGGCGCTCAACGAAACACTCTGAATCGGTCACGAAAGAGGCTGGCGCCGTGAGTACTGTCATGGATATGGACGAGCGCTACAACCCGTTCACCGGAAAACGCATCGTGCCGGGGCTCGACGATCCGGTCCCGGCCGCCGCGGCACTGGGACTGGAGCCGCCGCGCTTCTGCGAGCAGTGCGGCCGGCGCATGATCGTGCAGGTCAGCCCGGACGGCTGGTGGGCGAAGTGCTCGCGGCACGGGGTGCTGGATTCGAAGAATCTGGAACACCGCTAGTGGTGGCCGAATACGGCGACGTCGTCACCGCGCCGGCCGGGCGGCTGGTGGGCGTGCGGCGTGAGCTGCGGGCGTCCGCGCTGATCGCGGTCGGGGTGATGCTGCTCAGTGTGCTCGGCGGTGTGGTGTGGGCCTTCGTCGCGCCCATCGAGCAGTATCTGGTGGTCAAGGCGCGCGCCGACGCGGTACCGGCCAAGGGCGCGGCCCTGACCGGGGAGAGTGTGCACCAGTTCGACGCGCTGGCGATCTTCGTCTGTATCGGCGCGGTGCTGGGTGTGCTGACGGCGATCGGCGCATGGCGTTGGCGTCGCGTGCGCGGACCTCTGCTGCAACTGGGGCTGCTGATCGGTTCCGGCGCAGGCGCTTACGTGATGTCGAAGGTCGGCGAGCAGATCATGCAGTGGCAGCATCCGATGCCCTACGATCCCGCGGTCGGCCAGATCGTTCGGCTGCCGGTGGAGGTCGGCAGTTGGCTGGCGTTGATCGTGCAGCCGCTGCTCGCCGCACTGATGGTGCTGTTCCTCGCTGCGCTCAGTCCGACAGAGGATCTCGGCACCGGCTTCAGCGGACCGCTCGGCGATTCGCGGCCATACTTCACTGCGGCAAGCGGATTCGCGTCCGTCGACCATGCAGATTCGTATCGTGGCGCTGCGAACGGCGGGCCGGTGCCCTACGGTGTGCCGTATGGCGGCTTCGGGCCGCCCGGTTCGGGTAGCCCGCGCTGACGTTATCCGAACCGTTGCCCGCGCGGCGGCACAGACGTCCCAGAACGGCCTAGAATTGTGGGACACGCTGTGCGTTCAGAGAGGAACGGATCATGGCGTTCGTCGGTAGCGGACCAGTGGTCGAAGAACTCGACGCGAAATTCTGGCGGGTCGTCGAGCCGCTCGTCTATCACGGTGCCACACAGGAATTCGTCATCCCAGCGGGCTTCCGCACCGACTTCGCGTCGGTGCCACGGGCATTGGTCTGGCTGATACCCCGGTACGGCGCCTACACTCGCGCCGCCATCCTGCACGACTATTTGCGGAGCTCGCACGAGGTGAGCACCGCCGACGCGGACGGCCTGTTCCGCCGCTGCCTGCACGAGTTCGCGGTATCGGTACCGCGTCGGTGGATGATGTGGGCCGCAGTGCGTTTGGGCAGCGGGCTGCGCGGCGCCACACTGGGCGATATCGCACGCTTTCTACTCGTCGCGATCCCCTCGATCCTGTTCCTGGCGATCCCCGTCGTCGTGGTGCAGGTATTCCTGTGGCTGTTCTGGGTGATGGAGTTGGTGTTCTGGGCCGCGGCACGCGTGGGACAGCGCACTGAGGCACCACCACCACAACCTCAGATGAAGACCGCCTGACCGTCCGGTCCGTAACCCTCTTTCTCCCGTCCCACCTGTGTATTCGTATGTCCTGATCGAGGTTTGCGTTCGCGACCCGGCTTAATCTCGTTGCCCGCCGGGGGGGTCGCTCCCGCGATCGGAACGTGCAGGAGGACAGATGGAATCGCGTCTGCGACCGTCACCGAGAACCGTTTTCGCACAACAATTCGCCGCGCTGTTCGAGGCCGCGGGCAATCCGACGTTGCGTCGGGTGGCGATCGCAGCGCAGGCGCGGATGCGGGCGGCGCGGCCGGCCAGAAGAGCGGAGCCTCGGTCCAGCGCATCAGCGACTGGAAATCCGGACGCAACGTGCCCGCGCGATTCGAAGCGGCGAGTACCTGGCCGCGGCGGGTGGGGGAGGACTCCCGGCTGTGGGATCTGGATCCACACCAGGCGATCGACCGCGTCTGCGACGTAGTCCAGCCGATGCTGAGTCGGGAAGTGTGGCAGGAACACCTGGCGGGCTGCCATATCAGCAGACGTGCGAATAGCTGGCGGAAAATCAGTAGTCGCGCTGCCGATCGCGCGGATACCGTTGGCGCACAAGGTCGAGCCGAGCGATGGGAAGGAGGTGGCGATGAGCGAGGATGTGTTGACCAGGCATGGGCAGACGGTGCTGGTTCCGGAGGCCGGGAAGTCGGAGCGGGCGGATCTGGTGGCGTGGCGGCGGCGGGATGCGTTGCGCCGGTCCAGTGCTGCGCAGCCGATTCCCAGTGCGCGGCGGTATCGGCGGAAAGCGAAACATAAGGGGCGGGAGCGGGATTGAGGTCGCGTCCCGTGTGACCCCGTTTTCACGTGCCAAGGCATGTGGAGGCGGGGTTTTTCTGTTGTTGGCGGGAACACGGATCGGACGAGATGATGCCTCTCGGAGTCCGATACCGGCCGTGCGCATCCGGTGAGCAACCGGTTCCTGGCGAGGGCATCGATAGGTACGAAAGTAGTTCTGCCACAGGTCTTTCGCTGCCCATCGGCACGAGCATCCATCCACTCCGGAACGATGAACAGGCGACCGGCGTCCGGTCCGGATGACTCGTATCCGACTGTGACCAGCCATATTCGGCGACTCTGCGCACTGCTTCGTACCGCTCGGAGCGATCGATCCCTACCGTGTGAGTTGTTCGAACTGTGGAGCCGGATTTCGGTCTCGACTCCGCGAATCACCGGAAGGATTCAGCGATTCGGAGGGGAGAGCAATGTCCTGGAAATCGGTGTATCGGGTGTCGGCGGGAGCCGAGTCCGCGTTCGGCGTGCCTCTGGCCGGTGTGCGTTGTGAGCTCCGGGCACCTGGGTGTGCCCGGCGGGCTGTCCGAGTAGAAGGGGAGTGCCCTGGTCGATGGTGACGAGGGCACGCTCGGATGCCGTGGCCCCTACGGCAGTGGCCACGGCACAGTCCATTTCGAGCTCGGCGATCGCTTCGGGGGTGCGGTTGCCGAACTGGGAGGGGCGATCGTGGGGCAGGCGATCGCGGGAGGTCAGGTGGGTGGGCGCAGCGCGGCGAATTCGTCGGTGACTCGGATTTCGGAGTCGGTGAACCGATAGACCGCCGCGGGGCGCCCGCCCGCCCGGCCGGGGGATGCGGTCGCGCCGGTCGGCGTGATCACCTTGCGGCGTGTGAGAACTCGCTGCAGATTCGTTGTGTCGACCTCGTAACCGAGTGCGGCGCAATAGATTTCGCGCAGCGTGGACATGGTGAACCGCTCGGGTGCCAGCGCGAAGGCGATATTGGTGTAGGAGAGCTTCGCGGCGAGCCGGGTGCGCGCGTGTTCGACGACCGTACCGTGATCGAACGACATGCGCGGCAGGTGGGAAACCGGATGCCACGTGGTGTCCGAGGGCAGTTGCGGGTCCGCGGTCAACGGCACCAGCCCCAGATAGGCCGAGGCGATCCGCCGCGGCGCGGGCACCCGGTCCGGATTGCTGAATACCGACAGCTGCTCCAGATGCGCCAGCTCACGCACATCGACCTTCTCGGCGAGCTGGCGCCGGGCCGAGACATTGAGGTCTTCGTCGTCGCGCAGTCGTCCGCCGGGTAGCGACCAGGTGTCCTTCTGCGGGTCGAGTGCGCGCTCCCACAGCAGCACCGCGAGTTCGGTCCGCTGACCGGGCGGACATGGCCGAATCAGCTCATCTGTCATGCGTGCAGGGCTGCTACCTGCGGTGATGTCGTGAGGGAAGCGCCGAACCTGGAACACCGCGGTGAGCGTTTCGTGGATGGTGTTACTATGGGGCACGTTTTCGATTATAAGTCGAAAACCTGGTTAGGTGTGAATCGGCTGCCATGTGAATAGGCACAAGCTCCGATCGCACGAGGAGAGGAGCCATCATGGCGACGATGGGTGTGAAGCTGGCGCCCCCGCTGATGGGACAGGTAGTCGATGGTCCGACCGGATTCGCCGGTGTCGAGGCCACACCGGAGTGGGCAGCCGAGGTCAAGCGCCTCGCCAGGGAGCGCAACGCGACGATTCTCGCGCACAACTACCAGTTGCCCGAGATCCAGGACGTGGCCGACCATGTCGGTGACTCGCTGGCGCTGTCCCGTATCGCGGCCGAGGCGCCCGAGGACACCATCGTGTTCTGCGGAGTGCACTTCATGGCCGAAACGGCCAAGATCCTCAGCCCCGAGAAGACCGTGCTCATTCCGGACCAGCGGGCGGGCTGTTCCCTGGCCGATTCCATCACCGCCGACGAATTGGGGGCCTGGAAGGCCGAATTCCCGAATGCGGTGGTCGTCTCGTATGTGAACACCACCGCCGCGGTGAAGGCGCTCACCGATATCTGCTGCACCTCCTCGAATGCCGTCGATGTGGTCGCCTCCATCGATCCCGACCGCGAGGTGCTGTTCCTGCCGGATCAGTTCCTCGGCGCGCACGTCAAGCGGGTCACCGGGCGCGAGAATATGCACATCTGGGCGGGCGAATGCCACGTGCACGCCGGGATCAACGGTGACGAGCTGACCGAACAGGCCCGCACCCACCCCGATGCCGAACTGTTCGTGCACCCCGAATGCGGTTGTGCCACTTCGGCGTTGTACCTCGCGGGCGAGGGCTCGTTCCCGGCCGACCGGGTGCACATTCTCTCGACCGGCGGGATGATCGACGCCGCCAAGGCCGCGAAGTCGAATCAGGTCCTGGTCGCCACCGAGGTCGGCATGCTGCACCAGCTGCGCAAGGCCGCCCCCGGCATCGACTTCCAAGCCGTGAACGACCGTGCGTCCTGCAAGTACATGAAGATGATCACCCCGGCGGCATTGCTGCGCTCGCTCGTGGAGAACACCGATGAGGTGCACGTCGACCTGGAAACCGCCGCACTGGCCCGCAATTCGGTGCAGCGCATGATCGAAATCGGCAATCCGGGCGGTGGCGAATGAACCGCTGCGATCGGAGCGCAATGTGCGCGCTCGTCCGGAGTGGCGGTGCGGAATGATCGCCGGGGCGGTCGGTAGCGGTTGCGCTGCCGACCCGGTCGAGAAGGGCAGGGGCGCATGAGCATCGCGCCGCGGATCGACTGGGAAGCCGCCGCCGATCTGGTCGTGATCGGCGGCGGCGTCGCCGGGTTGACCGCGGCACGCACGGCATCGCTGCGCGGTCTGCGAGTGCTTATCCTCAGCAAGGGCGGCCCGACCGATACCGCGACCCAGTACGCCCAGGGTGGTATCGCTGTTGTTGCGCCGCATGAGGATTCGGTGGAATCACATGTGCGTGACACGGTCGAGGCCGGTGCCGGACTGTGTGACGAGGCGGCGGTGCGGTCGATCGTCGAGGGCGGTCAGGCCGCCGTCGCCGCGCTGACCGATCTGGGTGCGGTCTTCGATCTCGCGCGCGACGGTCAGATCTCGCGCACCCGCGAAGGCGGGCACAGCACGCGGCGGATCATCCATGCCGGAGGTGACGCCACGGGTGCCGAGGTGCAGCGCGCGCTGAACGCGGCCGGACTGCCGGTCCTGTTCGGTGCCGCGGCACTGGAAGTTGTCACCGGGCGGACCGGAGTCCAGGGCGTGATCGCGGTGTCCGAGAACGGATTCGGGGTCGTGCACGCGCCTGCGGTGCTGCTGGCCACTGGCGGACTCGGTCAGCTGTACGCGTTGAGCACGAATCCGCCGGGCGCGACCGCCGACGGTATCGCCCTTGCGCTGTGGGCCGGTGCGACGGTGGCCGATCTCGAATTCGTGCAGTTCCATCCGACGGTGCTCTACACCCCCGGTGGACTCGGCAGACGGCCCTTGATCAGCGAGGCCGTCCGCGGCGAAGGCGCGATACTGGTTGATTCCGAAGGGAATTCGGTCACCGCGGGTGTGCACCCGCGTGGTGATCTGGCACCGCGCGATGTGGTGTCACGTGCAATCGCCGCACGGATGCGCGCCCTCGGCGCCGATCACGTCTATCTCGATGCCCGCGCGATCGACAGCTTCCCGCAACGTTTTCCGACGATCACCGCATCCTGCCTGGCCGCCGGGATCGATCCGCATACCGATCTCATTCCGGTCGCACCCGCCGCGCACTACCAATGCGGCGGGGTCGTCACCGACACCCACGGCCGGACCGCGGTTCCCGGTCTGTATGCCGCGGGTGAGGTGGCGCGGACCGGGCTGCACGGTGCCAACCGGCTGGCCTCGAACAGTCTGCTCGAGGGCTTGGTGGTCGGTGAGCGCGCCGGGGTGGCCGCCGCCGAACGTCTCGACGAGGAAGCGCACGTCACGGACGTGTCCTTCCACACCATTCCGCGCGCGGCCCGCGCCCTGGTGCAGCAGTCGATGACACTGCATGCCTCCGTGGTACGCGATGCCGTCGGGCTTGTGGAGGCGGCCGCGCGGTTGCGTGATGCGGTGTCGCACAGTGCCGCAAGTCGCTTGCGTGCCGAGTTGACCAGGGCCAATCAGCGATTCGCGGGATCGACGGACGCGGCGATCGAGCTCTCGGAGCTGAGCGGCGCACTGAACGGCAGCGGGGCGGTGAATACGGGTGGGGCATCGGAGGAGACCGCAGATCTCAACGGTGCGGCCGCGGCTGCGGCACAACGCATCACCGCGTTCGAGGACGCGGCTCTCACCCTCACCGCTCAGGTCCTCCTGCTCTCCGCCGCAGCCCGCACGGAAAGCCGCGGCTCGCACACCCGCTCCGACTACCCGACCCCCGACGACCACCAACGCCGCAGTCGCGCAGTACGTCTGGGCCCAGAGGGTCACCCCGTCCCCGCCCCCGACGGCCTCGACCTCACCACCTGGACCCAGGACGTCATTCCCAGCGCCTCATGACCGCGGCAATGCACGAGAACAGTAGGACGAAGGAGTGCACTGATGGGACTGGATACCGGCCTGGATCGTGACGAGGTGCTGGCCCTGATTCGCACCGCGCTGGATGAGGATCTGCGCTACGGCCCCGATATCACCACGGCGGCAACGGTTCCCGCCGATGCGGCGGTGAAGGCATCGGTGGTTTCGCGTCAGCCGGGCACGGTGGCCGGACTCGATATCGGTCTGCTCGTGCTCGACGAGGTGATCGGTGCGGGCAACTACGAAATCACCGATCGGGTCGCCGACGGCACCCGGGTCGAGCCGGGGCAGTCCGTGCTCGGGCTGGTCGCGCCGACTCGCGGTCTGCTCACCGCCGAACGCACCATGCTCAACCTGGTCTGCCACCTGTCCGGCATCGCGACCGCGACTGCCGCCTGGGTCGACGAGGTCGCGGGCACCGACTGCCGCATCCGCGACAGCCGCAAAACCTTGCCCGGCCTGCGTGCCCTGCAGAAATACGCGGTCCGCGTCGGCGGTGGCGTCAACCACCGCATGGGTCTCGGCGACGCCGCCTTGATCAAGGACAATCACGTGGTAGCCGCGGGTTCGGTGGTCGCGGCCCTGCGCGCGGTGCGCGAGCTGGCCCCCGATATCGCCTGCGAGGTCGAAGTGGACAGCCTCGAACAACTAGACGCCGTCCTGGCCGAAAACGTCGAACTGGTCCTGCTCGACAACTTCCCTCTTTGGCAAACCCAAGCCGCCGTCCAACGCCGCAATGCCCAGGCCCCCACCACCGAACTCGAATCCTCCGGCGGCCTGGCCCTCGCCGACGCAGCCGACTACGCTCGTACCGGCGTCGACTACCTGGCCGTCGGCGCACTGACCCACTCGGTGCGCGTCCTCGACCTCGGCCTGGACATGTAATCGTCAGGCAGTGAGTTCGCGTTCCAACGGCGTGCGGAATCGGGGGATGGCGCGAACTTCGCCGTACCAGGTGGCGCTGCGGGCGGCTTCGGCTTCGATGAGAGATTCCGGTTCGGAGCCGATGTCTTCCAGTAGGCGGTAGACGATTTCGCCGTCTTTGCGCTGGGCCCAGCCGCCGACTATGCGCCCGTTCCACCAGATGGTGGGACCGACGTTTCCGTTGCGATCGAACAGGGTTGAAGCGTGGGGGCCGAGGTACCAGTCGCGAGACTGCCAGCCCATGGGGGTCGGGTCGAGTGCGGGGAGTAGGGCGGCCCAGGGTTCGGGCTCGGGGGTCGGGTCCTGATCGTCGGCGAGTAGCAGACCGGTGGTGCCGTCGAGATCGACCTCCACCACATCGAGTTGGGCGAGGGCCTTGCGAACCTCCGCGAGCGTCCAGCCGGTCCACCACTTGATATCGGTGACGGGCGCGGGGCCGAAGGCGTAGAGCCACTGCCGGACGAGTTCGGCGCGGGCCGCATCGGCGGGCATGGTCGGAACACCTTGCGGCAGCCAGGTTTCGACCGGGGACCAGGTGTATTGGCTGCTCGTCCAGCTTCCGTTCGGTCGACCGCGCACGATGCGCCCCTCCACACCGAGGATCACAAGCACCCAGGTGGTGATGCTGTTGGGACGCGAATATGCCTTGTCCGGAGCGGTATTCACCTGCGTGCGCAGCCGGGGCACGTCCTTGCTCAGCTGTGCGCCGGTCGCCGCCCCACGCGCCATCAGCGCCTTGTGCGTTTCGTCTTCGACGTCGGCCAGCCACGCGCGCACATCCCCGTCGACAACACCGGCCTGCTCGATGAACCTGCCGTAGGTGCGACGTTGCTTCTCCGCCAACGCATCCGCGCACGATGCCTGCAATACCGGCAGCAATTCGACCGGTGCGATGAACATCGTGCGCCGCATCGCCAGCAGGCGCAGCAGCGTCCGATCCTCGTACAGTGCCTTCTCGACATGTGCGGGCTCAGCGGTGAGACTGCGCGCGCCCACCGACAGGTACACCGTCGCCGGATCGGTCGCATGCAGTACCACTAGGGATCGGACGATATCGGCAACGTCATCGGTGCGACACGCTGGTGTCAGCCGATGTCGCCGCGCCAGCCGGGCCCGCCGCTCCGCCGCATCAATCGAACGCATATGCGAATAGTAGCGGTCAGATGCCGAACTGCTGCGGATCCACCCCTAGCGCCTGGCATGCCTCCCGTACCGCGGCGATCTCGTTCTGATCGAAATTCCCGTCCGCATTGCCGATCATGATGCCGATCTGGACGACCGCGTGCGCCTCGGTCGGCTTCCCCGCCGCCTTGCCGATCTGCTGCAGCACATATGCCCGCCCGAATGCCGGATCGCCGACCAGCCGGTTGCAGTTGTTCTCGAACAGGTCGCGCAATTCATCGGTCGGGAAGTTCTGCAGCACCGGATCGGAGCCGATGAGTCCGGCCACCCGCATGCGCTCGGCCGGATCGATGGTGCCGTCGGCCGCCGCGACGAGCGCGCACATGCCCATGCTCGCATCCCGGAATGTGCCGCCGCGCAGCTCGTTCTTCTTGGCCAGCAATTGCGCTCGCCACTGCGGGGCCTTGTCCATCAGATCCATCAGGCGGCTGATATTGGTCGCATTGCTGATGAGACGGTTCAAGAAGGCCATGGAAACTCCCCGGAACGAGGTTCGGACGACAGACGGGCCCGAACTCTGGATCGACTATCGCGGACGGTAGCAGAACCCACCGAGACACGCCTGCCCCCGAAACACCGCCGAATTACGTCGGCTGCCAGGCGCGAACCAGATCGAGCAACCCCGGAAAACGCGCGTCGAGATCGTCGATCCGCACCCGGCTGCGGCGCTCCAGTCCGTACTGCCGCTGACGGGTGACGCCGGCCTCGCGCAGCACCCGGAAATGGTGTGTCAGTGTCGATTTCGGCCGATCGATATCGAACCAGCCGCAGGAGCGATCGGTCTCCGGGGATTCGAGCAGCAGTTTCTGCACCATGCTCAGCCGCAGCGGATCGCTGAGCACGCCGAGCACATCCTCGAGCCGCAGTTCGGCGCGCGTCGGCTCGGGCAGCGTTGCCGGGGTGTCGGTCGATGGCATCGGGTCTCCTGCGGATCAGCCAATCCTTAGTTCGACTTCTATCGTACTAGATGTTAAGTTCGACTCTCGTCGTACCAGTACGAGTTAGTTCGAACTATGGAGGTTGGCATGACGACGCTCTTGGCGAAACCGGAAACCGCGACGCGACGCGACGGTGCGGTGTGGCTGGCGGCCTGGCCGGTGCTCGCGGTATTCGTGCTCTCGAATGCGCCGACCCCGCTCTATATCGTGTGGCAGCACCGGCTGGGCTTCTCCTCGGGCACACTGACCGCCGTATTCGCCTGCTACATAGCCGGATTGCTCGGCGCGCTGCTGGTCGCGGGCGTGGTCTCGGACCGCATCGGCCGCAAGCCGGTACTGCTACCCGCGGTGCTCCTCGCGATGCTCGCCTGCGTCCTTTTCGCCACCGCGAATTCGGTCGCGATGCTGGCGATCGCGCGTCTGCTCACCGGAATAGCGGTCGGTGCGGCCGTCTCGGCGGGGATGGCGGCGGTAACCGATATAGGCGGCCCGGAGCGCAAACGCCTTGCCGCACTCGCGGCCTCATCGGCCATGGTGCTCGGGGCGGGCTTCGGTCCGTTGCTGGCCGGTCTGCTGTCACAGCTCGTTCCCGGCCCGACCGTCACTATTTTCGTCGTCGAAATCGTCTTGCTTGCTACGGCTTTCGCGGTCGTCGCGCGGCTCGACCTGCCCAAGGGCGCTCGCGGACGTGGCCCGTGGATTCGCATCCCCGCGGTCGCACCGGGCGGACGCACGGCCGTGCTGCTCGGCATCGCGGTGTTCGCGCCAGGTATCACCGCGACATCATTCGTGCTCTCGCTCGGCCCCTCGCTGCTGTCGAATCTCTTGGGCGCCACCAACCGAGTGCTCGCGGGCGGCTTGGCCTTCGTCATGTTCCTCGGCGCCACCGGCATTCAATTCGCGGTGCGGCGGATGCGCTTGCGCACGATCCTGCTGGGCGGTACGGCGGCCACCCTGCTCAGCATGATCACTCTGGTCGCGGCGCTGCGACTGTCATCGATCGCGTTCTTCGCCGCCGCGGCGATCCTCGCGGGCATCGGCCAGGGCATGGGCCAGTTCGGCGGTCTCACGGCCATCAGCACTAGCGTGCCCGCCGATCGGCTCGCCGAGGCCAATGCCGCCCAGAACATCGGCGGATACCTGCCCGCCGCAGTACTCCCGCTGTCGGCCGGATTCCTCAGTGACGCAATCGGTTTGCCAGCGGGCGCGACCACCTTCGCCGGCACCGTCGGCGCCGCCGCGGTGCTCGGCGCGGTATTCGTCGCGACTCGCCTCGGCACCGCGACCGGACTGCGATAGCCGCATGTCATCATTCCGGCATGAGACACCTACTGCTGACGCTCGGCTGTGCGCTGTTCGCCGCGGTGTCGACGACAAGTCTTGTCGCACCGCCTGTTTCGGCCGAACCGGAATGCGCGGTCCAAGTCGACGTGCGGCCCGTGACCCTGACAGTAGACGGCGAGGACGCCACCGGCCGGGTATACGAACCGTATCGCTGCGCGGCGGGCGATCCGGCGCCGCGTGATCTGGTCGTCGCGGTTCACGGCCACGACGGCACCTCCGCCGATTACGCCGGATATCTGACCTCGATCGCCCGCCGCACCGCGACCCCGATCCTGTCCATGGACGCCCGCAGCGCGACCAGCGTCTGGCGCACCGGCGACTGGAATCTGTGGGCTGGCCGGCGCGATATCATCACCGCCACCCAGTGGTACAAGAACGAGCATCCGACGATCGGCCGAACCGTGCTGTGGGGCTGGAGTCAGGGCGGCACCATGAGCGGACTCGCGGTGGCGCATGGTCCGCAAGGGCTGTTCGACTACTGGGTCGACAATTACGGTCCCGCGGACGATTTCACCATGTGGCTCGCGTCGGCGGGCGTCGATCCCGCACTGCCCGCTCAGATCGAACGCGATGCGGGCGGCTGCGCCCCGACGGTCTGCCTGCAGGCCTATGCCGAACGTTCGCCCGTTCTCCTTGCCGCCCGGATGAGCATGAAACGCGCCTTCCTGATCCACGGCACCGGTGACGATGTGGTGCCGTACCCGGCGACCCTGGAAATGCGAGCCGGGCTGCTCGCCGCGGGCAAACCCACCTCGATGTACACCATCGTCACCGGCCGCGACCTGAACGGCGCCGTGGTCCCCGGCGATCACAGCGTCGGTCCCGCGTATTTCGAGGGCGGCTGCGTGGTCGAGCGCCTGCTGCTCGGCACCGAGCCCGTCGACGGACCCGACCGCGACTATCTGGTCGACGTCGCCCGCGGCATCGTGACCGCGCCCCCGGCCCCGCCGACCGCCAAATGCGCCGCCTAGGGAACACCTGTCGGTGCGGTGTGGTTCATTCGGGCAAGACCGGACAGAAGGAGAGGTGCGATGAAGCCGAATGACCCCGCTTACCACTGGAGCGGCGCGGAATTGGACCTCGACGCGTACTTGGCCCGCATCGGCTACACCGGCGACCGCACCCCGACGCCGGCCACCCTGAGTGCCCTCGTCTATGCCCACACCACCACGATCCCGTTCGAGAATCTGGAGTCCATTCTCGGGCGCCCCGTTCCGCTGGATCTGGAATCGTTGCAGGACAAGATGATCCGGCACCGGCGCGGCGGCTACTGCTATGAGAACGTCGGCCTGTTCGCCGCCGCGCTGGAACAGCTCGGCTTCGGGGTGACCGGTCTCAGCGGCCGGGTCACCATGGGCGTGTCCGACGGTCTGCGCCCGGCCACCCACGCCCTGCTGCGCGTCACCACCAGCGATGACGATCGCGTCTGGATCTGCGATGTCGGCTTCGGCTCCGGACCGCTCGCGCCCTATGAACTGGTCGAGGGCGGTGAATTCACCCTCGGTGACTGGCGCTTCCGGCTCGAACACACCACCGGCGAACTCGACAGCGACCTGTGGGTGCTGCACCAATTCGGCCGCGACGGCTGGATCGACCGCTACACCTTCACGCTGAATCCGCAGTACCGTATCGATTTCGCGGTCGGCAACCACTTCGTCTCCACCTCGCCGCGCTCACCGTTCACCGCCCGGCCGTTCGTGCAGCGCTTCCTCCCGGACGTCCACCACGTACTGGACAACCTCACCCTCATCACCGAATATCCGAACGGCTCCAGCGAAACCCGCGAACTCGAACTCGCCGAACTTCCGAAAATCCTCACCGAGGTCTTCGACATCGACCTGTCCGAACCCGACGCCACCGCCCTCGCCCAGGGGCCCTGGCTCGCCTGAAATCCGCTCTCCGTGCGGTTTACCCAGGCTCGTTGCCGTCCCGCACTAGAGTCGGCCGGGTGCGTGCTTACCGGAATCTTCTCGTTCTGTTCGCAGCCTCCGCCCTGGCCCTGAGTGGTTGCAGCTCAGGGCCGGACCAGCCCGACACCGTCGCCGGGCAGTTCGCCGATGCGCTCAGCCGCGACGATATCGCCGCGGCCGCCGCACTCACCGACGACCCGACCACGGCATCGAATGTGCTGGGCAAGCTCTACGACGGGCTCGGCAAGGATGTGAAATACGAGGTCCGCAGCGCGGATAAGAACTCCTTCACCCTCGCCGCCACCTGGAAGTTCGGTAAGAACGAGTGGAGCTACACCACCAACGGTTCCGCCGGCGATTCCGGCGACGGCTGGAAGATCAAATGGGACCCCGATGCCATCGCGCCCGGTCTCGCCCTCGGCCCACTGAGCTATGCCAGCACCTATCCGAAGCCCGCGCGGATTCTGGAGTCATCGGGCGGTGAGTTGATGACCGAGCAGGTGGTCACCCTGGTGAACGTCGCGCCCGGTGCCGATACCGCCGCGCTCGCCGCGGTGCTCGCCCCCGTCGCCGCCGACATCACCGCACAGTCGCTGCAATCGGATCTGGCTGCGGCCCAGGGCAAGCCGATCACGGCGGTCACCCTGCGCGACGCCGATATCGCCCCGATCCAAACGGCGTTGGCCGCAGTCCCGGGCGTCACCCTCGCGCCGCAGACCCGCCTGCTCGCCACCGACAAATCCCTCGCGTCACCGGTGCTGTCCGGCCTCGCCGACCGGTGGCAGAGCTCCGCCGACGCTGCGGCAGGCTGGGCGGTGCGGGCGCAGACCGCCGACGGCACCGAACGCGTCGCCGGTCAGGATCCGAAACCCACCGCGGATATCGTGACCACACTCGACACCGATCTGCTGCGCTACGCGGAGAGGGCATTGACGCCGATCACCCAGCCCGCCGCGATCGTCGCAATGCAACCCTCCACCGGAAAGGTGCTCGCCGTCGCGCAGAACGCGGCCGCCGACGCCCAGGGACCGATCGCGCTCACCGGCCTGTATCCGCCGGGGTCGACCTTCAAGACCGTCACGGTCTCGGCCGCTCTGCAATCCGGCACGGTGACACCCGACACCGTGCTGCCGTGCCCGGCCACCGCGAATATCGAGGGTCGCCGCATCCCCAACGACAACAACTTCGACCTCGGCAACGTCGCCCTGCACACCGCCTTCGCTCAGTCCTGCAACACCACCATGGGGCAACTCGCGGTGAATCTCGCACCGAACGGCCTGACCGATGCCGCGGCACAACTCGGCCTCGGCATCGACTTCGTCACACCCGGTCTGACCACCGTCACCGGCAAGGTGCCGACCGCGGACACCCCGGCACAGCGGGTGGAGTCCGGCATCGGCCAGGGCAAGGTGACGGCCTCACCGTTCGGTATGGCGCTGGTCGCCGCATCCATCGCGCGCGGATCGATGCCGCTGCCGATGGTCGTCGACGGGCAGCCCGGCGTGGCCGATCACACCCCGGCGCCGCTGCCGCCGACCACCGACGAGCAGCTGAAAACCATGATGCGCGAAACCATTACCGGCGGCACCGCCACCGCGTTGCGTGACATCCCGGGACTGATCGGCAAAACCGGCACCGCCGAGTACATCGATGACAAGCACGCCCATGGCTGGTTCGTCGGAATCGACGGTGACCTGGCCTTCGCCGTCTTCGTCAGCGATGCGAACAGCTCGGGTCCGGCCGTGGAGGCCGCAGGCCGTATGCTGCGTGCACGACATTGAGCGACACTGTCGAATCAGCACGGTACTAGCCTTCGGCGCGTGTGGGCGGCGAATATACCCCCGCAGCCGCGTGCCGAGGATTGTGCCCCGCTACACTCGTCGGCGGAACGCGTTGATGGTCAATACGCGTGATGTCACGATTTCGAGAAGGTTCGGAGTAGGCGCCATCGATACCGGTCAATTGATCGCGGAGCACTACCGCCTGGTCGAGCGGATTGGTAGCGGCGGCACGGGTGTGGTCTGGCGTGCCGTCGACGAACGCCTGCAGCGCTCGGTCGCGGTGAAGCAGATCCACATCAAGCCCAGCCTGCCCGAAGCCGAGCGCGATGTGGTGCGACAGCGCGCGATCCGCGAGGCCCGCAATGCGGCGCGTTTCCAGCACCCGAATGCGATCGTCGTCTTCGATATCACCGAGCACAACGGCGACCCGTGCCTGGTGATGGAGTATCTGAAGTCGAAGAGTCTGGCGGGAGTGATCTCCGCGCAGGGGATGCTGCCGCTGACCCAGGTCGCGCGGATCGGCGAACAGGTTGCCGCGGCGCTCATCGCCGCACATCACGCCGGAATCGTGCACCGCGATGTCAAGCCGGGCAATATCCTGCTCGACGACACCGGCACGGTGAAGATCACCGACTTCGGCATCTCCCGCGCCACCGGTGACGTCACCCTCACCGAGACCGGTCTGATCTGCGGTACCGCCGCCTATCTCGCGCCGGAGGTCGCGCGCGGCGCCGACCCGACACCGGCCGCCGACGTATTCGCCTTGGGCGCAACGCTTTTCCACGCCCTCGAGGGTGAACCGCCGTACGGTGCCAGCGCCAACCCGCTCGCCGTGCTCTACGCCGCGGCGAACGGCCAAGTGAGCGAACCTCGCCACGCCGGGCCAGCGACCGACTTCCTGCTGGATCTGCTCAGCCCGGACCCGGCCGACCGGCCGACCATGCGTGCGGCCCGCGAACATCTTTCCGCACTCGCCGATTCCGGACCGGTGCCCGCCGGATT
Organism: Nocardia sp. NPDC049526; assembly: GCF_044465765.1. Taxonomy (NCBI): domain Bacteria; kingdom Bacillati; phylum Actinomycetota; class Actinomycetes; order Mycobacteriales; family Nocardiaceae; genus Nocardia; species Nocardia sp. NPDC049526. The sequence continues at coordinate 7,387 of NZ_JBITMA010000009.1, read as the reverse complement.
CGTCCCGGCCAGTGAGGCTTTCGGTCGCCGTGGCGAATCCGCGACCCGTGCGCTGCGGCCACCCGCGAATCCGACACCGGAGCACCAGCCGACCGCGCGGCAACCACGTCCGACGCCGCCGCCGCGAAACTCCGTCCGTCCCGCCAACTCCAGTGCGTCGCATCCGACAACCGCAGCGCATCCGCGGACCGCGACGCAGCCGCGTCCGGCGCCGCGCAAATCCGGTGGTAAGCGCAAGGCCGTACTGGTCGGTGCGACCATCGGTGCGGTGGTGGCCGTCGCGGCCATCCTGATCGGTGCGCTGAATCAGTCGGGCACCAATACGCCGTCGGTGCAAGCGAGTCCGCCTTCGTCGTCCGTGTCCAAGGGGACCACTTCCACGGCTGCCGCGGGCTCGCCGGGGCAAACGAAGAGCGTCGGCACGACAGACTCGCGGCAATCCATCGATCAAGTGGTGGACTTCTACAACAACCTCACCTATATGAGTTTCGCGGCTGCATGGAAACAGTTGACTCCCGCTGCCCAGCGCGTCTACGGCAGTCAGTCAGCCTTCCAGGATTACTGGACGCAGAATCGGGTCACGGCCTTCAACACGGTTGATGCGGCCGGTGGTGGTACAGGCACCAACCCAGACGGTTCGGTGGATATCAATGTGGCCAGCGTGACCTATGCGGGCCGGAACAGGTCGGTGACGCTGCGATTGATCAACCCTGGCAGCGGCGCCCCACTTATTGACAGCGACACCCGCAGCGGCGACGCGCGCTAGTCACGGCGGCGGGGGCGGTGCGCTACCGGGCAACGGACCGCACCGAGGTCTGCGCCCAATTCGCAAGCAGCGCAAGGGCGGTGGCGCTCGGCGAATCCGGTTCGGTGGTGTGCATGATCAGCGCCTGATCCGGATCGTCGGGTAGGCGTAGCGTTTCGAAGCCCAGATCGAGTCGGCCGACCGCCGGGTGCAGGTATATGTACCGCCCGTGCGTCTTGTCCTTGAGTTCGTGACGCTGCCACATGGCGCCGAAGTCGGCGGAGTTCGCGCTCAATTCCTCGATGAGCGAAGCGATTCCGGCATCGCCGGGATTGCGCGCCATATCCAGGCGCAGATACGCGACGACATCGGCGGCCTTGGCCGTCCAATCCTCGTACAGTTCGCGCATCCCCTCGTCGAGGAAGACCAGTCGAGCGAGATTGCGTTCACGAGGCGGTAGAGCGCCGAAATCGGTGATGAGCGCGGCGGCAAGGGAATTCCAGGCGAGCACATTGGTGCCGCGGCCCACGATGTAGGCGGGTACGTCTGCGGCCGCGTCGAGCAGCCTGCGCAATCCGGGACGAACTTCCTGTTCGGCCGGCGGCTCCTCGCCGGACCACGGCCGCGCCAGTCGATACAGATGCGCGCGTTCCACCGGGTTCAGCCGCAGCGCCTGCGCGACGGCATCCAGCACCGACTCCGAGAAGTGCAGGGTGCGGCCCTGTTCCAGACGCACATAGTGATCGACACTGACCCCGGCCACCATGGCCAGCTCCTCGCGCCGCAGACCGGGTACCCGGCGGCGGCTGCCGTAGTCGGGCAGGCCGACCTCCTCCGGGCTCAGTCGCGCCCGCCGGGAACGCAGGAATTCGCCGAGTTCGGCACGTCGATCCAGACTCACGTCGTCCAGTATCCAGGCGGTTGCCGGGGCGCATCCTGGTCATGCTGTGCCCAGGCTCGCGCGGCGCTGTCTACCGCCGCTGTCCGCGCCGAAAGTAGTGATCACCGCCGGAACAGTTCCGGCAGTGAACGGAGACGGACACAATGAGCAACACCCGCCCGCTCGGCGACACCGGCATGGACATCTCCCCGCTCGGCTTCGGCACCTGGATCTTCGGCGGATCCGGTTGGCAGTACTCATGGGGCGCCACCGATGACGCCGACTCGATCGCCGCTATTCGGCATGCAGTGCACGGCGGAATCAACTGGATCGATACGGCAGCCGCCTACGGCGTCGGCCACGCCGAGGATCTGGTCGGCCGCGCGCTCGCCGACATCCCGGAAGCCGAGCGGCCCTTCCTCGTCACCAAAACCGGCCTGATCTGGGAAGAAGGCGACGACCGTGCCGGGCCGCCGCGTCGGATCATGCGCCCGGATGTGGTGCGCAAGGAAATCGAGGATTCGTTGCGTCGGCTGCGCGCCGAGCAGATCGACCTCTACCTGGTGCACTGGCCGGACACCGGTGCCGTGTTCGTCTACGGCGCCGAGGGTGAAGCCAATGACCAGGCGACTCCGCTCGCGGAGTACTGGCAGGTCATGGCCGATCTGAAGAAGGAAGGCAAGGTCCGCGCCATCGGCCTGTCCAACCACGACGCGGCCCAACTGGCGGTCGCCGAATCCATCGCCCATGTCGATGCGATCCAGCCGCCATTCTCGGCGATCAATCGCTCGGCCGCGGCCGATATCGCCTGGGCACACGAGAACGGCACCGGCGTGATCGTCTACTCACCACTGCAATCAGGCCTGCTCACCGGCACATTCACCGAGGAACGCCTGCGCAATCTGCCCGACGAGGACTGGCGCGGTTCGCATCCGGACTTCACCACCGGCCTGTCCGCCAAGCTCGCCCTCGTCGAAGCCATGCGCCCGATCGCGGCCCGCCACGGCGTGACCGTCGCCGAGGTGGCCCTGGCCTGGGCGACCGCATGGCCCGGCATCACCGGCGCGATCGTCGGCGCACGTAACGCCACGCAGATCGACGGCTGGCTCGGCGCCCGTGACCTGGCGCTCAGCACCGATGATCTCGCCGCAATCGAGATCGCCATCACCACGACCGGCGCGGGCATCGGCCCCGCCCGCGCGTAATTTCTGAGGAACCACCATGACACTGCACGTCGTCGCCGAATTCCGCGCCGACTCGGGCCGCGAAGACCGCCTACGCACGGCGCTCGAGGCAATGATCGAACCGTCCCTGGCCGAGCCCGGCTGCCTGACCTACCACCCCTACACCGACCCCAACGACCCTTCCCACATGGTGCTCGTCGAGGAGTGGACCACTCCGGAAGCACTCGACGAACATTTCACGACGCCACATTTCTTCCATGTGCGCGACGTACTCGACCAGATCCTCGCCGAACCGATGATCATCAAGCGACTCGTCTCGGCCTGACACCCGCCCCGCCCCGGTTCACTATCGGACCGGGGCAGGCGGCCGTACTCCGCGCCACATCCGGCGACCGCAGCGGATAACGGGTGGCACCGGACCGATAGGCTGGTAGCTGGAGCGGAGCGGAGAATACCGACCGCTCGGCGTCGGGCACGGCGTCCAAGGATCAGGACAGACAGGATCGCAGACCTCATGACATCCCGCATCGAGCTCGCCCGCGTCGATCTGCGCGGCCGTACTCCCTCCGCTGCCGAGCTGCGCACCGCGCTGCCGCGCGGGGGAGTCGACGTGGACTCGGTGCTGCATCAGGTGCGACCGGTCGTGGAGGCGATCCGGGATCGCGGGGTCGCCGCGGCGCTGGAGTTCAGCGAGCAGTTCGACGGCGTGATTCCGGCGAGCGTGCGAGTGCCCGCGGCCGAGTTGGAAGCCGCATTGGAGAAGTTGGATCCGGCCGTGCGTAGCGCACTCGAGGTCGCGATCGAACGGACTCGCAAGGTCCACGCCGATCAGCGACGCACCGATACCACCACCGAGGTCGTGCCCGGCGGCACGGTGACCGAGCGGTGGGTTCCGGTCGAGCGGGTGGGGCTCTACGTGCCCGGTGGCAATGCCGTCTACCCGTCGAGCGTCGTGATGAATGTGGTGCCCGCCCAGGCGGCCGGTGTCGACTCGCTGGTGGTGGCCTCGCCGCCGCAGGCGCAGCACGGCGGGCTGCCGCACCCGACCATCCTGGCTGCCGCGAAGCTGCTCGGGGTCGAGGAAGTGTGGGCCGTCGGTGGTGCGCAGGCTGTCGCGCTGCTGTCCTACGGCGGTATCGATACCGATGGAGCGCAGCTCGAGCCGGTCGACCTGATCACCGGTCCCGGCAATATCTTCGTGACCGCCGCCAAGCGTCTGTGCCGCGGCCTGGTCGGCATCGATGCCGAGGCGGGCCCCACCGAGATCGCGATCCTGGCCGACGCCACCGCCGATCCGGTCCACGTCGCCGCCGATCTGATCAGCCAGGCCGAACACGATGTGCTCGCCGCCAGCGTGCTCGTCACCGACAGCGTCGAACTCGCCGATGCGGTGGACGCCGCGCTCACCACCCAGATGACGGTGGTCAAGCACGCGCACCGGGTGCGAGAGGCATTGTCCGGTAAGCAATCCGGCACCGTGCTCGTCGACGATCTCGAGCAGGGCCTGCGGGTGGTGAATGCCTATGCCGCCGAACACCTGGAGATCCAGACCGCCGATGCGCCTGCCGTCGCGGCCCGAGTGCGCAGTGCCGGCGCGATCTTCGTCGGTGCGTACGCCCCGGTCAGCCTGGGCGACTACTGCGCGGGCTCCAACCACGTACTCCCGACCGCAGGTTGCGCGCGACACTCCTCGGGCCTCAGCGTGCAGACCTTCCTGCGCGGGATCCACGTCGTCGAATACACCGAGGCCGCACTCAAAGATGTCGCCGGTCACGTGGTCGCACTGGCCAATGCCGAGGACCTGCCCGCACACGGCCAGGCCGTACAAGCGCGATTCGAGGCACTGGCATGACCCCCGAGATCACCGTGCCCGGCTCCGGCGTCAGCCTGGACGACCTGCCGCTGCGCGAGAATCTGCGCGGCAAAAAGCCTTACGGCGCACCACAATTGACGGTGCCGGTGCAGCTGAACACCAATGAGAACCCGCACCCGCCGAGCCGGGCCCTCGTCGACGACGTCGCCGAATCCATTCGCGCCGCCGCCACCGACCTGCACCGCTACCCGGACCGCGACGCCGTCGCCCTGCGCAGCGACCTGGCCGAATACCTGACTCGCCAGACCGGCACCGCGGTGCACACCGCCAATGTCTGGGCGGCCAACGGCTCCAACGAAATCCTGCAGCAACTGCTGCAGGCCTTCGGCGGACCCGGCCGCAGCGCACTGGGTTTCGTGCCGTCGTACTCGATGCACCCGATCATCTCCGAGGGCATCGATACCGAATGGGTCGAGGCCAAGCGCAATGCCGACTTCTCCCTCGATATCGACTACGCGCTCACCGTCATCGCCGAGCGCCGACCCGATGTGGTCTTCGTGACCAGCCCCAACAACCCGACCGGACACAGCATTCCGCAGGCCGACCTGGCCCGGATCCTGGCCGCCGCACCGGGCATCGTGGTCGTCGACGAGGCATACGGCGAATTCTCCGCCGAGCCGAGCGCGATCGCCCTGATCGATCGGTTTCCGACGAAACTCGTGGTCAGCCGCACCATGAGCAAGGCCTTCGCCTTCGCGGGCGGCCGCCTCGGCTATCTGGTCGCCGCCCCCGCGGTGATCGACGCGATGCTGCTGGTGCGACTGCCGTATCACCTGTCGGTGGTCACCCAGGCCGCCGCCCGGGCGGCCCTGCGCCACGCCGACGAAACCCTCGGCAGCGTCGCCGAACTTGCGGCACAGCGGGACCGGGTCGCGGAAGCGCTGGCCGCCATGGGTTTCGAGGTGATCCCCAGCGACGCCAACTTCCTGCTCTTCGGTCGCTTCACCGACGCCCCCCGCGCCTGGCAGCACTATCTGGACCGCGGCGTGCTGATCCGCGATGTCGGCATTCCGGGATATCTGCGCGCCACCATCGGTCTCGCCGCCGAGAACGACGAATTCCTGCGCGTCAGCGGCATATTGGCCGACACCGACCTCACCATCCGATGAATCCGCCTGTGGAGGAAGCAAAGATGAATCGCACCGCGCGGGTGGAGCGCGTCACCAAGGAATCGAATATCGTCGTCGAACTGGACCTCGACGGCACCGGCAAGACCGACATCTCCACCGGTGTCCCGTTCTACGACCACATGCTGACCGCGCTCGGCGCACACGCGAGCTTCGATCTGACGGTGCGCGCCGAGGGCGATATCGAGATCGAGGCGCACCACACCGTCGAGGACACCGCCATCGTCTTCGGCCAGGCACTGGGTAAGGCATTGGGCGACAAGTCCGGCATCCGTCGCTTCGGCGATGCGTTCATTCCGATGGACGAGACCATGGCGCACGCTGCGGTAGATGTCTCCGGCCGCCCGTACTGCGTGCACACCGGCGAACCTGATCACCTGCTGCACGCGGTGATTCCGGGTTCCGGACCTGGTGCCCCGTATTCGACAGTGCTCAACCGGCATGTCTTCGAGTCGATCGCGCTGAACGCCCGTATCGCCCTGCACGTGCGCGTGCTGTACGGCCGCGACCAGCACCACATCACCGAGGCCGAATTCAAGGCGGTCGCGCGGGCATTGCGCGGCGCCGTCGAACTGGATCCGCGGGTGAGCGGTGTGCCGTCGACGAAGGGGACGTTGTGACAACGAAATCCGTCGCTCTGCTCGACTACGGCTCCGGCAATCTGCACTCCGCGCACCGCGCGCTGATTCGCGCAGGCGCGAACGTCGAGGTGACCGCCGATGCCGATACCGCGCTTGCCGCCGATGGCCTCGTCGTTCCCGGCGTCGGTGCGTTCGCCGCGTGTATGGCCGGGCTGCGCGAGGTGAAAGGGGAGCGCATCATCGGTCAGCGGCTGGCCGGCGGTCGTCCGGTGCTCGGCATATGCGTCGGCATGCAGATCCTGTTCGAGCGCGGGGTGGAATTCGGTGTGGAAACCGACGGGTGCGCGGAATGGCCGGGCGTGGTCGAGCGCCTGTCCGCACCTGTGCTCCCGCACATGGGCTGGAACACGGTGTCGGCTCCTACCGACAGTGTCTTGTTCGCCGGAATGGCCAGCGATACCCGTTTCTATTTCGTGCACTCCTATGCCGCACAGACCTGGGACCTGCCACCGAGCGAACACTTCGCCGCGCCGAAGCTCACTTGGGCCGAACACGGAGTCCCATTCCTGGCGGCCGTCGAGAACGGTCCGCTGTCGGCGACGCAGTTTCATCCCGAAAAGTCCGGTGATGCGGGGGCGCAGCTGCTCCGCAATTGGGTGAACTCGCTGTAAACACCCGCTGGCCAGGCGATTTGACATCGTGCACGGCGGTAAGTAACTTTATCCAAGTCAGAGCGACACGGACACCGACCCGGAGCCGAAAGGCCTGGGAAACGAGGTAGTACGAGGAGCGCCTGGCGATCACACTGGTTCGGAAGGTTCCTGATTTTGTGTCGGGAGTCGGCTGGGCTAAGCTTCACCAAGTTGCCTCACTGAAGCCCCGGATTTACTCCGGAGTGAATGTGTGTGCGTGTGTTCTTTGAGAACTCAATAGTGTGTCGATGAATGTCAGTGCCAAATATTATTTTGGTTCCGGCTCCTCAAACCCCCGTTTGGGT